>CAVOLR010000011.1:0-603928 GCA_963696845.1 uncultured Alphaproteobacteria bacterium
AGGCCGCTTTCGCCGCGGTGGCGCAGGGCAGGCCGGCGCGCGCCATGCCGCCGTACAACGGCTCGTTCGGCATCGCCTCGCGCAGGATCGCGCGCACCGCGACCAGTCTGTCGATGTCGATGCCGGTGGCAAAACCCTTGCTCTCGCACAGGAACACCAGATCCTCGAACACGACATTGCCGGTTGCGCCCGGCGCGAACGGGCAACCGCCGAGGCCACCGAGCGAACCGTCGAGAATGCGCGCGCCCTCATCGAGCGCAGCGGCGGCATTCGCAATGCCCATGCCGCGGGTGTCGTGCAGATGCACGCAGACCGGAATCTTGCCCGCGATCTTGACCGCGGCCTTGGTCAGATCGCCGACCGCCTTCGGCCCGGCATAGCCGACGGTATCGGCGATGCCGATCGCATCGACGCCGGCCTCGAGGCACTTCTCGACCAGCTTGATAACCTCGTTCGGATCGACGGGACCCGCGATCGAGCAGCCCAGCGCCACCGAGATCGCGGCATGCATGATCGGCTTGTGGCTACTCGCATCCCGCAGATCGCACATCCGCTTGACGTTGGCGATCGCGGACTCGCGCGAACGATGGGCATTGGCCTGGCTGTGCTCTTCGGTCGCCGATACCACCGTGGCAATTTCGGCAACGCCGGCGGCCAGCGCCTCATTGACCCCGCGCTCGTTCAGCGCCAGCCCGATGCCATGCGCGCCCGGCAATGCGGCGATCGTCTGCACGATGTCGCGGACATCGACGAATTGCGGAAAGGTTTTTGCAGGCAGGAACGAACCGACCTCGAAACAGCGTACGCCGGCGGCATATTCATCGCGGATCCAGCGCTGCTTGGCCTGCGTCGAGGGAAAGGTCTTCACCAGCTGCAGGCCGTCGCGCAATCCCACCTCACGCAGAATCACGCGGCCCTCGGGATAGATTTTCTGAACGTCGGTCATGCGCGTTTCCTCATCGCTTCATCCTTGGCCGCAAGCTCGGCACGGATCGCATCGGTATCGCCGCCGAGCGACGGCACCTTCAGCCCATCGCCGATATGATTGCCGTTCCATTCGATCGGCAGCGCCGGCACGCGGAACGCCGCGCCATCGGCATTGAAATTATTGACGAGGCCGCCCGGCCGCAACACATGCGGATCGTTGAACAGGTCCTCAGGCCTGTTGATCGGCGAGAAGCAGATGTTGAGCCGGTCAAGCTTGTCCGAGAGAGCCTTGACGTCCCAGCCTTTGATCACTTCGGCCACGCGTGGAATGATCCGCGACCGCGCCAGGATGCGATCGGTGGTGGTGCGCAAGCTCGAATCGTCAAGAAATTCCTGCAGGCCGAACTCCTTGCAGAAGCTCTGCCAGTGCCCCTCGGTGACCACGCCGATGAAGATGCGGTTGCCACCGGTGCAATCGAAAATATCGTAGATCGGCCAGGCATGCTCGCGCTCCGGCATCGAGCGCGGCCTGTTGCCGGTCATCTCGAATTCGACCATGTGTTGGGCGACCAGGAACAGGCAGTTCTCGAACAGGCCGACGCGGATATTGGCGCCATCCGCCTTGCCGCTTTTCTTCTGATAGAGCGCGGCGAGGATCGAGATCACGCCGAACATGCCGCCCATGATGTCATTGGCGGAGGAGCCGACCCGCTGCGGCTTCTCCTTCGTGCCGGTCATGGCGGCGAGCCCCGACATCATCTGCACGACTTCGTCGAGCGCCGGCCGATGCTCGTAGGGACCCGACAGGAATCCCTTGTGGCCAGTGACGATCAGATGCGGATATTTGCTGCGCAGCTCATCCGCGCCGAGCCCCTGCTTCTCGAGCTGGCCGTCGCGAAAGTTCTCCAGGAACACATCCGCGCTTTCCAGCAGCCGGTGCATGGTCTCGCGATCCTCGGCCTTGGCGAGGTCGAGCACGATGCTGCGCTTGCCGCGGTTGAACAGCGGAAAGAACGCGGTTCCCATGCCGCCGAGGATGCGGGTCTTGTCGCCCGCGGGCGGCTCGACCTTGATCACCTCGGCGCCGAGCTGGGCGAGGATCATGCCGCAAGTCGGGCCCATCACCATGTGGGTCATCTCGACGACCCTCACGCCCTCAAGCGGCAGTCCGGCCTCAGTCATGCGGTTCTCCTTATATCTGCCGCGGCACACTATGCTCTCACCGGCCGTCTGGAAAATACAATCTTGGTATCAGCGCACTCGCGCCTGCATGACGCAAATGCGAGAAAGCCGGACGTGTGCGAGCCGCGTCAAAGCGCCGCCGCGCGGCTCTTGCCGAAGCGCCCGCACATGTCTACCTGTCCCGACGTTTTCGAGAGGTCAAGACCACCATGCTGGACGCCGCCGCCAAGGCGCTATCGCAAATCCTGTCGCCGCCGATGCGCTCGATCCTGTGGCGATCGATCGGGCTTGCGCTGGTCCTGATCACGGTGCTCGCGATCGGCCTGCAGCGCCTGCTCGGCTGGTTCGCCAACTATGGCGAGGGCTGGGCCGAAGCGATGCTGGGTCCGGGCGCCCACACGCCGCTCAATGCGCTGGCCTGGGTCGATCTCGATCGCGGCCGCGCTCGGCGTCGTGCTCGGCGGCATCTTCCTGATGCCGGCGGTCACCTCGCTGGTTGCGGGCTTCTTCGTCGACGACGTCGGCGATCTCGTCGAGCGCGAATATTATCCGGCCGAGCAGCCCGGCGTGGCGCTGCCGCTGTCGGTCGCGACCATCGAAGGCGTCAAGATCGCGCTGCTGACGATCCTGGTCTATCTGGTCGCGCTGCCTTTCGTGCTCCTCGCCGGCGCGGGCTTCCTGATCTTCTTCATCGCCACCGCATGGCTGCAGGGAAAGCAGTATTTCGAGCTGGCGGCGATGCGCTTCCGCCCGCCCGCGGAAGCCAAGGCGATGCGCAAGCACCATGCGGCGACCGTCTTTACCGCAGGCCTGTTCATCGCGGCCTTCGTCTCGATCCCGATCGTCAACCTGGCGACGCCGCTGTTCGGCATGGCCTTCATGGTTCACATGCACAAGCGATTGTCCGGCCCGCGGCCCGAATTGATCGAGCCGAGGCGCCGAAGCAGCGTGCCTACGGTTTGATTGTTTGCGCATGATCTTTTCGGAAAACCGCTTCACACTTTTCCGGATCATGCGCGCGCGTCTCGCGCGAACGGCGCGATCAACAAGCCGATAATCGCAAAGGCCGCCAGCATCGCCCAGGCCTCGTTGACGCAGAGCGCGAGCGAGGCCTTTTCGACGAAGGGCCGAACATAGGCAATCTCTGCGTCGGTCGGCGGGCGCGAGGCCCGCTCCAGGAACAGCTTCGGATCAAGCCCGATCGCGGTGGCGGCGGTCAGATCGCCCGCCAGCAGGCGATCGCGAAAGTTCGTCGGCATAGATCGGCGATGCGGCCGTAGAGGATCGTATCGACCAGCGCGATGCCGATGGCGCCGCCGAGATTGCGCATCAGATTGAACAGGCCGCTGGCATCGGCGATTTCGCCTTCGGGCAGATCGCCGAGCGCGATGCGCGTGGGCGGCAGCAGGCAGAACATGATGGCGACGCCGCGCACGATCTGCGGCCAGAAGCATCTCGTCGAAATCGGCGGTGCGCGGTTGCCAATAAGACAGGCCGAGACCGATCGCGAACAGCGCAAAGCCCACGGACGTCAGGAGCCGTGCGCCCAGGCGGCTTTCCAGGATCGCCGCAATCGGCGCGGCGACAAGCTGCGCAATGCCCGTCACCAGCATGATGGTGCCGATCTCGAAGGCGTCATGGCCGCGCACAAAGCCGAGAAACACCGGCATCAGATAGACCGAGCCGAACAGGCCGACACCGAGGCAGAAGCTCAAGGCGCAGCCCAGCGCGAACGATCGTCGCCTGAGCGCGACCAGCCGCAGCACCGGATGCGCCGCGTGCGCCGTTCGCCAGACAAAAATGCCGAGACCGAGCGCGCTGGCCAGCAGCAGCCCTGCGCAAGACAGCGACAGCCAGCCGCCCTGCGGCGCCTGCTTCAGGCCGATCTCGAGCGCGGCAAGTGCCGCCGCCATCAAGAGCAGCGAAATCACGTCCAGCTTCTTCAATTCATCGAGATTGGTCTCGCGTCGCGGCAGCAGGAAGGGCGTGACGAAGGCCACGACCAGTCCGGGAACAACGTTGATCAGGAACAGCCACGGCCACGACCAGGTCGCGGTGATGAAGCCGCCGACGACGGGCCCGATGGTCGGCGCCAGCACCGCGACCACGCCGCCGATGGTGGTTGCGACCGCGTGCAGCCGGGTTGGAAACAGCAAGAACACCGCCGAGAACACGGCGGGAATCAGCACCCCGCCGGAAAACCCCTGCACGACCCGAAAGCCCAGCAACACGGCGAAGCCTTCGCTGAAGGCGCAGCCGATCGAAGCGATCGTGAACAGGCTGACGGCTGTCACGAACAGCCATCGCAGCGTCAGCACACGCGTGAGAAAGCCGGTCAGCGGAATCGCGATGACCTCCGCGATCAGATAGGCGGTCTGGATCCAGCTCATCGCATCCTGGGAGATCCCGAGCGCCTGCTGGATGGTCGGCAGCGACGTCGCCACCACCTGGATGTCGAGGATCGCCATGAACATGCCGAGGCACATCAGCAGGAAGGCGACCCACACGGCTGGTCGCGGCGTATCGGGCGGTTTGGTCACCGCGCGCTCACGCGCGGCAAGCGCGCGCGTCTCGGCGCGGATGCGGATGGTCAGCACGATGGCGTTGAGGACCGTGAACACCACGGCGATAACGGGCAGATGCAGCGCCAGCGGCAAAACTGCGATTTCCCCCGCCACGACGGCGTAGTTGGGATGCGACAGGTAGCGATAGGGACCGGCGGCGACCAGTTTCTCGCCCGGCAGGACGATGATGCGCGTGGTCCAGCGCGTGCCGAGCGTGGCGAGAATCCAGACCCGCAAGCCCTGCAGCACGACAAACAACGCGAGCGCGACGAGATCGACATCCCGATCCCGCCCGAAAATCCAGAGCGCGACCAGCCAGGCCGCATGAACCGCCACGATCAGCGGATAATGCCGCGCGCCGACTTCGACTCCGCCGCGCGCGAGCAGCGCCCTTGTATTGTGGCGAGCAAGGACCAGCTCGCCGAGCCGCTGCAGCGTGACCAGGGCAAGGATGACGGTGGCGAGGCTCACGCGGCGTGTCGCAGCGCGACGCAGCTCGCGGTGAAGCCGGGGCCGAGCGCAGTCAGCAACGATCGCGGCGGCAAACCGCACGCGCGCGCGCGTTCCAGCACGAACAGCACGGTCGGCGCCGACATGTTGCCGTAATCGGCGATGACATCGCGCTCGTGATCGAGCGCGCCCTGGTCGAGCGCGAGCGCGCGCTCCAGCGCCGCGATCACCTTGGTGCCGCCGGGATGACAGATGAAGCGATCGATGTCGGCAGGCGACAGCGCCATGCGCGCCAGAATTTCGCCGACCGCCGGACCCATCTGATCCCGCACGAAATCCGGAATGGTGCGCTGGAAGATCACGCCGAACCCTTCGGGGTCGACGCTCCATCCCATGATGTCGAGCGTATCGGGCCAGAGCTTTTCGCCTGATGCCTCCACCCGCGTTGCGCCGCCGTCGCCCGCGCGCAACACGACAGCCGCGGCGCCATCGCCGAACAGGCTGGCGGCGACGATGTTGGCCTTGCTCAATTCGTCGTGGCGAACCGCGAGCGTGCAGAGCTCGAGCGCGACCATCAGCACATTGCTGCCCGGCCGCGATTGCGCCAGCCGCGCCGCGATCGACAGGCCGGATACGCCGCCCGCGCATCCGAGGCCAAACACCGGCACACGCGCGACATCGCCGCGAAATCCCATGCGGCCGGCGAGGCGCGCCTCCAGCGTCGGCGTCGCGATCCCGGTCGAGCAAACCGTGACCACGGTATCGATGTCGTCGGCTGCAAGATCGGCGCGCGCCAGCGCCTTCTGCGCGACATCGATGAACAGCGCCTCCGCACCCTCCAGAAATGCCTGCGTGCGATCCGGCCAGCCGCGTCGTTCGAGATACCATTCCATCGGCTTGACGCCGTAGCGATGGCGAATGCCGGTGTTGGCAAACAGGCTCGATAATGTCTCGAACTCCGGATAGCGGTCGGCCATCAGGGCGCGCGCGGCCTCGAGGATTCTCTGCTGATGGAATTGGTACGGTGGAACCGCAGTCGCCAGCGATACCAGTGCAGCCGTGTGGTTCATGTGGCTGTGCCCCCGCCTGTGTGGTCCCACACTATGGAAACCGCCCAATCGCGGGAATATTTCGACACGCACGACGGCAGGCGCGCCGGTCACGCCAAGTTGAATGCCGCCTCAGTGCGCCACCAGCGGACAGCCGGCCTCGGCGAGCGGACGAAACGCCTGATCGCCGGGGATGGTGCCGAGGATCTTGTAATAATCCCACGGCTTGGTGGACTCCGCCGGTGTCTTCACCTGCGCGAACAGCATGTCGTGCACCAGACGGCCGTCTTCGCGCACATGGCCATTCTTGACGTAGAAATCGTTCACCGGCAGCTCGCGCATCTTCGCCATGACGGCCTTGGCCTCATCGGTGCCGGCTGCCTTGATCGACGCGATGTAGTGGCGCACCGCGGAATAGACCGCCGCCTGCGGCATGGTCGGCATGCGGCCCTGCCTGTTCGAAGAAGCGTTTCGACCAGGCGCGGGTCTCGTCATCGCGATCCCAGTAGAATGCGGTGACGAATTTCAGCCCCTGCGCCGCCTGCAGCTGCATGCTGTGCACATCGGAGAGGAAGACCAGCAGCGACACCATGCTCTGCTTCTTGGTCAGGCCGAACTCATTGGCCTGCTTGACCGCATTGACCATGTCGCCGCCGCCATTGGCGAAGGCCACGACTTTCGCGCCCGAGGCCTGCGCCTGCAGCAGATAGGAGCTGAAGTCGGACGTATTGAGCGGATGACGTACGCTGCCGAGCACCTTGCCGCCGGCTGCCAGCACCGCGGCTGTGGCATCCGCCTCGAGCGAATGACCGAAAGTGTAGTCGACGGTGATGAAGAACCAGGTGTCGCGGCCCTCCGCGACCGTCGACTTGGCAAGGCTCGTGGTCAGCGCATAGCTGTCGTAAATCCAGGAGGCTTCGTTGGGCGTGCAGTTCTTGCCGGTGAAGGCCGTGCTGCCGACCGCGCCGGCAATCGCAATCCGGTTGTATTGCGCGGCAAGCTGCTCGACGCCGAGCGCCACGGCGGAGTTATCGAAGCCGATGGCGAGGTCGACCCCCTCGCTCTCGAACCAGCGCCGCGCGATGCCGACGCCGACATCGGCCTTGTTCTGGTGATCGGCCACCACGATATCGATCGGCTTGCCGAGCACGGTGCCGCCGGCATCCTCGGCCGCCATGCGCGCCGCGATGACCGAGCCCGGCCCGCCGAGATCGGCATAGAGGCCGGATTGATCGTTCATCACGCCGATCCGGACGACATTGTCGGAGATTTGCGCGGATGCGCCGGATGCGCCGAGGACAAGACCAGCCAAAGCCGAAGCCAGCACAAATTGCGATCGCACGGCGCGCCTCCCGATTGTTCTGGTCCTTGTGATGGACCTTGGCGAGGAGCGTATGCCCGCGCGCACAGCCGCACACAAGACAGCGTCAGTTGCATCGCAATGCGCAAAAAATCAGGTGGGCGCGCGCCCAAGCTAAACCGTCTTTTCCGGCCAGCGGCAAAGATCGTTGATCAGGCATACCTCGCAGCGGGGCTTGCGGGCGAGACAGGTGTAGCGGCCATGCAGGATCAGCCAGTGATGGGCGTGCAGCATGAACTCGGACGGGATCACTTTCTCCAGACCGAGCTCGACTTCGAGCGGCGTCTTGCCGGGGGCAAGCCCGGTGCGATTGCCGACGCGGAACACATGGGTGTCGACCGCCATGGTGTGCTCGCCAAAGGCCATGTTGAGCACGACATTGGCGGTCTTGCGGCCGGCGCCGGGCAGCGATTCGATCTCGGCGCGGGTGCGCGGCACCTCGCCGCCGAAACTCACGGATCAGCTTGTCCGACAGCGCGATGACGTTCTTCGCCTTGTTGCGATAGAGCCCGATGGTCTTGATGTAGTCGCGCAACTTCTCCTCGCCGAGCTCGAGCATCTTTTGCGGCGTGTCGGCGACCTTGAACAGTTCCCGCGTCGCCTTGTTGACGCCGGCATCGGTGGCCTGCGCCGACAGCACCACCGCAACGAGGAGCGTGTAGGGGTTGAGATGCTCCAGCTCGCCGCGCGGCTCGGGATTGGCCTTGCGAAAGCGCTCGAAGCATTCGCGAACCTCGGCAGGCGTCCATGGCTTTGACGCCTTGGCTTTGGCAACCTTGGCCTTGGCGGGCAATTTCCGGGCAACGCGCGCGGACTTTGCCTTCTTGGCCAGCTTCTTCCGCGATCGAACGGAGGCCGTTTTTGCGCGTTGGGTTCGGATGCTTTTCGCCATGAAGCGGATATACTGACAGGCAATGACCGCAGGCAATGGTTTTGAACATGGCGACGCCGAGCCGGTGCTGTTCTCGGCGCTGCTGACGCCGCACCGCTCGCTCAATCGCACCGGCTTTGTGCTGGTGATGACGTTCCTGAGCGTGATCAGCTTTGCGACCGGCGTCGCCTTCCTGATCATGGGCGCCTGGCCGGTGTTCGGCTTCCTCGGCCTCGACGTGCTCGCGATCTACATCGCCTTCAAGATCAATTTCGGCCGCGCCCGGGCGCGCGAGGAAATCACGGTGACGCCATCGGAATTGCGCGTGCGCCGGGTCAGCCATCGCGGCCACGTGGTCGAGTGGGTGCTCAATCCGCTCTGGGTCCAGCTCGATGAGGTCGTGCACGAGGAGTTCGGCACCGAGCGCTTGTATCTGCTCTCGCGCGGCCGCCGCGTGTCGGTCGGCAGCTTCCTCGGCGCGGAGGAAAAAGCCAGTTTTGCCAAGGCCTTACGGGCAGGGCTGATAGCCGCGAAGCGCGGCCCGACCTATAATCCGGTGACGCTAGAACGCAAGTATCGAGGAATCGGGTGGTTTGCGATGCCGCGCCGTCCTAAATCACCATCCATGATCACACTCGCCATTCATGACATGCGCCTGGCCAAGCCGGGCTCCCAGAACGCCGCGCTGCGCGACTACGACAGCGTGCGCCGCGCGATTGCTTTCATCAGCGAACATTGGCGGACGCAGCCGACCATCGAGGCGATGGCCGACGCCGCCGGCGTCACACCGGACGAGTTGCACCATCTGTTCCGCCGCTGGGCCGGGCTGACGCCGAAGGATTTCATGCAGGCGCTGACGCTCGATCACGCCAAGGGCCTGCTGCGCGACTCCGCGAGCGTGCTCGACGCCGCGCTCGATTCCGGCCTCTCCGGTCCGGGCCGGCTGCACGATCTGTTCGTCACCCATGAGGCGATGTCGCCGGGCGAATGGAAGAACGGCGGCACGGGACTGACCTTGCGCTACGGCTTCCATCCGTCGCCGTTCGGCACCGCGCTTCTGATGGCGACGTCCCGCGGCCTTGCCGGCGTCGCCTTCGCCGATCCGGGCGAGGAGCAGGCGGCGCTCACGGACATGCAGCGGCGCTGGCCGAACGCCGTCTATGTCGAGGACTATCTGAGCACGGCGCCGCTGGCGCAGCGCATCTTCGACAAGAACCTTTGGCGGCCGGACCAGCCGCTGCGGGTCGTGCTGATCGGCACCGATTTCGAGGTGCGGGTGTGGCAGACGCTGCTGAAGATCCCGATGGGTCGTGCCGTCTCCTATTCCGACATCGCGCACAACATCGAAAATCCAAAGGCCTCGCGCGCCGTCGGCGCGGCGATCGGCAGAAACCCGGTGTCGTTCGTGGTGCCCTGCCATCGCGCGCTCGGCAAGGACGGCAAGCTGACCGGCTATCACTGGGGCATCACCCGCAAGCAGGCGATGCTCGGCTGGGAAGCGGGACAGGTCGGCCTGCACTGATCCCGAGGCATGACGCATGCGTCGTGCCGGCAGAGTTCATGCGGCGCGCGGGCCTTGCGTTGCGCTCGATTGGCGACGCCTGTAGATTCGACCGATGTCCCAGCCAGGAGATTATTTCTTTTGCGGCATCGGCGGCAGTGGCATGACGCCGCTCGCGCTGATCATCCAGGCCAGAGGCGGTCGCGTGGAGGGCTCCGACCGAGCCCTCGACCAGGGACGCAATACCGAAAGATTTGATTTTCTGCGCGCGCATGGCATCGCACTTCACCCGCAGGATGGCAGCGGCGTGCGCCGCGCCAGCCAGACTTTGGTCACATCCGCGGCGGTCGAGGAAACGATCCCCGACGTGCAGGCCGCGCGGCGCGTCGGCGCCACCGTCACCACGCGTGCGCGGCTTCTCGCCGACCTCTTCAACGATGCCGCTTTGGGCATTGGCGTCGCCGGCACGAGCGGAAAGTCCACCACGACAGGCATGATCGGCTGGATCCTGCACCGCGCAGGAAAGGATCCCACGATCATGAACGGCGCCGACATGAAGAACTTCGTCGACGCCAGTTCCCCGTTTGCCAGCGCCAGGATCGGCGCGGGCGAGATTTTCGTGAGTGAGGTGGACGAGAGCGACGGCTCGATTGCGTTTTTTGATGCGCGCATTGCGGTCATCAACAACATCTCGCTCGACCATAAATCGATGGACGAGCTGCGCAGCCTGTTCCGTGACTTCAGCGTCAAGGCGGAGACGGTGGTGCTAAATCTCGACAATCCGGAAACCGCGGCGCTGGTGCCCGATCTGAAGCCGGGCCGGGCAGCGACCTATAGTCTGACCGATACACGCGCCGATCTCCTCGCCTCATCGCCGGTCGCGTCGCCTGCCGGGATCGCCTTCCACGTCAAGGACGCGCGACACCGGCGAGGCCGTTGAGGTCGACCTGAAGGTTCCGGGACGGCACAACGTCGCCAACGCACTCGCCGCGCTCTGCGCCGCGAAAGCATGCGGCGTGGCGCTAGCCGATGCGGCGCGTTACCTCGGCGAGTTCAGCGGCATCCGCCGGCGGCTGGAGGTGACGGGCACCGTCAACGGAATAACGGTCATCGACGATTTCGCCCACAACCCCGACAAGATAGCGGCCACGCTGGAGACCATGCACGCGTTTCCCGGCCGCCTCCTGCTGATGTTTCAGCCGCATGGCTACGGCCCGATCCGTTTGATGAAGGACGCTTTGGTGGACTGCTTTACGAAGGGCATGCGCGTTGACGATGTTCTCGTCATGCCCGAGCCGGTCTATTTCGGCGGCACGGTCGACCGCAGCGTCGGCAGCCGCGAACTCGCCGGCGAAATCGAGCGGGGCGGTCGAAAAGCCACGGCATTTCCGGATCGCAGTGCTTGCGGCGACGCCCTGGTCAGATTGGCCCGCCCCGGCGATCGCATCCTGGTGATGGGAGCCCGCGACGATTCGCTTTCGCTCTTCGCGCGTGAGCTGCTGCAGCGACTCGCGCCGTGACGATGTCGATGCCGGCGCTCACGCCGCCAGATCGAGCTTGGAAGCGACGGTGGCGTCCTCGTTGAGGCGATAGATGATCGGCACGCCGGTGCCGAGCTCGCGCTTCAGGATGTTTTCCGGCGTCAGCTTCTCCAGCACCATGATCAGCGCGCGCAGCGAGTTGCCGTGGGCCGCGACCAGCACGCGCTCGCCGCGCAGCACGCAGGGCAAAATCTCCTGCACGTAATAGGGCAGGGTGCGCGCCAGCGTATCCTTCAGGCTTTCGCCGCCGGGCGGCGGCACGTCGTAGGAGCGCCGCCAGATGAGCACCTGCTCCTCGCCCCACTTCTTGCGGGCGTCGTCCTTGTTGAGGCCGGAGAGATCGCCATAGTCGCGCTCGTTCAGCGCGAGATTCTTCCTGGTCTGCAGGCCGGTCTGACCGATCTCGGCCAGCATCAGGTCGAGCGTGTGCTGCGCGCGCTTCAAGACCGACGTGAAGGCGATATCGAACTTGAAACCCTGCGCCTTCAACTTGCGGCCGGCATCTTTCGCTTCCTTGATGCCCTGCTCGGTGAGATCAGGGTCCTTCCAGCCGGTGAAGAGATTCTTCAGGTTCCAATCGCTCTGGCCGTGGCGCACGAGCACGAGAAGTCGGTCGCTCATTTCGTTAGTCCATTCCGCTCTTTGTTCTTCAGGTGTCACCGAGGCCGAGCACGTCGGCCATGGTGTAGAAGCCCGGCTTCTTGCCGTTCGCCCATAGCGCCGCCTTCAACGCGCCTTGCGCGAACAGCGTGCGGTCTTCGGCGTGATGCGACAGCGTGAGACGTTCGAACGGACCGGCGAACATCACGCTGTGATCGCCGGCCGCGGTGCCGCCGCGCAGCGAAGCAAATCCGATATCGCCGGCGCGCCGTGCGCCGGTGATGCCGTCGCGACCGCGCGCCGAACGTTCGCCGAGTGCGATCTTGCGTCCCGCGGCGGCGGCTTCGCCGAGCATCAGGGCGGTGCCCGAGGGCGCATCGATCTTGGCCTTGTGATGATGCTCCAGGATTTCGATGTCGAAACTCTCGTCCAGCGACTGCGCGGCGCGCTTGACCAATGCGGCCAGCAGATTGACGCCGAGGCTCATATTGCCCGACTTCACCACGATGGCTTGCGAGGTGACGCTGCGGATCACGGCCTCATCCGAGGCCGACAGCCCGGTGGTGCCGATGACATGCACGATGCCGCGCTGGGCGGCGATCGCGACATTGGCGATGGTCGCGCCCGGCACGGTGAAGTCGAGAATGCCGTCGGCCTCCGCCGACAGCGCCCAGAGATCGCCGGACAGTTTGATGCCATTGGCGGGCAGGCCCGCGAGCACGCCGGCGTCTTTGCCGAGCAGGTCCGAGCCCGGCGCCTCCAGCGCGCCGGCCAGCACCGCGCCCGGTGTTTCCGAGATGACGCGGGTCAGCGTGCGGCCCATCCGGCCGCCGGCTCCCGCAACGATCAAGCGCATATCCGCCATGGTTTCCCTCTCCCCGCCCTATTAGCGGGCGGAGGCTGTTCCGGCAACCGAGGTCTCTCACTCGTCATTGCGCCGGCGCTAGCGACCGAAGCAATCCACGTCTTCCTTTGCGTTGTTCGCAGAGACGTGGATGGCCGGCGTCAAGCCCGGCCATGACGACGAATGGGACGATCAAGGCTGCGGGCCGTCGTAGCCTTCGATGATCACGAGGTCGGCGACCGAATGCGGCTGCCGCACCTTGATGTTGGCCTGGTATTCCGGCGAGTTGTAGCAGGCGAGCGCGGTCGCATAATCCGGAAATTCGATCACGACATTGCGCGAGCGGCTCTGTGCCCTCGGGGCCCTCGAACTTGCCGCCGCGCACGACGAAGCGCCCGCCGAATTTCTTGAAGATGGCCGGGTTGGCCAACGCATAGGGCTTGTAGCCTTCGTCGTTGTGAACGTCGACGCGGGCGATCCAGTATCCTTTTGCCATTCTCGTTTCCTTCCCTTTACGCAACGAGCTTTGGCGCGATCTCGGCATGGACGGCTTCAGCCGCCGCTTTGGGGTCCGCGGCGCCCGTAATCGGACGTCCGACCACGAGATAATCGCTGCCCGCCGCGATCGCCCGCGCCGGGGTCATGATGCGCTTCTGGTCGCCGACCTCGGAGCCGGCAGGACGAATGCCGGGCGTCACCAGCGTCATCTGGTGACCGACGAGCTTGCGCAAGCCGCTCGCTTCCTCCGGCGAACAGACGATGCCGTCGAGGCCGAGCACCTGCGCCTGCTGCGCGCGCGCCTCGACCAGATCGGACACGTTGAGCCGATAACCCGCGGCGTGCAGATCGCTATCGTCGTAGGACGTCAGCACGGTGACTGCCAGCAGTTTCAAATCCGAGCCGGCGCGGCCCTCGACGGCCGCCTTCAGCGTTTGCGGATAGGCGTGCACGGTGAGGAAGGTCGCACCGAGCTTGGCGACGCTTTCGACGCCGCGCGCGACCGTATTGCCGATGTCGTGCAGCTTGAGATCGAGAAAGACCTTCTTGCCGGATTTGACGAGCTGGGAGACCAGCGGCAGTCCGCCGGCATAAGCGAGCTGATAGCCGATCTTGTAGAATGTCACGCTGTCGCCGAGCCGCGTCACCATCGCTTCCGCCGCAGCGACACTCGGCAGATCGAGCGGCACAATCACGCGATCGCGGGGCGCGATAATGGCTGGCTGCATGGTCACCTCACATCATCCGTTGTGAAACTTCGATCAACTGCCGCACCAGGCCTTTCATCGCATCGATATCGGCCTGATTTTTCAATCTGTCCATATCGTCATAAGCCTCATCCGCAAATGACAGCGCGAGCTGGTTGGGAATGACCGCGGCATGGCAGGCCGTCAGGATCAGCCGCAACGCCGCCAGCGCACGGGTTCCGCCAAGCCGGCTCGCAGAGGCCGCGGCAATCGCGAACGGTTTTTCGCGAAACACCTGGCCACGCGCCTCGTGCGGGTCCTGCACGCGGGTGATCCAGTCGATGGTGTTCTTCACCAGCGCCGGCACCGAGGAATTATATTCGGGCGTCACGATCAGCACGCCCTGATGGGCGCCGATCATGCGCTTGAGATTGACCGCGTTGATGGGCACGCCGGATCGCGCCTGCAGGTCGCCGTCATAGATCGGCAGCGGAAAATCGGCGAGCGAGATGCGCGTGACCTCGGCGTCGGCGCGCACGAACTCGTCGGCCGCGGCCATCGCCAGCTTCGCATTATGCGAGCCTGATCGCAGCGAGCCCGGGATGATGAGGATTTTCGGTGCGGCCATAAATCAGCTTGCGGTCGGGATCAACCCACCGCGCAAGCACGCCGCAGCAGGCAGATTAGTCCTTGCGATACACCCAGACGCGGGCGGGCGGAAGGTTCATCCAGATCCGCTCGGAGGCCTCTGTGGACACGCCGGGCAGCGATTTCGGAATCGGCGGCGCGACCGAATAGGTGAACTGCACAAAGGGCGCGCCGGGCGCGAGTGCGGCGAAGGCATCGCGGATCAGCTTCAGGCGCGTCGACATCGGCTTGGTGACCAGCGGCAGGCCGGAGACGACAGCGGAGGCCGGCGCGCCGAGCACGTTCCAGAGCGTGTCGCGCAGCGTATAGGCATCGCCCTGCACGACCTTGGCCTGCGGATAGCGGTCGCGCAGCAGCGCGCAGAAGCCGGGATTGTATTCGACCAGCACGAGCCGCTTCTGGTCGACGCCGCGATGGAGCAGGGCGCTGGTGATGGCGCCGGTGCCCGGCCCGAGCTCGATCACCGGATCGTCGGAATCGATATCGACATATTGCGCCATGGTCCGGGCGAGCAGACGCCCCGACGGCATCACCGCGCCCATATGCAGCGGCTTTTCAATCCATGACCGCAGAAAACGAACCTCATCGTCGAGACGAGGAGGTTTTTTCAACGCACGCACGGACGATTGCAAAGGCATGTCAGTACCAGACGGGACCGCCGATTAAGCGGTGGATGTCAGAAAACAGTCACAAAGACGTATAGCGCGCAGAGAGAACGGTCAAGCCGAACAGGGGTTTCAGCGACGCTGCACCGCATCGGCAAATTTGGCATAACGCCAAGCGCTGGCTGAATTTTTCCTGGGCCAGATGGCTAGCCGCCGGTGCGGCTGCCGAAGAAGTCCTTGACCTTGGTGAAGAAGCCCGCGGCTTCCGGCTGGGTCGCGCCGGAGGAGAGCTTTTCGAACTCGGCGAGCAGCTCCTGCTGCTTCCTGGTGAGGTTCTGCGGCGTCTCGACCACGACCTGGACATACATGTCGCCCATCTGGCGCGAGCGCAGCACCGGCATGCCCTTTGATGCGATGCGGAAGCGCCGCGCCGACTGGGTGCCGGCCGGGATTTTCACCTTGGTCTTGCCCTTGTCGATGGTCGGCACCTCGAACTCGCCGCCGAGCGCCGCCGTCACCATCGAGATCGGGACGCGGCAATGCAGGTCGGCGCCGTCGCGCTGGAAGAACTGATGCGCCGACAGCGACAGGAAAATGTAGAGGTCGCCGGGCGGGCCGCCGCGCACGCCGGCCTCGCCTTCGCCGGCAAGGCGAATGCGCGTGCCGTCCTCGACGCCCTGCGGAATGTTCACCGACAGCGTGCGGTCGCGCTGCACGCGGCCCGAGCCCGCGCAGGACGGACAGGCGTCCTCGATCATCTGGCCGCGGCCCTGACAGCCCGGACAGGTCCGCTCCAGCGTGAAGAAGCCCTGCGCCTGACGGATACGGCCCGCGCCGCCGCAGGTCGAGCAGGTCTTCGGCTTGGTGCCGGCCTTGGCGCCGGTGCCCGAACAGGATTCGCAGGTGACGGAGACGGGAATCTCGATCTGCGCGGTCTTGCCGAGGAAGGCCTCTTCGAGGGTGATTTCCATGTTGTAGCGCAGGTCGGCGCCGCGCTCGCGGCCGCCGCGGGAACGCTGCCCGCCCATGCCGAACAGGTCTTCGAAAATATCGGAGAAGGAGGAGGCGAAGCCGGCACCGAAGCCGGGATGGCCGCCGCCCATGCCGCCGCCCTGCTCGAACGCCGCATGGCCGAAGCGATCGTAGGCGGCGCGCTTCTGGCCGTCTTTCAGGACCTCATAGGCCTCGTTGATTTCCTTGAAGCGGATTTCGCTCTCGGCATCGCCGGGATTCTTGTCCGGATGCCACTTCATCGCGAGCTTGCGGAACGCCGTCTTGAGCTTGCCGTCGTCCGCGGTGCGTTCGACTTCGAGGGTTTCGTAATAGCAGCGCTTGGTCGACATCCGTTCAAACCCGCCCGAACTTCGTCTTCATTGCCGAATGTTGGAAGATGCAAGCTTCGGCTTAATGAAAAATGACCCCCAGACCATTGAGCGTTGCGTGCTCTCTGGAATGAGGGTCATGGTGGTTGTCCGCCTTTAGGCAGATTTCTTGTTGTTCTTGTCGTCGTCGACCTCGGTGAACTCCGCGTCGACGACGTCATCCTTTGCAGCATCCTTGGCGGCGTCGCTTTCGGCCTGCTGCTTGTACATGGCCTCGCCCAGCTTCATCGAAGCCTGCGCCAGCGTGTTGGTCTTGGCCTTGATCGCCTCGGCATCGTCGCCCTTCAGCGCTTCCTTGAGGTCGCTGACGGCATCCTCGATGGCGCGGCGTTCCGGTTCGCCGATCTTCGAGCCGTGCTCGGCCAGCGCCTTCTCGGTGGAATGCACCAGCGAGTCGGCATGGTTCTTGGCGTCGACCGCCTCGCGGCGCTTCTTGTCGGCCACCGCATTGGCTTCGGCATCCTTGACCATCTTGTCGATGTCGGCTTCCGACAGGCCGCCGGAGGCCTGGATGCGGATCTGCTGCTCCTTGCCGGTCGCCTTGTCCTTGGCCGAGACGTTGACGATGCCGTTGGCGTCGATGTCGAAGGTCACCTCGATCTGCGGCATGCCGCGCGGCGCCGGCGGAATGCCCATCAGGTCGAACTGGCCGAGCATCTTGTTGTCGGCCGCCATCTCGCGCTCGCCCTGGAAGACGCGGATGGTGACCGCGTTCTGGTTATCCTCGGCGGTCGAGAACACCTGGCTCTTCTTGGTCGGGATCGTGGTGTTGCGCTCGATGATGCGGGTGAACACGCCGCCCAGCGTCTCGATGCCCAGCGACAGCGGGGTCACGTCGAGCAGCAGCACGTCCTTGACGTCGCCCTGCAGCACGCCGGCCTGGATCGCAGCGCCGATCGCCACGACTTCGTCGGGGTTGACGCCCTTGTGCGGCTCCTTGCCGAACAGCTGCTTCACGACTTCCTGCACCTTCGGCATGCGGGTCATGCCACCGACCAGCACGACCTCGCCGACTTCAGCGGCGGTCAGGCCGGCGTCCTTCAGCGCCTTGCGGCAGGGCTCGATGGTCTTCTGGACGAGGTCATCGACCAGCGCCTCGAACTTGGCGCGGGTGAGCTTCATGGTCAGATGCTTCGGCCCGGTCTGGTCCGCGGTGATGAAGGGCAGGTTGATCTCGGTCTGCGTGGTCGAGGACAGCTCGATCTTCGCCTTCTCAGCAGCCTCCTTCAGGCGCTGCAGCGCGAGCTTGTCGTTGCGCAGGTTGATGCCCTGCTCCTTCTGGAACTCGTCGGCGAGATAGCCGACCAGGCGCATGTCGAAATCCTCGCCGCCGAGGAAGGTGTCGCCATTGGTCGACTTCACCTCGAACACGCCGTCGCCGATCTCGAGAATGGAAATATCGAAGGTGCCGCCGCCGAGGTCGTAGACGGCGATGGTGCCGGTCTTCGTCTTGTCGAGGCCATAGGCCAGCGCTGCCGCGGTCGGCTCGTTGATGATGCGCAGCACTTCAAGGCCCGCGATCTTGCCGGCATCCTTGGTGGCCTGGCGCTGGGCGTCGTTGAAGTATGCGGGAACGGTGATGACGGCCTGGTCGACCTTCTGGCCGAGATGGGCCTCGGCGGTCTCCTTCATCTTCTGCAGGATGAAGGCGGAGATCTGCGAGGGCGAATAGGTCTTGCCGTCGGCCTCGACCCAGGCGTCGCCGTTGGAGGCTTTGACGATCTTGTAGGGGACGAGCTTCTTGTCCTTCTCGACCATCGGGTCGTCGTAGCGGCGGCCGATCAGGCGCTTCACTGCGAAGAAGGTACGCTCGGGATTGGTGACCGCCTGGCGCTTGGCCGGCTGGCCGACGAGGCGCTCGCCGTCATCGCTGAACGCGACGATCGACGGAGTTGTGCGCATGCCCTCGGCGTTTTCGATGACTTTGGCGTTTTTGCCATCCATCACGGCGACGCACGAATTCGTGGTGCCGAGATCGATCCCAATGACCTTTCCCATGGTCCTCATACCCTTTGTTTTGCGGCAGGCTGGCTGGGCCCTGACGGCGCCCGATCCGAACCCCCTTGGATCAAATGCTCGCGATTTCGCGAATTGTGAGCCTCATATAGGAGGGGGGGTGGTGCCTGCAAGGACCGCGCCGCAATGGAGGCCCATGAAAATGCCTGCCGCTGAAAGATAATATCCGTTCCGCCTGCGTTCGACGGCTGGTCCATGTGTTAACGGACGCACCTCCGGAAGACCACGGCCCACCCTGTTGCCGGGTCGGCAAAACCGCTAAAAGGCGGCGGTTCGAAGCACCCCGCTCCACTGGGCAGCGATGGCCGCTCATCGAGCGGCCTCAAACCAAGCCACAGGTTGATCATGAAGCCATCCCGACTCCTCGCTGCCTTTGCGCTGCTCGCGGCCATCATGCGGCCGTCGCTCGCGGCGGACACGATCTTCCCGCAAGGCGTGCGGGTCGGGCTGACGCCGCTGGTCGGCCTCGCCAAATCCAAGACCTTTCCCGGTTTCGAATCCGAAGATGGCAACGTCAAGGTGCTGGTGACCGAGCTGCCGTCCGACGCCTATGGCGAGATCAAGAAGGCGTTCACGGAAAATCCGCAAGGCGCAGGCGGCATCAAGCCGCACAGCATGGAGACGCCGGCGGGGACGGCCTACTACACCGCCGAGACCGGCAAGGAGGGCGCCAACACCGTGCGGCGCTATTCCATGATCGTCTCGGGCGGCACGTTCTCCGGCTATATCGCCGTGCAGATTCCGGAGAACGCCACCAGGATCTACAGCGACGACGCCATTCAGCAGATGTTCTCCACCGTCGCGCTGCGCAAGGACGTGCCGGTCGAGGAACAGCTCGGGCTGATGCCGTTCAAGCTCACCGACCTCGGCGACTTCAAGAACGTCCGCACGCTGGCGCCCGGCGCAGCGATGATCCTCGCCGACGGCAATGAGGACACCGGCTTCGAGCCGGCGCCGTTCATGATCATCGGCCTGATCGGCCAAACCCCGCCCGAGCCCGACGATCGCGCGCGTTTTGCCCAGCAGACTGCCACTCAGATCCCGGGCGTACGCGAAGCACATCTCACCATGTCGGAGCCGATCAGGATCGACGGCATGCCCGCCTATGAGACGCGGCTCGACGGCATCAGCGGCAAGGACAATACGGCCGTGACGGTGGTGCAGTGGCTGCGCTTCGGCGGTCCGCAGATGCTGCGCATCGTCGGCAGCGCGCCGCGCGACCAGTGGCCGGCGGCATTCCCGCGCTTTCGCAGCGTTCGCGATGGCATCAAGCCGAAGGGCTAGGCGACGTTGTCGTTGCCGTTAGCGGCCGAGGCGGGCGCAGGCTTCGCGCCGCCCTTGGAGACGCCGACCAGCGCCGGGCGCAAGATGCGCTCCCCGATCATGTAGCCGGCCTGCACGACCTGCACCACCGTGCCCGCGGGCACCGACGGGTCAGGCACCTCGTACATCGCCTGCTGGAAATTCGGATCGAACCTCTCGCCGGACGGATCGAACTTCCTGACGCCGTTCTTCTCCAGCGTGTTGAGCAGCGAGCGTTCGGTCAGCTCCACGCCCTCCATCAGCGCCTTCAGGCCGGGATCGGCGGTGGTCTTTGCTTCCGGCGGAACCGCATCCAGCGCGCGCTGCAGATTGTCGGCGATGTCGAGAATGTCGCGGGCGAAACCGGTGATGCCGTAGGTCTTGGCGTCGGCGACCTCGCGGCGGGTCCGCTGCCGCAGGTTCTCCATCTCGGCCAGCGTGCGCAGCATCTTGTCGCGCAATTCGGCGACTTCCTTCGCCAGCGCCTCGACCGATCCTTCCTCGGGATCGTCGGGCATGATGTAGGGTTTCGAGACGACGGGCTCGCCGGCCTCTGCCGGGTTCGCCGGATCGTTCTTGCGGTCGGAATCGGTCATCAAGGGCCTTCTCGGACAATCGGACTGGACTGAGCAATGCTGTCGGCCGCCATATCGTGCTTTAGGGGCGCGAAAATCAAGCGCCCGTGATCGCGACCCGCGTCAACCGCCGAGCAGGCGGCTCACGATGCGCGCGGCATAGTCCACCGTCGGGATCACGCGGGCGTAGTTGAGCCGCGTCGGCCCGATCACGCCGAGCACGCCGACGATATGGCCGGCGGCGTCGCGATAGGGCGAGATGATGGTGGAGGAGCCCGACAGCGAGAACAGCTTGTTCTCCGAACCGATGAAGATGCGCACGCCCTCGGCGCTTTCGGCGCGGCCGAGCAGGTCGATCACGCCGCGCTTGGTTTCGAGATCGTCGAACAGCGATCGAACCCGTTCCAGGTCTTCGAGCGCATGCAAGTCTTCGAGCAGATTGGCGTGACCGCGCACGATCAACTGCCGGTCCTCGGTCTCGCCACCCGACCAGCTCGCGAGCCCTGCCGTGATCACCTTCTGCGTCAGCTGATCGAGCTCGGCGCGACTCTCGGCCAACGCCGTCTCCAATTCGAGCCGCGCTTCGGCAAGCGTGCGGCCGCGGATGCGCGCGTTGAGGAAGTTGGTCGCTTCCGTCAGCGCGGACGGGGGAACGCCGGGCGGCAAGGTCAGGACGCGGTTCTCGACCTGGCCGTCCTCGCCGACCAGCACCGACCAGCGCGCGCTCGGGTTCCAGCCGCACGAACTCGATATGTTTGAGCCGCGTATTGGACTTGGCGGTCAGCACCACGGCGGCGGCGCGGGTCAGGCCGGACAACCGCGTCAAGGCTTCGCCAAGCGCCGCTTCGACCGATTGCGCACGACCGACGGAGGCGAGCTGGCTCTGGATCGACTGCCGCTCGGCCTCGGTGAGATCGCCGACCTGCATCAGGGCGTCGACGAAGAAACGCAGGCCGCGCTCGGTCGGCAACCGGCCGGCGGAGGTATGCGGCGCATAGATCAGGCCGGCCTGTTCGAGATCGGCCATCACGTTGCGCACCGAGGCGGGCGACAGCGGAACGGCAATCAGGCGCGAGATGTTCCGCGAGCCGACGGGCTCGCCGGTCGCCAGATAACTCTCGACGATTTGCCGAAAAATGTCGCGCGAACGCTCGTTGAGCTGGGCCAGCCCGGATTGCGGCGCGATCAGGGGAATCGGATCGTGTTGGGCCACCAAGAACTCCGTTGCAACTACCCTCTAATGTGTCCGCCCTTGGCGTCCCTGACAAGGCGCGAGAGGCCGCGTCAAAAGCATGGTTAAGGGCCTTGCCGCGCTCGGCCCACGCTCCTACAAGCTGCCGCGAAGTTCCTTGCCCCGATTTTCGCGGAGAATCCCCATGCGGCCAAGCCGCCGTGCCCCCGACGAACTGCGCGCCGTCTCGCTGGAGCGCGGCGTCGTCAAATATGCGGAAGGCTCGTGCCTGGTGAAATTCGGCGACACCCATGTGCTGGTCACCGCCACGCTGGAAGAGCGGCTGCCGCCCTGGCTGAAGGGACAGGGCCGCGGCTGGGTCACGGCCGAATACGGCATGCTGCCGCGCGCCACGCTGGAACGCACGCGCCGCGAGGCCTCCGCCGGCAAGCAGGGCGGACGCACCGTCGAGATCCAGCGGCTGATCGGCCGTTCGCTGCGCGCCGTCGTCGACCTCCAGGCGCTCGGCGAGCGGCAGATCACCGTCGATTGCGACGTGCTGCAGGCCGATGGCGGCACGCGCACGGCCGCGATCACCGGCGGCTGGGTCGCGCTCGCCGATTGCCTGAACTGGATGAAGTCGCGCAACATGATCAAGACCAATGTGCTGCGCGACAATGTCGCCGCGATCTCCTGCGGCATCTATGGCGGCACGCCGGTGCTCGATCTCGACTATGCCGAGGATTCGGAAGCCGACACCGACGCCAATTTCGTCATGACCGGCGACGGCCGCATCGTCGAGGTGCAGGGCACCGCGGAGAAGACGCCGTTCTCGCAGGACGAATTGCTGGCGCTGATCGCGCTGGCCAAGAAGGGCGTGGCGCGGCTGGTCGATCTGCAGAAGATCGCCGTCGCATAGCACCATGCATCGGAAAATCTCCGGCAAGCTCGTGATCGCGACCCACAATCCCGGCAAGCTCGCCGAGATGCGCGAGCTGCTGGCGCCGCACGGCGTCGAGGCGGTCTCCGCGGGCGAGCTCGGGCTCGGCGAACCCGAGGAAACCGGCAAGACTTTTCTCGCCAATGCGCGGATCAAGGCGGTCGCCGCCGCGCAGGCCGCAAAGCTGCCGGCCTTTGCCGACGATTCCGGCCTCGTGGTCGACGCGCTCGACGGCGCGCCCGGCATCTACAGCGCCCGCTGGGCCGGCCCGAACAAGGATTTCAACGAGGCGATGGCGCGGATCGAGCGGCTGTTGCGCGAGCGCGGCGCAACGGCGCCGGACCAGCGCGAGCTGCGCATTTCGTCTCCGCGCTGTGCGTCGCCTGGCCCGACGATCATCTCGAAGAGGTCGAGGCGCGCGCCGACGGCACGCTGGTCTGGCCGCCGCGCGGCACCGCCGGCTTCGGCTATGACCCGATGTTCCAGCCGGATGGCTACGTCAGGACCTTCGGCGAGATGACCAGTATCGAGAAGCACGGCATGCCGCCGCTCGGCCTCGGCCTGTCGCACCGCGCCCGCGCTTTCGTCAAGCTTGCGGAGATTTGCCTTTGACCGACGTCGAACAAAAAGCCTTCGGCGTCTATGTGCACTGGCCGTTCTGCCTGTCGAAATGCCCGTATTGCGACTTCAACAGCCATGTCCGCCATGCCGCGATCGACGAAGAGCGCTTTGCCCGCGCCTTTGCGCGCGAGATCGAAACCACGGCCGCGCGCGTGCCCGGGCGCGAAGTCACTTCGATCTTCCTCGGCGGCGGCACGCCGTCACTGATGCAGCCGAAGACCGTCGGCGCGATTCTCGACGCGATCGGCAAGCATTGGCGCGTTGCGCCCGATGCCGAAGTCACGCTCGAAGCCAATCCGACCAGCGTCGAGGCGACGCGCTTTGCCGGCTATCGCGCCGCCGGCGTCAACCGCGTCTCGCTCGGCGTGCAGGCGCTCAACGATCCCTCGCTGAAGGAACTGGGCCGGCTGCATAGTGCGCGCGAGGCGCTCGATGCGGTGGCGATCGCGCGCAAATCCTTCGAGCGCTATTCCTTCGACCTGATCTATGCGCGCCCGAGCAGACGCCCGCGATGTGGGCGGATGAGCTGAAGCTCGCGATATCGGAAGCCGCCGAACATCTCTCGCTCTATCAACTGACCATCGAGGAGGGCACGCCGTTCTTCGGCCTGCATGCCGCCGGCAAGTTGAAGACGCCGGATGAGGCGATGGCACGCGCGCTCTATGACGTGACGCAGGAGGTCTGCGCCAGGCACGATCTGCCGGCCTACGAGATTTCCAACCACGCGCGCGCAGGCGCGGAGTGCCGGCACAATCTCGTCTATTGGCGCGGCCAGGAATATGCCGGCATCGGGCCGGGCGCGCATGGCCGGCTCGACATCGGCGGCGTCAGGCACGCGACCGCAACCGAGAAGCGTCCCGAGGCGTGGCTGATGCGGGTCGAGGCCAACGGCCATGGCGTCGTCACCGATGACGTGCTCAATCGCGAGGAGCGCGCCGACGAATTCCTGCTGATGGGCCTGCGGCTGAGGGAAGGCATCGATCCCGAACGCTATGCCGCGCTGTCAGGCCGCGCGCTCGATCCGCGGCGCATCGCCGTGCTTGCGTGAAGAAGGCGCGATCGCCGTCGATGCCGACGGCCGGCTGCGGGTGACGCAGGCCGGATTTCCCGTGCTCGATGCGGTGGTGGCGGATTTAGCGGCCTAATTATTTGCGCATGATCTTATCGGAAAACCGGTTCCCACTTTTCCGGATCATGCGCTAAGCCCCAAAACTCTTCGGCGAGCCCGCAACGGCCACGCCGCCGGTACTGCCGACGCGCATCACCGCAAGTCCCCGCTCATTGGTGCCGTCGGGGCGGAAACGGAACAGCCCGTCGATGCCGGCAAAGCCGGAGGGATTGGTCAGCACATCCTGCGAAAACTTCTGCCCGCCTTGCCGCGCCAGCGCCGCAACCAGCGCAACAGCATCATAGGCAAGCGTCGCCGTGCGCACCGGCTCGTTGCCATAGCGCGTGCGATAGCGGCCGGAGAAGGCGCGGAAGCCGGCCGGGTCCGGCGCCGCATAGAGACCGCCCTGCAGATTGGGATTGGAGAACACGCGCGGATTGTCCCACAGCCCGGTGCCGAGCAGCTGGATGTTGCGCAGGTTGGCGCCGGCGGCGGTCAGTGCCTCCGCGGTGGCGACAACGGAGTCGCCGTCATCGGCGATCATCAGCGCATCCGCGCTTCCGAGCGCCTGCGCCACGGTGCGAGCCGGCGCAGCGCGATCGGCGCCATATTTCTCGAAGGCGGCAATGCGTCCGCCGCGGCGGCTCACCGCGGTCTTGAAGGCGGCCTCCACCACATTGCCATAGGCGTTCTCGGGCAACAGCGCGGCAAAGGATTTTTTGCCGATGCTCGCCGAATATTCGACGATGCGGCTGACGTCGGACTCCGGCAGGAAGCTCAACAGATAGACGCCGCGGCCGGCGATGCTGGAATCGGTCGAGAACGCGATCACGGAAATGCCGCGCGTGCGCGCGACCTGCGCCACCGCCGGCACGGAAGCGGCGAATAACGGTCCCAGGAGGATCTCGGCGCCTTCATCGACCGCCTGCTGCGCGCCGGCCTGCGCGCCCGAGGGCGAGCCGCCGTCGTCCTTGATCAGGATCTGGATGTTCGGATTCTGGAATTCCGCGAGCGCCATTTCCGCGGCGTTCTTCATCGATAGCGCGGCGACCCCGGCATTGCCCGACGCCGACAGCGGCAGGATCAGTCCGACCTTGACCTGGCCGTTGCCGGCGACGAGGGGCTGTTGCGCCGGACCGGCCGGCGCGGAGGGCGAACCGCCGAACTGGCTGAGGCTCTGCTGCACGCCGGCGCAGGCCGACAGCAGCGGCGCGCCGAGCACAAGGCCGATCGCTGTCCGCCGGGTCGTGGTTTGCGGCTTCGGGGATTGACCGGAAGAAGAACTTCCGGGTTTGAACGAGCCCACCATTACATCTCTTCATCGACCGACCGCGAGGTCAGCCAAAACGCGCCTCCGAAAAGAGCAGGAGGGGCGGATTCAGGCATATTGTCGGCGAATAGTTAACCAAAACAAAAGGTTTATGGCCCCCGCCGATCGGCCTTGGTTGCACCAGTCTCGCCCTTCGCCGTTGTACGGCCGCATGAACGGCTTGATGTGGCGCCGGGATCATCTGCCCCTTAAGGTGGCATTATGCGCGCAAAAGCTGCCCCGATAAATACCGAAGGCCGTGGGGAACCCGCCCAACGCACCTATACGATGGGCGGGCACGTGTTCCCTGCGCCCAAGGCAGCGGCCGGTCTGCATCTGGTGGCGACCCCGATCGGCAATCTCGGCGACATTACCGTTGCGTGCGCTCGAGACGCTGGCCGGCGTCGACGTCATCGCCTGCGAGGACACCCGCATCACGCGCCGCCTGACCGAGCGCTACGGCATTGCGGCGGAACTCACGCCCTATCACGAGCACAATGCCGCGACCGCGCGGCCGAAAATCCTTGCGCGGCTGGCGCAAGGCGCGGCGATCGCGCTGGTGTCCGATGCCGGCACGCCGCTGATATCGGACCCCGGCTTCAAGCTGGTGCGCGAAGCCTGCGCCGCGGGGCATCGCGGTGACGGCGCTGCCGGGACCGTCGTCGGTTCTCGACCGCACTCTCGGTCGCGGCGCTGCCGACCGACCGGTTTTTCTTCGAGGGTTTTCTGCCGGCAAAGGAAACCGCGCGACGTGCGCGGCTCGCCGAGCTCGCGCGGATCGACGCGACGCTGGTGCTGTTCGAATCCGGCAATCGCGTACAGGCCACGCTTGCCGATCTCGCCGCGATCATGGGCGCGCGCGAAGCCGCGATCTGCCGCGAGCTCACCAAGCTGCATGAAGAGGTGACGCGCGGTCCGCTCGCCGAACTCGCAGGCCAGGCCGAGACGCTGGAGACGCGCGGCGAGTTCGTGCTGGTGATCGGCCCGCCGCCAGCGGACGCGCAAGCATTGACGGAGGAGGCGCTCGACAATCTCCTGCGCGATCAGCTCGAGCATCACAGCGTGAAAGACGCCGTCGCCCACGCCGTCGAATTGTCGGGCCGGCCACGCCGCGAGGTCTATGCCCGCGCGCTCGAGCTTGCAAAGGACACACGCGGCGATGGCGAAGACTGACCGCGCTCCGCCGAAGGCAGGCCTCGCCCGAACGCGTCGCCGCGTTCCAGACCGGCATTTCCGCGGAAAGCCGCGCCGCCGCTTTCCTGTTCGCCAAGGGCTACCGCATCCTCGCCAAGCGCTTCCGCATCGCCCCATGGCGAGATCGACCTGATCGTCAGGCGGCGCAATCTGCTCGCCTTTGTCGAGGTCAAGGCGCGCGCCACGCTCGATGACGCCGCATTCGCGGTGACGCCGCGGCAGCAGGCGCGCATCATCGATGCCGCGCAGGCCTGGCTTGCCGCGCATCCCGAATATGCCGAATTCGAGCTGCGTTTTGACGCAATCCTGATTGCGCCGCGGCGCCTGCCGCGCCATCTGTTAGCGGCATTCGACGCCTCGCCTTAAAGCTTCCTCTCCTGACCCGGACCTTTCCATGACCTTGAACGTCGCCGTCCAGATGGACCCCATCGCGCGCATCAACATCCGCGGCGATTCCACCTTTGCGCTGCTGCTGGAGGCGCAAAAGCGCGGCCACGGCCTGTCCTATTACACGCCCGACAAGCTGTCGCAGGTCGGCGACGACATCTTCGCGCCGGTGCAACTGCTCACCGTGCGCGACGAGGTCGGCAATCATTTCACGCTCGGCGAGCCCAAGCGCACCTCGCTGCGCTCATTCGACGTCGTGCTGCTGCGGCAGGATCCGCCGTTCGACCTCGCCTACATCACCTCGACGCATATGCTCGAGCACATCCACCCGAAGACACTGGTGGTGAACGATCCGGCCAGCGTCCGCAACGCGCCGGAAAAGCTGTTCGTGATGAATTTCCCGCAGCTGATGCCGCCGACCCTGATCTCGCGCGACCTCGACGAGATCAACGCCTTCCGCGACACCCATGGCGCGGTGGTGATGAAGCCGCTGCACGGCCATGGCGGCGCGGCCGTCTTCCGCATCATGCCGCAGGACATGAATTTCGGCTCGCTGTTCGACATGTTCTCGGTGACGTTCAGGGAGCCCTGGGTGATCCAGCGCTTCCTCCCCGAGGTCAAGCATGGCGACAAGCGCATCATCCTGGTCGACGGCGAGTTCGCCGGCGCGGTCAATCGCGTGCCGGCGGCGGACGATCTGCGCTCCAACATGGTGCGCGGCGGTGCCGCGCAGGCCACCGAGCTGACGCCGCGCGAGCGCGAAATCTGCACGACGCTTGGCCCCGAATTGAAGAAACGCGGGCTTTTGTTTGTCGGCATCGACGTGATCGACGGCAATCTCACTGAAATCAATGTGACTTCGCCGACCGGCATTCGGGCGATCGCGCGGCTCGGCGGACCCGATGTCGCCGCAAAGATCTGGGACGCTATCGAGAAGAAACGGAGTTAGGGGATGCGTGATGAGGTGGCAGCTCGTTCTGTTGTCCGCAGGCCTGCTGCTGTCGCAGTCACCGCTTCAGGCCGCCTGCATCGCGCCGATCCATTTCCATCTAATCACCAGTGAAGGTCCGTGGAAGGGCCACGGCGACATCAAGCAGGGCCGGACCTGCAACGGCTATTATCGCACGGGCCGTATCGCGACCTTCCGGCGGCTGTACCTGACCGAACCGCCCGCCCACGGCACGCTGCGTTTGCATGAAGGCGGCACTTACTCCTACACCGCGCCAACCGGCTTCATCGGGAACGACCCGTTCATGCTTCGCATTTGCGGCAGGGAAGGGCTTCATCACGGGCTGCAGCAAGATCGTCTACAACATGACCGTGGAATGAGGCCGGGCAGGCGAACTTTCCCGCCGAGGTCGTTGGCGTCCACCTATGTTCTCCTAATGTTCTTGCTTCTTTCGTCGAGTTCCGCTACCCTCGATTGCGGACAATAAGGGCGAGGTATGGTCGCGCGGGTTTCCACCGTTGCCTTTGAGGGGATCGAGGCCCGCGCGGTCGACGTGCAGGTCCAGGTCTCGCCCGGGCTTGCCCGCCTTCCATGTCGTTGGCCTCGCCGACAAGGCCGTCTCGGAGGCGCGCGAGCGGGTGCGCTCGGCGCTGATCGCCTCGGGTCTCGCCCTGCCGGCCCGCCGGATCACGGTCAACCTCGCGCCCGCCGACCTGCCGAAGGAAGGCAGCCATTACGACCTGCCGATTGCGCTCGGGCTGATGGCGGCGATCGGCGCGATCCCGTCCGATGCGCTGACCGGCTTCACGGTGCTTGGCGAACTCGGGCTCGACGGCTCGATCGCGCCGGTCGCGGGCGTGTTGCCGGCTGCGATCGGCGCCAATTCGCGCGACGAAGGCCTGATCTGCCCCGCGGCCTGCGGCGCGGAAGCCGCCTGGGCCAGCCCCGACATCCAGATCATCGCGGCCAATTCGCTGATCCAGATCGCCAATCATTTTCGCGGCACGCAGGTGCTGTCGCGGCCGCAGCCGAAGGTGCGGCAGGCGCCCGCCGCGCAGCTCGACCTGCGCGACATCAAGGGCCAGGAGAGCGCCAAGCGCGCGCTCGAGATCGCGGCCGCGGGCGGACATCATTTGCTCATGATCGGCGCGCCCGGCGCGGGCAAGTCGATGCTCGCGGCAAGGCTGCCCTCGATCCTGCCGCCGCTGTCGCCATCGGAGCTGCTGGAAGTCTCGATGATCGCTTCCGTCGCCGGCGAGATCGAAGGCGGCGCGCTGACCTCGCAGCGGCCGTTCCGCAGCCCGCATCATTCCGCGAGCATGGCCGCGCTGACCGGCGGCGGCATTCGCGCAAAACCCGGCGAAATCTCGCTCGCCCATCACGGCGTGCTGTTCCTCGACGAATTGCCGGAGTTCGATCCGCGGGTGCTGGACTCGCTGCGCCAGCCGCTGGAGAACGGCGAGGTCGCGGTGTCGCGCGCCAATCACCGCGTCACCTATCCTGCGCGCTTCATGCTGGTTGCGGCGATGAACCCGTGCCGCTGCGGTCACGCCTTCGAGCCCGGCTATGCCTGCAAGCGCGGACCGATCGACCGCTGCACCTCGGACTATCAGATGCGGATTTCCGGTCCGCTGATGGACCGCATCGATCTGCGCATCGAGGTGCCCGCGGTCACCGCCGCCGATCTGATCCTGCCGCCGCCGGCGGAAGGTTCCGCCGAAGTCGCGGCCCGCGTCGCGGCTGCGCGCGACATTCAACTGGCGCGCTACGCGGCCGCCGGTCTCACGGACGTTCGCACCAATGCGGAAGCGCCGGCAGCGCTGCTGGAAGAGATCGCAAAGCCGGATGCGCAGGGACAAAAGCTGTTGCGCGATGCCGCCGACACCATGCGATTGTCGGCGCGCGGCTATCACCGCGTGCTCCGCGTCGCGCGGACGCTCGCCGACCTCGACGGCGCCGAAAAGATCGGCCGGCTGCATCTGGCCGAAGCGCTGTCCTATCGCGCGCTCGCCGAAGACGTCCGCCACGCGGCGTGAGGCGCCCCGTCAACCCGCCAGTAACGAGTTTTCTTTACACTCCGCCAACCATAAGGCCCGGCGTGTTGCAGGGTCTTATCAAGCGGGTGCGTATCATGCTGCGTTTCAAGGTCCTGGTCTCGGTCGTCCCGCTGATTGCCGCCGCGATCCTTGCCCGCATCGAGTTCTTCCCTGCCGACCTTCCCTGCATCGCGGTTGCGACCGGAACCGTGCAGCTTGCCAGCGCGCCCTGGCACGCCGATCTCCGTGTCAGCTTCACCGACGATCCCAGGCTTGCGACCGTCCGGGTCGCGGTCTCCGACAATGCCGCGACCGCCGACTTCGCCGTGATCGACGGACGCGGATGCGGCTGAAGAGAATGCCTGCGCGGCAACGGCAGCGACACAGTTCGTCGCGATCTCCAGCCGCCCCAGCGCCTCGTCTCCCGTCATCTTCCTGTCGCATGATGACGGCCCGGCCGACTACCGCATCTTCGTGCAGTCGACGCGCTTCACCGAGCGCGACGCCGCCGCCCTGATCGTCGGCGCCCATGGCGATCGCCGCCATCTCGCCTTCGCTGAACTAAGCCGTTAACGTTTCGCTAACCCTGTTCGCAGGGCGCGGCAACAAGCGGCATCGCCTCAAACACTTCGCAAGATCGACAAAGCATCGTCACGCCAAGCGCGGCATCCTCCTGCTTGTGAGTCAATCTGGAATGGGACGGATCTTCCGGATCAAACTACGCCTACGCCGCTTCGGCCGCCGCCATCCCTGGCTGATCGCCGCCATCCGCTCCTTCATGATCTTCTCGGCCGCCTTCGGCGGCGCCTATGGCTTCATCGCCGGCAGCCGCTCCGAGAGCTCCGGCTACAACGCGCACGCCTTTGCGATCGGCGCGAGTTTCCTGTTCGCGATCGCCTGCGTCGCGCTGGCGACGTTGAGCATCCGTCTGCGCCTGCAGCGCAAGAAGCTGCACAAGATCGTGCTGCATAACGAAGCGCTCGCCGACCGCAATTGGGAGCTGCAGGAGGCCGCCGAACGCGCCCGCAGCCTGTTTGAGCAGCAGGGCGACCTGATCGTGATGCGCGATGCGCGCGGTCACATCACCTTCGCCAACGATGCCTATTGCCAGATGGCGGAGCGGCCGCGCGAGGCGCTGATCGGCACGCGCTTCAATTTCGAGGTGCTGGAGCAGGGCGACAGCGCGATCGAGAGCAACGGCACGCGTATCCACGACCAGAAGATCGCAACGCGGCTTGGACCGAGATGGATCGCCTGGCGCGAGGGGCTGGTGCGTTCCGACGCCGGCCAGCCGGCCGAGCTGCAATGTGTCGGCCGCGACGTCACCGACCGCACCGAGACCGAGCGCGCGCTGTCGGAGGCGCGCGACCAGGCCGACGCCGCCAACCGCGCCAAGTCGCGTTTCCTCGCGATGGCGAGCCACGAAATCCGCACGCCGCTGAACGGCATCATCGGCATGAGCTCGCTGCTGCTCGACACGCCGCTGACGCCGGAGCAAAACACCTACGCCAAGGCCGTGAAGACCTCGGGCGACGCGCTGCTGTCGCTGATCGAGGAACTGCTGGACTATTCCAAGATCGAGGCCGGCAAGATCGACCTGGAACAGCGCCCGTTCAATCTGACCGCGCTGATCGAGGACATCACCGAATTGCTGGCGCCCGCGCGCGCAGGCAAAGAACCTCGAGATCGCGGCCTATGTCGACGAGCGCCTGCCGCTGGATGTGGTCGGCGATGCGGCGCGGCTGCGCCAGGTGCTGCTCAATCTCGCCGGCAATGCCATCAAGTTCACCGCGCAAGGCGGCGTCGCGCTGATCGTCGAGCCCGGCATCTGGCCGAACGAGATCAGCTTCCAGGTGCGCGACACCGGCATCGGGATCGCGCCCGAGGCGCGCGAGCGGATTTTTCGCGAGTTCGAGCAGGCCGACGAGCGCATCGCACGCAATTATGGCGGCACCGGCCTCGGCCTGAGCATCTCCGAGCGCATCGTCAAGCGCATGGGCGGGCGTATGACGCTGGAGAGCCAGCCTGGCGCGGGCTCGACCTTCGAGGCTGCGATCCCCTTGATGCCGTCGGCAGGCGAGCCGCGCAAATTCGCTGCGCCCGACCTGAGCGGCCAATCCGTCATGCTGGTGTCGCAGCAAGGCATCGAGGCCTCACTGGTGGCGCGTCGGCTGCAGCGCTGGGGCGCACAGACCTGCGAGGCCGCCGGCCTCGACGTCGCGCTGGCGTTGTTGCCGGAGCGCGTCTGGCACGCCGTGCTGATCGATCATGCGCTTGGCGCCGACGCCGCCGAAGCGCTTGGCCATGCCGCGCGCAAGCACGCGACGCAGCGGATCGTGATGTTCACGCCGGCGGCGCGGCAGGAGATCAAGCCGTCATCCGCCTTCACCGGCTATCTGGTGAAACCGCTGCGCGCGGCCTCGCTCGCGGCACGCCTGACGGCCGCGCCGGAAGTGGCGTCGCCAAACCTTGCCGCGGACGTGGCGATCGACGATCCCGTCGAGACGGTTGTGGAGAAGCCGGCGCGCGGCCTGTCGGTGCTGGTCGCCGAGGACAACGAGATCAACGCGCTGCTGATGCGCTCGCTGCTGACGCGGCTTGGCCATCAATCCGTGATCGCGACCAATGGCGAGGCGGCGCTGGAATCCTGGTTCGCCGCGAAAAGTGCCGGTACGCCCTACGACCTCGTGCTGATGGACATCCAGATGCCCGAGCTCGACGGCATCGAGACCGCCAAGCGCATTCGCGCCAGCGAAGCCGGCGAGCCCGGCCGCCGCACGCCGATCCTGGCGCTCACCGCCAACACGCTGGTGGAGGACCGCTATGCCTGCTTCGAAGCCGGCATGGACGGATTCTTGATCAAGCCGCTCGACCGCGAAAAGCTCGCCGAGGCGCTGGCGGGCGTTGCCGGCGCAAAGCACCTCGCCGCCTGAGTCCTACAGCCGTCGCAGCGCCACCGTCTCGATGACGTGATCCGGCGCCCTTCTTCAGGATCAGCGTCGCGCGCGGCCGGGTCGGCAGGATGTTGTCCTCGAGATTGGCGAGGTTGGTGCGCTCCCAGATCGCGGTGGCGGTGGCGATCGCCTCCTCGTCCGACAGCAGCGCATAACGATGGAAGTAGGATTTTGGATCGGCGAACGCGGTGTCGCGCAGCGTCAGCCAGCGCGTCACATACCACTGCCGCAGCACCGACTCCTCGGCGTCGATATAGACCGAGAAGTCGAAAAAGTCGGAGACGACCGGCACCGCCTTGCCGTCACGCGGCAACGGGCCGGTCTGCAGCACGTTGACGCCCTCGACGATCAGGATGTCGGGCTGATCGACCTCCTGCCACTGGTTCGGCACGATGTCCCAGCTCAAATGCGAATAGACCGGCGCGCGCACCTGCCGCCGGCCGGCCTTGATGTCGCTCAGGAACGACAGCAGCAACGGCAGATCGTAGCTCGCCGGGAATCCCTTCTTCTGGATCAATCCCAGCCGCTCGAGCACCGCGTTCGGATAGAGGAAGCCGTCGGTCGTCACCAGTTCGACCTTGGGTCGCGGCGACCATCGTGCCAGCAGCGCCTGCAGCACGCGCGCCGTGGTCGACTTGCCGCCCGCAACCGAGCCGGCGATGCCGATGATGTAGGGCATCTTGCGGTCGCGGATGGCGAGGAACTGACGCTGCGAATAATACAGCCGCTGCGCGGCATCGACATAGATCGACAGCAGGCGCGACAGCGGCAGATAGATTTCCTCGACCTCCCTGAGGTCGAGGCGGTCATGCAACGAACGTATTCGGTCGAACTCGCCGGGCTCCAGCGTCATCGGCGTATCGTCGCGCAAATGCGCCCACTGCTCGCGCGTGAAGACCCGATACGGATTATATTGCTGGTCTGGGGCCCGAACATCCATGAGCATGTCCCGCTTTATTGTTCACGCTTGCGCGCGGCCTTTTCTTCAAGCCCGGACATCGATGTGCGCTGCGCCAGCGCCGCCTCGACATCCGCAAGACTGATCCCGCGCGCCTTCAACAGCACGAGCAGATGAAACAGGAGGTCGGCGCTCTCGGCGATCAGATGCGCGCGATCGTTCTCGATCGCCGCGATCACGGTTTCCACCGCCTCTTCGCCGAATTTCTTGGCGCAGTGCTCGGCGCCCTTGTCGAGCAGCTTCCTGGTATACGACGCCTCGCCGCCCGACGCGGCGCGGGCATCGATGGTGGCGGCAAGATCATGAACGGTGAAACGCGACATCAACAGGACTCGGAACAGGCAGCCGTTGGCGGCAGATGTAGCAGCTTTGTGACGGAGAGTCCTAGTGCCCACTTTCCGAAGTCCGCGCAACCTCGCAGCAATACCTTCTCGCGGACTTCGGAAAGTTATGGGCACTAGCAAATTTATGATTCTAGTGCCGCTTCCGATCTGAAGTCCCTGAACCCGATTTCGCCGCGAGTGAGCCAGGGACTTCAGATCGGCGGCACTAGGGATCGATCCGCATCGGCAGGCCGGCGCGGACCATGTGGTCCTTGGCCTGACGGATGGTGAATTCGCCGAAGTGGAAGATCGAGGCAGCCAGCACCGCGGTGGCGTGCCCTTTGCTGATCCCTTCGACCAGATGGTCGAGATTGCCGACCCCGCCGGAGGCGATGACCGGCACCGGGATACTGTCGGCGATGGCCTGGGTCAGCGGGATATCAAAACCCTGCCTGGTGCCGTCGCGGTCCATCGAGGTCAGCAGGATTTCGCCGGCGCCGAGCGCCACCACCTCCTGGGCATATTCGATGGCATCGATGCCGGTGGATTTGCGTCCGCCATGGGTGAAGATTTCCCAGCGGCTGGCGCCACCGGACCGCTGCACCCGCTTGGCGTCGATCGCGACCACGATGCACTGCTCGCCGAATTTTTCCGCGGCTTCCTTGACGAATTCGCGGCGCGCCACTGCGGCCGAATTGATCGAGACCTTGTCGGCGCCGGAGCGCAGCAGCGTCCTGATGTCGTCGATGGTGCGCACGCCGCCGCCGACGGTGAGCGGCATGAAGCAGGCTTCCGCGGTGCGCCGGACCACGTCGAGCATGATGCCGCGGTTCTCATGGGTGGCGGTGATGTCGAGGAAGCAGAGCTCGTCGGCGCCGGCCGCGTCATAGGCGATCGCGGCTTCGACGGGATCGCCGGCGTCGCGCAGATTGACGAAATTGATGCCCTTGACCACGCGGCCGTCCTTGACGTCGAGGCAGGGAATGACGCGCACCTTGAACATTTGGGAACTCCTAGGCCGCGGCGCGCGCGCGCGGATCAGCGCCAGCGCGGCCGACGGATCGAGCCGGCCGTCATAGAGCGCGCGGCCGGCGATGGCGCCGGCGAGCTTTTTGGCGCGCGGCGCCAGCATCGCTTTGACGTCGTCGATCGAAGCAAAGCCGCCCGAGGCGATCACGGGAATCGAGATGCGATCGGCCAGCGCGATGGTGGCGTCGAGATTGAGGCCCTTCAGCAGGCCGTCGCGGGCGATGTCGGTGAAGATGATGGCGGCAACGCCGGCATCCTCGAAACGCTGCGCGATCTCCAGCGCCGTCACTTGCGAGGTCTCGGCCCAGCCTTCGACCGCGACCTTGCCGTCGCGCGCGTCGAGGCCGACCGCGACGCGGCCGGGAAATGCCTTCGCCGCGCTCTTCACCAACGCGGGATCGCGCACCGCGGCGGTGCCGATGATGACGCGTGTGATGCCCTTGGCGAGCCAGGCTTCCACGGTCCGGAGATCGCGGATGCCGCCGCCGAGCTGCACCGGCATGGTGACGGCCTTCAGCATCGCCTCGACGGCCTGCGCATTGACCGGCTTGCCGGCAAAGGCGCCGTCGAGATCGACGACGTGCAGATATTCGAAGCCCTGCGCGGCAAAGCTCCTGGCCTGCGCGGCCGGATCGAGGTTGAACACGGTCGCGCGCGCCATGTCGCCCTGTTCGAGCCGCACGCATTGGCCGTTCTTCAGATCGATCGCGGGAAAGAGGATCACGGCTTCCACTTCAGGAAGTTCGAGATCAGCGCCAGCCCAAAACGCTGGCTCTTCTCGGGGTGGAACTGGGTGCCGACCGCGGTGTCCTTGCCGACGATCGCCGTGACCGGCCCGCCATAGTCGGCGCGCGCCAGCACGTCCGCATCGTTGGCGGGCGCCAGGTGATAGGAGTGCACGAAATAGGCGTGACGGCCCTTCGGCCCGAGGTCGAGCCGATCCAGCACCGGGTGCTCGCGCAGCACTTCCAGCGTGTTCCAGCCCATGTGCGGGATCTTCAGATTCTCCTCGCGCGGCGTGATCTTGACCACGTCGCCCTCGATCCAGTTGAAGCCGTCGGTGGTGACATGCTCCTTGCCCCGCGTCGCCATCAGCTGCATGCCGACGCAGATGCCGAAGAACGGCCGCGCCTTCTTGCGCACCGCTTCCGTCAGCGCCTCGAGCATGCCGTCGAGGGCATCCAGCCCCCTGCGGCAATCGGCGAAGGCGCCGACGCCGGGCAGCACGATGCGGTCGGCGCGATAGACCGCCTCGGGATCGCTTGTGACCATGATCTTCTGCGGCTCCGCCGAGGCGCGGCGTGGCGCGCTCGAACGCTTTCGCCGCCGAATGCAGATTGCCCGAACCGTAATCGATGATGGCAACGCTCATCGCTGACCTCCCGGTTCTGGAAACAGACCAATGATGCCGCCCTGCGGCAGCGGCGGCGGCCTGGAGAAAGGCTGGCCCGGAACATCGCGGGTCGGCGGCGGGCCGCCGCGCTCGACGGTGAGCGGATCGAATGCAGCCGCCGCGCTTGCCGGCGGTCCAGCGATCGAAGAAACGCCGTTCGGCCGTTTCCTCGTCATCGCCGACGACGGTGTCGAGCTGACGCCAACGGCTACGCGACAGCGTCCAGCGCTGCAGGCTCGCGGCTTCCAGTCCCATCAGGATCGCGACGAGCACGTTGGCGGCGAAAATTCCCATGCGCCCGACACCGAGCTTCGCCAGCACGAGGTCGAGCGCGATCACCGCGATGATCCATCCGATGGTCGCGAGCCACAGCCGGTTCCAGACCAGCCAGAGCGGACCGAAGATCATCGCCCAGACATGGAATCCGTCGCGCACGAAGACGAACTTGTCCGTGGCGCCGAGATCAGCGCCATTGGCGGTGGGAGCGTGAACCGTATAGACCGGCATCGTCTTTACTCCGGCGCGAGCAATTTAGCCGCCGAGCGAACCCTTGGTGGACGGCACCTCGCCCGCGGCGCGCGGATCGATCGCAACCGCCGTGCGCAGCGCCCGCGCCAGACCCTTGAAGCAGGATTCGGCGATATGGTGGCTGTTCTCGCCATATAGGGTCTCGACGTGCAAAGTCACGCCGGCATTCATGGCGAAGGCGTTGAACCATTCGCGCACCAGCTCGGTGTCGAACTGCCCGACCTTGTCGCGCGGAAACTCGGCCTTGAACACCAGCACCGGCCGGCCCGAGATGTCGATCACCACGCGGGACAACGTCTCGTCCATCGGCATGTGGATCGAGGCATAGCGGGTGATGCCGGCCATGCTGCCGAGCGCCTGCTTCACGGCTTGGCCTAGCGCAATGCCGACGTCCTCGGTGGTGTGGTGATGGTCGACATGCAGATCGCCATTCGCCTTCACCGTGATGTCGATGCGGGAATGCCGGGCCAGGAGATCGAGCATATGGTCGAAGAAGCCGATGCCGGTTGCGACATTGGCCACGCCCGATCCGTCGAGGTTGACCGTAACCTCGATGTCGGTCTCCTTGGTCTTGCGCTTGATCGTCGCGCTGCGCATGAAAACTGCCTTGTCCGAGCTTGAAAACGGGGCGTCTTTTAACAGGCCGATGACGCCTTCGCTACTGCGGTATGGCCCGATCCGGCCTGAACTTCTGCCTATGGTGAGCGGATTGGCCTGATTGTAACGGCGTTCCCAACCCCCTAAATGGGGCGGACACGAGGGTCCCCATGCAAGCTTCTCCGAATGAGCCGGCGGTCTGGCACGGCACCACCATTTTGACCGTCCGCAAGGGCGGCAAGGTCGTGATCGGCGGCGACGGCCAGGTCTCGATCGGCCAGACCGTGATCAAGTCCAACGCCAAGAAGGTCCGCAAGCTCGGCAAGGGCGACGTGATCGGCGGCTTTGCCGGCGCCACCGCCGACGCCTTCACCTTGTTCGAGCGGCTGGAGAGCAAGCTCGAGCAATATCCGGGGCAATTGACCCGCGCCGCGGTCGAGCTCGCCAAGGACTGGCGCACCGACCGCTATTTGCGGCGGCTGGAGGCGATGATGATCGTCGCCGACAAGGACGTCTCGCTGGTGCTGACCGGCACCGGCGACGTGCTGGAGCCGGAGGCGGGCGTGATGGCGATCGGCTCGGGCGGCAATTACGCGCTGGCCGCGGCCCGCGCGCTGATCGATTCCGACAAGGACGCCGAGGCGATCGTGCGCCGCGCGCTCGATATCGCCGCCGACATCTGCGTCTTCACCAACCGCAACGTCACCATCGAGACGCTCTGACCGATGGCGCAATACGCCTTCCGGGAGATGACGGCGGACGATTTGCCCATGATCAGGCGCTGGCTCGCGAGCCGCATGTCCGCGAATGGTGGGGCGATCCGGCCGAGCAATATGGGCTGGTCAGCGGCGATCTCGATGAGCCGGCGATGGATCAGTACATCGTGTCATCCGATGGCCGGGACTTCGGCTATCTGCAATGTTACGATCTCACGGCCTGGAATTCCGGCTTCGGCGAGCAGCCCAAGGGCACGCGTGGCATCGATCTTTTCATTGGTGAAGCCGACATGATCGCGCACGGCCATGGTTCTGCGATGATCCGCGCCTTCGTCGATGAGCGGCTGAAGCACGGCGCGCCCCGCGTGGTCACCGATCCCGATCCGAAAAATCTTCGCGCAATGCGCGCCTATGAGAACGCAGGATTTGCGCGGGTCGGCATGGTCGACACACCGGACGGGCCGTCGCTGTTGATGGTGCGCGACGCATGACCACAGGCGAGGGCAGATCGCTGTCGACGTCACAATGGCTGGCGATCGGCGCTTGCCTGCTGGCGCTGCAGGCCGCAATCCTGTTCGCGATGGGCCGGCTGCCGATCTGCGCCTGCGGCTATGTGAAATTCTGGCACGGCGTGGTGCAGAGCTCGGAGAACTCGCAGCACATCACCGACTGGTACACCTTTTCGCACATCATCCATGGCTTCATCTTCTATTGCGCTCACCTGGCTGATCCTGCCGCGCGCACCCTGGGCCGGCCGGCTCGTCGTTGCCATGACGATCGAAGGCTGCTGGGAACTGCTCGAGAACTCCAGCTTCATCATCGACCGCTATCGCGCCGCGACCGTCTCGCTGGATTATTACGGCGACAGCATCGTCAATTCGGTCTCCGACACGCTTGCGATGGTCACGGGCTTCCTGATTGCGAAGACGCTGCCGGTATGGGCCACGGTCGCGATCGCGATCGCCTTCGAGGTGCTGGTCGGGCTGCACATCCGCGACAATCTGACCCTCAACATCATCATGCTGCTGTATCCGCTCGATGCCATCAAGCAATGGCAGACCGGCCCACCTCATCATCTGAAATTTGACTTGTCCTCGCCGCGCTCCACCCCTAGCTAGTGCCCATGACAGACTTCTCCCCCCGCGAAATCGTTTCCGAACTCGACCGCTTCATCGTCGGCCAGGCCGAGGCCAAGCGCGCGGTGTCCATCGCGCTGCGCAACCGCTGGCGGCGGCTGCAGCTCGATGGCGGTTTGCGCGAAGAAGTGCTGCCCAAGAACATCCTGATGATCGGGCCGACCGGCGTCGGCAAGACCGAGATCGCGCGGCGGCTGGCCAGGCTCGCCGGCGCGCCGTTCATCAAGGTGGAGGCGACCAAGTTCACCGAGGTCGGCTATGTCGGCCGCGACGTCGAGCAGATCGTGCGCGATCTCGTCGAGGTCGCCATCGCCCAGACCCGCGAGCGCAAGCGCAAGGACGTGCAGGCGCGCGCGCAACTCGCGGCCGAGGAACGCGTGCTGGACGCGCTGGTCGGGCCCAATTCGAGCGCGGCGACCCGCGATTCCTTCCGCAAGAAGCTGCGGGCCGGCGAGCTCAACGACAAGGAAATCGAGATCGAGACGCAGTCCTCCGGCGGCATGCCGATGTTCGAAATTCCGGGCATGCCGGGCGCGCAGATGGGCGCGGTCTCGATCGGCGACATTTTCGGCAAGCTCGGCGGCCGCACCAAGACCCGGCGGCTGACGGTGGAAGGCTCGCACGAGATCCTGGTCAACGAGGAATCCGACAAGCTGCTCGACGACGACCAGCTGACGCAGGAGGCGATCAGCGCGGTCGAGAACAACGGCATCGTGTTCCTCGACGAGATCGACAAGATCTGCGTGCGCGAAAATCGCCATGGCGGCGATGTCTCGCGCGAGGGCGTGCAGCGCGACCTGTTGCCGCTGATCGAAGGCACCACGGTCTCGACCAAGCATGGCGCGGTCAAGACCGATCACATCCTGTTCATCGCCTCGGGTGCGTTCCATATCGCCAAGCCGTCCGACCTGCTGCCGGAGCTGCAGGGCCGCCTGCCGATCCGGGTCGAGCTGCAGGCGCTGAGCCGCGACGACATGCGGCGCATCCTGACCGAGCCCGAGGCCTCGCTGATCAAGCAATATGTCGCGCTGATGAAGACCGAGGGCGTGACGCTCGACATCACCGACGGCGCGATCGACGCGCTCGCCGATGTCGCGGTCGCGGTCAACTCGACGGTCGAGAATATCGGCGCCCGGCGGCTGCAGACCGTGATGGAGCGCGTGCTCGACGAGATCTCCTTCACCGCGCCCGACCGCAACGGCGAAACCATCCAGGTCGACGCCGACTATGTGAACAAGCATGTCGGCGACCTCGCCAAGAATGCCGACTTGAGCCGGTTTATTCTGTAGTTTTTGCCGGCGGTCTTTTGCGGTATCTATCCACTTGTCGTCCCCGCGAACGCGGGGACCCATAACCACAGGACTGGGTTTTGCGAAGACTTGGGGTGTCGGCGTCGCACTACAACATCGTCCTGTGGCTATGGGTCCCGGCTCTGCGCTCACTTCGCTCGCTTGGCCGGGACGACAGATGAAGGCTTGGCAAAACCCCTGGCGGTTGATGCTCGTCGTCAACCTCGCCGTCGTGATCGGGGTTTTCCTGCACAAGATCGCGCTGCCGCCTTACGTCCCCTACATCCATCTCCTCGTCGACTATCATTTCGGCTTCATCAAGCGCGCGCTGATCGGCGCGGTTGTCGCGCTGTTCACCGCGAAGGTGCCGGTGTGGCTGGTGTTCGCGCTGGCCGGCGGCACCTGGCTCGTCACGCTCGGGCTGTTCGTGAAGTTGTTCCGGCGAACCTTCGGCTTCGAGGAGAAACACCTGCCGCTGTTCGTGCTGATCGCGGGCTCGCCGTTCTTCTTCAAGAACTTCATGCATACGCTCGGCCATTTCGACATTTATGGCTGCCTGTTCGCGATCGTCCTGCTGTTGGTGCCTGCGCGCTCGATTTTGTTCGTGCTGCTTGCCGCACTCTTCTCGATCATCCTGATCCTGATCCACCACATCCATCTCCTGATGTATGTGCCGACCATCGTCGCGATCGTGGTCGTCAGGCATTACCTGGTCGAAGGTATCACGCGCGCAAACATCGCCGTCGGCGCGGCTAGCCGTGCTGGCGCTCGGCGCGCTGTTCTTTGCCGCGCAATTCTGGGGAACGATGCCGATCCCGGAAGCGGAGTTCGTCAAATATCTGCAGAGCCGGATGGCCGACCCCTCGCAGACGAGCCTGCTGAGCTTCAGCTACATCTGGTACCAGCCGCTGTCGAAGGAGATCAGCGATACCTGGGCATGGATGCCGCACAACATCCTCGGGCGTGCCTGTGTTCGCGCTGTTGATCTGGCTGCATACGCCGGTGTGGCGCATCTTCGCCGCGTCAATCCGCGCGCTGAACAACGACTGGCATCGCCGCATCGTCATCGCGGCGCTGATCGGCGTCAGCCTCGGCTATCTCATCATGTTCGCCATCGTGTTCGACTATTCGCGCTGGGTGTCGAACTGGGCGGTGTGCATGTTCCTGCTGCTGCATGCGGTGAAGACGTTGCCCGCCGCGGAGGTGCCGCCGCTCGCCGCCGACGATCGCAAGACGCAGGTTTTCGGCTGGATCGTGACGCTGATCCCGCGCGTCGGAATCGTCCGGCCTTTTTAGCGCGCATGATCCTTGCGGAAAACCGGTTCCCACTTTTCCGGGATCATGCTCTGATTATCGCGCCCGCCTGATCCGGACATAGAGCGCGCCTTCGCCGCCATGGCCGATATGCGCCTCCTCGAAGCCGACGACCAGCGAGCGGAACTCCGGCAAGCTCAGCCAATGCGGCACCTGACGGCGCAGCACGCCGCGCTCGGTATCACCGGCGACGCCCTTGCCGGTGATGACAAGCACGAAGGTCAGGCCGTCGTGATGCGCGCGCTGCAGGAAGCCGAGCAGCATCCGATGCGCGCGCATCTGCGTCATGCCGTGCAGATCGAGCCGCGCGTCGATCTCGCTGCGGCCTCTTGAAAGCCGCGATCGTTCACGCCGACCAAGTGGCGCCAGCGGCGGCACCGCCGGCTTGCTCGGCTTGGGCGCGGCGATCGATGGAATGGGCCGCGGGGAGGTGACGGCTGTTACGGCTGCCGGTTCGGACATCGGCGCCGCGCGTCTTGCCGACGCGTCGCTTCTTCCTGAGCGGTTTGACCTGCCGCGCCACGCTCTCCCAGAGCGTGCGCTCTTCCTCGCTGAGGTGACGCCGCCCGCGCGAGGGCGCCGACAGATCGGGCAGGACGGGCGGCCGCTTCATCTGACGCCGCGGTCGCGCCTGAGATGACGCAGCGGACGCACCGGCGCGGTCGCCGGCCGCGCCTCCGGCAATGGTACGTGCGGAGCAATCGCCGCAGCCGGCGGCGAAGCCTGCGCGACCGTCGATGTCGGAGGCGCGGCCGCCTGATCCTTTGCCGCATCCTTGGCCGCAGGAACGTCTGCGGAAACAGTTTTGCGATCTCGACCGACGGCCGCGGATCCGGCAGCGGCAGCTTGCGCGCACGCATCGGTGGGATCGAGGCTCTTCGGCACCAGCATGACGAAGCGCATGTTGTGGCGCAGCCGGCCGGAGACCTTGCCGGCTTCAGCGCCGGCGCCGAAGTAGAGATCGGCGCGCGCAGGCCCGACGATGGCCGAGCCCGTATCCTGCGCGATCATCAGCCGGTGGAACGGCGTCTTCGCGGTCGCCGAGTTGATCGGCAGCTCGCCCTGGATGAAGAACGGCGTGCCATAGACATGCAGCGACTTGTCGACCGCGATCGAGCGGCCCGGCGTCAGCGGCACGCCTTGCGCGCCGACCGCCTCGTCCTTGTCGGAGAGCGGCACCTCGCGGAAGAAGATGTAGGAGCGGTTCTGCCGCCGCACCTCGTCGGCGTCGTGCGGGATTGGCCTCCATCCACTCCCTGATCTTCTGCATCGACATCTGCTCTTTCGGGATGATGCCGCGATCGATCAGGATGCGCCCGACTGCCGTGTAGGGATAGCCGTTGTAGGAATTGTAGTTGATGCGGACGGTCGAGCCGTCCTCGAGCTGCACCCGCGCCGAGCCCTGGATTTGCGCGAACAGAAGATCGGTCTGGCTCTTGAGCCAGCACGATTTCCAGCCCGCGCTGCTCGATCGCGCCATCCTCGATCTGCGCGCGATCGTAATAGGGCACGAGCTTGCGGCGGCCGATCTTGCGATAGACCGGGCCCTTGTTCGGCAGATCGGGCGAGGCCTGGTTAAAGCCCTTCACGAACAGGTTCGAGGGACGCCGGTAGACCGGGATGTTGAAGACCTCGTTCGCCTCCCGCGATCCCTCGATGACGGGCTCGTAATAGCCGGTGACGAAGCCGTCGCCCTCGCCGAGCCGCGATATTTTCAGCGGCGTGAAATTCTGCTCGAAGAAGGCGCGCGCCTTGGCGCCGTCGGAAATCTCGGTCGACCGCGCGATGCGACAGGGATCGCGCAAGGACGCGCCGAGCGGGCGCGAATCCGGCGGCATCGACGCCGCATCCTGCGCCGCGATCGGCTTGCAGCTGGCGCGAAAGGTCTGGAAGGCGGCGAGATGATCGTCCTCGCTCCAGCCGGGAATGTCGGACCAGGCGAGCGGAAGATACTGGCTGCCGTTGATCGCGAGCGGCAGCTCGAGCTGCGGATAGGGAAGCGCGCGCTGGTGGACGACCGGCGGCTTGAGGCGAAGCGGTGTGGCGAGAGCGGTAGGTGCGCGCGGCCAGATCGGCAAGCGGGATCAGCGACAGCACGCCTACGGTGACACATAACGCCGCGACGAACCGTCTGCGAAATCTCAAATCAGTGGGCGCTTCCGGTGCCAACCAACTTCCAGTTCGGATCGCGTGATGTGGAGTCGCGGGCAAAGGTCCAGACGTCGGTGATGTCGGCCACCTTGTCCGGATTGCCATCGACAATCGTGCCGGCCTTGTCGCGGGTGACGGAGATCATCTGCGACACGAATTGCACGGTGAGCTGCGCCATGCGGTCGCGCATCTCGGCGCCGACCAGCTCCGCCTTGTCGATCGAGACGAAGCGCGTCTCGGTCTTCTGCTCGTACTTTTCCCGATCCTTGATGACCGTCTCGAAGCTGTCGAACACGTCGGAGGAGAGCAGGTCGCGCAACGCGCGGCGATCGCCATTGGCAAAGGCGAGCACGATCATCTCATAGGCGCTGCGCGCGCCCGACAGGAAGTGCTTGGGATCGAACGAGGAGTCGCGGGCGAAGATGGCGTCGAGCCCCTGCGCCAGCGCCGAGCCCGGCTCGGCGAGGCCCTTCCAGCGGTCGCTCGGCGGCGTCACTTCGGCGGTCGGCGCCAGCGGCGCCTGGTCGATCACCTTCCCCGGGATCGGAACGACGTTGTTGTCGTTTCCGCCCGGAACCGCGTTGCGGGCGGCGCGATCGAACGGCGGCCGCTCGCTGCCGGTGCGCTGGCCCAGCACGTTGCGCAGGCGCAGGAAAATGAAGACCGCCAACGCAAGGAAGATGATGGTGTAAATATCCACGTGTCTGCTTTCTGGTCTCAGCCGGCAACCGGTCCGATGGTCGAGCGTTCCCTTTCCTCCAGGGAACGGCTGAATGCTACATCATCGATTTAAGTCCGCAGGATGTAGGCACGAAATCTTGCCCGGCCAATGGCATCTTTTCGGCTGAGACCAAGTGTAGCGCCTTTTTGGGTTAAGGGGAAACCCGGCCGGCCGCGGAAATGGCCCATAATCAATCATTTACGATGATGAATTTGGCTGGAGGACGCCAATTTCGCCATCTCGCACGGCTCGGGACCTCAGCCATTGGCCGACGCCTTGTAGAACGAGGCGGGGCTATGTTAGCCACTCGCCCCGACACGGGGCTTTTTCGGCGAGGAGACATTTCATGACCAACGGCAACGGCAGCCCGCCCGAGGGCGCTCCTCCCCAGCTCAACGTGCTGGCGCAATATACCAAGGACCTGTCGTTCGAGAATCCGAACGCGCCGGGTTCGCTGGCGCCGCAGGCCCAGCCGCCGCAGATCAACATCCAGATCAATGTCGGCGCCAACAAGGTCGGCGACAACGACTACGAAGTGACGATCACCATCGAGGGCAAGGCCGAGAACGCCGGCAAGATGATGTTCCGCTTCGAGCTGATCTATGGCGGCGTGTTCCGCCTGCTCAACATCCCGCAGGAGCAGCTGTCGCCGATGCTGCTGATCGAATGCCCGCGGCTGTTGTTCCCGTTTGCGCGGGAAATCATCGCGACCTCCGTGCGCGACGGCGGCTTCCCGCCGCTGATGCTGGATCCCGTCGATTTCGTCGGGCTGTACCGGCAGAACATGGCGCGGCAGGCGGCTGCCAATCAGGCCGCGCCAGCCGCGGCGCCCGAGCCGGCTGCGCCGACGAAGCCGGCCAAGCCCAAGCCGAGCTGAACCCAATTATTGGCGCATGATCTTTCGGAAAACCGCTGCACACTTTGCGCTAACGCTGCCCTTCGGGTCCGGATCAGGCGCTAGGCCCCTTGGCTCGCGGCCAAATACTCGTTCCAGATCGGCTTGTCGCCGAGAGTGGCGATGAAGGCGCGATGCGCCTCGCGATCGGCGTCCGTCACCCGCGGGACCAGCGGCTATCTGCCGTCGCCGGCGCAGCATTTCGCCTGAGACACCCACGCGGATCTCCGTCGTCTCGGTCGCCAGGATCAGCACCGACTGCCGCGCGCCGATCAGGTCGACATAGACCTCGGCCAGAAGCTCGGCGTCGAGCAGCGCGCCATGCTTGGTGCGGTGGGAATTGTCGATCGCGTAGCGCGAACAGAGATCGTCGAGCCGGTTCGAGACGCCGGGATGCTTGCGTCGCGCCAAGCAGCAGCGTGTCGACCAGCCGGTCGCGCGGAATTGCCGGCCGCTTGATGCGGTCGAGCTCGGCATTGATGAAGCTGATGTCGAAGGACGCGTTGTGGATCACCAGCGGCGCGTCGCCGATGAACTCCAGGAACTCGTCGACGACCTCGTGGAAGAACGGCTTGTCCGCGAGGAACTGGGTCGAGAGCCCGTGCACGGCGAACGCTTCCGCCGACATCTCGCGCTCGGGATTCATGTAGCGGTGAAAGGTCTGACCCGTCGGCATGCGATTGAGCAGCTCGACGCAGCCGACCTCCACCAGGCGATCGCCGCGCAGGGGATCGAGGCCCGTGGTTTCGGTATCGAGAACGATTTCGCGCATGAGTTCTTCCGGCGAGTTGCGGCGAATCAGGCACGCCGCCGCGGCATCTTAACGACCGCGGCCAGAATGTCCTTGATTTGCGCGCGCACGGGGTCGAGTCCGTGGGAGGTATCCACGACGAAATCGGCGCGCCTGCGCTTCTCGGCGTCGGGCATTTGCCGCGCGAGAATGGAATTGAGCTTGTCGTCGATCCATGGTCCCGCGCGCCAGCACGCGTTCCCGCTGGTTTTCCGGCGACGTCGACACGACGACCACGGCATCGACGCGGGCCTCGCCGCCGGTCTCGAACAGCAACGGCACGTCGACCACGACCACGGGCGCGCCGGCAGCTTCCGCATCGGCAAAGAATTTCTGGCGCGACGCGCCGAGCATGGGATGCACGATCTGCTCGAGTTGTTTCATGGCCGCGGGATCGTGCACCACGCGCGCCGACAATTTGGCGCGGTCGACCTTGCCGTTGGATGTCGTGCCGGGGAAGGCGGCTTCGATCGCCGGCGCCGCCTCGCCCTCGTAGAGTTGGTGCACGGTGGCATCGGCGTCGTAGACAGGCACGCCCGCCTCCGCGAACAGCTTTGCGGTGGTGGATTTCCCCATTCCGATCGAGCCGGTCAGACCCAGGATCAGCATTTGTCCGAGGTCCGCGGTCACAGCGCGAGCAGATGCTGGCTACGCAGAAAGCCGAGCAAGGGCAAGAGCGGCAGGCCCAGAATGGTGAAGTGATCGCCCTCGATCCGTTCGAACAGATGCACGCCCAGGCCTTCGAGCTGGTAGGCGCCGACGCTTTGGGTCACGGCCTCTCCCGCTGCATCCAGATAGGCCGCGATGTCGGCCTCGCTCAGAGATCGCATCGTCATCCTGGCGACCGCGACCGTTTCGAACACGATCTTTCCGTCGAGCGCGACCGCAATTGCCGAGTGCAGGGCGTGGGTCTGTCCGGACAAAGCGCGGATTTGCTCAGCCGCCGCCTGCCCGGCCGCCAGGCTTGTTGAAGAGACGATCGCCCAGCGCCAGGGTCTGGTCGGCGCCGATGACATAGTGCCCGGCCTTGCGCTGCGAGACCCACAACGCCTTTTCCCGCGCGAGCAGGCCCGCGATCTCACCCGGAGCCGCGATGCCCGAATTCTGTTGAATCGCCCGCTCGTCGATATCCGCCGGCACCGCTTCGAAGGCCAGCCCGGCATTGGCCAGCAGCATTTTTCGCGCGCGGCTTTGCGACGCCAGGATCAACGCCTTCGGTCCGCGCCAGATCGTCATGCTATTCCGCGAACCGGTGGCGTTGCCGGTCGGCGTAGAGTTTCAAGATCGCCGCGGCGGTCTCCTCGATCGAGCGCCGTGTCACGTCGAGCTGCGGCCAATCGAATTTCGCGGCAAGCCGCTTTGCGTAGGCGACCTCGTCGGTCACCGACTGGCGATCGATATAGTCTTCGTTGCTGGGACCGGCGCCGATGCTGAGCAACCGGTTCTGCCGGACCTGGATCAGCCGCTCCGGCGTCGCATGCAGGCTCACCACCAGTGGCTTGGTCAGATGCTCGAGCTGATGCGGCAGGGGAATGCCCGGCACCAGCGGAACATTGGCGGTGCGGATGCCGCGGTTGGCGAGATAGATCGAGGTCGGCGTCTTGGAGGTGCGGGACACGCCGACCAGCACCACGTCGGCATCATCAAGTCCTTCGACATGCTGACCGTCGTCATGCAACATCGTGTAGTTCAGCGCATCGATGCGCTTGAAATATTCCGCATTGAGCACGTGCTGGGCGCCGACGCGCCCCGTGGTCGCCGCGCCGAGATAGGCCTCGAACAGCTGCATGACGGGCCCGATGATCGACAGGCTCGGAACATTGATGTCCTTGCACTTGCTCTCGAGCTTCTGAACCAGATCCTTTTCCAGCAGGGTGAACAGCACGATGCCCGGCGATTCCTCGATCTCGTCGAGCACCCGATCGAGCTGCTTCTGGCTGCGCACCAGGGGATAGACGTGTTCCACCGGCGTCACATTGGCATATTGCGCGGCAACGGCGCGCGCGACCGTGATCAGGGTTTCACCGGTCGAGTCGGAAACCAGATGAAGGTGAAAGTAATTACCTGACGTCGGCACCCTGTATGTCCTGTGAATCCCTGTGTGACTCGGTGATGGAAATGGCGGCCGGTTTCCCCGATCCGGGATAACCCGTCATTTCTTCACATCGCCTCACAAAAGGAAAACTCCGGCTCCTGTCTTCAATGATACTGGGGTTATGTGGACTTGTCTCTGCATAAGCTGCCGACGCTTTTGTCCAAGCATCTGAATCAGACTGCATTATCGGGTTAGACCAAGGCCGCTCCAATAATGTTGAGAGATGTGAACAAGGCGCCGTCTTCGATCGGATTGTTTTGTGCGAGCACAATCCACCGACAAGAAAGACTCAAACCTTAAGAATTTAAGATTCTTTTATAGAAGGCTTGCTCTACGGACAGGTCTCAGCCCAGATCGATCCAACGAGTCTCGAGCAAGCTGATGGACCGCCGCCGATGTACGAATGGATCAAGGCGCTGCACGTCATCGCCGTCATCTCCTGGATGGCCGGCATGCTCTATCTGCCGCGGCTGTTCGTCTATCACTGCGAGGCGGAACGCGGCTCGAAGCAGTCCGAAACCTTCAAGGTGATGGAGCGGCGGCTGCTCCGGGCGATCATCAACCCCGCGATGATCGTGACCTGGCTCGCCGGACTGTATCTGGTCTGGGTCGGGCCACTGGTATTCGGCGCCGTGGTTTCACGCCAAGTTTTTGCTGGTGCTGATCCTGTCGGGCGTCCACGGCTTTTTTGCCCGCTGCGTTAAGGATTTCGCCGCCGACCGGAATTCGCGAAGCCAGAGATTCTATCGTATTATCAATGAGGTACCGACGGTCCTGATGATCCTGATCGTCATCCTGCGTGATCGTCAAACCGTTTTCATGAGAAGCAGAGTGTGACTTTTGCGCTGCTTGCGGAAAGCGGAGCGTTTTTCTATATTGAGTTTATCCCACCCCACGCAGGCGGATGTCGTTGCGTTCCGGTTTGAACCGGCCGCCGCATCAGGTTTGAAGCCTACCCAGGCGCTTTCCTTGCTTTGAACTTGCGGACCTCTTTTTTCGCGTCCGCTTTTCCTGAAGCCAACCTCGCACCCCTCCTCGAAGATACTCCACAGGACCACCCCAATGCGGGAAATCAAACTCCAAGACCTCAAATCCAAGACGCCGGCGGAACTCGTTTCGTTTGCGGAGGAGAACGGGGTCGAAAACGCCAGCACCATGCGCAAGCAGGAGCTGATGTTCGCCATTCTCAAGCAGCTCGCGGCAGCCGAGACCGACATCGTCGGCGAAGGCGTCGTCGAGGTGCTCTCCGACGGCTTCGGCTTTCTGCGTTCGCCCGATGCGAACTATCTGCCGGGACCCGACGACATCTACGTCTCGCCCTCGCAGATCCGCCGCTTCGGCCTGCGCACCGGCGACACCATCGAAGGCCACATCCGCAGCCCGAAGGAAGGCGAACGCTATTTCGCGCTGCTCAAAGTCAACACGCTGAATTTTGAGGATCCGGAAAAGGCCAAGCACAAGGTCAATTTCGACAACCTCACGCCGCTGTTTCCCAATCAGCGCTTCCGGATGGAAATCGACGATCCCACCAGAAAAGACTTGTCTGCAAGGGTGATCGACATCGTCGCGCCGATCGGCAAGGGCCAGCGCGCGCTGATCGTGGCGCCGCCGCGCACCGGCAAGACGGTGCTGATGCAGAACATCGCGCACTCCATCACCGCCAATCATCCCGACTGCTATCTGATCGTGCTGCTGATCGACGAGCGTCCGGAGGAAGTCACCGACATGCAGCGCTCGGTGAAGGGCGAGGTGGTGTCCTCGACCTTCGACGAGCCGGCGGTGCGTCACGTCCAGGTCGCCGAGATGGTGATCGAGAAGGCCAAGCGCCTGGTCGAGCATGGCCGCGACGTCGTGATCCTGCTCGATTCGATCACGCGTCTGGGCCGCGCCTACAACACGGTGGTGCCGTCATCCGGCAAGGTGCTGACCGGCGGTGTCGACGCCAACGCACTGCAGCGGCCGAAGCGTTTCTTCGGCGCCGCGCGCAACATCGAGGAGGGCGGCTCGCTCACGATCATCGCGACCGCGCTGGTCGATACCGGCAGCCGCATGGACGAAGTCATCTTCGAAGAGTTCAAGGGCACCGGTAACTCGGAACTGATCCTCGACCGCAAGGTCTCGGACAAGCGCACCTTCCCGGCGATCGACATCTCGCGCTCCGGCACCCGCAAGGAAGAGCTGATCACCGATCCGCAGGTGCTGAAGAAGATGTACGTGCTGCGCCGCATCCTCAATCCGATGGGCACCATGGACGCGATCGACTTCCTGCTCGACAAGCTGCGCAGCACCAAGAGCAACGCCGAGTTCTTCGAGTCGATGAACACGTAAGCCGATGCGGCTTCGAGACGGGGCGCCCAGCGGGCGCCCTTCTTTTTGCGGCCTTGCTGCAGCGAAGACTGCAGCATTCTGCACTGAATGCTGCGTTGCAGCATAGCGTATCCGGTCGAATAACATTGCCGTTTCAACGCTGGCCGCACTATTAGGCCGATGCATCCGCGCGACCAGACCATCTTCGCGCTGTCATCGGGACGGCCGCCGAGCGCGATCGCTATCGTGCGGGTGTCCGGGCCGGCGGCCGGCGCAGCGCTGGAGCTGCTGGCCGGGAAAATTCCGGCGCCGCGGATCGCGACCCGCGCGCTGCTTCGCGATGCCAAGCGGACAGCCGATCGACGATGCCGTGGTGCTCTGGTTTCCCGGACCCGCGAGCGCGACCGGCGAGGACGTCGCCGAGTTTCACGTCCATGGCGGACGCGCGGTGCTCGCCTCGCTGTTCGCTGCGCTGTCGTCGATCGAGAATGTGCGCGCCGCCGAGCCCGGCGAGTTCACGCGCCGCGCCTTCGAGAACGGCAAGCTCGATCTGACCGAAGCCGAAGGCCTCGACGATCTCATTCATGCCGACACCGATCGCCAGCGCCGCCAGGCGTTGCGTCAGCTGAAGGGTTTGCTCGGCGACAAGGCGCGGGACTGGCGCGCGCAGATCATCGAAGCCTCCGCGCTGATCGAAGCCGGCATCGACTTCTCCGACGAAGGCGATGTGCCGGCGGAATTGATCGCGCCGGCGCTCGCGAAGATCAAAACGCTGCTCGGCGAAATCACAGAAGTGCTTGCGGCACAGGGCCGAACTGAACGTCTGCGCGACGGACTCGTGGTCGCGATCGCCGGTCCGCCGAATGTCGGCAAGTCGACGCTGATGAATCAGCTCGCGCGGCGCGAGGTCGCGATCGTCTCGCCGCATGCCGGCACCACGCGCGACATCATCGAGGTGCAGCTCGATCTCGACGGCTATCCGGTGACGGTCATCGACACCGCCGGCATTCGCGAGACCGACGATCCCGTCGAGCAGGAAGGCGTGCGGCGCGCGCGGGCGCGCGCGGCGGAAGCGGATCTCGTGCTGTGGCTCACCGATGCCGATGACGCGAAGCCGGCGCGAGGGCGATGCGCCGATCTGGATCGTGCGCAACAAGATCGATCTCGATTCGACGAGCGCCGCTGAGGCGAGGCGAGCTGCGATGTTCACGATTTCGGCAAGCCGCGGCGATGGGCTGGCCGAGTTGATCGCGGCGCTGGTCGGCTTCGCCCAGGAGTTTTTCGGTTCGGCCGAGGCCGGGCTGATCGGCCGGCAGCGGCAGCGCGACTTGCTGCGAGCAGGCGGCGGCTTCGCTGCAGCGCAGCATCGCTGTGATCGGGAAGGGCGAGGAGCTGGCCGCGGAGGATTTGCGCTCCGCCGCCTATGCCTTGGGGCGGCTGCTCGGCCGGGTCGATGTCGAGGACATCCTCGATGTGATCTTCCGCGAGTTCTGTATTGGAAAGTAGCGCTATTCCTTGGTTCAACCGATTACCGCTTCGTTAACGAACATGGTTAACGACTGTTTCACGTGAAACAGGCCGTTCAGTTCCTGCCGAAATCGCCGATGTTTCACGTGAAACGTCTTTCGGCTTCGCCATCCCGCGATAGAAGTCGCGCCATGACCGGCACCCCAGAATCATTCGACGTCATCGTGATCGGCGGCGGCCATGCCGGCTGCGAGGCCGCGAGCGCCGTCCGCGCGCATGGGCGCCAGGACGGCGCTGGTCACCCATCGCTTCGCGACCATCGGCGCGATGTCCTGCAATCCCGCCATCGGCGGGCTCGGCAAGGGCCATCTGGTCCGCGAGGTCGACGCGCTCGACGGCCTGATGGGCCGGGTGGCCGACGCCGGCGGCATCCAGTTTCGGGTGCTCAACCGCCGCAAGGGTCCGGCGGTCCGCGGACCGCGCGCCCAGGCCGACCGCAAGCTCTACGCCGCGGCCATGCAGGCCGCGATCCGCGAGACCGCCAATCTCGACCGTGATCGAGGGCGAGGCGGACGAGCTGATCGTCGTCGGACGGCCGCGTCACCGGCATTCGCCTGGCCGATGGCCGGCGAGTTCTCGGCCGGCGCCGTCGTCATCACCACCGGCACCTTCCTGCGCGGCCTGATCCATCTCGGCGAGACAGCAATTGGCCGGCCGGCCGGGTCGGCGAGGCGCCGGCGATGGGGCTTTCGGAGTCGCTTCGAGCGCGCCGGCTTTACGCTCGGCCGGCTCAAGACCGGCACGCCGCCGCGGCTCGACGGCACCACCATCGACTGGGCCGCGGTCGAGATGCAGCCCGGCGACGACCCGCCGGAGCCGTTCTCGGTCCTGACCGACGCGGATCACGACGCCGCAGATCCAGTGCGGCATCACCCGCACCACGCCCGCGACCCATGAGGTGATCCGGGCCAATGTGCATCGCTCGCCGATGTATTCCGGCCAGATCCAGAGCACCGGCCCGCGCTATTGCCCGTCGATCGAGGACAAGATCGTCCGGTTCGGCGACCGCGACGGCCACCAGATCTTCCTGGAGCCGGAAGGGCTCGACGACAACACGGTCTATCCGAACGGCATCTCGACCTCGCTGCCGGAGGAGGTCCAGCTCGCGATCCTGGCGCACGATCCCGGGCCTGGAGCGGGTCAGGATGGTCCGGCCGGGCTACGCCATCGAATACGACCACGTCGATCCCCGCGAGCTCGATCCGACCCTGGAGACCAAGCGGCTGCGCGGGCCTTTTCCTGGCCGGCCAGATCAACGGCACCACCGGCTATGAGGAGGCGGCCGCCCAGGGGCTGGTGGCCGGGCTGAATGCCGCGCTGGCCGCCAGCGGCGCCGACGCCGATCGTGTTCGACCGCGCCGACGGCTATCTCGGGGTGATGATCGACGATCTCGTCACCCGCGGGATCACCGAGCCCTATCGGATGTTCACCTCGCGCGCCGAGTACCGGCTGACCCTGCGCGCCGACAATGCCGACCAGCGCCTGACCGACAAGGGCATCGCGCTCGGCTGCGTCGGCGAGACCCGGCGCGCAGCGCCACGCCGCCAAGATGGCCGCGCTGGAGGCGCGAAGCGGCTGGCGAAGTCGCTGACGCCTCACCCCGAACGAGGCCGCCAAGCACGGCCTCGCGCTGAACCGCGACGGCCAGCGCCGCTCGGCCTTCGAGCTGCTGGCCTATCCGGAGGTCGGCTGGACCGAGGCTGCGCGCGATCTGGCCGGAGCTGTCGGCCATTGACCCCGCGATCGCGGTCCATCTCGAGATCGACGCCAAATACGACGTCTACCTCAAGCGCCAGAGCGCCGATGTCGACGCCTTCCGCCGCGACGAGGGCCTCGTGCTGCGGCGATATCGACTACGCCGCGGTGCCGGGTCTTTCCAACGAGGTCCGCGGCAAGCTCGACGCGCGCGCGGCCGTGGACGGTCGGGCAGGCGGGCCGGATCGACGGCATGACGCCGGCGGCGCTCGGCATCCTGGCCGCCTATCTTCGCCGCGAGGCGCGGCGCAAGACCACGGCGACCGCCTGATTGTTTCACGTGAAACGAGCTGCCGCTTGCGATCAGCCGCGCTCCAGACGCCTCCGACAAGGCCGCCGCGCTGGCGCTCACCCCTGTTTCACGTGAAACAGAGGCGCGGCTCGATCGCTACCTCGCGCTCCTGCGCGAGTGGCAGGCCAAGACCAATCTCGTCGCGCCCTCGACCCTGCCGCAGCTCTGGACCCGGCACGTCGCCGACTCGCTCCAGCTCCTGACGCTCGCGCCGATCGGCGAAGACCTGGGTCGACCTCGGCAGCGGCGGCGGCTTTCCCGGCATCGTGCTGGCCTGCGCGCTGGCGGAGACGCCGGGCGCGATGGTCCATCTGATCGAGCGCAACGGCAAAAAGGCCGCCTTCCTGCGCGAGGCGCTGCGCGTGACGGCGGCGCCGGGACTCGTCCATGCCGCGGGAATCGAGGATAGTGTGGAAACCCTCGCCGCGCCGATCGATTGCGTGACCGCGCGGGCGCTGGCTCCGCTACATCAACTGATCGGCTTTGCGGAGCCGCTGGTCCGAAACGGGTGCAAAAGCGCTGTTTCTCAAGGGTCAAGATGTTGAGGCAGAATTGACCGAGGCTACTAAATATTGGAATATCGAGCCAAATCTCCATTCCAGCCTGACGGGCGGACAGGGCTGGATCGTCGAACTCGACCGCATCGAGCGGCGCTAGACTTCCGCAACAGAGTGGCGATCGCCATGAGCGTAATTGATCAACCATTTCAAGAGGATAGGGCGCCACATCCGCCCGGCCATCCGCGCATCCTCTCGCTCGCCAACCAGAAGGGCGGCGTCGGCAAGACCACGACCGCGATCAATCTCGGCACGGCGCTGGCGGCGATCGGCGAGCGCGTGCTGATCGTCGATCTCGATCCGCAGGGCAACGCCTCGACCGGCCTCGGCATCGACCGCACGCAGCCGCAACACGCTCGACCTACGACGTGCTGATCGGCGAAGCGCCGCTGCGCGAGTCGGTGGTGCCGACCGCGGTGCCGCGGCTGCACATCGCGCCCTCGACCATGGATCTGTCCGGCCTCGAGCTCGAGCTCGGCACCACGCCCGGCCGCGCCTTCCGGCTGCGCGATGCGATCGCCGCGCTCAACACCAACGCGACGCCGGAGACCGACTACACCTACGTGCTGATCGATTGCCCGCCGTCGCTCAACCTGCTCACGGTCAACGCGATGGCCGCGTCGGATGCGATCCTGGTGCCGCTGCAATGCGAGTTCTTCGCGCTCGAAGGTCTGTCGCAACTGCTGCAGACCGTCGAGCAGGTCCGCGCCACGCTCAATCCGAACCTGTCGATCCACGGCATCGTGCTGACCATGTTCGACTCGCCGCAACAATCTGTCGAACCAGGTCGTCGCCGACGTCCGCGCAGTTCATGGGCGACAAGGTCTACAAGACCATGATCCCGCGCAACGTGCGCATCTCGGAGGCGCCGTCCTACGGCAAGCCGGTGCTGGTCTACGATCTCAAATGCGTCGGCAGCGAAGCCTATCTGAAGCTCGCCACCGAAGTGATCCAGCGCGAGCGCGAGCTGCGGACGCATTGAAGCATCGGTGCCACGCCGACCTCGAAGAACGATAATCATCTGGAGTGGTGCGCGTGAATCCAAGGGAGCTGGCGATGGCCGACGAAGCGCGTTCGCGACTGGGCCGCGGTCTTGCAAGTCTGATCGGCGATGTCGGCGGCGAGGCGGCGCATGTCGACCGGCCGCGCGCGCAGCGCAAGGTGCCGATCGAATTCCTGAAACCCAATCCGCGCAATCCGCGCCGCGCCTTTTCCGAAGCCGAGCTCGCCGAGCTCGCCGCCTCGATCAAGCAGCACGGCGTGATCCAGCCGATCGTGGTGCGCCCGGTGAAGGGCACGAACGACCGCTTCGAGATCATCGCCGGCGAGCGGCGCTGGCGCGCCTCGCAGGCGCGCCGGCCTGCACGAGGTGCCGATCGTCCCGGTCGACGTCAACGACAGCGACGCGCTGGAGCTTGCGATCATCGAGAACGTGCAGCGCGAAGATCTCAATGCGCTGGAAGAGGCGCAGGGCTATCACGCGCTCGCCGACGAGTTCAAACGCAGCCAGGACGACATCGCGAAGATCGTCGGCAAGAGCCGCAGCCATGTCGCCAACATGATGCGGCTGACGAAATTGCCGGCCGAGGTGCAGGCGCTGATCGCGTCGGGCAAATTGTCGGCGGGCCATGCGCGCGCGCTGATCGGCGTGCCCGATCCGGTCGCGGCGGCGAAGAGGATCGTCGACGGAGGCCTCACCGTGCGCCAGGCCGAGGAGCTTGCGCATGAGGAGGGCGTGCCGGAGCGCAAGCCGCAGAAGGCGAGGGCGCGGCGCGCAAGGCCAAGGACGCCGACACCATCGCGCTGGAGAAGCGCGTCAGCGACGCGCTCGGTCTTGCCGTTAGCGATTCATCACCGCGATCCCGGCGGCTCCGTCCAGATCAGCTATCGCAGCCTCGAGCAGCTCGACGAGGTGATGAAGCGATTGGCCAAGGGCGGTTGATCTCGTCATTGCGAGGAGCGTAGCGACGAAGCAATCCAGCTATCTCCGCTTGCGGAACGACTGGATTGCTTCGCTTCGCTCGCAATGACGGCTATGGCATCTCGCTCTAACTAGCCCCGCCGCTTCGCATTGACCGCGATCGACAGCAGCGTGCGCTGCGCGATCGCCGACGGCCAGCGCGGTCTGCTTGCGCATGTCGAAGGCGGCGGTGGCGAGCTGGTCGATGACGGCGGCGAGCCGCTCGACGGAAAAATTGCGCAACGCGATCTCGGCCATCGGCTTGCGCGAAAAATGCAGCCGCGGAAATCCGCTCTCGAGCACGCTCGAGGCCGGCGTGCCCTCGGCGACCGTCAGCGCCGACTTGTGCAGCCAGGCGGCATGGCGCTGCGCGGCCATGATGATGACGCCGGGATAGGTGCCGGCGACCATGGCTTTCGCGAATTCGCTCTCGACCAGCTCCGGCCTGCCGGCAAAGGCGCCGTCGACGATCGGATCGAGCTTCAGGTCGGAGGCGTCGGACACCACGGTCATGACATGGTCGAGCGTCACCTCGCCCTCGCCATGCGCGAACAGCGTCAGCTTCTTCAGCTCGTTGCGCGAGGCCTGGCGGTCGCCGCCGAGCAGCGACATCAGCGCGGCGCGCGCATCCGGCGCGATCCGCAAACTCGCGATCTTCAACTCGTCGTCGATCAGCTTCGCCAGATCGCGCTCGCCGTCGGGATAGCAGCCGATCGCGACCGCGGTCTTCGCCGCTCGCAGGCCTTGCGCAGCGGATTTTCGGCGCGCAACTCGCCGGCCTCGATCACGATGCGGCAATCCTTCACGCTCATCTCGGCGAGCGTGTCGATGCCGCTGGCAAAGCTGCGCGCGCCGGCGCGCACCCGGATGGCGCGGCGGCCGCCGAACAGCGGCACGGTCATGGCTTCGTCGACCAGCCGCGACGGCTCGGCGGAGAGCTCGTCGCCGTCGAGCTTCACCATCGAAAAGGGATCGTTGGGATCGTCGACCGCGCTTTTCAGCAGCGCGTCGGCGCGCTCGCGCACCAGGCCGGCATCGGGACCGTAGAGCAGGATGATCGGACGCGCCGGATCGGGCCGGGCCAGGAACGCGTCGATGTCTCTTCCGCGCAGCGCGACCAATTAGCGATACCAGCCGGTGAAAAAGGACGCGAGCCGGGTCTGGATGTTGTCGGCGATCTCCTGCGCGGCGCGGTCCTCGGCGTCGCGGAAGGCGCGGGAGCGGGCGAAGCGCTGATACGAGCCCGGCATGTCGTAGGTCACGCGCGAGAAGGTGGTGCCGGTCATGACCGACTTGTTGGTCGCGAGCTCGACCAGGTTGAACTGCGCGTCGATGCCGTAGTTTTCGCTGGACGGCAGCTGGGTGTTGGGATCGACGATCAGGGACGCGCGGCTGGTCGTGAACCTCAGCACCAGCTTGTGGGTCGGCGGCATGCCGGTGGCGTTGCCGTAGAGCTTGAACGCCAGCGCGTTGCGGATCTCGACGCCGATGCGGGCCTCGCGCGAGCCGTTCGGCTTGTCGAGCTCGGCGGAATGTCCACGCCCATCAGCTTCTCGCGCAGCGCCGGGCGAGCCGTCGGCGTGCTCGGCATACATCGGCGTGAAACAGCCGGCCGCCGGCGCCGCGAGCAGGGCGACCGCGACCAGCCGAACAGCGATGCGGGCCTTAGCCGACAACATTCACGATCCTCATGGGAACCACGATCACCTTACGCACAGCCTTGCCGCCCAAGCGCCGATTTTACCGCATCGAGCGCCAGAACGGCAGCCTCGATCTCCGGATTTTGGGCCGTCCGTGGCACGGTGACATCACCCCGCTTCTTGCCGTTAACCTGCACCACCAGCGTTACATTATCCTCAACCAGCAAATCGCGTTCGATTTGCGGCCAACTGGCCTCCGAAATCAGGCCCGGCTGGCCCAGCACCTGCCAGCATTCTTCCGCCAGATGCGGCATCATCGGGGCAACCAGGTGCACCAGGATGGTTCCGGCCTCCTGGACCGCCCAGGCCAGATCCGGCGCAAAGTCGGCCGCTGGCCGACCCTCGCGGGACAGCACCTCGGACAGCGCGTTGGCGAACTCGCGGATATGGGCGAGGCAGACATTGAAATGCATCCGCTCGATGCCGCCGGACACCTTGTCGAGCGCGCCATGGGCGGCCTTGCGCAAGGCGGTCGCCTCCGCGCTGAACGTCGCCGGCCGCGCCGCTGGCGCGCCCTTCGCGATCTCGGCGGAATCGTTCACCAGCCGCCACAGCCGCTGCACGAAGCGTGAGGCGCCCTGCACGCGCTCGTCGCTCCAGATCACGTCGCGATCGGGCGGCGAGTCCGACAGCATGAACCAGCGCGCGACGTCGGCGCCGTAGGTCGCGATGATGTCGTCGGGGTCGACCGTGTTCTTCTTCGACTTCGACATCTTCTCGATCGGGCCGATCGCGACCTCCTCGCCGGTCGCCGGTCAGCACCGCGCGGCGGCCATTGCCGCCGCTCTCGACCGTGACCTCCGCCGGCGTCACGTAGGCGCCGTCGGCCTTGCGGTAGGTCTCGTGGACGACCATGCCCTGCGTGTACTGGCCGGCGAACGGCTCGTCGAACGCGATGTGGCCGGTGGCCTTCATCGCGCGGGTGAAGAAGCGCGCGTAGAGCAGATGCAGGATCGCGTGCTCGATGCCGCCGATATACTGGTCGACCGGCATCAGCCGGTCGACGACCGGGAGCGTGGTCGGCGCGGTCTCGTTCCAGGGATCGGTGAAGCGCGCAAAATACCAGGCCGAGTCCACGAAGGTGTCCATGGTGTCGGTTTCGCGCTGCGCCTTGCCGCCGCATTTCGGGCAGTTGACGTGCTTCCAGGTCGGATGATGGTCGAGCGCGTTGCCCGGCCTGTCGAAGGTGGCGTCCTCCGGCAGCGTGACCGGCAGATCCTTGTCCGGCACCGGCACCACGTCGCATTTCGGGCAGTGGATCACCGGGATCGGGCAGCCCCAGAAGCGCTGGCGCGAGATGCCCCAGTCGCGCAGGCGGAAATTCACCTGGCGCTCGCCGACGGCGGCGTTGCCGCGCGTCTCCGCTTCCAGCCGCTTCGCGACCTCTTCCTTGGCTTGATCGATGGTCATGCCGTCGAGGAAGCGCGAATTGATCATGCGGCCGTCGCCGTCATAGGCGACGTCGGTGATGACGAACGTCTTGGGGTCCTGGCCCTCGGGGCAGACCACCGGAATGTTGCCGAGCGCGTATTTGTTGACGAAGTCGAGGTCGCGCTGGTCGTGCGCCGGGCAGCCGAAGATCGCGCCGGTGCCGTATTCCATCAGCACGAAGTTCGCGACGTAGACCGGCAGCTTCCAGCTCGGGTCGAACGGATGGACGGCGCGGATGCCGGTGTCGAACCCCTGCTTCTCGGCGGTGTCGATCACCTCCTGCGCGGTGCCGATGCGTTTGATCTCGGCGATGAACGCGGCAAGCTTCGGGTTCTTCGCGGCGGCGGCGATCGCCAGCGGATGATCGGCCGAGATCGCCATGAACTTGGCGCCGAACAGGGTATCGGGCCGCGTGGTGAAGATGCGCAGCTCGGTCTCGCCGGCCGGCGTGGTCGCGGCATCAAGCGCAAAGCGGATCAGCAGGCCTTCGCTGCGGCCGATCCAGTTGCGCTGCATCACCTCACCTTGTCGGGCCAGCGGTCCAGGCCGTCGAGCGCGTCGAGCAGCTCCTGCGAGTACTTCGTGATCTTGAAGACCCACTGGTTCATTTCCTTCTGCTCGACCACGGCGCCGGAGCGCCAGCCGCGGCCGTCGATCACCTGCTCGTTGGCGAGCACGGTCATGTCGACCGGATCCCAGTTGACCTTGCGCTTCTCGCGCTCGGCCAGCCCCGCCTTCAGGAAGTCCAGGAACAGCTTCTGCTGATGCTTGTAATAGGAGGGGTCGCAGGTCGCGAACTCGCGTGACCAGTCGAGCGACAGCCCGATCGAGCGCAGCTGCTTCTTCATCGCCGCGATGTTCTCGTAGGTCCAGGCCTTCGGCGCGACCTTGCGCTCGATCGCGGCGTTCTCCGCCGGCAGGCCGAAGGCGTCCCAGCCCATCGGATGCAGCACGTTGTAGCCGCGCGCGCGCATGTAGCGCGCCAGCACGTCGCCGAGCGTGTAGTTGCGGACATGGCCGATATGGATGCGCCCGGACGGGTAGGGGAACATCTCGAGCACGTAGTATTTCGGCCGCGGATCGTCGTTTTTGGAGTTGAAAATGGCCTTCTCGTCCCACTGGCGTTGCCAGCGCGGCTCGGATTCACGGGCGTTGTAACGTTCGGAGGTCATGGAATCGCTTGGGATTTTTCGGGATTCGCGCCGGTTTCGGGGACGGCGGACTAGGCCATAAAAGGGCCTGCGGGGTCAACGGGATGGGCGCATTTCAGCTCGTCATTCCGGGGCGACGCGCCCTCAGACCATCCCCTCGTCATTCCGGGACGCGCCGTGAGGCGCGAGCCCGGAATCCATTCGCTCAACACGACGCGCGGCCCGATGGATTCCGGGTTCGACGCTGACGCGCTCGCCCCGGAATGACGAAGAGCGACAAACGTCCTCATCCCCGCGGCGCAGATTCGTCCGGGCTTTGCCAGTCGCCACCCCCGAAAAGCGAGGGTGCAGGGAATGCCGGGTGCACGAACGCACCCACTGCCTCGCGTGCAAAACAAAAAGACGCACGCAGGCCAACACAGGTACGCCGAAATCACTCCGACATTCCCTGCGCAATGGTTTTACGGCTGCTCCGTGCTCTCCCCGGTGTATCGGGCTTGTTAGCCACCGTCGCTCGCCTTGCCGATCATCATCCGCAAACTTGACCCCAGCGTCGAGGGGACAGGACCACACGGCTTGACCGTACGCGCTTCGGTGCATTCGCCTGCCGCACCGCGCGCGTCCACCGCATCCCGCACCACGTGTCGTGACGATCGCGATACGCCCTCGGTAGCGGGCGCGGGACGGCACAGTTATGCGCCTGTGTTCCGATTTTCGGAAAGAGATTTATTTTTGCGGCGAGGGCTGGACATTCGGCGCGGATTTCTGAAAGGCCGAAGTGTTTTGCCCGTCGTGCTGTGAAGGCCACACTATCAGTCGTCATTGCGAGGAGCGTAGCGACGAAGCAATCCATAGGGCAACAAGTGATGAGATGGATTGCTTCGCTTCGCTCGCAAGTGACGACTTCGCCTCAACTCGCCATCGCCACGCCACCGGCCACGTCGGTGATGCGCACGAAGCCGTGCTCGACCACGGTGTTGCGGCCGCGGTGCTTGGCGGCATAGAGCGCGGCGTCCGCCGCCTCGATCAGGTCGCCCGGCCGTTGCGTGTCGTTCGGGCGCGTGCAGGCGACGCCGACGCTGACGGTGACGACCTCGTGACTCGAGGTCCAGTGCGGCATGTCCAGCGCCTGCACGGCCGCGCGCACCTTCTCGCCGATCTCCTTGGCGCGCTCGACCATCGACATTCGGCAACAGCAGGCAGAACTCCTCGCCGCCGTAGCGGCCGGCAAAGCCCATGGTGTCGGCGGCGATCCCGGACAGCGTCTCGCCGAGCCGCGTCAGGCAGGCGTCGCCCTCGGGATGACCATAGGTGTCGTTGTAGAGCTTGAAGTGATCGACATCGATCATCAGCAGCGACAGCGTCGCAGTCATATTGCTGCGCCTTCATCCACTCGAAATCCAGCCGGCTCTGGAAGCCGCGGCGGTTGGCGAGGCCCGAGAGCATGTCGATCGAGGCGATCACGGTGAGGCGGTCGTTGGTCGCGACCAGCTCGCGCTCGCGCTGGGCAAGCTGCGCCGCCATCGCGTTGAAGGCGCGCGCCAGCGGCACGAATTCGGCCGGCAGGCGGGTCCGCGCGGCGCGCGCGGACCGGTCGCCCTGGCCGAAGCGCGTGGCCATGTCGGCCAGCATCTCGATCGGCTTGATGACCAGCTTTTCGGCGGCGATGAGCGCGCCAATAAGAACAAAGAGACAGACGAAAGCGAGCTGCAGATAGGCGGTGCGGATCTCGCTCTTGATCGCGGCGGTGATCTTGTCCTCGTCGATGCTGACCAGCAGGCGCGTGCCGGTGTCGGCAATGCGGGCAAAGCTGACCGTGCGCCGCGAGCCGTCGACGGCGCCGAAGGTCAGCGATCCCTCGTCCTTGTCCGAGGTCAGCGCGCGGTCGGCCATCGCCGACAGCAGCGGAATGTCGTCGATGGATTTGCCGACCTGGCTTGCCGTATCCGGCGGAGTGGCGAGCACGGTGCCGTTGCTGTCGATCAGCACGGCGGAAATGCCGGGCCGGCCGCCGAGATTGCTCATCAGCTTCGACATCCAGTCGAGACTCATGCTGGCGAGCATCACGGCATCCGAATCCGGATTGATCGCCGAGACCGGATAGGCGGCCATCACCACCGGATTGTTGCCGCCCCGCGCCATCAGGAAGTCGCTGACGACGAAGTCGCGCGTCGGCTGCGCCTTCTTCAGATAGGGCCGGTCGCCGAGATAGAGGCCGACATAGGTGTTGCCGGTCGAGCACTGCACGCGGCCGTCGCCGCCGACCAGCAGGATGTTGCGGATCCAGGGCATGTTGGCCGGCACGCTGGCGCGCAGGATATCGCAGGTGCGCATCAAGCCGCCGGCGGAAGAGCGGATATAGGCCGCGGATTTCAGCACGGTCTGGACGGAGGAGATGACTTCGCGCTGGGTGTCGGCGGAATGCCGCGCGAGATTGGCGAAATCCTGGCTCGCCTGTGCGAGCAGGCGGGCGCGGTTGTCCTCCAGCGAGCGGGCGCGCTCGAGCATCAAGGGCGCCACCAGGATCACGGCGAGCAGCGCCAGCCGCGCGCGGATGCCGATAAGCTGCTTGAGCTTGACCCTCTTGCGATTGAGACTGACGGAAGACATCTTGTACCCCTACCCCGCAACGCAGGGTAGCGGGAATGGTTGAAGACGCGTTTCCCGAACTCGGTAAAATTAGAACTACCACCGTCAAACTACGGGCATTCGACCTCATGACGCCATCGAAACCGGACGCCGTAACCTCGCATTCACCAAACGCGCTCGCCGCGGTGGAACAGGAGATCGCGCGCGCCTGCCGCGACGCCAATCGCGACCCTGCGTCGGTGACGCTGATCGCGGTGTCCAAGACTTTCGATGCAGGCGCGATTACGCCCGGTGATCGAAAGCGGACAGCGCGTATTCGGCGAAAACCGCGTGCAGGAAGCCAAAGGCAAGTGGCCAGCGTTAATGCAGGCTTACCCCGGGTTGAAGCTGCACCTGATCGGGCCGCTGCAATCCAACAAGGCAAAGGAGGCGGTGGCGCTGTTCGACGCCATCCATTCGGTCGACCGTCCGAGCATTTGCCAAGCGTTAGCCAAGGAAATCGAATCCCAGAACAAGCGCCCGGAATTGTTCGTGCAGATCAACACCGGCGAGGAACCGCAGAAGGCGGGTGTCGCGCCCGCTGACGCCGACGCCTTCATCGCGGCGTGCCGCGAGACATATGGGCTCGTGATTTCGGGCTTGATGTGCATCCCGCCGGTCGACGAGCCGCCGGCGCCGCATTTCGCGCTGACCGCCAAGATCGCCGCGCGCAACGGCTTGAAGAATTTGTCGATGGGCATGAGCGCCGACTTCGCGGTGGCGATCGCGATGGGCGCGACGCATGTGCGGGTGGGCTCGGCGATTTTCGGGCATCGGGGGTAGCTGTCGTCCCGGTCAGCGCCCTTGAGCGAGAGCCGCGGATCCATACCGCGGCCGTCTCGGTAAGGGCGAGGCTACAGTCGGCGCCTCATGTCGTTCGCCCAATGACAGCCTGCGGTTATGCGATTCCGCGGCTCATCGCTTCGCGATGCGCTCGGCAATGACGACGCGACGTTACTCAAACCCCACCGACACCTTCCCGAGCACGCCAAAATCCGCCTCCATCCGGTCGCCCGAGGCAATCGGCAGCGGCGGATGGCAGGTGCCGGTCGTGACCACCTCGCCGGCGCGGAGCGTGATGCCGAGCTCGCGCAATTCATTGGCGAGCCAGGCCAGCGCCACGCGGGGATCGCCGAGCACGTTCTTGCCGTGACCGACGAATGTCTGCCCGCGCATGGTGATGACCGGCTTCTCCTCGACGAGATCGCGCGCTGCGCCAGTCGGCGCCGTCGCCGCGCCCAGCACGAACAGATGCGCGCAGGCATTGTCGGCGATCAGCTGCGCCTCGCCGGCGCTGACGAAATCGGCAAAGCGCGAATCGGGAATCTCGATCGCCGGATGCAGCGTGGCGACCGCGTCCAGCACCTCCGCGACCGAGTAAGGCGACGGCCGCGGCGGCAGGTCGCGCGCCATGCGGAAGCAAAATTCCGGCTCGGCCACGCGCATCTCGTTGCCGTGCATCGAGGCGGTGCCGCCGTCGGCGATCACGGTGTCGGCCAGGATGCGTCCGGCCATCGGGCCGGCGACATTGATGTGCTTCTGGCCGGCCTCGCTGGTCGCGGCGATCTTCCAGCCGAACAATTTGCCGACTTTCTCGAGCTCGGCCTGGATCGCGTAGCCTTCCTTGCGCGACTGCGGGCGCTGCGCGGCATCGAGCGCCGCAAGCTTGGTGCCGGCGCGCCAATGGCCGCTGATGGTGCGCGAGGCCGCCGCGATCTGATCCTTGTCCAACATGCCTTCTGCCCTCAACCCGATCATCGATCAATTCTGGTTCGCGGCCCGAGCCGCCGCAACAGACGCAGCATCGCCGACTTCGTCATGGAGACACAGCCCGCGGTCGGCCCGAAATTGTCGCGCGCCAGATGCAGGAACACCGCGCTGCCGCGGCCGGCGACGCGCGGCCTCGTGTTGTGATCGATCTCGACAATGAAATCGTAGAGATGATCCTTGCGCGTCAGCCGGTCGCCCTTGTGGTCGCGCGCGACGCGGATCGGCCGGTTGTAATGCCGGTCATCAGGGTCTTCGCACCAGGCATCGGCAGGCGTGATCGCGCGGGTGGCGAGAAAGTGCGCGGCCGCCGATAGCCGGTCGGCGCGCCACCACAGCTGTCGCGGATGAAAGGTGCCGCGCGGCGTGCCGCCGTCGCCCTCGCGCTTGTTGGCCCGGATGCCGCCGCGACCAAGCGCCACGGGAATGGTCAAACCGGGCGCCGTCAGCCAGCCTTGCCGGGAATTTCCGGCACGCGCGCGAATCCTGATCATGGAGACTGGCCGGTCGCGCGCGCTATATCGGTAACGCTTTGAAACAGCTTGCCTTTTCATGCGCGATCAGACCGTCCTTGTCTGTCCTCGGTTGCAGGTTCATTACAGGACATTCATCGAAATGCCCGGAAGAGGTGGAGTAAGGTGCCGATCACCTTGTGAATCGGTAACGGTTCCCTACCTCAAGACGAAAATACACTGCGTTCTACCAACTGCCGATGCGAGGCGCCTCGGGCCTCCGCGCCACCACCAGGATGACCCCATGGCCAATGCTCGCAAGATCCTCATCGTGGATGACGATACCGATCTGCGGGACACGCTGGTGGAGCAGCTCTCGCTGCATGACGAGTTCGAGGCCTCCGCCGTCGACACCGGCGCCAAGGGCGCCAGCGCCGCCAAGGCCAATTCGCCCGACCTGGTGCTGATGGATGTCGGCCTGCCCGACACCGACGGCCGCGAGGTGGTGCGCTCGCTTGCGCAAGGGCGGCTTCAAGGCGCCGATCATCATGCTGACCGGCCACGACACCGATTCCGACACCATCCTTGGGCTGGAGTCCGGCGCCAACGACTATGTCGCAAAGCCGTTTCGTTTTGCCGTGCTGCTGGCGCGGATCCGCGCGCAGCTGCGCCAGCACGAGGCCAGCGAAGACGCGGTGTTTTCGGTCGGGCCCTACAGCTTCCGCCCCGGCTCCAAGATGCTGACCGGCGCCAACGCCAAGAAGGTGCGGCTGACCGAGAAGGAGACCGCGATCCTGCGCTTCCTCTATCGTGCCGGCCAGTTGCCGGTGTCGCGCGAGACGCTGCTGCAGGAAGTGTGGGGCTATAATTCCGGCGTCACCACCCACACGCTGGAGACCCATATTTACCGTCTTCGGCAAAAGATCGAGAAAGACGCCGCCAATCCCGAAATCCTGGTGACCGAAGCCGGTGGCTACAAGCTGGTGCCGTGATACGATTTGGGACGCCGAATCGTTAATTAGGCCGTCCCGGTCACCCCATGTCGATCGATGATGATGTCGCCTTGCTGGAGCGCGTCCCGACGCTGAGGCTGTTGGGGCGGGACTCGCTGCGCATGCTCGCGATCGGCTCCGAGCAGCGCAGCATCTATAGCGGCGAGTATCTGTTCCGCCAGGGCGAGGAAGCCGATTCCGGCTTTGTGGTCGCCCGCGGCGCCTTCCGCGTCGATGACGGCGCCGGCGCGCAGACCACCGCGGGGCCGGGCACGCTGATCGGCGAGCTCGCGCTCGTGGTGGCGATGCAGCGGCCCGTCGACCGCGACCGCGATGGAAAATTCGACCGTGATCCGCATCGCGCGCAGCCTGTTCCAGCGCGTGCTGGAAAGCGATCCCGCCGCGGCGCGGCGGCTGCGCGACGAGTTCGCCGCGCGCACCAGCCAGCTCGCGAGCGACATCCTGATGGCCGGCGCGAAGCTGAGCACTTGATGCTCGTCCTCGCGACGCGAGGCGCCGTACGCGCGATCTCGAACCATGACGCCCCGATCTTGGCCTGATCCTTGCGGACGCGCTCGCAGCTCGCTGAGGATGCAGGGACTAAACCTCCAGCGTCACCGTGACCGGCACATGGTCCGACGGCCGCGTCCATCCGCGCGCGTCGCGCAGAATCCGGAAATCGCTCACCGTGTCCTTCAGCGCGCGCGACACCCAGATGTGGTCGAGCCGGCGGCCGCGGTCGCCGACCGTCCAGTCGGCGGCGCGATAGCTCCACCAGGTGTAGACCTTCTCCGACAGCGGAATGCGCTCGCGCGCGACGTCGTGCCATTCGCCGGCCGCAAGCGCGGCCTGCAGCTTCTCGACCTCGACAGGCGTGTGCGAGACGACTTTCAGAAGCTGCTTGTGCGACCAGACGTCGTTCTCGTGCGGCGCGACGTTGAGATCGCCGACCAGGATGTGGCGATCCTCGCCCGCGCGGATGCAGCGGCTCGCAGGCCTTCATCTCGTCGAGGAATCTGAGCTTGTGATCGAATTTCGGATTGAGCGCGGGATCGGGGATGTCGCCGCCGGCCGGCACATAGAAATTATGCAGCACCAGCGGCTTTGCGAGCTGCGCCTTTTCGCCGAAGGACACCGAGATGTGGCGGGAATCGACGATGTCGCAGAAGGTGCGGATGTCGGTCGCCTCGAACGGCAGCTTCGAGATCACGGCGACGCCGTGATAGCCCTTCTGTCCGTTCAGCGCGATGTGCTCATAGCCGAGCCGCTTGAAGCGTTTGCGCGGAAACGCATCGTCGATGCATTTGGTTTCCTGCAGGCACAGCACGTCCGGCCGGTGCGCTTTCAGGAATTTCGCGACGATATCGATGCGCAGCCGCACCGAATTGATGTTCCAGGTTGTCAGGGAAAACCGCATGCGAACCGCGTCATATCACGGTTCGCGCGCGTGTCCGCGAGCTTGTCCACAGATGGAATGTCGTGAGTGCCGGATCAGCCCGGCGGCAGCGCGTAGTTGGTGAAGTCGATCTTGAACAGGCCGGGATCGACCTTCTTGCTGGTGTCGAGATTGTAGACCGCGACCGTGGTGTCATAGCCTTGCGGATCGGTCACGGTCCATTGCTTGAGCTGGCCGTCCTTGGCGCCGAGCATCAGCATCAGGCGGCTGGTGCCGATCAGCGCCTGCTTCTCCTCGATGGTGACGGTGACGAACAGATCGTCCGCGGTGACGCTGACGACATTGGTGTCCTTCATCAGGTCGATGCGGTCCGACAGCAGGAAGCGCAAGCGGCGTCTGCGACAGCGGATAGATGTCCTGGGTGGCGAGCTTGCGGTCGCGCACCACCAGCGAGGAGCCGTCGGCGATGATGTCGATCGGATTCGGCGGATCGTATTCGAAGCGCACCTTGCCGGGCTTCTGGATGTAGAAGTCGCCCTTGGTCTTGGTGCCGTCGGGCCCGACCTGCACGAAATTGCCGACCAGCGTGTTCAGCGAGGAGAGATAGCTGGAGACCTTGGCGGCCTGCGCCTTCTGATTGGCGTCGAAGCTCGCGAAGATGCTGGCGGGAACATTGCGATGCGGATCGGGAATGACCGGATCGGGCGCGGCCGCCGGCGTCGCGCCTGTCGTCACCGGCCCCTTCTGCTCGGAGGCGCTCATCTGCACGCTGCCGCGGGCCTTCGGCGCGGGCTTTGGAATCGGAACGCTCTGCGCAAAGGAAGACGACGTGCCGAACGCCGGTGCTGCGATCAGGAGCGCGAGCGCGCCCGCGATCATGCAGCGTTGCGAGAGGTCGCTGATTCGGGAATTTCGATGGATTTTCAACGCGCAGTCCTGATCCTGTTTCGGTCCTTTTACCGCGCTTTGGGTGCAACGCGGTATCGTTTTTCCGTGAAATGTCATTGCTTGCTGCGACATTGCCGCAAGCCGAATTTTCGTGCGTCAGAAGCCTTCTTCCTCTTCGACCAGAATCTCGCGTTTTCCGGCGTGATTCGCCTGGCCGACGATGCCTTCCAGTTCCATCCGCTCCATCAGCGAGGCGGCGCGGTTGTAGCCGATCTGCAGGCGGCGCTGGATGTAGCTGGTCGAGGCCTTGCGGTCGCGTTTGACGATCGCAACCGCTTGCGCGAACAGATCGCCGCCGCCGTCGCCTCCCATGCCGGTCGCATCGAACACCGCGCCGTCCTCGCCTCGGTCGGCTCTTCCGCGGTGACCGCTTCGAGATATTCCGGCGAGCCTTGCGTCTTGAGATGACGCACGACCTTCTCGACTTCCTCGTCCGACGCAAACGGTCCGTGCACGCGGCTGATGCGTCCGCCGCCCGCCATGTAGAGCATGTCGCCCTGGCCGAGCAGTTGCTCGGCGCCCATCTCGCCCAGGATGGTGCGGCTGTCGATCTTCGAGGTGACCTGGAAGGCGATGCGGGTCGGGAAGTTCGCCTTGATGGTGCCGGTGATGACGTCGACCGACGGGCGCTGCGTCGCGAGGATCACATGCAGGCCGGCGGCGCGCGCCATCTGCGCGAGGCGCTGCACCGCGCCTTCGATGTCCTTGCCGGCGACCATCATCAGGTCGGCCATCTCGTCGACGATGATGACGATGAAGGGCAGCGGATCGAGATCGAGCTTCTCTTCCTCGTAGATCGCCTTGCCGGTCTCCTTGTCGAAGCCGGTATGCACCGTGCGCGTCAGCTCCTCGCCCTTGGCCTTGGCTTCGACGAGCCGCGCATTGTAGCCGTCGATGTTGCGCACGCCGAGCTTGGACATCTTCTTGTAGCGCTCTTCCATCTCGCGCACGGCCCATTTCAGCGCGACCACCGCCTTCTTCGGGTCGGTGACGACGGGCGTCAGCAGATGCGGAATGCCGTCATAGACGGAGAGTTCGAGCATCTTTGGATCGACCATGATCAGCCGGCACTGATCCGGCCGCAGCCGATAGACCAGGCTCAGGATCATGGTGTTGATCGCGACCGATTTGCCGGAGCCGGTGGTGCCGGCGATCAGCATATGCGGCGTGCGCGCGAGATCGATGATGACGGGATCGCCGCCGATGGTCTTGCCGAGGCAGAGCGGCAATTTCGCAACCGATTCGGCCGATTCCTTCGCGGTGAGCAGCTCGCGCAGATAAACCTTCTCGCGATGCGCGTTCGGCAGTTCGATGCCGATGGCGTTGCGGCCGGGCACGACGGCGACGCGCGCCGACAGCGCGCTCATCGAGCGCGCGATGTCGTCGGCCAGACCGATCACGCGCGAGGACTTGATGCCGGGCGCGGGCTCGAGCTCGTACAGCGTGACCACGGGTCCGGGATTGGCCTTGACGATCTCGCCGCGCACGCCGAAATCGCCGAGCACGCTTTCCAGCCGGCGCGAATTGGCCTCGAGCTCGGCCTTGCTGAGCGGCTGGCGGTCGGAGGCCTTCGGCGCCCCCAGCATCGACATCGCCGGGAAATCCCACTTGTCGGAGGATTTTCGCGACGGCGCGCGCGGTGCGGCCTTCTTGCGCGGCGCGCGCGCGACAGGCTCCTCGTCTTCCTCTTCGTCCTCGTCGTCGTCGTCCGCTTCCGGCGCGATCGAGGGCGCGGCGCGGCCGCCGAGATTGGGCTCCTGGCGCGCGAAGGAAATCGCGCGCGGCGCCGGGCTCGACGACACCAGCGAACGATAGGCGGTGCCGAACAGCCAGACCAGCCGCGCCTTGGCGCTCATCAGCGCATGGAAGATGAAGCCGAGCGAGACGGAGCCGCGCTCTTCCGTCGTCTTCGTCGAACGGCGCATCGTCGTCCTCGATCGTCCGTCAGCTCTTCGTCGTCGCGCGGCTTGGCGCCGAGGCCGCAGGCGATCAGGAAGGTCGCGGTCATCGCCGCAAACAGGATGATGCCGAGCACGAGGCGATAGATGAAACCCGGCGGGCCGAACACGACCGCGGGCGCGCGCACCAGCGCATCGCCGACGACGCCGCCAAGCCCGGTCGGCAGCGGCCATCTGCCCGTGTGCGGCCAGCAGCTGGCAAAGCCCGCCGCGAGCACCATGCACAGCACCCAGGCGCCGAGCCGCAGCGCCTCGCGATCGAAATTGCGGTGGGTCATCATGCGCCAGCCCCACACCGCGATCGGCAAGACCACCATGATGGCGCCGAGGCCCAGAATCTGCATCAGCATGTCGGCGCCGATCGCGCCGGGATAGCCGAGGATGTTGCGGATCGCGCGCGACGTGGTGGCGTGGCTGAGACTCGGATCCTGCACCGACCATGTCGTCAGCGCCGCGGCGGCGAGCCCTGAGAAAATGATCAGGCCAAGCCCCATCAATTCGCGCAGGCGCCGCACCAGCGCGTCGCGGATCGACGCCGGCAGATGGCCGACCAGGGGAATGACGCGTTCGATCGACGGCATGTGCCCTCGTTGATTAACCCAAAACCTCGACCAGGCGATGCAGCGCCTCGCCGGTCGATTGACTGTCGGAAACCAGCGCAAGGCGGATGTAGCCCGCGCCGGGATTGCAACCATCGCTCTGCTGTCGCGCCAGATAGCTGCCGGGAATCACGCGCACGCCGGCGTCGCGATAAAGCTTTATCGCCACCGCTTCGTCGCCGCCGAGGTCAGAAACATCGAGCCAGACGCAGAAGCCGCCGGCCGGGCGCTTGTAGCCGTAGCGATTGCCGAGAATCTGGTCGGCGAGATCGAACTTGATGCGATAGAGCTTGCGGTTTTCCTCGACATGCGCCTCGTCGCCGTAAGCGGCGGTCGCGACCTGCTGCAGCGGCACCGGCACCTGGGGTGCGGCGACATTGCGCAGCTCGTGGAAGGCGGCGAGAAACTTCTTGTCGCCGGCGGCAAAGCCGACGCGCATGCCCGGCAGGTTCGAGCGCTTCGACAGCGACTGGAACACCACCACGCGGGCGAAATCGGGCCCGGCGCATTCCAGCATGCTGCCCGGCGCCTCGCGCGTGTAGATTTCCGAGTAGCACTCGTCGCTGAGGATCATGAAGCCGAAGCGATCGGACAGTTTTTTCAGGCGCGTGAAGTAGTCGGCGAGGCGACCGAGCCTTGCGGATTGGCGGGCGAGGCGATGTAGATCGCGACCGTGCGCGCCAGCGTCGCGTCATCGAGCGTATCGAGATCGGGCAGAAATCCGTTGGCGACCGTGGTCGGCAGATAGATCTGCTCGCAATTCGCCGCGCGCGCGCCGGCGCCATAGGCCGGATAGAACGGGTTCGGCATCAGGATCGCGGGACGGCCCTTGCGATCGCCGACGTAACTCGCCGCCGTCAGCGCCGCGAAGAACAGGCCCTCGCGGCTGCCGTTCAGCACCAGGACTTCGCTCTCGGGATCGACCGCGCGCGGCAGCTTGAACCGGGTCGACAGCCAGCCGGCCACGGCCTTGCGGAACGGCTCGATGCCGCGGGCCAGGGGGTAGCGGCCGAAATCGGCGATGTGCTGGGCCAGCACCGGGCCGACAAAGCCGGGCACGGGGTGCTGCGGCTCGCCCAATGACAGCGTTATCAATGGCTTACCGGGCTTGTAGGGCGCCAGCAGCTCGGTGGTCCGGGCAAAGGGCGAGCGCTCGCTTTCGTTGCTGGCGGCGCCTGATGGAGCGCGGGATGAAGCGGTCATTGCCATCAATCTGGACGCCAGCACTTGGGGGTCGCCGGTCGCCCCATGAGACCGGCTCGAAATCGATCAAACCACCATAGATACGGCGAGGTTAAGACGCGATTAACCATCGGTGCCAAGCTCCATTTTGACGTGGTTCCGGCGGCTGTGGCGACGGCGCGAAGGCTCGGCCGAGCAACCCCCGATCAACCATCAAAACCGTTAAGCACACGCGCTAACGAAGCCAAAATCGTCCCGGCGCACCCTGCCGGCAAAACAAAGCAGGCGGGGAGCCTCGAACGATGAGTGGCAATATCCGTTTTGGAGAAGTGAGCCGGTGCCGGCGATCGCGTCGCTGTACAGGCAGACGGCCGGATGTCAAGCCGCGTTGCAGAAGACAGCGTTCGCTGCTGGACCGGGCCGAAGAGTGGGACCAGGTCGCGCTGGCCCAGCTCGAAAGCTATTTCTGGCGCGCGGAGCGGCAGCAGCCGGCGTGGTATCCGCGCGCTCCTTTGGCAGCCAACCTTTCCGATCTACCGCTGCGGCAACCGCTCGAACGCCGGCATGCCCTCGGGCACGTGGTGGAACGGCTGCTTGTCGACGGTGTAGATCGCGATCTGCGGCATGATCTGCCGCGGGATCGTCGAGCGTGCCGACCTTGATCACGACCAGCGGCCGCTGCGGCCTCGTCACCACATGCGTGCCGCATTCGGCGCAGAACTCGCGCGTGACCGGCTTCTCCAGATCCTTGCGCGAAAACTGCTTCGGCGCGCCCTTGGTGTATTTGAAGCCGTCCGGCGGCATCGCCACGAACATGTTGGGCGAACCGCCGGTGATGTACTGGCATTCGCGGCAATGGCATTGCGCCTTCAGCATCGGCTCGCCCTCGGCGACATAGCGCACCGCCCCGCAATAGCATCCGCCTTCGAGCTTCATGATGTCCTCCCGGTTACCTGTCGGGCACAATGTCGGACGCACGCGGCGCCTTGGCAATCCTGATATCCCGATCGCAGCAAAAAGAAAGGGGCTCCAACTTGCGCTGGAGCCCCTCAACGGTCGGGGCATTGCCGGGTATGTGCCCAAACCGTAGTTCTGGGCGCGGGCCGATACGCTGGCCCGCGCCCGGGGAGGATCACATGTTGTAGGCGCGCTCGGTGTGCTCGGTGAGATCGAGGCCTTCGCGCTCGGTCTCGACATTGGCGCGCAGGCCAACGATCACGTCCACGATCTTGTAGAGGATCGCGGAGCCGACGCCCGACCACACCAGCGTGGTGCCGACGCCCCAGCTCTGCGAGATCATCTGCGCGACGAAGTCGTAATCGGCGATCTTGCCGGTGGTGTAGTCCATGATGCCGGTGCCGCCGAGCGCCGGGTTCACCAGGATGCCGGTGCCGAGCGCGCCGACGATGCCGCCGATGCAGTGCACGCCGAACACGTCGAGCGCGTCGTCATAGCCGAACGCGTTCTTCACGATGGTGCAGAAGAACAGGCAGACCACGCCGACCACGAGGCCGAGCACGATCGCGCCCATCGGACCGGAGTAGCCGGCCGCCGGCGTGACCGCGACGAGACCCGCGACCGCGCCCGAGAGCGCGCCGAGCACCGAGGGATGGCCGCGGAAGATCCATTCCGCGAACATCCAGGACAACGCCGCCGCCGCGGTTGCGACGAAGGAGTTGGTCATGGCGAGCGCGGCGCCGCCGGAGGCTTCGAGGTTCGATCCGGCGTTGAAGCCGAACCAGCCGACCCAGAGCAGCGAGGCGCCGATCATGGTCATGGTCAGCGAGTGCGGAGCCATCAGCTCCTTGCCGTAGCCGGTGCGCTTGCCGACCAGCAGACAGCCGACCATGCCCGCGATACCGGAGTTGATGTGCACCACGGTGCCGCCGGCGAAGTCGATCGCGCCCTTCTTGAAGATCCAGCCGGCATCGGCGTTGACTTCGTCGAGCTTGGCCTGCGCCGCCGCCTTGGCTGCGGCATCGCTGCCGCCGCGGCGAGCGCCTTGACGGCATCCGAGATCGCGTCCGGACCGGCCCAGTACCAGACCATGTGCGCGATCGGGAAGTAGATCAGCGTCACCCAGAGCGGGATGAACAGCGCCACCGCCGAGAACTTGGTGCGCTCGGCGAACGAGCCGACGATCAGGCAGGGCGTGATCGCCGCGAACGTCATCTGGAAGCAGACATAGACCAGCTCCGAGATGTTGGCGTCGACCGAGAAGGTCGCGGCCTTGGAGTCCGGCGTCACGCCCATCAGGAACGCTTTCGAGAAGCCGCCGACGAAGTCGGAGCCGCCGGTGAAGGCCATGCTGTAGCCGTAGAGCGCCCAGATCACGGTGACGATGCACACGGTGTAGAACACCTGCATCAGCACCGAGAGCATGTTCTTGGAGCGGACCAGGCCGCCATAGAACAGCGCGAGGCCCGGAATGGTCATCAACAGCACCAGCACCGTCGATGTCAGCATCCAGGCGTTGTCGCCCTTGTTGATTGTTGGTTCCGCGTAGGCCGCGGTCGATGCGAACAGGCCGACTGCGAGAGCCGCCAATCCCGCGCTATAGGGACGCTTGAACGTCATTTGGTATTTACTCCTGAGTTTTATGTGTGAGCGCGAAATCAGAGGGCTGCGGCATCGGCCTCGCCGGTGCGGATGCGAACCGCATGGTCGAGGTTGATGACGAAGATCTTGCCGTCGCCGATCTGTCCGGTCTTGGCCGCCGTGGTGATCGCATCGATGGTCTTGTCGACCTGGTCGGAGGCGACCGCGACCTCGATCTTGATCTTGGGCAGGAAGCTCACCGCGTATTCGGCGCCGCGATAGATTTCCGTGTGGCCCTTCTGTCGGCCGTATCCCTTGACTTCCGTCACCGTGAGACCGTGAACGCCGATGGCGGTCAGGGCGTCACGGACTTCTTCCAGTTTGAATGGCTTGATGATCGCCATAACAATTTTCATGAGTCCTAATCCCCGCTTGGGCCCGGCCTTGGACATGACCGGGCTGTTCTCGACTGAGGTTCACCACGCGGAGAGACTTCACAACGCGGCCCAGCCGGGGCCATAGAATCAAATGCCGTGCCAGATCGGCGGCCATTGATTAACGAGTTATGAACGCAGGGATTTTTGCGGCCGGCGGGGCCGGCATAGGGGTGCGGTGTTCCGCCGCGCCCAGAAACTAAGCATGGCTGGTTAAACCATGAGCAGTCGCGGCAGATGGCTGCCGACTGCTCATCACACGATGCACGGTAGCGGTAATAAGCTACTGAAGCGCCTCGCCGTGCTGGGTGATGTCCAGACCTTCGATCTCGTGCTGCCTGGACACCCGCAGGGGCACGAAGACCCCGACCAGCCGCAGCAGCGCCCAGGTGACGCCGCCCGACCAGACCAGGGTGACCGCGACACCATAGAACTGCAGCAGCAGCTGGTGCGGGTTGCCCTCGAGCAGGCCCGAGGTCCCGCCGATCGCGGCGGTGGCAAACACGCCGGTCAGCAGGGTGCCGGTCATGCCGCCGATGCCGTGAACGCCGAACACGTCGAGCGAGTCGTCATAGTTGAAGCGCAGCTTCAGCGACGTGCAGGCCCAGTAGCAGAGCGATCCCGCGACGAGGCCGATGACGATGCCCTGCCAGGGCGCGACGAAGCCGGAGGCCGGCGTGATGGTGCCGAGGCCTGCGACCGCGCCCGAGATCATGCCGAGCACCGACGGCTTGCGCCGTGTCGACCATTCGATCGCGCCCCAGACCAGCGCGCCCGCGCAGGCCGCAAGATGGGTCGCGATGATCGCCATCACCGCGCGCGAATTGGCCGCGAGCGCCGAGCCGCCGTTGAAGCCGAACCAGCCGACCCACAACAGGCCGGTGCCGACCACCGCGAGCGAGAGATCGAACGGCGACAGATTCTCCGAGCCATAACCCTGACGCCGGCCCATCACCTGCGCGGCGACGAGGCCGCCGATGCCGGCGGACAGATGCACCACGAGGCCGCCGGCAAAATCCAGCACGCCCATCGCGCCGAGGAAGCCGCCGCCCCACACCCAATGCGCCAGCGGCACATAGACGAAGACGAACCACAGAATCGAAAACAGCAGATAGGCCGAGAACCGCATGCGGTCGGCGACCGCGCCCGCGACCAGCGCCACCGTGATGATCGCAAAGGTCATCTGGTAGAGCATGAACAGCGCTTCCGGAATGGTCTTCGCCGCGGGATTGACGCTGTCCATGGTCATGCCGGCGAGGAAGAAGCGGTCGAGCGTGCCGATCCACGGGCCGTCGCCGACGAACACCAGCGAATAGCCGAAGGCGACCCAGAGGATGGAGATGATCATGACCGCGGCGAGGCTCTGCGCCATGGTCGCCAGCACGTTCTTCTTGCGCACCATGCCGGAATAGAACAGCGCCAGTCCCGGGAATCGTCATCATCAGCACCAGCGCGGTGGCGACGATCATCCACGCGGTGTCGGCGGTGTTGATCTCGGACGATGCGGCGAAGGCCGGCGTCGCCGGGCCTGCGATTGCAGGAATGAAAAGCGCAACGAACTTCGTTGCACGAAAAGCACGTGCCCCCATTGATATGCCCCGGCTGTTGCTCGTTTCTTGAACCGCCTGCTCGGCCTCGTTGCCGGCGGCGGGTTGAATTCTCGAAAATTTAGAGCGCGTCGCTGTCGGTCTCGCCGGTGCGGATGCGCAGCGCGTGATCGATCGGCGTGACGAAGATCTTGCCGTCGCCGATCTGCCCGGTGCGCGCATTCGAGGTGATGACCTCGACCGCCTTGTCGGCGAGCTCGGAGGCGACCGCGATCTCGATCCGCAGCTTCGGCAGGAAGTTCACGACATATTCGGCGCCGCGATAGATTTCGGTGTGGCCCTTCTGGCGGCCATAGCCCTTGACCTCGGTGACCGTCATGCCGTGCACGCCGATGGCGGTCAGCGCCTGGCGCACCTCGTCCAGCTTGAAGGGTTTGATGATCGCAACGACGAGTTTCATGGTCAGGCCTTGGTCCGCTTCAGGTTTGCGCCGTCCAGGAGAACGGCGGTCGGATCAAATCTGGCATCTTTCTGGGCAAATGGCACAAAAAAATTGCAGCCATCCGCCGAAACATAGGGGTCTGTGACCGCGAAGCCCTGTTCCTGCGCCGGACGGTCGGTCACAATGCGGTTTTCGCGGCCCGCTCAAGACGATTGGGGGAGACGGATGGCCGAGCGATCCTGGTTTTTTGCGTCCAATGGTCAGCAGCAGGGGCCGATCCCCGAGGCCCAGTTTCGCGACTTGATCGCGCGAGGATCGGTCACACCGGACACCCTGGTCTGGAGCGAGGGCATGGCCGGTTGGCAAAAGGCCGGCGAAATTCCGGGCCTGATGTCCGGCGCGTCCCGTCCGCCCGCGATGCCGCGGCCAGGGCCTCCGCCTGTCATGGCGGCGGGCGGCGGCCAGGCGGCAGTGCGCTGACGATCGACGTCGGCGTCTGGGAACTTTTCTGGCGCGGCCTGGTCGCCTCGCTCGCTCAGCCTGCTTGTGATCCCCGGACCATGGGTCATCGTCTGGATCCTGAACTGGATCGTGCCCCGCGTGCGTGTGCCGGGACGACCCAATCTCAGCTTCACCGGCAACGCGATGACGCTCGTCCCCTGGTACTTCGGGGCGATCGTTCTCATCATCGTGGCGGTCTACTACTCCGTGAACAATGAAGTGCAGTGGCCCAACTATCTGGTGGATCTCGTCCAGGTCCTGCTCTACTGGCTGTTCATCCGGTGGTTGATCGCGAACCTCGCATCGAACGGCCAGCCGCTCGGCTTGAGCTTCGGCGGCTCGTTCTGGGCCTATCTCGGATGGAATATCCTGTTCGGGCTTTCCATCCTCACCATCATCGGCTGGGCCTGGGTGATCGCCGCGTGGGCGCGCTGGCTCTGCCGCAACATCCAGGGCACGCGGCGGCAAGTCGTCTACAAGGGCACGGGTTTGGAAAATCTCTGGCGCACGCTGGTGGTGGTCATCTGCTGTGCCTTCATCATCCCAATTCCGTGGATGTACCGCTGGATGTTGCGCTGGCAGTTGTCGCAGACCGAACTGGTCGAGCACAGCTGAGTCTCAAGCGTTATTGTTTGCGCTCGCGCACCGAGCCTTCCTGCGCGACGGAGGCGACCAGCGTGCCGTCCGGCTTGAAGATCAGGCCGCGCGTCAGCCCGCGGCCGTCTTGCGCGCTCGGCGAATCCTGGGCGTAGAGCAGCCATTCGTCGGCGCGGAACGGGCGGTGAAACCACATCGCGTGGTCGAGGCTCGCCGGCATCATGCGCCGGTCGAACAGCGTGCGGCCGTAGCGCGCCATCACGGCGTCGAGCAGCGAGAAATCCGAGGCGTAGGCCAGCGCGCACATATGCAGCGCCGGATCGTCGGGCAGTTTCGCGGCGGTGCGGATCCAGACATGGATGCGGCCGTCGTCGATCTTTTGACCGAAATAGCGGCCGAGCTCGCAGGGGCGCAGCTCGATCGGCCGGTCGGATTCGTAATAGCGGCGGATGAAGTCCGGCATCTCGCGGAACATCGGCTGCTTGGAGACTTCCTCCGCGGTGAGCTTCTCCGGCGGCGGCACGTCCGGCATCTTCTCCTGATGATCGAACGCGCCCTGCTCCTCGGCATGGAACGACACCATGATCGAGAAGATGGCGTTGCCGTGCTGGATCGCGGTGACGCGGCGGGTCGAATAGCTCTTGCCGTCGCGCAGCCGCTCGACCTGGTAGATGATCGGGACCTGGGGATCGCCGGGCAGGATGAAGTAGCAGTGGATCGAGTGCGGCAGCCGGCCCTCGACGGTGCGGCAGGCCGCGACCATGGCCTGACCGATCACCTGTCCGCCGAACACGCGCTGCCAGCTCGTCTTCGGGCTGTTGCCGCGGAACAGGTTCACCTCGAGCGGTTCGAGGTCGAGGATGGCGAGCAGGTCGATCAGGCTTTTGGACATCAGGAGTGCTTTCGGGGCTTGTTTCACACTTCTCTTTCGCCCAGCTATAATGTGGGCGCAAGCGTATGAGTGAGCAGGTTTCCATGTCGGCACAGCGAAGCATCGTCATCTGCGGGGGCGCATTTGCAGGGCTGGCGCTGGCCGTGGCGCTGCGCCAGGGCCTTGGCGCGGATACCCCTGTCATCGTCGCCGATCCGGCGCTTGGCCACGCGGCCGAGCCGCGATCCCCGCGCCACCGCGATCGTCGCCGCCTGCCGTCGCCTGTTCGAGACGCTGGGCGCATGGCAGCAGGTCGCCCCGACCGCGCAGCCGATTCTCGACATGGTCGTCACCGATTCGAAGCTCGAAGACGCCACGCGTCCGGTGTTCCTCACCTTCGCCGGCGATGTCGAGCCGGGCGAGCCCTTTGCGCATATGGTCGAGAACCGCCACCTGATCGACGCGCTGGTGGCGCGCGCGGAAGCCGAAGGCGTCGATCTGCGCGCGACCGCGGTGACCTCGTATGAGTCGCGCAGCGATGGCATCGACGTGACGCTGGCGGACGGCAGCCGCATCGAAGCGAGTCTTCTGGTCGCGGCCGACGGCGCGCGCTCGAAACTGCGGGAGCGCGCCGGCATCGCCACCCATGGCTGGGACTACGACCAGTCCGGCATCGTCGTCACCGTCGGCCACGAGCGCGACCATCAGGGCCGCGCCGAGGAGCATTTCCTGCCCGCCGGTCCGTTTGCGATCCTGCCGCTGACGGGAAAACGCTCGTCGCTGGTCTGGACCGAGAGGCGCTCGGAAGCCGCGCGTATCATCGCGCTCGGCGAAGAGGAATTTCACGGCGAGCTCGAGCAGCGCTTCGGCCTGCATCTCGGCGAGGTGAAGGCGCTCGACAAGCCGCGCGCGTTTCCGCTGTCCTATTTCGTCGCGCGCTCCTTCATCGCGGAACGGATGGCGCTGGTCGGCGACGCCGCGCATGTGATTCATCCGATCGCCGGCCAGGGCCTCAATCTCGGCCTCAAGGATGTCGCAGCACTGGCCGAGGTCGTGGTCGATGCCGCGCGGCTCGGCATCGATCTCGGGCAAACGGACGTGCTGGAGCGCTATCAGCGCTGGCGGCGTTTCGACACCATGGCGATGGGGCTTGCCACCAATTCGCTGAATTTCCTGTTCTCCAACAAGTCGACCTTGCTGCGCACCGTGCGCGACATCGGGCTTGGCCTGGTCGATCGCGCGCCGCCATTGAAGAGCCTGTTCATCCGCCAGGCCGCCGGGCTGTCGGGCGAGGTGCCGCGGCTGTTGAAGGGCGAGGCGCTGTAGGAACGTAGCCCGCATGAGCGCAGCGATATGCGGGTCACCCCGGGTGTCGCTCCGCTCACCCGGGCTACGCGCCGTAACTCAGCGCGTCGTCTTTCCCAGAATGAAATCCGCGATCGCCTCGATCATGTCGGCATCGAGCGGCCGCTCCGGCTGATTGTAGGCGGCGAGATCGTCCGCCTCGTCCGCGACGTCGACCAGCACGTGATTCATCTGCGGGACCCACAACGTCTTCGCCGCGAACGCAGCCGTGGTCAGCGCAAGGAAATCCACGCCGCGCCAGCTGGCTGTCCTTGCCACCGGCCACGATCAGGATCGGCTCCTCGATCTTCTGCAGCGGTGGAATCGGATCTTCGGTGAAGGCCGAGGCGATGCCGGCTGCAGCGACGGCGGGATCGCAAGCCCCGGCGGCGGCGGATCGACGATCTCGCCGCCCATGATGGCGTCGATGGCTTTTGCGACGGCGGCAAACTTGTCGGGCGGCAGCTTCTTCTCCAGCTGCGCCTTGAGCAGATCGCCCTGCTTGCGCGCGGCGACCGCCAGCAGCACGAGCTTGTCGACGGGGATGCGACGCGCGGCGAGAATCCCGACCAGCCCGCCCTCGCTGTGGCCGATCACGATGACCTTGGAGAATTTGGCGCCGGCGCGCAGATGGCTCACCAGCGCTGCGGCATCGTCGACATAGTCCTTGAAGCGAAAATCCTCCGGCTTGCCGAATTCGCCCTTCCAGCCGCCGGCGCCGCGCTTGTCATAGCGCAGCGTCGCAATGCCGCGCGCGACCAGCGCGTCCGACAGCTTCTTCAAGGTGGCCGGCTTGACCTGCGGTCCGTTGCCGTCGTGATCGGTCGAGCCGGAGCCCGCGATCAGCAGCGCGACCGGCGGCTGCTCTGTTCCCGACGGCATCGACAGCCACGCATCGATCGCGCCGACGCGAATCTTCGTTTCATCGGCGCCTGCAACGCCGGCGAAGATCGACATCGCCAGAAGAAAGGTGAAGGCGGCAACGGCAGCCTGCATGCGCGGGATCATTCGATCTTGCGCGCTTCCTCGGGCAGCATGATCGGGATGCCGTCGCGGATCGGATAGGCAAGCTTGGCCGAACGCGAGATCAGCTCCTGTCGCCCGGCGTCGAATTCGAGCGGGCCCTTGGTCAGCGGGCAGACCAGGATTTCCAGCAGTTTTGGATCGACGGTGTTTTCGGGGCGTTCGGGCACGGCATTCATGAAACTGTCTCCGGACAGGGGCGGCCCTGCTCTTAGCACACCCCGAGCGGCGCATTGTCGCGGTCGGCGGCTGGGCCGGCTTTCGTATTACCGGTTCCGGGCGTAGCTGCCGAACGGCCGAGCAACCGGCGCGCCGCCGGCCCGGAACAAGGCCAGCGTCGGTTGTCCGTTAGATGATTAATGACAGCGCCATGACGGAGCGGCGACCGGAACCGACACACGTCAAGGTTACCGGCAAGTCCAGGTTTGTTGTGAGCTGTTTCACACGCGGGAACATTGACTTGGGGTTACCGTCCCAATAATGCTCTTGGTTGAAATTTCGTAAATGGGCCGCTTCGCTGCATCACTTTGTAGAAGCGTGCCGGGGGTATCGCGTATGGCGAGCGAACGAAGAATCGCTGCTTTCGAACCCAATCTATTGCGCACACATCTCATGGTCCCATTGCCGGGGCCGCGTTCTCTGCGAGCACATTCGAACCCCCTGATTGCCTCATGGAAGGCGCTCTTGCACGCCGCGGAGTAAGCGCGGCGCGAGGAATTCCGCATGACCACGACCGTTCCGGCCTACACGTTTGGCGGCATCACACGTCCCGCGCTCATCCTTGACGACACGGGCCATATCATCCTGTTCGGCGCGGCCGCCGATTTCGCCGCGACTTATGGACTGAAGGCGCTCTATGCCGGGTTGCCGCCCGGGACGCCCTATCCGCCGGTGACGGATTCGCTGTCGACCCCAACCGATACCAATGGTGGCGCCAACAGCGTCGCCGAAGGCGCGCCCGCGGGGACCGCGGTCGGCATCACCGCATCGGCAACCAGTCCGATCGGCAGCACCACCTATTCGCTGGTCGGCGACACCTCGCATGGCGGCTTCACCATCAACGCCACCACCGGCGTGGTCACCGTCGCCGATCCCACCAAGATCGATTTCGAGAGTTCGCCCGGCCACGCCTACACCATCACCGTGCAGGCCTCCGACGGCATCGTCACCTCGACCCAGAACTTCACCATCGCCGTCACCGACGTCGCGCCATCGGCGCCGACCGACACCAATGCCGGCGCCAACACCGTCACCGAGGGCGCCGCCGTCGGGCACCGCGGTCGGCATCACCGCGCATTCGACCGACGTCAACGGCGGCGCGGTCACCTATTCGCTCACCGGCGACACCTCCGGCGGCGGCTTCAAGATCGACGCCAACACCGGCGTCGTCACCGTCAACGATGCGACCAAGATCGACTTCGAGAGCAGCGCGCCGGGCCACACCTATACCGTCACCGTGCAGGCCAGCGACGGCACGCTGACGAGTTCGCAGACCTTCACCATCGACGTCACCGACGTCGCGACTGCCGGCGCCGACCGACACCAATGCCGCCGCCAACACCGTGGCGGAAGGCGCCGCCAACGGCACGCACCGTCGGCATCACCGCGTCCGCGATCGACCCGAACGGGCCGACGACGACACTATTCGCTGATCGGCGACACCTCCGGCGGCGGCTTCACCATCAATGCCGACGACCGGCGTCGTCACCGTCGCCGATCCGCACCAAGATCGATTTCGAGAGCCGCGCCGGCCACGCCTATACCATCACCGTGCAGGCCAACGACGGCGCGCCGACCACGTCGCAGAGCTTCACCATCGCGTCACCGACGTCGCGCCGTCGACGCCCGTCGACAGCAACGCCGCGGCCAACACGGTCGCCGAAGGCGCCGCCAGCGGCACCACCGTCGGCATCACCGCGCATCTCGACCGACGTCAACGGCCCGGCGGTCACCTATTCGCTGATCGGCGACACCTCCGGCGGCGGCTTCACCATCAATGCCGCGACCGGCGTCGTCACCGTCGCCAATTCCACCAAGATCGACTTCGAGACCGCGCCAGGACACGCCTATACCGTCACCGCGCAGGCCAGCGACGGCACGCTGACGAGTTCGCAGACCTTCACCATCGCCGTCACCGATGTCGCGCCCTCGACCCCGGTCGACAGCAACGCCGCGGCCAACACGTCGCCGAAGGCGCCGCCAGCTGGCACCACCGTCGGCATCACCGCGTCCTCGACCGACATCAACGGCCCGGCGGTGACCTATTCGCTGATCGGCGACACCTCCGGCGGCGGCTTCACCATCAATGCCACGACCGGCGTCGTCACCGTCGCCGATACCACCAAGATCGACTACGAGAGCTCGCGCCCGGCCACACCTACACCGATCACCGTGCAGGCCAGCGACGGCACGCTGACCAGTTCGCAGATCTTCACCATCGCCGTCACCGACGCGGCGCCCTCGGCACCGGTCGACAGCGATGCCGCGGCCAACACCGTCGCCGAAGGCGCGGCCATCGGCACGACCGTCGGCGTCACCGCGTCGTCGACCGACGTCAACGGCCGGCCGGTCACCTATATCGCTGACTCGGCGACACCTCCGGCGGCGGCTTCACCATCGATGCCACGACCGGCGTCGTCACCGTCGCCGATCCCACCAAGATCGACTTCGAGAGCCGCGCCCGGCCACGCCTATACCGTCACCGTGCAGGCCAGCGACGGCACGCTGACCAGCTCGCAGACCTTCACCATCGCCGTCACCGACGTGGCGCCCTCGACGCCGGTCGACAGCGACGCGCGCGGCCAACACCGTCGTCGAAGGCGCCGCCAACGGCTCGACCGTCGGCGTCACCGCGTCCTCGACCGACGTCAACGGCCCGGCCGTGACCTATTCGCTGACCGGCGACACCTCCGGCGGCGGCTTCACCATCAATGCCGCGACCGGCGTCGTCACCGTCGCCGATTCCACCAAGATCGATTTCGAGACCGCGGCGCCGGCCACACCTACACCGTCACCGCGCAGGCCAGCGACGGCACGCTGATCGAGCTCGCAGACCTTCACCATCGGCGTCACCGACGTCGCGCCCTCGACGCCGGTCGACAGCGACGCGACCGCCAACACCGTCGTCGAAGGCGCGGCCGCCGGCACGACCGTCGGCGTCACCGCGTCCTCGACCGACGTCAACGGCCCGGCCGTCACCTATTCGCTGACCGGCGACACCTCCGGCGGCGGCTTCACCATCAATGCCACGACCGGCGTCGTCACCGTCGCCGATCCCACCAAGATCGATTTCGAGAGCACGGCGCCGGGCCACAGCTACACCGTGACCGCGCAGGCCAGCGACGGCACGCGATGTCGAGCTCGCAGACCTTCACCATCGGCGTCACCGACGCGCCGCCATCGACGCCGGTCGATGCCGACGCCGGCGACCAATACGGTCGTCGAAGGCGCGGCCAACGGCTCGACCGTCGGCGTCACCGCGTCCTCGACCGACGTCAACGGCCGCGCCGTCACCTATTCGCTGACCGGCGACACCTCCGGCGGCGGCTTCACCATCAATGCGACGACCGGCGTCGTCACCGTCGCCGATTCCACCAAGATCGATTTCGAGAGCACCGCGCCAGGCCACACCTACACCGTCACGGCGCAGGCCAGCGACGGCACGCATGACGAGCTCGCAGACCTTCACCATCGACGTCACCGACGCGCCGCCCTCGACGCCGGTCGACAGCGACGGCGCGGCCAACCAGGTCGCGGTCAGTGCGCCCAACGGCACCTATGTCGGCGTCACGGCGTCCTCGACCGACGTCAACGGCCCGGCGGTGACCTATTCGCTGACCGGCGACACCTCCGGCGGCGGCTTCACCGTCGATCCCTCGACCGGCATGGTGACAGTCGCCGATACCAGCAAGATCTCTTCGCTGCGGATCCGAGCTACGACGTCACGGTCCAGGCCAGCGACGGCACGGATACGAGCCAACATACCTTCAATATCGCCGTCGTTCTGGATTCAGCCCCGGTCGTCACTGCGGGTCACACGCTGAACTACACCGAGAACCAGGCCGCGACCGCAATCGATCCGGCGCTGACGGTGACCGATGCCGACAACGCCAATCTCGCCTCGGCGACGGTGCAGATCACCGGCAATTACGTCAACGGCGAGGACGTGCTCGGCTTCACCAACCAGAACGGCATCACCGGCACGTTCGATGCCGTCCACCGGCACGCTGACGCTGACCGGCTCGTCCAGCGTTGCGAACTACCAGACCGCGCTGGCGTCGGTGACCTATTTCAACACCAGCGACAATCCGTCCGGCGCGCCGCGCACCGTCACCATCATCGCCAATGACGGCACGCTCGACAGCGACGCCGGTGACCGACACCATCAATGTCACTCCGGTCAACGACGCGCCCGTGGTGACCGCCGGCCACACCCTGAACTACACCGAGAACCAGGCCGCGACCGCGATCGACACGGCGATCACCGTATCCGACGTCGACAGCGCCAATCTCGCCTCCGCGACGGTGCAGATCACCGGCAATTACGCCAACGGCCAGGACGTGCTCGGCTTCACCAACCAGAACGGCATCACCGGCATCGTTCAATGCCGCCACCGGCACGCTGACCCTGACCGGCTCGTCCAGCGTCGCGAACTACCAGACCGCGCTCGACTCCGTCACCTACTGTCAACACCAGCGACAATCCGTCCGGCCTGGCCCGCACCGTCACCATCATCACCAATGACGGCGCCGCCAACAGCGTCGCCAAGACCGACACCATCAATGTGACCCCGGTCAACGACGCCCCGGTCACGACCGCCGGCGGCACGCTGAACTACACCGAAAACCAGGCCGCGACCGCGATCGACGCCGGCGTCACGGTGTCCGACGTCGACAACGCCAATCATGGCCTCCGCGACGGTGCAGATCACCACCGGCTACGTCAACGGCCAGGACATGCTCGGCTTCACCACACCAGAACGGCATCACCGGCAGTCGTTCAACGCCGCGACCGGCACGCTGACGCTGACCGGCTTCGATCCAGCGTCGCGAACTACCAGGCCGCGCTGGATTCCGTCACCTACTTCAACAACAGCGACAATCCGTCCGGAGCGCGATCGCACCGTCACCTACATCGTCAACGACGGCGCCGCGAACAGCAACACCGAGCACCGTCGACCATCCACGTCACGCCGGTCAACGACGCCCCCGTCGTCACCGCGACCGGCACGCTGGCCTATACCGAGGACCAGGCCGCGACCGCGATCGCGCCGGCGCTGACCGTGACCGACGTCGACAGCGCCAACCTCACCACGGCGACCGTGCAGATCAGCGCCAATTACGTCAACGGCGAGGACGTGCTCGGCTTCACCAACACCGCCAGCATCACCGGTTCGTTCAATGCCGCGACCGGCACGCATGACCCTGACCGGCACCGACACCGTCGCGAACTACCAGACCGCGCTGGAGTCGGTGACCTATACCGACACCAGCGAGAATCCGTCGACCGCGGCGCGCACCGTGACCTTCACCGCCGACGACGGCCAGGCCGTCAATCACCAGAGCGCCGGCTCGAACCACACCATCACCGTGGCCTCGGTCGACGACGCGCCGACGGTGACCGTTCCCGGAGCACAGGATTCCGTTTCGGCCCACACCGACTTTGCGATCACCGGGATATCGACAAACGACGTCGACGCCGGCTCGCAGGCGGTGAAGGTGTCGCTCGGGACGACGCACGGCAACATCACGCTCGACCTTTCCGGCGGCGCGACGCTCGCCGATGCCACGACCAACGGTACACATAGCGTTCACATCACCGGCACGCTGACGCAGGTGAACGCCGCGCTCTCGAGCGTCGTTTATCACGGCGATGCCGGCTTCACCGGCACCGACGCGCTCACAGTGCAGACCAACGACCTCGGGCACACCGGCACCGGCGGGCCGCTCACCAGCAGCGTTGCCACGGTGGACATCGGCGTCATCCCGAAGGTCTGGTTCATCGACAACACCGCGTCCGCCGTTGGCGCAGACGGCAGCCAGGCGCATCCGTTCAATTCGATCGCGGCCTTCAATGCTGTCAATGACGGCGGCGCCAGTCACCCGCAGACCGGCGATTATGTCTATCTGACGACAGGCACCGGCGTCTATTCGGAGGCCGACGGCATCCACCTGCTGAATGGGCAACAGCTGGTTGGCGGCGGCGACGGCCTGACATTCCCGGATCCGCTGAACAACGCCAACACGCTTACGATCGAGACCGCCGGCACCCGGCCGGTGATCGATGTCACGGGCGCGGGTAACGATGCGATCCACCTCGCGCAGGACAACACGATCCATGGCTTCAACGTCGCCACGGAAAACGCCGCCGCGACCGGTATCGTCGACAATGGCGGGACGGTGGGCACGCTGAATATCTCGAACATGGACGTCGGCGTCGATCCGGATGGCGCGGGCGCGCTCCATGGAAATCTCGGCCAGGCGATCAGCATCACCCATGGCGGCACCGCCGGCACCATGACGTTCGGCACCGTCAATTCGGCGGGCGGCACCACGCGGCATTGCGCTCGGCGGCCCGCTGGCCACCAGCTTCTCCGCCACCGTCGGCACGCTGTCCGGCCACTCCGTCTCGGAATTTTCCGACAACGGCGGCTCCGGCACCGTCAGCTATGGCGGCACCATCGGCGACGGCACCGGGCTGTCGGCCTCGATCACCAACCGCACCGCCGGCACGGTCACGCTCTCCGGCAACATCAACGACGCCAACGACACCGGCGGCGGCATCGTCGGTCTCCGGCAACAGCGGCGGCACCATCGATTTCACCGGCACCACCAAGACGCTGAATACCGGCACCAGCGATGCCGTCTCGATGACCAGCAATACCGGTACGACCATCGACTTCACCAAGTGGCGGACTGGACATCGACCACCACCAGCGGCACCGGCTTCAGCGCCAGCAGCGGCGGCACCGTCACCGTCACCGGCTCGGGCAATACCATCAGCACCACCAGCGGCACGGCGCTCAATCTGTCCCACGTAACTGTCGGCACCAATGGCATCACCTTCGCCAGCGCTTCGACCACCAGCGCCGGAACGGGCATTTCGATCGACACCGTCAGCGGCGGAGCCATCAACGTCAACGGCGGCTCGATCTCCGGCGCGACCGCAAACGGCGTCACCATCAACGCCGCCCAGGACAACATCACGATCGCGTCCTCGATTACCTCGACCGCGGCCGGGCACTCGGTCGCAGGTGACCAATTCCGGCAACGGCGGCGGCAACACGATCACGTTCCGCGGCGCGATCACCGATCCCGGCCTCGGCATCAATCTCGACAACAACGACCAGAACAGCGGCGTCGCGACAGTCAACTTCACCGGCGCGCTGAACATCGATTCGACGACCCATACCGGCTTCAACGCCACCAATGGCGGCACCGTCAATGCCACCAACGCCGCCAACAGCATCACCACCACGACCGGCACCGCGCTCAATGTCGTCAACACCAATATCGGCACCTCGGGCCTGACCTTCCACGACATCAGCTCGAATGGCGGCACCAACGGCATCGTGCTCAACAACACCGGCACCGCCGGGACCAATGGCGGTCTGACGGTCACCGGCGACGGCTCGACTGCGGGTTCGGGCGGCACCATCCAGAACACCGACCAGGGTGCGATCTTCAGCAGCACCAAGTCCATCTCGCTGTCCTACATGAACTTCACCAACCCCAATACGCGGCAAGGGGACGGCGAACAACGTCGACGATTCGACGTTCAACAGTGCGGCGAAGGGCGGCATCAATCTGAGCAGCGTCTCGGGCGTGACGCTCGACCACCTCAACATCAACGGCAATGGCGGCCCTGGCGGCGTCCAGACCGGCATCACCGGCCAGAACGTCTCCAACTTGACGCTCAGCAACAGCTCGGTGGTGGGCTTCGGCGACAACGTCAACGAGGGCGACGTCAGGATGTTCAACATCTCGCGGCACCTCGAACATCACCAACGACACCTTCGGCTTCGTGCCCGGCGATACCTCCGCCGGCGAGAACCTGGTCGATTTCCGCAACGACACCGGCACGCTGACCCTGAACGTCACCGGCAGCACCTTCCACAACAACGCCGACTCCATCAACGGCGCCGACGGCCTGGCAGTCACCAGCGTCAGCAACTCGACCGTCAATCTCAACGTCTCGAACAACGACTTCACCAACCTGAAGACGGCCGGCATCGACACCTTCGCGCGCGACACGTCGACGATGAACGTCAACATCACCGACGGCGGCACGGCCGGGAACGGCAACACCTTCACGCCGGGATCGGTGGCGATGCGCGCCGTCGGCTTGAACGCCGAGGACACCGCGCATCTCAACTTCAACATCAACCGCAACCCGACCATGTCGGGTTACGGCGGTCCGATCGTCGAGATCTTCGGCATCAACAGCGCCGTCATCAACGGCCATGTCGACGGCAATACCATCGCCAATGTCGGCACCACCAACCGCGCCGGCAGTCCGCTCGATTTCGACATCGAGGACAACGCCACCGCGGCGATCGAGGCCAGCAGCAACACCATCAACAATGCCGGTCAGGATGCGGGCATCGTCGCCTTCACGTCAGGCGACGGCGGCACCACCAACAACAAGGCCAGCCTCGACCTGACATTGGCGAGCAACACCATCAACCTGACGGGCAACAACCTCAACGCCAATCACCTTCAACGACGGCATCCTGCTCAACCCCGGCGTCAACGCCAATGACATCACCACGATGACGGCGAACATTCATAACAATTCGGTGACGGGCATCACGGCCGGCGACGGCAACGTCGCCTTCGTCATCGAGAACAGCAGCGGCAACCCCGGCTCGCATCTCTATCTCGAAAACTTCAACACCAACACCAACACGACCTGGAACAACAACGCCAACACGCCGGCGAACTCCACGCTCGAGCTCAACTCGCCGGCGTCCGCGGCAATTCCGGCGGGCCACAATGGCGGCCACACCATCCTGCCGTCGAATCCGAACGCGCTGTTCTCGGCTTCGGGCGGCGTGGCGGCTCTCAATCCGACGCCGGGCGAGACCAATCTCACCCAGGCGGAGCTGAACGCGGCGGTCGCGGCCGCGATCGCCAACTGGAAGGCGGCCGGGCTGTCGGACGACAAGATCGCCCAACTCGAGCACACCACCTACGATGTCGCCGACATCACGTCGGGCTGGCTCGGCCAGTCGACGCCGGGCCATGTCACCGTCGACGTCAATGCCGACGGCCATGGCTGGTACATCGATCCGACGCCGACGGACAATTCCGAATTCGGCATCGCGCTGAGCAGCACGGCCCTGCTGACGGATTCGACCACGGCCGCGGCCGGTCACATCGATCTCGTGACCGTGGTCGAGCACGAGATGGGCGAGCAGCTCGGTCTGCTCCGACCAGTTCGACCCCTCGGCGGCCGGCACGCTGATGTCCGCCTTCCTGGCCAATGGCGTGCGCGAGCTGGCCAGCAGCACGGATGTCGCCCAGGCCAATCCGACGGTAGTCGTGCCGGGCTGGACCGATCATTTGGCGCACAGCGACGACAGTTCGGGCGGCGGCGACAACTTCAATTTCACGCCGCCGTCGACGGCGACAGCAACGGTTGTTCCGGCAATCGGCGGCGCGCCCGCGCCCATAGTGCCCTCGCCGGGGCTGACCGCGCCTGCCGGCGATATCGTTCCAGTGGGCGAACTCCGGGCCGAGACGCTCCTGATCGATAAGTTCGGTGGTGCGCCGGCGGCCAGCGTCGCGCCTGGAACTCCGGTGGTCACGATCAATCACTTCACAAACGATTTCGACTGGACGTCCCAACGACACCACGCCCGCGCCCGACACGCACACTGCGGTCGTCGACACGACGGTGCACGATACCGTCGGCCCCGATCCTGCCCGATCTGCACGTGCTGGCGGCGACGGTGCCCAGCATCGGCGGATACATCATCCACTGAGATCGGCGCGACAAAGCACGCAAACAAAAAGGCCGGCATTACGCCGGCCTTTTTCTTGATCGCGAGTTGGCGCCGATCAGTACTTGGCGACGACCGGGCCACCGAAGTGATAGTTCACCTCAGCGTGCCCATATCGACGTCCTGGCGAATGCGGTCGGTGCCGAAGAAGAAGCCGAATGTGTCGGTGAACCTGTAGAGGCGATTCTGCATGAACAGGTGATTATATTCGGCGGCCACCGACCAGTTCGGCGCGAAGCCGAACTCGACGCCGGCGCCGACGGTGCCGCCCCAGCGGGTGTCGCTGGGTGTGGTGGCGGCGAGAATGTTGCCGACGGTGGTGTTGACGGTGAAGCGATCGTCGACCACGGCGGCGCCGCCCTTGACGTAGAGCAGCACGTTGTTCCAGGCCCAGCCGACCTGGCCGGTGAACAGGCCGATCGCGTCGATTTTCGAGATGTTGGTAAAAGCCGGGAAGGCCAGGCTGACGTTCGAGCCGCGAAGATTGGCCCAGTCGCCCTGCGCTTCGACGCCGAACACGAAGTTCGACATCTGCCAGCGGTAACCGACCTGGCCGCCGACCAGGCCGCCGGTGGCGTCATGGCAGCCTTCGGAGACGATGAACACGCCGGCCGGCGTGGTGAAGTCCCAGCACTTGTGGCTCGAGGCGCCGCCGCCATTGACGCCGACATAGAAGCCGCCCCAGTTGTAGACGGCGGCGGCACGATCGCGGGGGCCTTGGTGTAGGGCCGGGCCGGCAGATCGGCTGCGGCGGCGGGAACGGCAAGGCCGAGGGTCAGCAGGGCGACGGCGCTGAGCAGTTTTTTCATGGGAAGCCTCCGGGATTTGACCCGGAAACTAGCGGGATTCGACCGCCTTGACTGTCACCCGAAGACAACAGCTCTACCTAAAGTAAGCGGGAATTCCGGCCACCTTTTCGCCATCTATTGCAGCGGCGGATCGCCGCTGGTGCGCTTCTTGGCGAGGTCCATCTCGGTGACGGCGACCAGGATTTCCGCCCGCGTCTTGAGGTCGGGCGCCTCCAGCATCGCCTGCTTCTCGGCCGGCCCATAGGGCGACATCATCGCCAGCGCATTGACCAGCGCCTCGTTGGGCGCGCTCTCCACGCCTTCCCAGTCCACCTTGAGGTTGTTGGCCTTCAGGAAATCCGTCAGCACCTCCAACAGCGCCTCGCGGTTGACGGCGTCCTCGCCCTTGCGCGCGGTGAAATCGTCGGCGAAGGCGAAGAAGTCCACCTTGCACTGCCGGTAGGGCGTCAGCACGGTCAATTCCTCGACCACCTTGAAGCGGGAAATCCCGGTCAATTCGAGGACGTAGCGGCCGTCGCCGGTCTCCGCCAGCTGGGTGATGCGCCCGGCGCAGCCGACGCGAAACAGCTTCGGCTTGTCCTCGTTTTTCTGCGAATGCACGACATCGGGCTGGATCATGCCGATCAGCCGGTGGCCGTCGCGGAAGGCGTCGTCGATCATGGCCAGATAGCGCGGCTCGAAAATGTTGAGCGGCATCTGGCCGCGCGGCAACAACAGCGCGCCGGCAAGCGGAAACACGGCAATCAGCTCCGGAAGCTCGCCAGGTCCGCGATATTCGGCATTGATCGGCATCAGCGCTCAAAGCCTTCACGGTGAGGCGCGCAACGAGGTGCGCGCGATTTACGAGAACAGGATCGTCGACAGCCGCTTGCGCCCCTCGACGGTGGCCTCATCCGCCCCGCCCCAGGCCTCGAAGAACTGCACCAGTTGCTTGCGTGCGCCGTCATCGTTCCATTTGCGGTCGCGCCTGACGATCTCGAGCAGCTGGGCGGTGGCCTCGCTGCGCTTGCCGCCGGCATTCAGCGCGGTCGCCAGATCGAATCGGGCCTGATGATCGAGCGGGTTTGCGGCGACTTTCTGTTCCAGTTCGGCGATCGGGCCGAGCGACTTGGCCTGCTCGGCAAGGTCGATCGCCGCCTGCACCGCCTTGACCGCGGCGTCGTTGCGCTTGGATTCCGGCACCATGGCGAGCGTCTGCTTGGCCTGCTCGACCGCGCCGGTCGTGACGTAGCATTTCGCGAGCCCGGCAAGGGCGGCGATATTGGTGGCGTCGAACGACAGCGCTTCCGCATAGACCTGCGCGGCCGAGGCGGCGTCGCCCTCGGCGAGCAGCGTCTCGGCTTCTTTGAGGATCTCCGCGATGTTCGGCTCGCCCGCGGCCGGCACGCCCTTGGTGAGCTTCTCGATGAAGGCGTTGACCTGGCTTTCGGGGACCGCGCCCATGAAGCCGTCGGCGGGCTGGCCGTTGACGAAGGCGATCACGGCCGGGATCGACTGGATGCCCATCTGGCCGGGAATCGCCGGATGCTGGTCGATGTTCATCTTGACCAGCTTGACCCTGCCCTTGGCGTTGCGGACGGCCTTTTCGAGGATCGGCGTCAACTGACGGCATGGGCCGCACCACTCGGCCCAGAAGTCGATCAGCACCGGCTGACGCTTCGATTCCTCGATGACGTCCTTCACGAAGGTCTGGGTGGTGGTCTCCTTGATCAGATCGGCGGCCTGCGGCGCCGCTCCGTTACCCTGCTCCATGATCGTCACGGGATGTCCTTGTCCAATGTGCTCGAAAGGTGGCCTGTTCTAGCATGCCGAAGGCGGCATGACAGGGTTCGGCTCCTTAGGTGGCGGTTTGGGCGGAAATTTCAATCGGTTCAAACGGCATGGCCGGGCAGACCGGCCGCGGGCCGAACCGGGCGATTCGGCGGCGTTAAGCCGTATAGGTCCGAAATTCGCCGGTTCCGGGCCGTCTTACGGCTGTTGCAATCGCACTGCGCATTTGGCATAGGTCTGCCGTTGTCGGCGAGCAATCACTGACACGGATGCGGGTGTAGCTCAGTGGTAGAGCACGACCTTGCCAAGGTCGGGGTCGAGGGTTCGAGCCCCTTCGCCCGCTCCAGTTTTCTGCCCACTCCCAGATAGCAATCGGAAATTCGCCGCCATCGGGCGGACAATGTGTCGCTCTGTGAAGCAGTTCGCTTTCAGGACGCGAGCACGCGTGCCATCCTCCATAACCTGAGATTGCGCGTTTCAAGTGTGCACCGGGAGCGGTCCCATGAGCCGAAACATCGTTCTGTTGTCCGACGGCACCGGAAATTCATCGGCGAAGGTCTGGCGCACCAATGTCTGGCGCACCTTCGAGGCGCTCGATCTGTCCGGCAGCGACCAGGTCGCGTTCTACGACGACGGCGTCGGCACGTCGTCGTTCAAACCATGGGCCATTCTCGGCGGCGCGTTCGGGTTCGGGCTGAAGCGCAACGTCATCGACATCTACAAATTCGCCTGCCGCAATTATCGCGATGACGGCGATCGCCTGTTCGGCTTCGGCTTCAGCCGCGGCGCCTTCACGATCCGCGTGGTGGGCGGGCTGATCCTCAATCAGGGGCTGGTGACGGCGGCGAACGAAGCGGAGCTCGACAAGAAGGCGCGCGCCGCCTATCGCGAATACCGCCGCGAGCGCTATCACACGGTCTTTGGTGTCGAGAAATTCTTCCGCGCGATCCGCGATCTGTTCGTCCGCGACGGCTACGACAGGAGTCGAAACCGGCAAGTCCCGAAGATCCATTTTGTCGGCGTGTGGGATACGGTGGCCGCCTACGGCGCGCCGCTGGACGAGATGACGCGCGGCATCAGCCGTTACATCTGGCCGCTCGAATTGCCGACTCACACCCTGCCGCGCGATCGGGTCACACGCGCCTGCCAGGCGTTGGCGCTGGACGAGGAGCGGACCACGTTCCATCCCGAGCTATGGAACGAGGGGGACGTGCCTTTGGTGCCGGTCGATCCGGACAAGGAGCGCTACATCAAGGACGAGCAGCTCAGCCAGGTCTGGTTCGCCGGCGTGCATTCCAACGTCGGCGGCGGCTATCCCGACGACTCGCTGGCCTACATTCCCTTTGTCTGGATGATCACCGAGGCGCAGCGCTGCAGGCCTCAAGTTCAAGTCCGACGTCGCCAAGCCGCCGGCGCCGGTGGCCGATCCGGACACGTTCAAGAACGCGATCTCCATGCGCGACAAGGACGGCCGCATCTACGATCCCCGCGCGGGACTCGGCGCCTATTATCGCTACGGGCCGCGCAAGCTCGAACTCTTGTGCAACGCCAATTACGGCAAGACCAAAGACGAGGACGATACGGTCATCATCTGGCGGCCGAAGATCCACGAATTGGCCTTCCGCCGCATCGACAACCGCGCCCACGCCTATGCGCCGGTCGGCCTGCCCAGGGTTTATGACGTCGTCCGCGAAGGCGACGGCGCGATCCTGACCCCATCGCAGTTCGGTCTCGAGCAGGACGACGAGGCAAAGGCGCGCGGCGATGCGCAGGAGCATGTCTGGAACGAGATCTGGAAACGCCGCATCGTCTATTTCGCCACCGTCGGCGCCACGCTGTGGCTGCTGGTGTTTCCGCTGGTCAGCGCGGCCAAGCGTGAAGACGAGTTCACCAGCCACTTCCGCTGGATCGCGGACCTCATCCGCATGGTGCAGGCGCTTCCTGCCTGGATTTGCCAAGCCATGGATCGACGGCTATGCGCGCGCGCCGGTCTCCTTTGTCCTGCTCGCGGCGCTTGCAGGCGGCCTGATGTGGTGGGGAATGCGGATCGCTTCGCGCATCTCCGTCAAGATGGGCACGATCTGGCGCGGCGTTGGCGCCGAACCGTCGGGACTGCCGAACGATTTCATCTATCGGCTGCGCAGCAGTCGTTCGCCTACGTCGCCTTCCACGAGAAACTCAAATATCGGTGGGCGCCCGCGTTCTTCGCGCTGATGTTCGTCTATCTCGGCGCGCTGCCTTGCGAGCCACCTGCTGTTCAACGTCCAGGACGTATACGGCCTGACATGCGTCGAAAGCGGTACGACGAAGACATTGGCCAACAAGGGCGACAGCTCCGGGCCCATCCCGTTCAATACCATCCGACTTCTGCAAGCCGACCGGAATCATGATCGAGAAGGGTGCGAGGTATCTGGTCGAGATCAATGGGCAGGGTTGGACCGACGGCGCGATTTCCGTGCCGGTGGGCGGCTTTTCTGCAGCGGTCCCGCCGTCCTGGTATCACCGCATCCTGCTGGCGCTGGTGGTGCCGCTGCGCCGCGAAACGACCCAGGACTGGTTTCACGTCGTGCTGCGTTACGGACGAGTCGGCGGCGAGGAGGACTTCATCGAGCCCGATCCGGACGACAAATATCTGGAAGCTACGATCAGGTCGAAACGCAGTGGCGAGGTGTTCGTCTTCGTCAACGATGCCGTGATCGGCATTCCCGGCCTGTACGACCTGTTTTATCGAGGCAACAAGGGAACGGCGACGCTGACGATCACGCGGAAATAGCCGAGTTCGCTAGGCCGCGAATTCGCCTATCTCGCCTTCGACATCGAGATGCATCGGCTGCCAGCCGAGCTCGCGTCGCGCTTTTTCGCCGCTGAGCCGCTGATCGCGCGCATAGCCGCGGGCCCATTCGCCCCATTCGGCGGCTGCCGCATCCGCCGAGATGATTTGCGGGTCCTGATCGCGCGTCCCGAAGCGCCGGGCAAAGGCGCGCGCGATGCGGCCGACCGTGACGCCGTCATTCGCAGCGCCGATCCAGGTCGATCGCGCCGGCGCGCGTTCCAATGCGAGCGCGTACAGGGTTGCGAGATCGTCGCTGTGCACCAGCGGCCAGCGCATCGCCTCGCTGCCCACCACGCGAACCGCGTTGCGTTCGACCGCGTCGCGCGCAAAGCGATCGAACACGCCGCCATCGGCGCGTGTAGACCATCGCCGGATGAATGACGATGCCGTCGACTTCGGGCGCTGCAAGCACGCGCGCGAGATGCGGCACCATCCAGGCGAACGCCGGCAGCGGATCGAGCGCGGTCTCTTCGGTTGCGATGTCGTCGCCTGTGGCGCCGAACAGCCAGCAGCCGCCGGTGGTGACGAAGCGCGGCTTGTTCGCCTGCGCGCCGAGCGCAGGCAGCAATGATCGAGCAGGCGGCGATCGATCGCGCCCATATCGCTGTCGAAGTCGCAGGCCGCATGGATGACGGCATCGAGCTGCGGCAGTCGTCCGGTCCAGCCTCCGGCGATGCGATGTCGCCCGGAAGCGGCGTTGCGCCAAGGCCGGCAAGCTTCGCCGCCGACGCCTCCGATCGCGCGAGGCCGAGCACCTCATGTCCGCGGCCGATCAGCTCCCGCACCACGGCGGCGCCGATCGATCCTGTCCCACCAAGCACGAGGATGCGCAACTCGTCCCTCCCTGTGGAAGCGCGCCCACTGCATAGCGCGTTCGCTCCATCCGTATATTGCGCTGCAGCGGAGGAGACACAAAATCGTCTCAATCGAAACGCGGATCAAGAAAAATTCTTCTCAATTTGATTTCGCTTGCTTCGCTTCGCCCTTCGCCGCGCTTCTCTCCCGCTTGGGATGTGCTAACATTTTCCCGTCTGATCCTCTCAGACCTCAGGTCTCTCGACACGTCCATAATAAATAACGCAGCCATATGGCTGCTTCAGGGGAGTGACGCGATGAAATCGGCTTTCCATCGATCCGTCCTTGCGCTCGCGACAATCGGTATTGTCGCAAGTGCGGGATTCGCCAATGCGCAGCAGGCGGACAAGAACCGCGCGCTGAAGAAATACGAGTCCGGCACCAAGGAGTTCTGGACCCATCCGCCGGATGACTGGTTCCTCGGCGACGAGACCGAGGCGCAGAAGGGCCTCGCCCCGCCGTCCGGTCCGCCGACCGGCGCCTCCGACGCCGAGCTCGCCGCGCTCGATCAAGAAGATCAAGCTGCCGCCGGGCTTCAAGATCGAGGTCTGGGCGTCCGGCGTGCTCGCCGCGCGCCAGATGGCCTGGGGCGACAAGGGCACGCTGTTCGTCGGCTCCTTCGGTCTCGGCAACGTCTATGCGATCACCGACAAGGGCGGCAAGAAAGAGGTCAAGACCATCATCAAGGGGATGAACCCGCCGATGCCCACCGGTCTGGCCTTCCAGAATGGCGCGCTCTACGTCATCAACGTCGACAAGCTGATCAGGTACGACAACGCCGAAGCCAATCTCGACAAGCTCGGCGACGGCAAGGTGGTGTATGACGACATGCCGTCCTATGCGGCGCATGGCTGGAAATACATCGCCGTCGACAAGGACGGCTGGTTCTACCTTCCGTTCGGACCGCCCTTCAACGTCGGCATTCCCCCGACCAGCGTCTCGCAGATCCGCCGCGTCGATCCCAAGACCGGCAACGCGGAAATCTGGGCGCTCGGCGTTCGCAACTCGGTCGGCGGCGACGTCGATCCGCGCACCGGCAAATACTGGTTCACGGAAAACGCCCGCGACTGGGTCAGCGACGACAAGCCCTCCGACAAGCTCAACATGATCAACAAGATCGGCGAGCATTTCGGCTATCCCTATTGCCACGAGGGCACCATGCCGGACCCGAAATTCGCGATGGGTCACAAGTGCGACGAGTTCACGCCGCCCGTGCTCAATCTCGGCGCGCACGTGGCTCCGCTCGGCATGAAGTTCTATACCGGCAACCAATTCCCCGCCGAGTACAAGAACTCGATCCTGATCGCCGAGCACGGCTCCTGGAACCGGCATAAGTACCAGGGTGGCCGCATCGTGCGCGTCACCGTCGGTCCCGACGGCAAGAACCCCAAGCAGGAGGTGTTTGCCGACGGCTGGATCACCGGCGACCAGGCTTATGCCGGCCGTCCCGACGACATCATCCTGAACAAGGACGGGTCGATCCTGGTGGCCGACGACTGGGCCGGCGCGATCTATCGCATCAGCTACAGCAAGTAGGCTGATCCGAACGAGGAGGCTGCGGTGCTTGCGCCGCAGCCTCAACTTTTTTGCTGCGTACACGCGTCGTTCCGGAGCGCGTCGCATAGCGGGCGAGCCCGGAACCCATAACCACGAATGGGTGGTCTATGCGATTGCCGAGGCCTGCGCCTGCCGGCGCATGCCCGGAATGACGAATCGGATGAGAGGAACTCGATGAAGCGCGACAGTTCGTTTCGCATGCAGCGAGCGCGATTGCGCTTCTCTCGCGGCTCTCTCGCGCACGCCGCCGACGTCGCCGCCGGCAAGGAGAAAGCCGAGCTCTGCATCGGCTGCCACGGCGAGAACGGCATCTCGCAGATGGAGAACATTCCCTCGCTCGCCGGCCAGCAGGATCAGTTCATCCAGTGGCAGCTGGTTTATTTCCGCGCCGGCTCGCGCAAGAACGAGCAGATGCAGCCGATCGTCGAGCAGCTCAACAATGAGGACATCCGCAATCTCGGCGCCTATTTCGCCTCGCTGACGCCGGCCGAAGGCGCCGGCCGACGACAATCCGGATCTGTCGGCCAAGGGCAAGCAGGCCGCGGTCGGCCGCCGCTGCGCCTCCTGCCACACCGACAATTTCGCCGGCACCAAGGCGGTGGCGCGCCTCACCGGCCAGCGCGAGGAATATCTGTTGAAGGCGCTGCGCGACTACAAGTCAGGCCAGCGCGTCGGCGGCGGCCAGGCCGCGATGGCCGACGTCGCCTATCCCCTGAGCGATGAAGAGATCGAAGCGCTGGCGCATTATCTGGCGCATCTGTAAGACGGCGAATAGCGAATAGGGGAGTGGCGAATAGCCGATGCGAACGGTGCTGCGCGTCTCACTATTCGCCACTCGCTACTGCGCCTACTCGCCGAGTGCCTATCCCCGCTGCTTCTCATACGCCTTGAGATGCGTGTAGGCGACGCGCAGCTTCGGCACCGGAATTTTCGCGGCTTCCGCGCGCGCGATCATGTCGCCGACCACATGATCGGCCTCGACATTCGCGCCGACCTTGATGTCGCGGAACATCGAGGCGGTCATCGGCGAGCCCTCGGCGGTGAGCATGGTCTTGGTGCGCTGGAACGCCGCTGCGGTCGGCTCGTGGCCGGCGGCCTTGGCGACCGCGCTGCATTCGTCGACAATGCCGAGCAGGAAATCGCGGCCGCCGGGCGAAGACACGATGACGCCGACGGGTGCGCGCATCAGGCTGGTCGAGGCCGCGATCGAGCACAGGAACACCCACTTCTCCCACATGTCCTGGATCACGTTCTGGCTCGCGGTGGCGCCATTGACGGCGGAGAACGCTTCGGCGATGGCGCGGACGCGATCGCTCATCTTGCCGTCGCGCTCGCCGAAGGCCAGCGACTGCATCGGCTGCAGCTGCACCACCTCGCGCTGCTTCGTTCAATGTCACCGCAATTGCGCAGAGGCCGCCGAGCACGCGCTCGGCGCCGAACCTGTCGTCGAGGATTTTCAGATGCTGCATGCCGTTGAGCATCGGGAATGATCGACGTGTTCGGCCCGACCGCGGGCGCGAACGACTTGATGGCGTCATCGAGATCGAACGCCTTGCAGCTCAGCAGCACCACGTCGAATTTGTCCTTGATGGTGTCGGCCTGCACGGTCGGCGGGTTCTTCAGCGTGACGTCGCCGTTCGGGCTCTTGATCACGAGGCCGGCGGAGGCGAGTTCGCTTGCGCGCTTCGGGCGCACCAGGAAAGTGACGTCGCGGCCGGCCTGCAGCATTCGTCCGCCGAAATAGCCGCCGATCGCGCCGGCGCCGACCACGAGAATGCGCATGTGTTAGAGCCTTTTCCTGTTGGAGAATGGAGCAGGGCGAATAGCGAATAGGGAGTAGCGAATAGCAAGGGAAGCCCGGCTATCGCATTCCCATTCGCTATTCGCCTATTCGCCACTCACCACTTCTCGCCGAACGGGCGAATTTCCATCTCGAAGGTCCAGGCGCTCTTCGGCTGCTGATAGAGCTGCCAGTAGGACTCCGCGACCGAGGCCGGCGGCATCAGCAGATCCGGATTGTCGAGCGCTTCCTTGCCCCAGATCTGCGCGCGGCGCTCGCGCACCCAGGCGGTGTCGACGCCGGCATCGATGATGAGATGCGCGACATGGATGTTCTTCGGCCCGAGCTCGCGCGCCATCGCCTGCGCCACGCCGCGCAGGCCGAACTTGGCGCTGGCAAAGGCGGCAAAGCCGTTGCCGCCGCGCAAGCGACGCGGTCGCGCCGGTGAAGAAGATGTTGCCGCCGCCGCGCGGCACCATCAGCCGCGCCGATTCGCGTCCGGCGACGAAGCCGGCCCAGCAGGCCATCTCCCAGACCTTGCGGAACACGCGGTCGGTGGTTTCCAGGATCGGGAAATTGACGTTGGCGCCGACATTGAAGATGCAGACCTCCAGCGGCGCGTGCTTGTCGGCGTCGTTGAGGAAGGCGGTGGTCTCCTCCTCCTTGCGCGCATCGAGCGAGCGGCCGACGATGGTGCCGCCCGCGGCCTCGACCTCCTTCACCAGCGGCTCCAGCTTCTCGCCGTTGCGCCGTCCGGCGAATACGGTGAAGCCTTCGGCGGCGAATTTCTTGACGATCTCGGCGCCGATATAGTCGCCGGCGCCGATCACGGCGGCGGTGGCGTTACGCTTTTGCATGATGATCAACTCCTTGCCTCGTCATTGCGAGGAGCGAAGCGACGCAGCAATCCAGGACTGATTCCGCGCAGGCACTCATGGATTCGCGTCGTCGCTTCGCTCCTCGCAATGACGAGTGATTATTTGCCCGACACCATTTCCTCGACTTCGCGCAGCTGCTCCTTGCCGAAGAACATCTCCTTGCCGACAAAGAAGGTCGGCGAGCCGAACGCGCCGCGCTCGACCGCCGATTGCGTGTTCTCCAGCAGCTTGGCCTTCACGTCCGGCTCCTGCGCGCGCGTCAGCAGTTTTGCGCCGTCGAGGCCGGACGAGGTCAGCGCCTTCACCGCGACTTCCGGATCGTCCATCTTCTTCGGCTCGCGCCACATGTGATGGAAGGCGGCCTCGACATATTTCTCGAACACGCCCTCGAGCTGCGCGGCGATCGCCGCGCGCATCAGGTTCAGCGTGTTGACCGGGAAGAACGGATTCCAGACATAGGGCTGGACCTTGAACCGCTTGACGAAGCGCTCGGTCTCCAGCGCGTGGAATTCGCGCTTGTTCTTGATGCCGGCGAGCGTCTCGGCCGGCGACTTGTTGTTGGTGGCCTTGAAGATGCCGCCGAGCAGGATCGGCACATATTCGAATTTTGCGCCGGTGCGCTTTTCGATGTCGGGGATCGCCTCATGGCTGAGATACGCATTGGGACTGCCGACATCGAACATGAATTGCGGATTGGTGCTCAAGCCGGCCTCCCTTGACGTTTCTTATATGACACCTATCATTCAACCAGCCCGCGGCGCAGATGTTCAAGCCATCACTTATGCGGCATCGTGCATACGCAAGCTTCACGACATGGTCGCGAATATCGGCCGGCCAGGCCGCGATCAGGGCCGTGAAGCGCCGCCGGTCGTCGGCGAACAGGGCGCGCGACGCCTCCTCGAAATGGGCGAGGTTGCCGGCCATCGCCGACATGAAGTGATAGGCGGCGTCGCGCGCGGCGCGCAGCCGGTCGGCGTCGCCATTGGTGCGGCGGGCCGCTTCCACCAGCTTGCGCAGCGCCACCGACGCGCCGCCGGGCTGCGCATTGAGCCATTCCCAGTGCCGCGGCAGCAGCGTCACCTCGCGCGCGACCACGCCGAGTTTCGGCCGGCCGCGGCCGCGCGGCTCGCTCGGCCGGCGGGCGGTTCGTTGGTTTTGGCGAGCCACTTCAGCATGTCGTCGACGCTGCCGCGCAGGTCGAGATCGATCGCGCGCCCGGTGGCGTCGCTGAAGATGGCAATCGGCTCGGCCGCGCGCGCTTCGGCGCGCTTGATCGCGGGCGCGATCTCGGTGAGGGGCCCGGAGGCGAGGCGCCGCAGGCCCTCGAAGGCGGTGAATGTCTCGGTCATGGCGGCTATTAATATCCGGGTGTAATTCAGATGTCAATATCACCCGGGTAAAATAATGCGATATTGCCCTTCGCCGCATCGCCTTGTCGGCCGCGGCCTGTTACGGGAACAGCCGCAATTTTGCGGGACGACATCCATGCTGACGGTTCATCATCTCAACAACTCGCGCTCGCAGCGCGTGCTGTGGCTGCTCGAAGAGCTCGGCGTGCCCTACGAGATCGTGCGCTATCAGCGCCAGCCCGACATGCGCGCGCCGAAGGAGTTGCGCGCGATCCATCCGCTCGGCAAGTCGCCCGTCATCACCGACAACGGCAACACGGTCGCCGAGTCCGGCGCGATCGTCGAATATCTCGTCGGCACTTACGGCAACGGCCGCTTCATCCCGCCGCCGAATACGCCGGAGCGGCTGCGCTACACCTATTGGCTGCACTATGCCGAGGGCTCGGCGATGCCGCCGCTGCTGCTGAAGCTGCTGTTCACGCTGATGCCGAAGCGCGCGCCGGCGCTGCTGCGTCCCCTGGTGCGCAAGGTCTCCACGCAGGCGCTGACCACGCTGGTCAATCCGCAGCTCAAGCAGCACATGGCGTTCTGGGAAGAGGAGCTCGGCAAGAGCGAGTGGTTCGCCGGCAACGATTTCACCGCGGCCGACATCCAGATGAGCTTTCCGCTGGAAGCCGCCGCGGCGCGCGGCGGGCTGGAGCAGGGGCATCCGAAGTCGATGGCGTTTCTCGAGCGCATCCACGCGCGGCCGGCTTACAAGCGCGCGCTGGAGAAGGGCGGGCCGTACGAGATCGGGCGTGGATAACTCTCGTCATTGCGAGCGAAGCGAAGCAATCCAACTCGGTATCGCGGTGAGATCGGATTGCTTCGTCGCTTCGCTCCTCGCAATGACGATTACTTATCCGTCGCCGCGATCACTTCCTTGATCAGCCGCGCCAGTCCGCGCATGTCGCCGGTGGGATCGACGCTGTCGCCCATGCGCACCACCACCATGTGCTGCGAGGGAATGATCACGCAGCGCTGGCCGAGATTGCCCGACGCATAATAGGCATCGCGGGGAATGCCAGCGCGCACGCGGCCCTTCGCATTCGGATGCTCGCTGCGGTTGGTCCAGAAGCCCGCGGCATAATCCGTGTCCAGCGTCGTCCAGGTGATGAAGTCCACCCATTCCGGATGCAGGATGCGTTTGTCGCCGATCTTGCCGTCGTTGAGATAGAGCAGGCCGAACCGCGCCCAGTCGCGCGCGCTCGCCAGCATGTTGTTGGCGCCCTGCAAGGTGCCGGAGCCGTCGAACTCCAGCGTGACGTTGCGCATGCCGAGCGGATTGAACAGCTCGCGCCAGGCATAGGCGAGGCTCTGCTCGGGCCCGCCGACGGCGTCGCGGATGATGCGCGCCAGGATCTGCGTGGTGGCGCTGGAATAGGCCCAGCGCGTGCCGGGCGCGGCGATCAACGGCGCCTTCACGGCAAAGGCCGCCATGTCGTCGTGCGGGAACATCTGCTCCGACGGATTGAGCGGATCGTCGGTCTCGTCAAGCGCAAGGCCCGAGGTCATGCGCATGAGATGCCCGACCTCGATCTCGCGGCGCGGATCGTCCGCGCCATGCCATTCCGGAATCGGCGCCGGCAGCGACGGCGAGGTCAGGCCCTGCTGGGTCATGATGCCGAGCAGCGCGTTGACCAGCGATTTGGTCATGGAGAAGCTCGGCAACGGCGTGTCGATGCCGATGCCGGGCGCATAACGCTCGGCGATGACGCGGCCGTCGCGCACCACGACGACGGCCTTGGTCCGGCGCAGCGGCGGCTCGGCCGGCTCCTCGAAGGCATGATCGAGCGCGGCCTTCAGCGCGGGATCGGACGGCTCGACCACTTCGGGTCCGGCGATCTCGGGCAACAGCGGCGGCGTCTTCGGCGTCTTCAGCGCGACGATGTCGGCCTTGAGCAGATAGGGCTCCTTGCCGCCGAGCACGCGCACGCAGCCAAAACCCTCGCGGAAGATGGTGTGGGTCGCGAACAGGCCGGCGACCGAGACGTCGAGCTTCCTCGCCGCGCGATCGAGCTGATAGCGCATGCCGAATCGGAGGCGGCGGATGCCGGGACGATCCATGATCTCGGCAAAGGACGCTTGCGGATCGAGATGCGAGACGAAGATTTTGGCGCAGAGCGCATCCGCGGCGGCGCCGGTCGCGGTGCGGATCGCGAAGGTCGGGCCGGCGGATGGCGATCAGTCCGGCCACGGCAGCCGCGATCAGCACAGCCGCGATCGCAAGCAATCTTCGCCAGTTCACCGATGTCCCCGCGCCATCTCCCGCGCGAGTTTCTACCGCGCCTTCTGCGCCCCGCCAACCGAAGGCAGCGGCTGCACCGTGACGCCGGGCGGCGGCACGTCGTCATCGGGCACGAAGAAGTCCGACATCAGCGGCACCGTGGGATCGACGCGATAGCGCTCGAAGTCGCGCACGCCGCTGGCATAGAGCAGCTTGTCGTCGATGCAGAAATGCCCGGTGAATTCCCGCGCCGGCCGCGTGAAGATCGCATGCGCGGCGTCGCCCATGATCTCGGGCGTGCGGCTCGCGCGCATCATGGCGTCGCCGCCGAGGAGATTGCCGACCGCGGCGGTCGCGATCGTGGTGCGCGGCCACAGCGCGTTGACGGCGATGCCGGCGCTTCTGAGCTCGCCGGACAGGCCGAGCACGCACATGCTCATGCCGTATTTCGCCATGGTGTAGGCGGTGGAATGCTCGAACCATTTCGCCTTCATGTCGAGCGGCGGCGACAGCATCAGGATGTGCGGGTTCTCCGCCTTCTTCAGGTGCGGGATGCAATATTTCGACACCATGAAGGTGCCGCGCGTGTTGATGCCCATCATCAGGTCGAACCGCTTCATGTCGGTCGCCTGCGAGTGGTCAGGCTGATGGCGCTGGCATTGTTGACGCAGATGTCGATGCCGCCGAATTCGGCGACGGTCTTCTCGATCGCGTCCATCACCTGCGCCTCGTCGCGGATATCGCAGACCACCGGCAGCGCCTTGCCGCCGGCGGCGCGGACCTCGTCGGCGGCGGTGTAGATCGTGCCCTTCAGCTTCGGATGCGGCTCGGCGGTCTTGGCGGCGATCGCGACATTGGCGCCGTCGCGCGCGGCGCGCAGCGCGATCGCAAGCCCGATGCCGCGGCTCGCGCCCGAGATGAACAGCGTCTTGCCTTTGAGCGAGGTCATGGAGGCTCCTTGAGTCCTGTTGATCTCTCCCCTGCGGCGGAGAGGTGGTCACCGGATCTCGACGCTCGCTACCTCGCAGAGCCGTACTATTGCGCCGCGGCTTCGGCGCCGCGGGTGCGCGGATCGGGCGCGCCCAACAGTCCGTTCGGCGTCACCATGATCGAATTGGCCGAGCAGCAGGTCATCGGCCTGCACCACGTTGTGGCCCTTGGCCCTGAGCTCGGCGAGGACGTCGTCGGGAAAGCCGGGCTCGACGCTGACCTCGTCGGGCATCCACTGATGATGCACGCGGGGTGCGGCGACCGCGGCCTCGATGTCCATGTGATAGTCGAGCACGTTGACGATCACCTGCAGCACCGTGGAGATGATCCGGCTGCCGCCCGGCGTGCCCGTCACCAGCACCGGCTTGCCGTCCTTCATCACGATGGTCGGCGTCATCGAGGACAGCGGCCGTTTGCCCGGACCCGGCAGGTTGGCTTCGTAGCCGACCAGGCCGTAGGCGTTGGCGGCGCCTGGCGCCGCGGTGAAATCGTCGAGCTCGTTGTTGAGCAGCACGCCGGTGCCGTCGGCGACGAGGCCGACGCCATAGCTGAAGTTCAGCGTGGTGGTGTTGCTGACGGCATTGCCGTCGCTGTCGACGACCGAGAAATGCGTGGTGTTGCTGCCTTCGCGCGGCGGCATCGCCGACATCAGCTTGTCGGCGGGCGTGGCGTGCTCGGGATCGATGCTCGCGCGCAGCTTGGCCGCGTAGTCCTTGGCGATCAGGGTCGCGATCGGCGCGCTGACGAAGGCGGGATCGCCGAGATAGCGCGCGCGGTCGGCATAGGCGCGCTTCATCGCCTCGATCAGGAGATGCAGCGACGGCGCCGAGCCCTGCTTCAGCGCGGCGAGATCGAAGCCTTCGAGGATGTTCAGCGATTCGATCAGCACCACGCCGCCGGACGACGGCTGCGGCATCGACACGATGTCGTAGCCGCGATAGCTGCCGCGCACCGGCGTGCGGATGGCCGGCTGATAATTCTTCAGATCGTCCGCGGTCATGATGCCGCCGGCGTCGCGAACGTCCTGCGCGAGCTTCTCCGCGACCGGTCCCTCGTAGAAGCCGCGCGGTCCCTGCTCGGCGACGGCCGTCAGCGTCGCGGCGAGGTCGGTCTGCACCAGCTTGTCGCCTTCCCCGAGCGACGTCCCGTCCGGCCGCGAGAAGATCTTTGCCGAGGCCGGCCATTTCGCCAGCCGCTTGTGGAACAGTCCGGCAGCGTGTCGGCCATGTCGTCGGTGATGACGAAGCCGTCGCGCGCGAGATCGATCGCCGGCTTGATCAGTTGCGCCAGCGTGAACTTGCCGGAGCCGTATTTGTCCAGCGCCAGCGCCAGTCCGGCCACCGTGCCGGGTACGCCGATGCCGAGCGCCGAGTCGCGCGACTTCGCGTCGTCGGGCTTGCCGTCCGGCCCGAGGAAGCTGTCGCGGCGTCATCGCCGCCGGCGCCGTCTCGCGATAATCGATCGCGACGTCCTCGCCGGTGCTGCGATGAATCAGCATGAAGCCGCCGCCGCCGATATTTCCCGCGCGGGGGTAGGTGACGGCCATGGCAAAGCCGGTGGCGACCGCCGCATCGATGGCGTTGCCGCCCTGGCGGAGGATGTCGCCGCCGATCTGGGCGGCGATCTTCTCCTGCGCCACCACCATGCCGTGTTCGGCGGAAACCGTGTGGATGCGATCGGCAGGCGGCGGGACGCTGCGGTCCTGCGCGGCGGCGGGCAAAGACATAAGCGAGCCAAACAACGAGGGCTGCAATGACGTGTCGGCCGATTGCTGTCGACTGCATCAAAATTCCGCCGTTCATAAGGGACAACTGGGGCGTCGACCATTATCGTATATGGATCGGGCGCCGGATGGCAAAGCGCGTCGGCGTGAGGTTTAAGGACATTTTTGAATGGTTTTGACCGCATTGGAGTCAGGCGAAGCCGCCGCGCGGCGGGATTATCCTCCACGGTCTGCCGTCATCAGCTGGATTTTCTTCGATTGGGCGGCGCAGCCCTATTTCACGCTGATCACGACCTTCGTGTTCGCGCCCTATTTCGCCACCCATGTCGCGCCGACGCGGCGGAAGGCCAGGCGCTGTGGGGCTTTGCGACCGCGGCCGCCGGCATGGCGATCGCGCTGCTCTCGCCGGTGCTCGGCGCGATCGCGGACGCGTCAGGCCGCCGCAAGCCCTGGATCGCCGGCTTCGGCGCGATGCTGGTGATCGGCTCGTCCTTGATGTGGTTCGGCAAGCCCGGCGATCCGAGCGTGATTCCGCCGCTGCTGCTCGCTTACGCCATCGCCACCGTCGGCGTCGAATTCGCGACCGTGTTCAACAACGCGATGATGCCGACGCTGGTGCCGCCCGAGCGCATCGGTCGCCTGTCCGGCACCGGCTGGGCGACCGGCTATATCGGCGGCATTTTGAGTCTGATCCTCGTGCTCGGCTTTCTCGCGGCCAATCCCGAGAGCGGACGCACGCTGTTCGGCTTCACACCGCTGTTCGGGCTCGATCCCGTGAGCCATCAGGGCGACCGCATCTCCGGTCCGCTCACGGCCATCTGGTTCATCATTTTCGTGCTGCCGATGTTTCTGCTGACGCCGGATTATCCGGCGCGGCATCCGCGTGCGCGATGCGTTGCGCGAGGGAATTGCCGAATTGAAGCAGACCTTGCGCGAATTGCCGAGCCAGAAATCGCTCGCCGCGTTCCTGCTCGCCAACATGATCTACACCGACGGACTGGTGTCGCTGTTCGCGTTCGGCGGCATCTATGCCGCCGGCACCTTCGGCTGGAACACGATCCAGATCGGCACCTTCGGCATCATCCTTGCGATTGCCGGCACGTTCGGCGGCTATATCGGCGGCAAGCTCGACGATGCCCTGGGCTCGAAGCGCGTGATCATCAGGCAGCATGATCGTCCTGCTGCTTGCGATCGTCGCGATCCTGCTGGTCGACAAGGACACCGTGCTGTTCGTGCACGTGACGCCGCCGCAAGCCGGCGGCGCGCTGTTCGCTTCCGCCGCCGAGCGCGCCTATCTCATCCTCGGCTGCTGCATCGGCGCTGCCGGCGCGCCCCTGCAGGCGGCCTCGCGCTCGCTGCTCATTCGGCTCGCGCCAAAGGATCGCATCGCGCAATATTTCGGGCTGTTCGCGCTGACCGGAAAGGTCACGTCCTTTGTCGGCCCGCTGCTGATCGGCGTCGTCACGGCGGCGACCGCCAGCCAGAAGGCCGGCATGGCGGTGCTGGTGCTGTTCTTCGTGACGGGGCTCGCGCTGCTGGCGCGGGTGAGACGCGTAACAATGTCGTCTCCGGCGTCGATTCCGGGACCATCCGCGAAGCGGTGAGCACCGGAGTCGCATAGCTCACCAGCCTGTGGTTATGGATCCCGGCTCGCGCGCGCGACGACCCGGAATGACGACAGCGAAGCTCAATGCCGGAAATGCCGCACGCCCGTGAACACCATGGCGATGCCGTGCTCGTCGGCGGCCTTGATCACCTCGTCGTCGCGCATCGAGCCGCCCGGCTGGATCACGGCGGTGGCGCCGGCCTCGATGCAGGCGAGCATGCCGTCGGCGAACGGGAAGAACGCGTCGGAGGCGACCACCGAGCCCTTCGTCAGCGGCTCGGCCAGCTTCAATTCGGCCGCCGCGTCCTGCGCCTTGCGCGCGGCGATGCGCGCGGAATCGACCCGGCTCATCTGGCCCGCGCCGATGCCGACGGTCGCGAGATCCTTGGCGTAGACGATGGTGTTCGACTTGACATGCTTGGCGACGCGGAAGGCGAACATCAGGTCGCGCATTTCGGCTTCGGTCGGCGCGCGTTTGGTCGCGACCTTCAGCACCATGTCGTCGACCACGGCGTTGTCGCGGCCTTGCACCAGCAGTCCGCCGGCAACGGTCTTCGCGGTGAGGCCGATCGCGCGCGGATCGGGCAGGCCGCCGGTCGAGCAGCAGCCGCAGATTCCGCCGCTTGGCGACGACCGCGATCGCGTCCTCGGTCGCATCGGGCGCGATGATGACCTCGGTGAAGATTTCGGTGACGGCCTCCGCCGTGGCTCCGCATCCAGCGTCTTGTTCAGCGCGATGATGCCGCCATAGGCCGAGGTGGAGTCGCAGGCGAGCGCGCGGCGATAGGCGGTGGCGAGATCAGGACCCTCGGCGACGCCGCAGGGATTGGCGTGCTTGACGATGACGCAGGCCGCGGTGCGCTTCGGATCGAACTCGGCGACGCATTCGAACGCCGCGTCGGTGTCGTTGATGTTGTTGTAGGACAGTTCCTTGCCCTGCAGCTGGCGCAAGGTCGAGACGCCCGGGCCGCTTGTCGGGCAGGCGATAGAACGCCGCCTTCTGATGCGGGTTCTCGCCATAGCGCAGCGCCTGGATCAGCCGGCCGCCGAAGGCGCGGAAGTCCGGCGCCTCGGTGTTGAGCTCGCCCGCGAACCAGTTCGAGATCGCGGCGTCATAGGCGGCGGTGCGCGCATAGGCCTTCGCGGCAAGGCGGCGGCGCAGCGAGAGCGTGGTTGCGCCCTGGTTGGCGTTGAGCTCGTCGAGCACGGCCTGATAGTCGCTGGCCTCGACCACGACGGCGACATCGTCATGGTTCTTCGCGGCGGCGCGGATCATCGCGGGTCCGCCGATGTCGATATTCTCGATGCATTCCTCGAAGCCGGCGCCTTTGTCGACGGTCGCCTCGAACGGATAGAGATTGACCACCAGCAGATCGATCGGCGCGATGCCATGCGTCTTCATCGCGCTGCGCATGCTCGGCATTGTCGCGGATCGCGAGCAGGCCGCCATGCACCTTCGGATGCAGCGTCTTGACGCGGCCGTCCATCATCTCGGGAAAGCCGGTCAGCTCGGAGACGTCGCGGACTTTCAGGCCGGCGCTCGCGATCGCCTTCGCGGTGCCGCCGGTCGAGACCAGCTCGATATTGTGCTTGGCCAGCGCGCGGGCGAACTCGATCAGGCCGGATTTGTCGGAAACGGAGAGCAGAGCGCGGGTGACGCGGCGGAGATGGTCGGTCATGGGCAAGATCCTTGTTCAAGGTTGCTTTTGCCCAGGCGCGCGGCTGATAATCCCGCGCTTCCCGATGGTGCTCCATCCAAAGTCGCCAGTCGCGCGAGCGAGCGCTGGTTAGCAGTTTTGGGCGGCGTTCACAACGGCGGGATACCGCCGATTCCACAGCGAGCGTGTGCTGTTTACAGCGGCAGTTCCGGCTCGCGGCGGGCGTTGCGCCGCGCATTGGTGGCGGCCGGCGAGGTCGACGAGCGCGTAAAACTCCAGCGGATCGAGGAGGCGTGCCGCGTGTCCTGCCGGATCACGATCTGCGCGGTGCGGCGCGGGCCGTCGGTGCCGGCGAGGAACACGCTGTCCTCGAGATCGACCTTGTCGTCCAGCGCCTCGAAGGTCCAGACGTCGCGGTTCGGCAGCACCAGCATCACGCCGCGCGCGTCCGTGAGCCGGTTCGCTTTCACGGACGGGTGCAGATGGAAGCGCAGCGCATAGTCGGTCTCGTTGTTCCGGACCCGCGCGTTCGGCGCCGGCGAAATCGTGTCCTCGCCGTCGAGCCGTGTGCCGTCGGGCGAGGCCATCAGCACGCGGCGATGGATCAGGCCGAAGCGCTGGACGTAGCCGTCATGCGACGTCGTCAGCAACTCGCCGTTGCTGACCACCTCGCGGAAATTCTCCACATTCTGCGGGCCGGCGACGATCGGCGCGCCCTGCAGCAGCCTCTTCATCGTCGACATCTCGACGAACTGGCAGGACGAGGTCTCGTGACAGGTCAGCGTCGAATGCGCCGCGGTGCTGCGGGCAAAGGCGCGCCAGTTGTCGCGGCCGGTCGAGGGCATGCCGCAATTGATGACGATGCGGCTCGTGCCCGACGACATCTCGAAGGAGAGGCAGCCGGCATGCGCGTCCTGGCTGACATTCGGCGGCGGCGGCGGGCCGGTGTCGATGATGACGGTCATCTGTCCGGCGTCGAGGCGCTGGAAGCCGGTATGCGGCATGCTCGCCATCGGCGCGCCATGGGTGTCGTCATAGGCGAGCAGGGTCGCGATCAGATCCGACGGCGTGCCGCTCATGCCGTTGAACAGCGCGACCGAGCCGTCGCCATGCCGGAAGAAGCGCAGCATCGGCATCATGCGGTCGATGGCGTTGAGCAGCGCCGGAGGCGGCGCGATGTTGCGCGCGGCAAAAGTCTGCCGCAGCGGCAGCAGGTCGATCAGGAGCTCGATCAGCGCGCCGGGATTGCGCGAGATATGGCCGCCGTCGGGCAGGATCTGGCGCTGCCAATTCGTCGGAGAGTTTTCGCGATGCGCTCCTGATCTGCTTGGCCTGGTTGGCGAGGCACAGCGCGGCGTAGCACAGCGCGATCAACACCTGCAGCCGCGGCACGCCGTCGGGAATGTCGAGCATGGTGTAGCGGAGGTAGCGGATCTCCCGCGTCAGCCCGCGCAGATATTTGCGATAGAACTTGCTGTCGGTGTCGCCGAGCACCAGCGGCGCCTGCGACAGCAGCGAGATCACCCGGCGCGACAGCACGTCGGCGCGGCGGCTGATCGCGCGCTTCTGGTTCGCCGGATTCGACATCCAGTCGTCGACCAGCGAGCGCGCATTGGCGCGGGTCAGCGCGGTGTCGGCGGCGCGCAAATGCCGCAGCCAGCCGAAGCCGAGCAGCGAGACCTCCCAATCTTCCGACGGCGGCTCGAGCTCGAAGATCGAGCGGCCGTGGCAGGTGACGATCTTGCCGGCGAACACGAAACGCCCGGCATAGATTTCGGCGGCGCGGGTGGCGTCCGCCGTGCGCAGATCGTGCGGCGCGATGATCAGCCGGTCGGCGCGGCCCGGCCACAGCCGCGACAACGCCACCGTGCTGCCGCTCGCGCGCGCCACCATGGTGCGCGCAAAGCGGCCCATGATCAGCGTCGAGATGCGTCTGCGTTGAGCGACCGACACGCCTTGCCTTGTTGGGGAGGGACTGGGAAGCGAATCCTTTTAATCCGGAAACGCCGCGCTGGCACCTCTTGAAAGCGGGCGAATCACAGCCCGCCCGGGCAAAATATGCAGCAAAATCAGGATTTAACTAACCGGGCGGCATAGAAGCCGTCGAGCCCCGCAAGGCGGGGGTCGGCATGCGGCAGATGCGAGGGCAGGGTGCGCAGATCGCCCTCGGGCGTGACGAGCTCGGAAAGGCCGGCGACTTCCTGCGCTTCGATCGGCACGCGGCGCAGGCCGGGCTCGGCGGCGAGCAGCGCGGCAATGGCGGCCTCGCCTTCCTCCGGCTCGAGCGAACAGGTGCAATAGACCAGCGTCCCGCCGGATTTCAGCAGGCTGGCGGCCTTGCGCAGCAGCCGGCCCTGCAGCGCCGCCAGCGCCGCGATATCGGCCTCCTGCCGCAGCCAGGCCACGTCGGGGTGGCGTCGGATGGTGCCGGTCGAGGTGCAGGGCGCGTCGACCAGCACGCCGTCGAATCCATCGGCCACGCCCGGCCATTCCACCGCGTCGGCGACCACGGTCTCGGCCTCCAGCGCCAGCCGCGCCAGATTGTCGCGCAGCCGCGCCATCCGCGCCGGCGAGCGGTCGAGCGCGGTGACCTTTGCTCCGGCTTGCGCCAGCTGCGCGGTCTTGCCGCCGGGCGCCGCGCAGAGATCGGCGATGCGCTTGCCCGCGACGTCGCCGAACAGCCGCGCCGGCAGTGCCGCGGCGGCATCCTGCACCCACCACTCGCCTTCGGTGAATCCCGGCAGCATGGTCACCGAGCCCTGCAGCAGGGTGCGCACGGTACCGGTCGGCAGCATCTCGCCATGCAGGCGGGTCGCCCATTGCTCTGGTTCGGATTTCACGGTGAGGTCGAGCGACGGCTCGTGACTGAGCGCGAGCGCCATCGCTTTCGCGGTGGCTTCGCCATAATGCGCGATCCAGCGCTTGATCAGCCATGGCGGCAGATCGAGCATGTCGGACTTGACCTCGTCGACGATGGCCGCGCCCTCGCGCGCGCAGCGGCGCAGCACGGCGTTGACGAGGCCGGCATATTTCGCCGCGCGCCGGTCCGACTGCACCAGCCGCACCGAGAGATCGACCGCGGCGTGATCGGGCACGTCCATCCAGAGGATTTGCGCGGCGCCGATCAGCAGCGCGCTTTGCGCGCGCGGCGCATCGGTCGGAATGCCGCGATCGAGCAGCTTTGACAGGAGATGACCGAGCGTGCCGAGCCGGCGCAGGATGGTCGCCACCAGCCGCCGCATCAGCGCGCGGTCGCGGTCGGCGAGCGTCTTCAGTCCGGGATGGGCGGCGGCGCCGTCGAGCTGCTCGTCGAGCGTGCGATGCTTGTGCAGCACGCCGTCGAGCACATCCGCCGCGATCCGCCGCGCCGCGAGGCCGGGCACTTCGGAAGGTCGAGCGAATCTTTGCGCTGGCATGCTTTGAACGTTACTCGGAGAAGGGGCAATTCCGCGAGAGTTCGGCATGCCACTGATAAGGACAGCATCACTGCCATGCGAATATGCCAAATGTAAGAATCGCTCTGGCTTTTTGCCGCCGCCGCACAATGTGTTGATGGGCGCATGATCGAACGCCCGTGCGCGATGATAGCTCCGAAAGTAGCAAGGAGTCTGTCATGGCCGACGATCCCAAGCCGAACGAGACAAGCCCGCCGCGCAAGGAACTCACGCCCGCGGCGCAGCGCGCATTGGCCGAGGCCGAGGCGCGGCGAAAGGCCGCCGCCGAGAACGCCAAGCCGATGCCGAAGGAGTTTCAGGGCCCGAAGGGACCCGAGCCGACGCGCTATGGCGACTGGGAAAACAAGGGCATCGCGTCGGATTTCTAGTCTATGGCACTTTCGAAAACGTGCCACTCGGCGCAATGAAAAAGCCGCGCTCTCGCGCGGCTTTTCGCAATCTCGATGTGACGGCGCGATCAGCGCGTCACGACCACCCTGGTGCCGACCGAGACGCGGTTGAACAGGTCGGAAATGTCGGCGTTGAGCATGCGGATGCAGCCGTAGGAGACGAAGCCGCCGACCGAGCCCGGCATGTTGGTGCCGTGGATGGCGTATTCGCCGCCGGACAAGCGTCATGGCCGCGACGCCCATCGGATTCCGCGGCGAGCCGCCGGGGATGACGTCGGGCATGTTCGGCTTGTCGTGCTTGACTTCCTTCGGCGGCGACCAGGCCGGGTTGCGGTACTTGCCGTCGATCCGGGTGGTGCCGGCCCACTGCTTGCCGGCGCGGCCGACGCCGACCGGGTAGCGCATCGCATGGCCCTGATCGATGACGAAATAAAGGCGCCCGCTCGTTGGTCTTGACCACGATGGTTCCCGGCGAATATTCGCTGCCGTGAACTCCCGACCATTGCGGGACGCGCCTGCGCCGCCGTCGCCATCATCCCCAGCCCCAAGGTGGCCGCCAGCGCCACCGCAATCCGCTTCGACATCTTCCTTCTCCGCTTCGCCCGCCCCTGCCAGGGCCGTGAAAACTGGTTAAAACCGCCCCAAAGGCGGCTCGCCCACGTATTTTTAACCGCGTGTGTTAACCCAATGGTTGCCACGCGGGCCTTCGGACTCACTCGGCAGGAGGGAGAAAAGGAAAAACTGCAATTAAAGTAAATGACTTGAAAACAACACTCGCCGGAAAAGCGCCGCAGAGCGCGCCACAGTTCATGACATCGGCGTGAGCGGGTGCCCGAGGGGCAGTGTTGTCGCACCACAACGTCGTCATTCCGGGACGCGCCGTCAGGCGCGGGCCCGGATCCACCGGCTGGTGGTTATGGATTCCGGGCTCGCCGCTTCGCGGCGCCCCGGAATGACGAGAGATTTGGCTACGCCGCCGTTCGCTTTCTTGTTCTGCCGGTTCTTGACGAGGTCGTCGACCACGGCGGGATCGGCCAGGGTCGAGGTATCGCCGAGAGAGCCCGGCTCGTCCTCGGCGATCTTGCGCAGGATGCGGCGCATGATCTTGCCGGAGCGCGTCTTCGGCAGGCCCGGCGCGAACTGGATCTGGTCGGGCGAGGCGATCGGCCCGATGTCCTTGCGCACCCAGGCGACCAGCTCCTTGCGCAGCTCCTCGCTCGGCTCGCTGCCGGCCATCAGGGTGACATAGGCATAGATGCCCTGGCCCTTGATGTCGTGGGGATAGCCGACCACCGCGGCCTCCGACACCTTGGCATGTGCGACGAGCGAGCTCTCGACTTCGGCGGTGCCCATGCGATGGCCGGAGACGTTGATGACGTCGTCGACGCGGCCGGTGATCCAGTAAAAGCCGTCGGCGTCGCGCCGGCAGCCGTCGCCGGTGAAATACTTGTTCTTGTAGGTCGAGAAGTAGGTCTGCTCGAAGCGGGCGTGATCGCCATAGACCGTGCGCATCTGGCCCGGCCATGACCGCGCGATGCAGAGATTGCCGGTGGCCTCGCCGTCCAGCGTCTTGCCGTCGGCATCGACGATCTCGGGCACCACGCCGAAGAACGGCTGCGTCGCCGAGCCCGGCTTCAGCTTTGGTCGCGCCCGGCAGCGGCGTGATCAGGATGCCGCCGGTCTCGGTCTGCCACCAGGTGTCGACGATCGGGCAGCGGTTGTCGCCGACCACGCGGTGATACCACTCCCAGGCTTCCGGATTGATCGGCTCGCCGACCGAGCCGAGCAGCCGCAGCGTCTTGCGCGAGGTCTTCGTCACGGGCTCGTCGCCCGCCTGCATCAGCGCGCGGATCGCGGTCGGCGCGGTGTAGAAGATGTTGACCTTGTGCTTGTCGACGACGTTCCAGAACCGCGAATTATCCGGGTAATTCGGCACGCCCTCGAACATCAGCGTGGTCGCGCCGTTGGCGAGCGGCCCGTACAGAATGTAGCTGTGGCCGGTGACCCAGCCGACGTCGGCGGTGCACCAGTAGATGTCGCCGTCGTGATAGTCGAACACGTATTGATGCGTCATCGACGCGAACACGAGATAGCCGCCGGTGGTGTGCAGCACGCCCTTGGGCTGGCCGGTCGAGCCTGACGTGTAGAGGATGAACAGCGGATCTTCCGCGTTCATGTGCTCGACCGGGCACTCGGTCGTCACCATCCTGGCCGCGTCGTGATACCAGAGGTCGCGCGACGGATTCATGTCGACCTTGCCGCCGGTGCGCTTGACCACGACGACCCAGTCGACGCCGTCGGTCTTGGCGATCGCCGCGTCGACATTGGCCTTCAGCGGCACCTTGCGGCCGCCGCGCAGGCCTTCGTCGGCGGTGATGATGAACTTGGATTTGCAGTCGTTGATGCGCTGCGCCAGCGAGTCCGGCGAGAAGCCGGCGAACACCACCGAATGGATCGCGCCGATCCGCGCGCAGGCGAGGATCGCGTAGGCCGCTTCCGGAATCATCGGCAGATAGATGGTGACGCGGTCGCCCTTCTTGACGTTGCGGGTGCGCAGGATGTTGGCCATCCGGCACACCTCGTCATGCAGCTCCTTGTAGGTGATGTGCTTCGACTGCGGAGGGATCGTCGCCTTCCCAGATGATCGCGGTCTGATTGGCGCGCTTGTGGAGATGCCGGTCGATGCAGTTGTAGGCGGCGTTCAGGACGCCATCCTCGAACCATTTGATCGAGATGTTGCCGGGCGCATACGACCAGTTGTCGATCTTGGTCGGCGCCTTGATCCAGTCGACGCGCTTGGCGTGTTCGGCCCAGAAGCCCTTGGGGTCCTTGATCGAGCGGTCGTACATTTCCTTGTATTTGGCCGGATCGGCCCAGGCGCGCTTGGCCCAATCGGCCGGCACGTCATAAATCTTCTCGGACATTCGCTCCTCCACGCAACGCGACCAGTGAACCGCACACTGAAGCCGTCTTCATTGTTAGCGCGATTATGCGTCCGCGCGCACCGCGCCGACAAGCCGAACGAATACCACCCTTTGGCGGGGCTCCATTTGCGCCGTATCAACCGCCGCCAGGCGGCCAGTGGCCGGCGGTTCGCCGAGGCCGGATCGCGATCACTTTCGCGTTGCCGCTTGGTCTGAAATCAACGTTATCGGCCGAATGGCACCCATGAACGGTATTCTAGTAACCTCAATCGTGACAATTGGGACTCGCCAAGGTGGTCCTGACCCCCTAAATGGCCTCCCCGGGCCAGATGAGCCCTGCCGGAACGAGCCAAAGGCCGTCGGCATTGAGGCAGGGCAGACAAGACAACAGGAGCAAGGCGTTTAGCGTCATGACGGATCAGCAGAATTTCGAGGCTCCGCGGCCCGTTTCCGCCGATCCCGCTGTGGCACTCGCCGAGATGCTCGGCCAATTGCCGGTGCAGCCGGTCGAAAAGGCGAAGCCGGTCGTCGTCAAAACCTCGGTCGAGGAGCTCGCCGCCGATCACGGCCTGTCCCTCGGCGACCAGAACCAGCTCACCATCCGCCGCATCAAGCGCGGCAAGGGCTATTCCTTCGTTCGCGCCAACGGCACGGCGATCCGCCACGCCGGCACCATCCGCCGCCTGAATCGCATGGCGATGCCGCCGGCCTATCGCGAGGTGCGCTACTCGCCCGATCCGAACTCGCATCTGCAGGCGGTCGGCGTCGATGCCGCCGGCCGGCTGCAATACCGCTATCACGCCGACTGGGAGAAGGTGCGCGAGCAGCGCAAGGCGCATCGCCTGGCGAGGCTCGTCGCCGCGCTGCCGAAGATCCGCCGCAACGTCGCCAAGCATCTCGCCGGCGATGAGCCGACGCGGGAGTTCGCGCTGTCGGCCGCGATCGAATTGATTGCGCGCACCGCAATCCGTCCCGGCAACGAATCCTATGCGCGGCTGAACGGCACGCGCGGCGCCACCACGCTTTTGAAATCCAACGTCACGCTGGAAGACGACGCCGTGGTGCTGACCTTCAAGGCCAAGGGCGGCAAGGCCGTGCGCAAGGAATGCAAGGCCGAGAAGCTGGTGCGCGCGATCCGTATCCTGCAGACCGTGCCGGGCAAGCGCATGTTCCAGTATCGCGACGGCAACGGCGTGGTGCGCGGCGTGTCGACCACGACCGTGAACGGCTTCCTGCGCGAGATCGCCGGCATCAAGATTTCGCTGAAGGATTTCCGCACGCTGATGGCGTCCGCCGTGGTCGTGGAGTCGCTGTCGCGCGTGACCCCGGCGGCAAGCCAGCGCGGCCGCAGGCGGCAGGTGCTCGACGCGATCCGCGCCGCCGCCGACAAGCTCTCCAATACGCCGGCGATCTGCCGCAAGAGCTATGTGCACGACACCATCGTCACCGCTTTCGAGGACGGCATCCTCGAGCGCTTCGCCGCGACCCTGAAGACCCAGCGCATCCAGTTCAAGCGCGAGCAGCTGTTGGCGCAGGTCGTGACCGCGGCCGCGGCGTAACTCCGCTCGTCGCCCCCGCGAAAGCGGGGGCCCATAACCACAAGCCTTTGTGCTGCGAGGGCTGTGGCCCCAGCTTTGCTACAACAATCGTCTGTGGTTATGGGTCCCGGATCGCGCTCGCGTGCGCTCGCTTGTCCGGGACGACATCGGTTTGATTTTAGTCGTCTACAGCCCGCCCATCTTGCAGACCAGCTTCCATTCGTCCGCCGTCACCGGCTGCACCGACAGCCGCGAATATTTCACCAGCGCCATCGCTGCGAGTTTCTTGTCCGCCTTGATCGCCGCCATCGTCACCGGCGGCGGCAGCTTCTTGTCGGCCTTGATGTCGACGCAGACGAACTTGCCGGTCTTGTCGGTCGGATCGGGATAGGCCTCCTTGATCACCTCGGCGATCCCGACGATGTCCTTGCCCTCGTTGGAATGATAGAAGAACGCCTTGTCGCCCTTCTTCATGTTCACGAGGTTCTGCCGCGCGGTGAAATTGCGCACGCCGGTCCAGGCCTCGCCCTTGGCGCCCTTCGCGACCTGCTGGTCCCACGACCAGCTCGAAGGTTCGGATTTCACCAGCCAGTACGCCATCGTCATTCCTCCGCCTTGAACGGCCGCGTCAGCAGGCCATCGATCGCGGCGTCGATGGAGAGCTTTCCGCCAAGGATCGCCGCGACCGCCGACGATACCGGCATTTCGATCTTTCGCGAAGCCGCAAGCTCGACCAGCACCGGCGCGGTGGATGCGCCCTCCGCAAGCTTGCCGGCCGGCGGCGGCTCGCCGCGGCCGAGCGCGATGCCGAGCGCGAAGTTGCGCGATTGCGGGCTGGAGCAGGTCAGGATCAGGTCGCCGAGGCCGGAGAGCCCGACCATGGTCTCCGCTGCGCGCGCCAAGCGCGCGGCCGAACCGCGCGAGCTCGGAGAAGCCGCGCGTGGTCAGCGCGGCCTGCGCCGAGGCGCCGAGCTTTCGGCCCACCGCAATGCCGGCCGCGATCGCCAGCACGTTCTTGGCGGCGCCGCCGATCTCGACGCCAAGCACATCGGTGGTGTGATAGGGCCGGAAGGTCGCCGAGCCCAGCGCCTGCACCAGTTCGCTCGCAAGCGCCTCGTCCTTTGCCGCGAGCGTGACCGCGGTCGGCAAGCCCTGCGCGACATCGTCGGCAAAGCTCGGGCCCGACAGGATCGCCGGCACCGCATGCGGCGCGGCCTCCGCGATGATCTCGGTCATGAATTTGTGCGTGCCGTGCTCGATGCCCTTGGCGCAGGCGATCACCGGCGTGTGCGCGCGCAGGTGAGGGGCGATGGCGTTGACGGCGCCGCGCAGATGCTGCGCGGGTGTTACGATCAGGACGATGTCGGCGCGGCAGGCTGCGCGATGTCGTTTGTGACGGCGATGTCCTCGGCGAGCTTGACGCCGGGCAGCCGCGGGTTCTCACGCGCCTTGTTGATGTGCGCGGCATGCGACTGCATCGCGTGCGTAAAGCGTGACCGCGCGGCCGGCGCGCGCCGCGACGGTTGCCAGCGCCGTGCCCCACGCGCCCGCGCCGATGATGCCGATGGAGTTGAAGGGCATGGTCACGCCTCGAGCGCTGCGCGCGACTCCCTCCCCGCGCGATTGCGGGGGAGGGTTGGGGAGGGGGGTAGCAAGCAAGACAGCGGTGCGGAGTCACCCCCACCCCTGACCCCTCCCCGCAAGGGGGAGGGGAACGAGCGAGCGCGTGGCGCAGTGCTGCACTCATGACGCCTCAAAACCCCGCGCGCGAATTCGCGAACCCCGCCGGCACGCTCGCATTCGCATCGAGCAGCCAGCGCGCGCGCGGCGCGGCGTCCATCGTGTCGACCATGCCGAGCGCGAGCCGCTCGGCGCCGGCCCAGGCGATCATCGCGCCATTGTCGGTGCAGAGCGCGGGCGGCGGAACGACCAGCGTGGTCTGCGCCTTCGCCGCGACATCCTGCAGCGCGCCGCGGATGGCGTGATTGGCGGCGACGCCGCCGGCCGCGACCAGCGCGCGCGCCGGGCCGAATTTCTCCGCGAACAATTTCAACCCGACGCTCAGCCGATCGGCGGTCGAGTCCAGCACCGCGGCCTGGAAGCTGGCGCAGAGATCGCTGACGTCCTTCTGCTTCCAGCGGCGTGAGCCGGCTGATCTCGTTGCGCACGGCGGTCTTCAATCCCGACAGCGAGAAATTGGCGTCGGCGCGCCCGAGCATCGGCCGCGGGAACGCAAAGCGCGTGGGATCGCCGCCGAGCGCCACGCGTTCGACCTGCGGCCCGCCGGGATAGGCGAGCGCCAGCATCTTGGCGACCTTGTCGAAGGCTTCGCCCATGGCGTCGTCGACGGTGGTGCCGAGCCGCACATAGTTGCCGACGCCGGCGACCGCGACGATCTGGGTGTGGCCGCCGGAGGCGAGGAACAGGCAATAGGGAAAGGCGAGCGCGCAGGTGAGCCGCGGCGTCAGCGCGTGCGCCTCGAGATGGTTGACCGCGATCAGCGGCGTGTTGTGCACCATCGCGATCGCCTTCGCGGTGGTCAGGCCGACGATGACGCCGCCGATCAGGCCGGGACCGGCGGCGGCGGCGACGCCCGACAGCTGCGCATAGTCGACGCCGGCCTCGTTCATCGCGGTCTCGACCAGATGATCGAGCACGTCGACATGGGCGCGCGCGGCGATCTCCGGCACCACGCCGCCGAAGCGCGCATGTTCCTCGGTCTGCGAGCGCACGATGTTGGAGAGGATGCGCCCCGCGCCGTCGCTCTGCCGCTCGATGACCGCGGCTGCGGTTTCGTCGCAGGTGGTCTCGATCCCCAGCACCAGCATCGGCTTGTCGCTAGTCAAAGTGCGTCCTTGCATTGGACTTGAATTCGTCACACACCGCGTAACATTCCAGGGCTACCAACGCGCAATCGTCACATGGCCGTTCTCGTCACCCGACCCGCATCCCGACAGCGAGACCACCGCCGCCGCCTTGCGCGCGCAGGGGCTATGAGGTGATGCTGGCGCCGATGCTGCGGTTCGAGCCGGTCGCCTGTTCCGGGCTCGATGCCGACTACGGCGCTGTGCTCGCCACCTCGGCCAATGCGTTGCGCGCGGTCGAAGGACAGCTCGGCGACGGTCTGCTCAAGCGGCCGCTGTTTGCCGTCGGCGAAACCACCGCCGCTGCGGCGAGCAAAACCGGGTTCGGCAAGGTGACGGCGGCCGACGGCGACGCGGCCGCGTTGCGCGATCTCGTGCTCGCCGGCGTGAAGAAGCGGCAGTTCCGGAAGAGCGACGCGCTGCTCTATCTCGCAGGCGCCGATCTCTCGCGCGATCTCGCAAGCGAACTTGGCGCCGACGGCCTCAACGTGGTCACGGTCACGACCTACCGGATGGCCGCGCTGTCGAGCCTGTCGCGCGAGGTCTGCGACGCCTTTGCCGCAAATGCGATTCAGGCCGTGCTGCATTACTCGCAACGCAGCGCGCGCGCCTTCCTCGACGCGTCGCGCGCCGAAGGCGTCGAAATCTCCGCGCTCGCCGTGCCGCATTGCTGCCTGTCGCAGAATATCGCCGCGATCCTGCATGAGGCCGGCGCGCAGGTGTTTTCGGCGGCCTCAGCCGATGAAAAGGCCTTGTTTGCGGCGCTGGAGCGTGCTTTGCGGTCGCAATCGGCGTAAGAGAGCCCCGCCGAATCTGGTAAGCTATTGATATCTCAGCTAGGCAGGGAACCGCAGGCATGGCCGACGACGAGCTGAAGGACGCTGGCGGACCCGAGACCGGCCGCCCGAAGCGCGAACCGCCCACCATCGATCTCGACGCGTCGGAAGTGTCCGGCGAGACGCGCGCCGCGGCCGAGGCGAAGGCGGAAGCGCATGCCGAAGCGCGCGCGGAAGCCGTCGAACCTGAGCAGGCCGCGCGCCGCCGCCATCCAAACCGATTTCTCCCTGGGTGATCGCGCCGTTCTCGGGCGCGGTCGCCGCCGCACTCGTGATCGCGGTCGGCTGGATGCTGGGCTGGCCGCCGGTGCAGGCGCCGCCCGCCGCGCCGCAGGTCACCGCTGGCGCCTTCGACGATCTCGGCAAGCGCGTCGCCGGCCTCGAAGCGAAGACCAGCAAGCCGCCGCGTGAGCGATCCCGCCGCCGCGGCGCGGATCGACGCGCTGGACAAGTCGCTCGCGGCGTTGCGCAGCGACATCGCCAGCCAGCGCACGCAGTCCGACAAGCTTGCCTCCGCCATCAACGATCTGAAATCGGCGCCGCGCGACTCCGCGGGCAATGTCGATCTCTCCGCGCTCACCGGCCGCATCGTCGAGCTCGAGCGCAAGGCGCAAGCGCAAGGGCGAGATCGCGCGCGAGAGCGAGAAGGCCGCGGAGGCCAAGCTGCTAACAAGCCCGCCGACGACATGGCGCTGCGCCGCGTCGTCGCGGCCGCGCTGCTCGACGTCGCCGTGAGGCATGGCGATCCCTACGCGGAAACGCTGAAGGTGGCGAAGGCGCTCAGCGCCGATCCGGACAAGCTCAAAGCCCTCGATCCATTCGCGGAGAAGGGCGTGCCGTCGCCGCCGCAGCTCAACCGCGAGCTGCTGACCCTGGTGCCGAAACTGTCGCCGTCGGCGGAGACCGCAACCACGGGCACCAGCATTGTCGATCGCCTGCAGGCGGGTGCGGCAAAGCTCGTCCGCGTCGAGCGCACCGATACGACCGGCAACGATCGCGGCGCGATCGTGGCGCGCGTCACCGCGGCGGCGCTGCGCAACGATTTCGCCGAAGCCCGCCGCGATCTCGCCGAGCTCGTCGCCCGCCGACCGCGCGCCGGCGCAAGCCTGGCTCGACAAGGCCGCCGCGCGCGATGCCGCATTGGCGGCCTCGCGTCAATTCGCCGATGATGCGATGGCCTCGCTCGCCAAGGTCGGGCAATAGGTTCGTCATGATCCGGATCGTCCTGTTCCTGGCTTTGATCGCGCTCGCGGCGTGCGGGCGCGGCGTGGGTCGCCGAGCAGCCCGGCGACGTCGTGCTGTCGTGGGGCACCTACAAGGTCACCACCACGCTGCCGGTGTTCGTGCTCGCGGTCGGCATCGTCGTGGTCGCGGCGATGTTCGTCTGGTGGCTCCTTGCCGCGCTGTGGCGCACGCCGGCGACGGATGCGCAAGCGCCGTCACGAGCGCCGCCACGCCCGCGGCCGTCATGCCATCACGCAAGGCCTGCTCGCGATCGGCCATGGCGATTCGGCCGCGGCGCGCCAGCATGCCGATGCGGCGCGGCGGCTCGCCGCGCAACGATCCGCTGACCTTGCTGCTGCATGCGCAATCGGCGCAGCTCGACGGCGATCGCGCCGGCGCGCGCGCCGCCTTCAACACCATGGCCGAGCGCGAGGACACGCGCCTGCTCGGCCTGCGCGGCCTGTTCATCGAGGCGCAGCGCGCCGATGACGCGGTCGCGGCCGTGATGATCGCGGAAGAAGCGCTGAAACTGTCGCCGGCCTCGACCTGGGCCTCGCATGCCGTGCTCGGCTTCCGCTGCGCGCAGGGCGACTGGGACGGCGCGCTGAAGATTCTCGACAACGATCTCGCCGCCGGCCTGATCGACAAGGCCGGCTATCGCCGCCGCCGCGGCGTGCTGCTCACCGCGAAAGCGCTGGAGCTGGAGAAGGTCGATCGCGATCTCTCCCGCGAAGCCGCGATGGAGGCGGTGAAGCTCGCGCCGACCCTGGTGCCGGCAGCCGTGCTCGCGGCGAAATACGAGAGCGAGGCGCATCAGGTGCGCCGCGCGATGCGGCTGGTCGAGGCCGCCTGGATCGCGCATCCGCATCCCGATCTCGCCGACGCCTATGCGCATGTGAAGCTCGGCGACTCCGCGCGGCAGCGGCTGGTGCGGGTGGAGACGCTGGCGGCGAAGACGCCGGGCGAGATCGAGGGCGCGCTGGCGATCGCGCGCGCCGCGATCGATGCGAGCGAGTTTGCGCAAAGCGCGCGCCGCGCTGGCGCCGTTCACGGCCAATCCGACGCAGCGCGTGGCGATGCTGATGGCCGAGATCGAGCGCACCGAGCATGGCGACAGCGGCAAGGCGCGGGCCTGGACCTTGCGCGCGGTGCGCGCGCGGCTCGATCCGGCCTGGACCGCGGACGGCTATGTCAGCGATCGCTGGCGGCCGGTGTCGCCGGTGACCGGACGGCTCGACGCGTTCCAGTGGCAGACGCCGCTCGCGAGCCTGCCGTCGGACAAGGGCAGCACCATCGAGTCCTCGCCGTTCGAGGAGGCGATGCTGGCCGCGCCTTCGCCGCCGCGCGAGGTGACGAGCACGGGCCTGGTCGAGCCGCCGCGCGAGGAGCCGGTCGACGTGACGCCGCCGGCGACGCAGGACAATTCGCCGCCTGCGGCGAAGCGCGAGCGAGCCCGCGGCGCCTGCCGCGGCGTCTGCTCCGTCGCCGCAGCCCGCGCCCGAATCGCAACCGGCTGCGCCGACGCCGCTGTTCCGCGCCCGCGCCGATCTCTCCAAACCGGCCGCGGCGCCGATCCCGCCGGTCATTCCCATCGTCCGCCCGCCCGACGATCCCGGCATCGACGACGAGGCGCCAAGCGATGAATTTGTGGAACAAATCGGCACGCCCAAGGCGCAGGCCGGCGGCTGGCGCGGTTTCTGGGCCCGCTGGGGCGGGTCATAAGGCCTTCAAGCACAGCGTTTTTCTTGCCAATTCGGGCCGCGCCCGATATCAGGAGCGCAACGCGGGACACCGCGTTTTCCATGGTCCGCCGCAATAGCTCAGTTGGTAGAGCACGTCATTCGTAATGACGGGGTCGGGGGTTCGAGTCCCTCTTGCGGCACCAGTGCGACATGTTTCAGCCCGAGACGCAAAGTCAGCGGATTCGCCGGAGACGCCGGGCTACTTACCCTGGATCTTCAGGCCGTTTGGCCCGACGTTGATCTGGAGTCCTTCCGGCTGCTTTCGGTCCTGATAGAGATTGTAGCTGAGCACGCCGACCGCCACAATCAGAGCGCCGATAATGAGAAACAGGACGTTGCGATTGGCGAACATGGATATTCCATCGGTGATGCGGTTGTTCGATTCAGTCAATAGAGGCTGCTCTCGACCATCTTAGCACGATTCGTTCGACGTTCCGCTTCCACGCCTGTCATCCGCTGGTCCGCACCCTCCGCCACGCCAGCACGACGCCGGTCAGGCTGAACGCGAGGCCGCACAGGCAGAGCCCGACGATCACGCACGTCCGCAGCAGCGGATGCGCGTCGAGCGGCGCGAAGTCGAGCGTGTGCAGGCTCTTCAGCGGCCAGCTGTCGCCGAGCGAGAGAAAGCCGGAGAAAATCCACATCAGGATGAACGGCGCGAAGATCAGGCCGAGCGCGTGATGCCAGGCTTGCAAGCCCTGATAGGGCCACGCCCTGTCGCGGATCGCGACGCCGAGCTTCACGATGCCGATGATGACGCCGATCGCCGCGCCGATCGTGCCGAGCAGCGACAGCCACCACACCAGCGCGCGCCAGACGCTGCGCGTGATGGCGCAGCGGCGTCGGATAGATCCAGTGCGGGATGCTGCCGAGATAATTCGCGACGCGAACGCTGCGCGTCGTGGTGAGAACGACCTTGCCCGATCGCGAGGAGACGTAGATTTCCGTGCCGGCGTCGTCGTTCAGCGCGTAACGGAACAGCGGACGGTCGTGGTCGAACTCGCCCGCGACCGTCCATTGATCGTAGTCGATCAGCTCGGCGCCCGCGCGCGCCGCGTCGATCTCTGGCGTCGCCGGCCTTTCGTGCCGCTCCGGGAACGGCACGAAATGCATGACGATGCCGCTCGCGAACCACATCGCAAACAGCAGGCAGAACGCGACACCCCACCAGCGATGCAGTGTCGCCAGGAAGCGCCATCACCACTTCGCCGACGCGGACAGCTCGAACGTCCGGGGCGCGCCGAGATAGACCTGGTCGGGATAGCCGGGGTCGGACCATTGCGCATAGAGCGCGTTGGTCACGTTGCGCACGCGGAAGCCGAACCGCATCTTGTCGAGGCCCTGCCACGGCAGATCGCGGCCGGGAACGTCGACGAAGGCGAACAGGTCGGCCGTGGTGTAGGGCAGCATCGCGGTGAGGTCGTCCTCGAACAGATAGCGCTGGCCGACATGGCGGATCGAGCCGCCGATCTCGACCGGCCAGCGCCAGTTGTCCCAGCGCCAGGACGCGCCGGCATTGATGATGACGGGCGCGATGTTCGACGGCATGTTGCCGGTCCAGACGTCGAAATCGCCATAGCGCGATTCGGTGAAGGCGACATTGCCCCAGAGTTTCAGCGGTTCGATCGGCCGCAGCGCGCCGCGATCTCGACGCCCCTGGTGTGGACTTCGCCGGCCAGCGTCGCGATCGCGTTGGTGATCTGCACATAGACGTTGCGCCGCTCGATGTCGTAGGCGGCGAAGGTGAACTCCGCGCGCTTGTCCGGCGAGATCGCCTTGACGCCGGTCTCGTAGATGCGCGCGCTGGTCAGTTCCAGCGTCGTGCCGGGCGACACCGAGAAGATGCCGGCCGCCGCCGGATCGTAGGCGGTGGCGGTCATGCCGTAGAGCATCAGGCCCTTGACCGGCTCGAAGGTCGCGGCCGCGCGATAGGACACGGGGTCCCAGGTCTTGGTGAAGGGCTGGCCGGCGGGAATGCTGCCGTCGAAATTGATGCCGTCGCGCGACAGCGTGAGATCCTCGACGCGGACGCCGCCGATCAGGGCGAACCAGGGCGTGATCTTCAGCCGGTCCTCGATCGACAGCGCGACATTGTCGAGCCGGCTGTTGCGGATGTTCGGCTGCGGAATGCCGTAGAGGCCGGGATCGGGATTGAGCACGGTCACCGAGTCGGCCGGGAAGGTGTTCGGGATTGCCTTCCTGCTGGAACTGGATGTCGTTGCGGCTGACCTGCAACGAACCGGCAAAGCGGTTCTCCATGCCGACGAAGGCGGAGTTCAGGACGAGGTCGGTGATGTTGCCGACCACCTGCTGCTTGTGGGTGACGAAGAAGCGGTCGCGGTCGATCATCGAGGTGCCGGTGTTGAAGGCATAGGTCTCGCTGTCGAACCACTGACGCTTTGCGCCGTACGAATACGTCTGGTTCTTGAAGGTGACGGCGTCGCCGATGTTGAATTCGAAGCCGCCGCGCAGCCACAGCTCATGCGCGCCGATGCGATTGTCGGCGACGTTGTAGTTGGTGCTCGTGCGTGCGCGAGTCCACGGTGACGGGCGCGATGGTGTCGCGCCGTGAAGGTGTTGATCGCCGATCCCGACGACGACGCCATGGGTCGAGAACGGTCCGGAGAACGCCGTCGTCGTCAGCGGCGTGCCCCAATAGGCGTGGCCGTCGTCGCGCTTGTAGTCGACCGCGCCCCACACCTTGAGCGAATCGGTGACGCGGTAATTGAGCTGGCCGGAGACGTTGTTGAGCTGATCGTTGACGCCGTCGATGAAGCTGTCGATTTTCGAGGACGAGACATCGAAGCGATAGTCGAGCCCCGGCACCAGTGTGCTGCCGCCCGAGCCGAAATGGGTGCGATAGGTGCCGAGCGTGTCGATCGAGGTATCGAGCTCGCTCTTGATCGGGCCCGGTGGTCGGCTGCTTGCTGACATAGTTGACGGAGCCGCCGATCGCGTCGAGGCCCGACATGATCGCCGACGGACCTTTGAGGAATTCGACCTGCTCGAGATTGGCCGTCTCCATGATCCGCGAGGTGATGCTCTTGCGGGCCGATCCAGATGCCGTTGTAGAGCATGTTCACCTCGCTGAAGGTGAAGCCGCGCATGGAGAAGCCGCCGAACGCGCCGCCGGCGTCGCCGGAGAGCACGCCGACCGCGCCGGCCGCGGTCTCGGTCGTGGTGCGGTAGCCCTGCTCGCGCATGGTCTGCTGGCTCGACGACTTCGACGCTGGCCGGCGTCTCATGCGCGGTGAGGCCGAGCCGGCTGGCGCTGCCGGCGACGACGTTGCTGTTGAGCGGCGTCGGCGCGGGCTCGGCTGTTCGGCAGCGGCACCGGCTTGGCCGCGGATGTTGCGCGCGGCGCGTTTGGCGCGCTTCGGCGCGCCCTGCTGGTCGCCGCCTTGACGGGTCGCGGTTTGCGGCTTCGGCGGCGACACCACGACGGGATCGAGCGTCGATGATTGCGACCATGCAGGCGTCGTGACGAACAGCAACGCTGCGCTCGACAGCAGACTGGATAGCAGAGCCGTGCGCGCGCGCAGACGCGACGGCGCGGGAGAGAGACGGATTTCGGATGTGAACATGAGACGCTCGACGGCGAACAAAAAAACCGTCACACGCGGTTGCCGGAGAAATCTGCCTTTTCGCCCTTGTTGCGGCAGACCCGCCGGCTCTTGCAACGCTTCGGAGCACCCCGCCCGACGCGTTCGCGCATGACCATGGCCGGTAGCAGGTTTCCTGGCTCGCGGGTCACGGCCTCAAGACCACCTTCCCAGGACTTACAATCCCAGTGGTATCAAATGGTCTTCGGCTCGCCGCTTACAGTTGCGGGGGCAGCTGCGGCATTGCTTGCGATGACACAAGCGCACCGCATTCCCTTGATTAGCCCTTGCGGGCACTACCGCCGCAGAAGCTGAAGAGGCGCTGGCGGCGAGTCAAGCAACGGCGACCTGTCTCGATGCGCGAATGCGGACGCGTGTGTCACTTGCATCACGCGAGTTCGCGCCATCGTTGCAATTCCGGCCGCTCGCGGTTTCGACCGGTTGCGTTCGCTTGAACTCGGTGCGCTCGTGCCACGACAGATTTGCAAGAGGTCGGCCGCTGTCCGCTGGCAGCGCTGCGTGATCTAGATCACATAAGCCGGTGCGAAGGCCGGCCTAGTGTCTGGATCAAGCCAACCGGCCGAAAGAGGGGAGACTTCACATGCGCAGGACAGTTCTGATTGCCGCACTGCTTCTGGTCTCGGCATCCGCCCAGGCCGGCCAATCCCGCAACCTCAGCCTTGCCGGCACCAGTACCAGCCGCCGATCGCGGCGCCGCTGCCTCCGACGCCGGCGAACGTGATCGCCGAAGCGCCGCCGGCGCCCGCCGCCACCCGACCGGCGCCCGCTCCGGTCGCCGCTCCAGCGCCAGTCGCTCCGGCCGCTCCTGCTCCGGTCACGGCCGCGCCCGAGACCGGTGCGCCGCCTGTTGCCACGGCGCCCGTCCCGCCGCCGCTGCCTCCCGCCGCGCCGGCCGTAACCGCTGCGCCCGCTGCCGCTCCTGCCGCCGATGCGCCGAAATATGTCGAGCGTCCCACCGTTGCGCCCGCGACGACCGACACGAAGGTCGACGACGGCAAGCCGTCGCGTCGCGCCGAGCGCCGTCATCGCGGCGGAGGCTACTGGACTGCCGGCCGCATCATGGGCGAGCTGCGACGCTACGGCATCAGCTACGGTTACGGCGGCTGGTACGCCAAGACAAGTCGCGCCGGCGTCCGGCACAAAGCATAAACGCGCCCCTCAAGGGCGCGTTTTTTCGATTGGGCGTGTGAAGCGAACGGCTTACTGCGAAACCGTCTGCACCACGCTCGACACCGGACGCGAGCTGACCGTCGGCAGCTTCATGTCCTTCGCCAGCGCCTCGTCATATTCCGGCAGCGTCGACAGCGTCGTCTTCGCCTTCATCTGCACGACCTTGTAGCCGCCGGCCTTGAGCCGGCGCAGCAGCGTCGGCAGCGCTTCCGCCGTGCTCTTCTGGAAGTCGTGCATCAGGATGATGCCCTTGCCGAGCTTGTCGACCTTGGTCATCACGGTGTTGACGACCTTGTCCGGCGTGGCGCCCTTGCGGAAATCGAAGGAATCGAGATCGCAGGAGAACATCGCGACATTGCGCGTGCCGAAATACTCCATGATTTGCGGATTGTGCTCGAGCTGCGGGAAGCGGAAGAACGGCGACGGGTTGGTGCCGAGCGCCCATTTCACCGCGGAAAAACCCTTCTCGACTTCGTCCTTGGCCATCTGATCGGTCATCTTCTTGCCGTTCAGATTGGCGTGCGACCAGGTGTGCGAACCGACGGTGTGGCCCGCCGCCAGCACCTGGCGCAGGATCTCCGGATGATAGGTGGCGTGCTTGCCGATCGGGAAGAACACCGCCTTGGTGCATTCGTCGGCGAGCGCCTTCAGCACCGCGGGCGTGTTGCCCGGCCACGGACCGTCGTCGAAGGTCAGCACGACTTCCTTCGGCTCGAGGAAATCGAGCTGCTTGAAATGCTCGAAGCCGAAGCCCGGTCCGCCCGTGGTGTCGACCTCGACCACGCGGGCAACGCCGAGCGCGTCCGGATTGGCGCAGGCGGGCTTTGCGGACAGTTGCGACCGCTGGCGTCGGCATCGCGGCGAGCCGCGACGACAGCGAGGCCGTGGTCTCGACGTCATCCTTGGCGGCAAGCTTCTGCGGCCGCCGGCAAGGGCGCGGCGGGCTTTGCCGCCATTGTCTGGGGAGCCGCGTCAGCGCGCGGCGGAGGTCCAATACCAAACTCCGGCGATCGCGACCGCCGCAACAATACTGGCCAGCATCAGGCCGAACGCATTACGCATCGCTACTCTTTCCAAATACGCAACTGAAACTGGGACGCGCCACCTTCGCGCCCGGCCATTCATGCAAAGAAAGTCTTAACGCCTTACCAACACGCCGCCGTTTGGTGAGGGATTACCGGCGGATAGGCTCTCTAAGTGACCGATGTCACAGAGGCGCGCTCCCGAGTGACGGTCATCACAGTGGAAACCGCGGGATCGGCGCATCGTAGCTGCCATCAACAACGGGCCCGCTTCGCGCGGCCAATGGGAGCTGAAAATGACCGCCACTTTCACCGACAAGGTTCGCCAGGCCGGCCTGGTGCTTGGCTTCGCGCTGTCGCTGTCGGCGCTGACCTCGACGCAGAGCTTCGCCTACACCGAGGAAGCGCGGGCGCAGTGCACCGGCGACGCGTTCAAGCTGTGCAGCTCCGACATCCCGAACATTTCGGCGGTCACCGCCTGCATGATGAAGCATCGCGCGCAGTTGACCCCGGGCTGCCGCTCGGCGATGGACAAGGAGCTTGCCTCCAGGGGCAAGAAGGTCGCCGCCACCGACTGATCGTTTCGCTTAGATCAGCAAAAGCGGCGCAGGTCTTTCGATCTGCGTCGCTTTGCTGTTGAGGCGCGTGTTCACAAAGTCATTGCGGCGCCAGTCGAGCCGCGCTCTAGAAGGCGTCATTCGCGCTGATCAAGAGGCGTAAGATGACCCGTTTGCTTTTCGCCATTCCGTTTGTCGTGTTCGCATCCTCCGCTTTCGCGCAGCAAGGCCACGATGCCTGCGCGCGCGACGTCTCGCGCTTCTGCCGCGCCTATATGGAGCAGGGCGACATGGCGGTGCTGGCGTGCCTGAAGCAACACCGCAACCGCATTTCGCGCGGCTGCGATGCGGTGCTCACGTCGCACGGCCAGTAGACGCCTCTTCATTCGTCATTCCAGGATGCGTGCAGACGCGCTTCCGCTCGATGGATTCCGGGTCGACGCTTCGCGCTCCGGAATGACGAGTTCGGAACCGCCGTCGCTCGCGACTCCTCAAAGCCGTGCATGCCGGTCTGCCATTGCAGGGCGACGATCGCGCCCTTGATCGGCTGCAGCAGCGCGAGCGAACTGAACAGCGTCACCGGCAGCCAGATCAAGAGCTGCAGCCAGACCGGCGGCGCATAGGCGATCTCGACCGCGAGCAGCGACGGCACCACGATGTGGCCGACCACGACGATGACGAGATAGGCCGGAAAGTCGTCGGCGCGCTGCGGCGTGAAATCCTCGCCGCAGACCTCGCAATGCATCGGCGACCTTCAGGAAGCGGCCGAACAGATGGCCGCGTCCGCAATTCGGGCAGCGCATCGCAAAGCCGCGGGCCAGCGCGGTTGGGAGGGTGATCGGGTTCGTCATCGCCGTAAATCCTTGACTGAAGGGCTGTCCATACAATATGTCTTATGGCCCATACAATCAAAGACAAATGGCCAAATTGCATGGATTGGGTCCCTACAGTTTCGGAATGGCAAGGCCCGATGTATCTGCGCGTGGTCGACGCGCTGGCCTCCGATATCGCCAGCGGCGCGCTGGTGCGCGGTCAGCGGCTGCCGACGCATCGCGCGCTTGCCGCAGCACTCGATATCGATCTCACCACGGTGACGCGCGCCTATAGCGAGGCGCGGCGGCGCGGCCTGCTGGAAGCGCGGGTGGGGCAGGGCACGTTCGTGTCGGAGACCACCGCGCGCGCACCGTCCGACCTGCCAGCGCCGGTGAGCATCGATCTCTCGATGAACCTGCCGCCGCAGCCGGTCGAGGCCAATCTCGATCTGCGCATCGCGCAGGGGCTGGCGACGATCCGCGCCGAGGCCGGCTTCAGCGCCTTCCTCAGCTATTCGCGGCCGGGCGGCAATGAGGACGAGCGCGAGGTCGCCGCGAGCTGGCTGCAGGCGCGCGTGCCGCAGGCGGACGCCGAGCGCATCGTGATTTTTCCGGGCTCGCAGGCGATCATCTTCAACGCGCTGCTCGCGCTGGCGTCGCCGGGCGACGTCGTGCTGACGGAGGCGCTGACCTTTCCCGGCGTCAAGGCTGCCGCGGCGCGGCTCAATGTGCGCCTCGTCGGCGTCGCCATGGATGATGAGGGCGCGCGTCCCGACGCGCTCGACGAGGCCTGCCGCAAGCACAAGCCGAAGGCGGTCTATCTGGTGCCGACCCAGCACAATCCGACCACGGCGACGATGAGCGCGAGCAGGCGCAAGGCGGTGGCCGACATCATCCGCAAGCGCGGTACCATCCTGATCGAGGACGACGTGTACGGGCCGCTCGAGCCGCAGCTCTCGCCGATCGCAAATCTGATCCCGGAACGGACGTACTATGCGGCGAGCATCGCCAAAAGCATCGCGCCGGCGCTGCGGGTCGCCTATCTGCTCGCGCCCGATCTCGCCGCCGAGCAGAAGATGCGCGGCGGCTTGCAGGCGACCATGCAGATGCCGCCGTCGCTGATGGTGGCGCTGCTGACGCAGTGGTTGCGCTCCGGCGTCGCCAACGAGATCATCCGCGCCATCCGCAACGAGGCCGCCGCGCGCCAGCAACTGGCCGCGCGTTTCCTGAAAGGCATCGCGTATCGCGGCGCGTCCGGCGAGCCATCATCTCTGGCTGCCGCTGCCGAAGCATCTCGATGGCGCGCATCTGCTCGCGCATCTCATGCGCAATGGGCTCGCCGTGGTCGGCGAGGAGGCGTTCGCGGTGGACGAGGCCGCGCCGCGCGGCCTGCGCGTCTCGCTCGGCGCCGCGCGCAATCGCGCCGAGCGTGAGCCAGGCGCTGCAGGTGCTGGCGCATGCGGTGAAGACGCCGGTGGGCGAGAGGCAGATTGTGTGAGCTCGTCATTCCGGGCGGCGAGGCGACGGAGCTGCACGCGACTGCGGCCTCGCTCCGCTCGTGCGGGGATGACGATGCGAGATTACGTCGTGCTCCCCGCCGCACTCGCGACCACCGGCAACACCTCGTTGGCGGCCTGGTCCGGCGTCTCTTCCTTCCAGCGCACCGAGCCGAACGGCCGCTCCAGCATGCGGCGGATGCGCACCGGCTCGGGCCCGACGTGAAACGCGATCGCCTCCTGATGCAGCGCGCGCTCGGACTGGGTCGCGCGGTTGCGCTGGCGCAGATAATCGAGCCAGGTCGGGCAGTGATAACGCTCGGTCCACAGTTCGGGGTCGGCGATGTCGCGCGCCACCGACCAGCCATAGGCGCCGGTGCGCTGACGCGACAGCTGCACGTCCTGCATCACATTGTGGAAGGCGCGCGCGTTGTCCTGCGCCACGCGATATTCGATCTCGACCACCAGCGGCCCGCTGCGGCCGGTGAGCTGCAGCTGCACCTCGGGATCGGCCAGCACCGCGGCGTCCTCGTTGCGCGCGCCGACCCGCGGCAGCGGCAGCACCACGCCGATCATCGACAACAGCAGCATCAGCGTGCCCGAGCAAAGGAACGCGGTCTCGACGCCGGCATAATCGGTGAGATGGCCCCAGCCCCATGCGCCGATCGCAATGCCGCCGGCGATCGAGGCCTGGAAGGCGGCGAGCGAACGGCCCGCGACCCAGCGCGGCGCCGACAGCTGCACGCCGATATTGTACAGCGCCACCGCCAGCATCCACACCGAACCCGCCACCACGAGCGCGGCGGCGGTCAGCACCGGCATGCGGCTCAGTCCAATGGCGATGATCGCGCCGCCCATCGACAGCGCGCAGGCGCGCACGGCGGCTTCGCCGCTCAGCCGCTTGCGGATCTCGGCGATGCAGAGCGCGCCGATGACTGCGCCCATGCCGAAGGCGCCGAGCAGGATGCCGTAGGTCTGCGCGCCGCCATGCAGGAGATCGCGCGCCACCAGCGGCATCAGCGCCATCACCGAACCGCCGATCAGGCCGGTGAGGAAGGTGCGCGCCAGCACGATCTTGATCGGCGGCGAGTTGGTGATGTAGCGCACGCCGGAGACCATGGCGCGCGTGAGTTGCTCGCGCGGCAGCCGCGACGGTTCGCTGACGCGATTCCACAGATACAGCACGACCAGCAGCGGAATGTAGAGCACGGCATTGATGGCGAAGGCCGCGACCGCGCCGGCGGCGGCGACGATGATGCCGCCGATCGCCGGACCGAAGCTGCGCGCGATGTTGTAGCTGATGCCGTTCAGCGCGACCGCCGAGGGCAATGTCTCCGACGGCACCTGCTCGCTGACCGAGGATTGCCAGGCCGGCCCGAACAGCGCCATGCCGCTGCCGACGACGAAGCAAAGGACCAGCAGGGTATTCGGCGTGGTCAGGCCGAACCAGTCCAGCAGGGTGAGCGCGGTGGCGCCGGAGAGCGCGATCGACAGCGAGATCATCGCCACCACGCGGCGGTCATGCATGTCGGCGATCGCGCCGGCCGGCATCGCGATCAGCATCACCGGCAGCATCAGCGCGGTCTGCACCAGCGCCACCTTGTCGGCCGACGAGGCCATCTGCGTCATCGCCCAGGCGGCGCCGACGCCCTGGATCAGGATGCCGAGATTGGAGAGCAGGCTCGCGAGCCAGATGCGCCGGAAGATCGAATGCCGCAACGGCGCGGTGATGCCGTCGGCGGCAAAGGTCTGGCGTTCGGTGGTTTCGGTCATGCCCGGTTCCGCTGGCCTGTGATTTCGGAGAGTTCCTTGATGCCCGGGAAAGTCCTGTCCTGTCCAGAGGTTAAGGTGGCTTTCGCGCCGTCATACTCAGGGCATTAGGATGCCGGAAAACGGGAGGAATGATGCAATGAGCCTGTCGCGACGGACGCTGCTGAAGGGAGCCGGAACGCCTGCCCTTGCTGGCGGCCAATTTTCCCATGCCCGCACTGGCGCAATCGGGTTCCGCCGTCGGCCACGCCGCCGATCCTGTTCGTGCATGGCAATGGCGATCACGCCGCGCTCTGGATCACCACGCTGTGGCGGATGGAATCGAACGGCGTTGCGCGCGACCGCATGTTTGCGATCAATTTCACCGATCCGCTGGCGCGCAACGACGACGCGGTGGCGCAGCCGAACCGCTCCTCGACGGAGGATCAGCGCCGCGAGCTCGGCGATGCCATCAAGGCGTTGAAGGAGAAGACCGGCGCGTCGCGCGTGGCGCTGGTCGGCAACTCGCGCGGCGGCAATGCGATCCGCAATTATGTCAAGAACGGCGGCGCGGCCGATGTCAGCCATGCCGTGCTGTGCGGCACGCCCAATCACGGCGTTTATGCCTGGGATGAAAATCCCGGCAATGAGTTCAACGGCCGCGGGCCGTTCCTGCGCGGTCTCAACGATGGCGACAGCGAGGTCACGCCGGGCACGGCGTTCCTGACCTTGCGCAGCGACGGTCTCGACAAATACGCGCAAGCGGATGGCCGTTTTGTCGGCAAGCCGGGCACGCCGACCAATGTCACCACGGAAGGTCCGGCGCTGAAGGGCGCCACCAATCTGGTGCTCGGGCCGGTCGATCATCGCGAGACCGCCTATTCTCCGCGCGCCTTCCGCGAGATCTACAAGTTCATCGCCGGCCGCGAGCCCGAACGGCTCGAGATCGTGCCGGAGGCAGGAAGTCACGCTGAGCGGGCTGGTGACCGGCACGCCCGGTGGCGTACAGACCAACCGTCCGGTCGCCGACGCGCTGGTCGAAGTGTTTCGCGTCGTGCCCGGGACCGGCGAGCGTATCGGCAATGCGATCCACGGCGGCAATACTGCGGCCGATGGCCGCTGGGGTCCGGCGACGGTCGATCCGTCCTGGCCGCTCGAGATCGTGCTGACCTCGCCCGGCTCGACCACCACGCATTTCTATCGCTCGCCGTTCCCGCGCTCGTCCGATATCGTGCACCTGCGCGCGGCGCGGGCGCTGACGCCGGCCGATACCGGCGCGGTCGTGATCATGTCGCGGCCGCGCGGCTATTTCGGCCTGCCGCGCGACGTGGTGCTGCTCGACGGCAAGGAGCCGACCGATGTCAAACCGGGCGTGCCGACGGATTCGGCCACCACGTTGAAATTGCCGGCTGAAGACGTTGGCCGCGCCGGTGACCGCGCTGTTCAACGAGGAGACGGATCGTGGCCCGTAGCTGGCCTGCGGCCGAAAACAGGATTGCGGTCGCGGAACTGACTTATTAGCTGTGTAGTCGCTTCTTCATCATCGCGAGGCCGTCCCGTGAGCATCGCCGAAGTCTACGATTCCCCGGTCACGCAAAAGCCGCTGGTGCCGTCAACGCCGCCGCGGGCGCCGGACAATCTCTCGACGCTCGGCCGCATGCGGCTGATGCGCGTGAACCCGATCTCGACCTGGGGCCAGCGCGCCTATGAAGAGGACGTCGTCAAGGGCAGGTTTTTCGGCCGCAGCAGCTTCATCCTGAACACGCCGGATGCGATCAAGCATGTGCTGGTCGACAACTACGAGAACTATACGCGCACGCCGACCAGCATGCGCGTGCTGCGGCCGATGCTCGGGCAGGGCGTGCTGATCGCGGAAGGCCGCGCCTGGAAGTACCAGCGCCGCACGCTTGCGCCCGCGTTCACGCCGCGCGCGGTGTCGATGCTGATCCCGCATATGGTCGATGTGACGGACGAGACCATCACGAAGCTCAAGACCGACAGCGCGCGGCCGGTCGATCTGCGCGAGGTGATGCAGCACATGACGCTCGGAGATCGCCGGCCGCACCATGTTCTCCTTCGGCATGGAAACGCATGGCGCGACTCTGCGCGAGTTCGTGACGCAGTATGGCGAGCGGCTGGCGCGGCCACATCTGCTCGATCTGGCGCTGCCGCTGTCGTGGCCGACACCGTTGGATTTCCCGCGCTCGCGCTTCCGCAAGCGCTGGACGCGCTTCGTCGCCATGCTGATGGCCGAGCGCCGCGCCGCCGGCAAGAACGCCGATGCGCCGCCGCGCGACCTGTTCGACCTGATGGACGCCGCGCGCGATCCCGAAACCGGCGAGGGCTTTTCCGACGAGCAGCTCGGCGACGAGGTCGCGACCATGATCCTCGCCGGCCACGAGACCACCGCGACCGCGCTGTTCTGGTCGCTGTATCTGCTGGCGCTCGATCCCGCCGCGCAGGAGCAGGTCGCCGCTGAGGCACGAAGCGTCGGTATCGCCGGGCACGCCCGAGGTCGAGCGGCTGAAATTCACCCGCGCCGTACTCGACGAGACCATGCGGCTCTATCCGCCGGCTTTTCTGGTGGCACGCGCCGCGCGCGGTGCCGATACGCTTGCGGGGATGCCGGTCAAGCCAAGGGACGTGGTCCTGATCGCGCCCTGGCTGCTGCACCGGCATGAAAAGCTGTGGCGCGATCCCAACGCCTTCATGCCGCAGCGTTTCTTGGCCCCGGCGCCGCCGCCCGAGCGTTTCGCCTATATGCCGTTCGGCGCCGGTCCGCGCATCTGCATCGGCGCGCATTTCGCGCTGGTCGAGGCGACCCTGGCGCTGGCCAAGCTGGTCGGGTCGTTCCGGATCGATCTCGCCGACACGGCGCCGGTGATACCGGTCGGCGTGGTGACGACCCAGCCGGATCGCTCGCCGCTGTTCGTCATCAGGCCGCGGTAAGCATTCTCGCGGCGTCAAAGTAACGTCAGCAGGCGTCAGCACGTAGTTGATTTGAGACGGCGGCCCGCCAAAGCAGGCTTGCCGACAAGCTCCGCAATCCCATCTGGTGATGAGTCATGAGCGATATCGAAGCCCAGTTTTCACTGCTGCAACAGTCCGCCGATCCGGCGGTGGCCGATGCCATCGTGCGGCTGATCAAGGACGGCAAGGACCACGAGCTCAACCGCATCAATGCGCTGGATTTTTCCAGTCGGAACGGCCTTGACGAAGAGAAGACGATTTCCGGCTTCCTGCAGGCCTCGAAGCTTGGCCTGTTCGATCTCGGCTGGAACGTCCTGTGTCCGGGCTGCAGCGGCGTTCTCGATGTCCACGACACGCTGAAATCGCTGCGGCCCGACGACTATCATTGCGGCCTGTGCGCCTGCGGTTACGAGTGCTCGGTCGACGAGCAGGTCGAGGTCGCCTTCACCGTCACCCCGCGGGTCCGGCGCATCGCCGCGCATGATCCCCACAGCCTGCCGCTCTGGGAATACTACAAGCAGGTGTTCTGGAGTTCCGGCATCGACCTCAACGAGGAGACGTTCGCCTCGTTGACCGAGGAGGTGACGCTCGATGCGCTCGAATTGCCGGCCGGCGAGAAGGCGGTGCTGTCGCTGCAGCTGCCGCCGCAGTTCATCATCGTGTTCGAGCCGGTGACGCATTCCGCGCAGTTCATCGACGTGCAGGGCGAACCGACCAAGGAGCGCCAGCAGCTTTCGCTGATCTACAACAAGGCGCATCCGCCGACCGGAAGCATCACCATGCGTCCCGGGCCCGCTGCGGCTGTCGCTCGACAACCAGGCCGGCGTGCGCGTGTTGCCGACGGTCTTCATCGCGGCCGATGCCTTGCATCGATCTGCTCGGCAAGCGGCGGCCGTTCCTGACCGCCAAGCGGATGCTGTCGAACCAGACCTTCCGCGATGTGTTCAAGGCCGACAATCTCAATGCCGATCAGCGGCTGAAGATCACCTCGCTGACCTTCCTGTTCACCGACCTGAAGGGGTCGACCGCGCTCTATGAGCGGGTCGGCGATCTCGCCGCGTTCGATCTGGTGCGCGCGCATTTCCGCTCGTTGATTGACATCATCGCGGCCGAGAAGGGCGCGGTCGTGAAGACCATCGGCGATGCCGTGATGGCCACTTTCGTCCGGCCCGAACATGCGCTGGCCGCGGGCTTGAAGATGCGCGCGGCGATGGACAAGTTGAACAGCGAGCGCAGCAGCAACGACCTCGTCGTCAAGATCGGCATTCATGAGGGACCGTGCCTCGCCGTGATGCTCAACGAGCGGCAGGACTATTTCGGCCAGACCGTCAATATCGCGGCGCGGGTGCAGTCGCTCTCGACCTCGCAGGAGATCCACGTCACCGCGCCCGTGATCGACGCGCCCGGCGTTGCCATGATTCTGCAGAAAGAGGCGCTGAAGCCGATCCAGAAGCAGGCGGCGCTGCGCGGCATCGCCGACAAGATGGTGGTGTACGAGATCCCGTAGGACGCGCTCGTCATTGCGAGGAGCGACGCGACGAAGCAATCCAGACCGCATCCGCGGAGGTAGTCTGGATGCTTCGCTTCGCTCGCAATGACGAATGACATTGCCCAAACGTAATGCGCGGCAGGAACCCGTGCGCGATTGCGTGCGCCGATGTTCCACGCCATATGAACAGCATCGAGAATTTCGATCGGGATCATCCATGCTCGACGGACTGCGCCAATTCATTGCCGACGTCGTTTCGCCGGAAGCGCAGCACGGCCGCGCCTTCGACGACAATGATTATCGCCTGGCGGCGACCGCGCTGCTGATCCATGTGGTCTCGCTCGACGGCGAGCCCTCGGCAAAGGAGCAGCGCAAGCTGCACAGCCTGATCGAAAGCCGCTTCGGCCTCGATCCCGGCACCGCCGACAGATTGATTGCCTCCGCCACCAGGGTGGAAGGCGATGCGGTCGATCTCTACCACTTCACCAGCGTGATCATGCGGCAGGTCGACGAGGCCGGCCGACTCAAGATCGTGGAGATGATGTGGGAGATCGCCTATGCCGACGGCGCGGTCACCGAGTTCGAGGACAATGTGGTCTGGCGCGCCGCCGACTTGCTCGGCATCTCCTCGCGCGACCGGATCGAGCTGAAGCATCAGGTTGCGGCCCGAGGGTAGGCCGGCGGCATGATCCGGAAACACGTGCTGCCAGCGGATTTTGCCTGATGCTCGCGCGAAGCAGTCCGGATCATGCCCAACAAAGCCATCCGATGGCGCGCGCCGCAAAATTCAACCATCGCGCGCCGCGCTACATTGCGTTACATGAAGAAACTTTAATCTAGGCGCGCGAAATGCGCGCAATTCTGCAACACGATTGCACATTCTGCGTTTGCGCTGCCTGCCATGCAGGCGGCCCGCTTGCGCCCGCCCGCGCGCCTATGCTGTCTTTTTGCTGTTGAATTTTTTTGAGAGCGATCGTGGCCGAGCGGGTGACGTTGATAACGGGGGCCTCGGCGGGAATTGGCGCGGATCTCGCGCGCATTTTCGCGAAGAATGGCCATCGCGTCGCGCTGACGGCGCGCCGTGCCGATCGCCTGTCCGCGTTGGCGGGCGAGATCACCGCGGCCGGCGGACGGGCGCCGATCCTGATCCCCTGTGACCTCGAGGCGCGTGATGCCGGCGACAGGATCGCCGCCGCGCTCGCGGACGCCGGCGCGGAGGTCGAATACCTCGTCAACAATGCGGGCTTCGGCCTGTTCGGCAATGCCGCCGAGCTCGATCGCGCCGAACAGCTCGGCATCATCGACGTCAATATCCGCGCGCTCGCCGACTTGTCCCTGCGCTTTGCCGATCAGCTGATCAGGAATCGCGGCGGCCTGCTCAATGTCGGCTCGATCGCGGGCTTCCTGCCCGGGCCCGGCATGGCGATGTATTACGCCTCGAAGGCCTTCGTGCTGTCGTTCACCGAGGCGCTGCGGGTCGAGCTCGGGCAGCATGGCGTGCGCGTCACCGTGCTGTGTCCGGGCCCGGTGCCGACCGAATTCCAGCCGCGGGCCGGACTCCGCCCGGGATTCGATTCGGCCATTCTGAACGTCTCCTCCGCCGACGTCGCCCGGCAGGCCTATGACGGGCTGATGGCGAACAAGCGGGCCGTGTTGCCCGGGCTCGGCATCAAGATCGTGCCGCTGCTGCTGCGGCTGTTCCCGCGCGGCTTCATCCTCTGGGCGGTCGGCCGCTTCCAGCAGCGCAAGCGCTGATTTTACCGCCTGGCCCGGTCCTTGCTTTTCTGCAATCGAACCCGGTGTGCGGAAGCTCACACGAAATTAACCGGAGCTTCCCTATCCTCAGGGTTGCAGCGACCAAAGCAAGTCATGGCCTTCGAATTGAGCAGCACCGGCAACGTCGTGCCCTTCCCGGGAAGGGCCGAGCCGCCGCGCGCTGCGCCCGGTGCTGGTCGTGCTGCATCAGGAGAACTCGACACCCGGCCGCGTCGGCAATGCGCTTGCGCGCGCTCGGCCATGCCCTCGACATCCGCCGGCCGCGCTTCGGCGATCCCCTCCCTGAAACGCTCGACGCCCATGCCGGCGCGGTGATTTTTGGCGGCCCGATGAGCGCCAATGACAGCGACGATTATCGTCACGCGCGAGATCGACTGGATCGAAGTGCCGCTGCGCGAGCAGCGGCCGTTCCTCGGCATCTGCCTCGGCGCGCAGATGCTCGCCAAACATCTCGGCGCCAGGGTCGCACCGCACGCGCAAGGCCTGACCCAGATCGGCTATTACCCGATCCGCCCGACCGAGGCGGGACGCTCGCTTCTCCCGGACTGGCCGTCGCATGTCTATCACTGGCATCGCGAAGGCTTTGAGCTGCCCGCCGGCACCGAACTGCTGGCGCATGGCGACGATTTTCCGAACCAGGCGTTTCGCGCCGGCCACGCCTTCGGCTTCCAGTTTCATCCCGACGTGACGACGGCGATGATGCATTGCTGGACCACGCGCGGCGACACGGATCTGCCCGGTGCGCAGCCGCGCCATCAGCATTTCGAGGGCCGCGCCATTCATGATGTCGCCGAGCGCGCATGGCTCGCGGCCTTCATCGACGGCTGGCTGAAGCGCGAGCCGCGCGCCGGCGCTCGCCGAAGCCGCCGAGTAGGCCGGCGCTTCTCCACGCCGAAGCTGTGTTACTGTTCTCCCAAACCCAGCGCATGATCCGGAAAAGTGTGAAGCGGTTTTCCGAAAAGATCATGCGCAAACAAGAATCCAAGGGAGGACGATTTGACCTATCAGCACATTCTCTATGAGGTCAGCGACAAGATCGCGACCGTCACGCTGAACCGCCCCGATCGCATGAATGCGTGGACGGCGGTCATGGAGCACGATGTCCGCGAGGCGATGATGGCGGCGGCAAAGGACGACAATGTCCGCGTCATCGTGCTGACCGGCGCGGGCCGCGCCTTCTGCGCCGGCGCCGACATGGAGGCGCTCAAGACCATCGATCCCGACGCGTGCGCCGCGCCGACAACGTGCCGGCCTTCGACATGAACCGCAGGTCCGACTGGCAGACGCGCTACGCCTATTATCCGTCGATTCCGAAGCCCGTGATCGGCATGCTCAACGGCGCGACCGCCGGCATCGGTCTCGTGCACGCGCTGTATTGCGATCTGCGCTTTGCCGCCGAGGGCGCGGTGTTCACCACGGCGTTCGCGCGGCGCGGGCTGATTGCCGAGCACGGAATTTCCTGGATGCTGCCGCGCATCGTCGGCCATGCCAACGCGCTCGACCTCTTGATGTCGGCGCGGCGGGTGTCGAGCGACGAGGCGCTGCGCATCGGGCTGGTGAATCGGCTCTATCCGCCCGAGAAGCTGCGCGAGGAGACTTATGCTTATGCGCGCGATCTCGCCGATTTCGTCTCGCCGAGCGCGATCGCCGCGATCAAGCGCCAGCTCTACGACGTGCCGTTCCAGACCTTGGCGGAAGCCACCATCGACGCCAATCGCGAGATGGTGGTGTCGCTGCGCGGCAGCGATTTCCGCGAGGGCGTGGCGAGTTTCGTCGAGAAGCGGCCGCCACGGTTTACGGGGAGGTAGTTACGCTCGTCATTCCGGGACATCGCGAAGCGATGGACCCGGAATCCATTGTGCCGCCGGCCGTATCGGGAGAAATGGATTCCGGTCTTCGCGCTGATGCGCGCCCCGGAATGACGCTGCGGATATAGGTACCAAGGCTAGCCCGTCTTCGCCCTGCGGGCTTCGCCGGGCACGCTCCGCCCTTCGGGCTCTGCGCGGCTGCGCCACGCGTAGCCCGAAGGGCGAAGCGTGGTGGAGCCAGGCGGGATCGAACCGCCGACCTCGTCATTGCGAACGACGCGCTCTCCCAGCTGAGCTATGGCCCCTTCCGCGACCGCCTGATTGCTGAGAACAGGCGGCGGACAGTGGGGCCATTTAAATCCGCGACCCAGTCAAGTCAAGAAAGGTGGCGCGGAATGCCGCGCAGAAAGCGGTGAAATCGGCCGCATTTCCGGACAATTCGCGCCGCGCTTCCCTTGTTTGGGCAGGGTGGAACCGATATCTAACGGGAACGATCTCTCGCTCCGCGCAACCTCCACACTGGCACAAGTCTTCCTGATGATACAACTCCTGGATTTCATCGACTGGCTGCTCGGCCTCTATGAGTTCATTCTGGTTGTGACAGCCATCATGTCGTGGCTGATCGCTTTCAGCGTGATTAATGTAAGAAACGACCTGGTCAGGCAGGTACTATACACTCTGGATTTGTTGACGGAGCCGGCGCTGCGACCGATCAGGCGCTTCGTGCCTCCGCTGGGTGGGCTGGATATATCCTTTCTCGTGCTCTTCATCCTGATCGAGTTGATCAGGAGGGTCGTCATCCCTGATCTGCAAGATCTGTTTGGGCCATCGGTTTTGATCAGGTGATCGGTCGCCGGTCCCTGGTTTGCCCGATGTCCCGATCGAAGGATTGAAATGACGGCCCGCATCATCGACGGAAAAGCCATCGCGGCCGAATTGCGCGGTCGCGTCGCGGCCGAGGTCGCGCGCGTCAAGCGCGACCACAATCTGGTGCCGGGGCTTGCGGTGGTGCTGGTCGGCAACGATCCTGCAAGCGAGGTCTATGTCCGCGGCAAGCGCAAGCAGACGCAGGACGCCGGCATGGCCTCTTTCGAGCACAAGCTGCCGGCGGATGTGTCGCAAGCCGAGCTGCTGGCAGTGGTCGACAGGCTCAACCGCGATCCGGCCGTGCACGGCATCCTCGTGCAGCTGCCGTTGCCGAAGGGGCTGCACACCGAGACCGTCATCAACGCCATCGATCCCGCCAAGGATGTCGACGGCCTGCATCCGGCCAATGCCGGGCGGCTCGCCGGCGGCTTTGCCGCGCTGTCGCCCTGCACGCCGCTCGGCTGCATCATCCTGAGCAAGAGCGTGCACGCCTCGCTCGAAGGCATGAACGCGATCGTGATCGGTCGCTCCAACCTGGTCGGCCGGCCGCTGCTGCAATTGCTGCTCAACGAGAATGCCACCGTGACGATCGCGCATTCGCGCTCGCGCGATCTGCCAAAACTCTGCGCGCAGGCCGATCTGGTCTATGCCGCGGTCGGCAAGGCGGAGATGGTGCGCGCCGACTGGATCAAGCCGGGCGCGACCGTGATCGATGTCGGCATCACCCGGCTGCCCACGGCCGAGGGCAAGACGAAGCTGGTCGGCGACGTCGCTTTCGCCGAGGTCTCGCAGGTCGCCGGCGCGATCACGCCGGTGCCGGGCGGCGTCGGGCCGATGACGGTGACGTGCTTGCTGGTGAACACGCTGCGCGCGGCCTGCGCGATCGCGGGATTGCCGAAGCCGGGGGTGTGATTGTCGTTCCGGGGCGCGAGCGAAGCGAGCGAGCCCGGAACCCATAACCACAGGCCTTATCGTACGAAGATCGTCTCCCAGCGTATCCATCGACAGATTCCGCGGTATCGATTCCGGGCTCAGTCGCGTTCGCGCTGCCCCGGAATGACGAAGATCTACTTCCCCTTCGCCCTTGCGATCCCTTCTTCGATCAGCCTGTACGCATCCTCCGGCGATCCCCAGCGCAAGACCTTGACCCATTTGCCGGGCTCGAGATCCTTGTAGTGCTCGAAGAAGTGCTGGATCTGCTGCAGCGTGATCTCGGGCAGGTCGCTGTAGGTCTTGATGCCGGCGTAACGCCGGGTGAGCTTGGTCGAGGGCACCGCGATGATCTTCTCGTCGCCGCCGGCCTCGTCCTCCATCAGCAGCACGCCGACGGGGCGCACGCTCATGACGGCGCCGGGAATGATGGCGCGGGTGTTGGCGATCAGCACGTCGCAGGGATCGCCGTCGTTGGACAGCGTGTGCGGGATGAAGCCGTAATTCCCGGGATAGCGCATCGCGGTGTAGAGGAAGCGATCGACCACCAGCGTGCCGGCCTCCTTGTCCATCTCGTATTTGATCGGCTCGCCGCCGACCGGCACCTCGATGATGACATTGACCTCGCGCGGCGGATCGATCCCGAGGGAGATAGCCTCAATGCGCATGGATGGCTCCGTGGCCTGACACTGTCATACGCGGCTTGACCCGCGTATCCATCATCCTGAACTGAAGTCCTCAAACGATGGATTGCCGGGTCAAGCCCGGCACGACGCGTGCAAGCAGCAGCGATGCGCGAAGGACTCAGTTGGTCCAGGCGAACGCGACCTTGTCGAGCGACTTCGGCCCGAACTTCTCCGAGGAGCGCGCCACCATGCGGCCGCCGAGCGCGCGATAGAATTCGGTGGCGGGATCGTTGTCGGAGAGCGCCCACACCACCATGCTCTTCAGCCCGCTCTGCGCGAGGTCGCGCTTGGCCGAGGTGAACAGGCGGCGGCCGAAGCCGAGTCCCTGGAACTCCGGACGCAGATAGAGTTCGTAGACTTCGCCTTCGAAGTGCAGGCTGCGCGCGCGGTTGCGGCCGTAATTGGCGTAGCCGGCGACCTTGTCGCCGAACACCAGCACGCTGACGCGGCTGCCCTTGCGGATCGCCGAATCCCACCATTGCGGGCCGCGGCGGTTGATGAGCTTTTCGAGTTCGGCGCCGGGGATGATGCCCTGATAGGCCGAGCGCCACGCCTCGTCGTGCGTCGATGCAACAGCGGTTGCATCAGACACCTTCGCCGGCCGAACCTCGATTAGGGTAGTGCTCATAGCGAGCTTATCAAATCAAGTCGGCGGCCCGGCTTCAAGGCCTATCGTTAATTATCAGTTAACCTGTGGACTTTCTGCATCACCTGTTGTGCCGAAAAAGGACAGACAGCCGCTCCCATCGCTGTTCGCCGTTGCGAGCGGCGAGGTTCGCGCGCCGTGCGACGCCCGGCAGCGGAAAAATCCAGTCGGCTGTATCGATTTGAGGCTCCCGATTCGATTCGCTGCCGGTATTCTGTTGGCGCATTTCGTCTTTGTTCTCTCCGGTCTCGCTTCATCCGATGAGAACGTCTGTTCAAAACTGCACTCGCACTGGCGGCGCTTGTCATATGCGGCAATCAGACGCCGCTGCCGGCTCTCGGCCCGCAGGGCGCCGAGGGCGAGCCGAATCGCGCGCAGCAATGGCTGGTGCCGACGCCGCGTCGCCGACCGGCCGGCTCACGCGGTGTTGTTTCGCCCGCCGGGCGAGGGGCCGTTTCGGCTGGCGCTGATCGCGCATGCGACCACCCAGAACGTGCTGCGGCGGGCGCAGATGCCGCAGCCGGAATATCGCGCGCTCGCCGCGCTACCTGGTCGCGCGCGGATTTGCGGTGCTGGTGCCGGAGCGGCTCGGCCATGGCTTGACCGGCGGCGACTATCTGGAGGACCAGGGCGGCTGCGACGAGGCCGATTATGTCGAAGTCGGGGCGCGCGACCGCGGACGAGATCAGGACAGCGATGGACTATGCGCGCGGGCAGTCCTTCATCCGAAAGGACGGCGCCGTGATCGTCGGCCATTCCGCCGGCGGCTGGGGCGCGCTGGCGCTCGCAAGCGAGGATCCCAAGGCGATTGCGGCCATCGTCGCCTTCGCACCCGGCCGCGGCGGCCACGCCAATGATTTCGAGAACCGGATCTGCGCGCCGCACGCGCTGCTCACGGCGGCAGCCGCGTTCGGCAAGGATGCGCGCGTGCCCGTGACCTGGCTGGTGGCGGCGAATGACAGCTATTTCTCGCCGGAATTTTCCAGGAAGCTCGCGGATGCCTTCCGCAGCGGCGGCGGCAAGGCCGATTTCCATGCGCTGCCGGCGTTCGGCAGCGAGGGACATTGGCTGCCGGAAACCGAGAGCGGGGTGAAGCTGGCGGCGGGCGATCTCGATCGCGCGCTGAAGCCGCAAGCAGCGGCGGCGAAGAAACGATGACGCTGTATTTCCTGGTCAAATATCTGCACGTGCTCGGCGCCATCGTGATTTTGGGCACCGGCACGGGCATCGCCTTCTTCATGCTGATGGCGCATCGCAGCCGCGAGGCCGCCTTCATCGCGCGCACATCGGCGGTGGTGGTGATCGCGGATGCGCTGTTCACCTTGAGCGCGGTGCTGCTGCAGCCGGTCACCGGCGGCGTGCTGATGGCGTTGTCCGTCGACCGACGATCAGCGAGCGCTGGCTCGCGACCTCGCTCGCGCTCTACGCCGTCGCCGGCGCGTTCTGGGTGCCCGTGGTGTTCATGCAGATCGAGATGCGCGATCTCGCCCGCGCCGCGGCCGAGCAGGGCACCCCGCTGCCGCCGCGCTACCACGCGCTGTTTCGCCGCTGGGTCCTGTTCAGGCATTCCCGGCTTCGGTTCGGTTATGATCATTCTGTATTTGATGATCGCGAAGCCGTTTTAGGATGAGTCGATGATGCAGCTCCCGCAAAATCCTGGTGCTCGGCGCCTCCGGCCTGATCGGCCGCTTCCTCACCGACGATCTGCGCCTGCGCGGCTTTGCCGTGATCGGCGTCGCGCGAAACTTTGCGGCCTCGCAGAAGAACAGCAGCGCTCGATCTGGAACTGCCCGTGATGGCGATGACGTCAGGCGCGCTGGCGCGGCTGCTGCGCGAGCGCGAGGTCGACATGGTCGTCAATTGCCTCGGCGTGCTGCAGGACGGCCCCGGCAGCGACACCAGCGCGGTGCATCGCGATTTCGTCGCGCGGCTGTTGCAGGCGATCAGGGATTGCGGCCGCACCATCAGCCTGATCCATGTCTCGATACCCGGCACGGCCGACCATGACCGCACCGCCTTCTCAACCACCAAGCGCGAGGCCGAGCGGCTGATCGCGGCGTCCGGCATTTCGCACGCGATCCTGCGGCCCGGCCTCGTGATCGCGCCTGCGGCCTATGGCGGCAGCGCGATGCTGCGCGCACTGGCGGCGCTTCCGTTCGACCTGCCGGCCGAGGAGCGGGCGACGCCGTTCCAGCCGGTCGCGGTCGAGGACATCGCCGCGACCGTGGCGTGGCTCGCGGCGCGCGACGATGCAGCGAGCGTGAGCTGGGATTTGATGCAGCCGCAGCGGATATCGCTCGGCGGCGTGATCGATCAGTTCCGCTTCGCGTTCGGCACGGCGGAATGGCCGCGCATCGACGCTGCCGTCGTTCCTGCTCGATCTCGGCGCAAGACTCGGCGATCTCGCCAACCGGCTCGGCTGGATGCCGCCGATGCGCTCCACCGCGATTGCCGAGCTGCGCCGCGGCGTCACCGGCGATCCCGCGCCATGGATGGCGGCGACCGGGATCGTGCCGAAGACCGTCGCTGAAATTGTGGGCCAGCGCGCGGCGACGATCCAGGACAAATGGTTCGCGCGGCTGTTCCTGATCAAGCCGCTCATGATCGCGAGCCTCGCGCTGTTCTGGATCCTCTCCGGCTTCATCGCGCTGGTGATTTCGTTCCCCGCGACGAAGGCGATCCTCGCCTCGCACGGCTTCCCGTCATGGCTGGTCACGCCCTTTGCCGCCGTCACCAGCCTGATGGACATGAGTATCGGCGTGCTGATCGCGTTCCGCCGCACCTGCGCATTCGGCCTTGTCGCGGGCATCGTGCTCTCGCTCGGCTACATGGTGGGCACCGCGATCCTCACGCCCGATCTCTGGATCGAGCCGCTCGGCGCGCTGGTCAAGACCGGGCCCGCGATCGTGCTGATGGGGGTGGCGCTCTCGACACTGGACAATCGATGACCGCCCCGATCTGGCCCGATGACGACGTGATCCTGTTCGACGGCGTCTGCGTGTTCTGCTCGCGCTGGGTCCGCTTCATCGTCGCGCGCGATGCCGCGGCGCGCTTCCGCTTCACGCCGATCCAGTCGGCTTACGGGACACGGCTGGCGCAGGCGCTTGGTATCGACCCCGACGATCCCGACACCAATGCCGTGGTCCATGGCGGCGTCGCCTGGTTCAAATCCGACGGCGCGCTCACCGTGCTGTCGCAATTGCCGGGCTGGGGCTGGGCGCGGGTGTTGTTCGTCGTGCCGCGCTTCATTCGCGACGGCGTGTACAATGTGGTGGCGAAGAACCGCTACCGGATTTTCGGGAAGTACGATGCGTGCATCGTGCCGGATGCGGGGTGGCGGGGGAGGGTGATGGAGTAAATGTAGTTAGGAGAACGATGCTTCATAGCTCAGTGGCGAAAGATGTACGAACTTCTCCAGTGGAGGCGTCAACTCGAACATTCGAGGATGTGCGGTGAAGTCAAAGACTCGACAGAGCCGGAAGGCATCCGGCCGTTCGGTGGCTACGGACAGCTCGTTTCGCGTTATGTAAAACGGAGTCACGTCTGCGCCGACCGTCGTTTTAACCTCAAGAAGCCGTTCTTTGCCTTTCGCATCGAATGACAAGATGTCGTAACCGGCTCCGTCGCCCAGCTCCTCCGATATCCACTTGACCTTCTTGGCGAGGTCTGGCCGATCCTGTTGCTGGAGTCGCTGGCGCTCGAAATGAAATACGAGTTCTTCGCCGTCGCGGCCGAGCTTGCGGTTCCTGAAGTCACGTTCAACGGGATTGAACTTGCGTATCAGCCGTTGCATGTCCGCCCTTGGCGGTGCAACAGGCAGGAGCGGAGGCGGCTTGTCTACGAACAGTCCCTGCCGTTCAGACAATCCCTCCACCATCCTCTCGGGATGTAACGCAAGAGGATGCAGCGTAAGATATCGCTCGATCGCTGGGACGATGGCTTTTTGGTAGTTGGCGGCTGGAACGTAGCCAGTGATCCGCGGAAGTCCAAGTTTGAGGAGCACCGCGGAGATATTCTGGTGTTTGAATTCGATCGAGCCCTCGGTTCGACGACACGACCTTGGACGGCGATTATGCTCAGCCTTGCTGAGGTTGTGGCGGCTTCGTCGTTGAGCATCGCGAAATAGTCAGCGATGAGGATAAGCTCCTCCGGTCAATTGTCGCTCGGTTCTTGTGGCATCGCCAGTATAACAGTCGGCTAAATCGATGACGGATCAAGGTCGTTCTTGCCGAACCATTCACAAATTCCGGACGTTGCATCTCCAATGTGACGTTAGCTCTCATCTTCGAGCGTCATCGATCGTTATGACGTAGATATCCTAGTCATGGTCCACAGCATTCCGCCACTTCGAAGCTAATCTCTTCCCACGCCCAATAGTCTTGACTTCGCCACGGCGAACCTCTGACCAGTTCATCTGTGTGTAGGATACGCGACAACTATTCGTTCGCAACAGCTTTATCGGTGGATTGAGTTGAACACCTCCCTCGCCGCCCTCTCGCCGCTGTCCCTCGCCCCATGCGCGGTGGAGAAGAAGTGCGGCGAGGTCGCCTCGCCCGCGAAGAACAGCCGGTCATCGACCGGTGCGGCGAGCACGGCGCGTTTGCCGGCATGGCCGGGCAGCGCGTGGGAGTAGGAGCCGCGCGCGAAGGGATCGAGCGCCCAGCGCGATTCCGTCAGCGGCTTCAGCTTGCGGCGGAAATCATTGCCGAGGAAGCCTGTGATCTCGTCGATCGATGCGGCCGCGATCGCGCCGTCGCCTTCGTCTTCCAGCGCCTGCGCATAGCGGCCGCCGAAAAAGCCTTCGATGCAGGGCTGGCCGAACGGGCGCAGATGATACGTCCCCATCGCCGTGCGCATGGTGGCGCCGCGCAGGTTTCCTTCCGCCGGCAGCGCCTCGGGCTCGTCGAGCGCGAGCACCACCTTGTCGGCGAGGCCGAGCGGCAGATGGGCCGCGGCATCGACCTTGTCGGGCAGCGCGGGATGAAAGCGGATCGCTTCGTCCGCGATCAAATTGGTCGGCACGGTGACGATGACCTTGTCGGCGCTGAGCGTGCCCAGCGACGTCTCGATGCGCAGGCGCTTGCCGGAATGATCGATCAGCGTGACTGCGCAATTGAACGCGATCGGCAATGACGCGCCGTAGGCCGCCATCAGCGCGCCATAGCCGCGCCGGAGCGCGCCAGTTGCAGGTTGGTGTCCTCATAGGCGTCGAAGTCGAGGATCGAGACGCGATCGGTCTCGGCGCCGTTGATGTAGGTCGAGATCGCATCGATCATCGGATTCCAGCGATTGCCCGGCTCGAGATAGAGATTGGCCGCGCTGTCGCGGCCGCTCTTCGCGGCGCTGTGGATGCGCTGGAAGAATTCGTCCAGCGATCGGATGAAGTCGCCGCGCTGTTCCGGCGGAAACGCGTTGCCCCAGGCGCGCTCGCGCCAGGGCGGAAGCGTCTTGTTGATCTCGAAACCGAACTGCTCGGCGATTTCCACGAACGAGTTTTGATCGGCGGAATGCAGCCAGCCGCAGCCGAGGTCGAAGGTGATCTCGGGCGAGGCCATGACGGTGTGGCCGCGTCCGCCGGCGCGGTCGCGCGCTTCCAGCACGATGAAGGAGAGGCCGGAGTCCTTCAGCGCATGCGCGGCGCCGAGGCCGGCCGCGCCCGCGCCGATGATCGCAACGTCGACGGAAGAGGGGAGGGAAGTCATGCGCTGGCTCTAGCATGTTCGTTGTGCGCGCTGAAGCAGCCAGAGACAGCTGTCATCATCCGCGCAGTAGCGGATGATCCAGTATTCCAGAGACAGTCAGTGATTGAGCCGAGAGGCCGCGGCGTACTGGATGCCCCGCTTGCGCGGGGCATGACAGTGTGCGCGTGATTACGCCACCGCCTCGCGCGCCTTCTCGGCGCGCTTGCGGTCGTTGGCGTCCAGGAATTTCTTGCGCAGCCGGATCGACTTCGGCGTCACCTCGACCAGCTCGTCGTCCTCGATATAGGCGAGCGCCTTTTCCAGCGTCATCTTGATCGGCGGCGTCAGCCGCACCGCCTCGTCCTTGGACGTGGTGCGGATGTTGGTGAGCTGCTTGCCCTTGAGCACGTTGATCTCGAGATCGTTGTCGCGGGTGTGCTCGCCGACGATCATGCCGCGATAGACCTTCCAGCCCGGCTCGATCATCATCGGGCCGCGATCCTCCAGCTTGAACATGGCGTAGGCCACCGCGTCGCCCTGATCGTTGGAGATCAGGACGCCGTTGCGGCGGCCCTGGATTTCGCCCTTGTACGGCGCATAGCCGTGGAACAGCCGGTTCATGATCGCGGTGCCGCGGGTGTCGGTGAGCAGTTCGCCCTGATAGCCGATCAGGCCGCGGGTCGGCGCGTAGAACACCAGCCGCAGGCGGTGTCCGCCGGAGGGCCGCATCTCGATCAGCTCGGCCTTGCGTTCGCTCATCTTCTGCACGACGACGCCGGAATGCTCCTCGTCGACGTCGATCACGACCTCCTCGATCGGCTCCTGCCACTCGCCGTTTGCCTCGTCCTGCTTCAGCACGACGCGCGGCCGCGACACCGAGAGCTCAAAGCCCTCGCGGCGCATGGTCTCGATCAGGATGCCGAGCTGCAACTCGCCGCGTCCGGCGACTTCCATCGCGTCGTTGTCTTCGGATTCGCGCACGCCCAGCGCCACATTGCCTTCGGCTTCGCGCAGCAGGCGGTCGCGGATCATGCGGCCGGTGACCTTGCTGCCTTCGGTGCCGGCCAGCGGCGAATCGTTGACGCGGAAGGTCATCGCCAGCGTCGGCGGATCGATCGGCTGCGCCTGGATCGGCAATTCCACAGCGGGATCGCAGATGGTGTGAGCGACGGTGGCGTTCGGCAGGCCGGCGAGCGCGACGATGTCGCCGGCTTCCGCCTCTTCCACGGCGGTGCGTTCGATGCCGCGGAAAGCCAGCACCTTGGTGATGCGGCCGGTCTCGATCAGCTTGCCATCATGATCGAGCACCTTGACGCTCTGGTTCGGCTTGACCGATCCCGAGGTGATGCGTCCGGTGATGATGCGGCCGAGATAGGGATTGGCTTCCAGAATGGTGCCGAGCAGGCGGAACGGGCCTTCCTCCACCACCGGCGGCTTGACGTGGCTGAGGATCAGATCGAACAGCGGCTTCATGCCGTCGTCGTGCGAACCCTCGAGCGAGGTCGCCATCCAGCCCTGCTTGGCGGAGCCGTAGAGAATCGGGAAATCGAGTTGCTCGTCGGTGGCGTCGAGCGCCGCGAACAGGTCGAACACTTCGTTGATGACTTCGACCGGGCGCGCGTCGGAGCGGTCGACCTTGTTGATGACGACGATCGGCTTGAGGCCCATCCGCAGCGCCTTCGACACCACGAACTTGGTTTGCGGCAGCGGACCCTCGGCGGCGTCGACCAGCACCAGCGCGCCGTCGACCATGTTGAGGATGCGCTCGACCTCGCCGCCGAAATCGGCGTGGCCGGGCGTGTCGACGATGTTGATGCGGGTGTCCTTCCACTGCACCGAGGCGGCCTTGGCCAGAATGGTGATGCCGCGCTCGCGCTCCAGATCGTTGGAGTCCATCGCGCGCTCAACCTGGCGCTGGTTGTCGCGGTAGACGCCGGATTGCTGCAGCAGGCGGTCGACCAGGGTGGTCTTGCCGTGGTCGACGTGGGCGATGATGGCGACGTTGCGGAGGTTCATGGACTGTTTTCTTTGTCTGCTCGTGCAAGGTGATGGCGCGATCTCGGCGGAAGGCCGGGACACTGATTCGGATGACGCTCAAAACCTTTGAAATTCGAGGGGCTTAGCCCAAAAAGGAAGCCCGGCCAAAGGACCGGGCACACCCTTACGCGTTGCGGCGCAATATATTCAGAAAACGCCAAAAAACAATGGGTTGTTTGCGCTTTGGTGAACCGGGTTTTCCGCGGGGTCTCAATTCCCATTCTCCTCGGTCGGATACACCCCGCGCAGCACTTCCTCGAAATGCGTCTTGACCGCCTCGTTGCAGAGACAGGCGCGCAGCTGCAGCCCCTCGCGATTGCGCACGACGATGGCGCCGCGCCGCGTCTCCAGAATGCCTTCCGCCTTGAAGGTCTGGATCACGCGGCTGGCATAGGAGCGGCCGACGCCGAGCAAGGTCGCCAGCTGCTCATGCGTCAGCGGCACGGAGTCGTCGCCTTCGGTGCGCTCCATCGCCGAGATGATCCATTTGGCGGTGCGCTGCTCGATCGAATGAATGGCGTTGCAGGCGGTCGACTGAAACATCTGCGCCAGCATGCAGTCGGCATAGCGCGCGAAGATGTTGCGCAGGCTCGCCGACTTGGCTTTCGCGGCTTCGAGCTTGCTGATCGGCAGCCGCACGAACGGCCCGCCGAATTTGACGCAGATGCGCGTGTAGGCCGGCAGATAGCCATGGCTGACGATGCCGCCGACCGCGCCTTCGCGGCCGATCAGGATGGTCTCGACATCGCGGCCGTCCTCGTTGGGCACGATATAGGACACCAGGCTCGGCGCCGCAGGGAAAATGCACGGTCTCGACATCCTGGCCGGGGTTGTAAAGCAGATCGTTCGGACCGCATTTGGCCGCGCTGAGAGAAGGCTCGATCAGCGCGAAGTCCGCGCGGTTCAATCGGCGCAACAGATTGTTGTACGGCCGGTCATTGACCTCGGCCGCGGCGTCACGTCGCGTCAGCATGATCCCTCTCCGCCCCATCAACGTGACGATAGGCGATCCGGTTCCAAAGTTATGTCCACAAGTGCACAGACAGGCGCAGATGAAATGTGCAGGTTTCCATGCGGGAACCCGTCGGTGCGCTTGTCTGGGGAGCCGGCAGCGGGACGTCCTGATCGAAAAGTCGGACTGCAAGAACTGGCGAAGATCATGGAACCCGCCGATCCCGTTCGCGTGCCTGCCGATGTCCTCATTGTCGAGGACGATCCGATCATCGCGCTCGATTTCGAAGACACGATTCTCGGTCTCGGCGTGAAAAGCGTGCGCTGCGCCGGCAGCGTCGCGACCGCGCTCGATCTGATCGCCGCGCGCGCGCCGGACTTTGCGCTGCTCGATGTCGGGCTCGCGCGCGAAAAGAGTTTTGCGGTCGCCGAGAAGCTCGCCGCGCTGAAAATTCCGTTCGCGTTCGTCACCGGCTATGGCGCCGACAAGGTGCCGCCGGAATTTGCCGACCGGCCGCGATTGCCGAAGCCGTGCTCGAGCGATGCGCTGCTGATCGTGCTGCAGCGCTTCGCGCCGGAAGCGCTGCTCGATCGCTATGTCCGAGTTTCGGATCGAGCGTGGTCGACCACAGCGCGACGTCGGCGCGGTCGCGCAAGGTCACCGTCATCTGCCCGGTGGCGCCTTCGATCTTGACGTGACCGAAGAACTGCATGCCGGCCGACGGCGGCAGGTTCTGCTTGTCCGAGTCCCGGCGCCTTGACGAAGCGCACTTCGGGACCGAAGGTGTTGTCGAGCTCGTTCGGCCCGAACGTGCCGGCATGCAGCGGACCGGAGACGAATTCCCAGAACGGCTCGAAATCCTGGAACTGCGCCTTGTCCGGATTGTAGTAATGCGCGGCGGCGTAGTGCACGTCGGCGGTCAGCCACACCGTATTCTGGATCGGCGCGGTCTTGATGAAGCGCAGGATCTCGGCGATCTCGAGCTCGCGGCCGCGCGCCGGGCCGTCGCCCTGCGCGAAGGCTTCCGAGCCTTTCTTGTTGGCGGCATCGTCATAGACGATCAGCGACAGCGGCATGTCGGAGGCGATCACCTTCCAGGTGGCGCGCGAGTTGAGCAGCGCGCGCTTCAGCCAGCGCATCTGGTCCGGCCCGAGGAAATACGCGTCGGGACCGTAGGCCGTCTGCTGGTTCGGCCCGTTGGGGCCGCGATAGCTGCGCTCGTCCAGCATGAAGACGTCGAGATGCGGGCCGTAGCTCGAGCGTGCGATAGACCCGGCCGGGCTCGACGATGCTCTCGCGCATCGGATACATCTCGTGGAAGGCGCGCGCCGCGCGCGCGGCCAGCAGCGTGATGTTGCGCTCCTTGTAGGACGCCGGCAGCTCCTTCGACAGCGACCAGTTGTTGGTGACCTCGTGGTCGTCCCACTGCACGAAGATCGGCACCTCGGCATTGAAGGCGCGCAGATTGTCGTCGAGGAAATTGTATTTGTGCGCGGCGCGGAACTCGTCGAGCGTCTCGGCGACCTTGGCTTTCTCGGGGATGGTGACGTTCTTCCAGACCTTGCCGTCGGCGAGCTTCACCTCCGCCGGGATCAGGCCGTCGGCATAGATGGTGTCGCCGGAATGCAGGAAGAAATCCGGCCGCTGCTTGCGCATCGCCGCGAAGGTGAACATGCCGCCGTCGTCGGGATTGATGCCCCAGCCCTGGCCGGCGACGTCGCCGCCCCAGACGAAGCTGACGTCGCGCTTGTCGGCGGGCGCGGTGCGGAAGCGGCCGATGACCGGCTCGCTCACGATCTCGATATGGGAGAGGTCGCGGAAGCTGACGCGATAGAAGATGTCCTGGCCGCCGGGCAATTCGTCCACCAGCATCTTGGCGGTGAAGTCGCTTTCGGGCAGCGCGTTGATCGGCGGCAGCTTGCGCGCATCCTTGAAGGACTCCGATGTCGCGACCTCGACCATCATCTGCGAGGGGCGATCGGCGCGCGACCAGATCACGCCGCCATCGGCGCCGACGTCGCCGGACTGCACGCCATGCGTGATCGACAGGCCGGTCGGCGGCGCGGGAGAGATAGGGCATCGCCAGCGTGCCGACGCCTGCGGCGGCGGCGGTCGACAGGAAGCGGCGGCGGGAGATGTGCAGTCGTTTGCGGGGAATGCGGACGGTCATGCAGGCCTCCTGGGTCGGGCGTCGGCGGACGCCCACAGACCTAGAAAGGTTTGATGACGGCGCGATTACACAAGCGGGCACAGGCATGTCCAGGAGCTGAAGTTAGTTCGTGCCGGTGGCGCGGAATTGCGCAGCGGCGCCGCAGGTTTTGCGGCAGGCTCATCAGCAGCGCGCGGCGGTCGGCGACCGCATGATGGAATTGCACCAGCGCGATGTTGAAGGCGGTCAGCGCGCCTTCCTGGATCGCGCCATCCTCGAAGCAATGCAGCGTGTCGCGCAGGATCTCGTCGGCCTCGGTCTGCATGCGGTCGAGGTCCTCGGTCGAGTCGCTCTTGCGCGCCTCCGTGATCATCGCGATCAGCCGCTCGCGCAGCGAGGAATTGTGTGTTGCGCTCGTCCTTTCGGACATAGCCGGCGAACCAGGCGCCGACCGAGCCCATCGCCGACAGCGCCATCAGGCCCCACCAGATGTAATCGCTGTAGCGGTCCATAAAGGACTTTTCCTCGCCGTCGACGAAGGCGGCGGCGCCGGGATGCACGGGGATCGCGGCGTCCTTGTCGGTGTCGGGCGTCTCGATCTTCGCGGCCTGCGGGAACTCCGTCAGCAATTGCTGGCGGATCGCGAACAGCTGTCGCGTGAACGCGGCGATGGTGGTTTCCGACAAGGCCTTACGCGCCACGATGTGGTGCGAGAAGCTGATCGTCTTGACTTCCTCCTCCGGCCGTTCGGGCGAACCAAACGTGCCGGCAGGGAATTTCCACCGCCTCATAGGCGGGATGGTTGGTCGCGATCGCCTCCGATGCGTCGATGGCGAGGAATGTCGGCTCGCCGCCATCCTTGGCCGAAGCCGCGATCGCATCGGTCGTGATCTTGCTGTTGACGGGACCCGCGGCGAGATAGACGTCGGCCGACTGCTTGCGGATCGCTTCCGCGGCCTCGCTGGCCGGAAACTGCACGATCTCGACCTTGCTCGGATCGACGCCATATTGCAGCAGGATCAGCTTCAGCACGTTGACATTGGCCTGGGTCTTGCCGACCACGCCGACCTTGCGTCCGGCAAGCTGCGAAATCTTGGTGATCTTCGGAGCGGCCTTCTTGCCCTTGCCCTTGGCCGGCGGCGGCACCCACAGCACCACGTAATTCTTGCGCAGCGTGGCGACGGCCTGTGCGTTCCTGGGCACGTCGAGGTCGCCGCGGATGACCGCGAGATCGACCTTGTTCTCGCGCCAGCGCCTCGGCGCTCGCGACCGCGCCGTCGGTCTGCACCGGCTTCAACCGGACATAGGAGCGATGCTGGGCAAAGGCCTGGGTGAGGGTTTGCACCACCTTGACGTCGTCGCTGTTGGCGGGGCCGACTGCGATCCGCAACACTTCCGGGCGCGTGGCAAAATAGTAGCCGGCCGCGAGCACGCCGACGATGGCGAGGATGCCGGCGGCGGTGACGAACGTCGCCCGGCGCACGGCCGCGCGGGTCGACGGCGGCGCCGGCAGCTGGACGAGCTCAGGACCCCCGGTCATGGATCTCGCAAACAGTCGTTTGAGGTTCAAATTCATATCGCGGCATGCCTAAGTCCTTATTGTAGCAAAATTTCTGTCGTTTCGCGGATTACATCTGCGTCATGGTTACCACGTAACAGGATTGGACCTAAAAAGCCCTTTCGGGTGTTAGGGTTGGCACAACTGCAAGGGAGACGAACATGGCGGACAAGCTTTCGGCGGAGATACGGAAATCGGCCCTGGCGGGGCTTGCCGGCTGGAAAGAGGTTTCGGGCCGGGACGCGATCGCAAAGACCTTCACCTTTAGTGATTTCAACGAGGCGTTCGGTTTCATGTCGCGGGTGGCGCTGGTGGCGGAAAAGAACGACCACCATCCGGAATGGCGCAATGTCTACAAGACGGTGGAGGTCGTGCTGTCCACCCATGACGCCGGCGGCGTCACCAACAACGATATCGAGCTCGCCAAGGCGATGAACGCGATCGCCGGCAAGATAGGAACTAGCTCTTGCGGCGGGCGCGCCGCATCCCCAATTCCCGTTTGGGAGAAACCGCGGCGATTGGCCGCGGAACAGGGGAGGCCGTCGATGGCATCCGATTTCAGCGTGGGTTTCGAGCCGGCCGATCGCCTCGCGCAGGATCGCGACAGCGTGCGCCGCCGCTTCTGGATCAAGCTGAAGAAGGTCGCGGCGAAGCTGCCGTTCACCGAAGACCTGCTTGCCGCCTACTACTGTGCGTTCGACAAGCAGACGCCGCGCCATGTGCAGGTCGCCCTGCTCGGCGCCATCGCTTATTTCATCCTGCCGTTCGATTTCATTCCCGACATGATGCCGGTGCTCGGCTTCACCGACGATGCGGCGATCCTTGCGACCGTGATCCGCCTGGTGGCCGGCAACATCACCGACGATCATCGCGAGGCGGCGCGCGCCGCTTTGAAGCGCGGTATCGAGGAGAGCTGAGCGCGGCTCTCGTATCTTTCGTCATGCCCAGCTTGTCGCGGGCATCCACGTCTTCCTGCAAACAACGCAAAAGACGTGGATGCCCGGCACAAGGCCGGGCATGACGAGTTCAGGAGAGGCGCCGCGCGTTTACACTATTGTTCTTTTTGTTGCCGGCTCGCGCGAACGGCGGGGGCTGGAGCGGGGGCTTGCGCCCGGGCGTTTTCCTTGGCGGCCTGATCGGCCTGCCACGCCTGGAATTGCTTGAACAGCGCCTCGCGGTCGTTCTCGGATCGCGGGCCGTTGGTCCCTTGCGGGCTCTGGTTCATGAAGTCGTCGAACTTCGCCCGCGCCACCGGCGAGATGCCGTTCTTGTCGAGCCATTGCTGCGCGTAGGGCAGGCGGTTCCAGCCGGCCAGCGGCGCCGCCAACGACGTTTCCTTCCACTTCGGATGGAATGGCGGCTTCTGCAAGGTCGGGAACTTGGCGAAGAACGCGTCGACGAATTGCGACAGCTTGCGATAGCGCTCGGAGCCGGGTGTCCAGTTATAGGCTGCGAGCACCGCCGGCACCGCGATGGTGTCGACCTTCTCGCCCTCGGCGATCAGGTTCGGATAGTCCTTGGCGGTCAGCGTCGCCGGCAGATAGTCGGTCTGCAGCGGCTTGTCGTAATCGACCCGCACGAGGTGGAAGCGGCCGTCATTGATTGAAGGTCGAGACCGACTTGTACGGCTTGCCGCCGACCACGATCACGGCGTCGATTTCGCCGGCCTTCAGCTTTTCCATCGCGATGCGCTGCTCGATATAGACGAAGTTCGCCTTCATCCCGAGCCGCTCGGCGACCGTCAGCGCGGTGACGAAGGTGCCGCCGTTCGGCAGGTCGACGCTGACTGGTCTTGCCTTCGAGGTCCTTCAGGCTCTGCACCGACTTCGGCGCGATGACCTGCATCTCTTCATTGTAGAGCTTGGTCACATAGGTGAACTGCTTCTTGATGTCCTTGGCGAAGCCCTTGCGCTCGAGATAGTCGAGCGTATCGGAGCGCACGATGCCGATGTCGACGCCCTGCAGGAACAGGATGTCGGCGACGCTCTGCACCGAACCGCGCCCGACGATCGGCAGTACGCGCAACTTGTTGCCGTCGTCGAGCACGGAAGCGAGGTCGGCGCCGATCTGCACATAGGTGCCGCCGATGGTGCCCGTGATCAGGGTCACCGTGTTGGCGTTCAGCGCCTGCTTGGTCTGGGCCGAGCCGAACTGGAAGATCGCCTTCAGGCTGTCGCTGACCTTGGCCGGGTCATACTCGCCTTCTTCGGCGCGGGCCTGAAGGCCGCACGCCATCATCATGGCAACGAGTGCCAGTCCAAATAAACGCCGCATGTTGTCCCCTGCGCTGGTGTGGAAATCAGTTTTGCATTTGGGCGAGCCGGCGCTGCGCGTCGGCGGAGCCGAGTTGTGCGGCGCGCTGGTACCAGCTCTTCGCCTTGTCGGGCTCGGGCGTGATGTTGCGGACATCGGAGGTGCCGAGCACGGCGGGATCGTAGGTCTGCGCCAGCATCAGCGCCGCGCCGGCGTCCTGGCCGTCGGCGGCGCGCTCGAGCAGCAATCGCGCGACCGGGATATCGCCGGCCGCGAGCGACTCCTTCGCCCGCTTCATCAGCGTCGCGAGTTCGTCGGCGTCCATCCGCCGCCCTTGCGGCGCGGGCGGCGCGACCGCAACCGGTGCGGTCACGGATGGCGGCACGACCGCAGGTGCCGCCGCCGGTGCGCGGGTCTGCAGCGCGCTCTGATAGGCCGAGGTGATCTCCTCGCGCGACGGCGTGGCGGACGCGACCTGCTGGCGCGGAGCGGCTGCTTGCCTGCGCGATGGTCGGCGACGGCCAACGGGCGGGATCCTTCGTCTGCGCAGGGTCCTTCAACTGCACGTCAGCGGCGGTGAGCTGAGCCGGCTGGCTCGCTTCCGCCTGTGCCGCGGTCGAGGGGATCGGCAGCACGGTGGCGATCGACGCTTTCGCGCTCATCATGACGTCGCGCGTGGCGTCCGAGGTGAACCATGCGAACAGCACCGCCACGCAGGCGGCGGCCGCCGAGGTCATCAACAGCTTGAACGAGAGCGAAAAGCGCCGCTGCGGCTGCAATCCATTGGAATACTCTTCCGGATCCGGTTCACCGTCGGGATCGCTGAGGAAGAGCGGAACCTCATCGTAGTCGGTGTTGGCAGTTCTGCCGAAGGCATAGCGCCGGGGGCGCTGGGTGTCTTCGTTATTTAGATCGGACTGGTCAGACCGATAGTGTGTGTGCTCCACCATGGTATGTTCCCCACGCACTCTGTGACGCAACAAATCGGGGCATCCTGGCGCTTTCTTGTTGTTGTTGCTGTTCAAGAGAGCCCCGTTACTGAGGGGGCATACTCGCCGTTTGAATCAGCCCAAAACGCGGCCCTGCCCGGCGCGATTTGGGTAACATTTTGGATTCATTTTGGCAGAGCGCTGAAAATCACAGGAGATTTGCGGTGTGATTGTGCTGCACGCCGCCGAATTGCGTCAAATCGGGACAGAACCAGCTCTGGCGCGTCGGCGCGCGCAAACGTCACGGATGCAGGATCACCTTGCCCATCGCCTTGCGGCCGGCGAGCACCTTCAACGCGTCGGCGGTCTGCGCCAAGGGGAAGGTGCGGTCGACATGCGAGGAGATTTTCCCCTCCGCCGTCCACTTCACCAGCTTCTCCAGATTGGCGCGGTTCTTGTCGGGATTGAGCCGCGCCCAGTGGCCCCAGAACACGCCGCGGATGTCGCAGCCCTTCAAGCAGCGCGAGATTGAGCGGCATCTTCGGAATGTCGCCGGCGGCAAAGCCGATCACCAGGAAGCGGCCTTCCCATGCGGTCGAGCGCAGCGCTGCTTCGGCATAGGAGCCGCCGACCGGATCGAACACGATGTCGGCGCCCTTGCCGCCCGTCAGCTTGCGCAGGCCTTCCTTCAAATCTTCCTTGGCGTAATTCAGCGTCAGCTCGGCGCCATGTTGCTTGGCGAATTCCAGCTTCTCGTCGGACGAGGCGCAGGCGATCACCTTCAGGCCCATCAGCTTGCCGAGCTCGCAGGCCGCCAGCCCCGTGCCGCCGGCCGCACCCAGCACCGCGAGCGTCTCGCCGGGCTTTGGGCTGGCGCGGTCTTCCAGCGCATGCAGCGCGGTGCCGTAGATGATGATGATCCCGGCGGCGCGGTCGAAGTCGAGATTGTCGGGAATCTTCACGATCGAGGCCGCCGGCAGCGCGATCTTCTCGCGCGCGCCATTGTGGCCGCAGGACGCCACCACGCGATCGCCGGGCTTCAAGTCCGTTGACGCCGGCGCCGACGCTCTCGATCACGCCGGCGATCTCGGCGGCCGGCGAGAACGGGAAGGGCGGCTTGATCTGGTACTTGCCCTGGATCATCAGGATGTCGAAGAAATTCAGCGCCGCCGCCTTGATCGCGATCACGGCCTCGCCCGGGCCGGCCACCGGATCGGGCACGTCGGCGAGCACGAGATCGTCGGGCTGGCCATATTGCGAGCAGAGAATGGCTTTCATGGACACACCTGGCTTTCGGACGGACGGATAAGGCTTGATACTCCATGCCGGATTTAGGGGCGGCGACAATATGCGCGGCACACGTCGGGAAGCGGAGGAATCAAACAATGTTTGAAAAAGGCCTGCTGAAGGGAAAGCGCATTCTGGTCACCGGCGGCGGCTCCGGGCTTGGCGCTGCGATGGGACGGCGCTTCCTGGAGCTTGGGGCTGAGCTCGTGATTTGCGGCCGCAGGCTGGAATTGCTGGAGGCCACCGCCGCCGACATGCGCGCCAAGCATCGGCGGCAAGGTCAGCGTGCAGCGCTGCGACATCCGCGACGGCGCCGCCGTCGATGCGATGATGGACGCGATCTGGCGCGATGGGCCGATCGACGTGCTCGTCAACAACGCGGCCGCGACCTTCATCGCGCAGACCGAGCATCTGTCGTTCCGTGCGGCGGACGCGATCCTCGCGCCGACCCTGCACGGCACGATGTATTGCACGCTCGCCGCCGGCAAGCGCTGGATCGACGGCAAGCACAAGGGCGTCGTGCTCTCGATCCTCTCGACCTCGACCATCACCGGGCGCGCCTTCACCGTGCCGTCGGCGATGGCGAAGTCGGCGATCCTGGCGCTGACCAAAAGCCTCGCGGTGGAGTGGGGACCGAAGGGCATCCGCACCGTGGCGATCGCGCCCGGCGCGTTTCCGACGCCCGGCGCCACCGGCCAGCTCCGCCCCGAGGGCCGCGACTCCAACTGGGCCGCGCGCAATCCGCTGGGACGCGCCGGCGAGCATCGCGAGCTCGCCGATCTCGCGAGCTACCTGATCTCGGACGGTGCCGCCTATATCAATGGCGAGATGGTGGTGCAGGACGGCGGCGCGCATCTGCGCTCGTCGGGCGCCGAGGATCTGCTGCAATGGACCGACGCGCAATGGGAGGCGCAGCGCACCGCGCGCGCCAAGAGCTGAGCTGAGCGATTGCGTCGCACTGCTGCCGGTCTCGGCTTGTCACGGCCGCAATCGCGCCGGGCCATCTTCCAGTCACAATGATGGGGGAACCACTCCGCATGTTTCGGCGGATTCTGGCGACTTTTGCGGCAAGTCTGCTGCTGTGCGGGGGCACAAGCTTCGCGCAGGCGCCGATCGGCTGCGCCGAACAGGCGCCGAGTGCTGCGCCGAAGGCGACCAAGAGCGCGGCCAAACCGGCCGAGGCAGCCAAGCCGCCGCGCGGCAATGACGCGGCGGCGCCGAGCCGACCCTGATCGGCCAGTTCGGAACCTGGGGCGCCTACAGCGCGACGCCGAACGGCAAGCTGGTGTGCTTTGCGCTGGCCAAGCCCTCGTCGTCCAAGACCAATCCGCCGAACCGTCCGCGCGATCCGGCCTATGCCTTCGTCTCGACGCGTCCGGCCGAGAAGGTGGTCAACGAAGTCTCGGTCATGATCGGCTATCAGCTGAAGCCCGGCTCGGAATCGACGCTCGAGGTCGGCGGCGCGTCCTATGCGATGTACACCCAGGGCGACGGGCTCTGGATCAAGAACGCCGCCGAGGAGGACGCGATGGTCCAGGCCATGCGCCGCGCGGCCGACATCACGGTCAAGGGCGTCTCGGCCAAGGGCACCGAGACCATCGACACCTTCTCGCTGAAGGGCCTGGCGCAGGCCCTCGACAAGATCGCGCAGGACTGCCGGCGCTAACCGCTTTTTCCGGGATTTCACGGCTTTCCAGCGCGTGCCGGAAGGCCTATTTGATGTGCCATGACCGACGTATCATCGCCAGCTGCGCCGCTTGGAAAAGACGCCGCTCGAAACCTATGTGCCGCCGGCGAAGCCGTCGCTGATCGGGCTGTCGCGCGCCGAGCTGGCCGACCGCCTCGGCGAGATCGGCGTTGCGCCCGCGCAGCGCAAGATGCGGGTGCAGCAGCTCTGGCACTGGATGTATTTCCGCGGCGCCAAGAACTTCGACGAGATGACCAGTCGTCTCGAAGGACATGCGCGCCGAGCTGGAAAAGCATTTCACCGTCGACCGCCCCGAAGTCGTGGCCGAGCAGATCTCCAACGACGGCACCCGCAAATGGCTGTTGCGACTGCCGAGCGGCGACGCGGTCGAGCGGCCGCACGAGGTCGAGTGCGTCTATATCCCCGAGACCGATCGCGGCACGCTGTGCGTCTCCTCGCAGGTCGGCTGCACGCTCAATTGCTCGTTCTGCCATACCGGCACGCAGCGGCTGGTGCGCAACCTCACCGCCGGCGAGATCGTCGGCCAGGTGATGGTGGCGCGCGATCGTCTCAACGATTGGGCCGACCGCGAGAACGGCACGCGGCTCGTCACCAACGTCGTGATGATGGGGATGGGCGAGCCGCTCTACAATTTCGACGCGGTGCGCGATGCGCTGTTGATCGTCGCCGACAATGAGGGCATCGGCATCTCGCGGCGGCGGATCACGCTGTCGACCTCGGGCGTGGTGCCGAACATCATCCGCACCGGCGAGGAGATCGGCGTGATGCTGGCGATCTCGCTGCATGCGGTGCGCGACGAGTTGCGCAACGAGCTGGTGCCGCTCAATCGCAAATATCCGATCGCGGAATTGCTGCAGGCCTGCCGCGATTATCCCGGGCGCGTCGAACGCGCGGCGCATCACCTTCGAATATGTGATGCTGAAGGGCGTCAACGATTCGCTCGATGACGCCAAGCTGCTGGTGAAGCTGCTCAAGGGCATTCCGGCCAAGATCAACCTGATCCCGTTCAATCCGTGGCCGGGCACGGTTTACGAATGCTCGGACTGGGATCAGATCGAGAAATTCTCCGAATACATCTTCAACGCCGGCTATTCCTCGCCGGTGCGCACGCCGCGCGGCCGCGACATCCTCGCCGCCTGCGGCCAGCTGAAATCCGAGACCGAGAAATTGTCGGTGCGCGAGCGGCAGGCGCTGCGCGCGATGGCGATGACGGATTGATGTCGACCCCATGCACCGATGCTCTTCACCTCCCCCTGCAAGGGGGAGGTCGGCGCGTGCTTGAGCGCGTCGGGAGGGGGTCTATGGTTACGGCTGGCATTGATATGACCCCCTCCCCAACCCTCCCCCTTTCAGGGGGAGGGAGCAGAGCGTTCGTATGGCGCTGATCGGCCGCCTCTTCGTCATCTTCTTCGGCTTCCTCGCCGCCTGCCTGGTGGCGGGGATGATCGTGGTGCACCGCGGTGCTGTTTCCCGAGTTCAGCGATCTCGGCGCGGGTCCGGTCGACCAGAGCGTGATCGACATCATGATCGGGCTTCGGCTTCATCTTCATCTCGGGCTTCGCGCTGCTGCCGGCGATGATCGTCGCGCTGATCACCGAAGCCTTCTCCATCCGAGGTATCCTTGCTTACGCGATCGGCGGCGCGCTGGTCGGCGTCGCCGGCTATCTCAGCCTGGTGCCGTTCGACACCGACACGCTGCACTTCGAGGGCATCGTGCGGCGGCATATGGAGATCATGACCGGCGCGGGCATTGTCGCCGGTCTCGTCTACTGGATGATTGCCGGTCGCAATGCCGGCGCCTGGCGTGCGCCGCCGCGGCGTCTTCCGCCGCCGCCACCGCCGCTGCCCTCGGCGTCACGGCCGCCGCCGTTGTAGCCAGGGGTTCCCATCCCCGTTCCCTCCGCTAAACGCAGCCCATGAACCGGACCGGACTTTTCATCGCGCTGTCGCTCGCGCTCTGATCGGCGTGCTGTTCGGACTCTATCCCGAGCTCGACCTCAAGCTGGCGGCGCTGTTCTATGACGCGCAGGCCAAAACCTTCCCGCTGAAGGCCAACGCGCTCGCGGCGTTCGCGCGCGATGCCGCGATGTGGATCACCTGGGCGCTGGTGATCCCTGCGCTCGGCGCGCTCGCGATCAAGATCATGCGCCCGGACCGGCCGCTGTTGATGTCGGGCCGCGCCATCATCTTCCTGATCGTCACGCTCGCGCTCTCCTCCGGCATCCTCTCCAACCTCGCCTTCAAGAGCCATTGGGGCCGGCCGCGTCCCGTCGTGGTGACGCAATTCAACAACGGGCAATTCGACAAGCTCGATTTCGTGCCGTGGTGGGATCCGCGCGGCGGCTGCGGCTGGAATTGCTCGTTCTTCTCCGGCGAAGGCGCTGCGGCATTCTGGACCTATGCGCCGGCCGCGCTGACGCCGCCGCCATGGCGGCCGCTCGCCTATGTCGCGGCCACCGCGTTCGGCGTCACGACAGGCGTGCTGCGCATGGCCTTCGGCGGACACTTCTTCACCGACATCGCCGCCGCCGGCATCGTCGCCTTCCTCGTGGTCTGGCTGATGTATGCCCTGATCTATCGCTGGCCGCGCACGCGGCTTTCGGATGAGGCGATCGACGCCGCGCTGACGCGTCTCATCTCGCCGCTTCACCGGGCCATCCGGCGCCGGCGTGGCCGCGAAACCGGCCCGTCGCCATCGCTGTAAGCGCGATTAATCGCGTGCTGACACCAGCGAAAACTGATATTCGCGCAACTTAACAATTCCGATCGATTGGACACTTGATGACTACGATCCTGAAAGGCCTGCCCAAGGGCGAGAAAGTCGGCATCGCCTTCTCGGGCGGGCTCGACACCAGCGCGGCGCTGCTCTGGATGAAGCAGAAGGGCGCGCGCGTCTTTGCCTATACCGCCAATCTCGGCCAGCCCGACGAGAGCGACTACGACGCGATTCCGAAGAAGGCGATGGAGTTCGGCGCCGAGAAGGCGCGGCTGGTCGATTGCCGCACGCAGCTGGTCCACGAAGGCATCGCCGCGATCCAGTCCGGCGCCTTCCACGTCTCGACCGGCGGCATCGCCTATTTCAACACCACGCCGCTCGGCCGCGCGGTGACCGGCACCATGCTGGTCTCGGCGATGAAGGAGGACGGCGTCAACATCTGGGGCGACGGCTCGACCTACAAGGGCAACGACATCGAGCGGTTCTACCGCTACGGCCTGCTGACCAATCCGAACTTGCGCATCTACAAGCCCTGGCTCGACCAGCAGTTCATCGACGAGCTCGGCGGCCGCGCCGAAATGTCGGCGTTCATGACCGCGAGCGGCTTCGCCTACAAGATGAGCGCCGAGAAGGCGTATTCGACCGACAGCAATCTGCTCGGCGCCACCCATGAGGCCAAGGATCTCGAGTCGCTCGACAGCGGCATCACCATCGTCAACCCGATCATGGGCGTGCCGTTCTGGCGCGAGGACTGCGCCGTCAAGGCCGAGAAGGTCGTCGTGCGCTTCGAGGAGGGCCAGCCGGTCGCGCTGAACGGCAAGACGTTCGCCGATCCCGTCGCGCTGTTCCTCGAAGCCAATGCCATCGGCGGCCGGCATGGCCTCGGCATGAGCGACCAGATCGAGAACCGCATCATCGAGGCCAAGAGCCGCGGCATCTATGAAGCGCCCGGCATGGCGCTGCTGCACATCGCCTATGAGCGGCTGGTCACCGGCATCCACAACGAGGACACCATCGAGCAGTACCGCATCAGCGGCATGCGGCTCGGCCGCTTGCTCTACCAGGGCCGCTGGTTCGATTCGCAGGCGCTGATGCTGCGCGAGACCGCGCAGCGCTGGGTGGCGCGCGCCGTCACCGGCGAGGTGACCCTGGAGCTGCGCCGCGGCAACGATTATTCGATCATGAAGACCGAAAGTCCGAACCTGACCTATGCGCCGGAGCGGCTCAGCATGGAGAAGGTCGAGGACGCCGCGTTCACGCCGGCCGACCGCATCGGCCAGCTCACCATGCGCAATCTCGACATCGCCGATACGCGCGCGAAGCTGAAGCTGTATGCGGAGACGGGATTGCTATCGATCGGGCGACGGCTCGTACATCCCGAAGCTCGAAGGCGAGAAGTAGACTCGTCATTGCGAGGAACGTAGCCCGGGTGAGCGAAGCGACACCGCGGGGTGCCCACGCATGTCGCTGCGCTCATGCGGGCTGCATGCCGCTTCGCTCCTCGCAATGACGAGATGCAAACAAAAATGGCCGGGATCGCTCCCGGCCATTTTGCATTCGTGCTGCTCACCTCACCGCGGCGGCGCGATGCCGGGCGGAGGCGGCGGCAGCGAGGTGTTGCTGCCGGTGAGCAGCGGCGTGATGCGGCGGACGGTGACGCGCCGGTTGATGCGGCTCGGTCCCGGCGTCTGCTCCTTCAGATATTGCGAGCCGTAGCCCTGCGAGGTCAGGTTCTCCGCGGGCACGCCGAACTGCTGCGTCAGCAACTCGGCGGCGGACTCGGCGCGCCGGTCGGACAGCGACAGATTGTCGGTGTCGTTGCCGGTGGCGTCGGTGTGGCCCTCGATCAGGAACACCTCGCGCGGATTGCGCTGGATCGCCTGGTTGAGCCCGTCGGCAATCGCCTGCAGCTTCGCGGCCTGGTCCGGCGGGATCTCCCATGAGCCGAGCTCGAAGTTGATGCTGTTGACGTCGATGCTCGGCATCAACATGCGCACGTTCGGGCTGTAGCGGATTTCGTCCAGCGAGTAGCGCCGGTCGATCCGATCGACGGGCGGCGCGATCAGCGTGTCGTAGACCAGCTGCGGCGGCGCGTCGTCGTAGTCGACGATGTAGCGATCGTAGGGGATACGCACCACCGGCGGCGGCAGGTCGACGAAGAAGCCGCCAACCGCGCGCGGATCACGATAGGTGTTGTCGATGATGATGATCTCGCGGCCGTCGCGCCGCGCCGGATTCGCCGCAGCAACTGGCCGTCCGGACCGACCGACGTGATGATCTCGCTGCCATCGGGACGAATCACGACGGTGCGGGTCTCGCCGCCGACGGTTTGCGTGCGGATGTCACGCGCGCCGAAGCGGAAGCGATCGACTTCGTTGTGGCGGACGAATTCCTGGCCGCCCGGATCGCGGATGATGATGCGGCCCGGCTCGGTGATGATGGTGCGGCCGCCTTCCTGCCGCTCCTGACGGGCGCCGCGGAAATCCTCGAGCCGTGCGGACCTTGCCGCGCCGCGCCCGGTGCGATCGGCGTCAATGCCGCCGCAGGCGGCGCGACGGCTCGGCAGCGGAGCGGTGACGGTCGGCGCACGTTGGAAAGCCGGCGCTGACCGTCGGCGGCGCATTCTGCGCGCGGCCGGGCGGCGGTGCGGCGTTCGGCGCGCCGGGCACCACGGTCGTGGCAGGCGCACCTGTGGGTGGCGTGCCCGCAGCCGGTGGCGCACCCGGCGGTGTACCGGGCGGACGGTTGAAGGGGGCGCTCCGGCGCCCGGGCCAGGCGGTGTGCCCGGCGCAGCACCGGGCGGTGTGCGGCCGGGAGGCGTACCCGGCGGCGGTGTGGTCGGCGCAGGCGTCGTGGCCGGTGCGGCCGCAGGCGGAGGCGTGGTCGGCGGACCGCTGTGCGGCGGGCTGCCGGCCGGAGGAGCGCCTGCGGGCGGCCGCTCGAAACGCTCGCGTCCGGCAGGTGGCGTGCCGGCGGGCGGAGTCGTTGTCGGAGCGACAGTCGGCGTCGCCGTTGGCGTCGCGGGACGCACAGGCGCTGTGGGCGGAGGCGGAGGTGGCGGCGGCGGCGCGTGAGTCGGCGCAGCAGCCGGCGGTGGCGTCGGTGCCTTTGGCGCTGCCGGTGGCGGCGGCGGCGGAGCGTGCGGTGGAGGAGGTGGTGGTGGCGGTGCCGCATGCGGTGGTGGTGGCGGCGGCGGAGGCGGAGCCGGCCTTGCTGCAGGCGGAGGAGGAGGTGGCGGGGGCGGAGCCGGCCTTGCTGCGGGCGGTGGCGGTGGTGCTGGCCTTGCCGGGGCGGCAGCCGGCGGCGCGCCCTTCGGCGGCGGTCCCTTCTTATCCTTCTCGGCTTCGCCTGGCGCCTGTGCAACGACCAGCGGTGACGCGCCTTGCTGGGCATGCGCCGTTACGCTCGCAAATTGCGCCGCCGACAGCGCGGTGGTGGCCAGCAGCACGAGGCGAAGTTTGGTCATGGTGATCTCGGTCCCGAAAATGAGCTCTGGTTTCCAAGCCCTGCGATTTAGGGCGCTGGCGATGAACGAACAGGCGTGAGGCTGGATTGTGGCGAGCGTCCAAACGCGGAACCGGATTTATTTCTGCAACGGGAACTCGCGAAAACACCCCCGTTCATGGCGTATTCAGGGGGTAGTTTCAAACCTTCAATCCAGAATTGTCCCCCGCGCGATCCGTCGCGGGGTTGGGCGTGGCCGGGCTGCCGGGACCGCGTCCCGGAATTTCGTCGGGCATTTTTCCGGGCAATTCCTGCGGCTGCGGCGGCGCGCCGGGCTCGTGCACCGGCGGCGGAATCTCCGGGTTCGGATTGCCCGGCGGATCCTCCCGCGGCGGTTCGGTCGGTTGGCCCGGCGTCGGCGGCGGTATCTCGGGTGGTTCGATCGGCATCATTGTTCCCTTCGGGCGACAACGACGCGCATGGCGCACGGTTCCGTTATTGTCTGCGCATGATCTTTTCGGAAAACCGCTTCACACTTTTCCGGATCATGCGCTAGCCGTGCCTGAGCAGCGTGTTGCTGCGCGTCCGTCCGGCTTCGCGGTAACCGCGCGCGATCATGTCGGCGATGCAGTCCTGCTGCCATTCGTCGCGCGACAGATGCTCGATCACGACGGCGCGGGGCCACAGCGACGGCGGCGCTTCCTTGAAGAAGGGGATCAGCGCGCGGTCCTCGAAACCTTCGATGTCGATCTTGAGCGCATCGACGCCTGCCACACCGGCTTCGATGAGAATGCGCATCAGCCGCAGCGACGGCACTTTGATGGCGCTCGCGGATGGCGCGCCTGATACCACATGGCTGGCGCCGAGATTATCGCCGTCGGTCTCGATCATGAGTTCGCCGTCGGCCGGACCGACCGCGGCCGCCACCAGCCTGACCTGATCGGCCGACGATGCCTGACGATTGAACGCGAGCCGCGCATGGATCACCGGATGCGGCTCGACCGCGATCACCTTGCCGCCGTTGCCGACATGTTGCGCCAGCACCAGCGCATAGGTGCCGACATTGGCGCCGAGATCGACGAAGGTGCCGCCGACAGGCACGTTGGCGCGCAGGAAATCGAGCTCCTCGCGATTGTAGTCGGCGTTGAACAGCGCGCCGCGCTCGGTCGCGCTCATCTGATGATGCAGGCGGAACGCCGCGCCCTGGTAGTGCACGTCGACCGGACCCGCGCGCAACAGATTGACCAGCCGCGACATCGTCGGACGAAACGCGCCGCGTTTCAGGCCTGTGCGCTGCGTCAGTGCAATGATCGCGGCCTGCGCCGCGTTCGGCGCAAGCGCGCCAAACGGCGCGGGCGAAGCATCATTATCGGGAGACACGTGCAGGACCTCGGGGCTGAAGCGGCGCTTGATAGCCGGTTTTGCACGGAATCAGAAGGTGCAACACTCCGACATTGATTGTAATTTGCTCATGGATGATGGTCGACGTCAGCGGCGGCTTGCGTCTGTCCGATTGCTGCCAAGGAGAAGACTCATGCGGAGTGCCTGGACGGGTGACGAAGCCGACGCGGCGATTGCGCGTTACGACAGCTTCGGCCGGGATCTGGCGCTCAGGATTTATACCACACGGCTGCTCGGTCAGGATTCGCGTCTGGTTCTGCATGGTGGAGGAAATACGTCGGTCAAGACGCGCGCCGCGGATCTCAACGGCGATGCCGTCGACGTCCTTTGTGTGAAAGGGTCGGGTTGGGATATGGGCTCCATCGAGCCTGCCGGCTTGCCGGCCGTGCGACTGGCGCCCCTCTTGAAACTTCGCACGCGTGAATCGCTTTCCGACGAGGAAATGGTTCGCCTGCAACGCGCCAATCTGATCGATCCGATGGCGCCGAATCCGTCGGTTGAAACCTTGTTGCACGCATTCATTTCGCACAAGTTCGTCGACCATACCCATTCGACGGCGGTGCTCGCGCTGACGGACCAGCCTGACGGCGAAGCGCTGTGCCGCGAGGTCTACGGCTCGCGCGTCGGTTACGTGCCCTATATCATGCCGGGCTTTCGGCTTGCGAAAGCGGCTGCGCAGGTGTTCGAAGCCGACCCCTCCGTCGAGGGTCTGGTCCTCGTCAAGCACGGCATTTTCAGTTTCGGCGCCGATGCGCGCGAAGTCCTACGAGCGCATGATCGCGCTGGTCACGGCTGCCGAAGAGAGACTTGCGAGAGGCCGAAAACCGGCATTCGTCAGCGTCAAATTGCCGTCTCGCATGGCACGTGAAGCCGACGTGGCGCCGATCGTGCGCGGGGCCTGCAGCGCACCCGACGGCAGAAGCGAGGGAGCGTGGAAGCGCCTCATACTGGATCTTCGCCGCTCGGAGGCGGTGATGAATTTCGTCAATGGCACCGAGGTGGAACGCTACGGTCAGGCGGGCGTCGTGACCCCGGATCACAACATTCGAATCAAGAACCGGCCGCTGGTCGTGGCATCGCCCGACGCCGATGCGCTCGACGCCTTCAAGGCTTCGGTTCGAACGGCAGTCGCGGCATTTGGCGAGCGGTACCAAAACTATTTCACCAGCAACAACGCCCGCGTCGGCAACATCAAGACCATGCTCGATCCCATGCCGCGCGTCGTGCTGGTGCCGGGCATCGGTCTGTTCGGACTGGGCCGGAGCAAGAAAGACGCGAAGGTCGCGGCGGACCTTGCCGAGGCTGCAATCGCCACGATCACGGACGCCGAGGCGATCGGCCGCTTCGAGCCGTTGCCTGAGACCGATCTGTTCGATGTCGAATATTGGTCGCTCGAGCAAGCCAAGCTCGGCGGCGCAAAGGAGTTGCCACTCGCCGGACAGGTCGCGGTGATTACGGGCGCCGCAGGCGCGATAGGGTCTGCGACCGCCAGGGCATTTGCGGGCGCCGGCGCCGAAGTCGCGCTTCTGGATGTCGACGAGGCCGCCGCCAGGGCCAGAGCCGAGGCGATCGGCGGCGCGACGGTCGGCATCCGATGCGACGTGACCGATGCGAAATCGGTCAAGGATGCGTTCGACGAGGTCGTCTCGGCGTTCGGCGGCGTCGACATCGTCGTCTCGAACGCAGGCGCGGCCTGGCAAGGCAGGATCGGCGAGGTCGAGGAGGAAATACTGCGAAAGAGTTTCGAGCTGAATTTCTATGGCCATCAGCGCGTTGCGCAGGCCGCCGTCAAGATCATGCTGGCGCAGGGCACCGGTGGCTGCCTGCTGTTCAATGTTTCCAAACAGGCCGTCAACCCGGGGCCGGACTTTGGTCCTTATGGTTTGCCAAAGGCTGCGACATTGTTTCTGGTGCGGCAATACGCGCTGGAATACGGCAGTTGCGGCATTCGGGCCAACGCGGTCAATGCCGATCGGATCCGATCCGGCCTGCTCACCGAAGACATGATCGCAGCACGGTCCAGAGTCCGTGGAGTCAGCGAAGCGAACTATATGCGGGGTAATCTCCTTGGCCGTGAAGTCACGGCGGAGGATGTCGCACAGGCGTTTGTCGCCCAGGCCGTCGCACTCAAGACCACCGCCGACGTGACCACCGTCGACGGTGGCAACATTGCCGCGGCGTTACGGTGACTATACCGGCAGCACCAGAAAGCCCGCGCGCGGAAAGTGCACGACCACCTCGCCGGCCTTTGGGTCATGCCGGCGGATCGCGACGTGCTGCGGCGACAGCGCGACGATCTCGCCGGCGACGCGGATCTTGCCGTAGTCGTCCGGCATGACCTCGACCTTGTCGCCGGGCTTGCGGCCGTTGGGATCGTTGGGGTCGGACAATTCCTCGGTCTCGGGCGTCGCCTCTGCGGCGATCGCGAGCGCTTCGGCGGTCGTCATCTCGGTGCGGCTGCCGTGGCCGATGCCGCGCACGCGCCCGGCCCAGGCCCGCGCGTGGTCGAATTCGGCGAACAGCTCGTCGGCGTTCGGCATGTTGCCGCGCGCGTACCAGACATTCATGTAGGCGTTGATGTCGAGCAGGCTTGGCGAGATGCCCGCAAGCCAGATGCGTTCGTCGCAAAGCTGCGCGTCGATCCAGGCGAGATGGGCGCGAAACTGGTCGCGCATCTGCGGGATCGCCGCGGTCATGGCGGCGACGTCGAACTTGGCGCCGCGCAGCTTCTCGCGGTCGGCGATGAATTCGGCCGGCACCTTGTCGGCCAGCGAGCCGAACACGAGGTTGACCGTGCTCTGGAAGAACATGCGGTCGGTCCACATCGCGCTGCCCCAGACCAGGCCCTCATGGCCGTTCGGCAACAGGCTCGGCTGCGGGAAGCGCCGCTCAAGCTCGCGCATGATGCATTGGGTGTCGCAATAGATGTCGGCGCCGATCTGCATGACCGGCGTGCGGCGATAGCCGCCGGTCATCGGCATCAAATCGGGCCGCGGCATGATGCGGCTGATGCGCACCGAGGTCCAGGCGAGCTTCTTGATGCCGAAGATCAGCCGGATTTTCTCGGAGAAGGGAGATTCGTCGAAGTGATGCAGGATGATGGGGTGCGCTGGCATCACTCGATCTCTCGTGTCACTCCTCGTCATTGCGAGGAGGGCGAAGCGACGAAGCGAATGCGAGACGGATAGCGACCGCAAGCGGCGCAAGCTGCGCATTGCTTCGCGCGCCACCTCCCGCACATGACGGGAGGGATGAAGACTCACATCTGCCGTTCGACCAGCTTCATCTTGAGCTCGGCGATGGCTTCCGACGGATTGAGTCCCTTCGGGCAGGCCTTGGCGCAGTTCATGATGGTGTGGCAGCGATAGAGCCGGAACGGGTCCTCGAGATTGTCGAGCCGCTCGCCGGTCGCCTCGTCGCGGGAGTCCTTGACCCAGCGCGTCGCCTGCAACAACGCGGCGGGGCCGAGGAAGCGCTCGCTGTTCCACCAATAGCTCGGACATGACGTCGAGCAGCAGGCGCAGAGGATGCACTCATAGAGCCCGTCGAGCTTCTCGCGATCCTCGTGGCTCTGCTTCCATTCCTTCTGCGGCGTCGGCGATGTCGTCTTCAGCCACGGTTCGATCGAGGCGTATTGCGCATAGAAATTGGTGAGGTCGGGCACCAGGTCTTTCACGACCGGCTGGTGCGGCAGCGGATTGATCTTCACCGCGCCGCCATGGGCGACGTCGTGCATCGACTTGGTGCAGGCCAGCGTATTCTGGCCGTCGATGTTCATGGCGCAGGAGCCGCAGACGCCCTCGCGGCAGGAGCGGCGGAAGGTCAAGGTCGGATCGATGTGGTTCTTGATCCAGATCAGGCCGTCCAGCACCATCGGGCCGCAATCGTTGGTGTCGATATAATAGGTGTCGACGCTCGGATTCTTGCCGTCGTCCGGATTCCAGCGATAGACCTTGAACTCGCGCGTCTCGGTTGCGCCCGGCGGTTTCGGCCAGGTCTTGCCGCCGGTGATCCTCGAGTTTTTCGGTAGTGCGAATTCAGCCATCTGAAATCCCCTAGTACACCCGCGCCTTCGGCGGGATGTACTGCACGTCGTTGGTCATGGTGTAATCGTGCACCGGGCGGTAATCGATCGTGGACTTGCCGCCCGCGTCGATCCACACCAGCGTGTGCTTCATCCAGTTCTTGTCGTCGCGATCGTGGAAATCCTCGCGCGCGTGGGCGCCGCGGCTCTCGGTACGGTTGGCCGCGGAGTCCATGGTGACGACCGCCTGGTCGATCAGGTTGGAGAACTTCGAGCGTCTCGACCAGGTCGGAGTTCCAGACCAGCGAGCGGTCGGTCACCGCGATGTCGGACACGCCGCCGTGCACCTTGTGGATCAGGTTCTGTCCTTCGTGCAGCACCTCGCCGGTGCGGAACACCGCGCAATTGGTCTGCATCACGTGCTGCATGCTCTCGCGCAGCTTGGCGGTTGGCGTGCCGCCGGAGGCGTGGCGGAAATGATCGAGCCGGCCGAGCGCGCGGTCCGACCCATCCTGCGGCAGCTCCGGCTGCTTGGCATTGGCGCCGAGTTTCTCGCCGAGCCGCATCGCCGCGGCGCGGCCGAACACGACGAGGTCGATCAGCGAGTTGGAGCCGAGGCGGTTGGCGCCATGCACGGAGACGCAGGCGGCTTCGCCGACAGCCATCAGGCCGGGTACGAGGGCATTGTCGTCGCCATTCTTTTTGGTCAGCACCTCGCCGTGATAATTGGTGGGGATGCCGCCCATGTTGTAGTGCACGGTCGGCACGATCGGGATCGGCTCGCGCGTCACGTCGACATTGGCGAAAATCCGCACCGACTCCGAGATACCGGGCAGCCGCTCGTGCAGCATCTTGGGATCGAGATGATCGAGATGCAGGAAGATGTGGTCCTTCTTCTTGCCGACACCGCGGCCTTCGCGGATTTCGATGGTCATCGCGCGCGAGACCACGTCGCGCGATGCGAGGTCTTTCGCTGACGGCGCGTAGCGCTCCATAAAACGCTCGCCCTCGGAATTGACGAGATAGCCGCCTTCGCCGCGCGCGCCTTCGGTGACGAGACAACCCGAACCGTAGATGCCGGTCGGATGGAACTGGACGAACTCCATGTCCTCCAGCGGCAGGCCGGCGCGCAGCACCATGCCGCCGCCGTCACCGGTGCAGGTATGCGCCGAGGTGCAGGAGGCATAGGCGCGGCCATAGCCGCCGGTCGCCAGAATCGTGGTTTGCGCCCGGAAGCGATGCAGCGTGCCGTCGTCGAGCTTGAGCGCGATCACGCCGCGGCAGGCGCCCTGGTCGTCCATGATCAGGTCAATGGCGAAGAACTCGATGTAGAATTCGGCGGAGTGCCGCAGCGCCTGGCCGTACATGGTGTGCAGCATGGCGTGGCCGGTGCGGTCGGCGGCGGCGCAGGTGCGCTGCGCCTGGCCCTTGCCGTAGTCCATCGTCATGCCGCCGAACGCGCGCTGATATATCTTGCCGTCCTCGGTGCGCGTGAACGGCACGCCCCAATGCTCGAGCTCGTAGACGGCCTCGGGCGCGTTGCGAACCATATATTCGATGGCGTCCTGGTCGCCGAGCCAGTCCGCCCCCCTGACGGTGTCGTACATGTGCCAGCGCCAGTCGTCGGGATGCATGTTGCCCAGCGAGGCGGAAATGCCGCCTTGCGCCGCGACCGTATGCGAGCGGGTCGGAAATACCTTGGTGATGCAGGCGGTGCGAAGCCCGGCCTCGCTGCAGCCGACCACCGCGCGCAGGCCCGCGCCGCCGGCGCCGACCACCACCACATCATAGGTGTGATCCTCGATCGGATAGGCCTTGCCGTTGGTGGCGGGTCCCGCGCCGTTGCCCTTGCCGTTGGTTTCACCGGCCATGGGTTAAACTCCCGATGACAGTTTGAAGATGGCGTAGATCGATGCCAGCGCCACCGCAAAGGAAAAGAAGTTGTTGGCTATGATGGCGACGAGTTTCACCTTTTCGCTGTGCACATAGTCCTCGATCACGACCTGCATGCCGATCTTCATGTGCCAGGTCGAGGCGATGATGAAGAGAATGAGGATGATCGCTGCCGGCAGCGAGCCGAGGATCAGCTTGGCGCCGGCCTGATTGCTGCCGATCAGCATCAGCACGATGACGATCACGGGAATGATCAAGAGCGTCATCGCGACTGCGGTGAGACGCTGGCGCCAGAAATCGCCTGTGCCCGAATGCGAGGCGCCGAGATTGCGAACGCGGCCGAGCGGTGTGCGCATCGAAGGCGCGCCGTGGGTGTCGCTCATCGTCCGCCTCCGATCGCGTAGGCGGCGATCCAGACCAGTATGGTCAGCAAGATGCCGCCGATCAACGCGCCCCAGGTCAGCGCCTCGCGCTCATTGGCCTTGAAGCCGTAGCCGAGGTCCCAGACGAAGTGACGGATGCCGCTCAAGAGATGATGCATCAGCGCCCAGGTGTAGCCGAACACGATCAGGCGGCCGATGAAGCTCGAGGTGAAGGCCTGCACATGGGCGTAGGCGGCGGGGCCGGCGGCCGCCGAGATCAGCCACCAGGCGAGCAATAGCGTGCCGAAGTAGAGCGCGAGGCCGGTGCCGCGATGGACGATGGACAGCATCATCGTCAGCGTCCAGCGATAGGTCGACAAATGCGGTGAAAGCGGTCGTTCGATCCTTGCGGTCATCGGCTTTTTTGAACGGTTTTGAGGGGCCACTCGGCCCGACGGGATCGTGTTAGATGATTTCTATTTACGGAGTCGAAACAGCCAGCGCAACGGCGAATATCAGCTATTTCGAACTTGCATTCATCCCTAGCGATATCTGGGTTCAAAGCTTCAGATGAGCTTTGCAAAAACGCACGTTTGAAGAGGGTCGACTGCGGCTCCTCGCTGGTATACCTGAAGCACGATTCAAGAACGTGCCGGACTGGCGCGGCGAGGCGCGGGGAAGCGGAATGGCGATCGCGGGCTTGAGCGAATCGGGCATTGTCGAACTCGGCCTGCTGTTGATCGCCACCGGCGCGCTGTCGGGATTCCTGGCCGGACTGTTCGGCATCGGCGGCGGCGCGGTGCTGGTGCCCGTGTTCTACGAATGCTTCCGGCTGGCCGGCGTGCCGCTGGAGGTGCGGATGCCGCTCTGCGTCGGCACCTCGCTCGCCGTCATCATCCCGACCTCGATCAGTGCGTTTCGCGCGCAATATCTGCGCGGCGCGGTCGACATGGACGTGCTGAAGGTCTGGTGGCTGCCGATCGTCATCGGCGTCGTCGCCGGCAGCGCGATCGCGCGCGTCGCGCCGGAGCGGCTGTTCAAATACGTGTTCGTCTGCGTGGCGTTCTCGGCGACGATCCGGCTCTGGTTCGGCGCGCGAGAGCTGGAAGCTCGGCGACGAGATGCCGAAGGGGCCGGTGATGCGCCTCTACGGTTTCTGTGTCGGCATTCTCGCAACCCTGATGGGCGTCGGCGGCGGGCTGTTCTCCAACCTCTTGATGACCTTCTACGGCCGCCCGATCCACCAGGCGGTCGCGACCTCCTCGGCGTTGGCGGTGCTGATCTCGATTCCCGGCGCGCTCGGCTATGTCTATGCCGGATGGCCGGCGGCCGCGCGGTTCCCCGATGTCGCCGCGCTGCAGATGCCGTTCACGTTCGGCTATGTCTCGCTGATCGGCGCGATCGTGGTGATGCCGACCAGCCTCCTGACCGCCCGCCTCGGCGTGCGCACCGCGCATGCGATGTCGAAGCGCATGCTGGAGATCGCCTTCGGCTGCTATCTTTTCATCGTCGGCAGCCGGTTTGTGATAAGCCTGTTGAGCGGGCAATAATTGCCAGTGGGATAGGGTTCAAGCAACCAGCGTGGTTCCGGAAGCATCCATGAAACGGCGCGCGTTCATCACCCTGCTCGGCGGAGCAGCGTCATCGCCATTCGTTCTGCCGAAGCTGGCGCACTCACAAGTCGCGATGCCCGTGATCGGCTTTCTGCATTCCGCCTCGCTCGAACCGAACGTGAAGCGCCTCGCCGCGTTCAGGCGCGGCTTGCAGAGCGCGGGCTTTGCCGAAGGCCAGAACGTTGCGATCGACTATCGCTGGGCCGCAGGACAGAACGCGAAGCTGCCGGAGCTTGCCGACGATCTGGTCAAGAAGCAGGTCGCCGTCATCGCGACGTTGTCGAGCACGCCGGCCACCCGTGCGGCCAAGGCCGCGACCTCGACCATTCCGATCTTTTTCCTGATCGCGGAAGATCCGGTCGAACTCGGATTGGTCGCGAGCCTCAATCACCCCGGCGGCAACGCCACGGGGATCAGCAGTCAAAATGCGGAGCTGGTCGCCAAGCGGCTCGGGCTGTTGCCGGAGCTTTCGCCGAAGGCCTCCGAGATTGCCGTGCTGCTCAACCGCGTCAACCCGAATGCGAGGCCGATGGCGACGCAGCTGCAGCAGGCGGCGGCGCAACTGGGTGTGCAACTCGATGTGAAGGAGGCGGTCACGGACAGCGAAATCGAAACGGCCTACGGCACGCTGAAAGCCTGGTAATCCGCTTCTGGTCGGCACCGATCCATCGTTCTTCGCACGCCGCGCATTGTTCATCGCCCTGAGTGCGCGTCATCGCGTTCCGACCATGTATGACAACCGCAAATCGGTGGATAGCGGTGGCCTGATCTGCTACGGCCAGAACACCGAGAGCAGCTGGGAGCAAGCCGGCATTTATGTCGGCCGCATCTTGAAAGGCGCCAAGCCCGCGGAGCTGCCGGTGATGCGACCAGTCAAGTTCGAGTTCGTCATCAATCTCCGGACGGCCAAGACGCTCGGCATCGATATCCCGCTCACGCTGCAAGCGCGAGCCGACGAGGTGATCGACTGACGCCGGAAGCGAGATGCCGGCCATTATCTTTCATCGTTGGCAGCCGGTTTGTGATAAGCCTGTTGAACGGGCAATATGTCACGGGGGCGCATGAGGCGTCGCGCAATTCATTCTGCTATCTCGGAACGAGCGCGGCGATGCTGCCGCTTGCCGCCGCGCGATCGGCCGAACGCGCCAAGCGCCTCGGCGTGCTCATGAGCAACAAGGAAGGCGACCCCGTCGCCGTCGACGCGCGTCGCCAAATTCCGCGAAGGCCTGGCGCAGCTCGGCTGGCATGACGGGCAGAACCTGCAGATCGAGTGGCGCTGGGGCGGCGGCGATATCGCGCTGACCCGCCGCTATGCGGATGCAACTGGTGCAGCTTGCGCCCGACATCCTGCTCGGCAACGGCACGCCGGCCACCGTCGCGCTGAAGCAGGCGACGACGACGATCCCCATCGTGTTCTCGGTGGTCAACGATCCCGTGTCGCAGGGCATCATATCGAGCATGGCCCATCCCGGCGGCAACATCACCGGCTTTTCCTTTCTCGAATATTCGATGGTCGGCAAATCGCTGGAGATGCTGAAGCGGATCGCGCCGCAATCCACCAGCGTCGCGATCATGTTCAATCCCGAAACCTATCCCTATTACGCGATCCATCTGAAATCGTTCGAGACGGTCGCCAAGCGCTCGCGCTCGAATTGTCGGCGGCGCCGGTGAAAAGCGTGGCCGAGATCGACGAGACCGTCGCGAAGCTCGGCAAGCAGCCGGGCAGCACGGTGCTGGTGACGCCCGATCCGTTCATGCTGGTGCATCGCGACGCCGCGATCCGGGCCGCCGCGCAATATCGCGTGCCCGCGAGCTATTCCTACCGGCAGATCGTGACGGAGGGCGGGCTGACCTCCTACGGCGCCGATGCCGGCGACATCTTCTTCCGCTCCGCCGGCTACATCGATCGCATCCTCAAGGGCGCGGCGCCCGGCGATCTGCCGGCGCAGGCGCCGGTCAAGTTCGAGATCGCGTTCAACGTCAAGACCGCGAAGGCGCTCGGTCTGGAAATCCCGCCCGATCTGCTGGCGCTGGCCGACGAGGTGGTGGAGTGAGGCGGCGGGCGTTTGTCGCGGCCTTGGAGCTGCGGCAGCATGGCCGCTGCGTTCGCGCGCACAGCAGGGCATGCGTCGCATCGGCTTACTGATGGGTTACGCGCGAGAACGACGCTGAAGCGCGGGGACGCATGGCCGCGCTTTCGCGAAGAGCTCGCGCGTCTCGGCTGGGTCGAGGGACGCAATTTGCAGATCGATATCGACTGGTCGACGGATGACGTCGCGATGATCAACAGGCCGCCGGGGCATTGGTTGCGTCGAAGCCCGACCTCGGTCGATGTCATCGAACACGTCGACGCACGACGGCGCTGACCGGGCTGACGAAATCGATTCCGATCATCTTTGCCACCGTCGTCGATCCGGTCGGCCTCGGCTTCGTCGCGAGCCTGCCGCGGCCGGGCGGCAACGTCACCGGCTTCGTCAGCCATCGAGCCGTCGATGGCCGGCAAATGGCTCGAGCTGCTCAAGGAGATTGCGCCGCATCTCGAACGCGCCGCGTTTCTCTACAATCCCGCCACCGCGCCGTTCGCCGAGACCTATCTCGACAGCTTCAAGACCGCCGCCGAAGAGTCTCGCGGTCCAGCCGATCATTTCTCCGCTTCGGATGTCGCCGGATATCGAGTCGGCGGTCGAGGCGAGCTTGCAGCCAGCCGAACGGCGGCTTCGTCGTGATGCCGGTCCGTTCATTCGCCAATCGCAGCGCCGAGATCACCGCGCTGGCGCCATGCGCAATCGTCTGCCGGCGGTGTATCCATTCCGCTACTACGACGATCAGGGCGGCCTGCTGGCTTACGGCAACGACCAGGCCGACAATTACCGGCGCGCGGCCGACTATGTCGACCGCATCCTCAAGGGCGAGAAGGCCGGCCGAGCTTCCGGTGCAGGCAGCCGACCAAGTTCGAGCTGACGCATCAACCTCAAGACCGCGAAGGCGCTAGGCCTCGACGTGCCGCCGCGGCTGTTGCAGCAGGCCGACAAGGTGATCGAATGAAGCGGCTGCGACACGTTAGTCCTTCAGCCTAACCTCGCTGTAACGCCACATGCGGAGATCGCCAATGCCTTCGATGAGGTCGGTCTCGCTTAGCGCCCGCAAGCGGGCGGCGACCATTTCGCGAGTGATCGCCGGGCCAAGATGTTCGTATTTGTCCACGACGCGAGTGACGATCGCCGCAACCTTCCGCCATTGCGAGGCCAGTGTCGAATGAATGACCTTGTCAAATTCGGCTTCGGTCAAGGGCGATGGGAGACGAATCTGATCCAGCGCAAATCGCTGTCGACGTGAGAATCGCCCTCACCGTCGAGTGTCGGCGGTTCCAGGTCAGGGTGTTGTCTGTACAACGTCCGCCAAGACCCTTTCATGCAGGGCGGCAACCACCTCATGGAGGAGATCGTCGAACTTCAGCCGATCTCCCTTGCCGAGACCAGCAGACAGCTCGTTCCGCAGCGCGCGATGCGCGGTCGACTTCAGTCAACCTTTTCACGATCTCGATAGCCTGCTCTCGGTTCATGATGCGACACCAAGCTGACGCGTGACCCAAGTCTCTTCCCGTGACCGCGCGGGCCGTCAGATCGTCTCGCTCTTCGCCAGTTCCTCGACTTCGCTTTTGCTGTAGCCGAGCAGGCCCGTCAAAACCTCGGCTGTATGTTCGCCGAGCCGGGGCGGCGCCGTGTAGCCGTTCAGCGGCGTATCGCTGAGATGCATCGGGTTCTTGATGTTCTTGACGATGCCGACGCCTTTGCCGGCGTGCGGCATCTCGGCGATCATGTCGCGCGACTTCAACAGCTCGCTCTCGCAGACCTCGCCGACCGTCCTGATCCCGCCGCTCGGAATGCCGGCGGCATCCATCAAGGGCAGCCAGTCGTCGCGCTTGCGCTGCTTGATGATGTCCTTGACGATCGGCACCAGGGTGTCGCGGTTGCGCACGCGGTCCGCCGCCTTGGCGAAGCGCGGATCGTCGGTCAGTTCGGGCCGCTCGACCAGCTTGCAGAAGCGTTTCCACAGTTCGTCATTGGCGACGCCGAGGCTGATCCAGCCGTCGCTCGCCTCGAAGGTTTCATAGGGCACGATGGTGGCGTGCGCATTGCCGCGGCGCTTCGGCGATTCACCGGTGGCGTAATAGATGCCGGCGTTGAAGCTGAGCAGAGACGCGATGGATTCGTACATCGAGATCGAAACATGCTGACCGCGCCCGGTGGTCTTGGCGGCGTAGAGCGCGGCCAGAATGCCCATCGCTCCGTTCATGCCGGACGTCAGGTCCGCGATCGAGGTGCCGACCTTGAACGGCGGGCCGTCGGGGTTGCCGGTGATGTCCTGGATGCCGGCTTCGCCCTGCACGATGACGTCGTAGCCGGGGCGGTCCTTGTACAGGCCGGTATTGCCGAATCCTGAAATCGAGCAATACACCATGGCCGGCCGGCGCTTGCTGACCGCGGCGTAGCCGAAGCCGAGACGGTCCATCGCGCCGGGCCGGAAATTCTCGACCAGCACGTCCGACTTGTCGATCAGCCGCCACAGCACCTCGCGGCCGGCTTCGCTCTTCATGTCGAGCGTGATGCTTTTCTTGTTGCGGTTGACCGAGAGGAAATACGCCGCTTCATCGCCCTGGTAGGGCGGCGCGAACGCGCGGGTGTCGTCGCCCTCGCCGGGCCGCTCGACCTTGATCACTTCGGCGCCGAGATCGCCGAGCTGCATGGTGCAGAACGGTCCGGACAGCACCCGGGTGAGATCGACAACGCGTAACCCTTCAAGCGGACGCATGCGCCTTTGCCTCATTTTGCCACGAACGCCATGACCGGAAAACGGATTGGTGTTTGGGGAGCGTTCATGCATCATTACAGGGTGGCCGTTTCCGATCCGGCCGTAACATCCTGAGGCGTTCAATGGCAAGAACGTCCTGCACAAAGCAACGGAGACAGTTGGCATGGCAAAGGGCGGGAAACGCGTGGCGTGGGTTACCGGCGGCGGTACAGGCATCGGGGAAGCCGGCGCCATTTCGCTGGCCGAGGACGGCTGGACGGTGGTGGTCTCGGGCCGGCGCAAGGACGCGCTCGATGCGGTGGTCGCGAAGATCAAAAAGGCCGGCGGCGAGGCCGAGGCGATCGCGCTCGATGTCAGCAAGGCCGCCGATGTGCAGAAGGCGGCGGATGCGATCCTCGCGAAGCACGGCCGCATCGATCTCTTGGTCAACAGCGCCGGCGTCAACGTGCCGAAGCGGCGCTGGGCCGACATGGAGCTGGAGGGCTGGAACCAGCTCGTCGACATCAATCTCAACGGCGTGCTCTATTGCATGCGCGCGGTGCTGCCGGCGATGCGCAAGCAAAAGGACGGCTGCATCATCAACGTCGCCTCATGGGCCGGCCGCCACGTCTCGAAAATGCCGGGCCCGGCCTACACCACGACCAAGCATGCGGTGCTGGCGCTGACGCATTCCTTCAACATGGACGAATGCGTCAACGGCCTGCGCGCCTGCTGCCTGTCGCCGGGCGAGGTGGCGACGCCGATCCTGAAGCTGCGGCCGGTGGTGCCGAGCCAGGAGGAGCAGGACAAGATGCTGCAGCCGGAGGATCTCGGCCGCACCATCGCCTTCGTCGCCGGCATGCCGCCGCGAGTGTGCATGAACGAGATCCTGATCAGTCCGACGCATAATCGCGGCTTCATCCAGACGCCGGCGAACAGGGATTAAGTTCTCCAGCTCGTCATTGCGAGCGAGCGAAGCGGACCGCAAGCAATCCGATCAGCTCCGCAAGCGGATAGATGGATTGCTTCGCTTCGCTCGCAATGACGATGGAGGGTCCGTTCTTGATCCTCACACAATAATCTCGTTCAGCTCCTTGCCCGAATGCTCGGGCACCATCAGCGTGACGCCGATCGCCATCGCGACCATCAGCACGGGGATGAGGAGGAACGCCAGCGCGAACGAGCCGGTGTGCTGTTGCAGCGCGACCGTGACGAAGGGAAACAGCACGAAGCCGACGAAATAGGCGATCGCCCAGACCACGCCATTGGCGGCGCCGCGGATCCGTGTCGGAAACACCTCCGCGGTCAAGGTCGTGCTCGGTCCCCAGAAGCCGAGGAAGCCGAGACACCAGGCCAGCCCGAACGTCCAAAGCCAGATGTGGCTCTCGGAATAGACCCAGAGCGTCATGAAGATCGCGCCCTCGAGTCAACGTCACGATGAAGGTGAGCCGGCGGCCGATCCTGTCGATGAGCCAGCCGACGAGGCACAGTCCGATGAAGCCGCAAATGCCGTAGAACACGTAGAACAGGCTGTATTCCGTGGTCGACCAGTGCTTCTCGGTCGACAGATAAAGCGGCATCCAGGAGCCGACCGTGCCGTAAATGCAGGTCGAGCAGCAGGCCACGAACAGCGCGACCAGCGTTGCCGGCAGCACGTCGGGCAGGAACACCTGGCGGATGCCGACGGATCTCGCCTTGCTGAACCAGGCGTTGTCGTCGTCGCTGACGGTGCCGCCGCGCGCCAGCGTCTCGGCGATGCGTTGCTTGCGGTCCTGTGCGCGCACCCAGTAGGGCGATTCCGGACACTTGGCGCGAACATAGATCGCGAGCAGCGCGATCACGCCGGGCACCATCACGGCGACGCGCCAGCCGAAATTGGCGGCGACAAGTCCGGTGATGCCGCCGGCGAGCGATGCACCGAGGCACCAGGCCGATCGCGTGGTGGTGATCACCCGCCCGCGCAGCCGCGCCGGCCAGGTCTCGGCCACCAGCATCGAGCCGAGCGACCACTCGCCATTGAGCGCGAAGAAAAGCGCCGAGCGCGCCATCACGAAGACCGCAAACGTCGGCGACAGCGCCGCAACCGGCATCAGCAGCGAGAACATCGCGATGTTGACCGCAAGCAGCGTGCGCCGGCCGAGCCGGTCGGACAGCCACGGCCAGAAATAGAGACCGGCGATGCCGATGAACAGCGCGATCTGCAGGCCGGAGCGATACTCCGGAATCGTGAGCGCGAATTCCTTGATCACCAGTGGCGAGATCAGCGCGAAGATCACGCCGTCCATGCCGTCAAAACCCCAGCCGAGCGCGTTGGCGATCGCGATATGCCAATGGGTTTTCGAGACATCCTTGCCGCCGGCGACGGCGCGGTAGTTGGCGTATTGCAGATGCTTTTGCTCGAGCGGCCCGATGTCGTCGCTGGCGCCAGGTGCGGACAGTCCGTCCGCGGTGATGCTGCTCATGATCGCTTCCCCGTTGATGCGATGTTTTCTTGAGAGGCTGAACCAATCGGCCGCGCGACGCAAACGAATTGCTCGCGGCATCGCACCCGTCCATTCCGTCGAATGGAAATTGCGCTGCAGCGGCGCCACACGGCCACGCCCGCATTTAGTTTCAGCGCATCACAAAGAATTATTTCCGGAAACTGCCCGCAAACGGCTCCCGTAGCTCCGCTCAACGACGGCGCAGCAAAACCAACACTCAAAGCAGCGCCATCGTTGACCCCTTCATCGGCGGATGGCCGCCGGTCACCAATCCAATCGGGAGACACTCCATGTCCAAGCGTATTGCATTTTTGTCGGCGGCGGCTTTCAGCGTGCTGGCGATCACCGCGACCTTCGTCGCGCCGGCGGCGCAGCGAGCCGAAGAGAAGACCGTGATGGTCGGTGGTGCGGCGATGTATCCGTCGAAGAACATCATCCAGAACGCCGTCAATTCGAAGGACCACACCACGCTGGTCGCCGCGGTGAAGGCCGCCGGCCTGGTCGAGACCCTCGAAGGCAAGGGCCCGTTCACGGTGTTCGCGCCGACCAACGCCGCCTTCGGCAAGCTGCCGGCCGGCACGGTCGACACTCTCGTCAAGCCCGAGAACAAGGCGACCTTGACCAAGATCCTCACCTACCATGTGGTCGCCGGCAAGCTCGACGCCGCCGACCTCACCGACGGCAAGAAGCTGAAGACCGTCGAGGGCGAGGAACTCACCGTCAAGAAGTCCGACGGCAAGACCTGGATCATCGACGCCAAGGGCGATCAGTCGATGGTCTCGATCACCAACGTGCATCAGTCGAACGGCGTGATCCACGTGGTCGACACCGTGCTGCTGCCGGCCTCCTGAGGCGTCAACCGCGTGTCCTGAATCTCCCACAGTGTCCCAAGGGACGCACGACGGCGAGCCGGGGTCCTCCCCGGCTCGCTTTTTTGTGAAGGCCATAGACATTAGGTATCGACCCGATAGCAGGCAGGCAGTAACGAATCCGGTGTTTAAGGCGTATATGACGTCAGGAGTTTCAGGGATCAACCATGTCCAGCCTTGCCGCATCAGACAGTTCCGCGACGCAGGAACAAGCCCAAGGAAAAGCCAAGGTCATCCAGCCGGCCTGGGTGCGCGCGATGCACTGGGCCAACGCGGTTGCGATGATCCTGATGATCATGTCGGGCTGGCAGATCTACAACGCCTCACCGCTGTTTCCCTTCCGCTTCGCCAGCAGCATCACGCTCGGCGGCTGGCTCGGCGGCGCGCTGCTGTGGCACTTCGCCGCGATGTGGCTCTTGATGGTCAACGGCCTGATCTATCTCATCACGGGTTTTGCGACCGGCCGCTTCCGCAAGAAGCTGCTGCCGATCACGCCGACGCGGCGTGCTCTCCGACGTCAAGGCGGCGCTGACCTTCAAGCTCGCCCATGACGATCTCTCCAAATACAACTATGTGCAGAAGCTGCTCTATGCCGGCATCATCGCGGTCGGCGTGGTGATCGTGCTGTCGGGTCTGTCGATCTGGAAGCCGGTGCAGCTGAGCTGGCTGGTCGCGCTGTTCGGCGGCTACGATTGGGCGCGCTATGTCCACTTCTTCTGCATGTCGGCGATCGTGCTGTTCCTGATCGTGCATGTCGCGCTGGCGCTGCTGGTGCCGAAGAGCCTGCGCGCCATGATCATCGGCCGCTAATTCCTGGAGATCGACCATGGGCCGTATGCGCAAACTTCTGATCCCCGGCGTCGACAAGCAATTGCTGGTGCGCGATGCCGCCAAGGCCATGCCCGACCTGACGCGGCGGCGCTTCATCTCCGGCGGCGCCAGCCTCGGCGCGCTGACCCTGCTGACCGGCTGCAACGTGCTCGACAGCGACTCCGCCGAGGAGATGCTGAAGAAGGTCTCGAAGTTCAACGACGCGGTGCAGGCCTGGATATTCAATCCGGACGCGCTGGCGCCGGAATTTCCCGAAAGCATGATCACCAAGCCGTTCCCGTTCAACGCCTATTACGATCTCGACGATGCGCCCGAGGTCGACGGCAAGGAATGGAAGCTCGAGGTGCGCGGCCTCGTCGACAACAAGAAGTCCTGGACGCTCGACGAGCTCTACAAGCTGCCGCAGGTCAAGCAGGTGACGCGGCACATCTGCGTCGAGGGCTGGAGCGCGATCGGCAGCTGGACCGGCACGCCGCTGCGCGACTTCCTCAAGCTGATCGGCGCCGACACCAGGGCGAAATATGTCTGGTTCCAGTGCGCCGACAAGGAGGGCTACAACTCGCCGCTCGACATGCGCACCGCGCTGCATCCGCAGACCCAGATGACGTTCAAGTTCGCCGACGAGATTTTGCCGCGCGCCTACGGCTATCCGATGAAGATCCGCGTGCCGACCAAGCTCGGGTTCAAGAACCCGAAATACGTGATCTCGATGGAGGTCACCAACGACTACAAGGGCGGCTACTGGGAAGACCAGGGCTACAATTCGTTCAGCGGAAGCTGAATCCGGGCGCATGATCCGGAAAAGTGTGAAGCGGTTTTCCGGCAAGATCATGCGCAAACAATAAAGGCGAGTACTTGTCGATCGGGCCGCGGGTTGGCCTGCGGGGTCGGCAGACCTCGAAGGCCGGACCGGACCTGTCTCGGCGGATTGTCGCCAACATCGTCCTATGACACCATCCAGGCACCGAATTGTCCTCTGGATGCCTATGCCACGCCGCAAAAGATATGCCTGGGAAAAGCTGTCGGATGAGCAGTTGCTCAAGCGGCGCCTCAGCAGCCTGAGGGTTGGGGTCGAAGGCACCTGGCTCGAGGATTGTCTCAACACCCTCTACGAAGAGCTCGAAGAGCGCGGCATCCGGCTGCGGCCGCACGCATGGATATCGAGCGAATGGTTCAGTCCCGCACATGTGCCCGGCATTGCCGTTCCCTTCTATCTCGCCCATCCCCGCCTGATGAAGCTCGAGCAGAAAATGATGCTCGACGTCGAAGGCGGCACCTGGTCCGAGTGCATGGCGATTCTCCGCCATGAGGCGGGCCATGCCGTCCAGCATGCCTACCAGCTGCAGCGCCGCCGGCGCTGGCAGCGGTTGTTCGGTCCGTCCTCGAAACACTATCCGCGCTTCTACCGGCCCAATCCGGCCAGCCGCCGTTACGTCCAGCATCTTCGGCTCTGGTATGCGCAGAGCCATCCGGACGAGGATTTCGCCGAAACCTTCGCGGTGTGGCTGCGGCCGCGGTCGAACTGGCGGACGCGTTATGCCGGTTGGCCGGCGCTGAAGAAGCTCGAATATGTCGACGAGCTGATGGGCGAAATCGCAGGCAAACGGCCGCCAAACATGACGCGCGAGCGCCTCGATCCGCTGCATGAGCTGAGCCAGACCCTTGGCGAGCACTACCAGAAGAGGCAGGCGTTCTACGCCTTCACCCCGCCGAAGACTTACGATCGCGACCTGCAACGGATGTTTTCCGCCGATCCGCGGCACCGCCGAAGCCAACCGGCCTCGAGCTTCATCAGGCGGCACCGCGCCCGGATCAGGCAGCTCGTCGCGCGCTGGACCGGCGAAAATCAGTTGACGCTCGATGCCGTGCTCGACGACATGATCACCCGCTGCCGCGAACTCGACCTGCGTGCCGTCGGCTCCGAACGGAAACTCGTGGCCGACTTCACGGTCCTGTTGACCGCCAAGACCATGCACGCGCTGTTCGGCCCGTCGCGGCGCAAATGGATCGCATTATGAGACGCCTGCGCGTTCTGGTGCTGATGCATCCCGACTACATGCCTCCGGACTCCACGGACGGCTACTCCGCGCGGCAAATCAACGAATGGAAGACGGAATACGACGTCGTGAGCACCTTGCGCGCGGCCGGTCATGACGTTCGCCCGCTCGGCGTGCAGGAGGAGATCAAGCCGCTGCGCGACGAGATCGAAACATTCAAGCCGCATGTGATCTTCACGTTGCTGGAGCTGTTTCACAATGAGCCGGTGTACGACCAGCACATCGCAAGCTTCCTCGAGCTGATGAAGATTCCCTATACCGGATGCAACCCGCGTGGCCTGATTTTGGCGCGCGGCAAGGATCTGTCCAAGACCCTGGTTCACTCTCGCCGGGTCGCGGTGCCGGCCTTCGCGGTGTTTCCGATGAACCGCAAGGTGAAACGGCCGGCGCGCCTTGCGCTGCCGCTGATCGTCAAGAGCCTGAACGAGGATGGCTCCATTGCCATCTCGCAGGCATCGATCGTCGATACCGACGAGAAGCTCGCGGAGCGCGTCGTCTTCATCCACGAGCGGGTCGGAACCGCCGCGATCGCCGAGCAATTCATCGACGGGCGCGAGCTCTATGTCGGCGTGCTCGGCAACACGCGGCTGCGCGTGCTGCCGGTGTGGGAATTGAAATTCGGCACCATGGGCGGCCAGCAGATCGCCACCGAGAAGGTCAAACACGATGTCGGCTATCAGGAGCGCGTCGGCATCGTGGATGGGCCGGCCAAGAACCTTGCGCCGGAGCTGCGCGCCCGGATTCAGCGAACCGCAAAACGCATCTACCGGACGCTGGGGCTGGATGGCTACGCGCGCATCGACTTTCGCCTCGCCCCCGACGGCACGCTCTACTTCATTGAAGCGAATCCCAATCCTGAGATCGCCAAGAGCCAGGAGTTCGCGACAGCGGCGAAGCATGACGGACTCGATTACGAGGAGCTTCTGCATCGCATTCTGGCGCTCGCGATAAGCCGGGCCAAGGCTGGCGTATCCGTGGGCTGAAGGTACGCGAGGAGTTCTTCTGGGGGCCACGCTACCGCGGTTTTTCACGCGCTGAGGATCACCTCACGCAGATTCGAGCGCGTGGTCATGTCACCTGTTTGCCCGTTATAGCCCCGAAACGAGGTGACCGCCGTCGACCGCCACCACGCTGCCGGTCATGAACGAGCCGGCGTCGGAAATCAACAGCAACAGGGGACCGTCGAGCTCGCTGAGCTGGCCGAGGCGGCGCTGCGGCACGCGCTTGATCAGCGCCTGGCCGTGCTCGCCCTCGAAGAAATCGTCGTTCAGCTCGGTGGCGAAATAGCCCGGCGCCAGCGCGTTGACGCGGATGCCGTAGCGCGCCCATTCCAGCGCCGAGCGCCTTGGTCATCTGGACCACGCCGGCTTTCGAGATCGCGTAGGGCGCGACGCGCCTGCGACGCGCAAGCCCAGGATCGAGGCGATGTTGACGATCGAGCCTTTGACCTTGTTGGCGACCATGCGCTTCGCGGCGGCCTGCGCCACCAGCCACACGCCCTTGAGATTGGTGTCGATCACGCTGTCCCAGGCGCGCTCGTCCTGATCGAGCGCGGGCTTGGTCGCGGTGACGCCGGCATTGTTGACCACGGCATGGATCGGGCCGAATTTCTCTTCGGCCTCAACCATCGCCGCATCGATCGTCGCGGCGACGGTGACGTCGAGCACGACGCTCGAGGCCTTGCCGCCGGATGCGTTGATCTCGTCGACCGCGGAGGCCAGCGCCTCGGCGCGCCGCGCGGCCAGCGTGACCTTGGCGCCGTTGCTCGCAAGGAAGCGCGCGAAGTGCCGGCCGAAGCCGCTCGAGCCGCCGGTGACCAGGATATGCTGATTGCTGATTTCGAACACGGGAACCTCCTTAACGCATCCTGCGCGAGGCAAACCTTTTCGTCCGGCGTTTGCGAGCGCAACCGCTAAGCGCTCGGCTTCAATTCCCCTGGAACGCCGCCAGCACCGCGCCGAGCACCAGCAGCGCGGCGGAGACATTCAGCGCGTAGGAGAGATTGCCGAGCCAGTCGGTGACCGCGCCGACCGCGATCGGCCCCAACGTCTGGCCGATGCCGAACGCGATCGTCATCGCCGCGATGCCGGCCGGCCATTCCGACGGCGGATAGTTCAGCCGCACGAACGCCGTGGTCGATCCCACCACGGCAAAGAAGGCGACGCCGAACACCAGCGCGGAGACCGCGAGCAACAGCGGCGCATGGCCGAAGATCGGCAGCGCCGCGCCGAGCGCGTTGGTGCCGAGGATGATGGTCATGGCGAGCCCGCCGCGGTCGAGCGCGAGCACGCGCCGCCACACCCATGGCGTGGCGAACGCGCTGACGCCGATCAGGCTCCAGAAAATCGCCTGCGCCGCCGCGCCGCCGCCGCCGTCGCGCACATAGGCGATCATGAACGTCATGTAGGCGATGTAGCCGGCGCCGAACAGGAAATAGGCGGTGAGATAGATCAGCACCGGCCGCACCGAAAAGCGAATGCGCGTATTCGTTTCGATCAGCGCACTGCCGCCGAATCGCACGAGCAGCAACGGCACGATCATGATGACCGAGAGAATTGTCAGCGCCCACCACACGATCCACCACGAGCCCGGCCCGAACGCCTGCAGCGTGAACGGCGCGATGAGTCCCGACGCGAGGATGCCGATGCCGGGTCCGGCATAGAACAGGCTCAACAGGAAATTTGCGCGCGCGGGCCGCGATTGCGCAATCGTCGCGGCCAGCGCGCCGCCGCCGACGAAGCCGAAGGCTGCGGCGAAACCCGACAGCAGCCGCGCGAAGCTGAGCGCGACGAAATTGCCGGTGATGGCGCAGAGCGCGAGCGAGGCGACGCAGGCAATCGTGCTCCAGCGCACGCTTCGGATCAGGCCGAAGCGCTTGATCAGTTGAGCCGCCACCAGCGCGCCGACGAGATAGCCGACCGCGTTGATGGTGTTCATGAAGCCGGCCGCCGAATACGACCATGCCAGCGCGTCGCGCATGTCGGGCAGCACAAGCGCATAGGCAAAGCGGCCGATGCCGAGCCCGATGGTCGGCGCCAGCGACAGGATCAGGATCAGCCGCGCGGGATGCGCGTGGTGTGGGGAGGATCGGGGGCTCGCACAATTGGCTCCGGCAGGCACCTGTTATGGAGATGAGCCCGCGCCTGCGCAACCACGCACGGCAATGGTGTCTTGCCTGTCATGCAACGGCGATGCGTGCTGCGCCGCGCGCCTTGCCAATCCGCGCCCGGCGTTCTAGCACTCCGCCGATTTCACGCTCTTCGTCATGCCCGGCCTTGAGCCGGGCATCCACGTCTTTCTATCCGCGGTGATAAGGAAGACGTGGATGGCCGGGTCAAGCCCGGCCATGACGAGACCTTCTGAGGAAACACCCATGGCGACCCACAAGCTCCTGCTTCTCCCCGGCGACGGCATCGGCCCCGAAGTGATGGCGGAGGTGAAGCGCCTGATCGACTGGCTCAATGCGAAAGGCATCGCGAGCTTCGAGACCGAGCAGGGGCTGGTCGGCGGCTCCGCCTATGACGCGCACAAGGTGTCGATCACCGAAGACACCATGGCGAAGGCGAAGGCGGCCGACGCCATCATCTTCGGCTCGGTCGGCGGACCCAAATGGGACAGCGTGCCCTATGACGCCCGGCCCGAGGCCGGCCTGTTGCGGCTGCGCAAGGAGCTCGGCCTGTTCGGCAATCTGCGTCCCGCGGTGTGCTATCCGGCGCTGGCCGATGCCTCGAGCCTGAAGCGCGAGGCGGTCGAAGGCCTCGACATCATGATCGTGCGCGAGCTCACCGGCGGCGTCTATTTCGGCGAGCCGAAGACCATCACCGATCTCGGCAACGGCCAGAAGCGCGCGGTCGACACCCAGGTCTACGACACCTACGAGATCGAGCGCATCGGCCGCGTCGCCTTCGATCTGGCGCGCAAGCGCCGCAACAAGGTGACCTCGATGGAGAAGCGCAACGTCATGAAGTCGGGCGTGCTCTGGAACGAGGTGATGACGCGCTGCACGCGCGCGAGTACAAGGATGTCACGCTGGAGCATCAGCTCGCCGATTCCGGCGGCATGAACCTGGTGAAATCGCCGAAACAGTTCGACGTCATCGTCACCGACAATCTGTTCGGCGACATGCTGTCCGACATCGCGGCGATGCTGACGGGTTCGCTCGGCATGCTGCCGTCGGCCTCGCTCGGCGAGGTCGACGCGAAAACGAAGAAGCGCCGCGCGCTGTACGAGCCCGTGCACGGCTCCGCGCCCGATATCGCCGGCAAGGGCCTCGCCAATCCGATCGCGATGCTGGCGTCGTTCGGCATGGCGCTGCGCTATTCCTTCGACATGGGCGAACTCGCCGACAAGCTCGATGCCGCGATCGCGGCGGTGCTGGCGAGCGGCCTGCGCACCGCCGACATCAAGTCGGAGGGCTCGAAGGCGGCCTCGACCACCGAGATGGGCGAGGCGATCCTGGGCGAGATGCAGAAGCTGCACGCTTAATCGCAATGCTCGTCATTGCCGGAGTGAGCGAAGCGAATCCGGGCGCCTGCGTGGGCCGACCCGCATGACATGCGCTCCGCGCTACGAAGCGATCGCAGCTTCTCTCTATGCGAGCGCGATGGATGGCGTCTCGCTTCGAAACTCGCAATCCGACGAATCGCCCGCTCAATACAGCGGGAAGCGCGTCGGCTCGCCGCCGAGATCGGAGGACGGATTGAGCGGCTGGCGCTCCAGCGGACGGTTGCGGTTCTGCATGCCGAACGACTGGCCCGGCGGCAGCGCATAATCGGTGTACTTGCGCTCGCCCGGCAGCACCTCGGTGCCGCCATCGAGCCAGGAGCGCTTGCTGACATAGATACGCGTGTTGCCCTGCTGATACTGCACGTTCGGACCGCTCGGTCCGTAATAGGCGCTGCCGCGCTTGTCATATTGCATGCCCGATTGCGCGGCGGCCGGCGTCGCCAGGCTTGCGGCAAACAAGGCGCCCGCCAGCACCAGCGCGACGCGGCCGGAGCGAAAATCCCTGGGTCATTGCATCCTCACCTTGCGGCCCGGAGGCCGCGAAACCCGATTTGCGGGGAGACTATCTGCCGCAGATATGGCGTCACAAGGTCAATCCGGCCACACCGGACCAGATAAATGCCGTGTGATGCCAAAATGTTGCAGGAAAATCGGGGCCTCGGCCGCGTCAAAACGCGCCCCGCAGTTGCGGGTTTTCGGTCGAACTCATCCAGTCCGCCATCAGGCTCGTGGCGGCACAGCCACCGCGCTTCAGCTCGGCATGTGCGAACAACTCGGCCAGCTTCGGATCATTGCCCGATGTCAGCAAGGTCAGGCGATCCAGCATGCAGCCGATCGCCGCGCGGCGCGCCGGCAGGCTATCGCGCTCGCAGGAAAACCCCGAGATTTGCAGGGCCGGATCGTCGTTGCGCCTGAAGAAGGCGAGGCAGGAACTGGCCTCGGCGAGGCCTGCCTGGCGGAGCAGTGAGACAGCACCGAACTTGCTGTCGAGCACGCCCGCTGTCTCCAAGCCCAAAGTTCCGCCCATCCGCGCCGCGAGGCCAGCGCCTGGCGCGGCATCGAATTCGCCGCCCGGACGGTAGATTTCGAGCTCGGCCACGACCTGTCGCATCCGGTCCGGTCCAGCGCAGGATATCCTTCCGGCCGCCCTCGGGATGCCGAAGGATGGTGTAAGAGACTGATTTCTCGCGCGAATCCGCGCCGCCGACCGCAAAAGCCGGATAAGAGCGGTCGGCCGGGCTCCAGCCGGGCTTGGCGGCGGGCTCATCGGCCAGCAAGAGCTGCAACTGATCCCAGCCATGGATCGTGAGGATGCCAAGCAGCGCCAGCGTTCCCATATAGGCGAACAGGCGCGCAAAGGTGGCGCAGACTTCGTCGGTGAAGCTGGTCAGCGCGGGATGAGATTCTGGCCGCAAAAAGCGAGCGGGCGGGAATGCCCGGAAAGGACTGCATGAAACGCCGCCGCGCCATGGTAACGTTGTGTTGACCGCGTTTCTCGCATAGAAGCGCTGCCGCTTCCCTTTCCGCTTCCAGCGAGCGAGAAGCATTTTTCTTCGGAGAGTGAACGATGGGTTACAAAGTCGCAGTGGTCGGCGCGACCGGCAATGTCGGGCGCGAAATGCTCAACATTCTCGACGAGCGCAAATTCCCCGCCGATGAAGTCGTCGCACTTGCCTCACGCCGCAGCATGGGCGTCGAAGTCTCCTATGGCGACCGCACTCTCAAGGTCAAAGCGCTGGAGCATTACGATTTCTCCGACGTCGACATCTGCCTGATGTCGGCGGGCGGCGCGGTGTCGAAGGAATGGTCGCCGAAGATCGGCGCCGCCGGCGCGGTCGTGATCGACAATTCGTCGGCCTTTCGCATGGATCCGGACGTGCCGCTGATCGTGCCCGAGGTGAATGCGGATGCGGTCGCGGGCTTCACGAAGAAGAACATCATCGCCAATCCGAACTGCTCGACCGCGCAGCTCGTGGTGGCGCTGAAGCCGCTGCATGACGCCGCCACCATCAAGCGCGTCGTGGTGTCGACCTATCAGTCGGTGTCGGGCGCCGGCAAGGATGCGATGGACGAACTGTTCCAGCAGACCAAGGCCGTCTACACCAACGACGACCTGGTCACCAAGAAATTCCCCAAGCGTATCGCCTTCAACGTCATCCCCGAGATCGACGTGTTCATGGAGGACGGCTACACCAAGGAAGAGTGGAAGATGATGATGGAGACCAAGAAGATTCTTGATCCCAAAATCAAGCTGACCGCGACCTGCGTGCGCGTGCCGGTGTTCGTCGGCCATTCCGAGGCCGTCACCATCGAATTCGAAAATCCGATTTCGGTCGACGAGGCGCGCAACATCCTGCGCAAGGCGCCGGGATGTCTCGTCATCGACAAGCACGAGCCGGGCGGCTACGTCACGCCCTACGAGGCGGCGGGCGAGGACGCGACCTATATCAGCCGCATCCGCACCGATCCCACGGTCGACAACGGGCTGGTGCTGTGGTGCGTCTCCGATAATCTGCGCAAGGGCGCGGCGCTGAACGCGGTGCAGATCGCGGAAGTGCTGATCAACCGCAAGCTGCTCAGCGCCAAGAAGAAGGCGGCGTAAGGCAAGTCGCGGGGCCGGGGGAGAGCGATGTCCGACCAGCCGGCTCCCGCGTCGCGCAGCAATCCCGTGCTCAGGGTGATCGAATACGTGCTGTTCAACAGCCGCTGGATCATGGCGCCGTTCTATTTCGGCCTGGTGGTCGCGCTTGCGGTGCTGTTGCTGAAATTCCTGCGCATGCTCTGGGAGTTCATCCTGCATGCGCCCGGCGCCAAATCGAGCGAGACCATCCTCGACGCGCTGTCGCTGATCGACGTCACGCTGGTCGGCAATCTGATCCTGATCGTGGTGTTCTCCGGCTACGAGAATTTCGTCTCGCGCATCGACACTTCGAGCAATCCGACCTGGCCGATCTGGATCACCAAGATCGATTTCGCCGGGCTGAAGCAGAAGCTGCTCGCCTCGATCGTCGCGATCTCCGCGATCCATGTGCTGGAGGCGTTTCTCAACATCGACTCGTCGTTCGACGCCACCAAGATGACCTGGCTGGTCGCGGTCCATCTGGTGTTCGTGATTTCGGCGCTGCTGCTCGCGATCTCGGATCGCTGGACCGCGGACAAGGAAGGCTAGCTACGCGACCGCGCCGGTCACGACGCTGCGAAATTCCTTCGCGACCCGGTCGAGCACGAACAGCGAGCCCTCGGCGACGCCGAAATAGGCACCGTGCAGCTGCAGCTCGCCGCGTTCGACCCGGTTGCGGACGAAGGGGAACGTCATCAGGTTCTCGAGGCTGCGGAACACCGCGGCTTTCTCGATGCGCGTGACGAATTGCTGCATCGACTCATGCTCGCGCTGCTCGACGATCTCGCCCGGCTTGATGAACATCGCCATCCACTTGCCGATGAAGTCGCCGGGAGAGAGCGGCGCCGCCTTGTCGACGAAGGCGCGGATGCCGCCGCATTGGGCGTGGCCGAGGACCACGATGTGTTTGACCTTCAGCACGCTGACCGCAAATTCCAGCGCCGCCGAGACGCCGTGCGCCGCGCTGTCGGGCTGATAGGTCGGGACCAGGTTGGCGATGTTGCGCATCACGAACAATTCGCCGGGGCCGGCGTCGAAGATCACCTCCGGCGAGACGCGGGAATTGCAGCAGCCGATCACCATGGTCTCCGGCGCTTGTCCGCGCACCGACAGGTCGCGATAGCGCGACTGCTCGGTCGGCAATCGCTGCGCCCGGAAGGTGCGGTAGCCGTCCAGCAATGCTTTGGGAAACAGGTCCATGGCTCTGGCTAACCACATGGCGACGACGCGGGACAAGACTTCCGAACGACTCAATCGAAATGATATCGCCTGATCAGAAAAATGTGAGGAACCGTCCATGATCCGCCCGCGCCGCAGCCTGCTCTTCATGCCCGGATCGAATGCACGGGCGCTGGAAAAGGCGCGCAATCTCGCGGCAGACTGCCTGATCCTTGACCTCGAGGATTCGGTTGCGCCCGACGCCAAGTCGAAGGCGCGCGAGCAGATCGCGCAGGCCGTGCAGGCCAGGGGTTTCGGCAAGCGCGAGATATTGATCCGCACCAACAGCCTCGACACCTCCTGGTGGTCCGACGATTCGGCGATGGCGGGCGCGGTCGAGCCTGACGGCATCGTGGTGCCGAAGATTTCCACGGTGGACGACCTCAACAAGATCGGCGCGCGCCTGAGCGAGCTCGGCGCGCCGGCCTCCGTCAAGGTCTGGGCCATGATCGAGACCGCGCGCGCGGTGCTCGATGCCGACAAGCTCGCCGCCGCGTCGCGCGATCCCAAGACGCGGCTTGCCGGCTTCGTGTTCGGACCGAACGACATCGCGCGGGAAACGCGGATCAGGATGATGCCGGGCCGCGCGCGCGATGATCCCGATGATCACGCATTGCGTGCTGGCGGCGCATGCGCACGGGCTCGAAATGCTCGACGGGCCCTACGGCGATATCGGCAATCTCGACGGCTTTGCCGCCGAATGCACGCAGGGCCGCGATCTCGGCTTCGACGGCAAGACGCTGATCCATCCGAGCCACATCGAGGCCTGCAACGCGATCTTCACGCCGCCGGCGGAAGAGGTCGCCGAGGCGCGCAAGATCATCGCGGCGTTCGAATTGCCGGAGAACGCCGCGCGCGGCGCGATCCAGCTCGACGGCCGCATGGTGGAGCGGCTGCACATGGAGATGGCCAAGCGCACCATCGCGATATCGGATGCGATCGCAAAGATGGGCTGACTAGCCGAACCGCTCCGCGGCCCATGCATAGAGACTGCCGGGGATCGGGTACCGAATTGCCGCGGCCCTTCGGCGAGATGTGCAGACCGATGATCTCGGGATCCGCGATCAGCGCGGCGAAATCGCCGAGCCTCGAAGAATTGCTTCGGCTTCGGCATGCACGGCGTAGAACGACTTCTTCGGCAGCGCGTCGCGCGCCGAGCCCGCGCGATTGGCGAGCGCGGTCAGCGCCGCCGGTCCGTAGATCGCCACGCGCAGGTCGGACACGCGGTTCGAGCCGCCGCGCAGGCGTTTCAGCGCGAAGGTGATGCGGTGCTTCAGCGACAGCCACTCCGGCGTCAGTTCCTCCTGCTCCATCAGATCCTCGAACGCGGTGACGATCGGATCGCCGGGCGGCAGATAGAGCACGGAGTTGCCGAGCTGGCGCGGCCGCTCCCAGGCGAAGTACGGCTTCTCCGGATCGAGCTCGATGCGCTTGAGCAGCAGCACGTCGGCATCGAGCCAGAGGCCGGCGCCGCGCGCCATCAGCCGCATGCGGAAGAAGTCGGAAAACTGCAGCGTGGTCCAGTCGCGCCACGAGCCGTCGCGCTCGCGGCGGCCGCAGCTTCTCCGAGAAGGCATGCGGCAGGATCGCCTCGGCGTCGCTGTTGGCGACGCCGTCGGGCAGGCCCGGAATGGTGTCGAAGCTGTAGACGGTGACCTTGTGTCCGGCCGCGAGCTGCGACCTCAGGCAGGTCTGCCGCAGCCGATCCAGCGGACCGTGCCAGAAGGTGACGATGTCGGGGATCAAGCGCCGGCCTCGATCTCGGCCATGTCGTCGTCCGACAGCCCGAAATGATGCCCGATCTCGTGGATCAGGACGTGGCGGACGATGTCGCCCAGCGCCTCCTCGTGCTCGGCCCAATAGTCCAGGATCGGCCGGCGGTAGAGCCAGACCATGTTGGGCATGCGCGCGACATCGTCATTGCTGCGGAAGGGCAGGCCGGTGCCCTGAAACAGCCCGAGCAGGTCGAACTCGCTCTCGGCCTGCATTTCGTCGAGAACCTCTTCAGTGGGGAAATCGTCGACGCGCAGGATCACGCCCTCGGACATCTTGCGAAAGCGTTCGGGCAGGCGCTCGAAAATCTCGTGCGCCATGACTTCCATTTCGGCGAGCGACGGCGCCTTCAGGTTGGTCCACATGGCGCTCTGTTTAGCGCGAGTTCCAGTAGAGTCTGCATCTCGGATTTGTGACGGGGCTGGCCGGGCGCGAAGCGAATGTTAGAACGGTCAGGCAAACAGGTGTGGTGAGCGTGATGGGACGGATCGGGGCGGCAGGCGCAGCAATCATTCTGACGGTGTTGGCGATCGAGCCCTGTGTCGATCGCGCGAGCCGAGCAGGCGCAGCCCGTGATCCGGCTTGCGCAGGCGGCGCCGCCCGATGCGCCGCCGCGCCGGGTTTACCGGCCGCAGGCCCGGCTTCGCGTCACGCCCAATTACGATCCCGACTACGATCTATCCGCATTACAATCCCGGCCCGAACGCGGTGCGCGTCTGCAACGCGCATTACGAGCAGGAATATCGGCCGAGCGGCACGGTGATCGTGCCGCGCATGCAGCTGCTACTGGCAGCGCGCGAGCCGTCGCGGACTGACTTCCACGGCTCAGTGTCGGCGGATCGCGCCGATCAGTCCGGCGCCGATCACGAGCGCGGACATCCCGTAGACCAGCACAGCCATCGCCAGTTGGGTGAAATGGCTAGCCGTGCCCATGCTGGCGCCCGGCCCCTGCGAGGCCAGGGCAGCGCCTGACCAGCACAACGCGACGATCCCGAATGCGGCGCGGACGATGCGCGCGATTTGCTGCAGCCGAGACATGACGATCTCCTGTGAGACGCTTTCAGAAGATACGCGCGCGAGCCTACGCCGGTTTTGAAAATTGTCGCGCGAAAAATTTGCGTTCGTTCGCAAGGGAACCGTGCGTCGCTGAGTGTTCATTCATCTTGATGACGCAGCTATTCAGTCCGCATTCACGTCGCTCATCTCTACGAATTCCATCTGCGTCGCGGCGGGACGGTTGAACACAAGCCGTACGGCGCAGACGTGATTTCCTGATGGGAGGTACGAGATGAACGGGACGAAAGTTTTGGGCCTTGCGGCCATCGCCGCGGTTCTGGTGGTGGCCTCGCCGGTCCAGCGTGCGGGCGCGGTGTCGCTGATCAATCCGGGTGCCGCGACCGCGGTGCAGGACGATACGCGGCAGGTCACGACCGAAGTGCGCTGGGGCCATCATCACGGCTGGCACCGGGGATGGCATCATCGTCGCCACTGGGGATGGCATCGCCATCGCTGGCACCGCCGCCATTGGTAACGGCGGGAGTCTGCATTGAGACCGGAACAGGCCCGCGTTGCGGGCTTGTTTTTCGTTCACGCCGCCGGATCAGGTGCTAGGCTTGCACCGCGAATGATGGTTTGAACGGAGGTAGCTTCGATGAGGACATTGATCGGGACGGCGTTGCTCGCGGCAACGCTGATGCTGGGCGTCTCGGCGCAGGTCGCGCCGGCAGCGGCGGAAGACTGCCGCAAAGAAGGCGCAAGCGGCCGGCGCAAGCGATGTCAGCGCGCGCCGATATCATCGGCATGAGCGCTACGCCTATCGTCCCAATTACCCTTATCCCATGTATTACGGCCGTCCGGTCTATTATGCACCGGCGCCGTTCCTGCCGATCCCGCCGCTGTGGGGCTATGGCTGGGAATGGTGGTGAGGCGCTGTCGCTGCGCTACGGCGTGAAACCTTCGCGAGATCATCTTCAGCTGAACGATCACGTAGACAGTCATGCGTGATGTTCCGTGAGCGCGCGAGTTCGCGCGAACACCATGCCTTGTTTGTTATTCCACCGCGCGCGATTTCGCCAATCGATTTAATGATCGCGCGCAACGCGCATCATTCATGCCGCATTCACCTCGCGATCACTAGCGTCAAGTGTGGGGTATGCCAGCAATGGGACATGACGCAGGCAGCTTTGCTTGAGCGCTTGCTGTTGCCTGCAATCATGCGAGGAGGACTACTCATGAAGAGGATTTCGATCTCAACACCTGGCTTCGTCCGCAGCGCGTGCCTTGCCGCGGCTGCGGTGTTCGCGCTGTCGGCCGTGCCGATCGAGCGCGCGGCGGCGATGTCGCCGATCAATCCCGGAGCTGCGCCGCCGGCGCAATCGGCGACGGATGACTTGATGATTCAGGTCCGCGGCGGTGGAGGCGGCCATGGCGGTGGTGGCGGCGGTCATGGTGGCGGTGGCCATATGGTGGCGGCCATTTCGGCGGTGGCACTTCGGTGGTGGCGGTGGCTGGCATGGCGGCGGAGGATGGCACGGCGGCGGCTGGCATGGCGCGCGCGTCGCGCATTTCGGCGGCTTCCACCACGGTGGCTTCGCGCACTTCCATCATCGCCGCTTCTTCCATGGCGGCTACTATCCGTACTACTATCCCTACTATCATCACCGCTGCCGGATCGTCTGGACCTATTACGGTCCGCGCCGGGTCTGCTGGCATCGCCACTGGCACCGGTGGCACCGCTATTATTGATGAGCGGCAGAAACGAAGAGGGCGCCCGCGAGGCGCCCTTTCTCATTCAGATCCGGTTCAAACCCAGTCTTTGAACTTCCAGGGATGCAGCTTGATCTTCCACGGCGTCAGCTTCTCCAGCCGCCATTGCTGCAGATGCTCCGGCGGCCAGTTGCTGAGCCGCTTCTCTTCCTTCGGCGCAGCCTCGATGACCGCGCGCTTGGCCGGACGCCGCCAGTACTGGCGCGTCGCATCCGAGATCAGATCGACGAAATCAGACTTCTTGTCGGCCATGGCAGGCTCCTGACGTCGAGCCGAGGAGTCTGCGCCCTGTCCGTTAAGGAGCCGTTGCCAAAGCCTGTCGAGCTTGAGCGAACGCGCTACCGCCACTCCCTGACATCGACGAAATGCCCGGCGATCGCCGCGGCCGCCGCCATCGCCGGCGACACCAGGTGCGTGCGGCCCTTGAAACCCTGGCGGCCCTCGAAATTGCGGTTCGAGGTCGAGGCGCAGCGCTCTTCCGGCGCCAGCTTGTCGGGGTTCATCGCAAGGCACATCGAGCAGCCGGGCTCGCGCCACTCGAAGCCGGCCTTGATGAAGATCTTGTCGAGACCTTCGGCTTCCGCCTGCTCCTTCACGATGCCGGAGCCCGGCACCACCATCGCGTTGACATGCGCGCTCACGGTCTTGCCTTCGGCGATCTTGGCGGCGGCGCGCAAATCCTCGATGCGGCCATTGGTGCAGGAGCCGATGAAGACGCGGTCGAGCTTGATGTCGGTGACCTTCGTGCCGGCGACGAGCCCCATATATTTCAGCGCGCGATGTTTGGAGAGACGCTTGGCCTCGTCCTCGATCTTGTCGGGATCGGGCACCATGCCGGTGACCGAGATCACGTCCTCGGGCGAGGTGCCCCAGGTCACGATCGGCGGCAGCTTCGCCGCATCGAGCCGGATTTCGTGATCGAAATGCGCGCCTGTCGTCGGAGCGCAGCGTCTCCCAGTAGCGCATCGCCGCGTCCCAGGCCGCGCCTTTCGGCGATTTCGGCCGGCCGCGCAGGAAGTCGAACGCCTTCTGGTCCGGCGCGACGAGGCCGGCGCGCGCGCCGCCCTCGATCGACATGTTGCAGACGGTCATGCGGCCTTCCATCGAGAGCGAGCGGATCGCCTCGCCGGCATATTCCAGCACGAAGCCGGTGCCGCCGGCGGTGCCGATCTCGCCGATGATGGCGAGGATGATGTCCTTGCCGGTCACGCCTTCCGGCAACTTGCCGTCGACGATCACGCGCATGTTCTTGGCCTTCTTCTGGATCAGCGTCTGCGTCGCCAGCACATGCTCGACCTCCGATGTGCCGATGCCATGCGCGAGCGCGCCGAACGCGCCATGCGTCGAGGTGTGGCTGTCGCCGCAGACGATGGTGGTGCCGGGCAGGGTAAAGCCCTGCTCGGGGCCGATCACATGGACGATGCCCTGGCGCTTGTCGAACTCGTTGTAATATTCGATGCCGAATTCCTTGGCGTTCTCCGCCATCACCCGCATCTGCTCGATGCTCTCGGGGTCGGGATTCGGCTTGGAGCGATCGGTGGTCGGGATGTTGTGGTCGACGACCGCGAGCGTCTTCTCCGGCGCGTGCACCTTGCGCTTCGTCGCGCGCAGGCCTTCGAACGCCTGCGGTGAAGTTACCTCGTGGACGAGATGCCGGTCGATATAGAGCAGGCAGGTGCCGTCATCGGCTTCGTGGACCAGATGGTCGTTCCAGATCTTGTCGTACAGCGTGGTCGGTTTGGACATGAGCGTCAAGCTCCAGGAATTTTTGAGGTCGGTTCGGCGCAAATTGCGCGCCGGCAAAGGGAAACGTCAGCGCGGCTTCAAAGCGCGCGCGTAAGTTCCGAGGTCGCTGACGTCGCGAACCGTCCGAAGAAGCGGCCGGGCAGGCGCGAGCGATCGTCGATCACGACGCGCCGGCGGACCATGCTGGTTTGAGCGGGAACCATTCCAAAATCATATAGCACGGCGAATCGCAAGCGCGAGGGCTTTCAATCTCGTCATTGCGAGGAGCGACTGTCCGCCGCGCTCGCAGAGCGAGGCTGAAGCGACGCAACAAAAAAGCGCGGGTGATCCCCGCGCTTTCGAGCCAATCGCGATGCGGAACGCTTACTCGCCGACGGCCGTGGCGGTGCTCCTGTCTTCTCGACGATGCGGGCCGACTTGCCGCGCAGGTTGCGCAGGTAATAGAGCTTGGCGCGGCGCACCTTGCCGCGGCGCACGACCTTGATCGAGTCGATCATCGGCGACATCACGGGGAACACGCGCTCCACGCCCTCGCCGTAGGAAATCTTGCGCACCGTGAAGCTCTCGTTGAGCCCGCCGCCGGAGCGGCCGATGCAGACGCCTTCATAGGCCTGCACGCGGGTGCGGTCGCCTTCGACCACCTTGACGTTGACGATCACGGTGTCGCCGGGCGCGAAGTCCGGAATCTCCTTGGCGGCCGACAGCTTGTCGAATTGCTCTTTTTCGAGCTGTTGAATGAGGTTCATTGGAAATCTCCATCGGCGGCGCGCCCAGCCTTGTGCGGGCTCGCGCTGATCCTGCCGTCCACTTGCGGAATTGGGCGCTCGTATAAGGCATGGACGCCGGCTTGTCACCCTTTTGTCGTGTCTTTTGGCGGCTTTTGCTGAGCCCAGAGGTCCGGCCGGCGGGCGCGGGTCAGGGCCTCGGCTTCGGCCCGCCGCCAGGCCGCGACCTTGGCATGGTCGCCGGAAATCAGGATTTCCGGGATCGGGCGGCCCTCGAAGGTCTGGGGGCGGGTGTATTGGGGGTATTCCAGTAGGGCTTCGGAGAAGCTCTCCTCGGTTCCGGATTCGGCCTTGCCCATCACGCCCGGCAGCAGCCGGACGCAGGCGTCGATCAGCGCCATCGCGGCGATTTCGCCGCCCGAGAGCACGTAATCGCCGATCGAGACCTCCTCGAGCGCGCGCGCCTCGATCACCCGCTGGTCGACGCCCTCGAACCGGCCGCAGACGATCAGCGCGCCCGGACCGGCGGCCAGTTCGCGCACGCGGGACTGGGTCAATGGCCGACCGCGCGGGCTCATCAGCAGGCGCGGACGGTCGGCGGGCGCATTGGCGGCATCGATCGCGGCCGCCAGGACGTCGGCGCGCAGCACCATGCCGGGCCCGCCGCCGGCCGGCGTGTCGTCGACGCTGCGATGCTTGTCGGTGGCGGAGGCGCGGATGTCGCGCGCCTCCAGCGCCCAGATCCCCGACGCCAGCGCCTTGCCGGCCAGGCTGACGCCGAGCGGCCCCGGAAACATCTCCGGAAACAGCGTGAGGATGGTGGCGCGCCAGGTCATCGGAATCGTCAGTAGGTGGACCCGTACGTAGGGTGGGCGGCTCGTCGCCTTCGATTTCCTCGGGCAGTTCGATCACCACGCGTCCGCCCGCGATGTCGACGGTCGGCACCACCGCATTGGTGAACGGCAGCAGCATGGTCGCGCCCGCGCGGCGGCGCGATCTCGATGATGTCGCCGGCGCCGAAATTATGGATCGCGATGACCTTGCCGAGCGGCTCGTCCGCGGCGGTGACCGCGGCAAGGCCGATCAGGTCGGCGTGGTAATATTCGTCCTCATCCGTCGCCGGCAGTTTTTCGCGCGCGACATAGAGTTCGATGCCGTTGAGGCGCTCGGCCTCGTTGCGGGTGGTGACGCCCTTCAGCGTCGCCACCAGATGGCCCTTGCCCTCGCGCGCGTGCGCCACTTCGAACGCGCGCGCGCCGTCCTTGGTCGCGAGCGGGCCGTAGCGCGTCACCGCGAACGGATCCTCGGTGAAGGTCCACAGCTTGACGGCGCCGCGCACGCCATGCGCGGCGCCGATCCGGGCGACGCAGACTTGCGCGGGCACCGCGGCGCGCCGTTGCGCTTACTTCTTGGCGGCCGCTGCGGCTGCGCTGCTGCCGTTTTGGCGGCCGCTGCGGCAGCTGTGGCGGCCGTGGCGGCGGCTTCGGCGTTGGCCTTGCGCTCCTTGCGCGGCACGGCCTTCTCCGGATTGTTGCGCGCCTCGCGCTTCTTGACGCCGGCGGCATCGAGGAAGCGCATCACGCGGTCCGACGGCTGCGCGCCCTTGGCGAGCCAGGCCTTGACCTTGTCCATGTCGAGCTTCAGCCGGGCCTCGTTGTCCTTCGGCAGCAGCGGATTGAAATGGCCGAGACGCTCGATGAAGCGGCCGTCGCGCGGAAAGCGCGAGTCGGCGACGACGACGTGATAGACGGGACGCTTCTTGGTGCCCGCGCGCGCGAGGCGGATAACGACTGGCATTTGAGTTCTCCTTCAAGTGTGATTTGTCGTTCGATTGATGTGAGTCGGGTTATTTCTTCTTCCCCGGGAAAGCCGCCGAGGCCCGGCAGGGTCGGCTTGCCCGAGAGCCCGGTGAGCCCCGGCAAATTCGGCAGGCCCTGACGCAGGCCCGGCGGAAGATCCTTCGGCAGGTTCGGCAAGCCGCCCGGCAGGCCACCGCCGCCCTGCAGCTTCTCCGGCATCGCCTTCATCTGCTCCGGCGAGGGCGGCTCATGCCGCCGCCAAAGCCCATCGCCTGCGCGATGCCGGCGAGCGGGCCGCGCTTGCCCGAGCCCATGGCCTTCATCATGTCGGCCATGTTCCGGTGCATCTTGAGCAGCTTGTTGACCTGCTCGACCTTCTGGCCGGCGCCGGCCGCGATGCGCTTCTTGCGGCTGGCCTTGAGGATGTCGGGATTGCTGCGCTCCTCGCGCGTCATCGAATCGATGATCGCGACCTGGCGCTTGATGATCTTGTCGTCGATGCCCGGCGGCCGCGATCTGGTTCTTCATCTTGGCGATGCCGGGCATCATGCCCATCAGGCCGCTGATGCCGCCCATCTTCGCCATCTGCAAAAGCTGCTCGCGCATGTCGGCCAGATCGAACTGGCCCTTGCGCATCTTCTCGGCGGTGCGCGCGGCCTTTTCGGCGTCGATATTGGCGGCGGCCTTCTCGACCAGCGAGACGATGTCGCCCATGCCGAGGATGCGGCCGGCGATGCGCGCGGGATGGAAATCTTCCAGCGCATCGGTCTTTTCGCCGGTGCCGATCAGCTTGATCGGCTTGCCGGTGACCGCGCGCATCGACAGCGCGGCGCCGCCGCGGCCGTCGCCGTCGACGCGCGTCAGCACGATGCCGGTGAGGCCGACGCGCTGATCGAAGGCGCGCGCGAGATTGACCGCGTCCTGGCCGGTCAGCGCGTCGGCGACCAGCAGCACTTCATGCGGATTGGCCGTCGATTTGATCGCGGCCGCTTCCGCCATCATCTCTTCGTCGAGCGTGGTGCGGCCGGCGGTGTCGAGCAGCACCACGTCGTAGCCGCCGAGCTTGCCGGCTTCGAGCGCGCGGCGCGCGATCTGCGGCGGCTTCTGGCCGGCGACGATCGGCAGGGTCGGAATGTCGAGATCGCGGCCGAGCACCGCGAGCTGCTCCATCGCCGCCGGACGATAGACGTCGAGCGAGGCCATCAGCACCTTGCGCTTGTCGCGCTGGGTCAGGCGGCGCGCGAGCTTCGCGGTGGTGGTGGTTTTGCCGGAGCCCTGCAGGCCGACCATCATGATGGCGACCGGCGGCACCGCGTTGAGGTCGATGGTCTGGCCTTCGGAGCCGAGCGTCGCGATCAGCTCGTCATGGACGATCTTGACCACCATCTGGCCGGGCGTGACCGACTTGACGACGGTGGCGCCGACCGCCTGCTCGCGCACGCGCTCGGTGAAGCCGCGCACCACGTCGAGCGACGACGTCGGCCTCGAGCAGCGCGCGGCGCACCTCGCGCATCGCGGCGTCGACATCGGCCTCCGACAGCGAGCCGCGGCCCGTCAGCCGATCGAGAATGCCACCAAGCTTTTCCGACAGATTGTCGAACAAGCCGTCCGTTCCGATGCCTCGTCACCGGCTCTGCGGCGCGCAAATCGACATTTCGCGCCCGAGGGCGCATCGCGCTGTCGGGCGTTGACCTCCGGCCTCAGGGACCGGTCGGCGGGTCGAAGAAAGTCTTTTCGAGAAGTGGCGGCGTTAAACGCTCAGGCCGGCCGAAAGTCAAGGAAAGTCCGCAAAAGGTATTTTAGTAAGGAATATAAGGCACTGTGAAACTGATGTTTTCGGCTTGGCCGATTTTTGATGCGGCGCCGGAGTTCCCTCGCCGCGCGGCCACGCCATATAACTCCTCACGACTTCAGGAGTTGCATCCCGCCCCGTGCCGATCACCCGCCGCCGCCTCCTTGGATTTTTCGCCGGTGCCGCCGCCGCGATCGGCGTGCCCGTCTGTCTGGATTTCCCGCATGAAAACCTATTCCGGTCCCGTCTCCGATCATTTCGACGGGGAGCGCTTCTTCGACCCCGACGGCATGCCGCCGAAATCGCTGGGCGAGGTGCTGCGCTGGCAGTTCGGCGAGCGCAAGCGCGTCGCCTGGCCGGACTGGGTCGACAACGAGCACGCCGACACGCCGCCGCCGCGCGTCGAGGGCAACAAGGTGCGGTTCTCCTTCGTCGGCCATGCGAGCTGGCTGATCCAGACCGCCGGGCTCAACATCCTGGTCGATCCCGTGTGGTCGATGCGGGTCTCGCCGGTCAGCTTCGCCGGGCCGAAGCGCCACAACGATCCCGGCATCGCGTTCGAGGCGCTGCCGACGATCGATGTCGTGCTGGTGTCGCACGGCCATTACGATCATCTCGACATGCCGACGCTGTCGAAGCTGGCCGCGAAGTTCTGCGCCGCGCGTGATCACGCCGCTCGGCAACGACACGGTGATGCGCGACGCGGACGCCGCGATCAAGGCCGAAGGCTTCGACTGGAAGGATCGCGTCGAGCTCGGCAACGGCGTCGCGGTGACGCTGGTGCCGACGCGGCACTGGTCGGCGCGCGGCCTGTTCGACCGCAACAAGGCGCTGTGGGCGAGCTTCGTGCTGGAGACGCCGGCCGGCAAGCTCTACATCGTCTGCGATTCCGGCTATGGCGACGGCACGCATTTCCGCCGCGTCGCCGAGGCGCATGGGCCGCTTCAGGCTCGCGATCCTGCCGATCGGCGCCTATGAGCCGCGCTGGTTCATGCGCGACCAGCACATGAATCCGGAGGATGCGGTGAAGGCGCTCGGCGATTGCGGCGCCGCGCAGGCGCTGGCGCATCATCACGGCACGTTCCAGCTCACCGACGAGGCGATCGATGCGCCCGCGATCGCGCTCGGCGAGGCGCTGGATGCGGCGAAGATTCCGCGGGAGAAATTTGCGGTGCTGAAGCCGGGGCAGGTGTTCGAGATTTAGATCGTCGTCCCGGATGCGAGCGCAGCGCGAGCCGATGCGCAGCTAATCCGGAGCCGTCGTAGCTCGCGAAGCGTGGATGCCCGGCTCATGCGCTGCGGCTATGCGCTGCACGCGTCGCGGGACGACGAGCTCTACTGCTTGATCGCCCAGGTCACGCTGACCGAGATCGACAGCGTCTCTTCGCCCTGCGCGATCGGCGTCGGCGCGGCGGCCATGCCGCGCCACCATCTTGGCGCGGAACATCGGCTGCGGCGCGCGCCTCCTTCGGAAATGCTCAAGGGCGCGCCGAGCGTCACGCCGGCGGCCTTGGCGTAGATCTCGGCCTTGCGGCGCGCGTCGGCGACCGCCTTGCTCGCGCGCGTCATCGAGCAGCTTCGAGGCCTGCGACACCGCGAAGTTGATGTTGCCGATGTCGTTGGCGCCGGCGCCGACCAGCGTGTCGATGACGCCGGCGACCTTGCTCACGTCGCGAATGCGCACGGTGACGCGGTTGCTGGCGCGATAGCCGACGACCGGCGACGGACCGGAGCGGTTCGGCGCATATTGCGGCTGCAGCGACAGCCGCGAGGTCTGGATGTCCTTGGCGTCGATGCTGGCGCCCTTCAGCGCCGCAGCACCTTGCCCATCGCCGCGTTGTTGGCCTCCGACGCCTCGCGCGCGGTCTTGGCGTCGGTCGCGACGCCGGCATCGACGAACGCGAGATCGGGCGGCACCGAGATCTGCGCCTCGCCGGTGACCGAGATCGCCGGCGGAAAATCCGCAGGCGTTTGCGCCAGCGCCGGCGCGCCGAGCAGGACGATCGCGATGAGCGAGGACAGCGGTTCTCATTTCAGCGGCACATAGACGTTGATCACGAGCTTGTCCTCCGCGGTCTTCAGCGGATCGGTGATGTATTCCTCGATGAAGGTGTCCTTGGCTTCCAGCTTCTTGTCGTCGAGGTGATTGGTGATCGCCTCATAGGTGTTGTCCATGTTGTCGTAGGAGCCGCGATGGACGAATTTCAGCGCCTTGCCTTCCGGCGACTTGCCCATGCTCATGTCCTTGCCGAGGTTCTTCGGCTCCTGCTCGACCGGAATTTCGGCGAGATAGGTGAAGCCGGTGTCGTCGGTCGAGGTGTAGACGATCATCAGATTGCCTGACGCGCTTGATGCCCTGCTTGTCGAGCAGCGCGTTCAGCGCCTTGAACGAATCGATCAGGGTATCGAACGCCGAATCCCAGTTGGCCTTGCCCTTGGCGATCACGACCTTCTTGGCGTCGAGCGTGATCGGCTCGCCGAAGGGATCGGCGGCCTGCACGGGCGCGGCGGGCGCCGGCGTTTGCGCGACCGACGGCGACGGGGAGGGGCTCGCGGCCGGCGCCGGCGAAGCCGAGGCGGCGGGAGCGGGGCTTGCGGTCGCTGCGGGCGCCGGGCTTGCGGATGCGGACGGAGAGGGCGTCGCCTGCTGGGCCAGCGCGGTCGCCATCCCCAGCCAGATCGCGGCCACCGGGATCAACGCGATCAGGGCTTTGCGGGGAAGGAAGGGGAGAGTCATCCAGTTGTCTCCGTCGGAAAGATCGTGATTCCCGGGTGGCGCAACCCTAACACGGCACGGCGGCTACCGTCCCCTAACAGATCGGTCATCTGCCCTGCAGGGGCTGGTCAATCCGGCCATCATTCGCCATATAAGACAGGCAGAATTTCGGGCATTTCATGAGCGCGCTCGCCAACCACGCCTTCGCCAAGATGAACGGGATCGGCAACGAGATCGTCGTGGTCGATCTGCGCGATGCCGCCGGCAAGGTGACGGCGCGCGGACGCGCGCGCGGTGGCGGCGAAGGTCCCCTACGACCAGCTCATGGTGCTGCAGCCGCCGCGGCTCGCCGGCACCGAGGCCTTCATCCGCATCTACAACAATGACGGCTCGGAAGCCGGCGCCTGCGGCAACGGCATGCGCTGCGTGGTGCGCCGCCTGTTCGAGAAGACCGGGCAGACCGCGGTGACCTTCGAGACCGCGGCCGGGCTGTTGAATTGCTGGCAGGGCCCGTCGCCCGAGCTCTACACGGTCGACATGGGCGCGCCGAAGTTCGGCTGGCAGGACATTCCGCTCGCCGAGGAGTTTCGCGACACCCGCTACATCGAATTGCAGATCGGGCCGATCGACGCGCCGATCCTGCATTCGCCGTCGGCGGTGAACATGGGCAATCCGCACGCGATCTTCTGGGTCGACGACGTCAACGCCTATGATCTCGCGCGCTTCGGGCCGCTGCTGGAAAATCATCCGATCTTCCCCGAGCGCGCCAACATCACGCTCGCCCATATCGTCGATCGCGATCACATCACCATCCGCACCTGGGAGCGCGGCGCGGGCTGACCAGGGCCTGCGGCTCGGCGGCCTGCGCCACCGCGGTCGCCGCGGCGCGGCTGAAGCGCGCCAATCGCAATGTCGAGATCACGCTGCCCGGCGGCAAGCTCGCGATCGAATGGCGCGAGCGCGACGACCATGTGCTGATGACCGGCACGGCGTCGTTCGAATATGAGGGCAAGTTCGATCCCTCGCTGTTCGCGTCCGTCGCATGAGCGTCGAGGTCGTCACCTTCGGCTGCCGCCTCAACGCGTTCGAATCCGAGGTGATCGCGCGCGAGGCCGAGCAGCGCGGGTCTCGACCAGACCATCGTCATCAACAGCTGCGCCGTCACCAATGAGGCGGTGGCGCAGGCGCGGCAATCGATCCGCCGGCTGAAGCGCGAGCGGCCCGATGCGCGCATCGTCGTCACCGGCTGCGCGGCGCAGACGCAAGCCGCGATGTTCGCCGATATGGCCGAGGTCGATCGCGTCATCGGCAATGACGACAAGATGCGCGGCGACGCCTGGCGCGCGGCCCGCGCCGCGTTCGATGTCGGCGCGAGGCGAGAAGATCGCGGTCAGCGACATCATGGCGGTCAAGGAGATGGCGCCGCATCTCGTCGACGGCTTTCCAGAGCGGCCTGCCGCGCGTCTTCGTGCAGGTGCAGAACGGCTGCGACCATCGCTGCACCTTCTGCATCATCCCCTATGGCCGCGGCAATTCGCGCTCGGTGCCGATGGGCGCGGTGGTCGATCAGGTCCGCGCGCTCACCGAGCGCGGCCATGCCGAGATCGTGCTGACCGGCGTCGATCTCACGAGCTACGGCGCCGATCTGCCGGGCGCGCCGAAGCTCGGGCAACTGGTCAAGCAGATCCTGCGCCATGTGCCGGAGCTGAAACGCCTGCGGATTTCATCGATCAATTCGATCGAGGCCGATCGCGATCTGCTCGATGCGATCGCCGACGACGCGCGGCTGATGCCGCATCTGCATCTGTCGCTGCAGTCCGGCGACGATCTGATCCTGAAGCGGATGAAGCGGCGGCATTCGCGGCAGGACGCGATCGAGTTCTGCGCGCAGGTGCGGCGGCTGCGGCCGGACATCGCGCTCGGCGCCGACATCATCGCGGGCTTTCCGACCGAGACCGAGGAGATGTTTGCGCGCTCGCTCGATCTGGTCGAGGAATGCGATCTCACCTTCCTGCATGTGTTTCCCTATTCGCCGCGGCCGGGCACGCCGGCGGCGCAGATGCCGCAGGTCGCGGGCGGCGCGATCAAGGAGCGCGCGAAGCGTTTGCGCGCGGCGGGCGAGGCGGCGCTGCGGAAGCGATTGGCGTCGGAGGTCGGCGCGATGCGCGATGTGCTGATCGAAAGCGCGACCGCTGGGCGCACCGAGCATTATCTGCCGGTTGCGATCAGCGGCGAGACGCCGGGCGCGGTGCGGCGGCTTGCGATCACGGGCCATGATGGCGCGCGGCTGACGGTTTAGATCGTCATTGCGCGGAGCGAAGCGCCGAAGCAATCCATGACTGCATCCGCGCGGCATAGACTGGATTGCTTCGCTTCGCTCGCAATGACGAATCACTCCCCATTCCATCCGCACGCCCGCAACCGCTCGTGCATATGCTCCGGCGCCGGCGCGACCACGCGCACCGGCTCCTTGTTCTTCGAAATCGGCACGCCGATCTCGCGCGAATGCAGATGCAGCCGCGGCTCGCCGAAGCGCGGGCCGTTGCCGTAGATGTTGTCGCCGACGATCGGCCAGCCCTGCGAGGCCGCATGCACGCGCAATTGATGGGTGCGGCCGGTGACCGGTTCCATGGCGAGCCAGGTGAGGCCGTCGCCGCGGCCGAGCACCTTCCAGTTCGTGACCGCCGGCTGTCCCTCCGGATCGGGCTTCTGCCACCAGCCGCGCTCGGCATTGAGGCGGCCGATCGGCAGGTCGATGGTGCCTTCGTCCTCGGCCGGTCCGCCCTCGACCACGGCCCAATAGGTCTTTTCGATCTTGCCGTGCTTGAACAACAGGCCGAGCGAGGCGGTCGCCTTGCGATGCCGCCCAAGCACGAGGCAGCCGGAGGTGTCCTTGTCCAGCCGATGCGCCAGCACCGGCGGCCGCGGCAGGCCGAAGCGCAGCGCATCGAAGGAGGCTTCCAGATTCGCCCCGCCCTTGGGCCCGCGATGCACCGGCAGCCCGGCCGGCTTGTCGATGATCAGCATCAGCCCGTCGCGATGGAGCACGCGCGCCTGGATTTCCTCCGCCGTCAGTTCGGGAACATCCATCAATGTGCAAGACTTTCGTTTATGCCGCGAAACGGCTAACACACCCCGCAATGAACGATACCACCACGGAAACACCCAAGCTGAGCTGGTGGCGGCGGCTGTCCAGCGGACTGAAGCGAACCTCGAGTTCGCTCGGGACCGCGGTCGCCGATCTCGTCACCAAGCGCAAGCTCGACCGCGCCATGCTCGAGGACATCGAGGACGTGCTGCTGCGCGCCGATCTCGGCACCGAGGTCGCCGCGCGCATTGCGGAGGCCGTCGGCGCCGGCCGCTACGACAAGGCGATCACGGCCGATGAAGTGAAGACCGTGGTCGCGACCGAAGTCGAGAAGGTGCTGGCGCCGGTGGCGAAGCCGCTCGCGGTCGACGCCGCGCAAGGCGCCGTTCGTCATTCTCGTGGTCGGCGTCAACGGCTCCGGCAAGACCACCACCATCGGCAAGCTCGCGGCGAAATTTGCCGCCGAAGGCCACAAGGTGATGCTGGCGGCCGGCGACACGTTTCGCGCCGCCGCCATCGAGCAGCTCAAGATCTGGGGCGAGCGCAGCCAAATCGCCGGTCATTGCCGGCGCGCAGGGCTCGGATTCGGCAAGCCTCGCCTTCAACGCGCTGACCGCAGCGAAAGAGCAGAAGCGCGACATTTTGCTGATCGACACCGCCGGCCGGTTGCAGAACAAGGCCGAGCTGATGAATGAGCTGGAAAAGGTCGTCCGCGTGATTCGCAAGGTCGACGCGACCGCGCCGCATGCGGTGCTGCTGGTGCTCGATGCCACCGTCGGCCAAAACGCGCTGTCGCAGGTCGAGGCGTTTCATCGCACCGCGGGCGTCACGGGCCTGGTGATGACCAAGCTCGACGGCACCGCGCGCGGCGGCATCCTGGTGGCGCTGGCCGAGAAGCACAAACTGCCGGTGCATTTCATCGGCGTCGGCGAGGGCGTCGACGATCTCGCGCCGTTCACGGCAAGGGATTTTGCGAGAGCAATCGCGGGAATGGAAGCCTGATGGACAAGACCCAGCCGCATCCGCTGTTCAAGCTGGCGACCGAGCTCGGTCCGCTGATCGTGTTCTTCGTCGCCAACGCGAAATACCATCTGTTCGTCGCGACCGGCGCCTTCATGGTGGCGATCGTGGCGGCGATGATCGCCTCCTATGTGGTGACGCGGCACGTGCCGATGATGGCGATCGTCACCGGCATCGTCGTGCTGATCTTCGGCACGCTGACGCTGGTGCTGCATGACGAGACCTTCATCAAGGTCAAGCCGACCATCATCTACGGCCTGTTCGCGCTCGTGCTCGGCGGCGGGCTGCTTGTTCGGCCGCTCCTTCATCGCCGTCATGTTCGACCAGATGTTCAACCTGACGCCGCAGGGCTGGCGCATCCTCACCTTGCGCTGGGCGCTGTTCTTCTTTGCGCATGGCGATCCTGAACGAGGTGATCTGGCGCACCCAGAGCACGGATTTCTGGGTCGGCTTCAAGGCGTTCGGCGTGATGCCGCTGACCATGCTGTTTGCGATCACGCAGATGCCGCTGATCAAGCGCTATCATCTCGAGCCGGTGTCGCTGGAGGCGAGCGACGCGGCAGAGGGCGATGTGAGGAAGGGGTGACTTTCGTCATTGCGGGGCGCGCAGCGCGAGTCGAATCCATGAGCGCCGCTGCGGATCATCGGATCGCTTCGCTCGCTCCGCAATGACGAGGACTACGTCCCGCTCCCAACGCCTTGTCGATCTCGGGCTTCAGCACGACGCCGATATTCTCCGACGTCACCGGCCCGACCATCTTGTAGACGATGGTGCCGTCGCGGCCGACGATGAAGGTCTCCGGCACGCCGTAGACGCCCCATTCGATCGCGGCGCGGCCGTTGCCGTCGACGCCGACCACGCCGAACGGATTGCCGTAGCGGCCGAGGAAGCGCCGCGCATTGTCGGGCGCGTCCTTGTAGTTGATGCCGACCATCTGCAATCCGCTTGTCCTTGCCGAGCTCGGTGAACAGCGGCGCCTCGTCATGGCAGGGCACGCACCAGGACGCCCAGACATTGACGATCGAGACCTTGCCCTTGAACATCGCCGGATCGAGCCCGGGCACCTGCGTGCCGTCGGCGGTCAGGCCCGCGAGCGGCGGCAGGGTCGTCTGCGGCGCCGGACGTCCGATCAGCGCCGACGGAATTTTCGAGGGATCGCCGCTGCCGAGCCGCAGCCAGAACAGGGCGGCGAGCCCCGCGAACACGATCAGCGGCAGCACCATCAGGAGCCGGTTGCGCGGTGCGGATGTCGAAGTCTCGCTCATCACAGACTCCACCGCGCTGCGGCCGGAGCGCCTGACCACGCCGCTCTCTTCGAGCGCGCGCAGCCGCTGCGTCTGGTTGCGATAGTCGAGCACGATCCAGCCGATCAGGAGCACCAGCACCAGCGCCACCAGCGCATAGGACGTCACGATGAAGGACGCGTAGGGACCGAGCGACATCACGCGGCCTTCTGGCTCGCCTGCATCATCTGCAGGCTGCGCACGCGGCGGCGCAGGATTTCGTTGCGCATCGCCGCCAGATGCAGCGTGACGAACAGCAGCGTGAAGGCGATCGCCATCACCAGCAGCGGAATCAGGAAGGCGCGGTCGAGCGTCGAGCCGCCCATGCGCAGCACCGAGGCCGGCTGGTGCAGCGTGTTCCACCAGTCGACCGAGAATTTGATGATCGGCAGGTTGATGGCGCCGACCAGCGTCAGCACCGCGGCGGCGCGCGCCGCGCGCGAGGGATCTTCGACCGCGCGCCACAGCGCCATCAGGCCGAGATACATCAGGAACAGGATCAGCACCGAGGTGAGCCGCGCGTCCCATTCCCAATAGGTGCCCCACATCGGCCGGCCCCACAGCGAGCCCGTGACCAGCGCGAGAAAGGTGAAGGCGGCGCCGATCGGAGCGGCGGATTTCGCGGCGACATCGGCGAGCGGATGCCGCCACACCAGCGTGCCGAGCGAGGCGAGGCTCATCACGCCCCAGACGAACATCGACAGCCACGCATTCGGCACGTGGATGAACATGATCTTCACGGTGGCGCCCTGCTGGTAGTCGTCGGGCGCGGTCGCCGATTGATAGAGGCCGATCGCGAGCAGGATCGCGGTCGCGGCCGCCAGCCACGGCAGGATGCGCGCGGTCAGCGCGAGGAATTTTGTGGGGTTGGCGAGGTCGATCAGCGACATGGCATCCTGTTAATCGCAGCCGCGCGTGCAGGCAATTGACATAAAGCCGCTCGGCAAGAGTTGATCGGCATCAATCCAGCCCCTGTCGCAGGCTCGCGGCGGCAGCGACCGGACCGACCACGAAGCTGACCAGCGACAGCGCGCACAGGATCGCAAACGGCGCGCCGAAGGATTGCGGACCCGATGATCGCCGCTTCGGAGGCGGCGACGCCGAAGATCAGCACGGGAATCGACAGCGGCAGCACCAGCACGGCGAGCAGCAGCCCGCCGCGATGCAGGGTCACGGCGAGCGCCGCGCCGATCATGCCGGTGAAGGTCAGCGCCGGCGTGCCCGCGAGCAAGGTCAGCGCGACCGCCGCGGTCGCGGGACCGTCGAGATTGAGCAGCAGCCCGAGCACGGGAGTTGCGACGATCAGCGGCAGGCCGGCGGCGATCCAGTGCGCCAGTGCCTTGGCGGCGCAGGCCAGTTCCAGCGAGTTGCGGCTCATCACGATGAGATCGAGCGAGCCGTCCTCACTGTCGGCCGTGAACAGGCGATCGAGCGTGAGCAGGCTTGCGAGCAGCGCGCCGAGCCAGAGGATCGCCGGACCGAGCCGCGCCAGCAGTTTCAGGTCGGGCCCGACCGCGAACGGCATCAGCACGACGACGCTGAGGAAGAACAGCACGCCGATCAGCGCGCCGCCGCCGACGCGCAGCGCGATCCTGATGTCGCGGAGGATGAGAGCGGAGAGCGCGGTCATGCGAAACACCGCTCTTGCCGCGCGCTCGCTGCGTTCCCTCCCCCCTTGCGGGGGAGGGTTAGGGAGGGGGGTACCATGCAAAAGCTCGGCGTGTGTCGACCCCCACCCCCAACCCCTCCCGCAAGGGGGAGGGGAGTCCGATCAGCGCAAGTGGTGAGAGCGAGTGTCTCATCACGCCGCGCCCCCAATTCTCAACTCGCGCGCGTCAATCCCGAGCGGCCCATGGGTCGCGGCGACGATCAATCCGCCGCGCGCGAGATGATCGCGCATCAGGCCGGCGAACAGATCCTGACCCGCCGCGTCCAGCGCCGCGGTCGGCTCGTCCAGCAACCAGATCGGCCGGCGCACCGTCAGCAATCGCGCCAGCGAGAGCCGCCGCCGCTGGCCGGCCGAGAGATAGGCGGCCGGCAGATGCGCGGCATGGTCGAGGCCGACCGATGCCAGGCTTTCGCCGGCGTCAAAAACATCGCCGCCCAGGAAGTCGCGCCAGAAGGAGAGATTTTCCAACACGCTCAGCGCCGGCTTCAGCGCATCGCGATGGCCGAGATAATGCGCCTGTTCCGGCAAGGTCAGCTCGGCTTCGCCGCCATCCAGCGAAATCGCGCCACCGGCGGGCATCAGCAGCCCCGCAATCAGCCGCAGCAGCGAGGTCTTGCCCGATCCGTTCGGGCCCGTGACCGCCAGCACCTCGCCGGACGCGGCCTCGAAATCGAGCCCGGCAAAGACCTCGCGGCCGCCCCGCACACATCTGACGCCACGTCCCGAGAGCCGCATCTTGCCTACTCTTTAGCCCTCTCGAAAACGATGGGTAGCGCGAGAGAATTTTGTGGTGCGCGCATCGCCGCCAATGCGCTTGCAGGTGTGGCGGCGCGATTGGAAAGATTCTATAAGCCCCGGAACTTGATGCCGCACACGATCCACGCCTGCAAGCGATCAAGCAAAAGCCCGACCACCGGTGTTTAAATACCCTTATCGGGTACAACGATAAATTGGGATTCCTAACATGACCTCGCTCGACAGCTTCAAATGCCAGAAGACCCTCAAGGTTGGCGGCAAGACCTACGTCTATTACAGCCTGCCCACCGCCGAGAAGAACGGTCTGAAGGGCATTTCCAGGCTGCCCTATTCGATGAAGGTGCTGCTCGAGAACCTGCTGCGCAACGAGGACGGGCGCACGGTGAAGAAGGCGGACATCGAGGCGTTCGCGAAATGGCTGAAGAAGCGCAAGCTCGAGCATGAGATCGCCTTCCGTCCGGCGCGCGTGCTGATGCAGGATTTCACCGGCGTTCCCGCCGTGGTCGATCTCGCCGCGATGCGCAACGCGATGCAGAGTCTCGGCGGCGATGCCGAGAAGATCAATCCGCTGGTGCCGGTCGATCTCGTCATCGACCACTCCGTGATCGTGAACTTCTTCGGCGACAACAAGGCCTTCGCCAAGAACGTGGTCGAGGAATACAAGCAGAACCAGGAGCGCTACGAATTCCTGAAATGGGGCCAGCGCGCGTTCTCGAATTTCTCCGTGGTGCCGCCCGGCACCGGCATCTGCCACCAGGTCAATCTCGAATATCTGGCGCAGACGGTCTGGACCAAAAAGGAGAAGCTGACGGTCGGCAAGAAGACCGGCAATTTCGAAGTCGCCTATCCGGACTCGCTGGTCGGCACCGACTCGCACACCACCATGGTCAACGGCCTCGCCGTGCTCGGCTGGGGCGTCGGCGGCATCGAGGCGGAAGCCTGCATGCTCGGCCAGCCGCTGTCGATGCTGCTGCCCGACGTGGTCGGCTTCAAGCTCAAGGGCCAGATGAAGGAAGGCGTCACCGCGACCGACCTCGTGCTGACGGTGACGCAGATGCTGCGCAAGCAGGGCGTGGTCGGCAAGTTCGTGGAATTCTTCGGCCCCGGCCTCGATTATCTCTCGGTCGCGGACAAGGCGACCATCGGCAACATGGCGCCCGAATACGGCGCGACCTGCGGCTTCTTCCCGGTCGATGCCGCCACCATCGATTATCTGAAGACCTCCGGCCGCAAGTCGGATCGCGTCGCGCTGGTCACGGCCTACGCCAAGGCGCAGGGCCTGTTCCGCAACGCCAAGTCGGCCGATCCGGTGTTCACGGAAACGCTGACGCTCGACCTCAGGCGACGTCGTGCCGTCGATGGCCGGCCCGAAGCGCCCCGAAGGCCGCGTCGCGCTGCCTTCGGTGGGCGAAGGTTTCGCGGCGGCGATGGCCAGCGAATACAAGAAGGCCGCCGACGCCTCCCATCGCTATGCCGTGGAAGGCCGCGACTTCGATCTCGGCCATGGCGACGTGGTGATCGCCGCGATCACCTCCTGCACCAACACCTCGAATCCGAGCGTGCTGATCGGCGCCGGCCTGCTCGCGCGCAAGGCCGCGGCGAAGGGCCTGAAGGCCAAGCCCTGGGTGAAGACCTCGCTCGCGCCGGGCAGCCAGGTCGTCGCCGAATATCTCGCCAATTCCGGCCTGCAGGAAGATCTCGACAAGGTCGGCTTCAACCTCGTCGGCTTCGGCTGCACCACCTGCATCGGCAATTCCGGTCCGCTGCCGGACGAGATTTCGAAATCGATCAACGACAACGGCATCGTTGCCGCCGCCGTGCTCTCCGGCAACCGCAACTTCGAAGGCCGCGTCAGCGCCGACGTGCAGGCGAACTATCTGGCCTCGCCGCCGCTGGTGGTGGCGCATGCGCTCGCCGGCAGCGTCACCAAGAATCTCGCGACCGAGCCGCTCGGCGAAGGCAAGGACGGCAAGCCGGTGTACCTGAAGGACATCTGGCCGACCGCGAAGGAGATCAACGCCTACATGAAGAAATACGTCACGGCGCAGATCTTCAAGAAGCGCTATGCCGACGTGTTCAAGGGCGACACCAACTGGCGCAAGATCAAGACCACCGACAGCGAGACCTATCGCTGGAACATGTCGTCGACCTATGTGCAGAACCCGCCTTACTTCGAGGGCATGAAGAAGCAGCCCGAGCCGGTGAAGGACGTGGTCGATGCGCGGATCCTCGCGATGTTCGGCGACAAGATCACCACCGACCACATCTCGCCGGCCGGCTCGATCAAGCTGACCTCGCCCGCCGGCAAATTCCTGAGCGAGCATCAGGTGCGGCCCGCCGACTTCAATCAATACGGCACGCGGCGCGGCAACCACGAAGTGATGATGCGCGGCACCTTCGCCAACATCCGCATCAAGAACTTCATGCTCAAGGGCGCCGACGGCAACATCCCGGAAGGCGGCCTCACCAGGCACTGGCCCGACGGCGAGCAGATGTCGATCTACGACGCCGCGATGAAGTACCAGCAGGAGAACGTGCCGCTGGTGGTGTTCGCCGGCGCCGAATACGGCAACGGCTCCTCGCGCGACTGGGCCGCCAAGGGCACGCGCCTGCTCGGCGTGCGCGCCGTGATCTGCCAGAGCTTCGAGCGCATCCATCGCTCCAACCTGGTCGGCATGGGCGTGCTGCCGCTGACCTTCGAGGAAGGCACCTCGTGGTCGTCGATCGGACTGAAGGGCGACGAGAAGGTCACGATCCGCGGCCTGCAGGGCGATCTGAAGCCGCGCCAGAAGCTCACGGCCGAGATCGTCTCCGGCGATGGCGCGCTGCAGCGTGTATCGCTGCTGTGCCGCATCGATACGCTCGACGAGCTCGACTACTACCGGAACGGCGGCATCCTGCATTATGTGCTGCGCAAACTCGCGGCCTAGCGCCACTCGGCGAAGATGTGATCGGTGCCTCACTTCGAAGTGAGTAGCGACTGAAGATGGGGCGGCCTATGACAAGGGCCGCCTCATTGCTTTTGGGGCAGGTGGACCCCGTAGAAACACGGAAAGCAGCAGTGGCAGTATGGCAGCGATGATGGCCCATCATTCGATTTCGCGCTGGTCGAGTGCGCTTGGCATTTGCGCGATCGTCGCGGTCATCCGACCTGCTCATGCCGATCCGCGCGCGGTGGTGGAATTGTTCACCTCGCAGGGTTGCTCGTCCTGTCCGCCCGCCGACAAGATCATCGGCGAGCTCGCCAAGGATCCCTCGATCATCGCGCTCAGCATGCCGATCGACTATTGGGATTATCTCGGCTGGAAGGATACGCTCGCCGATTCGCGTTTCACCGCGCGCCAGAAGGCCTATTCGAAAGTGCGCGGCGACCGCGAAGTCTACACGCCGCAGGCCGTGATCAACGGCGAGACGCATGTGATCGGCAGCGATCGCGAGAGCATCGAGACCGCGATCGGCGCCACCAACAAGACCGACGGCGTGATGTCGGTGCCGGTGACCATGACCCAGGCCGGCAGGCAGATCACCGTCTCGGTCGCCGCCGCCAGCAAGGCTCACGCCGCATCGCATGGCGAAGTCTGGCTGTGCGGAATCTCGAAGGCGGTGCCGATCTCGGTCGGCCGCGGCGAGAACCGCGGACGCGAGCTGACCTACTACAATGTGGTGCGCAACCTCGTGAAGGTCGGCGACTGGAACGGCAAGCCCGAGAGCTGGACCGTGTCGCTCGACAGCGTGGCGCATGACGGCGTCGACGGCGCCGCGGTCCTGGTCCAGGACGGCAATCGCGACAAGCCCGGCCCCATGCTGGGCGCGGCCTACACGTCGCTGCACTGACTCTTCAGAACATCGTCGGATGCGATTCGCATCGCGGCCGAGTCAGGCTGACGCCGATTCGCCCATCTTCGTCTTTCGACGTGAGAGGCGCGTGTGCCAAACAAAAAAGGGCCAACTGACGTTGGCCCTTTTTTGCTGCGCTAGGCCCGGTCCCGACGATCCCGGGGGGCTGGGGGCTGAGGAATCCGAAACCGAAAGAACCGGGCCAACGCAGTGCATTCTTCTCGCAATCCAGCGCGGCAGGCGGTTGGCGGAAAAAGGGCCGTATTATGATTCCGCTAACGATCCCGTGACGGCACGAAATCGGACGAATTTAGCCGCGATTTTCCGTGGCGTCGACAATCAGCCACTCGCGGCGACAAAGGAACCCTTGCGGACGGCATTCGGTTAGCGCAATCATGTCATGCGCCATGACAGGAGGCGCTCCATGAGTCTGATGTCGGAGGATGCCGATCCAAGCGGAAGTCACGCAGCGGCGCGGGCCGCTGCGAATCACGAGGTTCCCTGCCGAACCGGGTGACTTTCAACCGCCTCGAACTGCATCGCATTCTCAATCTCTACGGCCGCATGGTCGCCGACGGCGAGTGGCGCGACTACGCGATCGACTTTCTTGAAAGACCGCGCGGTGTTCTCGGTGTTTCGCCGCTCCTCCGAGATGCCGATCTACCGGATCGAGAAGGATCCGCGGCTGGCGCGCAAGCAAGGCATGTACAGCGTGATCTCGGCGACCGGGCTGATCCTGCGCCGCGGCCATGAGCTCGAGCGCGTGCTGCTCGTGATCGACCGCAAGCTGGCGCTGGTGTAGCTCAGCGTCGCCTCCGTCATCCTGAGGAGCGCGCAGCGGTGTCCGACGCACGAGCACGCAGGTGGGCACGCTTCGATCGCGCTGAGCCCCGCAAACGTGACCCGCTTTGCCTCACCATGAGGGACTGATGCGTCAAGCCTTCGGCACCGTCGTCGCGCCCTCGCCGAGCGGAAGCTGCATCATCACGGTGTCGAGCCAGCGGCCGAATTTGAGCCCGACATCCGGGTGGGTGCCGATCATCGCAAAGCCGCAGCGCGTGTGCACGCCGATCGAGCCGGCATTGGCGGAATCGCCGATCACGGCGACCATCTGCCGGTAGCCGCGCGTCTCGCATTCCTCGATCAGCCGCCGCAGCAGCACCAGGCCGACGCCGCGCCGGTGAATGGCGGGATCGAGATAGATCGAGTTCTCCACGGTGAAGCGATAGGCCGGCCGCGGCCGGTAGGGACCGGCATAGGCATAGCCGCCGACGCGGCCGTCCAGCACGCCGACGAAATAGGGGAAGCCGCCGTCCATCAGGGAGCGGAAGCGCCGCGTCATCTCGGCGAGGTCGGGCGGGGTGAGCTCGAAGGTGGCGGTGCCGTGGAGCACCGCATGCTCGTAGATTCTGGTGATGGCGGGAAGGTCGGCCTCGGTGGCGGGCCGGATTTCGGGCGAGGACATGGGGTGAGATTAGAGCCGTCGGCTATGCGAGGACCGTCGTCATCAGCGAGCGAAGCAATCCACGTCTCCACTGCGGCTCAATGGATTGCCGGTTCGCTCCTCGCGATGACGAGGAGCACGCAAACAAAAACCCCGGCCGCATGGCCGGGGCTTTCAGGTTCGTCTCGGTGACGCGCGTCAGTCGCGCTGGCCGAGCAGCTGCAGCAGCAGCGTGAACAGGTTGATGAAGTTCAGGTAGAGCGACAATGCGCCGGTGATCGCCGCACGCTCCGCCACGTCACCGCCGGCCGAGGCGTAGCCGTAGATGTAGTCGTTCTTCAGCCGCTGCGTATCCCAGGCGGTGAGGCCCGCGAACACCAGCACGCCGACGACCGAGACGATGAACTGCAGCATCGAACTCGCGCAGGAACAGGTTGACCAGGCTCGCGATGATGATGCCGATCAGGCCCATGAACAGGAACGATCCCATCCCGGTCAGGTCACGCCGCGTGGTGTAGCCGTAGAGGCTCAGCGCGCCGAAGGTCGCCGCGGTGATGAAGAACACCCGCACGATCGAGGTGTGGGTGTACACCAGGAAGATCGACGACAGCGAAACGCCCATCAGCGCCGAGAACACCCAGAACAGAATTTGGGCGGTCGAAGGCGCGAGGCGGTTGATGCCGGCCGAGATGACGAACACCATGGCAAGCGGCGCCAGGATGAACAGCCACTTCAGCGGGCTGACGAACATCGCGTAGCCGAACGGCGTCAGGAACGCGCTGCCGATCTTGGCCGCGGCGCCCGACGGATCGGACGTCACCGCCGCCATGTAGACGCCGAGCGCCGCCAGGCCGGTGATGGCCAGGCCAATGCTCATGTAGTTGTAGATGCGCAGCATGTAGGCGCGCAGGCCGGCGTCGACGACCGCGGCGTCAGCGCGCCCGGCAGCCCGGCCGAAAGGAGATGCGTAGTTACGGTCAAAGTCCGACATGGTCGAATTCCCGTTGGTTGTTCCGGCGGATGCGCCCTTGTAAGCTTCGTGTAAGCTTTCGCGCCGCCGAATGGTGAAACCTATCTCAGATTTACGTGGCCTGCCGACATTAATTTTGTGTCATCAAACCGCGCCATCTGACCCAGCCGCTATGTGGGCATTTCCACTACAAACTACCATAGCGGCATGCGGCTCCCACGCGCGGCTGTTTGTCGCTCTCCCCTCGCGCGGACCGCGAATGCCGCATCCCGCAGCGGCATATAAATCCCATAAAGATCGCGGGAAAACGGCTGCGCCGCGGCGTTAACCTTGCAGCGCGCGCTGCTTCAATTTGTCATAGATTGCGCAGCACTGTCGCAGGCTTCTGGTTCAGCGCGAGCAGCGTGCCGGCAAGCCCAAGGCCGACGGTGACGACCAGTGCGGAGGCGACCACGGCGGCGGCGCTGCCGGCGTCCCAGACGAAGCTCAGCGTCATCAGCCGCGTCACGATCAGGTAGGCCGCGATCGAGCCTGCGATCACGCCGAACACGGCGGTGGCCAATCCGATCAGCAGATATTCCAGCGCATAGGCGCCGAGCAGCCGCGCGCGCGTCGCGCCGAGCGTCTTCAGGATGACGGCGTCATAGACCCGATGACGATGGCCGGCGGCGAGCGCGCCGCCGAGCACGAGGATCGCCGAGATCAGCGTCACGGCGCTGGCGCCGCGGATCGCCAGCGCCAGATTGGTGACGACCGAGCCGATGGTCTGCATCACCTCGCGCACCCGCACGCTCGTCACCATCGGATAGCTGTCGGCGACCTGCCTTGATGATGCGCGCGTCCTCCGCGGCGCTGGGATGCGGTTCGGTCAATGTCGCAATATGGGTATGCGGCGCGCCCTTGAAGGCGTTGGGCGAGTACACCAGCACGAAGTTGATGCCGAGCCCCTGCCAGTCGATGTTGCGCATGTTGCCGATCTTCGCCGGGATGTCGCGGCCGAGCACGTTGACGACGATCTCGTCGCCGAGCTTGAGATGCAATCCGTCGGCGATCTTCTTCTCGATCGAGACCAGCGGCGGGCCGCTGTAGTCCGGTCCCCACCATTCGCCCTCGACGACCTTCGATCCCTTCGGGACTTCGCCGGTATAGGTCAGGCCGCGGTCGCTCTGCAGCACCCATTCGGCGTCGGTCGACGGGTTCAGCTGCTTCGGCGCGCACGCCGCGCGCGGCGACGATGCGTCCGCGCAGCATCGGCACGTCCTCGACGATCGATTGCGGCTCGGTCTTCTGCAGGAACGCCGTGAAGCGGTCGGCGTCGGAGGAGGGGATGTCGATGAAATAGAACGACGGCGCGTGCTCCGGCAGCGCCGCCAGAAATTGCCGGCGCAGATTGCCGTCGATCTGGGTGATGGTGACGAGCACCGCGAGCCCGAGCCCGAGCGAGAGCACGACGGAGGGCGTCAGCGCGCCCGGCCGGTGGATGTTCGTGATCGCAAGCCGCAGCATGGTCGAACGCGTGCGCGGCAGCCGGCGTGCGCCCGCCATCACCGCCCAGGCGACGCCGCGCAGGACCGCGAACACGACCGCCGAAGACGCGACGAACACGGCCGCGACGCGCTTGTCATAGGCAAGCCCGATCACGACCGCGACCAGCAGCGCGATCACGATCGCCATCAGCGCGAGATAGCGCCAGCGCGGCCGGTGCCATTCGGCGACGACGGCCTCGCGGAACAGCGCCGCGACCGGCACGTCATGGACGCGGCCGAGCGGCCAGAGGCCGAAGGCGAGCGCGGTGAGCAGGCCGTAGACAAAGGACAGCGCGAGTTCGTCGGGATGCACGGCCGGCACCACCGGCAGCGGCAGCAATTTGCCGAACAGGCCGACGATGACGAAGGGCAGCGCCGCGCCGGCGGCCAGCCCGATCACCGAGCCGACACCGGCGAGCAGCATGACCTGCGTCAGGTAGATCGCGAACACGTCGCGGCCGGTGGCGCCGAGCGCCTTGAACGCGGCGATCACGTCGAGCTTGCGATCGATATGGCTCTTCACGGCATTGGCGACGCCGACGCCGCCGACCAGCAGCGCGGCAAGGCCGACGAGGGTGAGGAATTGCGTGAAGCGATTGATGGTGCGCTCGAGCCCCGGCGAGGCGTTGGCGCGGCTGCGGATTTCCCAGCCGGCTTCGGGCGCCGCCTTGCGCGCATCGTCGATCAGCGCGGCCATGGCGCGATCGTCGGCGGCATTTTCCGGCAGTTTCAGCCGGTAATTCCAGCGCACCAGGCTGCCGGGCTGCAGCAGGCCGGTCGCGCGCAGCGCATCCTCGCTGACCAGGAAGCGCGGACCGAAGCCGACGCCGACGCCGAGCTTGTCCGGTTCGGCCTCGACCGCGCTGCGGATCTGGAAGGTCGCCTCGCCGACGCTGACCTTGTCGCCGATCTTCAGGTCGAGCCGCGCCAGCAAGGTCGGATCGGCCGCGGCGCCGAACACGCCGTCGCGCTGTTCGAGGATGTCGCGAAGCGGAAGTTTGGGATTGAGCGTCAGTTCGCCGAGCGACGGATAGCTGCCGTCGACCGCCTTCATCTCGACCAGCGCGAGCCGGCCGTCGGCGGCGCGCGCCATCGCGCGCAAGGTCGCGATGACGGAGAGCTCGCCGCGCGAGCGCAGGAAGGCGAGTTCCTGCCGGCTTGGCCTCGCGCTGGAACAGCACGAAGGCGACGTCGCCGCCGAGCAGGTTGCGGCCCTCGCGCGCCAGTCCTTCGCCGAGGCTCGCCGCGACCGAGCCGACACCGGCGATCGCCATCACGCCAAGCGCGATGCAGGCGATGAAGACGTAGAAGCCGCGCAAGCCGCCGCGCAATTCGCGCAGCGCGTAGCGCAGGCTGAGCGAGACCGTGCGTCCGCCGCTTGCCGGCGCGGCGGCGACGCCGCCGATGCTTTCGGAAGCGACGCTCATGAAGTCTTGGCGTGATCGGAGCTGGCCGCCTCGATGCGGCCCGAGCGCAGCCGCACCACGCGATCGCAGCGCTGCGCCAGCGCGGTGTCGTGCGTCACCAGCACCAGCGTCATGCCGCGCTCGGCATGCTTGGTGAACAGCAGGTCGACGATCTGCTTGCCGGTGGCTTCATCGAGATTGCCGGTCGGCTCGTCGGCGACGAGGATCGCGGGATCGGGCGCGAGCGCACGCGCCAGCGCGACGCGCTGCTGCTCGCCGCCGGAGAGTTGCGTCGGATAATGATGCAGCCGGTCGCCGAGACCGACCGATGCAAGCTCCTGCGCCGCGCGCTTGCTCGCATCCGCATCGCCGGCGAGCTCGAGCGGCACCGCGACATTCTCCAGCGCCGTCATGGTCGGGATCAGATGAAACGACTGGAAGACGATGCCGACCTGGCGGCCGCGGAAGCGCGCCAGCGCGTCCTCGTCGAGGGCATTGAAAGGCGTGCCGTTGACCACCACCTCTCCGCTGTCAGGACGTTCGAGGCCCGCCATCACCATCAGCAGCGTGGATTTGCCCGACCCCGAAGGCCCGATCAGGCCGATCGCTTCGCCGGAGCCGACGCGCAGGCTGATGTCTTTCAGGATATGAACGCGTGCGGCGCCGCTGCCGAGCGAGAGATTGACGCCTGTGATGGTAATGGTGTCGGCGGCTGCGCCGGCGAGCGAGGAAGATTCGATGAGGCTGTCCATGGCCCGGTCATATGGCACTTTCGCAGGTGGGGTCGAGGGGCGGCTCGCGTGCCTTCGCGCACATCCTTGTGTTGATGCTGGCCTTGACCGCGCTGGACATGAGGCTCGCGCCGCGCCGCGCTGGCCGGCGAGGGCAAGCCGGTGAAGCTCGTGGTGCTCGGCGATTCCCTGTCCGCCGGGCTTGGCCTGTCGGCGTCCAATGCGTTCCCGGCCAAGCTTCAGAAAGCCTTGAAAGACAAGGGGATAGACTGTCGATATCGGCAATGCCGGGGTGTCCGGCGATACCGCCTCCGGCGGCCGCGACCGGCTCGACTGGTCGGTTCCGGAGGGAACCCAGGGCGTGATCCTCGAACTCGGCGCCAACGATGCGCTGCGCGGCACCGATCCTGCCGTCACCAGGGCGGCGCTGTCAGACATTTTGACGCGGCTGAAGGCGCGCGGCGTTCCCGTGCTCCTGTGCGGCATGCTGGCGCCGCCGAACTACGGCAAGGACTACGCCGATCGCTTCAATGCGATCTATCCGGATCTGTCGAAATCCTTCGGCGTGCCGCTCTATCCGTTCTTCCTTGACGGCGTCGCTGCCGATGCCAAGCTCAACCAGGCCGACGGCATTCACCCGACGCCCGCGGGCGTCGACATCATCGTCAAGACCATCATGCCCACGGTCGAGGCATTCCTCGGCACGATCAAAGCAGCAAGGCCACTGAACGCAGGCAACGTAACCCTAATCCTCAACGCTATTCACGGAGGTTTCCGCAACCTTAACGCATCGTGCTTCGCAGAGTCACACAACTCAGGTACAAAATGAGCCGTCGGTGATTCGTCACCGGGAATTGTTTAGGGGTTTGCGCTATGATTCGCAGCGTCAAACCCAAGCATCGGGAGTCCCAACGATGCCGCGTTTGTTTACTGGACTGGAAATCCCGGCCGAGATCGGCCAGACGCTTTCCGGATTGCGAGGCGGCCTTCCCGGCGCCCGCTGGATCGATCCCGAAAATTATCACGTCACCCTGCGCTTCATCGGCGATATCGACGGCATCTCCGCCAACGAGATCGCCTCGATGCTGTTTCGGGTGAACCGCAAACCGTTCGAGGTGAAGGTGCAGGGGCTGACCAGCTTCGGCGGCCGCAAGCCGCGCGCGGTGGTCGCCACCGTCGAGCCGAGCCGGCCGCTGATCGAGCTGCAGGCCGAGCTGGAGCGGATGATGCAGCGGATCGGGCTCGATCCGGAGGGCCGCAAGTTCACGCCGCATGTGACCCTGGCGCGGCTGCACGATGCCTCGAGCCAGGACGTCGCCGACTATCTCTCGGTGCGCGGCTACTTTCCGAGCAAGGTGTTCACCGTCGATCGCTTCGTGCTGTTCTCCGCGCGCGCCTCCACCGGCGGCGGCCCGTATGTGGTCGAGGATTCCTACGAGCTGAGTGCGTGAGCATCTCTTCACCTGTCCTCGCCTGCGGCGAGACGTCGGCGCGCAGCGCCGGGTAGGGCGATCGCAGCGATTTCGTCTACCGATTCACGGAGGCGCCTCACGCATAGCTGAGCATCGCATCGGCGTCCTTTAACGCAAGGGAGCACGCGGCCGGAGGCCGCTGCATCTCGTAGCGGGAGAGCGAGACTGCGCATACCCCTCTCGCCAATTCCCCGCTTGCAATTTGCGCCGCGCCTGAGGCCGTAAAGGGGCCATGCTCTCCACCCCCGACTCCTTCCGGCAGCATTATGAAGGCCTCGTGTCGTCAGGCACGATCGAGCGCGACCCCGCGCAGGCGCGGATCGTCGACGCCTTTGCCGCGCTGGAGCAGCGGCTCGCCGGCCACAAGCGCGCGCGCAAGCGGCGTCTGCTCGGCCGGCTGTTCCGCGACAAGGACGAGGAGCCGCAGCGCGGCCTCTACATCCACGGCGATGTCGGCCGCGGCAAGACCATGCTGATGGACCTGTTCTTCCAGACCAGTCCCGTCGAGCACAAGCGCCGTGCGCATTTCCACGAGTTCATGGCCGACGTGCATGAGCGCATCTATGGCTATCGCCAGAGCATCGTCGCGCGGCGAGACTCGCCGACGGCGATGTGATCGCGCTGACCGCGCATGCGATCTTCGACGAGGCGTGGCTGCTCTGCTTCGACGAGTTTCACGTCACCGACATCGCGGATGCGATGATCCTCGGCCGCCTGTTCGCCAAACTGTTCGAGCTCGGCACCGTGGTGGTCGCGACCTCCAACGTCGCGCCCGAGGATCTCTACAAGGGCGGGCTGAACCGCGCGCTGTTCCTGCCCTTCATCGCGCAGATCGAAGCGCATATGGACGTGATGCGGCTCGATGCGCGCACCGACTTCCGGCTGGAGAAGCTGACCGGCGTCAAGATGTGGCTGGTGCCCGACGACGGCGAAGCGTCCAGCGCGCTCAACAAGGCCTGGGCGAAGATGACGGGCAATGCGCCCTGCAAGCCGCGCGATATTTCGATCAAGGGCCGCAAGTTGCATGTGCCGTGCTCGGCGCATGGCGTGGCGCGCTTTTCCTTTGCCGATCTCTGCGAGGCGCCGCTCGCCGCGAGCGATTATCTGCGGCTGGCGCACGACTATCACACCATCCTGGTCGACCACATCCCGGTCATGGATTATCCCGAGCGCAACGCCGCCAAGCGTTTCATCTCGCTGATCGACACGCTTTATGACAACGCGGTGAAGCTGATGGCCTCCGCCGCGGCCGATCCGGTGTCGCTGTATCTCGCAACCGACGGCAACGAGGCCAACGAGTTCAAGCGTACGTCATCGCGTCTGATTGAAATGAGTTCGGAATCCTATCTGGCGCTGCCCCACGGCCGGAAGGATTCGTCGGCCAGCGGCGCCACCACGGGACTGGTGGAGACCTGATCGTCATTGCGGGAGCGCAGCGAGCGTAGCCCGGGTGAGCGCAGCGATACCCGGGGATGAGGCTCCGCATGTCGCTTCGCGCATGCGGGCTGACCGCATTCCTGGAATGCCAGCCGTTCGAATAGGCAAAGGCCGACTTGAACGCCCTCCTCGAAAGGGCTAACGAAACCCCACCTTCCCACCTCTCCCCGTTCGGGTTCTAAAGGATTTCCCATGGCGCGCGACAAGATTGCCTTGATTGGCTCCGGTCAGATCGGCGGTACGCTGGCTCACCTCATCGGCCTGAAACAGCTCGGTGACGTCGTGATGTTCGACATCGCCGAGGGCGTGCCGCAGGGCAAGTCGCTCGACATCGCGCAGTCCTCGCCGGTCGACGGCTTCGACGCGCATTACACCGGCGCCAATTCCTACGAGGCGCTCGACAACGCCAGGGTCTGCATCGTCACCGCCGGCGTGCCGCGCAAGCCCGGCATGAGCCGCGACGATCTGCTCTCGATCAATCTCAAGGTCATGGAGCAGGTCGGCGCCGGCATCAAGAAATACGCGCCCGACGCGTTCGTCATCTGCATCACCAATCCGCTCGATGCGATGGTGTGGGCGCTGCAGAAGGCCTCCGGCATGCCGCACAAGAAGGTGGTCGGCATGGCCGGCGTGCTGGATTCCTCGCGCTTCCGCTATTTCCTCGCCGACGAGTTCAACGTCTCGGTCGAGGACGTCACCGCCTTCGTGCTCGGCGGCCATGGCGACACCATGGTGCCGCTGGTGAAATATTCCACCGTCGCCGGCATTCCGCTGCCCGATCTCGTCAAGATGGGCTGGACCTCGCAGGCGCGGATCGACGAGATCGTCGACCGCACCCGCAACGGCGGCGCCGAGATCGTCAACCTGCTGAAGACCGGCTCGGCCTTCTATGCGCCGGCGGCCTCCGCGATCGCGATGGCCGAGAGCTACATGAGGGACAAGAAGCGCGTGCTGCCCTGCGCCGCCTATCTCAACGGCGAGTACAATGTGAAGGACATGTATGTCGGCGTGCCCGTGGTGATCGGCAGCAAGGGCGTCGAGCGCATCGTCGAGATCGATCTGGCCGGCAAGGATCGCGAGGCCTTCGACAAGTCGGTGTCGGCCGTGCAGGGCCTGGTCGACGCCTGCAGGAAGATCGCGCCCGATCTGCTAGGCCGGTAATTGCTGGGCGGGCCAAGAGCTGGGATCCTGGCCCTTGCATCGCACGTGGTATATGGTATGCCAGACCTAAAATCGGAGTGAATTCAACAGAATTCACCACAAAAGGGTTCGGGGAGCGTCCTCAATGAATATCCACGAATATCAGGCCAAGGCGCTGCTTGCCGAGTTCGGCGTGCCGATCTCCAAGGGCGTGCCGGTGCTGAAGGCCGAGGACGCCGAAGCCGCGGCGAAAAAGCTGCCCGGTCCGGTCTATGTGGTGAAGAGCCAGATCCATGCCGGCGGCCGCGGCAAGGGCAAGTTCAAGGAAGCTTCCGCCGGCGACAAGGGCGGCGTCCGCATCGCCAAGTCGCCCGCCGAGGCTGGCCAGTTCGCCAAGCAGATGCTCGGCGCGACCCTGGTGACGGTGCAGACCGGCGCGCATGGCAAGCAGGTCAACCGGCTCTACATCGAGGACGGCTCCGACATCGACAAGGAGTTCTATCTCTCGATCCTGGTCAATCGCGAAACCTCGCGAAGTGTCGTTCGTGGTCTCGACCGAAGGCGGCGTCAACATCGAGGACGTCGCGCACAACAGCCCTGAGAAGATCGTCACCTTCTCGGTCGATCCCGCCACCGGCATCATGGGCCATCACGGCCGCACGGTCGCGAAGGCGCTCAATCTCACCGGCGATCTCGCCAAGCAGGCGGAGAAGCTCGTCGGCCAGCTCTATGCCGCCTTCGTCGCCAAGGACATGGCGATGCTCGAGATCAATCCGCTGGTCGTCACCAAGCAAGCGCAGTTGCGCGTGCTCGACGCCAAAGTGTCGTTCGACGACAACGCGATGTTCAGGCATCCCGAGGTCGCCGCACTGCGCGACGAGACCGAAGAGGACGCCAAGGAGATCGAAGCCTCGAAATACGATCTCAATTACGTCACGCTCGACGGCACCATCGGCTGCATGGTCAACGGCGCGGGCCTCGCCATGGCGACCATGGACATCATCAAGCTCTACGGCATGGCGCCGGCCAACTTCCTCGACGTCGGCGGCAGCGCCAGCAAGGAGAAGGTGGCGGCCGCCTTCAAGATCATCACCGCCGATCCCAATGTGAAGGGCATCCTGGTCAACATCTTCGGCGGCATCATGAAGTGCGACGTGATCGCCGAGGGCGTCACGGCCGCGGTGCGCGAGGTCGGCCTCAGCGTGCCGCTGGTGGTGCGGCTCGAAGGCACCAATGTCGAAGCGGGCAAGAAGATCATCCGCGAATCCGGCCTGAACGTGCTGCCGGCCGACAATCTCGATGACGCCGCGCAGAAGATCGTGAAGGCCGTCAAAGGGAGCTGATCGCCATGGCCGACCATCTCGCCGCGCCGTCGCCGCTCGAGGAACATCGCAAGCTTTCGGTGTTCGCCGGCGAATGGAACGGCGAGGAGACGGTGTTTCCGTCGCGCTGGACCACGGGCGGATCAGCGACGTCGAAGGTCGTGGCGCGCATGGACCTCAACGGCTTCTATCTGATCCAGGACACGCGCCAGATGCGCGACGGCAAGGAGAGCTTTGCCACCCACGGCGTGTTCACCTATGACCGCGAGGACCGGACCTACAAATTGTTCTGGCATGACTCGCTCGGCTACTATCCGCCGTCGCCGGCCTCCGGCGGCTGGGCCGCCAAGTCGCTGATCCTGGTGCGCGGCTCGCTGCGCGGCAATGCGCGCCATGTCTACGAAGTCGTCGACGACAACACCTACAACATGAAGATCCAGTTCTCGCCCGACGCCGAAGGCTGGAACGACGTGCTCACCGGCACCTACCGGCGAGGGGTGAGCGTTCGCATCGTCATGGTTATCCGATGGCATGGGAAGCGACGGCTAGCATGGATCGTCTTCACGGATCATTTGTCCTTACTCGATTGCCGAGCATGGTCGAGGCCTATGCTATTGGTCAACCACTACCATTGGTCGCGTCAGGCGAAGCGCCGACGACGTTCAGCGGTCGAACGAGCCGCGATGCGCCGAGAAGGCGCAGTATTGGAAGACGGTACTGGTTGTTTGGAAGCTCGACGTAATGCACACGCTGTGGCAGGCCGCAAGGAGATTTGGCGCTCGTCTCAATGTCAGAAGAATCACGTCGTAGATGCCAATCTCGAAAGCCAGCAGAGCTTGCGCGTGCGACGGCCGGGCGAGCGCGATCGACCGTGCGTTCGCTTAGTTGTTCGGACACAGCGGCAGCGGCTGTTGTCGCATCCTGGCCATCCGCGATGACGACGGCGGACGTCCGCAATCGAAAGCGAACGCATGACGGCCTGTCGCCGGATCAGTCTTCTCGAAATACAGCTCAATCGTGAACAGCCTTGAGTCGACAGATGCCCAGCGAGCTAAGCGAACGCATGTCCATCCTGATCGACAAGAACACCAAGGTCATCTGCCAGGGCTTTACCGGCAAGAACGGCACCTTCCACTCCGAGGCCGCGATCGCCTACGGCACCAAGATGGTCGGCGGCACCTCGCCCGGCAAAGGTGGATCGACCCATCTCGGCCTGCCGGTGTTCGACACGGTCCAGGAAGCGCGCGAGAAGACCGGCGCGGATGCGTCCGTGATCTACGTGCCGCCGCCGGGCGCGGCGGATGCGATCTGCGAGGCGATCGACGCCGAGATCCCGCTGATCGTCTGCATCACCGAGGGCATCCCGGTGCTCGACATGGTCAAGGTCAAGCGCTCGCTGTCCGGCTCGAAGTCGCGCCTGATCGGGCCGAACTGCCCCGGCGTGATGACGGCCGGCGAGTGCAAGATCGGCATCATGCCGGCCAACATCTTCAAGCCGGGCTCGGTCGGCATCGTCTCGCGCTCGGGCACGCTGACCTATGAGGCGGTGTTCCAGACCACCCAGGAGGGCCTCGGCCAGACCACCGCGGTCGGCATCGGCGGCGACCCCGTGAAGGGCACCGAGTTCATCGACGTGCTGGAAATGTTCTTGGGCGACCCCGCCACCAAGTCGATCGTGATGATCGGCGAGATCGGCGGCAGCGCCGAGGAAGACGCCGCCCAGTTCCTCAAAGACGAGGCCAAGCGCGGCCGCAAGAAGCCGATGGTCGGATTCATCGCCGGCGTCACCGCCCCTCCCGGCCGCCGCATGGGCCATGCCGGCGCGATCATCTCCGGCGGCAAGGGTGACGCCGGATCGAAGACGGCGGCGATGGAATCGGCCGGAATCACCGTCTCTCCGTCGCCTGCGCGGCTCGGAAAGACGCTTGCCGAAAAATTGAAAAGCTAATTCAGTCCTTCGTTCTTTTGCGGCAAGAAGATTCGTCCTAAATAGGGTATGGCTTCGCCAATGCGGCCGATCTGCCGGGATCGAGCGTGTTTAGCGCCGTCTGTTACGCGCGAACCCAAATCACCAGGACGCCATCCATGTCTCGCCAGGACGCGAACGCAGCTTTTGCCCTTTCATCGTTTTTGCAGGGCACCAACGCCACCTACATCGACGACATCTATGCCCGCTACGAGAAGGACCCGGCCTCGGTCGACGGCGAGTGGCAGGAGTTCTTCAAGAGCCTGAAGGACGCCCCGGACGACGTCCGCAAGAACGCCGAGGGGCCAAGCTGGTCGCGCGATAACTGGCCGCAGACCCCGCGCGACGACCTGACCTCCGCCCTCGACGGCAACTGGGCGAGCGTCGAGAAGGTCATGGGCGACAAGATCGCCGCCAAGGCGCAGGCCAAGGGACCTGCAAAGGGCGGCGAGGTCACCGCGGCCGAGCTGCACCAGGCGACGCGCGACTCCGTCCGCGCGCTGATGCTGATCCGCGCCTACCGCATGCGCGGTCATTTCCATGCCAAGCTCGATCCGCTCGGCATCGAGGCGCCGCGCAATCGCGAAGAGCTCGATCCGCGCTCCTACGGCTTCGCGGAGGCCGACTTCGACCGCAAGATCTTCCTCGATCACGTGCTCGGCCTCGAATACGGCACGCTGCGCGAGATCGTCGCGATCTGCGAGCGCACCTACTGCCAGACGCTCGGCGTCGAGTTCATGCATATCTCCAATGCCGCGCACAAGGGGTGGATCCAGGAGCGCATCGAGGGCCCGGACAAGGAGATCAGTTTTACCCGCGAGGGTCGCCGCGCCATCCTCAACAAGCTGATCGAGGCCGAAGGTTTCGAGAAATTCTGCGACGTCAAGTTCACCGGCACCAAGCGCTTCGGCCTCGACGGCGCCGAGTCGCTGATTCCCGCGCTGGAGCAGATCATCAAGCGCGGCGGCAATCTCGGCGTGAAGGAAATCGTGGTGGGCATGCCGCATCGCGGCCGCCTCAACGTGCTCACGCAAGTGATGGGCAAGTCGCACCGCGCGCTGTTCCACGAGTTCAAGGGCGGCTCGGCCAATCCCGACGCGGTCGAAGGCTCCGGCGACGTGAAGTACCATCTCGGCGCGTCATCGGATCGCGAGTTCGACGGCAATCGCATCCATCTGTCGCTGACCGCGAACCCGTCGCATCTCGAAATCGTCGACCCCGTCGTGATGGGCAAGGTCCGCGCCAAGCAGGACCAGCATGGCGATCCGCCGGACATGCGCATTTCCGTGCTGCCGCTGTTGATGCATGGCGACGCGGCCTTCGCCGGCCAGGGCGTGGTCGCGGAATGCTTCGCGCTCTCCGATTTGAAGGGCTACCGCACCGGCGGCTCGCTGCACTTCATCGTCAACAACCAGATCGGCTTCACCACCTATCCGCGCTACTCGCGTTCGTCGCCCTATCCGTCCGACGTCGCCAAGATGATCGACGCGCCGATCTTCCATGTGAACGGCGACGATCCGGAAGCGGTCGTGTTCGCCGCCAAGGTCGCGATCGAGTTCCGGCAGAAATTCCACAAGCCGGTCGTGATCGACATGTTCTGCTATCGCCGCCACGGCCACAACGAAGGCGACGAGCCGGCCTTCACCCAGCCGGTGATGTACAAGAAGATCGCAACGCATCCGGGCACGGTCGAGATCTACTCCAAGCGGCTGATTGCCGACGGCGTCATGACCGAAGGCGAGGTCGAGAAGGCCAAGGCCGACTGGCGCGCGCGGCTCGATGCCGAGTTCGAGGCCGGCGTCGGCTACAAGCCGAACAAGGCCGACTGGCTCGACGGCAAATGGGCCGGCTTCAAGATCGCCGGCGAAGAGGAAGATGCCCGCCGCGGCGTCACCGGCGTCGACGCCTCGGAGCTGAAGGAGATCGGCCGCAAGATCACCAAGGTGCCGGACGGCTTCCGCGTTCACCGCACGATTCAGCGCTTCCTCGAAAACCGCACCAAGGCGATCGACTCGGGCGCCGGCATCGACTGGGCGACCGGCGAGGCGCTGGCGTTCTGCACGCTGCTGCAGGAAGGCCATCACGTCCGCCTGTCCGGACAGGACTCGCGAGCGCGGCACCTTCTCGCAGCGCCATTCGGTGCTGATCGACCAGGAAGACGAGAGCCGCTACACGCCGTTCAACCATCTCGGCGGCGAGCAGGGGCATTACGAGGTCATCAACTCGCTGCTGTCGGAAGAGGCCGTGCTCGGCTTCGAATACGGCTACTCGCTGGCCGAGCCGAATGCGCTGGCGATGTGGGAAGCGCAGTTCGGCGACTTCGCCAACGGCGCGCAGGTGCTGTTCGACCAGTTCATCTCGTCCGGCGAGCGCAAATGGCTGCGCATGTCCGGCCTCGTCTGCCTGCTGCCGCATGGCTATGAAGGGCAGGGGCCGGAGCACTCCTCGGCGCGGCTCGAGCGGTACCTGCAGATGTGCGCCGAAGACAACATGCAGGTTGTCTATCCGACCACGCCGGCCAACTACTTCCATGTCGCTGCGGCGTCAGCTGCATCGCGAGATCAGGAAGCCGTTGATCCTGATGACGCCGAAGTCGCTGCTGCGCCACAAGCGCGCGGTGTCGCGGCTCGACGAGCTCGGCAAGGGCACGACCTTCCACCGCATCCTCTACGATGACGCGCAAATGCTGCCCGACGAGAAGATCAAGCTGGTGCCCGACGACAAGATCCGCCGCGTCGTGCTGTGCACGGGCAAGGTCTATTACGATCTCTACGAAGAGCGCGAGAAGCGCGGCATCGACGACATCTATCTGATGCGCGTCGAGCAGCTCTATCCGGTGCCGCTGAAGGCGCTGGTGATGGAGCTCGGCCGCTTCAAGGGCGCCGAGATCGTCTGGTGCCAGGAAGAGCCGCGCAACATGGGCGCGTGGCACTTCATCGAGCCCTATCTCGAATGGGTGCTGAACCAGATCAACGCGCCGAACAAGCGTCCGCGCTACGCCGGCCGCGCGGCGGCGGCGGCGACCGCGACCGGCTTGATGTCGAAGCATCTCGCCCAGCTCAAGGCGTTTCTCGACGAGGCGCTGAACTAGGAAACGATTGTCGTCGCGCCCGCCATCGCCGTCCGCGCGACTGGCGGGCGATGACCAATGATTGCATGACCGCGCTGGTTATTGAGGAAACAGACCATGACTGAAATCCGCGTTCCCACGCTCGGCGAGTCCGTGACGGAAGCCACCATCGGCCGCTGGTTCAAGAAGGCCGGCGAAGCCGTGGCGGTCGACGAACCGTTGGTGGAGCTCGAGACCGACAAGGTCACCATCGAGGTGCCCGCGCCGTCGGCCGGCGTGCTCAGCGAAATCGCGGCCAAGGACGGCGACACGGTCGCGGTCGGCGCGCTGCTCGGCCAGATCAAGGATGGCGCGGCAGCGTCCGCTGCTCCGCCCGCCGCAGCGAAGCCCGCCGCGGCCCCTCCGCCGCCTCCGCCGCCGCGCCGGCGCCTGCGCCTGCTGCCAAGGTGCCGCCGTCGGACGCGCCGCTTGCGCCGTCGGTGCGGAAACTTTCGGCCGAGAGCGGCGTCGATGCCTCGACCGTGCCGGGCTCCGGCAAGGACGGCCGCGTCACCAAGGGCGACATGCTGGCCGCGATCGAGAAGGCGGCCGCAGCACCGACCCCGGTCAATCAGCCTGCGGCTGCCGTGCAGGTGCGCGCGCCCTCGCCCGCCGACGACGCCGCGCGCGAGGAGCGCGTGAAGATGACGCGGCTGCGCCAGACCATCGCGCGCCGCTTGAAGGACGTGCAAAATACGGCTGCGATGCTCACGACCTTCAACGAGGTCGACATGACCAACGTCATGGCGTTGCGTTCGCACTACAAGGACGTGTTCGAGAAGAAGCACGGCAGCAAGCTCGGCTTCATGGGCTTCTTCACCAAGGCCTGCGTGCAGGCGCTCAAGGACATTCCCGCCGTCAATGCCGAGATCGACGGCACCGACCTGATCTACAAGAACTACTACCATGTCGGCGTCGCCGTCGGCACCGACAAGGGCCTCGTCGTGCCCGTGGTGCGCGACTGCGATCAGAAGTCGATCGCCGACATCGAGAAGGCAATCGCCGATTTCGGCCGCCGCGCCCGCGACGGCCAGCTCAAGATCGACGAGATGCAGGGCGGCACCTTCACCATCACCAATGGCGGCATCTACGGCTCGCTGATGTCGACGCCGATCCTCAATGCGCCGCAGGCGGGCATTTTGGGCATGCACAAGATCCAGGAACGCCCGATGGCGATCGGCGGCAAGGTCGAGATACGGCCGATGATGTATCTGGCGCTGTCCTACGATCACCGCGTCATCGACGGCAAGGAAGCCGTGACCTTCCTGGTGCGGGTCAAGGAGAGCCTGGAAGATCCGGCGCGGCTGGTGCTGGACCTCTGAGGAGGAGCGACGATGCAGGATCCGTCAACTTCAGAGATGCTGCTTTCTCTCGCGCCGTTCCTGCTGATCACGCTCATCGCATTTTTCTTTGCGATTCCGATAAGCCGCAGGAAAGGCAAGGGCATCGGCTTTGCCGCCTGGTGCCTGATACCCTTCGCCACGCCCTTCATTCTGTTCTATCTGGTGAGCCTGACTGACAAGTCCGTGCTTGGATCGCTTGGCAGCACTTGAAAGTAATACCCTCCTAGTGCAGATTCGGAACGCGAATACGGCGGATGCAGCTCTGATCGAATGGCTCGAGGCGGCATAAAGTCATTATGCGGGGTAGAAAGTGACGGACAAAGTAGCAATCATCACCGGCGGCAGCCGCGGCATCGGCCGCGCCACCGCGATTGCGGCGGCCCAGCGCGGCTACAAAATCGTGGTCGGCTATGCCAGCAATCATGTGGCCGCAAACGAAGTGGTTTCGATCATCGAGCGCTCCAACGGCAAGGCTGTTGCGGTGAAATGCGACGTCGCCGAGGAGAGCGAAATCCTCAAGCTGTTCGAGGCCGGCGACAAGCTCGGCACGCTCGGCGCTCTCGTCAACAATGGCGGCATTGTCGGCAAGAGCGGCGTGCGCGTCGACGAAATGAGCATCGAGCGCATCCAGCGCGTGATGGCGATCAACGTCACCGGCGCCATCCTCTGCGCGCGCGAGGCGGTGAAGCGGATGTCGACCAAGCATGGCGGCAAGGGCGGCGTCATCGTCAACCTGTCGTCGGCCGCGGCCAAGCTCGGCGGCGCCAACACCTATGTCGACTATGCGGCGTCGAAGGGCGCGATCGATTCCTTCACCATCGGTCTTGCGCAGGAAGTCGCGGGCGAAGGCATCCGCGTCGCCGCGATCCGGCCCGGCCTGATCGATACCGAAATCCACGCCTCCGGCGGCGATCCCGATCGCGCGCATCGGCTGTCGCATATGGTGCCGATGAAGCGGGTCGGCAGCGCCGAGGAAGTCGCCAACGCCGTCGTCTGGCTGATGTCGGAGGATGCGTCCTACGTGACCAGCGCCATCCTCGACGTGTCGGGCGGGCGCTAGCGCATGATCCGGAAAAGTGTGAAGCGGTTTTCTCTCGCGACAAACGCCGGAGGCGTTTGCGCGGAGATCATGCGCAAAACATAACGCCCTGTCATAAGTGTGAGCTACAGGATTTCAAGTCATGGCCAGTTACGATCTCGTCGTCATCGGTACCGGACCCGGCGGTTATGTCTGCGCGGTGCGCGCGGCGCAACTCGGCATGAAGGTCGCGGTGGTCGAGAAGAGCCCGACGCTCGGCGGCACCTGCCTCAATGTCGGCTGCATGCCGTCGAAGGCGCTGCTGCATGCCTCCGAGATGTTCGAGGAGGCCGCGCATTCCTTCGCCAAGATGGGCGTCAGCGTGTCCACGCCGAAGCTCGATCTGCCGGCGATGATGAACTTCAAGCAGCAGGGCATCGACGGCAACGTCAAGGGCGTCGACTTCCTGATGAAGAAGAACAAGATCGACGTCATCCACGGCAAGGGCAAAATACTTGGGCGCCGGCAAGGTCGAGGTCGCGGGCAGTGACGGCAAGACCCAGACGGTCGAGACAAAGAACATCGTGATCGCGACCGGCTCCGACATCGCGCGGCTCAAGGGCATCGAGATCGACGAGAAGCGCATCGTGTCGTCGACCGGCGCATTGTCGCTCGACAAGGTGCCGGGCAAACTGCTGATCGTCGGCGCCGGCGTGATCGGGCTCGAGCTCGGCTCGGTGTGGCACCGGCTCGGCGCCGAAGTCACCGTGGTCGAGTTTCTCGATCGCATCCTGCCGGGCATGGATGGCGAGATCGCGCGGCAGTTTCAGCGCCTCCTGGAGAAGCAGGGTTTCAAGTTCAAGCTCGGCGCCAAGGTCACGGGTGTCGATACCGCAGGCAAGACATTGAAAGCATCGGTCGAGCCTGCCGCGGGCGGTGCCGCGGAAACGCTGGAGGCCGACGTCGTGCTGGTGTGCATCGGCCGCGTGCCCTACACCGACGGTCTCGGACTGAAAGAGGCCGGCGTCGCGCTCGACAATCGCGGCCGCGTGCAGATCGATCCGCACTTTTCCACAAGCGTGAAGGGCATCTACGCCATCGGCGACGTCGTCGCCGGTCCGATGCTCGCGCACAAGGCGGAAGACGAAGGCGTGGCGTGCGCGGAGATCATCGCGGGCCAGGCCGGCCATGTGAACTACGATGTGATCCCAGGTGTTGTGTATACCACGCCGGAAGTGGCTTCCGTCGGCAAGACCGAGGAAGAGCTGAAGGCGGCGGGAGTCCCGTATAATTCCGGTAAATTTCCGTTTACCGCCAACGGCCGCTCCAAGGTCAATCAGACCACGGATGGCTTCGTGAAGGTTCTCGCAGATGCGAAGACCGATCGCGTGCTCGGCGTGCACATCATCGGCATCGAAGCCGGTGAAATGATTCACGAAGCTGCGGTTTTGATGGAATTTGGCGGTGCGGCAGAGGACCTTGCCCGCACCTGCCACGCGCATCCGACGCGCTCCGAGGCGATCAAGGAAGCGGCGCTTGCAGTCGGCAAGCGCGCCATCCATATGTGATCGACGCCCAGCCCCAAGGTTGGGTAGAGATAGTGAATGCTGCGCCGCCTCCTGCAACCGCTCTGGGTCCTGCTCGCGATCGTCTTTCTGATCGAGGCCTGGCTGTGGGATCACCTCGAGCCCATCGTCGCCTGGTTCGTGTCGATGCTTCCGATGCGGGCGTTCAAGCAATGGCTCGCCGATCGCGTCGATGCGCTGTCGCCTGCGATGACGCTGATCGTCTTCGCCGTTCCGGTGATTCCGCTGTTTCCGCTGAAGCTGGTCGGATCTGTGGCTGCTCGCCCATGAATACTGGACCAGCGCCATCTTCACGATCCTGTTCGCGAAATTCGTCGGCGTCGGCGTCACCGCGTTCGTGTTCGACGTGACGCGCGACAAGCTTCTGGAAATGAACTGGTTCGAGAAGCTCTATGAATTCATCATGGCTCTGCGCGAAAAGGCCAAGGCCGTGGTCGAACCGGTCAAGCAGCGCATCGCCAACATGCTGCGCGGCGATGGCGATCGCGATGGCTGGTCGGTGCGGACGCTGCGATTGATCCAGCGCTTCCGCAGGGGCGTGCATCAGGCGCGCTAGCTTCTTCACGCACTCAGTCCGTCGCCCGCATGTGCCAATTGGCCGGCGCGATCCAGTATTCCAGAGACGGCAGTGATTGAGTCGATAGGCCGCGGCGTACTGGATGCCCGGGTCGCGGGGCATGACAGTGGAGTTTGAGCCGCCTAATGCAAATGCAGGATATGCGGGCTGAAGACGCCGAGCGCCGTCACCGCGATGCCGGCCAGCGTCAACAGACCTGAAACCCAGACCAGCACCATCATGCCGGTGATGATCGCCGCCGACGCCAGCACGATCGCAATCTGGAAAGCGGCCGAGCCGAGCTCGAAGTGGTGGTACTTCGCGGTGGCTTCGTCGCGCTCGTGCTCGGCCTCCTTGGCGCGTTCGGACAATTGATCCTGCCCTTCGCCGGTCTTGGGATCGGAGCGGTAGCGCTCGGCGGTCTTCTGCCAGTCGTCGATCTGCTTTTGCAGCGCGGCCTTGGCGGCATCGTCGCCGGTGCCGAGACTTAACTTGCCTTGTTCGGCGGCGGTCTGCACCACGTTGCGGCGGATGCTCTTGGCCTGGAAGAAGGCCCACAGATTCGAGGCCTCGACATTCTTGCTGATCGATTCGGTCTGGGCACCCTTGCCCAGCGTCTCCGACAACGCCAGACACAAGGCAATCACGGCGATCAGCAGCGCGATCTTGCGGTTCTCGCCAGCGGCCTCCTTGGCGTGCTCCGACGTTTCCATGGCTTCATGTGCGCTCATGATTCCCTCCGCTCGCACTAGGTTCGGACACGATTGCCGAACAATGCAACCGGCGCAAGAGCAAACCGTGTGACGAAAAGGTGTCGGCGCGGTTCAGCCGCGCGGATGGGCGCTGCGATAGACTTCCAGCAGCCGCTCGCTGTCGATGCCGGTATAGATCTGCGTGGTCGAGAGCGAGGAATGACCGAGCAATTCCTGGATCGCGCGCAGATCGCCGCCGCGCGACAGCAGATGGGTGGCAAAGGAATGCCGCAGCGCATGCGGCGTGGCGCTGTCGGGCAGTCCCAGCGCGCCGCGCAGCCGCGCCATCGCCAGCTGGATGATGCGCGCCCTCAAGGGGCCGCCGCGGGCGCCGACAAAGATTGGCCCTTCCGGCGGCAAGGCATAGGGGCAGATCGCGGCATAGTCGGCGATCAGCTGCAGCACGTTCTGCAGCACCGGCACCATGCGGGTCTTGTTGCCCTTGCCGGTGACGATCAGCACGTCGCCTTCGCCGGGCTTCGGCACGTCGCGATGCTTCAGGCCGAGCGCCTCGGAGATGCGCAAACCCGAACCATAGAGCAGCGCCATCACGGCGGCGTCGCGCGCCAGCACCCAGGTCTCGCGGGTCTCGCCCGCGCGCTCGTCGGCATCGGCCAGCCGCTTGGCCGCCGCCATCGGCAGCGGCTTCGGCAGGGTCTTGCCGACCTTGGGCGCGCGGATCGCGGAGAGCGCGCCGACCTTGCCCTTGCCCTCGCGTTCGAGGAAGCGGCCGAAGGAACGCAGGCCCGCCAGTGAGCGCATCAGCGAGCGGCTGGCGATGGCCTCAGCGCGGCGCATCGCCATGAAGGCTCGGATGTCGCTGGCTTCCAGCTTGGAGAAGCGCGCCAGCGTGACCCGTGTGCCCCAGTGCTCGCACAGGAAATCGAGGCACTGCCTGAGGTCGCGGGCATAGGCTTCCAGCGTCTTCGGCGACAGCCGCCGCTCGCTCTTCAGATGCGTCAGCCAGCGCGTCATCTGCAGCGCGACGCTGTCGTCGGCGCTGTCGAGCTCGATCGGTTGAACGGCCGGCTTGGCCATCTGGCACTTTGGCGAATTTGATTCTCCTCACTATATCGCACCTCCTTCGTTTACCGTTCGCTAACTCGTGCTTGCGGCGGTACCCTTGAGAGGTCACAAGCCAATTCTCCATGGACCACGCTGCGCACCAGACCTCCGCCTCCGCCGCATCGACGCGAATCGTCGATGTGCTGGTGCCGGTCGCGCTGAACCAGACCTATTCCTACCGCGTGCCGCGCGGCATGGAACTGAAGGCCGGTGACGTCGTCGGCGTGCCGCTCGGTCCGCGCGAGGTGCTCGCGGTGGTCTGGGCCGAGAACGCCAATCCCGATCCGCGGCTGCACAATCGCCTGAAAGACGTCAACGAGAAGCTCGACGTGCCGCCGCTGAAGGAAGAGCTGCGGTCGCTGGTCGACTGGGTGTCGAACTACACGCTATCGGCGCGCGGCATGGTGCTGCGCATGACCTTGCGGATGGGCGAGCATCTCGGGCCCGAGCGGATGCGCATGGGCGTGCGGCTGATCGGCGAGCCGCCGAAGCGGCTGACGCCGGCGCGGCGCCGCGTGATCGAGGTGCTGTCGGATCGCCTGCTGCACGGCAAGTCGGAGGCCGCAAAGGAAGCCGGCGTCAGCGCCGGCGTGATCGACGGTCTCGTCGACGAAGGCACGCTCACGGTCGAGGCGATGCCGCGCCCTCTTGCCCCACCGGCTCCGGATCCGGCTTATTCGCAGCCGGAGTTCACGCGGCAGCAGCGCACCGCGGTCGATGCCATGCGCGCGCTTGCGGCGAACGGCACCTTTCATGTCGCCCTGCTCGATGGCGTCACCGGCTCGGGCAAGACCGAAGTTTATTTCGAGGCGATCGCCGAGATCATCCGCCGCGGCAGGCAGTCGCTGATCCTGATGCCGGAGATCGCGCTCACCGGCCAGTTCCTCGACCGCTTCGCGGCGCGCTTCGGCGTGCGGCCGCTGGAGTGGCATTCGGAGCTGACGCCGCGCACCCGCGCGCGCAACTGGGCTGCGATCTCGGCGGGCGAGGCGCCGGTCGTGGTCGGCGCGCGCTCGGCGCTGTTTCTTCCCTACGCCAATCTCGGTCTCATTGTCGTGGATGAGGAGCACGACCAGGCCTACAAGCAGGAAGACGGCGCGCATTATCACGCCCGCGACATGGCGGTGGTGCGCGGGCATATCGCGAAAATCCCGGTCGTGCTGGCGTCCGCAACGCCGTCGGTGGAGACGGAAGTGAATGCGCGCAAAAGCCGCTATCAGCGCATCGTGCTGCCGTCGCGCTTCGGCGGGCAGCATATGCCGCAGATCGAAGCAATCGATCTGAGACGAGAGATGCCGCCGCGCGGCCGCTTCATTTCGCCCGTTCTCGCCGAACACATCGGTCACGCCATCGAGCGGCGCGAGCAGGCGCTGCTGTTCCTCAATCGCCGCGGCTATGCGCCGCTGACCTTGTGCCGCGCCTGCGGCCACCGCTTCGCCTGCACCATCTGCGATGCCTGGCTGGTCGACCATCGCTTTCGCCAGCGGCTGGTCTGTCATCACTGCGGCTTCTCGATGCCGCGCCCGCACGCCTGTCCGAACTGCGCGGCGGAGGAATCGCTGGTTGCGGTCGGACCCGGCGTCGAGCGCTTGCAGGAGGAGGCGGCACAGCTGTTTCCGGAAGCGCGCACCATGGTGCTGTCGAGCGATCTCATCACCTCGATCGAGACCATGCGCAGCGAGCTCAACGAGATCGCGGAGGGCCGCGTCGACATCATCATCGGCACGCAGCTGGTCGCCAAGGGCCACAACTTCCCGCGGCTCAATCTGGTCGGCGTGGTCGATGCCGATCTTGGGCTGGGCAATGGCGATCCGCGCGCCGCCGAGCGCACCTGGCAATTGCTCAACCAGGTGATCGGGCGCGCCGGCCGCGATCAGGGCAGGGGCATCGGCTATCTGCAGACGCATCAGCCCGAGCATCCCGTGATGAAGGCGCTGGTCGCCTGCGACCGCGAGGCGTTCTATGCCAGCGAAATCGCCTCGCGCGAGCGCACGGGTTATCCGCCGTTCGGCCGGCTCGCGAGCCTGATCATCTCGGCCGGCGATCGCGCAACCGCCGAAGGCTATGCGCGCAAGCTCGTCGCAATCGCGCCGCTGGATGAGCGCGTGCAATTATTGGGGCCGGCCGAAGCGCCGCTCGCGGTCATCAAGGGCCGCTATCGCTTCCGCCTGCTGCTGAAATCCGCGCGTGGCTTCGACCTGTCGGATTATCTGCGGCACTGGCTCGCTGCTGCGCCCAAGCCGAAGGGCAATCTGAAGCTCGAGGTCGACGTCGACCCGCAGAGTTTTTTGTGACGCGCGATTGCGTCATGGAGCGCAGCGAGCGAAGCGAATCCAGACCTCTCTCGCGGGTATCGATTCGGCTCACTTCGCTACGCTCCGCAATGACGAGGGGGACAAAACGCCCGCCGTCATTTGCGACGGCGGGCTGTTTTGACGCGCAGGAAGTTCCCGGCGCCCGTCCTGGACGCGGTACCTGCCAGGTCTGTTTGGAGAGAAGGCGCGAAGCCTTACGAAACGACCTCTGCGGTCACCTGACCGAGGCCTTCGATGCCGAGCGCGCGCGCTGCGGCGGTGGAGAGATCGAGCACGCGGCCACGCACGAACGGACCGCGGTCGTTGACGGTGACGACGACGCTCTTGCCGCCATGGCTCACGCGCAGCTTGGTGCCGAACGGCAGCGAGCGATGGGCGCAGGTCATGGCGTTCTGATTGAAGCGCTGGCCCGACGCGGTCTGGCTGCCCGAACTCGTTGCCGTAGAACGAAGCGACGCCGGAGAAGCTCTGTCCGGTGCCGGCATGCGCCATCGCGTTGGCATCCCGCCAGGAGGACTTGGAGCCCTCATCCGAATCGCGGCTGGCGATGTGGTGATGGCCATGATGCCTGGATCTGGCCGAGGCTTCGGTGGAGCTTGCACCGACCAGGAGAGTTGCGGCGATGAGCGCGAGCGCCGTGTGCGAGCGGGTTAGGGTCCCCGCCGTCGACTTCTTGGTTGTAAGCATCTACTTGTCCCTTAGAGTAGTATTGCCACATATGTGACAAGTGGAACCCCCGTCCCGTTTCGAAGAGCGGCCCGTGTTGCGTCGCAATATGGCGTGAATTGGGCAGTAAAGGCTGGATGTATCAGGCTGAAATATCTTGTTACTATGTTCCACTAATCATCAGACATTCCGTAATATTTCACTTTAACGAATTTTTAACCAATCAAATACTTATCGAATACTGAATAGTATGGTGTAGCTCAGTGGAGCTTATGTCTTGCCAAGTAATGCGCCCGCCGGTTGCACTCGGGGGATTCGAGGGAACGATTTGGCGGCTCGGCGCGCGGCGCCAGGACGGGCTCGGCTGCGTGCAAAACGGAGCGTGTGGTTGGCGCTGAACGCCAACAAAAGCGGTGACTTGTGGATGATCCGGCGGCGGCGAATTGCGCGCCGCCGTCATGTTGCACCTGCGCGCACGCTATGTTAGCAAAGCCGCGATTTTAACGGACTGGCACTCCGCGTGCCGGTCGAAAATCGAAGTCCCGCTTGAATTCCAAGGGCTTGGATCGCTAGGCGCCGCTTCGTGGCGACGGTTTTTCCCTTGCGAATTTGACAGCTAAAAGAGCTAGGTCCGTGGCTGGTGAAAGTCCGTCTGTTTCCGGTGTGTCGGGCCGTTATGCGACGGCCCTGTTCGAGTTGGCCCGCGATGAAAAATCAATCGACGCGGTCAAGGCCGATCTCGACCGATTCGATGCCTTTCTCAACGACAGCGCCGATCTCAAGCGCCTCGTCCGCAGCCCGGTCTTCTCGGCGGATGCGCAGTCGAGGGCGCTCAATGCGGTGCTCGACAAGGCCGGCATCGCCGGCATCTCCGCCAATTTCCTGAAAGTGCTCACCGCCAACCGCAGGCTGTTCGCGGTGGCCGACGTGATCCGCGCCTTCCGCGCGCTGGTCGCCAAATTCAAGGGCGAAGCGACCGCGGACGTCACCGTCGCGGAAGCGCTCTCCGACAAGAATCTCGACGCTCTCAAGACGGCACTGAAAACGGTGACCGGCAAGGACGTCACCCTCAACGTGAAAGTCGATCCCTCGATCATCGGCGGCCTCGTCGTCAAGCTCGGCAGCCGCATGGTCGATAGTTCGCTTCGCACCAAGCTCAATTCGATCAAGCACGCGATGAAAGAGGCAGGCTGATGGACATCCGCGCCGCGGAAATTTCCGCGATCCTCAAGGACCAGATCAAGAATTTCGGCCAGGAGGCCGAGGTCTCCGAAGTCGGACAGGTGCTGTCCGTCGGTGACGGTATCGCCCGCGTCTACGGGCTGGACAACGTCCAGGCCGGCGAGATGGTCGAGTTCGAGAACGGCACGCGCGGCATGGCGCTCAATCTCGAAACCGACAACGTCGGCATCGTGATCTTCGGCGCCGACCGCGAGATCAAGGAAGGCCAGACCGTCAAGCGCACCCGCGCCATCGTCGATACGCCGGTCGGCAAGGGCCTGCTCGGCCGCGTCGTCGACGCGCTCGGCAATCCCATCGACGGCAAGGGCCCGATCCAGGCCGACAAGCGCATGCGCGTCGACGTCAAGGCGCCCGGCATCATTCCGCGCAAATCGGTGCAACGAGCCGATGGCGACCGGTCTCAAGGCGATCGACGCCCTGATCCCGATCGGCCGCGGCCAGCGCGAGCTGATCATCGGCGACCGCCAGACCGGCAAGACCGCGATCGCGCTCGACACCATCCTGAACCAGAAGCCGCTGAACGCCACCGGCGACGAGAAGATCAAGCTGTACTGCGTCTATGTCGCGGTCGGCCAGAAGCGCTCCACCGTCGCGCAGTTCGTCAAGGTGCTGGAAGAGCAGGGCGCGCTGGAATACTCGATCATCGTCGCCGCGACCGCGTCCGATCCGGCGCCGATGCAGTACATCGCGCCGTTCACCGGCTGCACCATGGGCGAATATTTCCGCGACAACGGCATGCACGCCGTGATCATCTATGACGACCTCTCCAAGCAGGCCGTCGCCTATCGCCAGATGTCGCTGTTGCTGCGCCGTCCGCCGGGCCGCGAAGCCTATCCGGGCGACGTGTTCTATCTGCACTCCCGCCTGCTCGAGCGCGCCGCCAAGCTCAACGACGATCACGGCGCGGGCTCGCTGACCGCGCTGCCGATCATCGAAACCCAGGCCAACGACGTGTCGGCCTACATCCCGACCAACGTCATCTCGATCACCGACGGCCAGATCTTCCTCGAGACCGATCTGTTCTTCCAGGGCATCCGGCCCGCCGTGAACGTCGGCCTGTCGGTGTCGCGCGTCGGATCGTCGGCGCAGACCAAGGCCACCAAGAAGGTCGCCGGCAAGATCAAGGGCGAGCTGGCGCAGTACCGCGAAATGGCGGCGTTCGCGCAGTTCGGCTCCGACCTCGATGCCACCACCCAGCGCCTGCTCAACCGCGGCGCGCGCCTGACCGAGCTGTTGAAGCAGCCGCAGTTCTCGCCGCTGAAGATGGAAGAGCAGGTCTGCGTGATCTGGGCCGGCACCAACGGCTATCTCGATCCGCTGCCGGTCAACAAGGTGCGCGCGTTCGAGGACGGCCTGCTGTCGCTGCTGCGCGGCAAGAACGCCGACATCCTCAATTCGATCCGCGACAGCCGCGATCTCTCCGACGACACCGCCGCCAAGCTGAAGTCGGTGGTCGAGGGTTTCGCGAAGTCGTTTGCTTGAACATGGCGCGCCCGGCAAGTCCGGGCACGACGTAGAGAGGCTTGGCGATCGGGTCGCGAAGTCCGCATCGCCGGGGTGAGCGAAGAATGGCGTCACTGAAAGACATGCGGAGCCGCATCGCCTCCACCAAGGCGACGCAGAAGATCACCAAGGCGATGCAGATGGTGGCGGCCTCCAAGCTGCGCCGCGCGCAGACCGCCGCCGAAGCCGCGCGGCCCTTCGCCGAGAAGATGGACGCGGTGATTGCCAACATCGCAAGCGCCGCCGCCGCCTCGCCCGGCGCGCCGCGGCTCCTGATCGGCACCGGCAACGACCAGGTGCATCTGCTGCTGGTCTGCACCGGCGAGCGCGGCCTGTCCGGCGCGTTCAACTCCTCGATCGTGCGGCTGGCGCGCGAGCGCGCCAATGCGCTGATGGCCGAGGGCAAGGACGTCAAATTCTTCTGCGTCGGCCGCAAGGGCTATGAGCAGCTTCGCCGCAATTTCGAGAAGCAGATCATCGAGCATATCGACCTGCGCGCGGTGCGACAGCTCGCCTTCAAGAATGCCGAGGACATCGCCGAGAAGGTCATCGCCCGCTTCGAGGCCGGCGAGTTCGACGTCTGCACGCTGTTCTTCTCGCGCTTCCGCTCGGTGATCGCCCAGGTGCCGACCGCCCAGCAGATCATTCCGCTGGAGATCAAGCAACAGGACAGCAAGGCGGCCTCGACGAACTACGAATACGAGCCGGAAGAGGACGAGATCCTGACGCATCTGTTGCCGCGCAATCTCGCGGTGCAGATTTTCCGCGCGCTGCTCGAGAACAACGCCTCGTTCTACGGCGCGCAGATGAGCGCGATGGACAACGCCACCCGCAACGCCGGCGACATGATCCGCAAGCAGACCCTGATCTACAACCGTACGCGTCAGGCGATGATCACCAAGGAGCTGATCGAGATCATCTCCGGCGCCGAAGCAGTCTGAGGGAGGAAGCGATGGCCTACCATACATCTGCAACCACCAAGGGCGGCCGCAACGGCCGCGCCGAGCTCGACAGCCACGGGCTGGCGCTCGCGATGGCGTTGCCGAAGGATCTCGGCGGCGCCGGCGACGGCCACAATCCCGAGCAGCTGTTCGCGATCGGCTATTCCGCCTGCTTCGGCCAGGCGATCCTGGTGCTCGCCAAGAAGCATGGCGTCGACGGCCAGGCCGCCAAGGTCACCGCCGACGTGACGCTGAACACCGAGGCCGGCTTCTCGCTCGCGGTCGAACTGAAATGTCTCCGTTCCCGGCGCCGACAAGGACAAGGTCCAGGCGCTGATGGAAGAAGCTCACACCATTTGCCCGTACTCGAAGGCAACCAAAGGCAACATCCCGGTCAAGCTGACCGCGGTCTGATATTCGGATCGTAAGGAGACAGTTGAATGGCTACAGCAGCCAACCAGATCGGTCGCGTCACCCAGGTCATGGGCGCCGTCGTCGACGTGCAGTTCGAAGGCCATCTGCCGGCGATTCTCAATTCGCTGGAGACCAAGAACGGCAGCAATCGCCTCGTGCTCGAGGTCGCCCAGCATCTCGGCGAGTCCACCGTGCGCACCATCGCGATGGACGCCACCGAAGGTCTGGTCCGCGGCCAGGAGGTGACCGACACCGGCCTGCCGATCGCGGTGCCCGTCGGCGACGGCACGCTCGGCCGCATCATGAACGTCATCGGCGAGCCGGTCGACGAGGCCGGCCCGATCAAGGCGACCGAGACGCGTCCGATCCATGCGCCGGCGCCCGACTACACCGACCAGTCCACGGAAGCGGAAATTCTCGTCACCGGCATCAAGGTCGTCGATCTTGCTCGCGCCCTACGCCAAGGGCGGCAAGATCGGCCTGTTCGGCGGCGCCGGCGTCGGCAAGACCGTGCTGATTCAGGAGCTGATCAACAACGTCGCCAAGGCGCACGGCGGCTACTCGGTGTTCGCCGGCGTCGGCGAGCGCACCCGCGAGGGCAACGACCTCTATCACGAGTTCATCGAATCCAAGGTCAATGCCGATCCGCACAATCCCGATCCGAACGTGAAGTCGAAATGCGCGCTGGTGTACGGCCAGATGAACGAGCCGCCGGGCGCGCGCGCCCGCGTCGGCCTGTCCGGCCTGACGGTCGCCGAATATTTCCGCGACCAGGGCCAGGACGTGCTGTTCTTCGTCGACAACATCTTCCGCTTCACGCAGGCCGGCTCGGAAGTGTCGGCGCTGCTCGGCCGCATCCCCTCGGCGGTGGGCTACCAGCCGACGCTCGCCACCGACATGGGCGCGCTGCAGGAGCGCATCACCACGACGCACAAGGGTTCGATCACCTCGGTGCAGGCGATCTACGTGCCGGCCGACGACTTGACCGACCCGGCGCCCGCAACCTCGTTCGCGCATCTTGACGCCACCACCGTGCTGTCGCGCGCGATCTCGGAAAAGGGCATCTATCCGGCGGTCGATCCGCTCGACTCCACCTCGCGCATGCTGCAGGCGAGCGTCGTCGGCGAGGAGCACTACAACACCGCGCGCCTGGTCCAGCAGATCCTGCAGCGCTACAAGTCGCTGCAGGACATCATCGCCATTCTCGGCATGGACGAGCTGTCGGAAGAGGACAAGCTGACGGTGGCGCGCGCCCGCAAGATCGAGCGCTTCCTGTCGCAGCCGTTCCACGTCGCCGAAGTCTTCACCGGCTCGCCCGGCAAGTTCGTCGATCTCGCCGACACCATCAAGGGCTTCCGCGATCTCTGCGAAGGCAAGTATGACCACCTGCCGGAAGCCGCCTTCTACATGGTCGGCACCATCGAAGAGGCGGTCGAGAAGGGCAAGAAGCTGGCCGCCGAGGCGGCGTAAGCTTCATGACTCGTCATTGCCGGGCTTGACCCGGCAATCCATCGAAGAAAGATCTTTTGATTGATGGACCCGCGGGTCAAGCCCGCGGGTGACAGCGGAAAGAACGGACAGACCATGGCCACCTTTCACTTCGATCTCGTCTCGCCGGAAAAGCTGACCTTCTCCGGCGACGTCGATCAGGTCGACATTCCCGGCACCGAGGGTGACTTCGGCGTGCTGGCCGGACACGCGCCGATCGTGGCCGCGGTGCGTCCGGGCATCCTGACGATCATCACCGGCAGCACGAAGCAGAAGATCATCGTGCTCGGCGGCCTGGCCGAGATGTCCGAAAGCGGCCTGACCGTGCTCGCGAATGTCGCGACCACGATCGAGGAGCTCGACAAGGCCAAGTTCGCCGCGACGATCGGCGAGATGCAGGAAAAGCTGTCCGAGAAGGAAGGCAGCGAGCTCGACAACGCGCTCGAGCGGCTCGATCATTTCAAGAGCATCCAGCACGAGCTTGAAACCACCGCGATGCATTAGGCATCGCTCCGGCGAGCCCGCTCAAAATCCGAATGAAATCAGCCCGCGCCGCTTGCGGCGGGCGCCGGAACTCGGTTGCGTCGGATCGCCGTAAACGGCATTCTCTGCATACGCAGATCATGGTCCGGGGCTGGCATTCATGAAACGCAAGATCGCGGCGATTTTCGCGGCTGATATTGCCGGCTATTCCAGGCTGGTGGCCGAGGACGAAGAGGAGACGCTGCGGCGTCTCGCCTCTTATCGCGCCGTCACCGACGATTTCATCGCCAAGGCCGGCGGGCGCATCTTCAACACCGCGGGCGACGCGGTGCTCGCCGAATTTCCGAGCGCGGTCGAAGCCGTGCGCTGCGCCATCGACATCCAGGAAAGCCTGCGGACCCGCAACATGGCCTATCCGCCGAGCCGGCAGATGTCCTTCCGCATCGGCATCACCATCGGCGACGTGGTCGAACGCGACGGCGACCTGCTCGGCGATGGCGTCAACATCGCCGCGCGTCTCGAAGGGCTCGCCGAGGTCGGCGGCATCTGCGTGTCGCGCGCCGTGCATGAGCAGGTCGCCAACAAGCTGTCCGTGCAGTTCGCCGATATCGGCGCCCAGGAAGTGAAGAACATCCCGACTCCCGTGCATGCCTATATGGTCGCGATGCGGCGCGAGGACGGGACGTTCTCGACGCCGCAGTTCAAGAAGCCCGCGAGCAAGGCGGCTGCCGGTGCGCCGAACTGGATGTGGCCGGTGGTGGTCGGCGTGGTTTCGATCGTCGCCATCGGCGTCGCCGGTTTTCTCTATTTCACCAAGCTCGAACTGACCCCGGCAACGAAAGAGATCGCGGCTGTTGAGAAGGCGGCAATGCCCGCGCCGAACAAGGCGCCGGCTCCGACGTCCAGCCCGTCGCTGGCCGCGACCGCGCCAGCCCCTCCGCCGCCCGGGCCGCCGCCGATTCCATCGGGTGAGAAACTGGTTGCCGAGAACGTGCCCTTCATCGGCGGGCGTGCGCGGGCCAATCTGGCCAACGAGTATACGCAAGGCGCGGATTACAAGGCCTTTGCGCTGACGGTCGGCGGCACCCCCGGCTTTGTCGTTGGACAACCCAGCGAGGACGCCGCCAAGACCGCGGCGCTCGAGCTGTGCCAGAAGCGCGCCGACAATTTCACGCCGCGGCGGCAATGCGAGCTCTATGCGGTCGGCAACACCATGGTCTATCAGCACGGCCGTCCGCCGATGCCGCCGATGCCGTGGGTCAAACACGATCCGTCGACCGAGCGGCCGTTCGATCCGAAAGTCATGCCGATGTTGCGCGATGCCGGGCTTTCGCGTCTGGAAAGTGCATATGTGCCGGGCCGCAAATCGAAGTCGGTGGTGCTCGGCCCCATCGGTCAGATGTATTACAATTTCAACCAGGACAATGTCGAGGATTCGGTCCGGCGGAATCTGGAAACCTGCGGTGCGGTGGTTGGCGTGGCCTGCATGGTCATCGCTGTCGACGACCTCTACGTGGTGCCGGTGCCGAGCCTTGATGAAGGTGACCGGAATGTTCCGCTCGGCGAACAACGCCTCGATCGCCGCCGATCAGCGCGATGACGTCATGCGCAAGCTCACCGAGGCGACGACGGGATGGGCCGCGATCGCCGTCGGCAGCGCGGGCCGCCCGGGGCTGAGCCTGAAGGCGAAGAGCGAGCAGGACGCCATCAACGAGGCGCTCGGCAATTGCGTCAAGCGCGACAGCGATTGCCACGTGATCGCGATCGGGCCGTTCACGGTCGGACCGAATTAGCGCGCGAACTCGTAAAGCAGGAGCAGGTCGTGATGAAGGTTGTCGGATCGGTGGCCTTGGCGCTGTTGCTCGCTTTGAGCGGCGCTTGCAATGCCCAGACGGTGGTCAAGCAGGAGCCGTTTGACGGCAAGATGGAGCCTGGTCAAATTATCCTGGTGGACGACGGCACTTGCGGGAAAGGCAAGATCAAGGAAGTGACCGGCGGCGAAATCGGTGCGATGAATCCCCGACCTCGCACCAGAAGATGCATTGCAAAGGGCAAAAACTGAGTCCCTAGCGGGCTGCGAACTTCGCGAAGCTCGCCGCCACCGCGCGATACACCTCGCGCCGGAACGGCACCACCAGATCGGCGACGCGGTCGAGGCGCTCCCAGCGCCAGGCATCGAATTCCGCCGGCTGATCGTTGCGCGGCGTCAGCGGATCGATCTCGTCCTCATTCCCGGTGAAGCGCAGCGCGAACCATTTCTGGCGCTGGCCGCGGAATTTGGCGAGGCGATGGGTTTGCGGACCGTGATAGGGCGGAAACTCGTAAGTCAGCCAATCGGTCTCGCCGAGATAGCCGCGCTCTTGACGCCCGTCTCTTCCCACAATTCGCGCGTCGCGGCGGCGCGCAAATCCTCGCCCGCGTCGACGCCGCCCTGCGGCATCTGCCATTCCAGCCCCGGCAGGATGATCTCCGGCCCGTCGTCGCGAAAGCGGCGGCCGATCAGCACGCGGCCGTCAGCGTTGAACAATGCGATCCCGACATTCGGCCGATAGGGTTTGCCGTCGGTCAATGTTAGTGCTCCCGCTAGTGGTCGGCAAGATTATCACCCACGAGCGAGGAAAATTCCTTGACCACGCGCTCATAGACCGGGCGCTTGAACGGGATGATCAGCTGCGGAAGGTTCTTCATCGGCTCCCAGCGCCAGCTCACGAACTCGGCCTTGTGACCGCCGCCGGGGCTAGCAACATTGATCTCGTTGTCCTTGCCGGTGAAACGGATGGCGAACCATTTCTGGCGCTGGCCGCGATAGCGGCCCTTCCAGGTGCGCCCCGCCACCGTGCGCGGGATGTCGTAGATCAGCCACTCGGCGACCTCGCCGAGCTTCTCCACCGAACGAACGCTGGTCTCCTCGTACAGCTCGCGCTTGGCCGCTGCCCAGGTGTCCTCGCCGGGATCGACGCCGCCCTGCGGCATCTGCCAGACATGGGTGTCGTCGACATGCTCGATGCCCGAGGCGCGGCGGCCGATGAAGACCAGCCCGTCCCTGTTGATCAGCATCATCCCGACGCAGGTCCGGTAGGGCAGATCGTCGTAACGCGGCATTCCGTCAAAGCCTTCTGGCTGTCCGGTGCACCCGGGCTGAAGGTGCGGGTCAGATCAGCTGGATTTTGATTTCAGGATGGCGGTTGTCAATGGCACAAGCAGCACGCCGCGGCTCTCCAGCCCCCGCGTCCAGGCCGAAATCCGCTCGATCGAGACCGGAAGCGCCGAGGCGGTGCCGATGGCGATGCCCTTTTCCTTGGCCATGGTCTCGAGCTTGGTCAGCGCATGGTCGATCTCGGCCGAGGTCGGCACCGCGTCGATGGCGACATCGCCCTTGGCGAACGGCATGGCCTGGCTTGCCGCCAGCGAACCGGCGACGCTGCGCGGGGCCGAGCCGTCGTCGAAATAGCCAAGCCCGCGCTTGGCCGCCTCGCGGATCACGGGCGCCATCGCGACGTCGGTCGCGACGAAGCGCGCGCCCATGAAATTGGCGATGCCGGCATAGGCCTGCAGCCGCCCGAGATGCCAGAACAGCCGGTCGAGGTTCTGCTCCGCGCCGAGGGTGGCGAGCAGCGTCTGCGGGCCGGGATCGTTGTCGGGATAGTCGTATGGCTCCATCGGAATCTGCAGGAAGATTTCGTGGCGCTGCGCGCGAGCCTTCTCCGCAAGTTTTCCGGGATCGGAGCCATAAGGCGTGAACGCCAGCGTCACCGCGCCCGGCAGCCGCATGATGGCGTCAGAGGTCTTCGCGGCGCCGACGCCGAGGCCGCCGACGACGATGGCGACGACAGGCATCTTCGCGGCCCTGGCCTGGTCGAATGGCGCGGCATAGGCGGTGAACGGCTTGAGGTTTTCCGCCGCGATCGGGATCATGCCGTAGCGGGTCTTTTCCAGCAGTCGCGGGTCGGCGCCAGCCATGGTCGTTGCCGGGGCGGCGGCAGCATCGCCTTCGGCCTTGTCGCCGGCCGGCTTCTCGGCCACGGCAGCGTCGCCGCCGCCGATCACGACGTCCTGGTGCTTGCCGCTCGAGCCGTCGATGATGGTGACCGTACGGTGCTCGCCTGGCGCTGACCTCCTTCGGCTCGCTCTTGGCGGCATGCGCAGGTGCTGCGGCGGGCGCGGCCGCCGTCTGCTCGGAGGCTTTCTGGCGCATGGCGACATGGGCGACCGGCTCGCCGCCCAAGGGATTGTCGCCAAACATGGCAAAGCCCGCGAACGCCACCAGGATCAGGCCGAGCATCACCGCCAGCGCCTGCATGCCCGTGAACGGCAAGCGGAATCGCCGCTTGCGCCGCGCCGTCTGTTGTCCGAGCGGGGCGCTCAGATCGTCGGCCGTGTCTGCCATCAGGGGTCCCGAATCAATCGCCGACGATACCACGGCGGGGCTCGCTGGCGGCAGAGTCGGGGCGCTGGCTTTCGATACCAAGGCAAGCAAAAAGGGCGGCCCGCCTGGACCGCCCTTTGGGAACCTTTGCCGTGACTGGACCTAGTTCGCGGACTTGTTGCCGGGGGTCCTCTCGGCGGAGGCCTTATCGGCCGGCACCGCCGGCGCCGGCTGGTTGGAGCTGGCCTTGATGCCGTGCAGGAGGTCGTCGGCCATCTTCAGCGCCTTGTCGTCCTTGGCATCCGGCGGAACATAGGACTGCGAGCCGGTCTTCTCGTCGCCGTCGTTCTTCAGATGACCGCGCAGCGAAGCCTCGCCCTTGGTGTCGGTGCGCGCCTTCAACTCGTCCGGCACGTCCTGCAGCACCTCGATATCGGGCACGATGCCCTTGGCCTGGATCGACTTGCCCGACGGCGTGTAGTAGCGCGCCGTGGTCAGGCGCAGCGCGCCATTGCCAGAGCCGAGCGGAATGATGGTCTGCACCGAGCCCTTGCCGAACGAGCGCGTGCCGACGAGGGTGGCGCGCTTGTGGTCCTGCAGTGCGCCGGCGACGATCTCGGAGGCCGAGGCCGAGCCGCCGTTGATCAGCACGATGACCGGCTTGCCCTTGGTCAGGTCGCCCGGATGGGCGGAGCGGCGCTGGGTCTCCTCGGCGTTGCGGCCGCGGGTCGAGACGATCTCGCCGCGCTCCAGGAAGGTGTCGGACACCGTGACGGCCTCCTCGAGCAGGCCGCCGGGATTGTTGCGCAGGTCGATGACGAAGCCTTTCAGCTTGTCGCCGATCTGGGTCTGCAGATTGCCGATTTCCTTCTTCAGGCCTTCGGTGGTCTGCTCGTTGAAGGTGGTGATGCGGATGTAGCCGATGTCGTCGGCCTCGACATGCGCGCGCACCGAGCGGACGCGGATGTTGTCGCGCACCAGCGTGACCTCGATCGGATTGTCGGCGCCCTTGCGGATGATCTTCAGCCTGATCTTGGTGTTGACGGGCCCGCGCATCTTCTCGACCGCCTGGTTCAGCGTCAGGCCCTGCACGGCTTCGTCGTCGAGATTGGTGATGATGTCGTTGGCGAGGATGCCGGCCTTCGAGGCCGGCGTGTCGTCGATCGGCGAGACCACCTTGATCAGGCCGTCTTCCATGGTGACCTCGATGCCGAGGCCGCCGAACTCGCCGCGGGTCTGCACCTGCATATCGCGAAAACTCTTGGCGTCCATGTAGCTCGAATGCGGATCGAGGCCGGCGAGCATGCCGGATATCGCGGACTCCACCAGCTTGCTGTCGTCGGGCTTCTCGACATAGTCGCTGCGCACGCGCTCGAACACGTCGCCGAACAGGTTGAGCTGGCGATAGGTGTCGCTTGTCGCGGCGCGCGCGGTCGAGCCCATGAAGATGGCGCGCGGCTGCGTCGCGAGCAGCGTCAATGCCGCACCCGTGGCAGCGCTGAGGAGAACGAGAGAAGTCTTGCGCATCATCCGCGAACCTTTTCGCCTTCACTTGCGGCCCACCATGGACCTGGATCGATTGGAGTGCCGTCCTTACGGAACTCGACATAGAGCACGGGTTGGCTCGCATTGGTTGCGAGTATGGATGCGACCTGGGACGTGGATCCCATGATCGCGACCGGCTCCCCCGTAAGCACAAACTGTCCGATATTTACCGAAATGCGCTCCATCCCGGCGATGAGCACATGATACCCGCCCCCGGCATTGAGGATCAAGAGTTGTCCATAGCTGCGGAACGGACCAGCGTAAACAACCCAGCCGTCACAAGGCGTTGTAACCTGTGCGCCGGGCCGGCTTGCCAAAGAAATGCCTTTTTCTATGCCACCTGCACCGTCGGAACCGCCGAAATCGCGGATTTTGGCGCCGTTAACCGGGAATTTGAACAGTCCCTTGGCGGAGGCAAAAGCAAGCGCCGGCGAGGTGCGATTTGGGTTCTTGAACAGCGCCGGATCGGACCTGCCACTCTGGCTTGCGGCAAGGGCCGCTTTCGCGGCGGCCTTCACGTCCTGCTCCATTTTGGCGATCAGGCCCTGCAGGCTGTCGGCCTGTTTGGCGAGCGCAATCGCGCGCGCGCCTTCCGCCTCCATGTCCTTTTCGACCGCCCCCTGCTGGCGCTGGCGCTCGTCGACCAGCGCGGCGAGCCGCGTCTGATCCGCCTTGAGTTTGTCGCGATCCGCGGCGATCCGGTCGCGCTCCGCTGAAATCGTCTTGCGCAGCGCGATCAGTTCGCTGAGGTCGTTGGCGAGAGTTGTGGCGCGCGTGCGCAGATCAGGCACCACCGAGCCGAGCAGCATCGCCGTGCGCAGCGATTGCAGTGCGTCCTCTGGCCGCACCAGCAGCGCCGGCGGCGTGCGCCTGCCGGCGCGTTGCAAGGCGGCCAGCACCTCGACGATTTCGCTGCGCCGGGAATCGAGTGATGTACGGATCTCCTGCTCGCGCGAATCCAGCGACCGCAGCCGCGCCTCGGCGTCGCCGAGGCCGGTCTCGGCCGCGCGCACCTTGCCCGCGACATCGATCAGCTGTTCGTTGAGCTTGCTGCGGTCCTGGCCGATCGCCGATATCTCGGCCTTCAGCTTCGCCTGTGCATCGGCGGAAGCCTTCTGCGCGGCGCGCGCGGCCTCCAGCTCCTGCGCGCGCTGCTTGATCGCGTCGGGCGAGGCGACTGCATTCTGTGTTGGTGTTGCGGTTTGCGCCGCCGCCGATGCGACGAACAAGACAGCGGCGAGCGCAAGCAGCCTGCTCGAGGAATGAACGATCGGCCTGTGCTGCGTCCGCTGCAAGATCGCTGCTCGTCTCGCGCATCACGCGCGGTGATAGGGATGGCCCGACAATATCGTCGCGACCCGGTAAAGCTGTTCCAGAAGCATGACGCGAACCAGCTGGTGCGGCCAGGTCGCGGTCCCAAACGCCAGTCCAAGCTTCTGCTTGGCCCGCAAATCGGGCGAAAGTCCGTCCGCACCGCCGATGACAAAAACGATATGGGCGACCGACTGGTCGCGAAAGCGGGCCAGATGCCGCGCCAGGCCGACACTGTCGATATTGTCGCCGCGTTCGTCCAGGCTCACAACCGCGGAGTCTTCCGGGACCAGCGCAGCGATCGCTGCAGCCTCCTCGGCGATCCGCGTCGAAACGTCACGCGCGCGGCTTTCGGGGATTTCACGGATGTCGAGGCCGCGGAAGCCGAGCTTGCGGCCGATCTCGTCGAAGCGCTTGCGGTAGCGTTCGGCGAGCTCCCGCTCCGGGCCCGCTTTCATTCTGCCGACCGCTATGACGATGAGGCGCATGCGCACAAGTTACATGTGCGCCAGCCGATTCGCATCGGCTTGAACTAGTCTAGCTCGCCTTCGCCGCCGTGGGCCCTTGAGTCCACAATCGCTCGAGATTGTAGAACTCGCGGACTTCGGGCCTGAATACGTGCACGATCACGTCGCCGGAATCGATCAGCACCCAATCGCAATTGGGCAGGCCTTCGATGTGAAGGTTTTTGTGACCGGCTTGCTTCAGCGCCTTCATGACGTTTTCCGCGATCGCGCCGACGTGCCGGTTGGCCCGGCCCGAGGTGACGATCATGTAGTCGGAAAATGCGGATTTGCCGCGAAGGTCGATGGTGACCGTTTCTTCCGCCTTCATATCGTCGAGGCGGGAGAGGATCATATTCAGCGTCTTGTCGGCGTCGCTTTGCGCCTTCAAGGCCGCAGCTTTGGTCGAGGTTTTACGCGAGGTCTTGGCAGACGAGGTCTTCGAAGACTTGGGTAAAACTGACTGGGACAATACAGACGTGGCCAGGGACCATTCCTTTCACTGTATCGCGGGCGCGAATCCTTGCGCCCGCTGACCATTCTATGCATGTGGGGTTAATGGTTTCAATATCCAGTACCCCAGTGACTTACTCACTTTACTTCCAGCTGCCGTCCGGGTTCCGCAGTCCGGTGGACGACAGGTCGATCTTCAGGCCCGTGAGAAACACCCAGGCCGGCGCGCGATAGGTCGCAAGGCGCCCTGCCTGGTTCTCGGGCACGCGCCAGGGCGCGAGCGCTAACGCAGCGGGCGCGGCGAGCGCGCGAAAACTTTGCGGAGGACGATCGATCACCGCCATCGGTACCAGGGTGGCGATGCGCTGCCAGTTCTGCCAGCGATGGAATTGCGCGAGGTTGTCGGCGCCCATGATCCATACGAAGCGCAGGCCGGAGAGCCGGCGGCGCAGATAATTGATCGTATCGACAGTGTAGCGCGTTCCGATGACGGATTCGAGACAGGTGACATCGATGCGCGGATCGTCGGCCATCGCGCGCGCCGCTTCCGCGCGCTCCTCCAGCTCGTAGAGGCGGCCGTTGTCCTTGAGCGGGTTGCCGGGCGAGACCAGCCACCACACGCGATCGAGCTTGAGGCGTTTGATTGCGAACCGGCTGATGGCGCGATGAGCCAGATGCGGCGGATTGAAGGAGCCGCCGAGCAGCCCGACGCGCATGCCGTTGGCTGAGGGCGGAAGAACCTGGGCAACCGAGGGCGAGCCAACTGACGCTTCGCTCAACGCGCACTCCGAAAAGCTCTTTTATTGACGCGTTTTCTTCACGCGAACCGGTGCCCACTTCGCTCGAAAACGCTATGTTCACGGCCGCGTCTGTCCGGTGCCGTGGATGCGGTATTTGAAACTGGTCAACTGCTCGGCGCCGACCGGGCCGCGCGCGTGAAACTTGCCGGTGGCAATGCCGATCTCGGCGCCGAAGCCGAACTCGCCGCCGTCGGCGAACTGTGTCGAGGCATTGTGCAGCACGATCGCGGAATCGACCTCGCTGAGGAATTTCTCGGCGCGCCTTGGCGTCCTCGGCGACGATGGCGTCGGTATGATGCGAGCCGTGATTGTGGATATGCGCGATCGCCTCATCGACGCCGTCGACGACGCGCGCCGCGATGACGGCATCGAGATATTCGGCGTCCCAGTCCTCGTCGGTCGCGGGTTTTGCGCGGCGTCAGCGCGCTGCACGGCCTCGTCGCCGCGCACCTCGCAGCCGGCATCGATCAGCATCGACACCAGCGGCTTGAGGCTCGAGGCTGCGCCGGCACGATCGACCAGCAGCGTTTCGGCCGCGCCGCAGACGCCGACGCGGCGCATCTTGGCGTTCAGCACGATCGATTTCGCCATGTCGAGGTCGGCGGAGCGGTCGACATAGACATGGTTGACGCCTTCGAGATGCGCGAACACCGGCACGCGCGCCTCGGCCTCGACGCGCGCGACGAGGCTCTTGCCGCCGCGCGGCACGATCACGTCGATCGCGCCGTTGAGCCCGCCGAGCAGCAGCCCGACCGCGGCGCGGTCGCGGGTCGGCACCAGCGTGATCGCGGCCTCGGGCAGATTGGCTTCGCGCAGGCCCTGCACCATGCAGTCATGGATCGCGCGGCAGGAGCGGAAACTGTCGGAGCCGCCGCGCAGGATCACGGCGTTGCCGGATTTCAGGCACAGCACGCCGGCATCGGCCGCGACATTGGGCCGGCTCTCGAAGATCACGGCGACCACGCCGAGCGGCACGCGGACGCGCTCGATGGTCATGCCGTTCGGCCGCTGCCAGCTTTCGGTGACGACGCCGACGGGATCGGGAATCGCGCGCACGGTGGCGATGCCGTCGGCCATGGCATCGACGCGGGCTTGCGTCAGCGTCAACCGATCGAGGAAAGCGCCGGTCATGCCGGCGTTTTTGGCTTCCGCAACATCTTCGGCATTGGCCGCCAGAATGTCGCCGCGTTGGCGCGGATGGCGCGCTCCATGGCCTGCAGCGCGCGGTTCTTCTGCTCAGGCAGCGCAAGCGACAGCACCCGCGCCGCGGCCTTGGCGCGGGCAGCGAGCTCGGTCATCAGGGCCGGCAGATCGGTGTCGCCGTCGATGGCTTTCAGGGGCGCGGTCATCGGGATTTGGGCCTGTCGTTAAGGCCATGTCCTAGCACGGAAATCGATGGCTTGGCGAGGCGCGGAACCGGCATGGCAGATGGGCGGGGGTGGCCCCTTGGGTCGCTCCGCCAATGGCCTAGCGAGCCGGCAACGCCAGCGGCTTGCCTGGAGCGGCAATATCATTAAGTATCATAATATGATATAGGAGTCTGAGATGGCCAGCAGCTACAGCATCGGCAAGCATTTCGAGGACCTGATCGACGATCTGGTCGAGAGCGGGCGCTACGCGACCGCAAGCGAGGTGATGCGCGAAGGACTGCGGCTGGTCGAAGAACGCGAGGATCGCCGCAAGGTCAAGCTCGAAGCGCTGCGCGCTGAAATCCAGAAGGGTCTTGACAGCGGTCCGGCAGAGGAATTCGATCCGCGCGAGTTTTTCGAGTCTGTAAAAGCGCGGGGACGGCAACAGCTAGCCGCGCGCAAGCGTGCCAAATAGATATTACAAACGAAGCCAGGTTGATCTCGATCTCGATTTGATCTGGGGCTTCATCGCTGCCGACAGCGAAAACGCGGCGGATAGGCAGATCGCTCGCATCGTCGAGGTGTTCGAGATGCTTATGCAGAACCCGCGCGCCGGTCGCGGGCGGCCGGAGCTACAGAGGCATTTGCGCAGCTTTCCCGTGGGCAGCTACGTGGTCTTCTACATCCCACTGCCGGACGGCATCGAAATCGTCCGCGTCATGAACGGACGGCAGGACATCGATGCCGACGATATGATGTGAGCTTCAGGCCGGAATGGTGCCGGCCGGTCCCACCACCAGATCGTCGCGATGGATCATCTCGGCGCGGCCGCTGATGCCGAGGATCGCCATCACGTCGGGCGAGGAGCGGCCCTTGATCTTCTCGGCGTCTTCGGCGTCGTAGGCGACGAGGCCGCGGCCGACCTCATGCGTGTCGGGCCCGCGCACCACCACGGCATCGCCGCGGGCGAACTGGCCGTCGACCCGGATCACGCCGGCCGGCAGCAGGCTTTTGCCCGCGCGCAGCGCGCTGACCGCGCCGGCATCGATGGTCAGCGTGCCCTTTGGCTCCAGCGAGCCCGCGATCCAGCGTTTTCGCGCGGTAATCGGATTCGCGGGCGTCAGAAACCAGGTGCAGCGGCCGCCATCGGCGATCGCCTGCAACGGATGCGCGATCTTGCCCGAGGCGATCAGCATATGCGTGCCGCCGGTGGTCGCGATCTTCGCCGCTTCGATCTTGGTGCGCATGCCGCCGCGCGACAATTCGGACTCGGCTTCGCCCGCCATCGCCTCGATCTCGGCGGTGACGCTGTCGACGACCGGGATCAGCTTGGCGTTCGGATTCTGCGACGGCGGCGCGTCGTAAAGCCCGTCGATGTCGGAGAGCAGGATCAACAGATCGGCGCTCGCCATGGTGGCGACGCGCGCGGCGAGGCGGTCATTGTCGCCGTAGCGGATCTCGTTGGTGGCGACCGTGTCGTTCTCGTTGATCACGGGCACCGCGCGCCAGTCCAGCAGCTTGGCAATGGTCGAGCGCGCATTGAGATAGCGGCGGCGCTCCTCGGTGTCCTGCAAGCGTCACCAGAATCTGTCCGGCGCCGATGCCGTGCGCGCCGAGCACCTCCGACCAGATGCGCGCCAGCGCGATCTGTCCGACCGCGGCGGCGGCCTGGCTCTCTTCGAGTTTCAGCGCGCCGCGCGGCAATTTCAGCCTGGCTGCGCCCGAGCGCGATCGAACCCGACGACACGATCAGGACGTCGCGGCCTTCGCCATGCAACTTCGCAATGTCGTCGGCCAGCGCCGACAGCCACGCCGCGCGCACTTCGCCCGCGTCGGAATCGATCAGCAGCGAGGAGCCGACCTTGACGACGATGCGGCGAAAATTCTTGAGCTGCGGGCGGCGGGCCATGGGTGGTTGAATGATGGACGATTTCCGAAAGCAATACGCGCCACCTTTGCAACAAAACTGGAATGCTTGGCGCGCTGCCGCAAAGTCTGCAAAGGTTAAGGCGCAATCACCCCATCACGAAGGCATTGAGCTTGTTGCCGTCGGGGTCGCGGAAATAGGCGGCATAGAATTGCGGGCTGCGGTTGCCGGGAGGGCCCTCGCAGGTGGCGCCGAGCGACAGCGCGAGCTTGTAGACACGCTCGACCTGCTCCTTGTCCTTGGCGGCAAACGCCGCCATCACGCCATTGCCCGAGGTCATCGGCTTGCCGTCATGGGGCAGGCAGACGCCGAAGCCGGCGCCCTGGCCCTGGCCGCCCCAGGCGATCAGGCGGTCGTTGGCCATGAAGCGGCCCATGCCGAGCTCGCCGCAGACCTTGTCATAGAATTCGCCGGCCTTTTTCAGGTCCTTGGTGCCGACGGTCATGTAGCCGATCATCTTTCCCTCCAAACGGTGTGCGAAAGAGCGGGTGTTTTGCAGCACGACGTGGGCCCGCGCAAGGTGAGTCACGGCCAAACGTTCAATTTCACGGGAGACGCCGGTCTGTCTAAATGCCGTCATATGCGGGGAGGGTGCGCATGAATCGTCGGGAGTTCATTGCGGGAAGCCTCGCGCTGTCGGCCGCGGGCATGGCCGGTGCGGCATCGGCCGAATCCGGCCCGCTGACCAGGATCATCTTTCCCTTCGCGCCGGGCGGCAGCGGCGACATGCTGTGCCGACTGCTGGCGAATTATTTCCCGGCGCATGCTCGACCGCAGCGTCATCGTCGAGAACCGCACCGGCGGCGACGGGCTGATCGGCATCCGCGCGGTGAAGGGCGCGAGCCCGGACACCACGACTGTTCTGGTGACGACCGGTCCGACCATGTATCTGCTGCCGATGGTGGAGAACCAGCCGAGCTTCAATTCGGCGAAAGATTTCGTGCCGGTCTCGCAGCTCGCGCGTTTCGAATTCGTGGTGGTCGTCAGTCCGTCGATCGGCGTGACCGACTTCAAGCAACTGGTGGCATGGATCAAGGCCAATCCCGCCAAGGCCAGCTACGGCGTGCCGTCGAGCGGCACCATTCCGCATTTCACCGGCTTCCAGATCGAAAAGGTGCTTGGCCTGTCCATGACCCGCGTGCCCTATCGCGGCTCGGCGCCGATCATCACCGATCTCCTCGGCGGCAACCTGCCCTTTGCGGTGACGACGCTGTCGGACACGATCACGCAGCATCGCTCCGGCGGCATCAGGATCGTCGCGGTGAGCGGGCCGACGCGCTCGCCGTTCCTGTCCGACGTGCCGACCTTGAAGGAGGCCGGCGTCGATATCGTCGCCGACGGCTGGTACGGCATGTGGCTGCCCGCGGGCAGCCCGCCCGACTTCGCGAAGAAGCTGAGCGCCGCGGCGGCCGAGGTGCTGGCGAAGCCCGAGGTGAAGGAGAAGCTGAGCGCGAGTCACGCTCATTCCGGTCGGCTCGACGCCGGAGGATCTCACCAAGGCGCTCGCCACCGACACCGCATTCTGGCAGCCGATCGTGAAAGCGACCGGCTACAAGATCACCAACTAGCATACTTGTTACCAACAAGCGTCCTCGCCGATGATGGCGCGGGCGAACAGTCAATAAGAAGAATTAGGGAGGGCGCCACGATGCGGCTGTTTTACGGGATCATCGCGACTGCGTTATTGCTGACCGGCGCGGCGCCATCATGGGCGGAAGGATATCCGACCCGGCCGGTGCGCATCGTCGTCGGTTTCCCGGCCGGCGGCCCGACCGACGTCATCGCGCGTCTCGTTGCCCAACACCTTTCCGACAGTCTCGGTCAGCAATTCGTGGTCGAGAACATGCCCGGCGCGGGCGGCAATACCGCGTCCGGCAGTGTCGCGCGCGCGACCCCCGATGGCTACACCATCATGGCGATCTCGACCGGCTTCATGGTGAACCCCAGCCTTTACGCCAAGGTGCCGTACGATCCGATCAAGGATTTTGCGCCGATCACGCTGGTGGCGGCCTCGCCCAACGTCGTGGTGGTCAACCCGCAGGTGCCGGCGAAGACGCTGCCCGAGCTCGTGAAGCTGATCCAGGACAATCCCGGCAAATACAGCTATGCCGGCCCCGGCGTCGGCTCGACGCCGCATCTCGGCGGCGAGCTGTTTCGCCTGACCTACAAGCTCGACCTCGTGCACGTGCCCTTCACCGGCGCCGCACCCGCCGTGCAGGCGACCATCGGCGGCCACACGCCGATCGCCTTCACCGCGCTGCCGTCGTCGATGTCGGCGATCCAGGCCGGCCAGGTGCGCGCGATCGGCATCGCCGCCACCGAGCGCTCGCCGCAGATTCCCGATGTGCCGACCTTTGCCGAAGAGGGCGTGAAGGATCAGGAGGCGGATACGCTGACCGGCATCGTCGCCCCGGCGGCGACGCCGAAGGAGATCGTCGCGCTGCTCGCACGCGAGATTGCCAAGGGCGTCGCGCAGCCCGAGGTCAAGGCGCGGCTTGCGGCGCTGGGCTTCCGGCCGGTCGCCAATACGCCCGACGAGTTCGCCGCGCGCATCAAGCTCGAGATCGACAAATGGGGCAAGGTGGTGCGCGACGCCAATCTCAAGATCGAGTGAGCCAGGCTACGCTTTCCGATTTCGAGGACGCGATCCGAAATTTCCAGATCAGGCCTTTTGCCCCGATCCGATCTTGAAGGCGACCGGAATCACGAGCCCGGCTCGGTGTGCGATAGGCCGCCGCACGCCGCTCCAGGGACGCCCGGATGGCCGCCTGTGTTGCGGCGTCCTGGATGGACGATCGCCGACGCGGTCACCGCAAAGCTCCCGAGACCGCCGCGCCAGCAGCGTGTCGACATCGGCGATCGCGTAAGTCGTCGCGTGGTCCTCGACCCTGACATCGTCCAGGCCTGCGCCGACCAGCAGCTTGCGAAACTCCGCGGTGTCGGAAAATCTCAAGTTCGAATGTCCGGCCGGCACATCGGGCGGCGGCGCTATGCCGACTTCCGCGATCGCCTCGCGAAACAGTCCCTGGATGCGCTGCTTGTCGGGCTGGTCCCACCAGGAAAAAGCCATGCGGCCGCCGAGCCTTGAGCGCGCGCCGGCATTCGGCGACCGCAGCCTCGGGCCAGGGAAAATGCCCCAGGCCGAAATTGCACACGACCGCATCGAAAGACCCTTCGGCGAAGGGGAGGTGCTCGACCTCGGCGACCCGGAAATCGATGTCCGGATGCGACGACCGCGCCAATCGCGATCATTCCCGGCGACAGATCGACGCCAATGCAGGCAGCGCCGAGACCTCTGGCTTTCGCCGCGACCGATCCGGGTCCGGTTGCAATGTCGAGCAGGTTCGATCCTGCGCCGGCGCCGGCCGCATCGAGCAGAGGCTGAATTGCGAGCGCCGTGATCGGCGTGAAAAAGTCATGATAGGTCGCAGCGAGGCTGTCGTGGCGCTCGACGCTCGAAGCGGCGCAGGCGTTCGGCATCATGCGCGGAAAGGGGATCGCTTGCATTGGCCATGAAAAAACTCCAACGGAGTACGCGAGCGTCGCGGGCTTTGGCGCGCTACCGGCGACGATTCAAGCGGACAATCGCTGCGGCAGCAGCCGCCAGCGTTGCGCTAATGAACCGGATCCAGCATGACCACCGGGATCTCGCGGTCGGTCTTGAGCGCATAGTCGGCGTAGGGCGGCCAGAATTCGAGCGCCTTTTTCCAGAGCCGGCCGCGTTCCTCGCCCGCGACCGTCCTGGCCCGCGCCTTCAGCTTCTTGGTCCCGACCTGCACCTCGACGTCGGGGTTCGCGAGGATGTTGCGATACCAGCCGGGGTGTTCGGGCGCGCCGCCTTTCGAGGCGACGACGAAGTAACTGTCGCCCTCCGTTCCGTAAAACAGCGGGAATATGAACTTGTCGCCGGACTTGCGGCCGGTGGTGGTCAAGAGCAGCGCCGGCGCCGTGATCTCACCGTGCTGGGGCAGCGTGACCTTGTACATGTGCCCCTCGGTTCCGCCGCTGGAAATATAGCTGTTCGCGTGCTTGAGCATCCAGTCCGGCAGGTTCGGAGCGAGTTTCGCTTCAGCCATCGTGTTCTCCTTCAAAGGTTGCGGGGACCATAGCATCGGGTACCGGATCGGCCAATCACGGCTGACGACAACGTGATTATTGCGCCGACTGCGCGGCGATCCGGGCGCGGATCGCGGCAAGCTCCGCCTCGTCCCAGATGCCGATCAGGATGCCGCCCTTCACCTGCATCTGCTTGTCGGCGTAGGTCGCGATCTTCGCATTCGGCGTGGTGATGTGCATCTTCGGATGCAGCGCCCAGTCGAACAGCGCGGCCTGCAGCCGCGCGATCACGTCCGCGCAAGCCGGGTCGTCGCCGCGATCGGCAAATTCCTGCGGATCGGTTTCCAGGTCATACAGCATTGGCCGGAAGCCGGAGGCATGAATGTATTTCCAGCGGCCGTCGAAGGCCATGAACAGCCGGCATTGCTCGATCGGCTGGTTCAGCTTCAGCCGCACGTCCTGCATGGAATAGTCGTATTCGGAGAAGGCGACCTTGCGCCAGGGCGGGTTCTCGCCGCGCAACAGCGGCATCAGCGAGCGGCCTTCCAGGATGTGATCCGGCGGCGTGCCGCCGAAATAATCGATGAAGGTCGGCGCGAGGTCGATGCCTTCGACCAGCGCGTCGCAAACGCTGCCGCGCGTCGCGTCCGACGACGCGGAGGGATCGATCACGATCAGCGGGATCTTCGCCGACTGCTCGTGGAACAGGTCCTTCTCGCCCATCCAGTGATCGCCGAGATAGTCGCCATGATCGGAGGTGAACACGATCATCGTCGACTCGGTGAGGCCGCGCTCGTCGAGGAAGCGCATCAACACGCCCATCTGGTCGTCGATCTGCGTGATCAGGCCCATATAGGTCGGGATCACCTTCTCGCGGGCCTCGTCGCGCGACATGTTGCGGGAGTAGCGCATGTCCATATAGGCGGCGAACACCGGATGCGCTTCCTGCCGCTCCTTCTCGGAACGGATCGCGGGCAGCACGTCCTTTGCGCCGTACATGCTGTCGTAAGGTTTTGGCGCGATATAGGGCCAGTGCGGCTTGATGTAGGACAGATGCAGGCACCACGGCCTGCCGTCGCCTTCGGCCTCGCATGATGAAGTCCATCGCGCGGCGCGTCATATAGGGCGTCTCGGACAGCTCTTCCGGAATCCGCGCGGCCTTGTCGGCATGCACCAAGCAGCCAGCCGTTCTGCAATTCGCCGTTGGCGTCGGCGCCGGAGTTGGCCCAGTGCTCCCAGGGATTGGGCGCGTCATAGCCCTGCTCGCGCAGATATGAATCGTAGCGCGGGCGCGGGCGGTTCGAGGGATGCAGGCCGTCGTCGCGCTCATAGGGCTCGAAGCCGCACTCGCTGACATGCACGCCGATGATGGAATCCGGCGCGATGCCGAGCGCCTTCAGTCCTTCGAGGTCGGGCGCCATGTGGGTCTTGCCGACCAGCACGTTGCGCACGCCGATGTTTTTCAGGTGATCGCCCAGGGTCGGCTCGCCGACGCGCAGCGGCCAGCCGTTCCAGTGCGAGCCGTGCGAGCGCATGTAGCGGCCGGTGTAGAAACTCATCCGCGACGGGCCGCAGATCGGCGACTGCACATAGGCGTTGGAGAAGCGCACGCCGCGCTTCGCCATCGCGTCGATGTTCGGGGTCTTCAGCGTGGGATGGCCGGTACAGCCCAGATAATCATAGCGAAGCTGGTCGCACATGATCCAGAGGACGTTTTTCGCACGCGGCATGGTTCTTCCCGGTTAGAACAATGCTGCGATATCAGGCTGACAATGACAAGCGGCTCACGCGCTCCAGGGCGCGGCTTCGGCGACGCTCTTGGCCTTGTCGGAGACCGGCTGCTCGCCGACGATTGCGGCCAGCGCGCGCAGCGCTTCCTTGACGCCTTCGCCGGTGACGCCCGACATCAGCAGCGGCGTCTTCTTCGCGGCGCGCTTCAGGCGGTCCTTCTGCTTCTTCAGCTCGTCGGCATCGACCGCGTCGATCTTGTTCAGCGCGACGATCTCGATCTTGTCGGTGAGCTGGCCGCCATAGGCATCGAGCTCGTCGCGCACGGTCTTGTAGGCCTTGCCGGCGTGTTCGGTCGTCGCATCGACCAGATGCAGCAGCACGCGGCAGCGCTCGACATGGCCGAGGAAGCGGTCGCCGAGGCCCGCGCCTTCGTGCGCGCCTTCGATCAGGCCGGGGATGTCGGCCAGCACGAATTCGCGGCCGTCGCTGTTCACCACGCCGAGCTGCGGATGCAGCGTGGTGAAAGGATAGTCGGCGATCTTCGGCCGCGCCGCGCTGACCTTGGAGAGGAACGTCGACTTGCCGGCATTCGGCAGGCCGACGAGGCCGGCATCCGCGATCAGTTTCAGCCGCAGCCAGATCCAGCGCTCCTCGCCGGTCTGGCCGGGATTGGCATTGCGCGGCGCGCGGTTGGTCGACGACTTGAAATGCGCATTGCCGAAGCCGCCATTGCCGCCTTCGGCGAGCGTGAATTTCTCGCCGAGCCTGGTGAAGTCGTGGATCAGCGTCTCGCGATCCTCGTCGAAGATCTGCGTTCCCACCGGCACCTTCAGCACGATCGGCTTGCCGTTGGCGCCATGGCAATCCTTGCCCATGCCGTTCCCGCCCTTCTGCGCCTTGAAGTGCTGCTGGTAGCGATAGTCGATCAGCGTGTTCAGGCCGGAGACCACCTCGATCACGACGTCGCCGCCGCGCCCGCCATTGCCGCCGGAGGGTCCGCCGAATTCGATGAATTTTTCGCGGCGGAACGCCACGCAGCCGTTGCCGCCGTCGCCGGAGCGGACATAGACCTTGGCTTCGTCGAGGAATTTCATGCACCTGTAGGTAGGGCAGGGACGCCGCGTGCGGCAACCCGCAATTGGGGCAGAACGAGCGAAAAGCCTTGATTTCGGAGCGTTTCAAGGCCGTCGAGTTGTGAGGGCGCGGTATGCTATAGCTCTTGCTGCAGGGGAGCGTCAGACCATGAGGCGACGCGATTTGCTCATCGGTACGGGACTGTCGGCCGCGGCATTGTCGATATCGCGGCGCACGCGGGCGGCCGACAGCGCGAAGCGCGTTGCAATCCTGATGGGGGTCGTAGACGACAAGGTCGGGCAAAATCGGGTCGCGGCCTTCCAGCTCGGCCTTCGTGAGTTCGGCTGGGAACAAGGCCGCAACGTTCACTATGAAGTCAGGTGGGGCGCAGGCGATGCCGCCCGCACGCGCGACTATGCGAAAGAACTGGTCGCGCTCAATCCCGATCTCATCCTGGCGACGAATACGCCGACCGCGCGGGCTCTGAAGCAGGCGACGGCAACGGTTCCGATCGTGTTCACCGGCCTCGCCGATCCCGTCGCTGATGGCATCGTGGTGAGCCATGCCAATCCCGCTGGCAACTTCACCGGATTTGTCAGCTTCAGTGCCGCGATCGCGGGCAAATGGTTGCAGCTCCTGAAAGAGGTCGCACCGTCTTCAACGCGAATTGCTGTTCTCTACAATCCCGACACCGCGCCCTACGCGATATTTTACCCGGTGATGGAGGCGATCGCGCCAAGCCTCGGCATGACGCTCGTTCGTTCGCCGGTCCGCGACAAGGAGGCCATTGAAAGCATCATCGGGGGATTGTCGGCTGAAGCCGGCGGGGCGCTCGCGATCATGCCGGATGTCTTTATGCTCCTGCACGGCAAGACCATCTTCGATCTCGCCATCAGCCATCGTTTGCCGTCGGTCAGCCCGCTGCGCCAGTTCGTCGCCGCAGGCAGCCTGGTCTCCTATGGCTCGAACTTCGACAAGCTGTTTCGGCAGGCGGCATCGTATGCGGACCGCATCCTCCGCGGCGAGAAGCCGGCAAATCTTCCGGTGCAGGAACCCACCGAATACGAGCTGATCGTCAACCTGAAGACCGCGAAGGCGATCGGATTGACCATGCCGGAAACCCTGCTCGGGCGCGCCGACGAGGTGATCGAATGAGGCGGCGGGAATTTCTCGGGCTTGTTGGCGGCGCGGCAATCTTGCCGCATGTCGCGCGTGCGCAGCAGGGACGGATTTTCAAGATCGGGTTTGTCAGTTGGCAGGCGCAATCCGCCGAAAATCAGATCAAATATCTGCGCGAAGGCCTCGCGCAATTCGGCTATGTCGAGGGCCGCAACATCAACCTGGAGGCTTTCTTCAGCGACGGCGATCCGGAACGCACACGGGCCGCTTTGCGTGCCCTGATCGACAAGCAGGCCGACATCCTGATCGCACGCGTCAGTCCCGTCGCGCAGATCGCCAAGGAGATGACCCGGACAGTCCCGATCGTCATGCTCGCCGCCGACCCGGTCGCGACGGGCCTCGTTCCAAATCTCTCACACCCCGACGCAAACCTGACCGGATTGTCGTTTGCGTCTCCCGACCTTGCCGGCAAGCGTCTCGAACTTGTTCGCGACATCAAGCCCGACATCAAGGCGATAGCGTTTCTCGGCTCCAAGCAAACCTCGACTGCGTCCTTTATTCGTGAGACGACCGAGGCCGCCAAGGTGATGGGGCTGAAGGTCGTGCTCCGTATTCTCGACAATCCGGAGCTGCTCGACCGCGCGGTGTTTGAGAGCATGAAAGCCGATGGCGCCGAGGCCGTGGTCGTGCAACCGCTCTTTGCGGGCCAGGAGGCCAAGATCGTAGACCTCGCGACGCAGTCGCGGGTTGCTGTCATCGGGGAATTTTCCGCCTTCGCGAGGGCGGGCGGGCTGTTCTCACTCGGCGTCGAGGAGACCGACGTCCTGCGGCGCGCAGCCTATTTCGTCGATCGCATCCTGAAGGGCGCAAAACCTGCTGACCTGCCGATCGAGCAGCCGACCGCCTTTCGTTTCACGCTCAATGTCCGCGCCGCCAAGGCGATCGGCTGGACCATCCCGCCGGCTGTGCTGTCCCGCGCCGACGAGGTGATCGAATGAGACGGCGTGAATTTCTTGGTGCGCTCGCAGGCGCTGTGGCATCGCCGCTTGCGGCGCGCGCGCAACAAACCGGCCGCAACAGGCGTATCGCCGCGTTGTGGCCGTTCAACGAGACCGATGCCGACGGACAGGCGGCGCTGACGGCGCTTCGCGATGGACTTCGGGGCCTGGGCTGGGGCGACGCCGTCATCGAAAGCCGCTGGGGCGGCGGCGACACCGAGCGCGCCGCGAGCTACGCCAGGGAGTTGGTGGCGCTTTCGCCTGAGGTCATCTTCGCCTACTTCAATGCGCAGCTCCGCCCGCTGTCGCGCGAGACCCGCAGCATCCCGATCGTTTTCGTTGGCGCATCCGATCCTGTCGGCGCCGGATACGTTGCAAGTCTTTCGCATCCCGGCGGCAACATTACCGGCTTCACGTTGTATGAGCCGACGCTCGCAGGCAAATGGCTCGGCGTTCTCAAGGAAACAACGCCGGCGCTCGCCCGCGTTGCCCTCCTGATCAACCCGGACACCGCGGTGCTGCACGGAACGTTTTACACCGAGGCGCTGAAGACCGCGACATCAGCGCTCGGCGTCGAGTCCAGCGTCGCCAATGTCCATAACCCCCGGGATATCGAAGCCGTCATCGATGCGCTCGGAAAGCAGGCCGGCAGCGGACTGATCGTGGCGCCCGATACCTTCAGTGAAGTCAATGGCGATCTCATCGTCGCACTCGCGGCGCAACATCGCGTGCCGGCGGTCTATGCCATCAGCCGCTTTGCCAAACGCGGCGGGCTGATGTCCTACGGACCGAACCTGCCCGATGCCATCAAACGCGCGGCGACCTATGTCGATCGCATTCTGCGCGGCGAGAAGCCGGCCGAACTGCCGGTGCAGGCCCCGGTCAAGTTCGATCTCGTCGTCAACCTGAAGAGCGCGCGGGCGCTCGGCCTGACCATCCCCGAATCCTTTCTGCTCCGCGCTGACGAGGTCATCGAATGAGGCGGCGGGAGTTCCTTGGGCATCGGAGATATCAGCCGATCGCAGACGGCGGCCGCCGGAGGATCAGATCGAATAGCGCTCCGGCCGCTTCCTGATCAAAAACTTCTGCATGCCCTCCAGCACCAGCTCGCGGCGCTGGTTGTGCACGGTCGAGCGCAAGGTCACGACGCCGGTGATGCGGCCCGGCGTCAGCTCGGTGACTTCGAGCGCGGGATAGATGGTGTCGCCGGCATAGACCGGCTTCAGGAACTTGCTCGACTGTTCGAGGAAGCCGATCAGCGACTCCTCGGTGAGGTAGGGAAACAGCCCGGCGCCGGGCGCGGTGTGCACCAGCGTCTGGAAACCGTGCGCGAGCAGATCGGGCATGCCGCGGGCGCGGCAATATTCCACGTCGTAGTGGATCGGATGGGTGTCGCCGCTGGCGAGCTGAAACGCCGCGAACACCGCCGAGGTCTGGGTGCGGCTCGGGATCACGAAGCGCTCGCCGAGCACAAAATCCTCGAACCAGCGCTGCTGCGGCACCATGCGATGCTGGTGCGGATCGAACTCGGTCATGGCGGTGCCCTTGTCTGTCGAAGACCTATCGGTATCGCAGGGGTGCTGCCGCGGCAATCGGGCTTGCGTGGTGCCGCCGCGCCTTTAAAAGGGCGCGGCCATGTCCCTGCTCGCCAAAATCTCCGACTCATACCGACGAACGCTCCGCGCGGCTCGCCGGCATCGGCCTGATGCTGTTCTCGATCTTCATGTTCTCGTTCGGCGACGCGCTCGGCAAATACATGGTCGCGACCTATGCGGTCGGGCAGTTGCTGTGGCTGCGCGCCTGCGCGGCGCTGCTGGTGCTGTCGCCGCTGATCTGGAAGCACCGCGCGGAGTTTCGTCCGCATGGAGCGGCCCAGGCTGCAGTTGTTGCGCGTCGATGCTGTCGACGCTCGAGGTCGCCGCCTTCTTCCTTGCCGTCGTCTACCTGCCGCTCGCCGACGTCATCACCTATTGGCTCGCCTGTCCGGTGTTCGTCACCGCGCTGTCGGCGATATTCTTGCGCGAGCGCGTCGGCTGGCGGCGCTGGAGCGCGATCCTGATCGGCTTCCTCGGCGTCGTCATCGCGCTGCGGCCCTCGGCGCAGACGTTCAGCGGGCCGGCGATGATCGCGCTGGCCGGCAGCCTGTGCTTCTCGGTCTTGATGCTGATCACGCGCTCGCTGCGCGCCACGCCCGACATCGTGATGGCGTCGACGCAATTCGTCGGCAGCTTCCTGCTGGGTGCGGCGATGTCGCCGTTCGGCTGGGTGACGCCGAGCTTGTCGAGTCTGGCGCTGTTCGCGATCGCCGGCTGCATCTCCGTCAGCGCGCTGCTTGTGCGTCAACCGCTCGCTGAAACTCGCGCCGGCAAGCGTGGTCGTGCCCTATCAGTATTCGATGATCATCTGGGCCGTGCTGTTCGGCCTGATCGTGTTCGGCGACGTGCCGTCCACCGCGACCATCGTCGGCGCCGCCATCATCATCGGCGCCGGGCTCTACATCTTCCTGCGCGAGCGCAAGCTCGGCCGCGAGGACAGCGCGGTCAATCCGCCGGCGTAACCTGTCGTCCGCAGCGAGCGAGCGAGCGCGATCCGGGACCCATAACCACTGTACTTCGTAATGCAGCGCGGCTGGAGCCCAGCGCGGCGCAACGATGCAGCCTGTGGTTATGCCTCGCTTCCTCGCAATGACGAGTGTGACGCAGCTACCCTCTCGCCTCGCCGCGCTCGCCCAGTTCTTCAGCGACGACCACACGCTGCGCGACAGGCGGAAGCAGTCGACCGGGCTCGACGAGCCCAGCGCCTCGAAGCGGTGCAGCTCGACGCCGGTCCACTGGAAGCCGCACTTCTCCAGGATGTTGCGCGACATCGGGTTGGCGACGCGGGCGCGGCCATGCAGCAGCTCGTGATCGAACGCCTCGAAGAAATAGTCGATCAGCGCGCGCGCGGTTTCGGTCCCAAAACCCTGGCCCCAATGCTCGACGCCGAGCCAGTAGCCGATCTCGGCGAAATCCGGCTCGCGGAAGTGGATGCCGGCGGCGCCGACGGCCGCGAAATTATGTTCGATCAGGAACGCGACCTCGTTTTGCGTGTCGGCCACATGGCGCACGAAATCGATCGCATGCTCCTCGGAATAGGGATGCGGCAGGCGTCTTGTATTCTCGGCAATGCGGCGATCGTTGGCGAGACGCGCGATTGCTTTTACGTCCGCGAGCGTCGGCCGGCGCAAGGTCAGCCGTTCGGTCTCGAGGACGCAAGGACACGCCTCGCGCAAGGTCGGGGTCGGGATATCCTGCAACATGTTGGGCTCCATCAGCGCATAAGAAAAAGGGAGGCCGGTTGTCCCGCCTCCCCTTCTGGAGCCTTGGTGAGCCCCGCCGGTTCGTCAGGATCCGGCGGACTCATATGTGTCCACCGTCTATTCGGCCGCAGCGTCCGTCATCGGAAGTACCGAGATGAACGTACGACCGTTGGCTTTGGCCTGAAATTCCACACGACCTTCGACCTTGGCGAACAGAGTGTGGTCGGTGCCCATGCCGACATTAAGGCCGGGATGCCAGGTGGTGCCGCGCTGACGCGCGATGATGTTGCCGGGGATCACATGCTCGCCGCCATAGATCTTGATGCCAAGGCGCTTGCCCTTGGAATCGCGTCCGTTTCGCGATGAACCGCCTGCTTTTTTGTGAGCCATGACCCGTCTCCGAACCTATCCGTCTCTTAAGTCAATTCCTTGAAGGAATCATTCACTTTTTGTCACGCGTCTTTGCGCCGCGCATCACTTTTTGTCGCTCTTGCCCTTCGCGGCCGCCTTCTTGGCCGCCGGCTTCTTCGTCTCCGCCTTGGCGCGCGGTTTCGCCGCAGCCTTGGCAGCCGGTCTTGGCAGCGGGCTTCTTGGCCGCCGCCTTCTTCGCGGGCGCCTCGTCGCCGTCATCCGCCGGCTTCGCGACAACCTTTTCCCGCTTCGGCCGCGGGCCGATCGAAGGCTTGGCGTTGTCGGCGAGGATCTCGGTGATGCGAAGCACCGTGATCTCGTCGCGATAGCCGCGCTTGCGGCGCGAGTTCTTGCGCCGGCGCTTCTTGAAGGCGATCACCTTCGGGCCGCGCTTGTGCTGCAGCACTTCGGCCGCAACGGAAGCGCCTGCCACCGTCGGCATGCCCAGTGTCGGCGTGTCGCCGCCGAGCAGGAGCACCTCGCCCAACTGCACGATCGTGCCGACGTCGCCGGCGATCTTGCCAATCTCGAGTACATCATCCGGAACGACGCGGTATTGCCGGCCGCCGGTCTTGATGACTGCGAACATCGTTTTATTCCTTCGTGTTCGATCCCGCGCCTCGAGGCTTGCCCGGGCCGGCTTTTTGGTCAGTCGTTATGGGTACGTGTTTCGCGCCGTCCCGAAGGGACTTGGCGCAAAAACAATCGACGCGGGAAAACCCGCGCCGGGATGGCCGGACTTATAGCCGCCGGAGACGGGGAGTCAAGGCAAACGAGGCCGAAAAGGCCGCGAAAATGCGAGGGATTTGGCCGATTCTGCACGGCTCCCGCAGGCCTGCTCGCCAGCCCGCCCTTTGAAACCAATGGGTTCCACCGCCGTTGTTCCCGGTGATTACACCGGGCAGGGACCTTCCATGGCTGACGACGTCATTACCACCACGGGCATCGCCCATCATGGCGGCGCGCGGCTGCCCTCGGTCGACGTCGACAGCTTCAATCTCGAGCTGAAGGACGACGAGGGCTTCCTCGGCGACCGGGCGTCGAAGGGCGCGTTCCGCAAGATTTTCGACCGCTGGCGCAAGCCGCTGCGCAAGTCCGGCAAGGACCCGTTCGGCGACGTGCCGTCGGACGAGATCAGCAAGAAGGCGCTCGACGACATGCTGGTCGGCGACGACACCGAGGCGAGCGCCGTCGTGCACAGCGCGATCGAGGAGTTCGCGCAGGAGCTCGCCCACGTCACCCGCCGCTTCCTCAAGACCAAGGCCTGGGCCAAGACCGAGACGCATCGTGGTCGGCGGCGGCTTTCGCGACATCCAGGCTCGGCGAGCTCGCGATCGCGCGTACCGAGATCATCCTGCATTCCGAGGATTTCAAGGTCGACATGCTGCCGATCCGCTTCGACCCGGACGAGGCCGCGCTGATCGGCGCGCTGCATCTGGCGCCGTCCTGGATCTTCGAAGGCTACGACTCGATCCTCGCGGTCGACATCGGCGGCACCAACATCCGCTGCGGCGTGGTCGAGACGCGCTGGAAGAAGGCGCAGGACCTGTCGAAGGCCGAGGTGTGGAAGGCCGAGCTGTGGCGCCACGCCGACGACGAGCCGACCCGCGAGGGCGCGGTGAAGCAGCTGGTGAAGATGCTGAAGCACCTGATCGACGCCGCCGAGGAGGAGGGCTTCAAGCTCGCGCCGTTCATCGGCATCGCCTGTCCCGGCGTCATCAACGAGGACGGCTCGATCGAAAAGGGCGCGCAGAACCTGCCGGGCAACTGGGAGAGCAGCAAGTTCAACCTGCCGCACAGCCTGGTCGAGGCGATCCCCGTGATCGGCGATCACGACACGGCGATCGTCATGCACAATGACGGCGTGGTGCAGGGGCTCGCCGAAGTGCCGTTCATGCAGGACGTCGAGCGCTGGGGCGTGCTCACCATCGGCACCGGGCTCGGCAATGCGCGCTTCACCAACCGCAAGCGCGAGAATGGCAAGAGCGAGAAGAAGAACGGCGACAAGGACAAGAAGAGCAAGGATTGAGTTTTGGTCTCGTCATTGCGAGGAGCGCAGCGACGAAGCAATCCATGGCGCCACAAGCGGAGTTATGGATTGCTTCGCTTCGCTCGCAATGACGAGGAATGTAGCCCGCATGAGCGTAGCGATATGCGGGTGACCCGGGTGTCGCTTCGCTCACCCGGGCTACGAGCGAAGCCCAGTAACCTTTCCCGGTTAGGTTAAAACCACCCTCGCATTGCTAGCCCTCATCAGCTTCGCTAGCTTCATCCTCGCCGCACTCGGCTAGCCGACGAGGCCGCACCTCCCGGCCGGCAATTGCAATGAGACGGCACGGGACCGCCAGATGTTTTGCCGCGTATGGCGGTCCCACCTTTCAAGCGTGACGAGATCGAGCTGCTTCCGTAGCGACGCTGCGCCCCCTCTCCCGCGTGCGGGGGAGGGCTGGGGTGGGGGCGTCTTCGCATTCACGGCGGCTTCGTGCCGGGAAGATTTCCCCCACCCGCATCGCATTGCATGCGACATAGCCGAAGCTTCGCTTCGGCGTTCCTAAGACGGCCGCCGAAGGCGGCCTACGCTCCCCCGCGAGCGGGAGAGGTGAACGAGACCGAAGCGAACCACACGCTCCGCTGCGGCGACAAATCAAACGACCGGCAAGCATGCCGCCGCGAATGCGAGGACCTGCCGCGATGAACAAATGGATCATGTCGGCGTGCGCGCTGGCGCTGATGACAACGCCGGTGGCCGCGGCCGATGTGCGTCTCGACAACTATCGCAATCCGCAAAACGAGAATTTTCGCATCTTCAATCGCATGTATCTGGACGGCGTGAAGGGCGGCCTGATGGCCTCCAATGCGTGGATCAGGAGCCGTGGCGGCGAGATGGCGTTTTGCATGCCGCCCGACCTCGCTCTGTCCACCGAGCAGGCCGAGGCGATCATGCTCAAATCGGCCGACAAGCGCGCCGCGAAAGGCGATTGGCCGGTCGCGAGTCTCTTGTTGTGGGGCCTGCGCGATACTTTCCCGTGCGACAAGGCCGGTGGCGGATAGACGGTGGATTCCAGCCCAGCTGCGAGTCGGACGAGGATTTCAACCCACGGATTTATCATTCCGCGCCTTGTCTGGGCAGCATTCCTCGCCTATTACACCGCCGACCACAGGGCGGATCAGCCCGATTTTGGCGCCTGGAGAGGTGGCAGAGTGGTTGAATGCACCGCACTCGAAATGCGGCATAGGTGCAAGCCTATCGGGGGTTCGAATCCCTCCCTCTCCGCCATTCGCTCGAAATTTGGCGATGTTGATTAATCAATGAAGTAGCGGCGATGAAGATTGGGCCTCGGCCAGAGAGATGGCTCAGGAAGAAAGCCAAACAAGGCATGCGTGGCTACCCGGTCGGCACGATTGCCTTCTATGGCCCCGACGATCAGCGGGCCTCGAAAGCCGCTGCGTCGGTGATCCGCCATGAAAAAGCCGAGGCCGAACTGCGCCGCTGGTTCTCGGAAACCGGCGATCTGCGGACGGACCCGGAAATTGCTTCCGAAATCTCTGCGTACTTCCGCCAACATGCAGTGCATTCGGTGGCTATGGTCGACAGGATCATCGGCTGTCCTCATGAGGAGGGCGTTGATTATCCGACGGGCGAGAGTTGCCCGCACTGCCCGTTCTGGAGAGGGCGGGACCGTTGGACAGCAGAGCCAAATCCGAGCCGGTGATTGAGCCAACAGTCACTTCCTGTGGAATCTGGCTTGCCGATCAAGAATTACCGGCGCGTTACCGAATTCGACAGGACTCGAGTCAAACGCGATGGCAGTCCCTTATTCCTTCAGCTCTGAAGTGATGGCGATAAATCGAGAACTTGCCGATCTTACAATGAGCGTCGCGAGGCCGTTAGTCTGGCACGATATTGGCGAGCCGTGGCCGAAATACCTGTTGGGAGGCAGTTGCTTCATTCTTCGTTTTGAGGCGGGATTGACTGGTGTCACTGCCGCTCACGTCATAGGAGCATTTGAGGAGGCTGCACGACGGAATCCGGACGTTGCTTGCCTGCTTCGAATGGTACCTATCGATCCAGTGACGACATTGATCGATCGCGACGAATCGCTCGATATCGCCACCTTTCGCGTCACGGAGGATGAGGGCGGTTGACGCCGCCGCGGTCGCGACACGACATATCCGGCACCGCCGATCGCGCTCCCCCGGGAGCAAGCCATGAACGCACCGCCCCATCTCGCCACCACCGCTTCCGACAGCGACGTCGTGCACTGGCTGATGAACGACACCCGCGATCAGCGCTTCGTCGACAATATCTTCGCCGAGCTGTGCGATCCGGATTCAGCGCTCGGGCATTCCCCTCAAGCGCTCGACGCTGCATATCCTGATCCACCATCCGCAATGGCTCGGCGCCCGCTTCCTGTGGGCCGACGGCATGCACGAGGCCGAGATCGCGCGGGTCGATTACGACGTCAGGGAGCGAAGCGAATATATCGGCAGTCCCGCCAACGAGCTCTTCGACGGCGCCACCGAGGTCCGCGAGAATCTCGAACGCGCCGGCCGCAAGCACGCCGTCTATGACGACATGCGCGCGAAGGGCCTGACCGACTATGTGGCATGGCCGCTGTACCACACGCTCGGCAAGCAGCACATGGTGACCTTTGCGACCGACCGGCCCGGCGGCTTCGACGCCGACGACATCGCCGGCCTGCTTGAAGCTGTTGCCGGCGCTGGCGCTGGTCAGCGAAATCCGCGTCAAGAATCGCCTGGCGCGAACGCTGCTCGAAACCTATGTCGGCGCGCATGCCGGCGAGATGATCCTGGCCGGCGCCACGCGGCGCGGCAGCGGCACCACGGTGCGCGCCGCCATCATGATCTGCGATTTGCGCGATTTCACGAAAATCTCCGACAACTGGCCGCGCGACGACGTCATCGATCTCCTCAACGGCTATTTCGACGCGATGTCGGAGCCGGTGGTGCGGCATGGCGGCGAAATCCTGAAATTCATCGGCGACGGCATGCTCGCGATCTTTCCGCTCGATCAGCCCTCGGCTTGCGCCAACCTGCTGCGTGCCGTGGCCGAGGCCCGCCAGGCCATGGTCGCCCTGAACGAAGAGAACGGCAAAATCGGGCGTGAGCCGCTGCGTTACGGCATCGGCGTCCATGTCGGCGACGTCATGTACGGCAATATCGGCTCGCGCACGCCGGCTCGACTTCACGGTGATCGGCCCCGCGGTCAACATGGCCTCGCGCATCGAGGCGTTCACCAAGCAGGTGGGCAAGCCGGTGCTGCTGTCCCGCGCCTTCGCCGACTTCGTCAAAGGCGAGTTCGATCTCGAACGCGTCGGCGAATATCCGGTGCGCGGCTTCAACGACCCGATCGAGCTGTTTGCGTATCACGGCTGAGACGATCTCAGCACTGTGCCGGCACGGGCGTCAGCGGCGAGGTTCGCAGGAATCGCTCGTAGCCGAGACCGATACCGACGGGATCGAGGTTCGGCGCCGTTCCCGGCAGCGTCTCGACCGCGAGGCAACTCAGCGGCGTGTGCGGATCGAGCAGCAGGCCCTGCAACAGCCCGCCGACCTCGGTCTGCGACCAGGTCGCCGTGCCGCTCAGCAGTTGACCGCTCTGGCTGAACGGCTTCCAGCGATCGAGTTCGATCCGGCCGCGCCGCCGGCTCAAGAGCACGTTGCGCCGGTCGGCGTCGTCGGCCTGATGAACCTGGGCGTAGAGCAGGAACCACATCTGACTGAGCGGCGGCGCCGGCTGAACCGACACGCTGTTGAGGATCGGGTCGGCGAACGGCGCGCTGACCTCGAGGCCGGCCGGATTGCGCAGCACCGAGCAGGTCAGGATCGGCGCCGGATGCTGCACGCCGGTGACGCGCAACGGGCGGCCGAAACGTCCCTGCGCCGTCGACCAGCCGACGACATGGCCGACGCGCAGCTCATAGGTGAACATGCCGAACAGCTCCGGCGAATCCGGCGTGTAGCCGCTCGGCAGCGGCAGCAGGAAATGCCGCGGCGAATCGGTCTTGGTGAGCGGCTGCATCGCGTTGAATCCCGCGTCGTCGTCGGACGCGCCGGGCGGGATGACACGGATTAGCTCGGCGTCGATCGGCAGCGGCGGCTCGGCGAGATCGGGCGTGTCCGGCGGGTCGGTCAGCACCGGGTCGGGCGAGTTCGCGAGCACGCGGCCGAGATAAGTGTCGTTCGGATCCTGCACGGCCTGGTCGAACTCGAGCCACAGCATCCGCGTGCGCGGGCTGGTGCTCGAATAATCCGCGCTGCGATCGTAGTCCGATTGCGCCAGCCCGACGGCGACGAGCTTCGGGATCTGGATCGGCGGCGTGGTGATCGGCAGGGCGGCGGCACCGAAGTCGGCCGGCTGTGGCCAAGACCCCATGCTGCGGCATCCGCGCGCCAGACAATGGCGCGCCACGTCATTCATGCCATGCGCGTCGTCGCGCGATTTCCGCTGGATGAAAAATGCCGCGCTGCGTCGCTAGCGTGGAACGGGGACCTGAACGATCTTGAACGTCCCGGATTGCTCGGCGCCGTTGATGGCGGTGTCGGCGACGATGCCAACCAGGCCGATGGCCATACCCGCGATCATTTGCTCGCTACGTGGCGATATCTGGAACGCATACCGCTTGCCGGCCTCGGCATTGAAACGAGTCGGTGTATCGCTCCGGGCGAGCTCCAGTGCGACACGGTCAGAGTCACCGGTCCGGGGTTGATGCCTCCGGTGAACGTGGCGCCATTGGCGATGCTCGCAAACTCGGCGCCATTGGCGGTGACTTCCACGTCCAACAGCGCGGCCTGGTAGCCCTCGATGCGCGTGATGGTCACGATGGCCTGGCCCGGCGCGACCGCTGCGGCGGCGCGGCATTGGCCGTGGCCGATTGATCGGTGACGCAGCCGCCGAGCATTCCCGCGGCGAAAAACAGGACGGCAAGAACTCCCAGCAGTCTGACGATGCTACGACGCGAAACGAATGTCATGTGCAGGCCCCCAACCCCGCGACTTGGCGCGCCGTTCCCGATGTGATGGGAGCGCCACACTCCAAGCGTGCACCAAGTTACAAAGGCACGTAGATGGGACCGCTCACGCTTGTCAATACGCGGAAGCGAGGAACCGCAGCACGGCGTCTGATGATGCGGGGCTTGCGTGGCCCAATCGCAACACTTGTTCCAAATTGCACCACGCCATCACGCCGCTCCGATGCAGCCACCTTTCCGCCCGCATCCGGCAGCGATTTGGCACGCGGGGCCGGGCTGAAGGAATCGGGTGCACCATGCCATCCATCAGCCATGCGCGTCGCGCTTCGCGAAATTCCGCGGCTTGCTCGCCATCGTGCTCGCCGCAGCCTCGCTCGCGGCCTGCGCCCGAACATCAGTCGTGTCGGAACGATCCGATTGGCATTCCGCGCCGCGACAGGCCGTCGCGCATCACCAGCCTTCGTCGCAGGCCCGTCAGCGTCGTGCGCCGGCACGATGCGCCCGCGCATACCGATGTCGCGAGCACGAACGGCGGAGGCGGTCTCGCCAGCTTCTACACCGAGGGCACGAAGACCGCGAACGGCGAGACCTTCAACACCCGCGAGCTCACCGCCGCGCATCCCTCGCTGCCGTTCGGCACGAAGCTGCGCGTCACCAATGTCACGACCGGGCAATCGGTCACCGTGCGCGTCAACGATCGCGGACCCTATGTGCCGGGACGCGTGGTCGATGTCTCCTATTCGGCGGCCGAACAGCTCGGCATGGTCAAGGGCGGCGTCGCCAAGGTGAAGCTCGACGTCGTGCAGTAGCGCATGATCCGGAAACAGTGTGCAGCGGTTTTCCGAAAGATCATGCGCAAACAAAACGTCTTCGTCAATTCGAATCAAATACATTCGAAAACGTTCGCTCAATTGCGAGCGATCGCCCTCAGCATATCCCAACGAATCCGCTGTAAATCCTACCCAGTAACGATGAAGCGTAGGGGTAGGTGACAAACATGTTGGCAGCGAACAGGCGTAGAAGCGAGCGGCGGGTCTGCAGGAGTCTCGCGAAAATTCAATTCGGCACGGGCACGTTGCCGCGCGACTGCATGATCACCGACATCTCCGATGGCGGCGTGAAGATCGTGGCCGAGCACCTGGTGCCGCCGCCCGAGTTCACCCTGATCTTCTCGACCGGCAGCCCCAAGCAATGCCGGCTGGCGTGGCAGATCGGCTGCGAATTCGGCGCCGAATTCGTCCGCTGAGCCCCACAAAGGGCGATTTCCGGCCTCAGGCGAGCCCGGATTAACCCGAACTTAGGGTTAAGCTGCAACGATTTCCCGGCTAGCCCAAGGCCGAGAGTTCATGTTGCATCATGCGTTCAAACGAGGTCGCCTGCCGCGGCTGATTGTCGTCGCAGCCTCGTCCGCGGTGCTCGCGTTCGCGCTCGCCGGCTGCCAGACCACGGATGCCGACGTCACGGGATCGCTCGGCGAGAAGGCCGCGGCGAGTCGCCTCGCCCAATGCCCGCAGCGACCTCGCCGGCTTGCGCGAGCGCTACAAGGCCAATCCCAAGGATCCCGCCGTCGCAATGGAATATGGCCGGGCGCTGCGCGCGAACGGGGAGCGGTCGCAGGCGGTCGCCGTGCTGGAGCAGGCGGCGCTGGCCAATCCCGAGGAACAAGCCGCTGCTCGCCGGCTATGGCCGGGCGCTGGCCGACAACGGAAATTTCCAGCAGGCCTTCGACGTGCTGACCCGCGCGCATACGCCAGAGGATCCCGACTGGCGCATCCTGTCGGCGCAGGGCGCGGTGCTCGACCAGCTCGGGAAATTCGATGAGGCCCGGCAATATTACGCCAGCGCGCTCAAGATCGTGCCCGATGAGCCCTCGGTGCTGTCCAATCTCGGCATGTCCTATCTGCTGTCGAAGGACCTTGCGAAGGCGGAAGGGGTGCTGCGCCACGCGCTCGACCGCGCCAAGGATAATCTGCGCTTGCGGATGAATCTCGCCGTCGTGCTGACCCTCGAGGGTCAGGAGGCGGAGGCCGAGAAGGTCTTGAAGGCCGACGTATCGCCCGATGAGGGCAATGTGCGGATCGCCGAGCTGAAGCGGCTGCTCGACCAAGGGTGGGAAGCCCGAGCGCAACGCGTCGCGCGCACCCGGCACGACAGCTAAAGCCGACTAGCGCATGATCCGGAGCCGAAGGCCGCGTTAGCGCAAAGTGTGAAGCGGTTTTCCGAAAAGATCATGCGCCAACTAAGAATCAGCCCGCGATCAGGCGCTTGATCGGGCTCAGCAGCGAACCCCTGGGCTTCTTGACGTCGCCGTGGCCGGTCAGCTTGCGGGCGATATCCAGGAACAGCCTGCTGGTGCGATGGTTCGCCGAGATTTCGGCGATCATCTGCCCGTTATTGGCGGCGGTGCCGAACAGCTTCGAATCGAACGGGATCGCCGCGACCGGCTGGCTCTCCAGCGTCTTGGCGAAGCTGCGCCTTGTCGATCTCCGGCCGCCGCGGCATGCCGACCTGGTTGAGGCAGAACAGCGGCACGTGATCGTTGGGCCGCGCCGCCTTCAGCGTGTTGAGGATGTTCTTGGCGTTGCGCAGATTGGCGAGATCGGGCTCGGCGACGATCAGGATGTCGTCGGCGCCCTCCAGCGCGCGGCGCGTCCATCCCGACCATTGGTGCGGAACGTCGAGCACGATGCAGGGCGTGGTCATGCGCAGCGTATCGAAGATCGCATCGAACGCGTTGACGCCGAAATCGTAGACCCGCTCCAGCGTCGCGGGCGCCGCCAGCAGGCTCAGATGATCGGTGCATTTGGCGAGCAGACGGTCGAGCAGCGCGCTGTCGGGCCGGTCGGGCTGGAACACCGCGTTGGCGATGCCCTGCATCGGGTCCTGGTTGTAGTCGAGGCTGGCGGTGCCGAAGGCGAGGTCGAGATCGATCACCACCGAATCCAGCGTGAGATTGCGCGCGATCGCCCAGGCCACGTTGTGCGCCACGGTCGAGGCGCCGACGCCGCCCTTGGCGCCGACCACGGCGATCACCCGGCCGGAGGTCACGGTCTCGGTCGACGAGAACAGGCTGCAGATCGAGCGCACGATGTCGAGCACGCCGACCGGGCCGACCACGTAATCGTTGACGCCGCGGCGCACCAGCTCGCGATAGGGCACGTCATCGGCCTCGTTGCCGACGACGATGACGCGGGTGCCGGGATCGCAGACGCCCGAGAGCTCGTCGAGCATGGCCACGAGCTCGCCCTTGCCGCTGCTCTCCAGCACGATCACGTTGGGCGTCGGCGCATTGTGATAGGTCTCGACCGCGGCCGCCATGCCGCCCATCTTCACCGTGAGATGCGCTTTCGCGAGCCGCCGGTCGTCGCCCGCCGATTTCATGGCGGATGCGCTCGCCTCGGTCTCGCAGAAGGCCTGCACCGAGATGCGCGGTGCTGCCTGGATGTGGTCGCTCGACGGCCGCTCCGGCGGCGTCGGCAGCTCGGACGCTTCCTTGATCGCCTGTTCGAATCTTCTTCTTTGTGTCGCTCATTATTTGCCCAAGTCCTACTTGCCTATGTCGCTGAGCTTGGCCTTCTCGCCTTCGGGATAGACGGTCGCGGTGGAATTGCCCTGGCGATATTTCTCGAACCCTTCGGTGCGCCGCGCCGTGTAGGCGGGCGTCTCCGAGCGCGGCTGCACCAGGTCGGACGGATTGGCGACCATGGCCGCGAGGTTGCGCTGCGTGGCGCAGCCGAAATTGTAGTACTGCTTGTTCTCGTTATAGAGCGGGTTGTCGATGTTCGGCCCGAGATCGTCCGGCCATTTGCCGCAAGGACCCGCGGTCGCCGCGATCCTGGTGTAGCTCAGCCGGATCGGCGTCAGCTCCTGCGGATTGGCGGGCCGATAGGGACGCGTGGCGATGCCGTTCGCCGGCACGCCGCCCGCCATCAGCACCGAACGGATTTCACCCATGGTCGACGCCGCGGCTCTGCGCGTTCGGCGAGTCCACCGGCACTTCGGCCAGCACGCCGCCGGTGCCTTCGCGAACCCAGGTCCGCGCCAGTCCCATCACGTCGTCGCGCTGCGTCGCGGTCAGGCCGCCGCGCCCATGGCCGACGAAGACCACCGTCGTCTTGGTGGCCTCGGTGATCGCGATCGGATGACGCAGCCGGTAATCGTCGGCCGCGCCCGAGGTCACGTAGTCCTGCGATGCGGTGTGGCAGCCGCCCAGGATGGTGGACAGGCCGATCAGGGCGCCCGACAGGCGCAGTATGTGACGGCGTCCGGACTGTGCTGTGTGGGTCATCGTCTTGTCCTCGGGTCTCGCGTTCGCCGCGCATGTCTCAGTCGATGAAGAATCCGAAGTTGAATTGCTTGCCGGTGACGGGATCGACGCGCGCGGCGATGCCGTAGATGCGGTTCATGCGCGCGAGCAGGGTCGATTGCGCATCGGATGCCGGCGCGAATCCGTCGTCGGGACGCGACAGCTCCTTCTGGGCGACCGCGCGCACCACATAGGGCGTCACCAGCACCATCAGCTCGGTCTCGTTGTTGACGTAGTCCTGGCTGCGGAACAGCCCGCCCAGGACCGGCAACTGGTCCACGCCGGGAATGCCGTTGATCGCCTGCTTGGTCTGCTGCTGGATCAGGCCGGCCATCGCCATCGAGCCGCCGGAGGGAATTTCCAGCGTGGTCTCGGCGCGGCGGGTGCGGACCGAGGGAATGGTGATGGAGTTGGTCGTCGTCGCGCTCGCGGATTGCGAAACGGTGATCGCGTTGTCGTTGGACAGCTCCGACACTTCGGTCATCACGCGCAGGCTGATGCGGCCTTCGCTCAGCACCACCGGCGTGAAATTCAGCGAAATGCCGAACTTCTTGTAGGTGATCTGGGTGGTGCAGACATGGGTGACGGGATCGCAGGAGTAGCCCGCGGGAATCGGGAATTCACCGCCGGCGATGAAGGTCGCCGACTCGCCGGAGATCGCGGTCAGGTTCGGTTCGGCGAGCGTGCGCACCACGCCGGCGCTTTCCATCGCCCGCATGGTCGCGCTGACCGTCGGTATGCCCTTGGGCGTGGAAATCCCCTGCAGGCCGTTGCCGGCGACCAGCGGCGAGCCGAGCGCGGTGAACGGGTTGCTGTTGTTGAAGTTCACGACCGCTGTGCCGACATTCATGCTGGCGGAGAGATCGACGCCCATCTGCTTGATGATGTCGCGGCGGACTTCGGCGACATGCACCTTCAGCATGACCTGGTCGCGGCCCTTGACGACGATGCTGTTGACGACCTTGTCGGCGCCGCCGACCAGGCGGGCGGCGATGTCGCCGGCCTGCTGCGCCTCGACCGGGCTCGTCACCGCGCCGCTCAGCACGACGCCCTCGCCGACGCCCTCGATCTGTACGCCCGGCAGGATCTGATGCAGCGCGGCGCGAACGCCGTTGAGGTCGCGCTTGATCGCGATGTCATAGTTCGCGATCTGCTCGCCGTCGGCGTCGAAGAACACGACATTGGTCTGGCCGATGCCGACGCCGATGACATAGGCGCGCTGCGAGGAGCGGATCACGGCGTTGGCGATCTTGGGATCGCCGACCAGCACGTCCTTGGCGTCGCGCGGCAGGTCGATGACGACGGATTTGCCGATGCCGAGCGCAAGGAAGCGCGTCTTGGCCGGGATGCTCGCGGTGGTGTGCACGACCGGCTCGGCGCGTATCGGCATGTGGGCTTGCGGCAGCGGGCGCAGTGGCCGGCGCCACGACGGCGGGCTCGTCGCCGGCGCGCGTGGAATTGAGCTGGTGCGCCAGCGCCGCGAGTGCCGGGTCGTCGGTGGCGCGCACGGAGTTGAGCTGCAGCGCCAGCGCGGCGATCGCCGACAACGGAGAGGGCGCGGATGAGGACGGGTTTCAAGGTGCTTGCCCTGCTGTTCATTTGGGATCCTCGGTCACTTTCTGTGCCGTGACGCGGCGTGCGAACGGCATGGATGCCGTCGCTGCCGGTGCAGGTTTGTTGGGGACGTGCTGAACCGCGCTGGCCGGACGCACGACGGCAAGCGTCGCGGTCATGCCGGCCGATGCGGAGAGCTCGTTGTCGATCCTGCTCGCGGACGAGGCGGCAATGCCGCCGGCGCCGGGCGCGACGATCACGACGACAGTTCGGGCGGTAAACATACTCTTAACGCAACTTTACTCCTGCCCTGAAGGCCGGTCAGTTCCCCTATCCCCGCAAGCAGGGTTACGCAGCAAAGGTGTAAGGGGACTTGAGACGGGCAGGATGCGCGCAGCGGTAGCCGGGGGAATCGTCCTCATGGTGAACGGGACGTTATCGCGCGCGGCATGCCGACGCGTCGGCTACAACCTGCGGAGAGGACGGACCGCGCTCTACAATCTCCAAATCAGACGGCGTGAATGCGCCGCGAGCGTTCCTCGCAGGCCGCCGCCTCGCCTGCTGCGAGCCGCTCCAGCCGCACCGCGACATGCTTGTGATAGGGCGTGCGCGCGACCGGATCGCAATTGCTCGCTGTCGGTCAGCGCATTGATGCGCGGACCGTTGCTCAAGCGCTCGCCGTCGCGGGCCGGATAGGATTGGCCGTAGCCGTGCGGCAGAGCGAGCTGGCCCTGGCGCAAGCTGTCGTCGACCTTGCAGCGGACGACGATGCGGCCCGCGGGCGAAGCGACGGCGATCCATTCGCCGTCGCGCGCGCCGAGCGCTTCGAGGTCCCTGGCGTTGATGAGCAGCGCGCCATCGGGATCGTCGCGCCGCCAGGCCGGATCGCGGAAAATCTGGTTGGCGTTGAACATGCGGCGCTGGCCGGCGGCGAGCACGAACGGATAGTCCTTCGGCGCCTGCGGCTTGCACGGGATCGAGCTGCGCCAGCCATTCGCAGCATCGGCGCGATCGCGAGCTGCACCTTGCGGTCGGGATGGCTGATCAGCGACCACACGTCGTCATAGCTGTGCGCGGTGAAGGCGGCGCCGCTGCGCTGTCCCACGATGGCATCGAACAAGGCATCGCCAAGCGCCTCGTCCGGCGTCGCGCCGTCGGCGCCGAGCGCGCGGCGCACCGCCTCGGGCGAACGCTTCGCGCAAGACTGCGCCGCCTGCCACAGGGTGCTGCGGCCGCGGTGCCATCGGGCAGTGTCGTGCCCGAGCGTATGATAGAGCACCAGCGCGCCGACGGCGGCCGCGTTGGGATTGGCGCCCATGAAGCCGCGCAGCGCATGCGCGAATGCCACGCGCGAATGCGAGGCCGCCTCGCGCAGCGGCGCCAGCGCGTTGTCGCCCGGCAACAGGCCGAGCGCACGTGCCAGCCGCGTGTAGATTTCCGGCTCCGGCAGCGTGCCCTCGAAGCGGCGGCACCACGCCGGCGCGCACATGGAAATAGTTGGTCGGGAATTCGAAGTTGAACAGCGTGAACTCGGTCTTCTCATATTGCGAGGAGGCCGGCAGCACGTAATGCGCCAGCCGCGCCGTCTCGGTCATGGCGACGTCGACCACGACGCACAGCTCGAGCGCGGCGAGCGCCTTCTCGACCTCCGCCGTGTTCGCCGCGGTGTTGGCCGGATTGGAGCTGTCGATCCACACCCCGCGCAAGCGATCCGGATGATCGTTCAACACGGCCTGCGGAAACACGTTCGGCGGCAGCAGGCCCGCGATCACTTCGGTGGCGGTCGCGGCGAATTGCTGGTTCGGCGAGTTGCCCCACAGCGGCTGCAGCCAGGAGTGCAGCTGGTTGGTGCCTTTGCGGCCAAAACTGCCGGTCAGCATGATCAGCAGCTTTTCGAGATAGGAGTTCAGCGTCGAGTTGACGCCCTGCTGGATGCCGAGCTCGACCCGCACCGTCATCGCCTTGGCGGCCACGATCATGTCGGCGCAGCGCTCGATCTGCTCGAGCGGGATGTCGGCGGCCGCGGCCCATTCGCGCGACGGGAATGCGGAGCAGGGCGGCCTTCACCTCGTCGAAGCCGGTCGTGTGTTGCGCGAGAAATTCGTGATCGAGCGCGTCGCGGCGCACCAGCGTGGCGAGGATGGCGCCGAGCAGGAAGGCGTCGGCGCCCGGACGCACCGCCAGATGCAGATCGGCCATCTCGGCGGTCTCGGAGCGGCGCGGATCGATCACGATCATCTTTCGCGCAGGATCTTTCCGGATTTGATTCAGATGATCGCGCGCATTGGGGAAGCCGTGCGCGATCCAGGGATTGGCGCCGATCACGAACAGCAGGTCGCAATGATGCACGTCCTCGGCGGTGTGGCAGGTCTGGCTGCCGAACATGTGGCCGTTGACCCAGAAGTCGCCGGTCTTCTCCTGCGACAGCGCATTGAAGACGTGACGCGAGCCGAGCGCGCGCAGGAAGCCGGTGGCATAGGCGCCGCCGGCATGATTGCCCTGTCCGCCGCCGCCATAGAGCGCAAGGCTCTTGCCGCCGTGGCGCTCCACGAGGTCGCGGACGCGCGCGGCGATTTCCGCAATCGCGGTGTCCCAGTCGATCTCGTCGAAGCCGCCGTCGGCGCGGCGGCGCAGCGGCGTGGTCAGGCGGTCGCGGTGATGGGCGTACCAGGGAATCCGCGCGGCCTTGTTGCAGAGATAGCCTTGCGATTTCGGATTGTCGCGGTCGCCGCGCACCTTGGCGATCTTGCCGTCATCGACGAGAACCTCGACGCCGCAATTGACGTAGCAGATGTTGCAGGCGGTCTTCTTCCATTCTGGGCCCGGCATCGCATGGTCCTCCCGGTCGGATGCCCGATATTAGATGATGATCATCATAAAAACAACGGCGGCGAGCTGGCGTCGAGCCCGGTTCCCCGAGCTTTCCGCCGGGCCGCCCATGCGCTATCCCTTTGATATGGACAAGCTGACGGATCACAAACCGGCGAGCATGGCGGACGCCGCGGGCTGGGCCGGCGCGATCGCGCTGATCGGCTTCATCCTGGTCGCGACCGCGCAGGCCTCCAACATGATCCTGGCGCGCGGCCTTGCCGGCTCGGTGCCGCCCTTTGCGCTGGCGTTCTTCCGCTGGTCGATCATCTTCCTCGGCCTTGCGCCGCTCGCGCTCGCGGAAATCCGGCAGGGCCGGATTCCGCTGGCAAAGATGCGCTGGCCGATCCTCGCCGCCGGCTTCCTCGGCATGTTCCTGTGCGGCGGCCCGATCTATGTCGCGGGCATCTCGACCACGGCGATCCACATCGCGCTGATCATGGCGCTGTCGCCGATCGTGGTGCTCCTGATCTCGGCCGCGCTCGGCATGGAGCATATCGGTCCGCTGCAATGGCTCGGCACGGCGCTCGCGCTCGCCGGCGCGCTGCTGATCGTGACCGGCGGCCATCCCGAAGCGCTGATGCAAGTCGAAGGCGGCATGGGGCGACCTGCTGGTCGTGTTCGCGATGCTCGGCTGGTCCGGCTACACGCTGTTGCAGTCGCGCGTCGCGCCGCAGGCCTCGCTGCTCGCGCGCATCAGCCTGTTCTCCGCAGCCGGCGCGCTGTGCTCGCTGCCGCCGGCGCTCTACGAGATGTGGACCGCGCCGTCGGCGGTCTTCAGCATGAAAGCGGCCGAGGCCTATCTGTTCGCCGGCCTCGTGCCGGGCCTGATCGCCTATGCCGGCTTCGCCTGGCTCGCCGCGCGCTTCGGTTCGGTGCGCACCTCGCTGGTGCTCTATGTCGGCCCGGTCGCGAGCGCGCTGCTGTCGTTCCTCATCCTCGGCGAGCCGCCGACCCTGATCCACTTGGTCGGCGGCCTGCTGATCCTCGGCGGCGTCTGGGCGAGCTTGCGGAAATAGGGCATGATCCGGAAAAGTGTGAAGCGGTTTTCCTGCGACAACGCGTGCATTGCCCAAACAAAAAGCCGCGCTACTTCATCGCCTTCTCGTGATTGGCGATGCCGATCGCCTTGTAGTCATAGGTCGCGTAGAACTCGGTGCGATAGGCGCCCCAGGCCATGGTCTCGAAGATGCGGTTGACCTCGCGCAGCCGCGAGGCCGGCAGCCGCAGGGTCACGACCTGGCCGATGCCCATCATCACATACCAGCTCACGACCTCGACGCCGTCAGGCGGAAACGCCTTGTAGAATCCCTGCTTCTCCAGCTGCGCGTTGAGCTCGGCGAGCGGCCGCGACTGGTCATGCTTCAGGAAGATCGTCAGCATGACCGCATTGTCGGGCGTCGGCGTCGCCGTGTTGGCCGGCGTCGGTGTTGGCGCCTGCGCGCTGCTCGCGTTGAACAGCGCGGCCGACGCCAGCACGGCCAGCGCCGTCAGCAAGATCCGTCCTCGTCGCATCTTTCGTCTCCCGTATGAAGCGCTTGTTGCGCCCTTGCGAGCGATCATCGACGGCAATGGGCGGAGCTGTAAACGCGTAAAATCAGCGCGCCTTGTACTCTCCCGAAATGTCCTTGCCGGTGTAGTCGGTCATCAACGCGGTCGCGATCAGGGTGATCACGGCGCAGGCGGCGATATAGGCGGCGATCGCCGTCGACGTATGGAAGGTCCCGAACAGCCAGGCCGCGATCAGCGGCGCCGGCCCGCCGGCGATGATGGAGGCAAGCTGATAGCCGAGCGAGGCGCCGCTGTAGCGCAGCCGTCCCGTAAAGCTTTCGGCGATCAGCGCCGCCTGCGGCCCGTACATCATGTCGTGCGGGATCAGCGACAGGATGATCGCGAAGAAGATGATCGGCTCCGATCCGGTGCCGAGCAGGGCGAAATAGATGAAGCCGAACACGCCGGTCACGGCAGCGCCGATCATGTACATGTTCTTCCGCCCGATCTTGTCGGACAGATGCCCGAACACGGGAATCGAGACGAACGACAGCACGGACGCCGCCAGCACCGCGGTGAGCAGGAAGTCGCGCGAGACGTGCAGCGTGCCGGTGCCGTAGGAGAAGATGAAGGCGGTGAAGATGTAGAACGGCGCCTGCTCGGCCATGCGCGCAAAGGCCGACAGCAGGATTTCCTTCGGATGCTCCATGATCACGGTGAGCATCGGCGTGCGGTCGATCTTCTGCTCGGCGAGCAGCTTGGCGAACATCGGCGTCTCCATGATGCCGAGCCGGATGTAGAGGCCGACGCGCGACCAGCACGAGGCTGAGCGCGAACGGAATGCGCCAGCCCCAGGCGAGGAAGCTGTCGCCCGACATCTGGCTGAAGGCGAGCACGGCAAGATTGGCCAGGAACAGGCCGCAGGGCACGCCGAATTGCGGCCAGGATGCGATCAGCCCGCGCGACTTGTCGTCGCGCGCCCATTCCATCGACATCAGCACCGAGCCGCCCCACTCGCCGCCGACGCCGACGCCCTGGATGAAGCGCAGCACGGTCAGGAGCACCGCGCCCCAGATGCCGATGCTCTGATAGGTCGGCACGATCGCCACCGCGGCGGTGGCGAGGCCCATCAGCAGCAGCGTGGCGATCAGCGTCGATTTGCGGCCGATGCGGTCGCCGTAATGGCCGAAGATCGCGGCGCCCACCGGGCGCGCGACGAAGCCGACGGCATAGATGGCGAAGGCTTCGAGCGTGCCGACCCATGGGTCGGAATGCGGAAAGAACAGCTTTGCGAAGACCAGGCCGGTGACGGTCGAATAGAGGAAGAAATCGTACCATTCGATCGCGGTGCCGACGGTGGAGGCGATCACCGCGCGGCGAAGCTGGAGCTCGTGCTCGGAGGTCGACAGGGGCGGGATGACGGGATCGGTGGATATGGTCATGGGCGCTCTCCGGATAGCCCCAACACATTGTTTTTTCGGGAGAACGTGGAGAGCGCGGCCGGGTTCCATGCAACTTCGGCGAAAGCCTCTCGTCAAAAGGCCTGAGATCACGGAGCCGTTCACGCTCCGTCAAATGTGAACCACATCACACGAATCCGGAGCTTTACGGGCTATTAACCAGCAGCCAGCGCGGAGTTTTGGTTTGGCGTGATCTTTCGGATCATGCCGCGATTTGAGGACGAGATCATGTCAACGCGTCGAAAGGCATATTGGTGGTTCTGGTTCGTGGCCTCGGGACGTTTTCTCGAGACCTTTTTGAACCTGCGCGGCAAGCGCAGCTAACGCTTGTTGCCTGTCTTTTCAGAAGACCACTTTTTCCCGATCATATTCTGGCCGCCACATTACGGCGGCCAGAGCTTTGCACCGCCTCAGGCGGCGTTGATCAGCTTCATGCAATAGGCGGCGCCGCTGTTCATGGCGTCGCGGCCCTTCCAGGCCAATTGAGCGAGCCTGCCCGCCAGTGAATCGCGGCTGCGCAGGCTGCGCGACGCGAGCACGTGACCGACCTCATCGGGGAAGCGCGCGACTTCGGCCTCGACCAGGCTCGCGATGGCATCCATCAACGACGTCAGCCGCTCGCCCCAGGCCGACTGCTCGAGCTGGTCGATGCGAAGGTGCAGTGCGTGCTCGATGTCGTAGATCTCGGTGAGCAGATCGCGCGCCACCACCACACGGTTGTTCCTGAGCGCGATCCGCAGCAACGCACGATCGTCGTCGATCCGGTCCAGCACCATCGAGACCACGATCGCATAAGGCGTCTTCGCGACATCGGCCGCGCTGCGGCTCGCCGCCGCCTTGGTGGCGAGGAAGATCAGCTGCCATGGCGTCCGCAACCGCTGGGCGATCAGCGCAATCGCAAACGGGACGGCATCGGCATTCTGCTTGGCAAAGCCGTGCAGCAGCGCGGTCATCTTGCGGACCTGCGTGTCGTCGAATTTCGCGATCCTTTCCGGCAGCGCCGAGTTGAACTTGGCGAGCGCGTCGCGGGCGCGCAGCGCCTGCATGATCTTGACCAGATCGTCATAGGCCGAACGCGACGCGGTGTAGGTCGCGAGCTTGAAGCGGGTGTGGCCGGCGCTGTCGGCATCGCGCAGCGTGCTTTCGAGATATTTGACGACCTTGGTCTGGAACGCGGTCACCGCCTGGCGCGCTTCCTTCTGCTTGTCGCCGGCGATCAGATCCTTCACCTGGTGCACGAAGTCGCGCGTCATGGTCGGCAGCAGGTCGCGGCTGATCCATTCCCAGATCGGGCTCAGCGAGCCGCGCGGGATCTTGCCGGAATTGGCGTGCTCGGGCGCGCCCTCGCTCAAGAGCGGATTGAGCGGCGCGAAGAACAGGCGCGGCGGCGAGTTCGCATCCTTGTCCTTGTCGGCGCCGTCCATGCCGAACTCGGCGCGCAGCTTGGCCTGGATGTCGGCGGAGCGGGGCACGTCGACCCCGCAGAGCTCGAGCCGCTCCAGTTCGGAGAGCAGGCTCTTCCGCGTCAACGGGCTCAGTCGCGCCAGAAAGTCCCACAATTGCATCATGGCACGCCGCGGTGTCTCCCGAACTAACCCATCTTTGGAGGCATTTGCGCGCTCGCAATCGGCGATCAGCAAAGCAGCCCAACGTTAAAGAAGTGGTAATCTGGTGGGTCGGCCGGCGGGGGTCGCCGCGCGTTCCACAATCTCCGGGAAACGGCTTGATGCGTCTGCAATTTCGACGGTCGGAACACGCCGATCGACGAGGTCGTTTCTTCGAAAGTTCCCGTAGTCCTACGGTTCCAAAAGTTAACGACGGCGTCCGCCGACGACAGCGAACTCGTCCGCGCCGCGTTGCTGCCGTCTAATGGATCAATAGAAATCCTCTTCCGCAAAGGACGCGAAGCGCGGCGTGGAGCGCACGACGGTCTGCGCGGGCTTCGGCGCGGCCGGAACGATGGTGATGGTCCAGCACGGCGGCACGCTTGCCGTCGTTCTCCCGCACCGAGCGGACATGCCCGATGACGGTCGCGTTGCCGTTGCGGACGGTCGCGGCCCGTCCGTTGAACTGGGCAATGCGGAAACGCCGGACTTCCTTCTGGTCGGCGGTCTCGTAAGTGAACATGGAAAGCTCTCCTGTGCCTTCCGCCACTATCGCGTTTCATCGTTAGCCGGAGATAAAAATCGATGGCCGTACAAGTACGGGTTGTGTGCGCAATCGTGCATAGCTTCCAGCCGGATCGTGCGAAAAGAATCGCACGCGCGATGCCGGAGCTGCGGCTACGCGGCCGGGCCGAACACCGCTTCGATCTTGGTCTTCAGCGTCGCGGCGTTGAACGGCTTGACGATGTAATTGCTGACGCCGGCCTTCTTCGCGGCGATGACGTTCTCGGTCTTGGATTCGGCCGTGATCATGATGAACGGCGTCGTCGACAGCTCGGGGCTGGCGCGCACCTCCCGCAGCAGGTCGTAGCCGGTCATCGGCTCCATGTTCCAGTCGGAGATCACGAGGCCGTATTTCCTGCCCTGCATCCTGGCAAGCGCGGCCGAGCCGTCGCTCGCGTCGTCGACGTTCTCGAAGCCGATCTGCTTCAGCAGGTTGCGGATGATGCGGATCATGGTGGCGTAGTCGTCCACCACGAGGATCGGCATCGAAAGATCAAAGGCCATGTCTGTGCTCCGCCGCGCGTCCTGACGCAAATCGGCCGAAACACGCGCGAGGCGTCACAAGCCCGCGACAACCGATCGAAGCTTTGCAAGGACTCGCGCTCAAGTCAGCCCGGCGACGGATAGCAGCGGCCGTTGAACGGCGCGTTAATCGGCGGCGCCGTACTTATACCGAGCGGGGTCGCGGTTTGCCGCGCGAGGACGGCGGCTTGCCGCCGCCCGTCTCGGCGCAATGCGGGCGCACCAGCCGGTCATATTGCGCGCTGACCGTGCCGTAGCATTCGCACGTGGCCTTCTTCAGCGCATCGACGTCGAGGATCTGGATATGGCCGCGGCTGTAGTGAATCACGCCGGCTTGCTGCAGGGAGCTCGCCGCCATCGAGATGCTGTTGCGCCGCGCGCCGATCAATTGCGCCATCAATACCTGCGTCAGCACGAACTTGCCGCCGCCCGAGAGATCGTGGATCTGCAGCAGGCATCGGGCCATGCGCGCCTCGACCGGATGCGCGGCATTGCAGCCGGCCGTCTGTTGGACCTGCGCATACATCGCAAGCCCGTGCCGCATCATGAGCGCGCGCAGCGTGGCGCTGCGATCGGCCGCGGCGTGCAGCTGTTCGAGCCCGACGGTGGAGGCGATGCCGGGCACCAGCACCACCGCGCTGGTGAGCGCGACGGGGTCGCCGAGCGCGGAAAAAATGCCGAAGAGGCTGTCGCGTCCGATCATGGCGACCTGGACGCGCTCGCCCTTCGACAGGTTGACGATCAGTGAGATCACACCGCGGTGCGGCAGCCAGGCTCGCCGCAACGTATCGCCGGCTCCGACCAGCACGGAATTCGCAGGCAGATCGGCGGCTTTCAGGTGCGGGCGGATCAGCTCGAAATCATCCGCCGCCAGCGACGACAGAAATCCATTCGCCGTACGAGGGGTCAATTCCAAAGCCGCCTCCTGCCTCACGGGCAAATCAGGCCTCTGGGTCGCCGCAATGCACGCCAATTAGCAGACAGGACAGTCATTGCCGATTTTTCCCGAAAGGAAAATTAGTCATCCGTCGCATGTGCGATGCGTCGCCGATGCTGACCCATGTCCGGCAAGCTGATCGGTCGGCGTACAATTACGGGCCGAAATGATGCGGCCTCAGCCGAGCAACTGTTTTTGCCGGGCGCGGATCGCGGCATGGCATTCGCACGACATCGCCCGCAGGGCCTCGACGTCGATGACCTCGATCTGCCCGCGGCTGTAGCTGATGATGCCGGCTTGCTGCAGCGCATGGGCGACGATCGAGACGGCGTTGCGCCGCACGCCGATCATCTGCGCCAGCAATTCCTGCGTCAGCGGCAGGGTCCTGCCGTCGTGGAGATCGCGGGCGCGCAGCAGCCATCGCGACAGGCGCGCCTCGACCGAGTGGACGGCGTTGCAGGCCGCGGTCTGCTGCGCCTGCGCAAGCAGCGCCTCGCCGTGTCGGCTGACGAGACCGCGCAGCACGGAGCTTTGCGCGGCGACCATCCTGAAATCCGCAAGCTCGATCGCCGAGGCGGCGGCGGGAAACAGCACGATCGCATCGGTCAGCGACACGCCGTCGCCCAGCGTCTCGCAGGCGCCGACCACACTGTCGCGGCCGATCATCGCGACCTCGACGGACTGACCTTCGGAAAGATTCACCACGATCGAGACGGCCCCGCCGTGCGGGAACACGATCTGGGCCGGCGTCACGCCCGCTTCCACGAGGACGGCTTCGCGGATCATCTGCAGCGGCTTCAGCCGCGCGCCGACGAGTTCGAAGTCCTCAGCCGGCAGTGCCTGCAACAACTGGTTCGGCGGACGCTGGAGTGAGGACATATGTTCTGCCGCAGGGCGCGGCAGTACATCGGCGGTCTTCTCTGCCACGTCTCCCCCTTAACGTGCCAAACTATACAGGCTCGCTTTAAGGGTGTAAATTCACCCAGCTTAAAAAGCGTCGCGGGTTTCGTCCGGGTTCCACAGGTTGTATGACCTCGATATACACGTCGGAGGGCAGACAGGGTGCGGTCTTTTTTGCGGAATTGCGCCAATGGGGCTTTGATTCGCCGGCCGTGCATCCCGGCTGGCAGTGCTGGGGCATATCATGACGCGCATTCTCGTCGTCGATGACGATCCGATGGTCTGCATGGCCATCGAGGTCTTTCTGCAACGTCACAATTTCGAGGTGGTGGTGACCGATGGCGGCGAAGCCGGGCTTCGCGCGCTCGACCGCGGCGGCATCGATCTGATGATCGTCGACATCTTCATGCCGCATATGCGCGGCTTCGAGTCGATCCGGATCTTCCACGAACGCGCGCCGGCGATTCCGCTGGTGGCGATGTCGGGCTACGCCTTCGCGAACCTCAATGCGCCCGCGCCGGATTTCCTGCGGATGGCGCTCGAACTCGGCGCCTCGCGCTGCCTGCGCAAGCCGTTCACGCCGGTGGCGCTGCTCGCCGCGGTCAACGAGTGTCTCGCCGACGCGCGGCTGAACGCGCCCGGCGTCGCCCAAATGAACCGATGATCGCGCGACGAGCGGCGAGTAATGGTTAGCGCGCCGGCAAGGTTACCGCGCAATTAGTGTTAATGTCGGCGGCGCCGGCGTTCGCGCGCATTCGACGAACCCTGTTAACGGACGGGTAGGGCCTTCGGGAACATCGTGGCACGTCGCCCACAGAACAAGTGCGGCGATGCGTCAGTTGTGTTCATCCAGAAGGAAAACCCATGTCAGGTATCGTTCTTTCGGCGTCAGTGCGCCAAAACCTCCTCTCGTTGCAGTCGACCGCTGCGTTGCTCGCGACCACCCAGAATGACCTCGCCACAGGCAACAAGGTCAACTCGGCTCTCGACAACCCCACCAACTTCTTCACCGCCCAGGGCCTCAACAACCGCGCCACCGACATCGGCAATCTGCTCGATGGGATCGGCAACGGCGTGCAGGTGCTGCAGGCCGCCAACACCGGCATCACCTCGCTGCAGAGCCTCGTCTCCAGCGCGCAGTCGATCGCCAACCAGGTGCTGCAGAGCCCGGTCGGCTACTCGACCAAGTCCAACGTCACCTCGGCCGCCATCACCGGCGCGACCGCCAACAACCTGCTCGGCACCCTCGCCACCAACAACGCGGTGACCGGCACCGCGGTCAGCAACCACCTGACCTCTCCGGTCGTGATCACCGCCGCCACCAAGCTGGTCACTGCGGCGAACTCGGACACGCTGGCCGCGACGCCCGCGGACGGTTCGAGCTTCACCGTCGACGGCAAGAGCATCACCTTCTCGACCGGCCAGACCACCGTGACCACCGACGCCAGCGGCAACGTCACCATCGGCGTCGGCGCCGGCTCGACCCTGACGGTCGGCAGCGTCCTGACGGCAATCGACGGCATCACCGGCGCGGGCACCGCCTCGACGGTCAATGGAGCCGGCCAGCTCGTGATCTCCACCGGCACCACCCAGAACCTGGTGATCGCCGCCGGCGGCACCAGCGCGCTCGGTTCCTTCGGCCTGTCCGCGGGTACCACCAATCGTCAATCCGCCCCTGCTGCAGGGCGAGACGCTGACCATCGGCGCGACCGGCGGCGGCACGGCGACCTCGATCACCTTCGGCACCTCGGCCAATCAGGTCTCGACGCTGAACGGGCTCAACGCGGCGCTCGCGGCCAACAACCTGCAGGCCACGATCGACGCGACGACCGGCAAGATCAACATCACGACCTCGAACGACGCGGCGTCTTCCTCGATCGGCACGATCGGCGGCACGTCGACCGCTTCCGGCTCGGCCTTCAACGCCGTCGCCGGCGCGGGTCCTGCTCCGGTGGCCGATGCCGAGCGCGCAGGCGACCGCGTTCGAGCCTGGTGGCGCAGTACAACAACGTGCTGGCGCAGATCAACACCACCTCGCAGGACGCGTCCTTCAACGGCGTCAACCTGTTGAACGGCGACACGTTGAAGCTGACCTTCAACGAGACCGGCAAGTCGACGCTGTCGATCACCGGCGTGACCTTCAACTCGGCCGGCCTCGGCCTGTCGACGCCTGGTCGTCCGGCACCGACTTCCTGGACAACTCGTCGGCCAACAAGGCGCTGACCTCGCTGTCGTCGGCCTCGACTACGCTGCGTTCGGAAGCCTCTTCGCTCGGTTCGAACCTCTCGATCGTGCAGATCCGTCAGGACTTCAACAAGAACCTGATCAACGTGCTGCAGACCGGTTCGTCGAACCTGACCTTGGCCGACACCAACGAGGAAGCGGCCAACAGCCAGGCGCTGTCGACCCGCCAGTCGATCGCGGTCTCCGCGCTCGCCCTCGCCAACCAGTCGCAGGCCAGCGTCCTGCAGCTGCTGCGCTAAGCGAAGGCCGGCAGGCTCTCACAATCAGGGCGGCGGGGTTCTCCCCGCCGCCCACTTCACCGGAAATCCAGTGACCGGATGGCGCGACCGCCGTGACGCGCAACGCGCGCGCCTGTCCGGGTCAATATCGGCGCCGTACCCAGGAAGGGAGACAACGATGCCGCTGAGAGTCGAACTGAAGCCGTTCGAGCGCATCGTGATCGGCGATAGCGTCATCATCAATTCCGCCACCCGTGCTTCTTTCCTCATCGATGGCGAGACACCGATCCTCCGCGAGAAGGATACGGTGACGGCGGAGACCGCCAACACGCCTGCGCGAAAGCTCTATTACTGCGTCCAGATGATGTATCTGAAGAACGACGCGGCGCGTTACCGCGAGCCCTACGCCCGTCACCTCGCCGAGTTGCGCGCGGCGATGCCCGGGGCGCGCGAGGCGATCGAGGCCGCCAATCACCATGTCGCCGCGGGCGCGCTCTACAAGGCGCTCAAGGACATCAGGAAGCTGATGAAGCGCGAGGAAGAGTTCGCGCCTGCGTAGTGGATGATCCGCGGAGATCGTGCGTTCGCGCTCCGTATTTCCACGGACCGCGAAATTAACGCGAATGACAAGTCTCACACGCTATCGGTCAGGAAGAGGAATCCGCCGAAGCGGAATTCCGCATCCGCGGAGCGTCTCGCATGTCGGAGCAAGGCAAGCACCTGGATCGCGTCAACTTCAGCCGCGGCTACGACGTCTGCATCATGGCGATCGACGGCACCTGGCGCCGCGATTGCCAGCTCAATGCGATTTCGGACAATGACGCGATCCTCACGGTGGAAGGCTCGATCCAGGGTCTCAACCTGAAGGAATTCTTCCTGCTGCTGTCGTCGACCGGACTTGCTTATCGGCGCTGCGAGCTGGTGCGCGTCAACGGGGCCGAGATGGACATCCAGTTCCTCAAGGGCAAGCCCGGGAAACGCAAGGGCGCCAATTCCGGCCATGACGCGATGATGGACGCTTGAGCCGCACGGTCCGGAGTCCATGGCCGCGTTGCGCAAAATCGGGCGCAAGCGATCGTTCACGCGGATTTGCGCGAGGACATCGCCTGCCGGCACACGCGGTTTCGTGCGACAAGGTGTCCGCGGCATGCGGCTTCCCGCGCGGGTCGAGACCGGCCCGGTTCCTGGCGGGCACTATGGCGGTCTGCATGCGGCGCTCCCTTGCGCGGCAAGTTAGACAGACCCCGCTACTTGTGGGTAAAGTTCTCCTCCCGTACAAATACGGTCGGATCGAAATCTGCCTTCGGGCGGATGTCGTTCTGGCAAAACGCGTGTCATTCAAATGATCGGGATGATGGCACATGGCCGATAGCCCACTTTCCCGCGGCGAAATCTTCGTCGTCGACGACGAACCTGCCGTGCGCGAGACCCTCAGCGTCGTGCTGTCGAACGGCGGCTATGACGTGATCTGCTTCGCCGACGGCGCGGCGTTGCTGGAGGTGGCGCGAGGCAGGACGCCCGCGGCGATCCTGCTCGACGTCCACATTCCCGGCAAGTCGGGCCTCGACATTCTGAAGGAACTGCATGGCGAGGACTATCCGGCGCCGATCTTCATGATTTCCGGCCAGGGCGACATCGCGATGGCGGTCAGCGCCATCAAGAGCGGCGCGATCGACTTCATCGAGAAGCCGTTCCGCGGCAATGAAATCGTGACGCGGGTGAGAGAGGCCGTCGAGGCCTATGCGCGGCGGCAGCAGGAGTCGACATCCAACGTCACGTCGCTGCATTTCCCCGGCCGCGAGCCGCTGACCCGCCGGGAGCGCGAGGTGCTGCAGCAATTCACCGCCGGCGCCTCCAACAAGGAAGCCGGCCGCACGCTCGGCATCAGCCCGCGCACCATCGAGGACCATCGCGCCAACATCATGAAGAAGCTCGGCGCGCGCAACGCCGCCGACCTGGTGCGGATCGTGATGACCGCGCAGCGCGCGTCCTGACGTCGGACGACCGCATCCGGCATCACAACATCCCCGGCCGGAACAGCCTGCGATATTTGCGCGTCTCGGCGCCGGAGATCATGAACTCGCCGTCGCCGCGATAGTGGATCGTCTTCGGAAATTTCGGCGAGGTCGCCACATGCGCCTTCACCACCTCGAACACGAACAGATTGTACTTCTTCACCCAGCCGGAATCGGCGAGGCGGCATTCGAAACTGGCGTAGCATTGCTCGATCAGGGGCGCGCGCACATGGGTGCCGGGTTTCGGCGTGAGCGAAAATTCGCTGAACTTGTCGACGCTCGCGGCCCGAGCAGTTGCCGATTTTGACGACGGTCTCGGCGAGCTCGACGGTCGGGATATTGATCACGCATTGCCGGCTGTTGCGGATCATCTCGAAACTGTGGTTGGCGCCCGAGATCAGGCAGGTGACCAGCGACGGCGAGAATTCCGTCACCATGTGCCAGCCCATGGTCATGATGTTGGTGTCGTTCTTGTAGGCTGAGCTCACGAGAACGATCGGCCCCGGCTCGAGGAAGCGGCGGATGTTGTGGACGGGGAAGTCTTTCTTGGTGTGCGCGGCATCAATCTCTCCGTCGTCCCGGGCAAGCGAAGCGCGACCCGGGACCCATAGCCACCGGCCGTGGTGATCGCGAAGGCTGGAAGTGCCAGCTTGTCGCAACGACTCCTGCCTGTGGTTATGGGTCCCCGCATTCGCCGGCGCACGACGAGATGAGTAGTGGCACGAGCTCGCGTCAATTACGCCTCCGCTTCCACCAATCCCGCCGCCCACAGCGCAAAGGCATAGACGATCGCAATTTCGTCCAGGCGATCAAAACGCCCGGACGCGCCGCCATGGCCCGCGCCCATATTGGTGCGCAACAACACCGGGCCGCCGCCGCCATGGTGGCGCGCAGCCGCGCGACCCATTTCGCCGGCTCCCAATAGGTGACGCGCGGATCGGTCAGTCCGCCCATGGCGAGGATCGCGGGATAAGGCTTGGCCGCGACATTGTCGTAGGGCGAATAGGACAGGATGGTGCGGAAATCCTTTTCGCTCGCGGTGGGGTTGCCCCATTCCGGCCATTCCGGCGGCGTCAGCGGCAGCGAATGGTCGAGCATGGTGTTGAGCACGTCGACGAACGGCACTTCGGCGACGATGCCGGCAAACAATTCGCCGGCGCGGTTGGCGACCGCGCCCATCAGCATGCCGCCGGCGCTGGCGCCGTGGCCGACGATGCGTTTGGCGCTGGTGTAGTTGTCAGCGATCAGCGCGCGGGCGCAGGCCGCGAAATCGTCGAAGGTGTTGGTCTTCTTCTCGCGCTTGCCGTCGAGATACCAGTTCCAGCCCTTGTCGGTGCCGCCGCGGATATGCGCGATGGCGTAGACGAAGCCGCGGTCGACCAGCGACAGGCGGTTGGCGTTGAAGGAGGCGGACATCGCCAGGCCGTAGGAGCCGTAGCCGTAGAGCAGCAGCGGCGCGCTGCCGTCGCGTTTGAAATCGCGGCGATGCAGGATCGAGACCGGCACCTCGGCGCCGTCATGCGACGTCGCCATGATGCGGGTGGTGACGTAGTCGGCGGGGTCGTGGCCGGACGGAATCTCCTGGCGCTTGCGCAAGGTGCGCGTGCGGCTTGGCCATGTCGTAGTCGTAGACTTCCGACGGCGTCGTCATCGACGAATAGTTGAACCGCAGATTCGTCGTCTCGAATTCGTAGGAGCCCATGATATCGAGCGAGTAGGCGGCCTCGTCGAAGGCGATGGCGTGCTCCTCGCCGTTGCCGAGATCGCGGATGACGATGGCGGCCAGCGCATTGCTGCGTTCCAGCCGCACCAGATGGCCGGCATAGAGATCGTGCTCGATCACGTAGGTGCCGGCGCGATGGCCGATCAGGTCGCGCCAGTTCTTGCGCTCGGGCGAGGCAAGCGGCGCGGTGACGATCTTGAAGTCGATCGCCTTGTCCGCATTGGTCAGGATGAACAGCTCGTCGCCGCGGTCGGCGACGTCATATTGCACGCCCTCCTCGCGCGCGGCGATCAGCCGCGGCGGCGCGTCGGGATCGGCGAGATCGATCAGCCGCTGTTCGGATGTCTCGTGGTCGCCGCCTGATATCACGCAATAGCGGCAGGCTGCCGGACTGATGGAGATGGGTGAACCAGCCGGAGTCCTTTTCCTCATAGACGAGGACGTCGTCCTTCTGCTGCGGTGCCGAGCCGATGCCGCCAGACCTGCGTCGGGCGGTGATTGTCGTCGAGCTTGACGTAGAAAAAGCTCTTGCAATCCTTGCTCCAGATCGCCGACCCGTCGGTGTCCTCGATGCGGTCGGGATGGTCGCGGCAGCCGTCCCACTCGCGCACGAAGATCGTGAAGTATTCCGAGCCCTGCACGTCCGCGCTCCACGCGAGCAGCCGGTGGTCGGGCGAATGGCGCGTGCCGCCGAACCTGAAATAATCGCTCGCCTTCGCAAGCTCGTCGCCGTCGAGCACGATCTCCTCCGCGCCGCCGTTGCGCGGCTTGCGACCGAACAAGTCGTGCTGGCCGCCTTGGCGAAACTTGCCGAAATAGGCGTAGGGACCGTCCGGCGCCGGAACGCCGGAATCGTCTTCCTTGATGCGGCCGCGCATTTCCGCAATCAGCTTCTTCTGCAAGCCTCCGGTATGGCCCAGCAGCGTGTCGGTATAGGCGTTCTCGGCTTCGAGATAGGCGCGGATATCAGGCTCGAGCAGCTTTGGGATCGCGCAGCACCTCCTGCCAGTTCGCATCCTTCAGCCAGGCATAGTCATCGGTGATGGTGATGCCGTGCAGCGTCACCGAATGCGGTCGGCGCGGCGCAACGGGCGGCGTCAGGGCAGGGGTCTTGGCGGCTTGCGTCACACGGGTCCTCGTTGTCTCGTGGTGTCCGCCTTATATCGGAGCGAGCAGCCTAAAACCCAAGGTCTGTGTTGGTCATGTCAGCGCGCAAGTTTTCGAGCAATTCGGCAGTCTGTTCTCGGCTCTCCAGCCGCAACTTGGTACCGGAGAACTCGTTGAATATCCTGGAATGGCCGGCAAACGAGGATGGTGTCTGACGCGTCCAGTAAGCCTCCGCCCACTTCATCAGTTCGGCGTCGTCGCGACTTGTCGCTCCTCGCCGCAGACCGCGCGCAGTTAGCCCGGCGCGGCAAAGACTCCACGGAAAATCCAACCAAATGAGAGCGGTTGCTTTGGGAAGAGCGACTTCCGCAAGCCACCCGAATGCACCTTCAATAATCCAGCGCGGCTGGTCTGAAATATCGATAACCATCTTTCGCGCGACGTCTTCATTTCGCTTTAAGCCATAGCCGCCTTCTTCCCAGTGCAGCAGATCGAGATCGACCGCAGGGATATGGGCCAGATTGGCGATGGCTTCGGCCAACGTGCTCTTTCCGGAGCCGCTGTTTCCAATAACCACCGTGCGTTTGGTCAGAGGTTCAAGCATTCAAACCGCCGATGGTCGGTTCCTGTCCCATTGCCCGATAATTGTTGCCCATTATCGACATTGCATTGGCAAAACCGCAATATGGCGCGAAGTCCGTTCCGGGGTCGCAGCAACAGACTTGTCCAACCGGCATCAACAAGCACCGGCCTTGCGGCGCCAAAAGGCAGTTGCCGGCATGCCGCTCACTCGGCAGCGAAGCCCGGCATGACCGTCTCGGCGAACCGCCGCATGTTCTCGCGCGAACCCTGGCCGAACAGCAGCACATAGGCCACGCCCTGCGCCTTCAGCGCGGTCAGCTGGGAGGCGATCTCCGCAGATGAGCCGATCAGCGAATGCGCCTCGCGCGCGCCGGCTGTATCCGAATAGGCGAGAATGTGCGACGCGGGACGGCTTTCCGATCCGCGCGAAAGCGCGAGAAGCCTCTCGTGCACCTGCGCCTGGCGGCCGATGGCCGCGTCGCGGTCGGCCGCATCGAGCGCGACCCAGCAGTTGCGCGCGACCGCAACCCGCATCGGATCATAGGCGTGACCGGCCGCCTCCAGTTCCTGCCGGTAGAGCCCGATGCGTTCACCGATTTGCTCGGGCGAAGCGAACTGATCCAGCAGCAGGTTGTAGCCGCGACGAGCGCAAAGCGTAATCGAGTTTGCACTGGAGGCCGCGAGCCAGACCGGCGGGTGTGGCCGCTGGTACGGCGCCGGCTCGACCACGATGTCGTCGAACCGCCAGAAGCGGCCGCGATGCGAAAACGGCTCGTTGGACGAAAGCGCGCGGCAGAGCACTGCCAGAACTTCCTCGAAACGAGGTTCGGCCTCTTCGGGTCGCATTGCAAAGCCTGCAAACTCGTTGTGGCGATAGCCCTTGCCGACGCCGAGATCGAACCGCCCGGCCGAGAGCATGTCGAGCGTCGCAACCTGCTCGGCGAGAAGAACTGGATTATGCCAGGGCAGCACGAGCACCGCCGTGCCCAGCCGCAGCCGCGTCGTGCGCGCGGCGATGAAGGTCAGCATCGTCAGGATCGCGGACATCTGACCGATGCCGGTGAAGTGATGCTCGGTGATGAAGCTCGAATGAAAGCCGAGCGCTTCAGCCTCGACGTGCGCGTCGACAACCTGCTGGAGCCCACGCGCGCTCTCGGCGGCATCCACACCACGCGGCGCGGACGCGCCGCCGAACAATCCAAATCGCATCGTGACATCTCTTGCAGGAGGTCGGCGAGAGCGGCGCTGGCTCGCTGCGCTTCGCTCGCAATGCACGAGGTCTAGACTATTCCGCAATCTCGCCGCGGCCGCGCCGCCGCCGAATGCCGGAATCCGGTTCACCGCCATCACCACCGCGAAAGTGATCACCAGCATGGCGATGCCGAGCACCGAAATCGCGGCGAGGTCGCCGCTCTCGTTGAGATCGTAGATCAGCACGGACAGCACCTTGGTCTGCGACGTGAACAGCACGATCGCCGCCGACAATTCGCGCATCACGCCGATGAAGATGAAGCACCAGGTCGCGATCACGCCGGTGCGCAGCAACGGCGCGGTGATCCGGATCAGCGACTGCAGCCGGGTCGCGCCGAGGATGCGGCTGGCGTCCTCGAGCTCCGGATGGATGGTCGCGAACGCCGCCTGCAATTGCTGATAGGCCGAGGGCAGGTTGATGGTGAGGAAGGCGAGCAGCAAAATCCACAGCGTGCCGTAGAGCACGAGCGGCGGCCGCGTGTAGCTCAGGAACAGCCCGACGCCGAGCACGATGCCGGGCACCGCGACCGGCGCGGTGGCGAGGAAGCCGAGCACGCGGGAGCCGGCGATGGCCTTGCGCGTCGTGACATAGGCGATGACCAGCGCGAGGATGGTGCCGATGGTCGCGGTCATCGTGCCCAGGATCACGGTGTTCTTGAGCACCAGCGCGGTCGACGACAATTCGGTGAAGACGAAGACGACGTTGTGCAGGGTCAGCGTCGACGGCGTCGCCAGCGTCGTGGCGTTCGGCGAGAACGCGGCGTTGAGCAGCGCGAAGTAGGGCAGGAACACCGGGCTCATCAGCGCCAGCATGCAGAAGGCGAACGCCGCCCAGCGCCAGGCCTTCATCTCGACCCGGCGCGGCGCGCCATATTTGCCGCCGACCACGGAATAGCCGCGGCGGCCGAGGATGAATTTCTGCGCCTGCAACAGCAGGATGGTCACGATCAGCAGCGGCACGGCGGAGGCGGCCGCGAGCTCGAGCTTGGGCGGATACTGGAACAGGCTCCAGATTTTCGTGGTCATGGTGTGGAAGCCCGCCGGCAGCGCCAGGATCGCGGGCGAGCCGAACAGCGTCATCGCCTGCAGGAACGCGATCAGGCTGCCCGCGACCAGTGCCGGCAACGCCAGGGGAATGGTGACGCGCCGCGCCGTGGTCCAGGCCTTGCCGCCGAGAATGGCGGAGGCATCCTCCAGCTCGCCCGGCATGGTGTCGAGCGCATTCGCCACCAGCACGAACACGAACGGAAACGTGTAGCAGGAGATCACGAAGATGATCCCCGGCAGCGAATAGATGTTGAAGAGGTAGCTGTCGGACTCGGCGCCCGTGAGGAGGCGATAGAGCTGGTTGAGCAGGCCGCTGTTGGGCGCCGCCAGCAGCTCCCAGGCGACCGCGCCGAGGAATGGCGGCGTCACGAAGGAGGCCGTCACCAGCGCGCGGATGGTCTGCCGGCCCGGCATGTCCGTGCGCGACACCAGCCAGCTGATGGGCGCGGCGACCACGCAGCAGATCGCGGCCGAGGAGAACGCGATGATCGCGGTGGTCAGCAGCGGATCGAGGAAATCGGGATCGGAGAACAGCGTGACGAAATTCTGCAGCGTCGGATGCCGCGCCTTGTCGGTGAAGCTGTAGACCGCGAGCCATGACAGCGGCAGCAGGATCAGCGCGACCAGCACCAGCGCGAACAGCCACAGCACCGGCGCGGTCCAGTCGATGCGGGGTTTGGGGGATGGTGGTGGTCGTGTCGGTCATCTGCCCGCCAACCACTTCTTCGTCATTCCGGGAGCGTGCGAAGCGCGCGAGCCCGGAATCCATAGCCACGGCCGTGGGTTATGGATTCCGGGCCTGCGTCGCTGCGCGCGCTCCCGGAATGACGAGGGTTGAGTGGAGCACCACCATCACACCTTGAACAGCTTCGCATAGCGCGTCTTGATCTCTTCGGCCTGCGCCTCCACGCCGGCCGCATCCTCCTTCATCAGCTTGATGTCGGAGAGCTTGCGCCGTCCCGGCTTCGAGGTGACCTGCGGATGCGCGGAATATTGCGCGGTGAAGTCCACGAAGAACTGCTGGGTCTCGCGCGTGTGCAGCCAGGCCTGGAACAGTTTTGCCGCATTCGGATGCGGCGCCGACGCAAAGATGGCCGTTGGGCCCGAGATGGTCGGCGCGCCCTCGGTCGGATAGATCGGCTCGACCGGCTGGCCGGCTTCCTTCAGCAGCACCACGCCATATTCATTGCCGTCGGCCATCACAGCGCGCTCGCCGAGCGACAGCTTCTTCGGCGGGTCGGTCGAGGACTGCACCTGCATCACGCGCTGCTTCGACAGCTTCTCGTAATACTCCCAGCCGAATTCGCGCACGAGCTGGAAGGTCGCGGTCATGATGGTGCCGCTATAGGCCGGATGGGCCTTCACCATCTTGCCCGCCCATTTCGGGTCGAGCAGGTCGGCCCAGCTTTTCGGCGCATCCTCGGCCTTCACCAGATTGGTGTTGTAGGCGATCGACGACAAATAGATGCGCGAGGTCGCGGACATGCCGTCGGCATCGCGATAGATGTCCGGAAAATATTTGGCGATGTCCTCGGAGACGAACGGCATCAGCCAGCCGTTCTTCTTCCAGGGGATGACGTGCGAGGCGTCGGAGGTGTTGATCACGTCGGCGGCGTGGATGTTGACTGGAGAATTCCTGCGCGACGCGCTGGAACAGCCGCTCCGAGCCGGAGCGCTCGATCTGGATCTTGATGCCGGGATAGGCGGCCTCGAAGGCCTTGCCGAGCTTTTCGCCGACCGGCAGGTCCATCGAGGAATAGAGCACCACGGTGCCCTCCTTCTTCGCGGCGTCGATCAGCGCCGGCGGTGATCGCCTCCGCCGGCGGCGCGGCAGCGCGCACCGGTGCAGCGAACACGGTGCCGAGCGCGAGCGCGCTTGTGCCCTTCAAAACTGCGCGTCGTGAAATGTTCTTCATCTTACGCTCCTTCTCTATCGGCTCAGCGCCCGGCAGCGCTCGGGCGGCAATGTCAGCCACACCTCGCCGCCTTCGGCGACGATGTTGCTTGGCGACGTGACGACCCGCAGCGACGTGCCGTCAGCGGTCTCGACCAGATAGTCGCGGGTTGCGCCCAGAAACACCTGCCGCGTCACGCGCGCCTTCACCGCGTTCTGCGCGTTGGCCGGCGCCTGCGTCGCAAGCTGGATGTCGTGCTGGCGGATCGCGATCGCCGCGCTCTCGCCCGCGGTGAGCTTCGCGCCGACCACCTGCAAGGTCGCGCCGGCAAAGGCGATGTGATCGGCGTCGCGCGCCACGCCCTTGACGATGTTGCTGGCGCCGATGAAGCGCGCCACGAATTCCGATTGCGGCCGGTCGTAGATGTCTTCGGGCGTGCCGAGCTGGTCGATCTTGCCGGCGTTCATGACCGCGATCAGGTCGGCGGTCGTCATCGCCTCGGACTGGTCGTGGGTCACATACACGGTGGTGTAGCGGTATTGGTCGTGCAGCCGGCGGATCTCGAAGCGCATTTCCTCGCGCAGATTTGCGTCGAGGTTCGACAGCGGTTCGTCGAGCAGCAGCGTCTCGGGCTCGACGATCAGCGCGCGCGCCAGCGCCACGCGCTGCTGCTGGCCGCCGGAGAGCTCGCCGGGATAGCGCTGCGCGAGGATTTCGAGTTTGGTGGCCTTGAGGATCGTGTCGAGCTTTTTCGCAATGGTCGCGCGGTCGAGCTTGCGCAGGCGCAGGCCATAGACGATGTTTTCCGCGACCGTCATGTGCGGCCACAGCGCGTAGCTCTGGAAGATCATCGACATCTTGCGCTGCTCGGGCGGCAGCGTCTTGGCCGGCGACGACACCACGCGGTCGCCGACATGGATTTCGCCCGCCGATGGTTCCAGGAAGCCGGCGATCAGCCGCAAGGTGGTGGTCTTGCCGCAGCCGGACGGGCCGAGCAGGCAGACCAGCTTGCCGTGATCGATCTTCAGCGAGACATCATCGACGACGGCAAGCGCTGCGAAACGCTTGGTCAGGCCGCGCAATTCAACCGACGCCACTCACATCCCCCCGGGATCATTCTTGTTCTGACACCGCACGACCTTATGCCGTGCAGTTAGCACCAAAAATGACGGACGGGGAAGGCTTCGCTGCCGTACGGCCTTACCTAGCCGAGCCTCATGGAACAGCGCGAAGACGCGCTCCTCACCATGAGGGACGACGCTTACGGGCTTACACTTTCGCCGAGATACTCGATCGCGGCCTTGGTGCCGCCGCTGCCATGGGGAATGTCGAGCGCATTGAGCCCGACCTCGATCACGCCGAGCGTGCCCAGGATCATCGGCGCGTTGACATGGCCCATATGGGCGATGCGGAACGCCGCGCCCTGCAATTCGCCGATGCCGGTGCCGAGCACCACGCCGCATTTCTCCTTGCAGTAGCGCTGCAGCGAGATCGGATCGTGCTCGCCGCCCGACACCAGCACGGTCGTGACGGTGTCGGATCGCTCGGACGGTTCGGAGATGTTGAGGCCGAGCACCTGGCCCTCGGCCCACACCGTGACCGCGCGGCGCACCGCTTCGGCGAGCAGGCGGTGGCGCTGGAACACGTTCTCCAGCCCTTCGTCGAACAGCATGTCGACCGCCTTGCGCATCGCGAACAACAGATGCACCGGCGCGGTGCCGGCATAGCGGCGATAGTGCTCGGTGCCTTCGCGCTCGGTCCAGTCCCAATAGGGCGTGCGCATGTTGGCGTGCTTGTGCGCGTCCTTGGCCTTGTCGCTGGCGGCGACGAAGCCCAGTCCCGGCGGCGTCATCAGGCCCTTCTGCGAGCCGGACATCGCAACATCGATGCCCCACTCGTCCATCTCGAACGGCATGCAGCCGAGCGAGGCCACCGCATCGACCATGTAGAGCGCGGGATGGCCGGCGGCCTTGATCGCCTTGCCGATCGCCGCGATGTCGTTGACCACGCCCGAGGCGGTGTCGACCTGCGCGACCAGAATCGCCTTGATCTCGTGCTTCTTGTCGGCGCGCAGCCGCGCCTCGACTTCATCCGGCCGCACCGCGCGGCGCCAGTCGCCCTTGAGCACCTCGACCTCGGCGCCCATCAGCGCCGCCGCATTGCCCCAGCCGATCGCGAAGCGGCCGCTTTCGAGCACCAGCACCTTGTCGCCGCGCGACAGCACGTTGGACAGCGCGGCTTCCCAGGCGCCATGGCCGTTGGAGATGTGGATGTAGGATCTGTGTTGGGTCGCGAACAGTTTCGACAGGTCGGCGTGCAGGCCGTCGGTCAGATCGATCATCTCGCGGGAATAGATGTCGAGCGACGGGCGGTGCATCGCCTGCAGCACCTCGTCGGGCATCGTGGTGGGTCCGGGGATGGCCAGAAATTCGCGGCCCGCGCGAACGCTCATTGTGATCTGTCCTTGTTCGTATGGTGCAGGAATGCAGGCGAACGGCGCGAATATCAAGGCTTAACCGGCCCCTTTCGGCAACGATTGCGCGATCGCATGCCAGATCTGATCCTTCAGCTCGGTGGCGGGCGGGCTCGGCAAGGTCGCGACGGGACCTTCCTGCTTGTGGCAGTCCGCAACGAGCCGCAGCACCCACACCTCGCCGTCGGTGTAATAGAGATCGCCGCCGCCATTGCGCCCGGCGAGCGTGAGTCCGACGCCGGTGACCTGATATTTCGCGGTCGCCATGCCCGCATGCTCGATGTCGCCGGCGAGCAAGTCGCGCTCGGCGTCGATATCGGCATCGATGTGATGGGTGATGGCGCCGGTGAAATGGCTGACGCCGACGCCCTTGTCGAAGGTGACCGCGCCGAGCCACACCGGCCGCTGCTCCTCGCCGCTGTCGAGCACCTTCCAGAAGCGCACGTGATGGCGGCGATCCGCGCTTTTGCCGGCCGGCTTCTCGAAGGCGAGATCCTCGCGGCGGCCGAGATAGAACAGCGGGCTGACCGGCGCGTCCTTGTAGGCGCGGTCGAACAGCACGCTGCCGGCGATCTCGATCGAGGATTTCAAGCGTGACGGGATCGGCGGGAAACCAGCCCGCCGCGTTCATCGCGCACAGCAGCTCTTTCTCGTTGCCGATCAGCCCGACATTGATGGCGTCGCCGGGAATGCCCTGCGCGGTGCGCGTCACCATCGGCAGATTGGCGAGGCCCTTCTGGTGCTCGTAATGCGTCCACAGCGCGGGCAGCAGCAGATAGGCGATTGCGGTGTAGACCGCGACGACCGCAAGCAGCGTCAGCAGCACGCGCTCGAGGCGGGCGTGATGATGGGCGTGGAGCTTGCGGATCGTGGTGGTCGGCGGACAGTCACTTCGAATTCATGCTGCGCGTTGCTGAAATCGATCTGAGCGGCGTCGGCGGTGCGCTCCCTCCCCCCTTGCGGGAGCGAGGGTCGGGCGAGGGGGATCATCCGAGTGAGGGTCGATCTAGACGTGACCCCCACCCCCGAGCCCCTCCCCCTTGCAAGGGGGAGGGAGCGCAGCTGCGCTGCCCGCGGCAGCGATTCGAGCACTACCGCCGGGTCTCGCGGCAGCCGGCGGCTTCCGCGTCTTCGACCGAGCAGAACCAGCGCGTGCCCTTGTTGATCTTCATCTTGATCTGCGCGTACCAGCGGCTGGTCGGCTTGTGATAGATGCATTCGCCCGACGAGTTGACGTTGCCCTTGATGGTGCAGTCGGGCGAGGGCGCGACGTCGCCGGAGGCCGAGGCCATCAGGATCGCGTGCGCATTCGGCGGCACCTTCACGGTCCCGAGGATCGTGGTTTTCTTGTTGCGCACGCGCCAGTCCCACGGCGCGATGAACGCGCCCTGCCACATGCCGGCCTTGGCGTCGCGCGCGGCCTTCTCGTCGGCCTCGTAGTCCTTCGAGACGCGGGTAAAGGCCAGCGCCCAGCCGTTCGACACCATCCATTTCTGGATGTCCTCGCCCTCGACCTCGCAGCGCGCCACGGTGCGGCCGCGGCGGTCGATGGTGCGGGTGTGGCAGGTCCAGCTCTTGGTGCCGACATGCTTGATCAGCTCGTCGCGCGCGGCGACCCCGCAGGTCCAGCGCTCGCCCTTGGTGTTGAGGCAGAGCTGGTCGGTCGAGGGCGCGTCGATGCCGCCGAGCCGGATGCGGGTGGCGCCGATCACGATCGAGTCGCCCTCGCGGATTTTCGGCACGCCGGAGATGTCAGCCGCGAACGCCAGCGAAGGCGGCAGCATCAGCAGGAGGGCGAGGGCAATGCGTCTTGTCATGCAAAGGGCCGAATGGAATCGCCTTCAAGTTACGGGACAATTGTGCTGCGGATTTGACGCTCCGCCAGCGCCTATGTCCGCCATGCACTGTCAACTTCGCGTCAGCTGAGTGCGCGCTCCCGCCAGCTTCTTCCGCGCCAGCGCCAGCCCCATCAGCACGAAGGCCGAGGTGACCTCGGGACCGCCGACCAGAATCCGCGTCGGCGTCTTCATCTTGTTCCACTCATAGGCGCGGTACGGTCCGTGGCGGCCGCCCTCGCCTGACGCGCCGATGATGCAGCGCAGCGGGGCGGCGAAGGTCGCCGACATCGGCGTCGAGATGGGCGAGCGCGATCAGCGCCAGCGCCGCGTCGAAGGCGTTCATCTCGGATGCGATCAGCTCGCCCTGCACATAGGCCAGCACGCGGGCGCGGATCAGGTCGAACGCGCCGTCCGGATCGATCGCGGCTTGCGCGGCCGGCGGCAGCGCGAGGAAGGCGGCGTAGCAGCGGCCGAAATAGGCGCAGTACAGCTCCGGCAGATAATAGATATGCGAGCGCGGATTGGTGAAGGCGCCGCTCGCGGCGAGCCTTCTCTGGAAGCCGATGATGCGCTGGAGCGTCGCCAGCCGCGACGGCGTCTCCAGCACTTTCCAGCGCGCGAGATTGCGGAAGCTCACCTCGAGGATGTCGAGATTGAGGGTGGGATCGAGATCGTTGCCATAGGGCCGCTCGCCCGCGAGATTGTCGATCCAGGTCGCAACCCCGCCCTCGAACTCGATGTTGTCGTTGAGCGGCACCGTCACGACGGGCTCGTTGGCGCCTTCGCGCACCTGATAGCCGGCATAGAAATCGAGCAGCGGCTGGTCGAGGATCGGATCGGTCGAAGCCGGCTTGCGTCGCCGCGGAAAACGCGCAGGCCGTGGTGTCGCAGTCCGGCACATAGATGCCGAAGCCGAGGTCCTGCTTGATCTGCGCGAAGAAGCGCGAGAACCGCGGATGCGGCCCCGGCGCCAGCGCCGTGACCACGTTGAACGGCGTGCCGTCATGGGCGCGCACCTCTTCGCGGCTGATATTGATGCAGAAGTCGACCATGTCGGCGATGGCTTTGCGCGCCGCCGCGTCGTCGGCCTTGCGAGGCGAGCCCGGTCTCCAGATACGACAGCAGCGCCTCGGTGAAGAACGCGTCGTAATAGGCCGAGCGATGCCGGATCTGCATCGGCTCCCACATCGGCTCGGCGATGCCCTGCCATGACGGGTTGATCAGCGTGCGCGCCTTGGAGCGCGCCACGAACACGCGCGCCAGCGAGAACAGCAAGCGTCGAGTTCTTGTAGCCGCGCGCGTTCAGGCCGGTCAGCGCCATCAGCATCTCGCGCCCGCGCACGTCGGCATCGCCGATCAGGTTGAAGGCGGCATAGGTCGGGATGAAGCCGCATCTTCTTGTACGAGCCGAGCAGATGCGCGGCCGCGGTGCGGATCGTGCTCTCGATGGCTCGCGAGCGGCGGCAGCGCGCCGTTGGCCGGCGCCGGCGCGGGCTTCGGATGCGACAGCTCGATGGTGTCGAGCAGCTCGGCGACGGGCTTGCCGACCGCCTCCCAGTCCGGCTCGGCCTCGTCGCGGGCGCTGGCGATCGCGTTCTGCAAGCGCGCTCATCCGTCGCCGGATCGGACAGTTCGGGCAGGCCGGCGCCGCGCAGCAGCGAGCGCAGCGGCGCATTGCCGAGCGCCGTGCGATAGAACTTGCAGAGATGGGCGTCGCCGCCATGGCCGTTGAGCAGCAGCGGATCGCAGACGTCGTACAGCGACGGCCCGTCCTTTCGGGCGGTCAGCGCGCGCCAGGCGACCCCGGCAGTCTCATAAATGCTTCTGTCCAGCGCGTCCTCGTGCGGCCGTTAACATCGGTCCCAAAGACAGCGCCCGCGCGAAAGCCGCCCCTGCAAAACCAGCAAGTGGGGCAAGGCTATACGACATCATGCGATCCGGAAATGGCCGGTAGTTCCGCGGACAGACGCGGGCGCTCCGCGTCCCTATGACAATGTGACGCGGGTCACGGCAAAGCCCCGATAGATGCGGGCAATATCAACCATAGCCCGGTTGATTTGCGGGGCATGGTAGTCTCGGCGGGAGGTGAAATATCAAGGATTTGCAAAGGTTTATCCGGTAATGGGCCAGCACTATTGCCGGAACCGCCGTTGCAGGCTAAGGGTTTGTTTGTTGCGGTGCCGCAAAATGAGCGCATTTCGAGGGCACCCAGCCGGCCAACCCCAGTAAACCCAGCACCTTTTCGCGCGACTAACGAACGCGCGCGATGGCACTGACGCAGGAAGTATTCGTGATGAGATTGCCGCTCGACCGTCTCCCGCCGCCCGCTTCTCGTGGCCGCCTGCTCTTGCGGCGACGGTGTCGCTGGCGATCGGCGCCAACGCCGCGCTGAACAAGCGCGCGATGGATGCGGCCAGCGCGGTTGCGACCGAGCAGGGCGCGACCGCGAAGAAGGCCTCCCGCCTGGCGCTGGTGATCGGCAACGGCCATTACCCCGACGCCGGCGATCCGCTGGTGCAGCCGATCAACGACGCGCGCGCGCTGTCCGCATGCGCTGCGCCATGACGGTTTCGACGTCGACGTGATCGAGGATGCCAGCCGCGACGACATGACCCGCGCCATCGAGCGCCTGAAGGGCAAGATCACGCCGGATTCGGTGGTGATGCTGTTCTTCGGCGGCTACGGCGTGCAGGCCGGCCGCGAGAGCTTCATGATCCCGGTCGACGCCACGATCTGGAAGGAAGCCGACGTGCGCCGCACCGGCGTCTCGGTCGAGGCCGTGCTCGACGCGATGAAGGAGAAGGGCGCCCGCGCCAAGCTGGTCGTGCTCGACGCCTCGCGCCGCAACCCTTACGAGCGCCGCTTCCGCCAGTACAGCCACGGGCTGGCGCCGATCACCGCGCCCGACAACGCGCTGATCCTGACCTCGGCGACGCCGGGCAAGGTGGTCGAGGATTCCACCGGCAAGCACTCGGTGCTGATCGGCGAGCTGCTCACCCAGATCAATGCCAAGATGGTCGGCGCCGAAGCCGCCTTCAACAAGACCCGCGTCGCGATCTCCAAGGCGTCCGACGGCGAGCAGGTGCCCGCGGTGTCGTCCTCGCTGCTGGAAGACGTCCGCTTCGGCAGCGACGGTTAGTTTCGTCGCTGCGGCGTCATTCCAACTCGATAGCGCCACGAATTCGGATCGCCTCTCCCCCTTGCGGGGCGAGGCCGATTCGGCGCAGCGCGTCGGGTGAGGCGCGAGCTCAGCTCATCGCTGCAGCGGCGCAGCCTCTCAGCCCGCCCGCTTCAGCGGGCGAGGGCGCTCCACCGCCGATGCGGCGGCAGAGTGAACGAAGCCTCTCGCGCCGTCACTTCGCGTTCGCCGCCGCCGTCACCGGCCGCACCAGGTCGCCCTCGCGCAGCAGCGAGCCGGCGCGCGCGACGATGTCCTCGCCTTCGTTCAGCCCGTCGCGGATCTCGATCGATCCGCCCGACATCAGCCCGGTCTCGACCCGCTTGGTCTCGATGCGCTGGCGCTTCACCACCTGCACCACGGTGCCGGCCGCCGAATACTGGATCGCGGTGAGCGGGATCGCGACGCCGCAGCTCTGCCCGGTCTTGATCAGCGCGCGGCCGGCGGTGTTGACCGGCAGCCGCCGGTTGACGGTGATGCCGAGATAGACCGGGCCGAGCTGCACCGCGGGCTCGACGGTCGGCGAGATCCGGCGCACCCGCGCATCGACGTCGCCGATGCCGATGACGCGGATCGAGGCCGGCTGGCCGACCGCGAGTTTCGGCAGGTCCGAGGTCGAGGCCAGCCCCACCAGATCGTATTCGTTGCGGGCGATGATGTTGAACAGCGCCTCGCCCTTGCCCGAGGCCATCGCGCCGACCACGGCGTTGGAGGACGAGATGGTGCCGTTGACCGGCGCCTGCACGGTGACGGTGCCGCCTTCGGGCAGGTTGAGGCGGGCGAGCGTCTGGCCGGCGGTGACGGTGTCGCCGGCTTCCGCCAGCACCTCGGCGACCTTCAGCCCCTGCCGCTCGGGGCGCACCGCGGTCTCGTCCCGCGCCATGATGGTGCCCGACAATTCCACGATCGCCGCAAAGCAGGATTTGGTGGCTTTCAGCACGGTGACCGCCGGGCCCTTGGGGTTGTCGGCGTCGTCGGCCGCGCGCGAGGGCGCGGCGAGGGCGAGCAGGGCGACCGCCGCGAGGGCGGGGAGGCGGGGGGAGGGGAAAGGGGGCATCGGGAAATGGGTCCGGTTACGGGCACATGGATAGCAGATGGAGATGCTTGCGACCATCGGTAAAGCGGCCTCACCTCGCCGTCTTCGCACGGACTCACGCCGCTGACGTCAGTGGTCGCGCGCGATCAATCCGTTTTCGGTCACGCGGTGAATGCATCGCCTCCCAAAGGTCGCTGCGGCGTTGGAACGTTCAGCCAGAAATCCGGGGTGTTGCCGAACACGCGCGCGAGGATGAGCGCAGTTGCCGCGGTCACGTTGCGGCGGTCATTGCACAACTCGTTGACGTGCTTTCGTTGCACGCCCATGGCTTCGGCCAGCGCGCCCTGCGTCAGGCCAAGCGGCTTCATGAATTCCTCAAGCAGGATTTCACCGACCGTCGCAGGTTTGCGTTTTGTCATCAGCATGGCTTGCCTCACCGATAGCTATGGTCGTCGAGATAGATGTCCTTCGCCTCGCCGCGGCCGCTGTCCCATCGCAACACCAGCCGCCATCGCTGGTTGACACGGATCGAATGAAAGCCGTCGAGATGGCCCCGCAGCTTCTCGAAGTGATTGCTGGGTGGCGATCTCAAATCGCGATCGGTCGTTGCGTCGTCGATCAGCTGGAGCTTGCGGAACAAACGATCTTCCAGGTCGGCCGGAACTCTGTTCGATCTCACGTCGTTGACGAAGAAATCGCGCAACCAGTCATCCCGGAAGCTGACAATCACGCGGCGGCTCCATATGAGTTAATGTACCACTCTATAACTCAGATGGCAAGCGTGTCAGCGCCGCGCTACTTCCTCCGCCGCGAACTCTTCGCTGTCGCCGCGTCGACCACATTGTCGACCTCCTCGCGCCAGCGCAAAATCTCCATCGCCAGCACGGGATGGTTGAAGCCCTTCAGCACGAGATCGTCGAGCGGCTTGGCGTCGACCCATTGCTCCACCGCGCCGTAGACGCGCCGCGCCACCACGATCTGGTCGGCCTTGGCCTCGTCGCACAGCCGCGAGGCCATGTTGGTCACGCTGCCGATCGCGGCATATTCCAGCCGCTGCTCGAAGCCGATCTGGCCGAGCGTGGCATAGCCGAGCGCGATCCCCATGCCGAAGCCGAGACTATGCCCGCGGTTGCGCCACTTCTGGGTCAGCGCGCCGATGGTGTCGCGCATCTCGCAGGCCATCTTCACCGCGCGCTTGGTGTGGTCCTCGAACTGGATCGGCGCGTTGAACAGGATCATCACGCCGTCGCCGGCATAGCGGTCGAGCGTGCCCTCGTAGCGGAAGATCAGCTCGCCGAGCGCGGCGTGATATTCGCGCAGCACGTTCATCGCCTCTTCCGGCTCGGTCGCCTCCGTGAAGGCGGTGAAGCCGCGCAGATCGCAGAACACGACGGTGACCTCGCGGCGATGGCTCTGCAGCAGCGCGTCATGGCCGTCGGAGGAGGCGATCAGCTGCGCCACCTGCGGCGCCAGGAAACGCTCGAGCTTGCGGATGCGCTCGATCTCGCCGAGTTGCTTCTCGACCCGCTCCTCCAGCGAGCGGTTCCAGTTCTTGAGCTGCTCGGTCTGCTCCTGCAGCTTGTCGGCCTGCTCGCTCACCACGGCGTTGGCGCTGGCCAGCTCGCGGCCCTGCTGGTCCACCTCGGTGAACAGCCGCGCGTTGCGCATCGCCAGCACCGCCTGGTTGGCAAAGGTGCGCATCAGGCCGATCAGGTTCTGCGGAAATTCGCCGGCGGCGCGGCGCAGCACCACCAGCGCGCCGAGCACGCCCTGCTGATCGACCAGCGGCGCCACCAGCACCGCATGGAAGCCGGCCTGCGATCGCGATGTCGCGCAGCACGAGATCGTCGGCGGCGGCGAGATCGGCGATGGTGATCGGCTCGCCCTTTGCCGCGGCCTGGCCGAGGATGGTGTTGTCCTCGTCGAGCGTCTGGTGCGGGCCTTCGGCCGACTTGTCGATGCCGCCGGCCTCGACCAGGTTGAACTGGCGCTTCTCGGCGTCATAGCCGTAGATCAGCACCGCATCGGCATGGGTGATGTCGAGCGCGCGCGAGGCCACCGTCGGCAGCACGGCGTTGAGATCGAGCGAGGAGGCGACCGCGCGGCCGACTTCCTCCAGCACCTTCAGCTCGCCGATCGATTGCGCGAGGTCGCGCGTGCGCTCCTCCACCTTGGCTTCGAGCACGGAATAGGTCTGGCCGAGCTGGCCCGCCATCGAGTTGAACTGATCGGCGAGCTCTTCCAGCTCGTCATTGCTGTTGACCTCGATGCGCTGGCTGAAATCGCCGGAGCCGAGGCGGCGCGCGCCGGCGCGCAGCGCGTTGATCGGCACCAGCATGCGCCGCGCCATCACGCTGCCGGCGAGGATCGCGATGATCAGGCCGAGCCCGACCAGCAGCGCGATGCGCACCAGCTGGTCGCGGATCGGCGCCAGCGCCGTCGAGGTCGGCTGCTCGAAGAAGATGCTCCAGCCGAGTTTCGGCACCACCGCGGCCGCGGTCAGCATCGAATGACCGTCGACATCGGCGCCGCTCTCGGCCGGCACGCGCTCCTTCGCCATCATCGCGGCGACCTGCGGCAGGGCGCTGACGTCCTTGCCGACCTCGGGGCCCTTCGCCGAGGTCGCGAGCACCTGGCCGCGCGGGTCGACGATGAAGGCGAGGCTGTTCTTGCCGACCTGGGCGTCGCCGAGCATGTCGGACAGGAAGTTCAGATCGATCTCGGCCGAGCGTGACGCCGGCGTTGAAGCCGGAATGCGCCATCGAGATCGACATCAAGCGGCCGCGTGCCGGAGAAGTAGGCGGGCGAGTAGCTGACGCCGCGCGCGACCGCTTCGGTGAAGCGCGGATCGCGCGCCAGATCGATGCCGGTCGAGAGCGCAATCTGGGTGCGCGACAGCCGCAGCAGCTCCTTGCCCTGGCCGTCGAGTTGCGACAGCTGGGCCACCGCACTGACCTGGCCGAGCAGTTGGGCATAGGCGTCGCGGCGCTGCTCGACGGTGTGGACATAGGCCGACGTGACGCGGCTGATCTGCCGCTCCAGCTCGCTCATCGACTGGTCGATGCGCTTGGAGGTGGCCTCGGCCTTCTCGGTCATGCCCTCGATCAGCGTGGTCTTGGTGGCGCGATAGCTGATCCAGGTCTCGGTCAGGCCGTTCACCGCCAGCACGAACACGACGAGGCCGACCAGCGCCATCACGTATTTGGCGAACAGGCCCTCGCGCAGAAACCAGATCTTGTCCTTGACCGCGATCATCCAGATCCTTCACGGGCGGCTCGGACTTGTCGCCAACCCGGCATATCGGCTGGCCTTGTCCGGCAGCGCCGTTGCAAATCGCAGGCCGCGCCGACTTGAGGGGAGGCCCGAAAGCGGACCCGATGGGTCCGGGTCGGGAAAGTCCCGACCGGGCAGGGTTCTAGCACAAAATGAACGGCTTGGCCGGGCCGCCGGGGCGCTTGGTTACCGCCCGGCTTGTCCGCCGAAGCCTTGGCGAAGGCGGATGTGGATGGCGCGGGCAAGGAGGGAGCCGGGCAGTCTCATGCGGCTCGTCATGGCCGCGCGCTTGACCCGGCCATCCACGTCTTGGAGCCAAAAAAGGAAGGCGTGGATGCCCGGCTCAAGGCCGGGCATGACGAGTGTTCCTACCGGTTAAACAGCTGACGCAGCACGTCATTCATGGTCTGGCTGTCCTGCTGCACCGGCGGCGGCGCGGCTTGCGCGGTGGCCGGAGGCGCGGCCTGCTGGGGCTGCGGCGTGGTGGCCTGCGGATCCATCGGCGTTGCCGGGATGCCGCGGCTGTTGCTGCTGCGGCCGGTGGCGGCTGGAGCGCCGCCGGTGTTGCCGCCGCCGCTATTGCCCAATCCGCCGAGCAGGCCGCCGAGCGCCTGACCGAGCCCGCCGCCGAGCAGATTGCCTGCCGCCGCCGCCCGTGCCGCCGCTGCCACCCGTGCCGCCCTGGTTGCCGGCAATGTTACCGAGACTGCCGAGATTGCCGATGATGTTGTTGAGGCCGGCGCCGTCGGGCCCGAACAGGCCCTTGCCCATCTCGCGCAACTTGCCATAGGCGGCGTCGGGATTGTCGAGGATGCCCTGAATCTCCGGATAGATTTTCGGCGCCGACCATGGACCGGACAACACCACGGGAATGCCGAAGCCGACGGGATCGGCGGCGCGGCCCTGGCCTTGCGTGGTCATCACCAGCTGCGGCTCGACGCGGAAGCCGATCATGCGGGTGCCGAGATCGATGGTGCCGACACCGGTCACCTTCACCAGCGGGCCGACCAGATTGAGATCGGTGGTGGTGGCCTGACCGCGGTCGATCTTGAACGACGCCGCGAGCTGCGTCAGGTCGGTCGCCTGCTCCTGCTGCTCCTGCCAGCCGTTCAGCGTGCTCGCGGTCAACGAGCGGATCATCTGCGCGATGTTCAGCCCGCGGATGGCGCCGTCCTGGAAGATCACGAAGGCGGTGCCGGCCATGTTCGACATGATGGCGTGCTGGCTGGCGCCCGCCGATCGCGCGGCGATCTTCGCCTGCATCTTGCCGTCGAGCTTGTCGAAGGAGGCGAGGCTCGTCAGCAGCGGCAGCGCCCGCACGCCGACGAGGTCGCAATGCATCTGATAGGTCGGATTTCCCGTGGAGGCATCGACGATCACTTCGCCGGAGGCCTGCCCGCCATAGGCGCCGAGATTGGTGACGTTGGCCTTCAGCACGCCGCCCGCCAAGGTCGCCTCGATCGCGGCCGGCGCGAACTGCGCGTCCGCCCAATCGATCTGCGCCGCGGAAATCTTCACCTGGGCGTCGACATAGTTCAGCGCGGACAGGTCGATCGGCGCATCGCTCCAGCCCTGCTGGGCGGACGCGGTTTGCGTCTTGGAGCCGGGAATGTTGAAGCGCTGGAAGTCGAGATCGACCTTCACCAGCGGCTTGCTGGAAACATCGACCGAACCCCAGCCGGAGAAGCCGCCCTCGTCGAGCGAGCCGGTCAAGCCCGTTGATCAGCACCACCGGGCCGTTGAGCCGCACCTCGGCCTTGGCGGCGAGCGGCGCGTTCAGCGCGCCCGGCGCCTCCAAAGTCAACTCGACCGGAATGTTCTGCCGATCGATCGGCGGCGCCGGCACGGTCGCCTTGATGTCGAATTTCATCGGCGTCGCGCCGGAACGCGCGGTGCCCGAAAGCTTGATCTTGCGATCGGCGTCGAAGGTCGCTTTGGCATTGATGGCGTCGATGCGGCTCTCCACCTTGTCACGCGAATTGGAGAAGGCGACCGCGCCGTCGATGACGGTGATGCGATCGATCTGCACGTCGGCGTTGCCGATGCTGGACGCAGGCTTGTCGGCCGGTTGCGCGGCGGCGCGATGGCGCTCGCGCAGCAGCGGCACGGAGAGCACCGGCCTGGTGACGATGAGCTCGGAGATTTCCGGATGGCCCGACCAGGCGCTCGACAAGCGTCATGTCGGCCTGCAGCGAGCCGATCGTGACCTTGTTGGCGCCCTCGCGATCCTTCGGCTCCTGCAAGGTCAGGTCGTTCATGGTGACGTTCAGCGTCGGCCACAGGCTGATCCTGGTCGAGCCGGCAATGGTCAGGCGATAGCCGGTTTCGCGCTCGACCCGCTCCTTGATGGTGGAGGTCAGAAAGCCGGAGGGGACCCCGACGATCATCACAAGCGCGAGGATGACGACGATGGCAGCAACGGCTGCGCCAGTGATTTTCAGTGCTCTCATATCGACGGTCCCGGGCAAAGGGGTGCACGACCGGCCCGGCGGTCATCCCCCCGCCTCAAGCCGGCTTTTCGAGCTTATCCCGGAAACGGGATAGCGCTCAAAAGACATCAAAAATAATCAGAGACGGCTGTAAAGTTATGTGACTTATGACACACTTCTCCGGAGCCAAATTCCCTAAAAGGTCGATTCTGAACGGACAGGCATTGCCATGAGCAAACAGGCCGAATTCGCGGTCATTCTGAAGATGAATCCGATGTTCGCGGACCTTGGTTCCGACGAATTGTCGCGGATTTCCAATCTTTGCCACACCCAGCATCTGACCAGCGGTGAAGTCCTTTTCCAGAAGGGCGATGCCGGCGACGCCCTGTTCGGGGTGCGCCGCGGCCAGATCCGGATCGAGACCGGCTCCTCCGACGGCAGCCGGCTGACGCTGAATTTCATGGGACCGGGCGACCTCTTTGGCGAGGTGGCCGTGCTCGACGGCCAGCCCCGCACCGCGGATGCGACCGCGGGCGAAGCCACCGAAATGTTCGTGCTGCGGCGGGAAGATTTCCTCGGCCATCTCGAGCGCGAGCCGAAGGTCGCGATCAAGATCATCCAGCTGTTGTGCGAGCGCATCCGCTATCAGAGCGAGCGCATGGAAGAATCGATGCTGCAGCCGCTGCCGATCCGGCTGGCGCGCCGGCTCTGCGCGCTCGCCGCCGATTTCGGCTCCGAGGTGCACATCTCGCAGGAGCAGCTCGGCATCTTCGTCGGCGCGGCGCGCGAGAGCGTCAACCGCCAGCTGCAGACCTGGCGCAAGGACGGCATCCTCGACCTGCAGCGCGGGCGCATCCTGCTGCAGAACCTGACCAGGCTCACCGCGATCGCGCGCAACGAATAGCGCTCGCGGCGCGCGCGAAATGCCGAACCGATCTCACCGCAACCGGGGACATATCGGGATGAACCGCCTGCGCAAGAGCGGGCGGGCGCATTCCTCCGCCGCGCGGCGGCCGCGGCCGACGGTTCGGAGACGACATCGCACATCGTCGCGGTCGGCGATTGCCTCGAGACGTTGCGCAAGATTCCGTCCGGCTCGATCCAGCTCGTGATCTGCGATCCGCCCTACAACATCAATGTCGCGCATTGGGACGAGCTTGCGCATTATGTCGACTGGGCCGGACAATGGCTCACCGAGGTCGAGCGCGTGCTGCTCGCCGTCGGGCAATTTCGTGCTGTTCGGCGGCCTGCAATATCAGGGCGAGGCCGGCAGCGGCGATCTGCTCAGCCTGATGGGCTGGATGCGCCAGCACAGCAGGATGGGGCTCGCCAATCTCATCATCTGGAACTATCCGAACGGCATGAGCGCGCAGCGCTTCTTCGCCAACCGGCACGAGGAGATCGCCTGGTTTGCGAAGTCGCCGAAATACTATTTCGATCTCGACGCGGTGCGCACGCCGCTCGATGCGAAGCGACTCTCGATCTACAAGCGCGACAAGCGGCTCAATCCGGACAATCTCGACAAGGGCATCAACCCGACCAATGTCTGGAAGATTCCGCGGCTCAACGGCAATTCGAAGGAGCGCGTCGGCCATCCGACCCAGAAGCCGAGGGAACTGATCGACGCGCATCGTGCGGGCGCTGTCGTTTCCGGGCTCGACCGTGCTGGATTTCTTCGCCGGCAGCGGCGTGACGGCGCGCGTCGCCATCGAAACGCAGCGGCATTCGATCTCGTCGGACGCGGACAAGACGCTGACGACCTATCTCAAGCGGCAGCTTGCGCAGGTCGCGGAAAGCGGCGTGCCGCCCGCCGGCTATGTTTTGATCGAGGATGCGGACTGGTCGGCCCATCCCGCGTTGCGATAGAAGCGGGGAACTGCAGGCGGACTGACGAGCCGCCGCACAATTCATCGTCTCCTGCCCGATTGCTGACCTTGCGGCACCAACATACCGGCCGTATCGTGGCGGTATCGGGGTATTCTTCAATCGGGGGCGTAACAATGACGCGGCGTGGCGGAGACGCGTGGATCGATGGCATCGACGCGATGGGTGCAACTCGTGCTCGGCTTGATCGCGATGATGTCGATCTCGAGCCCGCAATATGTCTGGACGCTGTTCACCAAGCCGTTCCAGGACGCGCTCGGCGTCAACCTGCCGGCGATCCAGATCACCTTCACCATCGTGATCGTGCTGCAGACCTTCTTCTCGCCGGTGCAGGGCTATCTGGTCGATCGCTTCGGCCCGCGCCTTCTGATCGCCATCGGCTGTCTGTTGTCGGGGCTGGGCTGGATCACATCGGCCTATGTCAGCAGCCTGATCGGCCTCTATCTCACTTACGGCTTCTTCTGCGGCATCGGCACCGGCGTGGTCTATGTCGGCATCATCGGGCTGATGGTGCGCTGGTTTCCGGACCGGCGAGGACTGGCCACCGGCGCGGTGGCGGCCGGCTATGGTTTTGGCGCGATCCTGACCACGTTCCCGATCGACACCATGATGAAGGCGTCCGGCTATCAGCACACGCTCGTCGTGTTCGGCATCATCCTCGGCCTGATCGGCGCCGCCGCGGCGCTTGCGATGCGCATGCCCGACCAAGGACGACGTGCTTCCAGCTCCGTCGGTGTTGGCGTCAAGGGCGGGTGTCGCCGCCGGCCGAGATGCTGCGCAACAAGATCTTCTGGCTGATGTTCGTCATGATGACCATGATGTCCACCGGCGGCTTGATGGTGATCTCGCAATTCGCCGCGTTCTCGCGCGACTTCGGTACCGCCAACGTCATCGTGTTCGGCCTTGCCGCGCTGCCGCTCGCGCTCACCGTCGACCGTCTCACCAACGGACTGACGCGTCCGTTCTTCGGCTGGGTGTCCGACCGGATCGGCCGCGAGAACACCATGGCGATCGCCTTCCTGATGGAAGCCGCGGCCGTCACCCTGATGGTGCTGTTCCGCGACAATGCGCTGGCGCTGGTGGTGCTGTCCGGCCTCGTGTTCTTCGGCTGGGGCGAGATCTTCTCGCTGTTTCCCTCGACATTGACCGACACGTTCGGCGCCGAGCACGCCACCACCAATTACGGCCTGCTCTACATGGCGCAGGGCATCGGATCGATCCTCGGCGCCCCGGTGGCGGCGCTGTTGCGCGAGCAGACCGGAAGCTGGCTGCCGGTGTTTGCGATCATCATCGCAATGGACGCGCTGACCGGAATCTTGGCGCTATTGGTGCTCAAGCCGATGCGGCGCGCCTATGCCGGCACGCACTGAGCTCTGAGGCGAGGCTTATTCCGCCGCCGGCCGGACCGCCGGCGGCTGGCCGTGCGCGCCCGGCGGCGTCGTGATGATCGTCGTGCTCGGCCTCGCCGGTTGAGACGATCAGCTTCTTGCCGAAGCGCCAGATCAGCGAGGCGAGATCGTCCATCACCATGAACATCGCCGGCACGAACACCAGCGACAGCACGGTCGAGAACAACAGGCCGCCGATCACCGCCAGCGCCATCGGCGAGCGGAACTCGCCGCCGGCGCCGAACGCCAGCGCGCTCGGCATCATGCCGGCGACCATGGCGATGGTGGTCATCACGATCGGACGCGCGCGCTTCATGCCGGCGTCGATCATCGCCTCGTCGCGCTTCGACCCCGGCATGGATCGCCTCGATCGCGAACTCGACCAGCATGATGGCGTTCTTGGTGACGATGCCCATCAGCATCAGGATGCCGATATAGACGGGAATGGTGAGCTGCTTGCCGGTGATCAGGAGCGCGAGCACCGCGCCGCCGATCGAGAGCGGCAGCGAGAACAGGATGGTCAGCGGTTGCAGGAAGGTGCCGAACAGCAGCACCAGCACCGCATAGACCAGCATCAAGCCCGGTCAACATCGTGGAGGTGAAGCCGTCTGCGAGCTCCTTCTGGCTTTCGGAGTCGCCGCCCTCGCTCACGGTGACGCCCTTGGGCAGGCTCTTCATGACGGGCAGCTCGGCGATCTTGTTGGTGGCGGCACTTCTCGCGGAAACGCCGGCGAGATCGGCGGCAACCGTCGCCTGCCGCTGGCGGTCGTAGCGGTTGATGCTGGTCGGGCCCTGATCGAGCTTGATGTTGGCGACCGTCTCCAGCGGCACGCCGCCCTTTTCGCCGTGCTCGCCGAGCGGCACGCGCAATTCCTGCAGCGTTCGCAGATTGCCGCGTGCGGAATCCTCGAGCTGGACCCGGATCGGCACCAGCCGGTTGCCGGCGTCGAACTTGGCGAGCGCCGGTCCGACGTCGCCGATGGTGGCGACGCGAATGGTCTGCGACAGGCTCTCGGTGGTCACGCCGAGCCGCGCCGCGAGGTCGGCGCGCGGCCGGATGTTGAGCTCGGGCCGTTCCAGCGAGGTGTCGGGAACGACGTTGGCGAGCTCCGGGAATCCGCTTCATCTGGGTCGCGAGCTCGCTCGCGACATTGTTGACGATGTTGCTGTCGCGGCCTGCGACGATCAGCGAGATCGCGCGGTTGCCCTGGTCGTCGAGGAACCAGAAGCGGATGTCGGGGATGTTGTCGAGCTCCTTGCTGATCGTGTCCTCGAGGTCGCGCTGCGTCAGCTTGCGCTCGGTCTTCGGCGTGTAGTTGACGATCAGCGTGGCGCGCCGCACCTCCTGCGAGCCCTGCGGCGACCGGCCGCCGTCGACGAAGACGCTTCTGATCTCGGGCCGCTTGCGCAGGCGCGTGACGATGTCCTCGGTGACCTTTTCGGTGTAGGCGAGCTGCGTGCCCGGCGGCAGCTCCAGTCCGAGCCACGAGCGCGCGGAATCCTGCGCCGGCAGGAAGCTCTTCGGCAGCAGCGTCAGGCTCCAGATCGAGGCGACGAAGATGCCGATGCCGACCAGCACGGTGATGTAGTGGTGCTTCACCGACCAGGTGACCACGCGGTGATAGGTGTTGAGCACCATGCCGGGCGGCGGATCGTCGTGGTCGTGATGCTTCATGAAATAGGCCGCCAGCATCGGCGTGACGAAGCGCGCGGCGAGCAGCGAGAAGAACACCTGCACCGACACCGTGATGCCGAACTGCTTGAAGAATTGTCCCGCGATGCCCGGCATGAAGCTCGCGGGCGCAAAGATCGCGATGATGGTGAGCGAGATCGCGATCACGGCGAGGCCGATCTCGTCGGCGGCATCGATCGCGGCCTGGTAGGGCGATTTGCCCATCCGCATGTGGCGCACGATGTTCTCGATCTCGACGATGGCGTCGTCGACCAGGATACCCGTCGACAGCGTGATCGCGAGGAACGAGATCAGGTTCAGCGAGAAGCCGAGGATGTCCATCGCCCAGAAAGCGGGGAAGATCGACAGCGGCAGGGAAACCGCGCAGATCAGGGTGGCGCGGATGTCGCGCAGGAACATCATCACGATGATGACGGCGAGGATGGCGCCCTCGAACAAGGTCGAGATCGCGGCCTCGTAATTGCCCCTGGTGAATTTCACCGAGGTGTCGATCATCTTGAGGTCGTATTCCGGATTCGCCTCCTTGATCGCGTCGATGCGCTTCTGCACGGCCGCGGCCACCAGCACGTCGCTGGCGCCCTTGGCGCGCTTGATGGCGAAGGCCACCACCGGCTCGCCATTGGCGCGGGCGAAGGTGCGGCGGTCGGAGATGGTGTCGGTGACGGTGCCGAGATCGTCGAGGCGCATTTCGCCGCCGCCGAACAGCGGGATCATGGTGCCGGCGAGATCGTTCAGCGTCTTGGCGCCGGCCAGCGTGCGGATCGCCTGGTCGTTGCGGCCGATTTCGGCCCGGCCGCCGGCCAGGTCCTCGTTGGTGCCGCGCAAATGCTGGCCGACATTGACCGCCGTCAGGCCGGCGGCCTGCAGCTTGTCGGGATCGAGCGAGACCAGGATCTCGCGCTCGACACCGCCGATGCGCTGCACTTCGGCGACGCCACGCACGCCCTGCAGCTCGCGCTTGACGACGTCGTCGACGAAATACGACAGCTGCTCCGGCGTCTTGCCGGGCGAGATCGCCGCGTAAGTCACGATCGGCAGGCCGATCACGTCGACGCGCTGGATCAGCGGCTCGGTGACGTTCTGCGGCAGGTTGGCGCGCACGCGGGTCACCGCGTCCTTGATGTCGTTGATGGCGCGATCGGTATTGGTCTCGATCGAGAACGCGATCGTCGTCACCGACAGGCCGTCGGTGATCGAGGAGTTGATGTGGCGGACGCCTTCGACGCCGGAGACGCCGTCCTCGATGACCTTGGTGACCTGGGATTCGAGCTCGGCGGGCGCCGCGCCGAATTGCGCGACCGCGACCGAGATCACGGGAATGTCGGCGGAGGGCAGGTGCGTCACCGCGAGCTTGGTGAAGCTCAGCCATCCCAGCACCACCAGGATGATCGAGAAGACCACCGAGGGAAGCGGGTTGCGGATCGACCATGCCGAGATATTGAGTGCCATCAGCGTGCCCGTCGATCGAGTTCGTCCGCGAACATGGTTTTGACCTGGTCGCCGTCATGCAGCGAGGAGCCGGCGTCGGCCACGACGATTTCGCCGACGTCGAGGCCTTCGAGAATTTCGGTCGAGGTGTCGGAGCTCAGGCCCACGCGCACCTTCCGCGTTTCCACGATGTTGCCCTTGATCACCTGCACGGTGAGATGGTCGATCGCGGTGCGCGGAATGGCGACGCCGCAGCTGCGCTTGGCGTCGATCGAGGCGCGGGCGAACTGTCCGATCTTCAGCGTCGGATTGTTGGTGACGGCGATGCGGACATGGCCGAGCTGGGTGTTGCGGTCGATCTGCGGCGACACCAGCCGCACGCGGCCGATCAGGTCGGGCGCGTTGTCGCGGGTGATGCGCGCGGTGACGCCGGGATTGAGCTTGGGCATGTGCACGCTCGGCACCTCGGCGTCGAGCTCGACCTCGTTGTTGATGGCGATGCGGAACATCGGACCGGCCTGCGGCGAAGCCGGCGCGCCGACGACGGTCCGCACCTCCGTGACGAGCCCGGGCGCCGGCGCGCGCAACGAAACCGGACCGCTGCTCGTCCGCTGTTGCTGCTGGCCTTGCTGCTGCGGCGGCGCGCTCAGGCGCGCCAGTTCCTGATTGTCGGTGACGGTATCGCCTTCGCGGATGAAGAGATCGGTGACCTTGGAGCCTTCCTGGTCGGGTCCGACCACCGCCTCGCGGCGCGCCACCACGAAGCCGGTGACGCGGACCAGGTCGGAGAAGCAGGCATTGGTGGATTTGGTCACGACCACCAGGGCTTCGGTGACCGTCTCTTTCTCTTCCGGCTCGGGGCGATGCTCCCACCACCAGTAGCCGCCGGCCAGCACGACGAAGAACACCGCGCCGGCCGCACGCTTCATGTTCTCGGACAGCGAAAACTGCATCGCCGGACCAACCTCAGGGGATCATGCGCGGGGCCGCGGCGCGGCTTGGAGATGCCCGAAAAGGCACCTCAAACACACGAGCGTCCCGCAGGATTTGCGGGACGCATCTTTGCCGAAAAATGAGACTGACGCCAAGAGAAGATCAGCTGAAGATGGAGTTACTTCGACGCAGTCGTCTTGTTTTCCATGTTCACGACCTGCACCCGGCGGTTGGCTTCCGCCATCGGCTGGTTCGGATCCTTGAGCTTGCTCTTGCCGTAGCCGACGGTGACGAGGTCGGCCGAGGAGATGTGGTAGTTGTCGATCAGATACTTCTTGATCGCGTCGGCGCGGCGCTCGGACAGGTCCTGATTATAGGTCTCGCCGCCGGCGGCGTCGGTGTGACCGGCGACCACGAAGGTCGAACCCTTCAGGTCGGGATTGGTGAGCGCGCGGCCCAGCGTCTGCACGGCCGGAAGCGACTTCGCGCTGATGTTGGAGGAATTGTAGTCGAAGGTGATCTCGAGATCGATGTTCGGCTTGTCCTTGGCGATGGTCGCGAGCTCCTCGCGCTCATTCAAGTTCAGGCCGCGGGTGCGGCCCCGGAGCGAGGTGACGAACTTCTGCTGCGCGGGATCGACCGGCTTGGCGTCTTCGCCGCCGATCGACAGCCCGCGGGTCAGCGGCTTCTTGGCCGGCGTGAGCGCGTTGACGATCTGGTCCTCGGTGACGTCGCCGGCGCGCGCCTGGGTCGCACCAAAGGAAAATGCGGCGCCGATGGCCATGACGGAGACGAGTGCGGTGAGATACCGCTTTGCGGACATTCTTCGACATTGCTGGTCCCTCCTGCGCGCTTCTCGCGCGGCTCAAAAAACTTTGGATAATGGGTCGCGGCCAACCGCCGCGGCCGTCACTATTTGACTGTTTGTCTCAGGCCACTCCCCCGGGGTTCGAGGCTGCCTGAGACCGCAACGCGATTTAATCTACCTTACCCCGTAACTGTCGAACTCCTGGACGATGTTGGGGTCCATGGCCTTGGCATTGGCAATATCCACATTGCCCTCGGAAATCGAGCCATTCCGCTGCTTGGCAAGCCCCCTACCATAGAGGGAGGAGCTCAGCCGCGGATTGACCCGCAGCGCCGCGTCGAAATCGGTGATGGCGTTTTTCGTCAATCCGCTCTTGAGGTTAACCAGGCCGCGGCTGTCCAGCGCATCGACGAAATTGGGCCGCAGCCGGAGCGCCTCGTTGCAGTCCTTCAAGGCCGATTGCAGGTCGCCGACCACCGCGCGCGCCCAGCAGCGATTGTTCAGGGCTTCGACGTCCTTCGGATTGAGCCGCAGCGTGTCGTCGAAATCCTTGATCGCGAGGCTGTAGGCGCCCTTGGAGGCATAGACCTGGCCGCGCCGGTACAGCGCGCTGGCGTCGTCAGGATTGGCGTTGAGCTTGTCGGTCAGGCTCTTGATGGTGGGATCGTCCGCCAGCGCGACCTGGTTCGAAGAGGGCCGCTCGACCGGCTTGTCGGCGATGACGGGTGGTGGAGGCGGCGGCAGGGGCTGCGGCGCATCGATTGCCGGAGGCGGTGGCGGGGGTGGCGGCGACACGTTTGCCACGGGAGGCGGCGCAACAGGCACTGGCGCCGGGGCCGGACGGCTGCCACCGCTGCCTGGATTGCCGATGAACGCAAAATCCTCGGCGAGCGAGGAGGACAGATAGGGCTGCTGCTCGCGGTTCGAGGCGCGGGTGACGCCGAGGCGGGTGCGGTTGAGCGCTTCCTCGGCGCTGAGGTCGGGAACGCGGATTTCCTTGAGCAATTCCTGCACGAACAGGCTGTGATCGCTGCCATTGTCCGAGACGACCGACGACAGCGCCGCCGAATACACCACGAGCGTGCCGTTCGGCGCGATCACAGGCGCAAGGCCTTGGGAGCCCGGCCGGAACCTGCGCTCATAGGGATTGCGCCTGGAGGCATCGATCAGCGCGATCTTGACGCCGGCGCCGCGGTTGTTGATCTCGCCGAGCACGGTTTCGAGGCTCAAGCCGTCGCGGCGGACGTCGGATTCCGTCCAGATCTGGGCGTCGACCGGGATCATGTAGCTCTGGCGGTTCGACGAGATGCCGAAGCCGGAGAAGAAGATCAGCGCGACCGAGCCGGGACGCAGCTTGTTGTAGAGGCGGTCGAAGGCGCGGCGCATGTTGTCGCCGGTCAGGTTTTCGCCGATCTCGACGGTAAAGCCGTCGCGCTTCAACTCGTCGGCGACCTGGCGGGCGTCGTTGATCGGCTCCTTCAGGGGGGTGTCCGCGTCCGGATATTTGGCGTTGCCGATCACGAGCGCGAAACGATCGCCCGCGGCGGACGAGGGGACGGTCCAGGCGACCGAGACAATCAGCGACAGCAGCAGGGCGAGGCTAGTCTTCATTCAGGGGTCCAGCGAAAAAGGCGCCGACTCCAGCTTGCGCCCCGGCGACATTACTCTACGCAACTCGCATTATCAAACCGCGGCCGCACCGCGTCAACCGCTTGTAACATCGTGGTTATCGCGGCGATTGCGCGCAAGGGACATGCTTCTTTTGGGGGAGACGGGCGGCCCGCGATCGACGCTATCTGCCGGGCGATGGCGCGAGTTCCCTCGGCCGGTCCGCAGCCGCTCATGTGATTTGGCCTGACATTTAAGCGGACTCTGCGTCAGCGCGGTGACATGACGGTCAGTTGGGCCGATGCGTTGACCTTCGGCAACGAGGATGGCTTGGATGCGCCGTCCAACAGACAAGAACGAGAGCAAAAATGGGAAACGCCTACGAAATCTACGCGCTCCGCTACGCCACCATGGCGCGCACGCCGCAAATGAATTTCCTCTCCCCCGATCCGCATGAGACCAGCGCCCAGGATCTCGACTATTTCGTCTGGCTGGTCCGCGGGCACGGCCGCAACATCCTGGTCGACACCGGCTTCAATGCCGATGAAGCCAAGGTGCGCGGCCGCAAGCTGACGCTCAATCCGGTCGATGCGCTCAATGGCTTCGGCGTCAAGGCCGAGGACATCAAGGACGTGATCGTCACCCATCTGCATTACGACCACGCCGGCAATCTCGACCGCTTCCCCAATGCGCGCTTCCATCTGCAGGATCGCGAGATGGCCTATGCGACCGGGCGCTGCATGTGCAACGGCCTGCTGCGCCATCCCTTCACGGTCGAGCATGTCACGCAGATGGTGCGCCACGTCTATGGCGATCGCGTCACCTTCCATGGCGGCGAGGGCGAGATCGCGCCTGACGTGACCGTGCATCGCGTCGGCGGCCATTCCGACGGATTGCAGGTGGTGCGGGTGGCGACCGAGCGCGGGCCCGTGGTGCTCGCTTCCGACGCCGCGCATTACTACGCCAATCTGCATCGGCGCAGCCCGTTTCCGATCGTCCTCAACATCGGCGACATGGTGACGGGATGGGAGACCGTGGAGCGGCTCGCCGGCCATCCCGATCGCTTCATCCCCGGTCACGATCCGATCGTCGCCGAGATCTATCCGCGCGCCAGCGACAAGGTCGACGCCTTCGCCCTGCACAAGGCGCCGTCGCGCTCGTTTGTGAAGTAGGCCGTAGCGTTTTCAAGCGAAGTGGGTTTCCGGTTCGCGTCAAGAAAACGCGTCAAAAAGAAAGAGCGCGCATGGCGTACAAGAGCATCGGCTTCATCGGCCTCGGCGTGATGGGCGAGCCGATCTGCCGCAATCTCGTGAAGAAGAGCGGCGCGCGCGGTGATCGCGTTCGATGTCGCCGCCGAGCCGCTGCAGCGGCTGCGCGCCGATGGCGCTGCGGTGGCGGGCTCGGTCGCGGATGTCGTCGCGCAAGAGCGAGATCGTGTTCCTGTGCCTGCCGAGCGCAAAGCACGTGCGCGCGGTGTTCGAAGGCGACGGCATTCTCAAGAATATTCGCGAGCGGCAGATCGTCGTCGATCTCGGCACGTCGTCGGTCAGCCAGACCCGCGACTTTGCCAGGCAATTGCAGGCCAAGGGCGCGGCGTGGCTGGATGCGCCGATCGCGCGCACGCGGCAGGCGGCGCAGGACGGCACGCTCAGCGTCATGGTCGGCGGCCCGCGCGAGCTCTATGACGCGATCGAGCCGCTGATCCGCTGCTTTGCCACCGACGTCACCCATTGCGGCGAGGTCGGCGCGGGGCAGGTGACGAAGATCCTCAACAACATGGTGCTGTTCGAGACGGTCAATGCGCTGTCGGAAGCGGTCGCGGTGGCGAAGGCCGCCGGCGTCGATCCGAAGCTGCTGCTGGAAACGCTTGTCGAAGGGCTCGGCCGACAGCTTTGCGCTGCGCAATCATGGCCTGAAGGCGATCGTGCCCGGCGTGTTTCCGGAGCGCGCGTTCTCGACCGAATATGCGCTGAAGGATTTGTCCTACGCGCTCGAGCTGGCGCGCGAAGGCGGCATCAAGCTGCGCGGCGCGGAGTTGATCGGGACGATTTTGCAGGAAGCGATCGATGCGGGTCGGGAGAGAATTATTTTCCGGTGATTGCGAAGCATCTCGGCAAGACATGACTCGTCATTGCAGGAGCGAAGCGACGCAGCAGTCCGAATCTATCCGCGAATCGACAGTCATGGATTGCTCGTCGCTATCGCGCCTCGCAATGACGAGACATCAATACGCCTGCTTGGCGTCCGCCTCCGCGCTGGTCTGCACCAGGTCGAGGCTCTTCTCGATCTTGCCGAGCAGCGCGGCGAATTCCTTGCGCTCGGCCGCGGTGAGGCAGGCGAGGATCTCCTGCTCCTTGCGCAACAGGCGCGGGATCAGCTCCTCATAGAGCGCGCGGCCCTTGCGCGTCAGCCGCAGGCGGAATTCGCGGCGATCTTCCGCATTCTCGACGCGCTCGACGATCTCGCGCTCCAGCAGCGCCGTCACCGCGCGGCTGATGGTCGATTTGTGGGTGCGGGTGCAGTCGGAAATGTATTGCGCGCTGCAGGCGTCGTTGCGGAAGCCGAGCGTCGCCAGCACCCGCCATTCGGGAATGTCGAGCCCGTAGCGCGCCTGATATTCGTCCGACAGCGCGTTGCTGACCTCGGCCGCGAGCCGGTTCAGCCGGAACGGCACGAACTTGAACAGGTCGAGCCGCGCGGCCTTGCCGGCGTTCGGCCGGGCCGTATCAGCATCGATGGTGGCCGCTCTCGGCAAAGGATCGCTCCGATTTGAGTTGACGGGGCAGCCTAGCGGATGCCAGAATAGTTGCAAGTGAAACTAATTCACAGACGGCAGGGACGCGTCCGGGCGTCGAGCATGGCGCAGGCAAAGACCCAGTTCGGCTATCGCAGGCATCCCGACCAGGATCGCATCGGCGCCGATGTCGCCGAGCATCCGGTGGTCGTGGTCGGCGCCGGACCGGTCGGGCTGTCCTTTGCGATCGATCTGGCGCAGCGCGGCCACAAGGTCGTGCTGCTCGACGACGCCGACCGCATCGGCGAGGGCTCGCGCGCGATCTGCTTCTCGAAGCGCTCGCTGGAGTTCTGGGATCGGCTCGGCGTCGGCCACCGCATGGTCGACAAGGGCGTGGTGTGGAGCGTCGGCAAGATCTTTCACGGCGCCTCGCAGCTCTATCAGTTCAACCTGTTGCCGGAGCCGGGCCACAAGCGGCCGGCCTTCATCAACCTGCAGCAATTCTATGCCGAGGCCTATCTGGTCGACCGCGTCGAGGAATTGCCGGACATCTCCTTGCGCTGGCGCAACAAGGTGAGCGGCTTGCAGCAGCGCAACGATCGCGTGGTGCTGACGATCGACACGCCCGACGGTCCCTACACGCTGCATGCCGCTTACGTCATCGCCTGCGACGGCGCGCGCTCGTCGCTGCGGCAGATGGTCGGCGCGGAATTTGCCGGCCAGGTGTTCGAGGACCAGTTCCTGATCGCCGACGTCAAGATGACCGCGGCGTTTCCGACCGAGCGCTGGTTCTGGTTCGATCCGCCGTTCCATGCCGGCCGCTCGGCGCTGCTGCACAAGCAGCCCGACGACATCTGGCGCATCGATCTGCAGCTCAGCCCCGATGCCGACGCGACGGTCGAGAAGAAGCCGGAGAATGTGCGGCCGCGGATCGCGCGCATGCTCGGCCACGACAAGTTCGAGTTCGAATGGATCTCGCTCTACAAATTCCAGTGCCGCCGCATGGATCGCTTCCTGCACGGCCGCGTGATCTTCGCCGGCGATGCCGCGCATCAGGTCTCGCCGTTCGGCGCGCGCGGCGCCAATTCCGGGCTGGAGGATGCGGAGAATCTCGCCTGGAAGCTCGACCGCATCCTGCGCAAGACCTCGCCCGAGAGCCTGCTCGAGAGCTATCACATCGAGCGCAGTGCCGCGGCCGACGAGAACATCCGCGAGTCCACGCGCTCGACCGATTTCATGGCGCCGGCGACGCGGCAGGAGGCGCGGCTGCGCAAGGCGGTGCTGGCGCTCGCCAGGGACACCGAGTTCGGCAAGCGCATGGTCAATGGCGGACGGCTGTCGGTGCCGTCGGTCTACGACACGCCGCTGTCGACGGCGGATGTCGACGTCTGGCGCGGCGGGCCGCGGCCGGGCGCATCGATGCCGGATGCGCCGATGGCGGCGCGCGGCGCGCCGATGTTCCTGACCGAGGCCTTCATCAAAGGGGAACGCAGTTCACCCTGCTGGAGTTTGGCAATGGCGCCGCGGTTGAGGCGCCCGACGGCGTGTCCGCGATCCGGATCGGCGGCGAGGGCGGACTGGTCGACTCCGAAGGGCTCGCGGCGACGCGCTACGACGCCGAGCCCGGCACCGCCTATCTGTTGCGCCCCGACGGTTATGTCGCCGCGCGCTTCCGCCATCCGACGCGGCCCGCGCTCGATGCCGCGCTCGCCCGCGCCTCCGGCCTGAACTGAGGGTTCGTCATGCCGCTCTCGACCGCCTCGAACTTTGCCAAGCCCGATGACGCCTTCCGCGCCGTCGTCGAAGCGCATCGCGGCTTGAACGACGAGCAGAGCGCCGATCTCGATGCCGCGCTGGTGCTGATCCTCGCCAATCACATCGGCGATATCGATGTGTTGCGCGAGGCGATCGCGCTCGCCAGGCACCGCATGATCGAGGCGAGCCAGCAGCAGCAACAGCAACAGCAATAGAAATGCAAATGTTCATCGTCATTGCGAGCGAAGCGAAGCAATCCATGACTTTCCGCGGGAGCAGTCTGGATTGCTTCGTCGCTTCGCTCCTCGCAATGACGCGTGAGACTGAGAGGAATGAATTGATGGCCAAGGGTTTTGCGTCCACCACCGATACGGCCGAGAAGAAGATCACCTTCTCCGAGATCGGCACCGATCTCTATGCCTTCACCGCCGAAGGCGATCCGAACACGGCCGTGATCGTCGGCGAGGACGGCTGCCTCGTGTTCGACGCGCAGGCGACGCCGGCGATGGCGAACAAGGTGATCGAGCGCGTGCGCAAGGTCACCGACAAGCCGATCAAATATGTCGTGCTGTCGCATTATCACGCGGTGCGCGTGCTCGGCGCCTCCGCCTACAAGGCGCAGGCGATCGTCGCCTCGCAGGAGACCTATCGCCTCGTCGCCGAGCGCGGCCAGCAGGATTGGGATTCCGAATACGGCCGCTTTCCGCGCCTGTTCCAGGATGCGCAGAGCATTCCCGGCCTGACCTGGCCGACGCTGACCTTCGAAGGCGCAGATGTCGATCTATCTCGGCAAACGCGAGGTGCGGCTGATGCAGCTCGGCGCCGGCCACACCTCGGGCGACATCGTCGCCTGGGTGCCCGATGCCGAGGTGATGTTCTCCGGCGACCTGATCGAATATCACTCGGCCTGCTATTGCGGCGACGCGCATTTGCGCGAATGGCCGACGACGCTGAACGAAATCCGCGCGTTCAATCCGAAGGCGATCGCGCCGGGCCGCGGCGATGCGCTGAACGGGCTCGCCACCGCGCGCGACGCGATCGCGATGACCCGCGACTTCGTCACCACGCTCTATGGCGCGGCCGAATCCTCCGTCGCCAAGGGCCGCAGCCTGAAGGACACCATGGCCGCGGCGCGCGAGGTGATGGACCCGAAATTTTCGAGCTTCGCGATTTACGAGCACTGCCTGCCGTTCAACGTCTCGCGCGCGTTCGACGAGGCGTCCGGCATCGACGATCCCGTGATCTGGACCGACAAGCGCGACCGCGAAATGTGGGCCGCCCTGCAAGGAGGATAGCGATGAACATCAACACTTCGCCCGACATCATCAGCCGCGCATCCGCGCAGGTCACGCCGGGCTACATGTCCGGCTTCCGCAACAGCTTCGAGACGGAGTCGCTGCCCGGCGCGCTGCCGATCGGCCGCAACTCGCCGCAGCGCTGCGCCTACGGGCTTTATGCCGAGCAGCTCTCCGGCTCGCCCTTCACCGCGCCGCGCGGCAGCAATGAGCGCTCCTGGCTCTATCGCATCCGCCCGTCGGTGAAACATTCCGGACGCTTCACGAAGGTCGACGCCGGGCTGTGGCGCTCGGCGCCGTGCCATGAGCACGATCTGCCGATCGCGCAGCTGCGCTGGGACCCGACGCCGCTGCCGAAGGAGGAGATCACCTTCCTGCAGGGCGTGCGCACCATGACCACCGCGGGCGACGTGCATACGCAAGCGCGGCATGGCCGCGCATGTCTATCTCATCACCAAATCGATGGTGGACCAGCACTTCTACAATGCCGACGGCGAGATGATGTTCGTGGCGCAGCAGGGCAACGTCCGCTTCGTCACCGAGTTCGGCCGCATCGACATCGAGCCCGGCGAGATCGCGGTGATTCCGCGCGGCGTGAAGTTCCGCGTGGAAATTCCCTCCGGCCCCGCGCGCGGCTATCTCTGCGAGAATTACGGCGGCGCCTTCACCTTGCCGGAGCGCGGCCCGATCGGCGCCAATTGCCTCGCCAATGCGCGCGACTTCCTCACGCCGGTCGCCGCCTATGAGGACAAGGACACGCCGACCGAGCTCTACGTGAAATGGGGCGGCGTCGCTGTTCAAATGCGAGCTGCCGCATTCGCCGATCGACGTGATCGCCTGGCACGGCAATTACGCGCCGTACAAATACGATCTGCGGCACTTCTCGCCGGTCGGCGCGATCTCGTTCGATCACCCCGATCCCTCGATCTTCACCGTGCTGACCTCGCCGTCGGAGACGGCGGGCACCGCGAATATCGATTTCGTGATCTTCCCGGAGCGCTGGGCGGTCGCGGAAAACACCTTCCGTCCGCCCTGGTATCACATGAACATCATGAGCGAGTTCATGGGCCTGATCTACGGCGTCTATGACGCCAGGCCGGTGGGCTTCACGCCGGGCGGCATGTCCTTGCACAATTGCATGCTGCCGCACGGCCCGGATCGCCAGGCGTTCGATCATGCCAGCAACGGCGAGCTGAAGCCGGTGAAGCTGACGGGCACGCTGGCCTTCATGTTCGAGACGCGCTTTCCGCAGCGCGTCACGCAGTATGCGGCGACGTCGGCGAATTTGCAGGACGACTATGCCGATTGCTGGAAGGGACTGGAGAAGCGGTTCGATCCGAACAAGCCGTAGTGATTTCAAAACTCGTCATCGCCGGGCGTTGCACCGCGGCGAGTCCGGAATCCATACTTCGACAAGAGCTTATCGATTCCGAAGCTTGACGGCTTCGCGCGTCAAGCCCGGAATGACGATGACGAGTTTCGTCGATATGGAGGATTATCGTGCCCCATCCCAACGACCCCAAACTCCGCTCCTTCATTCCCGTCGATCCCGCCTCCGACTTCCCGATCCAGAATCTGCCCTACGGCGTGTTCTCCGCGCGCGGGTTTGCGCCGCGCGATCGGGGTCGCGATCGGCGACTACGTGCTCGATCTCTGGGAGCTGGAGCAGGACGGCCGCTTCGCCTTCGGCGAGATCGGCGTGTTCTCGCAAGCCTCGCTCAATGCCTTCATGGCGCTCGGACCGAAGATGTGGGCGAAGACGCGCGCGCGGATCAGCGAGCTGTTGCGCCACGATCATCCGGAGCTGCGCGACAATGAGGAGCTGCGCAAGCTCGCGCTGGTGCCGATGCGCGACGTCAAGCTGCACATGCCGATCACGGTCGCCGGCTACACCGATTTCTATTCCTCGAAGGAGCACGCCACCAATGTCGGCGTGATGTTCCGCGGCAAGGACAATGCGCTGCAGCCGAACTGGCTGCACATGCCGATCGGCTATAACGGCCGCGCCTCGACCGTCGTCGTGAGCGGCACCAAGGTGAAGCGGCCGCGCGGGCAGCTGAAGCCGCCGACGGCGGAGGTGCCGAGCTTCGGTCCCTGCAAGCGGCTCGATTTCGAGCTGGAGATGGGCGTCGTGGTCGGCCAGGCCTCGGCGATGGGCGAGATGCTGAGCGAGAAACAGGCCGAGGAGATGATCTTCGGCTTCGTGATCCTCAACGACTGGAGCGCGCGCGACATCCAGCAATGGGAATATGTGCCGCTCGGCCCGTTCCAGGCCAAGGCGTTCGCGCACCTCGATCAGCCCGTGGGTGGTGACGCGCGAGGCGCTGGAGCCGTTCCGCCTGCACGGGCCGGCGCAGCAGCCGGAGCCGCTGCCCTATCTGCGCCAGGCGCAGCCGAACAATTACGACATGGAGCTCGATGTGTCGTTGCGCGCGTCGCAGATGAACGCGCCGCAGATCGATCTGCCGCACCAATTTCAAATACATGTACTGGTCGTCGGTGCAGCAGCTGGTGCATCACGCCTCAAGCGGCTGCGCCATGAATGTCGGCGATCTCCTCGGCAGCGGCACCATCTCCGGTCCGGAGAAGCATCAGCGCGGCAGCTTGCTCGAGATCAGCTGGAACGGCAGCGAGCCGGTCGAGCTCGACGGCGGCGTCACGCGCACGTTCCTCGAAGACGGCGACTCGCTCGTGATGCGCGGCTGGTGCCAGGGCGACGGCTATCGCGTCGGCTTCGGCGAGGTCGAGGGGACGATTGTGACGGCGGAGTGACTGCTCGCGTCGTCATTGCGAGGAGCGTCGAAGCGATCGAAGCGAATCCATAGCGCCGCAAGCGGATAGGCTGGATTGCTTCGCGCTTCGCTCGCAATCGACGAAGACGAGATCTACCGCTCCTCCGGCGGCACATCCTTCACCCGCGCCGCAATGCGCCGCGACATCCTCGCGGCTGTACTTCAGATGCACGCGCTTGTCCGACGGCGCATGCTTCGCCACGCACACGCCCGGCCGCCATTCCTTCGACGGCCGGATCGGCCGCGGCACGAAACCGCCGCCGCAATTCGGGCAGACGTTGAACAGTTTCGTCTCGACGCAATCGGCGCAGAAGGTGCATTCATAGGAGCAGATGCGCGCCTCCGTCGCCGTGCGGCGGCAGATCCTTGTCGCAATATTCGCAGTTCGGTCGCAGCTGCAGCGCCATGACGTCGCTCCTCTTCGACTCGCATCATCGCAAATGCGCAGCGCGAAAGCGAATGGCGAATTTCCCTCGATTTACGCCACCTCGTCATTCCGGGATGGCCCGAAGGGCCAGACCCGGAATCCATCTCTCAGCACGACGCGCGGCCTGATGGATTCCGGGCTCGCGCTACGCGCGCCCCGGAATGACGACGGAGAGAGATCAGCTCAAGCCCGCAGCGGCAGCTTCGTGCTCTCCTTCAGCCGATCCAGCACGATCGAGGAGCGCACATGCGCCACGCTCTGGTGCGGCATCAGCACATTGTTGACGAGGTCGGACAGGCCCTTGAGGTCGCGCAGCACCGCCTTCAGCACATAGTCGGCGTCGCCGGTCAGCGAATAGGCCTCCTGGATTTCGTCGACGCGGCCGACCAGCGCGCGAAACTTCTTGGCATTGTCGGGCGAGTGGGTCGCGAGCGTGATGTGGATGAAGGCGATCAGGCCGAAGCCGAGCGCCTCGCCGGCGAGATCGGCGTGATAGCCCGCGATCACCTTCTCCTCTTCCAGCCGCATCCGCCGCCGCGAGCATTGCGAGGCCGACAGCCCGACCAGATCGGCCAGCTGCTGGTTGGTGAGCCGGCCGTCGTCCTGCAGCGCGGCCAGCATTTTGAGGTCGAAGGCGTCTACCGGGATCATGCGTCAAATGTCCATATCATGCACAAATCGTGCATGATCATAGCCGATTGCGGCCCGATTTGCATGCCCATTGCGCCGGATTCGGCGGAAACTGCCCGCAACAATTTCAGGAGATTTCCGCCATGGGTCCGTTTCCGCACGACGCGCCGCCCGCCACGCATCAGCGCCGACAATCCGATGGGCACCGACGGCTTCGAGTTCGTCGAATATGCCCATCCCGAGCCGGAGCAATTGCACGCGCTGTTCAAGCTGATGGGCTTTGCGCCGGTCGCGCGCCACAAGACCAAGAAGATCACGGTCTATCGCCAGGGCGACATCAACTATCTCGTCAACGAGGAGCCCGGCACGCCACGGTTTCGATTTCGTCGCCGCGCACGGCCCCTGCGCGCCGTCGATGGCGTTCCGCGTGGTCGATGCGCAAGCGCGCCTATGAGCGCGCGATCGCGCTCGGCGCCGAGCCGGCGGATGTCTCGTCCGCGCAGAAGACGCTCGACGTTCCCGCCATCAAGGGCATCGGCGGCAGCCTGCTCTATTTCGTCGACCGCTACGGCGCCAAGGGCTCGGCCTATGATGCCGAGTTCGAATGGCTTGGCGCGCGCGATCCGCGACCCGCCGGCGCCGGGCTCTATTACATCGATCATCTCACCCACAACGTCCATCGCGGGCGGATGGATGTCTGGACCGGCTTCTACGCAAAGCTGTTCAACTTCCGCCAGATCCGCTTCTTCGACATCGAGGGCCGCGCCTCGGGCCTGTTCTCGCGCGCGCTGACCAGCCCCGACGGCAAGATCAGGATTCCGATCAACGAGGACGCCGGCGCCTCCGGCCAGATCGAGGAATATCTCAACACCTATCGCGGCGAGGGCATCCAGCACATCGCCTGCGGCGCGCGCGACATCCATCGCACCATCGAGGGCCTGCGCGAAAGCGGCCTGCCGTTCATGCCGTCGCCGCCCGACACCTATTTCGAGAAGATCGACGCGCGCCTGCCGGGCCACGACGAGGACATCGCGCGGCTGCAGAAGAACGGCATCCTGATCGACGGCGAGGGCGTGGTCGACGGCGGCCACACCAAGGTGCTGCTGCAGATCTTCTCGGCGAACGCGATCGGGCCGATCTTCTTCGAGTTCATCCAGCGCAAGGGCGACGACGGATTCGGCGAGGGCAATTTCAAGGCGCTGTTCGAATCGATCGAGGAAGACCAGATCCGGCGCGGCGTGCTGAAGGTGGAGCACGCGGCGTAGTCTGCGTCTCGTGTCCCGGACGCGCTGCAGCGTGACCCACCACGCTGCTGCGCAGATCCGCGGACGCCATGCGAGATAGGCCCCGCGATCAGCAGTGCACCGCTTGCGCGCTGCACTGCGTCCGGGACGACGAGACATTACCTTCTTCCACTCCCCCACCAACTCCCCGATCTCCGCCGCGGCCGGATCGCGCGCGGCCGACGGCGTGCGCGAGAAGCGCGGCGCGGGCGCGGGCTGGGTCACGCCATGGCGCTCGATGAACACGCTTGCGCGCTGCATTGTGCGGATGCTTCGGCGCTTCCGCCATGGTGAGGATCGGCGCAAAGCAGATGTCGGTGCCTTCCATGATCTTGCACCAGTCCTCGCGCGTCTTGCTCTTGAACACCTTGCCGAGCTTCTCGCGCAGCGCCGGCCAGGCCTTGCGGTCCATCTGCGCGTCGAAATCGGCGTCCGACAGCACCGCATGCTTGCGCAGCAGCGCGTAGAATTGCGGCTCGATCGAGCCGACCGAGATGAAGTGGCCGCACGAACACTCGTACACGCCGTAGAAATGCGCGCCGCCGTCGATGAAGTTGTTCTGGCGGCCCTCGACCCAGCGGCCCGACGCGGTCATGTCGAAGAACATCGACATCAGCGAGGCCGCGCCGTCGCACATCGCGGCATCGACCACCTGTCCCTTGCCGGATTTCGACGCCTCCAGCAGCGCGGCGAGCACGCCGACCACGACATAGAGCGCGCCGCCGCCGAAATCGCCGACGAGATTGAGCGGCGGCACCGGCTTTTCCTTCGGGCCGATCGCGGCCAGCGCGCCCGTGATCGCGATGTAGTTGATGTCATGGCCCGCGGCCTGCGCGAGCGGGCCTTCCTGGCCCCAGCCGGTCATGCGGCCGTAGACCAGCTTTGGATTGCGCGCGAGCACGACGTCAGGCCCGAGCCCGAGCCGCTCCATCACGCCGGGCCGGAAACCCTCGATCAGCGCGTCGGCGCTCGCGAGCAGGTCGAGCACCTGCGCGATCGCAGCCTTGTCCTTCAGATCGAGCTCGACGACCTTGCGGCCGCGCACCGCGACGCCCTTCATGTTCTTCTTGGCGCCGACGCGGTCGAGCGTCACCACCTCGGCGCCCATGTCGGCCAGCATCATGCAGGCAAACGGGCCGGGACCGATGCCGGCGAATTCGACGATGCGATAACCGGCCAGCGGACCGGTGGCGCGGACGGCGGTGTGGGACGCGGGTTTGTCCAGCATGGCTTTGTGCCTTGAGCGTTTCCTTGGCGAAATTGTCTCGCCAGAGGGACGAACTGGCAAGAGGCATTTGCGCCCAAAAGCAAAACGGCGCGCAGGTCATGCGCGCCGCTCGCCCAAAGTTTGTGTTCAGACGCTAGCCCGCCGCGGCCACCGCGCGCTGCGCCATCACCTTGACCAGATTGGCGCGGTAATCGGCTGTGCCGTGGATGTCGCTGAGCATGCCGTCGGCCGAGACCTTGACATTGTCGAGCGCGCCGGCCGACCAGTTCGCCTTCAGCGCGGACTCGATCGCCGACACCCGCATCACGCCGTTCTGCGACGCGCCGGTCGCGGCGACGCGGACGTCACCGCCGCGGCGACTTCGCCACGAACACGGCGGTCAACGCAAAGCGCGACGCCGGATTGCGGAACTTGGCGTAGCCCGACTTGGCCGTGACCGGGAACGAGACCGCGGTGATGATCTCGCCGTCCGCGAGCGCGGTGGTGAACAGGCCCTTGAAGAACTCGTCCGCCGGGATCGTGCGCTTGTTGGTCTTGACGGTCGCGTTCAGCGCCAGCACCGCGGCCGGATAGTCCGCGGCGGGATCGTTGTTGGCGAGCGAGCCGCCGATGGTGCCCTTATAGCGCACGGCGGGATCGCCGATCACGGAGGCGAGATAGGCGAGACCCGGGATCGCCTTCTTCACGTCATTGCTCTGCGCCACGTCGTAATGCGTGGTCGCGCCCTTGATCTCGATCCCGTTGTTGGTCGCTGCGATGCCGACCATGTCCTTGATCTTCGAGAGATCGATGACGTCGGACGGCGCGGCGAGCCGCTGCCGCATCACCGGCAGCAGGGTCTGGCCGCCGGCGAGATATTTGGCTTCCTTGCCCTTGCCGAACAGCGTGGCCGCTTCGTCGACGGAAGAGGCGCGATGATAGGTGGTGGAATACATGTGTGCCTCTCCCTCTTAACCGTGGATCGCATGCCAGACGCGGTCGGGCGTCGCCGGCATTTCCAGCTTGTTGTTGCCGATCGCATCCGTGATCGCGTTGATCACGGCAGCGGACGCGCCGATCGCGCCGGCCTCGCCGCAGCCCTTGACGCCGAGCGGATTGCCCGGACACAGCGTCGTGGTGTGGCTCAGCTTGAACGACGGCACGTCGTCGGCGCGCGGCATGGCGTAGTCCATGTAGGACGCGGTCACGAGCTGGCCGTTGCTGTCATAGACGGTGCCTTCCAGCAGCGCCTGGCCGATGCCCTGCACGAGACCGCCGTGCACCTGACCCTCGACGATCATCGGGTTGATCAGCCGCCCGAAATCGTCGGCCGCGACGAAGTTGACGAATGAGGTCTTGCCGGTGCCGGCATCGACCTCGACCTCGCAGATGTAGGCGCCCGCGGGGAAGGTGAAGTTGGTCGGATCGTAGAACGCACCTTCCTTCAGGCCCGGCTCCATGCCGTCGGGCAGGTTGTGCGCGGTGTAGGCCGCGAGCGCGACCATCGGCAGCGCGATCGACTTGTCGGTGCCGGTCACCTTGAACTCGCCGTTCTCGATGACGATGTCGCCTTCGGACGCCTCCAGCGCATGTGCGGCGATCTTCTTGGCCTTGGCTTCGACCTTTTCCATCGCCTTGAGGATCGCGGTGAGACCGACCGCGGCCGAACGCGAGCCGTAGGTGCCCATGCCGAACTGCACCTTGTCGGTGTCGCCGTGCACGATCTGAACCTGGCTGATGGGAACGCCGAGGCGCTCGGCAATCAGCTGGCAGAACGTCGTTTCGTGGCCCTGGCCGTGGCTGTGCGATCCCGTGAGGATCTCGATGGTGCCGACCGGATTGACGCGGACTTCCGCGGATTCCCACAGGCCGACGCCGGCGCCGAGACTGCCGACCGCCTTCGACGGCGCGATGCCGCAGGCCTCGATGTAGCAGGAGACGCCGAGGCCGCGCAGCTTGCCTTCCGACTTCGCCTTGGCCTTGCGGGCGGCGAAGCCGGCATAGTCGATCGCCTTCATCGCGGAGTCGAGCGAGGCGCCGAAATCGCCGGCGTCATAGGCCATGATGACCGGGGTTTGATGCGGGAAGCTGGTGATGAAGTTCTTGCGGCGCAGTTCGGCCGGATCGACCTTCAACTGCCGCGCCGCGGTTTCCATCAGCCGTTCCACCACGAAGCTGGCTTCGGGACGGCCCGCGCCGCGATAGGCGTCGACCGGCGTGGTGTTGGTGTAGACGGTGATCACCTCGGCGAAGATGTTGGGGATGTTGTACTGGCCCGACAGCAGCGTCGCATAGAGATAGGTCGGCACCGAGGACGAGAACAGCGACATATAGGCGCCGAGGTTGGCGTAGGTTTTGACGCGCAGCCCGGTGACCTTGTTGTCCTTGTCGAAAGCCATTTCGGCCTTGGTGAGGTGGTCGCGGCCGTGCGCGTCGGTCAGGAACGCTTCGGTGCGATCGCCGGTCCATTTCACGGGCCGTCCGGTCTTCTTGGAGGCCCACAGCGCGACCATCTCTTCGGGATAGATGAAGATCTTGGAGCCGAAGCCGCCGCCGACGTCGGGCGCGATCACGCGCAGCTTGTGCTCGGGCGCGATGTTGTAGAACGCCGACAGCACGAGGCGCGCGACATGCGGGTTCTGCGAGGTCGTATAGAGAGTGAAGTGCTCTTCCGCGGTGTCGTAGTCGGCGATCGCGGCGCGCGGCTCCATCGCGTTCGGGACCAGGCGGTTGTTGGTGATGTCGAGCGAGACGACATTGGCGGCCGATTTGAACGCCGCGTCGGTGGCGGACTTCGTCGCCGATGGTCCAGTCGTAGATCACGTTGCCCGGCGCTTCCGGGTGCAACTGCGGCGCGCCCGACTTGATCGCGGCACTGATGTTGGCGGCGGCCGGCAGTTCCTCGTAGGTGACGACCACGGCATCGGCTGCGTCGCGCGCCTGGTTCTTGGTCTCGGCGATCACGACCGCGACCGCCTGTCCGACGAAGCGCACGGTCTCCGGCGCCATCGCGGGCCAGGCGCCCATCTTCATGCCAGTGCCGTCCTTCGAGGTGATGGCCCAGCCGCAAATGAGATTGCCGACCTTGTCGTCGACCAGCTCCTTGCCGGTCAGCACCGCGATCACGCCGGGCATCTTCGTCGCCTCGGATGAATCGATGCTTTTGACTTTTGCATGCGCATGCGGGCTGCGGACGAAATGGGCGAAGGTCATGCCCACCAGCTTGATATCGTCGACGTAACGGCCCTTGCCTGTGATGAAACGCTTGTCTTCCTTGCGGACGACGCTGGCGCCAATGCCTTCAACACCCATGTTCTGTTCTCCCTACCGGAGTTCGTTTGCCGCCAATTCCATCGAAGCGCGGCGATTGATTGTGAGCGAATCGAAGTCTTCGCGCGGCTATTCGGCGGCCTGCGACACCTTCATGCGGCCGGCCGCATCGAGCACGGCCTTGACGATGTTGTGATAGCCGGTGCAGCGGCAGATATTGCCTTCGAGCTCCTCGCGGACGGTGGCCTCGTCGAGCTTGCCGCCGTGACGATTCACGATGTCGATCGACGACATGATCATGCCCGGCGTGCAATAGCCGCACTGCAGGCCGTGATTGTCGCGGAACGCCGCCTGCATCGGATGCAGCTCGTCGCCCTTGGCGATGCCTTCGATGGTGGTGACGCTGGAGCCCGCGGCCTGTCCGGCCAGCACCGTGCAGGATTTCACCGCGCGGCCGTCGATATGGACGACGCAGGCGCCGCACTGGCTGGTGTCGCAGCCGATATGGGTGCCGGTCAGGTTGAGATTGTCGCGCAAGAGATGCACGAGCAGCGTGCGGTCCTCGACGTCGACCGAGACGGCTCTGCCGTTCACTGTGAGTTTGACGGTAGACACGCGTAGACCCTCCCGAGATGATTTTTGAATTGGTCCAATTAGAGACAGGGGCGGAGGACTTTGCAACTGGGAATTTGGTAGCGGCGTGAGGGGAATGAGCGGCGGCGTGCAGTGTTTCCGTCGTCCGGTCGTCCCGGCCGCCGTCATCCAGCCTTCATGCTTAGGTCGCAGGCCGCGACAAATTTACCGGCCCTTATCCATTCTGCCCTAGTTTTCGGCAAACGCGCCGGGGACCAACGTTCCCGGCTCCGCTGGCTTTGGGGACATGGGGGTGGGGATGTCGAAGTGGCAGTCGCTGACACGGAGGCTTCCGACCTTGCGCTTCCGCGCCAAGATCATCCTCGGCTTCGGCCTCGTGCTCGCGATCTCGGCCGTGAGCCTCTATATCGCCTATCTCGGCTTCGAGAAGGTGTCCTCCGCCGTCGCCTCCTGGCGCACCAGCGTGTCGGAAGCCGATCTCGCCCGCAACATCGACCGCGAGCTGATCGCCTATCGCGGACTGGCGCGCTACTACGTCGTCACGGCCAAGGACGACGACGCCAAGGCGGCGCAGGCCGCCGAGGCGCGCCTCAAGGACGCCATCGAGGCGTCGATGCGGGGCACCAGCAATCCGGCGCGGCTCGATCAGGTCACGCGGCTGTCGAACGAGTTCCAGAGCTTCGCCAGGATTTTTGCCGAGATCGTCCAGGTCAAGAGCGAGAGCGCGCTGCTGGTGCAGAACAAGCTGTCGCGCGACGCCAACATGCTGCGTTACAAGCTCGACGATCTCCCCAGCAATGCCGACGATGCGGAGCTGCAGGCGATCCAGTTCGGCACCAAGAAGGTGAACGACCAGTTCCAGTCGGCCTCGGCGCTCGCCAACACCTTCGTCATCAATGCCGATCAGGCGATCGCCACCGGCGCGATGGCGCGCCTCAAATTCGTCGAGAACTCGCTCGGCGCGGTCACCTCGAAGAACGAAAGGATCGTGGCCGGCCTGAAGGAGGCGGCCGGCCTGCTTGCCGAATATCGGGCAGGCGCTGGCCAAGCTGATCGAGAATACCAGGAAGGTCGATTCAGCTGGTCGCCGAGATGACCAATTCCGCGGACGCCATCGTCAAGGGCGCCAGCGCGATGAAGGCGGATCTGCTGGCGGATCAGCAGCGGCTGGAACGGCAGTCGAATGCCGCCATCGGCGAGACCGAACGCCTGATCGTGATGCTCGCGATCGGCGGCACCTTGCTCGGCGCCGTGCTGGCGCTGGTGCTGGGCCGCGGCATCTCCGCGCCGATGACCGCGATGTGCCGCGCCATGCGCGAGCTCGCGAACGGCAAGTTCGACGTGGTGCTGCCGGGTCTCGGACGCAAGGACGAGCTCGGCGAGATGGCCGGCGCGGTCGAGGAGTTCAAGCTGCAGGCGATCGCCAAGGCCGAGCGCGATGCCGCTGCCCAGGACGCGCAGAACAAGGCAGCGGGCGCGGCGCGCCGCGCGGAGCTGATTCGCTTCGCCGACGATTTCGAGACCGCGGTCGGCTCGATCGTCTCCAACGTCTCGTCCTCGGCCGGGCAGCTGGAGCAGGCGGCCGGCATCTTGACCCGCACGGCGGATACCACGCAGGGCCTGTCGAGCCATGTCGCCGGCGCCTCGGAGGAAGCCTCCACCAACATCCAGTCGGTGGCCTCGGCCACCGAGGAGTTGTCGGCCTCGATCGGCGAGATCGGCCGCCAGGTGCGCGAGTCCAACCGCATCGCGGAAGCCGCCGTGCAGCAGGCGCAGGCGACCGACACCCGCATCGGCAAATTGTCGCGCGCGGCGGCCGCAGATCGGCGACGTCGTCAAGCTGATCAACGCGATTGCCGAGCAGACCAATCTGCTGGCGCTCAACGCCACCATCGAGGCGGCGCGCGCGGGCGACGCCGGCCGCGGCTTTGCGGTGGTTGCGGCCGAAGTGAAATCGCTGGCCAGCCAGACCGCGAAGGCGACCGAGGAGATTTCCGGTCACATCGCGGGCATGCAGGATGCGACGCAGGAGTCGGTCGCCGCGATCAAGGAGATCGGCGCGACCATCGGCGCAAATCTCCGACATCGCCTCGTCGATCGCGACCGCGGTCGAGCAGCAGGGCGCCGCGACCAGCGAGATCGCGCGCAATGTGCAGAGCGTGGCGATCGGCACCCGCGAGGCCGCCAGCAATATCGTGCAGGTCAATCGCGGCGCCACCGAAACCGGCGAGGCCTCGGCGGAAGTGCTGAGCTCGGCGAAGGCGCTCACCAGCGAAAGCACGCGGCTGCGCGCCGAGCTCGACCGCTTCATGGGGAATATCAGGGCGGCTTAATCACTCGCTGCCGCCAAAACCCTCCGCTGTCGTCCTCGCGAAAGCGAGGACCCATAACCACAGGATGCTGTCGTTAGAGCAGGCTGGTGCCCCAGCCTTCGCAAAACCACTCCCTGTGGTTATGGATCCCGGATCGCGCTCGCTACTTGACGGCGCTGCGCGCCGCAAGGCGCTCGCTTGTCCGGGACGACAGTAGGAAGACGCGGTGACGGCTCGCGCTTTACTCCCTCCCGAACTCCTTCTTCAGCTCGACCTTCGCGCGCTCGAGCCGCGTCGCGTTGCGTCTTCGGCAAATTCTTTCCCGCGCGATTGATATAGAAGGTCAGCATCGACAGCGCCGAGCGATAGGCGCCGCTCTTGCGCCGCGAGCTGCGCTCCGCCGAGCGTTTCAGCGAGGACGCGATCTTCTTCGCGCTGGTTTGCTTGAACACGCCGCCCTTGAGATCGAGCGCGTCGCTCTCGCGGGTGACGCGCGCCGACCAGCGCTTGGTGCCTTGCGCGCCGGCGTTTTGCGCGACGATGTCTTGCGCGACGCTGTTCGCTTTGATGCCGCCTTCTTGCGTGCTGCCATGGTCATCTCCTTGTCATACCAAGGGAAAACGACGTCGTGCCGGCCGTCGTTCCTGATCGCGCCGCCGGAACCTCGGCATTGCCAAAGCGTTATCTCTGCGTGGCAGGCCAAGCTTTGCCGCATTCGCGCTTGAAAACCCCGGGGCGCAGCGTTCCGGGGCCGTTTTTGCATTGGTTCGATCCAGTGGCCCTGCAGGAGACTTCAGTCCTACCCGATGACGCCCCACATGCGAGCGCGCCGCCGCGCGACGATCGCCTGATCGAGACCTCGATCCCGTCGCGGCTGGATGCGCTGACCTGGAGCGGCTTTCACACCCGCGTGGTGCTGGCGCTCGGCATCACCTGGATTCTCGACGGGCTCGAGGTGACGCTCGCCGGCGCGCTGTCGGGCGCGTTGAAGGCAAAGCCCGACGCTGCATTTTTCCAATTTCGACGTCGGCCTCGCCAACTCGCTCTATCTTGCCGGCGCCGTGCTCGGCGCGATCGGCTTCGGCTGGCTCACCGACCGCATCGGCCGCAAGAAACTGTTCTTCATCACGCTCGCGGTCTATCTCACGGCGACCGCCGCCACCGCGCTGTCGTGGAATGTCGCGAGCTACGCGCTGTTTCGCTTTCTCACCGGCGCCGGCATCGGCGGCGAATACACCGCGATCAACTCGACCATCCAGGAGCTGGTGCCGGCGCGCTATCGCGGCTGGACCGATCTCGTCATCAACGGCAGCTTCTGGATCGGCGCCGCGCTCGGCGCGACCGCCGCGATCGTGCTGCTCGATCCGGCCGTCGACCGGTCCCGATCTCGGCTGGCGGCTCGCCTATTTCACCGGCGCCGTGCTCGGCCTGATCGTGTTCGTGATGCGGATGTGGATTCCCGAAAGCCCGCGCTGGCTGATGATCCACGGCTATCCCGATCAGGCGCACGCCATCGTCGACGACATCGAACGCTCGCGTGATCGGCCACGCGCAGGATGCGCGCGCGGACACCTTCACGAAGATCAAACTGCGCATGCGCGATCACACGCCGCTGGCCGAGGTCGCGCACACGCTGTTCGTCACCTATCGCCAGCGCTCGCTGGTGGGACTGACGCTGATGGTGGCGCAGGCGTTCTTCTACAACGCGATCTTCTTCACCTTCGCGCTGGTGCTGACCGACTTCTACGGCATCCGCGCCGACAAGGTCGGCTGGTATCATCCTGCCCTTTGCCGCCGGCAATTTCCTCGGGCCGCTGCTGCTCGGCCGCCTGTTCGATACGCTCGGCCGCCGCATCATGATCGCCTTCACCTATGGCGTCTCCGGCGTGCTGCTCGCGATCTCCGGCTATCTGTTCTCGATCGGCGTGCTCAGCGCGCAGACCCAGACCATCGCCTGGATGGTGATCTTCTTCTTTGCCTCGCCGGCCGCGAGCGCGGCCTATCTCACCGTCAGCGAAACCTTTCCGCTGGAGGTGCGCGCGCTTGCGATCGCGATCTTCTATGCCATCGGCACCGGGATCGGCGGCGTGATCGGGCCGGCGCTGTTCGGCGTGCTGATCGATACCGGATCGCGCACCAGCGTGTTCGCGCGGCTACCTGCTGGGCGCGGTGCTGATGATCGTCGCCGCCGGAATCGGCTGGCGCTATGCGGTGGCCGCCGAGCGCAAATCGCTCGAATCTGTCGCGACGCCGCTGGCTTTTGTGGAGTAGGATGATGAACCAGGAAGTGGCCGAAATGCCGCATGGACGATCTGTCGCCGGAGGATCTGACGCCGTTGCAGGAGAAGCCGGACGCGGTGCCGGTGCCGCATCTCCTGGTGCCGCATCTCGAACGAGACCGCGATCCTGCTCGACATCGACGGCACGCTTGCTCGATCTGATGCCGACGCCGCGCGAGGTCTGGGTGCCGCCGGGCCTGCGCGAAACCCTGAACGGCTTGCTCGAAGAAAACCTCCGGCGCGCTGGCGCTGGTCAGCGGGCGCTCGCTCAACGACATCGACCTGATCTTCGCGCCGCAGGAATATCCGGCGGTCGGCGGCCATGGCGCGGAGATGCGGCTTGCGAGCGACAGCGAGGCGGTCGCCACCCACGCGCCGCCGATGGACAAGGAATTGAAGAAGCGCCTTGCCGCGATCGCCGCGCTCAGTCCGGGCATCCTGCTCGAGGACAAGGGCTACTCGCTGGCGCTGCATTATCGCCTCGCGCCGCATGCGGAGAAGGCGATCTATGAGGCGGTGTCGCTGATCCGCGCCGATCTGCCGAACGCGCCGATCGAGGTGCTGCCCGGCAAATGCGTCTGCGAGATCAAGCATTCCGGCTTCACCAAGGCGACCGGCGTGCGCGAGCTGATGACGCACGCGCCCTTCAAGGGCCGCAAGCCGCTGTTCATCGGCGACGACGTCACCGACGAGACGGTGTTCGCAATCATGCCCGATTTCGACGGCGTCGCGTTCTCGGTCGGCCGCCGCGCGCGCGGCGTCGACGGTCATTTCGATGCGCCGAACGACGTGCGCGAGTTCCTTTCGCAAGCTGCTCGGATGATCAAGCCGGCCAAAGCGTGACGCGCCGGCGTCCGCTTTCCGATCCTCACGCTCTCTTTGTGACGCGCTCGCGTTTTTTCAGCGCCACGCGTGCTTTTGGCGCATCAGATGAATTCTTTTCGGACGAGGAACCCGGGTTCCATCGCGAAAAGTCCGATTTCCGTTTCAATTCATCGAAAATCTCCCGGAAATGGCGCCGTTATGAAGGGTCCGAACCGGGCACGGAATGCGGCGTCAGGAACCATAATGATGAACGGCAGTTAAACAGCGCGGACATCAGGAGGGGACCTGTGAACCTCGTCGTCGTTTCCAATCGTGTATCGCGTGGCAAGCCCAATGAGCCGATGACCGGCGGGTTGGCGGCTGCGCTGCTGCCGGTCGTCGAGAACTCCGGCGCGATCTGGGTCGGCTCGTCCGGCCGGGTGCGCGACGGCCTGCAGAAGGAGCCGCTCGCCGAAATCGAGGCGCTCGGGCAGGGCGCGCTCGCGATGCTCGATCTGCCGGCCGCGCATTACGGCGGCTATTACGAAGGCTTCGCCAATTCGGCGCTGTGGCCGGCGCTGCATTCGCGCAGCGATCTGATCCGCGTCACGCAGGGCGACTATCTCAGCTATCGCGAGGTCAACGCCTTCATGGCGCGCGCGCTGCTGCGCTTCCACAAGCCCGACACCGCGTTCTGGGTGCAGGACTATCACTTCCTGTCGCTCGGCGCGGAGCTGCGCGACCTCGGCGTGAGCGAGCCGATCGGCTTCTTCCTCCACACGCCGTGGCCGGCGGCTTCCGTCATCGAGGGCGTGCCGCATCATCGCGAGCTGGTCGAGGCGATGCTGGCCTACGACCTGATCGGCTTCCAGACCGAGGACGACTGCAACAATTTCGTCGCCTATGTGCGCGACGCGCTGGCGCTGCCGGTCGCCGACGATGTCGCGATCTCGCAAGCACGGCCGCACGCGGCTTGCCGTGTTTCCGATCGGCATCGACGCCGACAAGTTCGCCGGCTACGCCGCGAAGTCGATCACCCATCCCGACGTGTCGCGGCTGCGCCGCAGCCTCAACGGCGAGAAGCTCGCGATCGGCGTCGACCGGCTCGATTATTCCAAGGGCCTCGTCAACCGCATCCGCGCGTTCGACCGGATCTGGACCGAGCGTCCGCAGCTGCACCGCGCGGTGTCGCTGCTGCAGATCGCGACGCCCTCGCGCGGCACCATCGAGGCCTATGGCAAGCTGGCAGGCCGATGTGTCGCGGCTGGTCACCGACGTCAACGGCCGGCATGGCGAGGTCGACTGGACGCCGATCCGCTATCTCAACAAGGGTTTCAGCCAGCAGGTGCTGGCGGGGCTGTACCGCACCGCGCAGGTCGGCGTGGTGACGCCGCTGCATGACGGCATGAACCTGGTCGCCAAGGAATATGTCGCCGCGCAAAACCCGGCCGATCCGGGCGTGCTGGTGCTGTCGAAATTCGCCGGCGCCGCCAACGAGCTCGACGCCGCGCTGCTGGTCAATCCGCACGACATCGACGGCATGGCGCGCAGCATCGCGACTGCGCTGTCGATGCCGCTGACCGAGCGGCGGCTGCGCTACGAGGCGATGATGGCGAAGCTGCGCGACCACACCATCCAGCACTGGTTCGCCGAGTTCATCGACGCGCTCGGCGATTGCCAGCTCGTGCGCGCCGCGAGCGAGCCGCTCCCCGCGAGCCCGCCGTCGCTGTGGCCGCTGCGCACGGCGAATTCCAACGCAAGGTATCACTGATCTTCGTCATTCCGGGGCGCGCCACTTGGCGCGAGCCCGGAATCCATACCGCGTGATGTCCCGGCTGTACGGGATGGTTGTCGCGACAATCTTCGCCAAACAGGCGTCTGTGGTTATGGATTCCGGGCTCGCTCGTTTCACTCGCGCCCCGGAATGACGAACTCTCAATAAACAATATGCCACGCCATCGAGTACCGGACAGCGCTTCGCTTGCGCACGGCGAATTCCAACGCGCGCTATCACTGACGCGTGATCTCCGGCTGCCGCAGGTCATCACGCCGGGGTGACGTCTGGACGCACCTTGTCGCCTATCAGGCCATGACCCGAGCCTCTATGATGCCTTGTCCCTGAGCCGAGGGGAGGCAATGAGGCGCCGCGACTTCGTCACGCTGCTTGGCGGCACGATGATTTTGCCGCTGGCCGCGCATGCACAGCGTCCCGAAAAGATCACGCGCATCGGCGTCCTGATGGGGATCGGCGAGAACGATCCCGAGGCAGGACCTCGCGTCGAGGCGCTGGAGGGGGGTCTTCGCGAACTGGGTTGGGTCAAGGGCCGCAATCTCCAGCTGGATTACCGCTGGACCGCCGGCGACCCCGACGACGCCGAGCGTTTTGCCAAGGACATCGTCGAGCTCAAGCCCGACCTCATCGTCGTTCACAGCACGCCCTGCGTGAAGGCGCTGCGCCAACTGACGACGACCATTCCGATGGTCTTCGTGCTGGTCGCCGACCCCATCGGAAGCGGGTTCGTGCAGAGCCTGTCGCATCCCGGCGGCAACATCACCGGATTCATGAACGTCGATTCGCCGATGACCAGCAAGTGGCTGGAGCTGATCGTCGAGATCTCGCCGAACACCAGGCAGGTGGCGCTGCTCTTCAATCCCGATACGGCGACATTCTACAAGGACTTCCTGCGCAATTTCGACGAGGCCGCGCCGCGCTTCAAGGTGCGCGGGATGGCGACGCCGGTGCGGCATGCGGCCGGGATCGAGCAGGCGTTCGCGCGGCTGGAGCCCGACACCGCGCTGTTCGTGCTGCCCGACGTGTTCGTGCAGGTGCACCGCATCCTGATCACGAAGCTTGCGGAGCAGCATCGCGTGCCCGCGATCTACCCGTACCGGTTCTTTCCGACCAGCGGCGGACTGCTGTCCTATGGCATCGACACCATCGTCGTGTTCCGGCAGGCCGCCGGATATGCCGACAGGATCCTTAAAGGTGCCGCGCCGAACGACCTGCCGGTGCAGGCGCCGTCGATCTTCAAGCTGGTGGTGAACCTCAAGGCGGCGCGCGCGATCGGGCTGACGATCCCGGAGTCGTTCCTGCTGCGCGCGGACGAGGTGATCGAGTAGGGGTGAGGCGCGATCTCTCTAATTCGTCATTCCGGGGCGCGCCACTTGGCGCGAGCCCGGAATCCATAACCACCGCCGTCTCCGTTGTGCGCGAGATGGTGGCCCCAGCCTTCGCCAACACCGAGCCTGTGGTTATGGATTCCGGGCCTGGCCCTTCGGGCCATCCCGGAATGACGAGCCCTCAATAACAATACGCCACGCCATCCAGCACCGGGCAGCGCGTTTGCGCGCTCGGATTCTCCATCGGCACCACGCCCTTGCCGCTGGGACTGCCGACCATCACGCCCTTGCCGACGATCACCGACGACTTGTTGCCGATGATGACGCTCGGATGCTGCGAGGCGAGGTTGGCGCGCGTGCCGTCGGCCCAGATGATGGCATCGCCGGTGAAGATGCCGCGCTTGCCGTCGTCGCAGGTGACGTCGTTGCCCTGGCGGGTGCAGGTCTGCGCCAGCGCGGGCGCGGCGGAGAGCAGGGCGATCGCAATCGCTGTTGCCGCGAACGCTTTTGTTCGATGGATGCTCATGTTGTCCCCTCGGCTGGTCCGGCTGTGCCGCTCAAATCAGTCGTCGCGGGGATTGCGGGTTCACGGGTTCACTCGCGCGCTGGAACGGGTCGGGCGGGCGCCGGCAGGCGGCGACGTCACGAAATACGATCGATAATTCAATAGTTTGACCGAAATCCGGCCACGGCCCCCGCCACCCGCTTGCAAAAACCCGCTCGGCCCTTCAAGAGAGGGCATCCGGAGAGATGGCCGAGTGGCTTAAGGCGCACGCTTGGAAAGCGTGTGTGCGGGAAACTGTACCGTGGGTTCGAATCCCACTCTCTCCGCCAGCTTCATTCTGTCCAGCCCGGACACATAGGTAACGGAACGCCGAGCGTTGAGGCTTGGCTCTGTTGCGTGTTGGTTGGCTGCAGCCTTGAGCGCTCAACATTCACGAGTTTCGTCCCTCGATTGTTGCAGATCGCTGATCCGGGCGCATCGAGATTACCGAGACGCATGCCGCCATCGCATCCTTGCGTCTCGATCGGCCGAAGATTATCCCGAAGCGGAAAAAAGCCTGCGGTCGGCAATTGAATGGGCGCAGCGCAAGGTCCGTCGCAGCCTTCAACTCAAACAGGGTGGCGGACAGGCGATCGCGTGCCAGAGGCACGCAAACATCTCAGCGAAGCGCTCGATCGAATACCAGGGGGAATCGGGATCGTATCCCCGGTCACAAGCGCGCCCTGCAGATCCTCAACAAGCTCCCATCCGGCGCTCAAGCCGTCGGCTGAAGCGGGCACCTCCGGCGACTGCGTGGACTGCGCCCAATCGCACGAATTTTTGCCGGCGTTTCCAGACAGACACGGCCCTATTTTTCTACGATAACAGGGTGGTTGCCGTCGCTCATCGAACCGACACCACCTATCCATGTGTCGACGACTGCAAAGTCTGGATTGAAGGCGACAAGGTCCGCGCGATATCCAGGCGCGATCCGTCCAAGCTCGGAGTCAAGGCCGAGAAATGCCGCAGGGGTCCGAGATGCCATGATGAGAGCGTCGACAAGAGAGCTCCCAAGAAGCGCAACAGCGTTGCGCACGGCTTCGATCATGGTGAGGTGAGCGCCGGCAAGCGTGCCATCGGGTCCGATCAGGCGATTTTCGTGCAACGTGATCTGCCTTCCTTGCAGCATGAATTGCCGGTCGTTCGTCCCCACCAATGGCATGGCATCAGTGACTAACATTAATCGATCGCGTCCCTTGCAGCGGAAGGCAATACGCAGACCCGTGCGGTCAACGTGGACGCCATCGCATATGATCCCTGCAAACAGCCGATCATCCCCGAGCGCGGCGCCTACCAGGCCCGGCTCGCGGGCGTTCAACTGCGACATGGCATTGAACAAATGAGTGACCCCGGAGACACCGCGATCGACTGCCTGTCCGATTTCGGCCGCGGTGGCGTCGCTGTGGCCGGCCGCTATCCGCAGTTTGGCGCCGATCAATTCATCGATCACGGACGCCGGCACGCATTCGGGGGCCAATGTCACAATGGAGCGGCCGCAGTCCCCAAAAGCCCTGAGGGCGGCGAGGTCGCGCCGATCGGGCACGCGGATCTCGGCTTCCGGATGAATGCCCTTACGAGCTTTGTTGAGGGCCGGCCCTTCGAGATGAAAACCGAGCACGCCGGGAATCCTGAGACAAGCCTGGGCGACTGCAGCCAATCGCTCGATGACCTCGCTGCGATCGGTAATGAGGGTCGGCAAGCAGCCTGTGGTCCCCCCCTTGCGGTGCGCTTCAACGATGCGCCGAACGCCAGCCTCCGTTGGCTGGTCGTTGAGAAGAGCGCCACCGCCTCCGTTCACCTGGATATCGATAAATCCGGGTGCAAGGATCGCGTCAGAGGGAAGGTGGATTGCGGCGTTCGCCGCCTCGCCGAAGGCGATGGTTTCAATCCGCCCGTCCGCGATACGGACCGAGCCCGGCCCCCGCATGCTGGCACCATCAAAAATGTGCTGCGCGGCGATCGTGAGAGGCAGGGAAGACCCGGCGTGGCGCATCAATTATTCATCCGAGAATGGTAGTCACGGACTCGTGAGGCGAGCCCCGCACAAAGCTCCATATCTACATCAGGGGCCGTTCGAAGGACCCGGAAACAAGCCGCCGAGTTAGATTTCGATGGCAAGGAAAGGTATCACGTATCTCGGCATTGATGGGGGTGGAACCCGCTGCCGCGCCCGGATCGAGGACGAGAATGGGAGGATACTCGGTGAAGCGAATTCGGGGCCTGCCACGACGCGGATCGGCATCGAGAAAGCTTGGCGGTCCATCATGGAGGCGACCCAAGCGGCGGCCGCCGCGGCCGGGCTAACGCCCGCGGATTTCGCGCAGATGCACGCCGGAATTGGCCTGGCAGGTCTTCGGCGCCGGGGCGCCCAAGCCGCGCTCGACAAGATCGCACATCCCTTTGCGTCCGTCATTTTCATCAGCGACGGGCTGGCGGCATGTCTCGGCGCCCATAGCGGCGCGGACGGGGCCATCGTCGTAGCCGGCACAGGCTCGGTCGGTATCGGCCTGATCGACGGCCGTGAAATCCGTCTCGCCGGTTACGGCTTCCCCGTCTCGGACGAAGGCAGCGGCGCCGACATCGGTCTGCAGGTTGTCCGGCTGGCGCTGCGGGCTGCGGATCGCCGCGGCGAACTGACCCCATTGCTTTCAGAGGTGCTGGGCGCATTCGATCATGATGCTTATCAGGCAGTGGCCTGGTCTGAAGAAGCCAGGGCAACAGACTATGCTGCGTTCGCGCCGATCGTGATACGGCACGCCAGTCAAGGCGATCCGGTCGGCCGCCGCATTATCGAACGCGCGGCCGACGCTATCGGTGATCTGCTCGATTTATTCCTGGCGAGAGGAATAGACCGGCTCTCGCTGGTAGGCGGGCTCGCGGATGCCATTACACCTTGGCTGACGCCTGACCTGCGCGCTCGCTTGAGGCGTCCTGACGCCGACGCGACGGCCGGCGCTTTACTGGTGGCGCGAGGGCGCCTTGACCTGCCCAAGATAGAAACCGACCATGGACAGGCTTCAAAGTCCCGCGTTTAGGGCCTATGGATCAGCTATATGGCCACCGAAGAAGTCGATCCCCGCTTTGCCGATCTTGATGGATGGTCGCTGACGTCGGCGATGGAGGCCATGTGGGAGGGCCAGCTTGCGGCGGTCGCGACGATTGGCAATGCGCTTCCCGCGGTCACTGCCGCGACGGAAGCGGCGAGGATGGCGCTGGGCAATCACGGACGCATTGTGTATGTCGGCGCCGGCACCTCGGGCCGCGTGGCGGTCCAGGACGGCGCTGAACTGATGCCGACCTTCGCCTGGCCGAACGAGCGCGTCCGCTTCATCGTCGCCGGTGGAGACAGCGCATTCGTGACCAGTGTCGAAGGCGCGGAGGACGACGTCGACGACGCGGTGAGTCAGATCAATGCCAGCCGGCTCACGCCGCACGATGTTGTCATCGCCGTTGCCGCGAGCGGAACAACGCCATTCACGGTCGCGGCCCTGCAACGGGCAGGCTCTTTCGATACGGTAACAATCGGGGTCGCCAATAATCCAGGCACCGCACTTCTGACATCGGCAAAGTTTCCGATCCTGATTGAGACTGGCCCCGAGCTGATCGCCGGCTCCACAAGGATGAAGGCGGGCACAGCGCAGAAGGTTGTGCTCAATCTGATCTCCTCAGGGATCATGCTGCGCCTCGGCCGCGTGTATCGCGGCATGATGGTGAACATGCAGCCGACCAATGCCAAGCTGAAGCGGCGCGCGGAGGCCATGGTGGCGCAGATCGCGCAATGTGATCCGTCGCATGCGGCACGCGCGCTTGATCAAGCCGAGGGAGACATCAAGAAGGCGGTCCTTCTGGCGCGGGGTGTCGTCAGTGGCGATGCCGAGGCGATTCTGAAAAACTGTGACGGCAATCTTCGGCGCGTGTTTGCCGAGCTCGCGATGGATCGTGACCGGGCTGCCAAGCTGGCGGCGGCGCGTCCGCAAAGCGGAGCGGCCAAGCAGTGACCACATCCGCGATGGCGAAGGAAATCGCGGAAAGCGCGGATGTAGCCGCCAGAATTGCTCGCAACCGCCTTGCTACGCGCGACATCGCACGGCAAATTGGGATTGGCTCTGCCCCGCTGTGCGTCGTGTGTGGCCGGGGAAGCTCAGGGCACGCCGGGGTTTTCTTAAGGTACGTTGTCGAGACGCGCCTTCGCCTCCCCGTCTCGGCCAGCGCTCCTTCAGTGATCACGGCATTTCGCACGCCCCTGATGCTGCGCAATGCGCTGTTCATCGTCATCTCACAATCCGGGCGGAGCCCGGACCTTGTTGCGGCCACGAAATCGGCGCGCGCCGCCGGCGCCCGAACCGTTGCCATCGTCAATGCGGCGTCTTCGCCTGTGGCTGACGAAGCGGAGTTCATTGTTCCGATCGAAGCCGGCCAGGAGCACTCGGTAGCGGCAACCAAGACCGTGATCGGCTCCATGATCGCCGGCGCCGCACTTGTTGCCGAGCTCGCGGAAGATCGTGCGCTGCGCTGCGCGCTCGACAGCCTACCCGAGCGGCTGCATCGCGCGCTGGCGCTCGACTGGTCCGAGATTGCCGATGATCTCGCTAGGGCGTCAGCCGTATTTGTCGCGGCGCGGGGCCCTGGACTAGGGTCGGCGCGGGAGATCGCGCTGAAACTTTCGGAAATCCTTCGGCTACCCTCCATTGGTCTGAGCGCCGCCGAGCTGCAGCATGGGCCGCGAGCGGCATTATCATCACGCACGCCGGTTGTATTGCTGCGATTCCTGGATGAGACGGCGGCCACCGTTGACGCACTGGCAGAAGAACTGCGCAAGCAGAAGATCGCGCTCCATCTATGCGGCGGTCCACATGGCTCGCTGCCCTGGCTGGCCGAGGATGAGCCCGCCACCGACCCGATCACCATGCTCATTCCTGCCTATCGGATGATCGAGCAAACGGCGCGCGCTTGCGGGTTTGACCCGGATCGTCCCCCTCGCCTGAGCAAGATTACCGAGACGTTTTGACAGCTGAGCCGAATCGCGCCGTGCGCCAGTGGCGCGTCCGCTTGTGGAACACCCGATGAGGAAGCGATTGGCGCTGGTGCGTCGCCCCCGCCGTTATTGTACTCCCACTCCGCCCAGGAATCTGCGCCATGCCCCCCACCTTCTCAACCCTCCTCCTCGATCGCCGCGACAACGGCATCCTGCTGGTCACGCTTGAACCGGCCCGAGGCGGCGAACGCCATGAACACGCAGATGGGGCTCGACCTCATGGCGCTGTTCGAGGGCTTTTCGGTCGATCTCGAAGGCCTGCGCGTCGTCGTCCTGACCGGGCAGGGCAGGGCGTTCTGCGCCGGCGGCGATCTCAAGCAGCGCAACGGCATGACCGACGAGCAGTGGCAGGCGCAGCATCTCGTGTTCGAGCGCATGCTGCGCGCGATCATCGCCTGTCCGCTGCCGGTGATCGCCGCGGTCAACGGCGCGGCCTATGGCGGCGGCTGCGAGATCGCGGCCGCCTGCGATTTCGTCTACGCCGCGACCGAGGCGCGCTTTGCGCTCACCGAAGTCACGCTCGGCATCATGCCCGGCGCCGGCGGCACGCAGAATCTCGCGCGCGCAGTTGGCGAGCGGCGGGCGAAGGAGCTGATCCTGTCCGGCCTGCCGTTCTCGGCCGCGGAAGCGGAGCAATGGGGCCTCGTCAATCGCGTGCTGCCGCCGCGAAGAGTTGCTGCCGGCGACGCTTGCGATCGCCGAGCGCATCGCCGCCAACGGCCCGCTCTCGGTGCGCCAGGCCAAGCAGGCGATCCATCGCGGCTTGCAGATGTCGCTCGCGGATGGATTGGCTTTCGAGATCGAGGCCTACAATCGCCTGGTGCCGACCGAGGATCGCCGCGAGGGCGTGCGCGCGTTCAACGAGAAGCGCAAGCCGGATTTCAGGGGGAAGTAGGCCGAGGGCCCGGTTTCCCCTCGCGTGTCGAGAGCAGTGAAGCGGCAATGTGTCGCCGCCGGTCGCAGGCGGCGCGGCCGCGCAGCGGACAATTCAGGATTGCAATCCCGATCGGCTCACGTAGGCTGGAACTCGCAATAGCGAGACGCGGCGCTCCGCTCCGCCTCGCCAGGCGTACCTGACGTTTTTATTCTGAATTACAGAACTACCGTTTTCTGAAATTCCATTGAACCCCGCGGGAGAGCATCATGTCCACGACGTGCGACAAGGCGATTGTGACCAATGTTTCAGCGCTCAAACAGAAATATGGCGCCGGCTATGCCAAGATTTCCGCCGCGATTACCCAGTTGATCGCGGCCGACAAGGCCAAGGGGCTGACCTCCCAGCTCGTCGCACTCGACGATGCGACCCAGATGAAGCAGCTCAAGGCTCCGCCCGTGACCAAGAGCACCGACTCCAGGCAGAACAAGGCCGCGATCGACGGAGTCTATCGCACCCTCACGCCCGACTACATCGCCATCCTCGGCGCGGTGGACGTAGTCCCGCATCAGGACCTGATCAATCCCATGTACGATGGCAAAGAGGACGACGACAAGTTCGCCTATGGCGATCTTCCCTACGCCTGCGAAGCTCCCTACAGCCAGAAGATCAAGGATTTCATCGGCCCGACCAGGGTCGTCGGACGGATCCCCGACGTCACGGGCGGCAACGACCCCGGCTATCTCGTCGGCCTGCTGGCAACGGCTGCGAGCTATTCGGCGGTCGATCCGGCGGCGCTGTCGAGCTATTTCGCAGTCAGCGCCGAGATCTGGACCAAGTCGACGCTCCTGTCGGCCCATAACACTTTCGGTGCCTCGGCCACCGTGCAGAACGTTCCACCGAACAACGATCATTGGAGCGCCCAGCAACTGGCTGGACGGCTGCAATTCTTCAACTGCCACGGCGCGCCGCGAGATCCCCGGTTCTTTGGTCAGCCCGCCAGCGGACAAGAGGTTTACCCGACGGCGCTCGACGCGGCCTATGTCAACGGCAAGATCAAAGAGGGGACCGTTCTTGCCGCGGAATGTTGCTACGGCGGTCAATTGTATGCGACGTCTGCGACGCAGAAGCAGATCGGCCTTTGCAACGTCTACCTCGCCAACAAGGCCTACGGCTTCTTTGCCAGCACGACCATTGCGTACGGCCCTGATCACGGCAACGACGAGGCCGACTACATCTGCCAGTTCTTCTTGCAGAACATCATCAAGGGCGCCTCGCTCGGCCGCGCGGCTTTGCAGGCCAGGCAGGATTTCATTCGCAAGGTGTCGCCGGTCGAAGCATCGGAGTTGAAGACGATTGCGCAATTCAATCTTTACGGCGATCCATCGCTCACCGCGCTCCGGATTCCAAAGGCCAGAATGCATGTCGCCGCGGAGTCGGAGCGCTCGGAGCGCAAGGATCGGCGCCGGCTCCTGTTCAGAGAAGGCCTCGACCTGTCGCAAAAGGAACCGGTGCCCGAGCGCGCTGGAAGGCCGTCGAAGGCCGTGCTCGAGGCGCTGCGGAAGAGCGTTTCGGCGGACGGCGAGGAACCGGGCACCGTCCTGAGCTTTGCGGTCCGGCACAAGTCCAACCCCAAAATGCCCCGCCAGCTGAAGTCGGAGGCACTTCCGACCGCGTTCCATGTTATGTTTGCGAACAGACGAGGGAAAAAGGGCAAGGCTGTTGCCCAGGCCGAACCTGCCGTCGTCGATATCGTTGCCTTCGTCGGCAAGGAGATCGACGGCAAGCTGGTCGCGGTCAAGAAAATAAGGAGTCGCTGATCGCGGTGCGTCGGTTCGTCGGCAAAGTCACACAGCGCCCGTTCGCTGTCGGTTCGAAAAGCGAACGGAACGCCATCCGGCTCGAGACGTCGGAGGGGAGCTTTGTCTTGCGCCGCGAAGGCGGCAATCCGCTCTACGATCCGGAGCTGGAACCGCTGGTTGGCAAGACCATCGCAGGTGAGGGCGAGGTTCACGACTACACGCTCACGATGAGGGACTGGAAGGAGATCTGAGCAGCTCCTGCCTCGCCCCGTGTCTTTTCTGCACGGCGTGCAATTCGTAAAAACCCGCCGCCTGTTTTGCCCGACGAGTCAAGCGCGCGGCGCAAAAATATTCTTCTTTCCGAAAATCGGAAACAGTCGTATATATCATGCCATCCCGCCTCGACAAGAGGGGCGTTAGGCCTATCGTCACCAAACGTGAGGCGGGATGCGATGGACGCTGTCGGTGCGCAAGACGTGCGGCACCGAAGCGTACGGTCAAGCCGTGTGGTCCTGTCCCCTCGACGCTGGGGTCAAGTTTGCCGAGATGATCGGCGAGCGACGGTGGCTAAAAAGCCCGAGACACCGGGGAGAGCACGGAGCAGCCGTAAACCATTGCGCAGGGAGTGCCGGATGTTTCGGCCAACCTGTAGTGAGTACCTGCTCGTACGCCGCCTACCCGTTTTTGCGTGCGAGGCTGCGGGTGCGGCCAGCGCCCGGCATTCCCTGCGCCCTCTGTTTTCCGAGGGACAACGATTTGCAAAGCCCGGACGCGAAATCGCGCCGCGGGAATGCGCTTCACGTCGTCTCCGCGTCATTGCGAGCGCGAGCCGGGACCCATAACCCCAGGACGATGTTGTGCGAAGTCGGCACCCCAGTCTTCGCAAAACTTCGGCCTGTGGTTATGCGCGTCCCCGCGATGACGCGCGGGGACGACAGCGGCAGCTCAATGCCGCCGCGCGGAAAAAGCCTCGACTAAATGACATCGACCAGCCCGACGCCGCCCCGCCGTTGTCCTTGCTGCGCCTCACGCGCGCGGTATTGAATACGCCGCGGAGCCAGGCGCTCCCAATAACAACAACGGCAACAATCAACATACAAAGGGAGAAAACGGATGCGCCGAACAAACCTGCTGCTGCTTGCCGCCATGCTGGCGATCGCAGCACACCCCGCAGCCGCGCAAGTGAAGATCGGCGTGCTCAGCGACATGAACTCGCTCTATGCCGACATCACCGGCAAGGGCACCGGCGTCGCGGCGCGGATGGCGGCGGAGGATTTCGGCCCCGTGCTCGGCAAGCCGGTCGAGATCGTCACCGCCGATCACCAGAACAAGGCCGACGTCGCCACCAACATCGTGCGCAACTGGTACGACAACGAGAACGTCGACATGATCACCGACGGCGGCTCGTCCGCCGTCGCGCTCGCGGTCGAGGAAGTGTCCCGGCAGAAGCAGAAGCTCGTGCTGTTCAACGGCCCGGCGTCATCCGACATCACCGGCAAGAACTGCTCGCCCTACGCCGCGCACTGGAACTACGACACCTACGCGCTGTCGCATGTCACGGGATCGGCGATCGTGAAGGGCGGCGGCAAGTCGTGGTTCTTCCTCGCCGCCGACTATGCGTTCGGACGCGCGCTGCAGCGCGACACCGCCGAGGTCGTCGAGGCCGAAGGCGGCAAGGTGCTGGGCTCGGTCTACGCGCCGATCAACAGCTCCGATTTCTCCTCCTTCCTGCTGCAGGCGCAGGCGTCCAAGGCCGAGATCATCGGCCTCGCCAATGCCGGCGGCGACGCCACCAATGCGATCAAGCAGGGCGCCGAGTTCGGCATCCTCAAGGGCGGCCAGAAATTCGCGGCGCTGCTGTTCTTCATCACCGACGTCCATGCGATGGGCTTGCAGGCGGCGCAGGGGCTGCAATTCACCACCGCGTTCTACTGGGACCAGAACGACGAGACCCGCGCCTTCTCGCAGCGCTTCATCAAGGAGGTCGGGCACATGCCGACCATGGTGCAGGCCGGCGTCTACAGCGCGACCTTGCATTACCTGAAGGCGGTCAAGGCGCTCGGCAGCAAGGAGCCGCTCAAGGTGATGGAGAAGATGCGCGAGACGCCGATCAACGACTTCATGACGCATAACGGCAAGCTGCGGATCGACGGCCGCGTGCTGCGCGACATGTACCTGGTGCAGGTCAAGAAGCCGGAGGAATCGAAGGGGCCGTGGGATTACATGAAGATCGTCCAGACCGTGCCGGGCGAGCAGGCCTATCGCCCGCTCGACAAGGGCGGCTGCCCGCTGGTCGAGGCCGCGAAGAAGGGGTGAGGCAAATCAGTCGTCATTCCGGGGCGAGCGTAAGCGAGCGCGATCCGGGATCCATACCCGGACCGTATGGACTGAGCGCTAGTCGCAGATTCCGGGCTATCGGTCCCGCTTTCGCGGGGCCGTCAGCGGAATGACGGCGAGAGTTGCGATCCTACCGATACGCCGCGACGATATCGCCCACCGCGCGCTCGAGCTGCTGCGCGGTGGCGCATTGGCGCACCACGTTGCAGAAGGTCGCGTAGCGCGGCATCTCGGAATCGCCAAAGCCCCAGGTCAGCCGGCTCTCGGGATTGAGCCAGACCACGCGCTTGGCGCGCTCGGAGACGCGCCGCAGGATATCGGCGCCGGGATCGAGATTGTTGCTGCGCGCATCGCCGAGCACGATCACGGTGGTCTGCGGCGTCACCGCCGACATAAAGCCGCGCTCGAAATCGGCCAGCGAGTTGCCGTAGTCGGACGAGCCGAAGCCGACCTTGCCCATGATGTCGGTCATCGCCTCTTCGGCGCTCTTGGCTTCGAGGATGTCGCTGACCTCGATCAGATGGCCGGAGAACGCAAAGGAGCGCACGTCGGAAACCACTTCATGCAGGCTGTGGATCAACAGCAGGAAGAAATCGGAGACCCGCGCCACCGAGCCGGAGACGTCGCACAGCGCCACGATCTTCGGCCGGTCGCGATGCCGGCGCTTCCAGGCGGTGAGGAACGGCACGCTGCCCCAGGCCGCGTTGCGGCGCAGCGTGCGACGGACATCGAGGTGTCCGCGGCGCTGGCGCTTGCGCGGCTTGGAGTAGCGCTCGCGCAGCCGGCGCGCGATCTGGCGGATCAGCGCGCGCATCTGCTCGATCTGCCGCGGTTCGAGCCGCGCCATCGGCGCGTTGCGCAGGATCTCGTTGCGCAGATTCTCGGCCTCTTCCCGTCCGTACAGCAGCAGAGCCTGCGAGACCGCATCGCGCACGTTCTCGCGCAGGCCGTCGGTCAGCGCCGACGAGCCGCTCGGCCAGCGCCGGGTTGTTGGCGGTCAGCGCCTCGAGATCGTCGTTGAGACGCCCGATCCCCATCTGCTCCAGGATGCGGCTGGAGAAGATGCCGCGCTGGGTGAAGAAGCGGATGTCGGACAGCGACGCCGCAGCCGACGCATTGGCGATCGCCGCGGCAACGGCGTTCCGATCCTGCGACAGCAGCATCTGCGCCAGCGGACCGAGGTTTTGCGATTCCGCGCCGCCGCCGGCCGCGCTCGTCGCTTTGCGACGCCGGCGTCTCGGCGTTCGCCTGATTGTCGTTGGCTTCCTGCTTCGGTTCCGGCTGCGAGAAGAACAGGTCGAAGCAGGCGCCGAGCGCCTTCTTCTCGTCCTCGGATTTGGCCAGCGTCAAGAGCAGCGTGTCGCGCAGGATGGTGCGCTCGGCAAAGCCGACCTTCTCGACCGCGCGCATCGCATCGATGCTCTCGGCCGGCGAGACATGCACGCCCGCGCCGCGGGCGGCGCGAAAGAAGCGATGCAGGTTGTCGCGCATGGTCCTATCCGAACACGTTCTGGCGCGTCGCCTTGGCGACGAAGGTCGTCACATGCGGCGTTGCGGCCTCGACGTCGGATTCGTATTTCAGGAGCACGTTGAGCGTGTCCTTGACCATCTCGTGGCCGAGCTCGGCGGCCTGCAGCAGCACCAGCACCCGCGCCCAGTCGATGGTCTCGCTGACCGACGGCTGTTTCTTCAGGTCGAGGGTGCGCAGCTCATGGATGAAGCCGACCAGCTGCTTGCGCAGCGTTTGCGAGATGCCGGGCACGCGGCTTTCGACGATGCGCTCCTCGAGCTTCTGCTCGGGAAAGCCGATATGCAGATGCAGGCAGCGCCGCTTCAACGCGTCGCCGAGATTGCGCTCGCTGTTGGAGGTGAGGATCACGGTCGGGGCGACCTTGGCCACCACGGTGCCGAGCTCGGGAATGCTCACCTGGAAGTCCGAGAGGATTTCGAGCAGCAGCGACTCGAACTCGGCGTCCGATTTGTCGATCTCGTCGATCAGCAGCACGCAGCCGGCCGGCTGCTCCAGCGCCTGCAACAGCGGCCGCGGCTCGACGAACTCCTTGGAGAAGAACACGTCGCCGAAATCATGCAGCTGGCCGAGCGCGTCATGCAGCGTTTGCGCGCCGCCCAGCACCTCGCCGAGCTTGTCCTTGAGGATCTGGGTGTAGAGCAGCTGCTTGGCGTATTTCCACTCGTAGAGCGCCTTGGCCTCGTCGAGGCCCTCGTAGCATTGCAGGCGGATCATCTTCAGCTTGCGCCAGCCGGCGATCGCCTTCGCCAGCTCGGTCTTGCCGACGCCGGCCGGGCCCTCGACCAGGATCGGCTTGGCGATCTGCTCGGAGAGATAGACCGCGGTCGCGATCTGGCGGCTGGCGATATAGCCCTGCGAGGCAAGCCCGCGTTCGACGGCTTCGATGGCAGCAAGAGGCTTGGCGTCAGCCACGGATTTCGGCTCCGGATGGGTCATTCGCCTCGCGGCTTATCACGGCGGCAGGCGCGGATGGCCGCGAATTTTGCAGGCAAGGGGTGCAGCAAAACCGGGCGGCCGGCGGAAGTATCAAAATACCATCGTCGCGGCGCCGGCCGTGCGTGTCCCGAGCCGGCCCGCGCTTTTAAATCGAGAGTTGCCCTAGGGTCACAGGCTAGCGGCGGGCGCGCTGATACTGTCCCGGAAAATACCTGTCTGGGGCGTCAAAATGAAAAAGCTTTTTCCGCTTGTAGCGGCGTTTGTGAGCGTGGCGACGGCGGCCTCCGCCGCGGATTTTCCGGCCGTCCGATGCCCATGAAGGCCGCGCTGCCCGCGCCGATCCTGTTCTCATGGACCGGCTGCTATGTCGGCGTCGAAGGCGGCGGTGCATCGGGCCAGGGCGAGCAGATCGCAAATTCCGGCGCGTTTCCCAACGCGAGCATCACCGGCGGCATGACCATCAAGGGCGGCATCGCCGGCGGCACCGTCGGCTGCAACATCCAGATGAGCAACTTCGTGGTCAGCGGCGAGGCCGATTTCTCCTGGACCAACAAGCGCGGCAGCAGGAACGATTTGCCGCCGTTCAACACGGCGAGCGTCAGCGAGACGCGCGAGAGATGGCTCGACACCTTCCGCGGCCGCTTCGGCTACGCGATCGACCGCTTCATGGTCTACGGCACCGCCGGCGTCGCGGTCGCCGGCACCACGGTTTCGGTTACCAATCCGGCATTCGGCACCATCAGCGAATCGCGCGATCGCACCGGCTGGGTCGCCGGCCTCGGCGGCGAGTTCGCGGTGTGGACCGGCGGCGCGTTCGACGTGACGCTGAAGGTCGAATATCTGCACGCCGGTTTCGAGACCAAGCAGTATTTCAATCCGCAGCTCGTCACACCGGTCGGCACGATCATCGTGACCCGCGACACCAAGCTGACCGACGACATCATCCGCGCCGGCTTGAACGTGAAGTTCAACTGGGGCCCGGTGGTCGCGCGCTACTGACGGGCGACTTCGGCGGCGCCTCAATGCGCGCCGCCGCCTGCGCCGGCGCTGACCTTGCGCAGCATCAGCATCGCGATCGCGGCGAGCACCAGCACGACGCCGATCACCGCGAAGGTGTCGGAAAAACCCATCACCAGCGCCTGACGCTTGACGATATTGCCGAGCGCGACGATGGCCTGATGCTGCGCGTCGGCCGGATCGGGCATGCCGTGCGCCTGGAAATAATTGGTCAGCTGCGCGATGCGGGTGCGCACTTCCTCGCGGCCGAGATCGACCGACTGGCCGATGATGTTGGAATGGAATTGCTCGCGCTTGGTGACGATGGTGGCGAGCACCGCGGTGCCGATCGCGCCGCCGAGATTGCGCATCATGTTGGAGATGCCGGAGGCGGCCGGCGCATCCTGCGGCGCGACGCTGCCGAGCGTGACGGAGCTGAGCGGCGCCAGGGTCAGCGCCTGGCCGATGGCGCGCACGATGTTCGGCAGCCAGAACTGGTCGCCGGAATAGTCGAGCGACATCTCGATGTTCATGAAGGCGCTCGCTGCAAACAGCAACAGCCCGGTGACCGCGATGTAGCGCGCATCGAAGCGCTGCATCAGCTTCGGCACCAGCGGGATCAGCAGCAGCTGCGGCAGCCCGGTCCAGGCCAGCACGTTGCCGATCTGCTCGGCATTGTAGCGCTGCACCTGGCCGAGATAGGCCGGCAGCAGATAGACCGAGCCGAACAGCGCGAAGCCGAGGAACACGGAGGCCAGCGTGCCGATGCCGAAATTCCATTGGGTCAGGAGCCGCAGCTTGAGCAGCGGCTTCTCCACGGTGAGCTCGATCCAGATGAACAGCGCGAGGCTGACCGCCGAGATCACTGCGAGCCGCACGATGAAGGGCGAGCCGAACCAGTCGTCCTTGTTGCCTTCCTCGAGCACGGCCTGCAGCGCCGACAACCCGATCGCCATGGTCGCAATGCCGAGCCAGTCGGCTTCGCGCAACAGGCCGAGCTGCATCGGTTGCCGCTCGAGCGTGAAATAAAGCATGGCGACCATGACCGCGGTCGGCACGACGTTGACGAAGAAGATGGTCTGCCAGCCGTAATTCTCGGTGAGATAGCCGCCGATGGTCGGACCGATCGCCGGCGCAAAGGTGACGGCCAGCGCGAACATCGCCAGCCCAATCGGCTTCTGCTGCTGCGGCAGCTTGGTGAAGACAAGCGTGAAGGCCATCGGGATCAGCACGCCGCCGAAGAAGCCCTGGAAGGCGCGCATCGCGATCATCGAGGGCAGGTCGGTGGTGAAGGCGCACAGCACCGAAAAGATCGCAAACAGCGTCGCAAACGAGAGCATGAGCTTGCGGACGGAGAACACGCGGCTGAGATAGTCGGTCAGCGGAATGACCACGATCTCGCCGATCAGGTAGGAGGTCGAGATCCAGGAGCCGTTGTCGACGCCGGTGCCGATGCCGCCTTCGATGTCGAGCAGCGAGGCATTGGTGATCTGGATGTTCAGGATCGCCATGAAGGCGCCGATCATCGCGGCGAGAATGGCGATCCACACCGTCGGGCTGGCGCGGTCGGGATTGGCGGGCGCGGCGGGCGCCACGCTGCGCGGGATTGGTGTCGAGGCTGAAAGGGTAAGGGCGCTCATGGCATCACCTCTGGATCGATGCGATCTTCGTGGAGCCGTTGCTGAGAAGCTTCGTCGAGATGTGGGGAACGACCGACATGCCCGGCCGCAATTCGATCGGCGCGCCGCCCTCGAGCACGATCTTCACGGGGATGCGCTGCACGATCTTGGTGAAGTTGCCGGTGGCGTTGTCGGGCGGCAGCAGCGCGAACTCCTGGCCGCTGGCAGGTGCCAGCGAGTCGACGTGTCCGTGCACGACCTGGCCGGGGAACATGTCGACGGAGACATCGACCGGCTGGCCCTCCTTCACGTGGGTGAGCTGCGTCTCCTTGTAGTTCGCGATCACATAGGCGCCGGTGGCCGGCACCAGCGACATCAATTGCGTGCCGGCCTGCACGTACTGGCCGACGCGCAGCGTGCGGTTGCCGACGATGCCGTCGATCGGCGCCGTGATCGTGGTGTAGCCGAGATTGAGCTCGGCCTGCGCCTGCAGCGCGGATGCGCGCGCCGCGGCCGCCTCGGCCTGCGCGATCTCGGCCTTGAGCAGGTCGACCTGTTTCAGCGCGGACACCAGATTGGCCTGGTCGCGGGCGATGGCCGCTTCCGCGCCCGCATTCTTGGATTGCGCGGCTTGCGCATTCTGCAGGCTGCCATAGCCGGTGGCGGCAAGGTCGGTGTAGCGCTTGTTCTCCTGGCCCGCGAAAGTCTTGTTCGCGATGTCGACCTCGATGGTCGCCTTCGCCGCGGCGATGACCGACTGCTGGACCTCGAGCTGCGCCTGCTTGCTCGTGATGGTCGCCTGCGCCGCGGCGACGTCTGCGCGGGCCTGGTCGAGCGCGACCTTGAAGTCGCGTTCGTCGATCCGCGCCAGCACCTGACCGGCCTTCACATGCTCGTTGTCGCCGACCTGCTACCTCGCGCAGATAGCCGGAAACCTTCGGCGCGATGGTGGTGTTGTCGGCGCGCACATAGGCGTCGTCCGTCGAAACCAGGAAGCGGCCCGATGGTCCAGTAGTCCCAAGCCGTAGCAGGACGCCCCGGCCAGGCGGCGACGGCGACGCCCGCCAGCAACAGCCGGCGCAAGCGGCCGGTGGGCTTGGCCGCGGGCACGGTCGCCGGGACCGGGCTAACCGGCGGATTGGACTGGGGATTCGGCTCCGCGAGCAGCTCCTGCGACGGTCTCGGCGGAGACCTCGCGCTCGGCTTCGAAAGATGTGGAATGACGGCTCATGATGCCCTCCTGATCGGCCTATCCCATTGCCAAGAAAGGAGAATTTCTGATCGCTCGGCAGTGGGATAATTAGGAAACTTGACGTTTTCCAAAATAGCGCCTACATTGGGACTGTCAATAGAATGACAGGCATCATCTAAAAGCATGGCGATCACAAAGCCGAGAAACAGCGAAGAGTGCGAGCCACAGCGCGGCCGCGGCCGGCCGCAGCTGCGCTGCGACGAGGAGACGCGCGCCGTCATCGTCGACGCCGCGCGGCAAGCATTCGCGGCCAACGGCTTTGCCGGCACCGAGCATGGACAGCGTGGCGCGCGCCGCCGGCGTCTCGACCAAGACGCTCTATCGGCTGTTCCCCAACAAGGTGGCGCTGTTCGAGGGGATGGTGACCGAGCGCACCGAGCGCTCGTCTCGACCGTGAAACTGCGCGCCTGCGACGGCGGCGATGTCGAGCCGGCACTCGCGGAAGCCTTGCTGATGTGCGGCGAACTGATGCTTGATGGCGAGGTGATCGCGCTTCAGCGCGTCGTCGCCGGAGAGAGCGACAAATTCCCCGATATCGCCGAGACCTTCTTCAACAAGGCAATCATGCGAACCCAGGGCGCGCTGGCCGACTGGCTGCGTGTGCAAGTCAAGCGCGGCACGATTGCGCTCGACGATGTCGATGTCGCCGCGGGCATGCTGCTCGGTATGCTCGCGCTGCAGCCATTGCGCGCAACGATGTTCGGGCACAGGCCGGCGCCGAGCCGCAACGAGATTGAGCAACGCGCCAAGGCCTGCGCCGCGTTGTTCCTGAAGGGATGTCGCCGCCAGCCGTGAACCGCCTCGGCCGTCGGCGCGACCGATGGTGCCGGCATACGGCTTCAGGCAAGAGCTGAGTGATCCCGGTCACATCCGCCCGGTCACAAGGCTGCGATAACATGCTAGGATTTGCAGGCGCATGGGCGCGGCGGCTCTCATGAGGCGGGACATGAAACCTCTTATCGATTGAACGGAGACTGTTGCTGAAGGCCGGCCTTGTCGGCCTCGCCGGTCTTGCCAACAGCTATGCCTATGCGGCCATCCTCGATGCCGCCAGCGCCACCAACCCGAACAACAGCGATCGGCAGCGACGATCTTCTCGCCGCGCAAGCGCAGCTCGGCGAGAACCTGATCCGTTATCTCGCCGGCCGCGGCAAGGCCGATGCGAGCGGCAATTTCGTGGTTTCGCCTGCGAGCATCGCCTCGATCCTGTCGTTCGTCGATCTCGGCGCCGGCAACATGATGCGCTCGGCCATTCATCGCACCCTCGGCTTCAAGCCGGTCGCGCGGCGGGCGCAGGCAGATGAGGATTTGCGCGCGCTTCGCAACAGCGTGTCGGCGATCATCGCGAAGAGCGCGGGCGACAGTCCGCTGGCGCTGGCCAATCTGATTGCCTTCGATCGCGCGGTGCGGCCGAAGCAACTCGCGCTGCTTGGCCTATCCGGCGCCGGCGCCGACGTGCTGGTCGACAGCCTCAGCAACCCCGAGATCGTCGATCGCATCAACCGCTGGGTCAAGGAGAAGACCCGCGATCTGATTCCGTCGATCCTGGAGGAGGCGCCGGAGACGCTGGGCCTCGTCGCCGTCAACGCGCTTTACTTCAAGGACAAGTGGGCGGTTCAGTTCAATCCGGCGAAGACGCAAACCGAAAAATTCCAGTCGCTGTCCGGCAATGTCGACGTGGCGATGATGCATTCGCCGGTCGCGAAATTCGCGTTCCGCCAGGACGAGCGTTTCATCGCGAGCGAGCTCGGCTACGCCCATGACGATTTCAAGCTGGTGGTGGTGACGACCAAATCCGCGCCGGCGAGCGCCGGCGATTTTGCGCCGGTCGCGGGCTGGCTCGGCGGCCAGGGCTTTGAGACGCGGAACGGCGAAATCGGCATGCCGAAACTGTCGCTGTCGTCGGTGGAAGAATTGCTGCGGCCGCTGGATGCGATGGGTTTGCGGGCCGCGCGTCAGCGCAAGGACGCGCTGGAGCAATTCTCGGACGAGGACCTCATCATCAGCCGCGTGGTGCAGAAGCTGGAATTGCGGCTGTCGGAGGAGGGCACCGAGGCTGCTGCCGCGACCGCCGTGGTGACGACGCGATCGCTCGCGCCCGACGATCACGTCAAGATGATCGTCGACAAGCCGTTCGTGTTCGCGTTGCGCGACCGCAAGACCGGCCTGATCCTGTTCATGGGATATGTCGGCGCGCCGCCGAAAACAACTTAGCCTGCGGCACGCCGCAAGCGCTTCGGCGACGCTGACCATCGGCATGTTCCGCCGCCTGGCGGCATCGAGCGCATGGCGCAGCAGGCCGGGCGTGCAGCCCCAGGGACTCGGGGTATCTGCCACGTCGTGGGTGTAGAAGATCAGCCAGCCGTCGGTCGCGACCGCTTCGTCGAAGACGCGGTCGATGCCGGCGCGGTCGATGTCCTTGTCGATCAGCGGTGTCGAGCGCAGGAACTGCAGGTCGATGGTGCCGCTGTTGACGCCGGGCAGGATGCCGCGGGCCGAGCGGAAGCTGTTGCGTCAGCTGCCGCTTGCGCGCGACCGTCGCGAGGCCGTAGGGGTAGGCGAAATTCTCCAGCCTGATCGAGGCGTCGAGCCCTTCGAGAAAGTGCCGGTTCTGCTCGAGTTCGGCGGCCATGCGTCGTCGCGTCGAGATCGATTGCGCGCTGATGCGAGAAGGTATGACAGGCGATCTCATGGCCGCTGCGGCGGAGTTTCACGATGCCGTCCGGATCGACGCCGTCGCCCTGATCGGTGCGCCGATTGACCAGTCCGCCCGCGACATAGAAGGTGCCGAGGCCGCCGAACTCCTCCAGCATCGGCGCGCCGACGGTGGCGGCGCTCACCGGAATGTCGTCGAAGGTGAAGCTCACCATCGGCTGCCCGCCCTTGAGCTGCATCGGCGCAGCAAAGAGATGCCGGGCGAGGCGGTTGGAGAGGCGCGCTCTGAAATTCGACCAGGAGGGCATGATCATTTCCGCGACGAGGCAGGCTCGCGCGCTTCCTCGCGAAGGAAGCCGAGCCAGTTGCGGAAGATGGTGTTGGCCGCCGCACCTGCGGCGATGTCGGCGCGAAGCGTCAGGCCGGGCAGTTCGGCCGCCAGCATGGGATCGCGATTGGCGCGTGCCCGCAGCTCGAAACTTTCGAGTTGCTCGACCGTCGCCGCATCGAAATAGCCGGCGGGGATGTTGGGATAGCTGTCGCGCTCGCCGATTGAGGAAGCGCGCGAGGTCGCGCATATATTCCCGCTGCAGCGATGAGGCGTCGTATTCGGGGTGGCCCTGGAAGAAGATGAAGCGGCTCTCCAGTTGCCGGGCGAAAATGTCGACGCCGGCGACATCGGAGCGCGTCAGGATCTCATAGCCGCGCGCGGCGAGCTCGCTCTCCCGGAGCTCGTTGTAGCGCGAATGCGAGACCTTCAGCGTGGCGGGCAGGCCGCGCGTCAGCCAGTCGTCGCCGGCCTTGCTGCAGTCATAGACGCCGGAGCATTTCGCGCTCAGCCGATGCCGCTCGACACCGTCGAGATGCTTGACCGCCGCATGCGCCGCAAGGCACGACCAGATGGTCGAGCGGGTATTGGTCCTGGCCCAGTCGATGATCTCGGTGAGCTGGCCCCAGAACGGCTCGTCCGGCAGGTTCGCCGCGATCGGCTCGGCGCCGGTCACGATCAGCCCGTCGATCCCGAGGCGATCGAGATCGGCGATGTCGGCGTAGTCATGGGCGATGTGCTCGCTGGCCTGCTTCGATCGCGCGACCGCCGGCAGCGAGAAGCAATGGAAGTTGACCCGGATGTTGCCGGCGGCCGCCTGCAGCAGCCGCATGAACTGCCGTTCGGTCGCCTTCAGCGCGCTGTCGGGCATGTTGTTGACCAGCCCGATGGTCAGCTCGCCCTGGCCGGCGCGCTCGAAGGCGTCCTGCGCGGGCGCGAGCGCCGGGCTCTTGATCGGCCGATCCTTGTCGAACAGGAGCGTCATCGCGCTGCCCGCTTTACTCCGCGGCCTCGAGCCGCGACGATCCCGCGCAGGCCTGCGCCAGCGCCTGGTCGATGTCCTCGATGATGTCGTCGATGTGCTCGATGCCGATCGAGAGACGGATGGTCTCCGGCAACACGCCGGCCATGCGCTGCTGCTCCGCCGACATCTGGCGATGCGTGGTCGAGGCGGGATGGCAGGCCAGCGACTTGGCGTCGCCGATATTGACGAGGCGCGTGATCAGCTTCAGCGAATCGTAGAACGCCTTGCCGGCTTCCATGCCGCCCTTGATGCCGAAGGTGAACAGCGAGGAGGCGTTGCCGTCGAGATATTTCTGCACCAGCGCGTAATAGGGGCTGTCGGGGAAGCCGGCATAGTTGACCCAGGCGACGCGCGGATCCTTGCGCAGGAATTCCGCGACCTTGCGCGCGTTCTCGACATGACGCTCGATGCGCAGCGCCACGGTCTCGATGCCCTGCAGCAGCAGGAAGGCGTTGAACGGCGACAGCACCGAACCCATGGTGCGCTGATAGATGCTGCGCGCGCGCTCGATATAGGCGGTCGGCCCGAAGCGCTCGGCATAGACGAGGCCGTGATAGGAGGCGTCCGGCTTGTTGAAGGACGGGAAGCGATCGGCGTGATTCTTCCAGGGGAAGCGGCCGCTGTCGACGATGGCGCCGCCCAGCGTGGTGCCGTGGCCGCCCAGGAATTTCGTCAGCGAATGCACCGAAATGTCGGCGCCGTAGTCGAACGGTTTCAGCAGGATCGGCGTCGCCACCGTGTTGTCGACGATCAGCGGCACGCCGTTGCGATGCGCGACCTTTGCCAGCGCCTCGATGTCGCAGACATTGCCGGCGGGATTGCCGATGGTCTCGGCGAACACCGCCTTGGTGTTCTCGTCGATCAGCCGCTCGATCGCATCGGGCTGGTCGCTGTCGGCGAAGCGTCCCTTGATGCCCTGGCGCGGCAGCACATGGCCGAGCAGGGTGTGCGTCGTGCCGTAGAGCTGCGGAACGGAAACGATGTTGCCGCCGTCATCGGCGACATTGACGAAAGCGAAATGCAGCGCGGCCTGTCCGGTGGCGACCGCGAGCGCGCCGACGCCGCCTTCGAGCTCGCTGACGCGCTTCTCGAGCACCGCGGTGGTCGGATTGGCGATGCGGCTGTAGCGGAAACCTTCGCTCTCGAGATTGAACAGAGCGGCGCCGTGATCGGCGCTGTCGAAGGCATAGGCGACGGTCTGGTAGATCGGGACGGCGACGGATTTTGTGGTGGGATCGGGCTCGTAGCCCGCGTGAATAGCGATCGTCTCGTTGCGCATCGTCGGCCTCCACGCCCAGCGCAACGCACTCTTTATCGGTGCCTTTTTGCGCTGCGTCTTGATTAGAGGCGAGGGATGAAACGAGCAATAATTCGCGGCAACATTGATGAAATAACCCTAATGAAACGCGGCGAATTAAGTAAAATTTGAAGCAAGTTTTTACGGTGTCGTTAGCCAACCGCGCGGCGCACCTGTTCACCGATCTGTGACAGGATCAGACGCGCCTGCGGCAGCACCGCGCTCATGGCGTGGAAATTGTGGATCATGCCGTCATGGCAGACATGTTCCACGGCGACGCCGGCCGCGAGCAGCTTGCGCGCATAGGCGTTGCCCTCGTCGCGCATCGGATCGAACTCGGCGGTGTGGATGATCGCAGGCGGCAGGCCTGCGACATGCAGCGCGCGCAGCGGCGAAATCCTGACATCGGCGGGGTCGGTTCCCTCGGGCAGATAGTCGGCGAGGTCGGCTTCCAGCGTTGCGCGATCGATCAGATGGTTCTCGGCGAAGGTTTCGCGCGAGGGAGAGGTCTCCTCGAAATCGAGCACCGGGCAGATCAGGCATTGCGCGACGATGGCCGGGCCATGGCGCAGCGCGTGCTGACACACCACCGCGGCCAGCGTCGCGCCCGCGGAATCCCCGCCAATCACGAGCCTTTCCGCGTCGATGCCGAGACTGGCCGCGTTGCGCGCGACGAATTCGGTCGCGGCAATGGCGTCCTCGATGGCCGCCGGAAATTTGTGCTCCGGCGCCAGACGATAGTCGACCGAGACCAGCCGGCAGCCGGTCGCTTCCGCAAGCGCGGCGGCGACACGGTCATGGGTCTCGATGCTGCCGGCCACCATGCCGCCGCCATGGAAGAAGATGAAGCCGGGCGCAGGCGCGCCGTCACCCGCGGGCGCATAGAGCCGATAGGCGATGTCGCCGCCGGGACCGGGCAGGGCGCCGTCGGTCGCGCTCACGCTCGGCCGCATCGGCGCGCGCGAACTGCATCAGCTTGGCCAGCGATGCGCGGCGCTCGCTCGCGGTCGGCCGTCGGCGCTCCGCGGGCGCGGCCGCGGCCATCATGGTGAGCAGGCGCTTGGCGAGGGGATCGAGCGGCATGGCGGTTCCGGTTAACCACGAGAGCTTACCATGGCGGCCGATCCGCCGTGAATCGGCCCCTGTGTTCGGCTTAATGTGGATTTCGTTAAGCAATCCGGACAAGGATGCGCGACAAGCGCCGCACGGATCGACACATGACAAACATCATCAAGCCCGTCAGCTATTCGCAGACCTGGACCTTCTTCGAAGGCGAGTGGCACGAGGGCAACGCGCCGATCATGGGGCCGCGCACGCATGCGGCCTGGCTCGGCTCGACCGTGTTCGACGGCGCGCGCGCCTTCGAGGGCGTCAGCGCCCGATCTCGATCGCCATTGCGCGCGGGTCAATTGGTCCGCGACCAATTTCCGGCTGAAGCCGGTGGTCGACACCGAGACCTGGATCGGCCTTGCGCGCGAGGGCATCGCGCGCTTCGGCGGCCAATGCCGAGCTCTACATCCGCCCGATGTACTGGGCGCAGCATGGCAGCGGCGGCGGCGTGCTGTTCGATCCCGAGACCACCAACTGGTGCCTGTGCATCTATGAAGCGCCGATGCCGGCGGCCTCGGGCAGCGCGATCACGCTGTCGCCGTTCCGCCGGCCGACCATGGAGACCGCGCCGGTCGACGCCAAGGCGGCGTGCCTCTACCCGAACAATTCGCGCGCGCTGATCGAAGCGGCCTCGCGCGGCTTCCAGAACTGCCTGATGCTCGACATGCTCGGCAATGTCGCCGAGTTCGGCAATGCCAATGTGTTCATGGCCAAGGACGGCGTGGTCTACACGCCGGCGCCGAACGGCACCTTCCTCAACGGCATCACGCGGCAGCGCGTGATCGATCTGTTGCGCGGCGACGGCGTCACCGTGGTCGAGAAGACGCTGCGCTACGAGGATTTCGAGACCGCCGACGAGATCTTCTCGACCGGCAATTTCGCCAAGGTCGCGCCGGTCATCCGGATCGACGACCGGCAGCTTGCGCCGGGGCGGTTCTATACGCGGGCGCGCAAGCTCTATTGGGATTTCGCGCACGCGCGGCGGATGGCGGCGTAAGCTCATCGTTCGTCATTGCGAGTAGCGAAGCGCAGCGATATGCGGGTTCGCGGGTATCGCTTGCTCATCGCTACGCTCCTCGCAATGACGAGTGATGCTCTACGGCCCGTACAGCACCAGCTCGGTATCGGAGAGATCGGCAAGCCGCGGCCGGTGCGGGCCCTTGAAATATTTGCGGCCGCGCTTCTCGGTGTAGAAACCGACCAGGCCGGGCACCTCGCCATTGGCATCGAACAGCACGGAAATCCGGCCCTGCCGCAGCAGCGCGCGGCCGATCGCGCCGGCGCAGGCGACGTATTCGGCGATGTCGCGGCAATAGACCAGTTGCATGGCGGGCGGCGAAATCCAGCCGCGGCGAATCCGCATCGGTACGAACACGAAGGGAAAGGCGCCATCCGCGGTGCGGCACACCAGGCTGGTGCAGCCATAGGCGGCGTGCCGCATCAAAAGTTCGGCGTCGGCGGCCGGCAGCCCTTCGATCGATTCCGCATCGGCCGAGACGATCTCGACACGTCCCGTCGCGCCCATTGCGCGACAGCGCGGGAAACGAGAAGAACAGGCCCTTGCAATAGGCGCGAAAGCCCTGGGCTTCGATGATCGGCCAGGTCCAGTGCGCCGGGCTGATGTTGAAGTAGCTGACTTCCTTGCGGCGCTGCGCGAGGCTGGTCAGCATCGGCGCATAGTTGCGGAACGCCGGCTCGACATACCAGCTCGAGAGATTGCAGTGGATCGCGGCCTCGCCGTCGGCATCGCGCAGCGAATAGATCAGCAAGCAGCACGCCGACCGGCACGCCCTCATGGTCGAGCATGTAGCCGAAGCGCGGATAGCCTTGCGGCACGCTCGCGTGCCGCCTGTCGGCGCAACCCCTGCAGCCAGTAGTCGCGCGAACGGCCGTAGAAGCCGCGCGCGAGCAGGTCGGCGACGCCATCGAGATCGGCTTCGCCGATCTCCCGGCACCGGATTTGTGGCCTGAGCGCGTTCACGGCATGGGTCCGCTCGGAGTCGCCTCAGCGCCAGCCTTCGCCGTGGCTGTCGGCGGTGATCAGCGTCTTCAGGCCGAGCATCTCGCGCACCTTGACCGGCCAGGCGGCAAGATCGGTGCCGTGGGTGTGGAACATCGCGACCGCGAGGCGATCCATGCCGAAGGCGACGCAGCCGGTATGCGCGGGCTCGCCATTGGCGTCCTTGATGTCCCAGGTCGTGCCGAAATGCGCCTGGTGATAGTTGAAGCTCATGCAGGCGGTCGGCTGCTCTTCCGAGCGCAGCGGCACCAGCAGCTCGAACTTCAGCGACTGCTGCTTCTGGCTCACCGCCTTCATCTGGCCGACGCGGCCGAAGAAGGGATCGCTGGCATAGTCGACGCGGAAGGAGAGGCCGAGGTCGCGCGCGATGCCCTGCGCGCGCACCATCCAGCGCTCGCGGAAATCGGCGACGTCATCGGGCGTGCCGATGCAGACATATTCGCGCATCCGGAACGACTGCAGGCGGTCGAGATGGCGCGACGGCTCGCGGCGGAAGCAATCGGCGGCGACGTCGAAGCGCAGGCCGCCCTTGGGCAGCTGGCCGCGGCTCGCCGCGATCGGATAGACGGGATAGCAGGCGGCCGGCGACAGCACGAGGTCGGCCGGCGACAGCGACGTGGTCCAGTCGCCGCCCTTGTCGAAGCGGCCGACGGCGTCGTGGATCTCGCGCTCGGTGCCATGCAGGCCGCAGACGCAGCCGAGCAGGTTCGGAAAGCTCTTGAGGTAGCCGGATTTCTCCAGCTGCGCGCGGTTCATCACCGGCGGGAAGCGCATCACCTCGGTGCCGGGCTCGCGATGCCGCGTGATCAGCCAGGCGAGCCGCTCCACCACGTCCTCATAGAGCGCGGTGCGGGCATAGACGCCGTCGGTGCCCATCTTGTGGAACAGCACGTCGGCGAGATGATCGAGGGGATCGGCCGCTTGCGGCGCGAGCTCGGGCGATTCGGTTCGGATCGGGGCGGAGGCGTTCATCGCTGGTCTTTCCGTTTTGTTGTTGTTCAGTCGCGCAGGGAGGTCGGCACGCCGCTCATCAGGCTCGACGTGGCGATGTTGGAGAGGATGCGTTCGTTGTTGATCATCAGCGGCGAGGACAGCACGTCGCGCAGCAGGCGGCCGACGGTGAACTCGCCGTCATTGCGATAGCCGGAGAGGCCGCAGGCGCGCATCGCGCTCATCACGGTCTGCACCGCGAGCTCGGAGGCTTCGACCTTGAGCAGGTTGATCGAGGACTGGAAGTCGAGCGAGGACAGCGCGCGCTCGTCATGCTCGCGCGCGGCATAATTGTCGAGATTGGCGGTGATGATGGCGCGCAGCTTGGCGAGCGACATCTTGGCGGCGGTGAAATGCGCCGCTCCGGGCGGCATCTGGCCGTCGGCGCCGCGGGCGGCCTTGCGGATGAAGCGCTGGGCGCGATCGACGGCGGCTGCGGCAATGCCGGCCCAGACCGAGGACCAGCAGAGATGCGCGACCGGCGTCATGGTCTGGGCGTGGATCTTTTCGTAGGCTTCCGGGAAGATCTGCTCGGCCGACGCCTTCGCCTTCAGCTCGAAGCCGGCGCTGCAGGTGCCGCGCATGCCGAGCGTCTCCCAGGCAAGGCTGCGCTCCAGCGTGTAATTCTCCTTGGTGAAGGCGACCAGCACCTGGTCGGAGGAGGCCGCATCGTTGTTGCGGCGGGCGATGGTGACGATGCCGTCGGCCTCGGCGCCGTAGGAGATCACGGTGGCGTTGCGGATCGAGCGAAATCTCGGCGTCGTCGGTCTCGACCGCGGCGGCGCTGGAGCGGATGTTGCCGCCGTTGTTGCCTTCGGTGGTCGAGGACGCCAGCAGCAATTGCTCGGACGCGACGCGGCGCATCAGCGCCTCGTGATAGCGGCTGCCGGTGCCGTGCCGCACCAGGCAGGCGACCTTGGTCTGATGCATGGCGAAGATCATCGCGGCCGAGGAGCAGGCGCGGCCGAGCGTGTAGCACATCTCGGTGATGTCGAAGATCGAGGCGCCGAAGCCGCCGAACTCGACCGGGATCTGCGCGCCGAGCAGCTTGCGCTCGCGCGCGGCGTCGATCGCGGCCTTGGGGAAGCGCGCCTTCGCGTCGACCTCTTCGGCCTCTGCTGCAGCTGCCGCGGCGACCGCCGCCGTCCGCTCCTGGAAGGAGGGGCCGCGATTGAGCAGCTGCTCGCTGCGTTCGTCGATGGTGCGAAGGCCGGCTTCCTGGACGTTCATGTCTGACGCGCTCCGACTTTTTGTTGTTGTGAACGCCTGCGCTCGGCATCTGCGAGTGCCGCGGCAAGCGTCCCCTTCAGTTTTCGATTGACCCCAAGGCTATGGATTTAATTCAAATGCGTCGATGAAATTCAGGGTAAACGCGTTCCTTTCAAAATCGACGGTTAACCCATCGTATTTTAACGATCCCGATTTTCCGCGATCGCGTTAGCGTTAAAATAAAAACCAGCATTTACGCTAAAGCCGCGACACAGTTTTTCAGCAATTGAGCGGCTATAAGCGCCGCTTCGAACGTGAGTGAAGAGGCCAGCGATGCCAAGCTTTGATGCCGACATTCGTAACCGGATCGTGATCCTGGTGCAGGGAATCCTCGAGCAGAATTCGGTTTCCGCCGAGGTGACGGCCGACGCGCCGCTGGTCGACATCGGGCTGACCTCGATGGACATGGTCAATCTGATGCTCGGCGTCGAAGCCGAGTTCGATTTCACCATTCCGCAGGACAAGATCACGCCGGAGAATTTCCAGTCGGTCACGACGCTGGAGCGCATGGTCGCCGGCGAGCTGCGCGCCGCGCAGGCGGCGTAACCTACGCTCGTCATTGCGAGTAGCGCAGAGCGAAGCGATCCGATGACTCCGCATATCACGCGTCTGCGAGTGCCTGGATCGCTTCGCTTCGCTCGCAATGACGAGGAACCGTTCTTCCAAATCCTCCGCAAAACTGGCATAGCTCTTCCACTTTCGTGGAGCGAGCATGACACAGGCAGTCCTCGGCATCATCGGCGGCTCCGGCATCTACGATCTGCCGGGTCTGGAGAACGTCCGCGAGGAGGCGATCAAAAGCCCCTGGGGCGAACCGTCGGCGCCGCTCCGCCGCGGCACCATCGCCGGACTTCCGATCGTGTTCCTGCCGCGCCACGGCGCGGGCCACAGGCTCTCGCCGTCCGACATCAATTATCGCGCCAATATCGACGTGCTGAAGCGCGCCGGCGTCACCGACCTGGTCTCGCTGTCGGCCTGCGGCTCGTTCAAGGAAGATTTGCCGCCCGGCACCTTCGTGATGGTCGACCAGTTCGTCGACCGCACCCACAAGCGCGAGAGCTCCTTCTTCGGCAAGGGCTGCGTCGCGCATGTGTCGATGGCGCATCCGGTCTCGCCGCGGCTGCGCTTTCATCTGACCGCCGCCGCCGAAGCCGAGGGCATTCCGATCGCGCGCGGCGGCACCTATGTCTGCATGGAGGGCCCGCAATTCTCCACCTATGCCGAGAGCATGACCTACAAGAACCTCGGCTATGCCGTGATCGGCATGACCAACATGCCCGAGGCCAAGCTCGCCCGCGAAGCCGAGATTTGCTACGCCACCGCGGCGATGGTCACCGATTTCGATTGCTGGCATCCCGACCATGACGCGGTGACGGTGCAGGACATCATCCGCGTGCTGACCTCGAACGCCGACAAGGCGAAAGCGCTGGTGGCGCGGCTGGCGCGGGATTTCCCGCGGGAGCACGAGCCGTGCCCGGTCGGCTCGGACCGCGCGCTCGATACCGCGCTGATCACGGCGCCGGAGGCGCGCGATCCCGAGCTTCTGAGGAAGCTCGATGCGGTTGCGGGCCGCGTGCTGCGCGCTTAAGACTTCCGCCTCATGAAGGTCGACGGCAAGCATTTCCGCAGCATCTGGCGCGATACCGACGGCTGGTCGGTCAGCGCGATCGACCAGCGCCGGTTGCCGCATGAATTCGTGGTGGCGCGGCTGACCAATTGCGCGGAGGCGGCGGACGCCATCCGTTCCATGCTGGTGCGCGGCGCGCCGCTGATCGGCGCCACCGCGGCCTACGGCATGGCGCTGGCGATGCGCGACGATCGCTCCGACGCCGCGATCGATCGCGCCTATGACCTGCTGATCGCGACGCGGCCGACCGCGATCAATCTGAAATGGGCGCTGGACGAGATGCGGCGCGTGCTGCGGCCGCTGCCGCCGTCGGCGCGCGTCGATGCCGCCTATGCGCGCGCCGACGACATTGCCGAGGAAGACGTCGTCATCAACCAGGGCATTGCGAAAAACGGTCTGGCGCTGATCGAGGCGATTGCCGCGAAGAAAAAGCCGGGCGAGGCGGTCAATGTGCTGACCCATTGCAACGCCGGCTGGCTTGCGACGGTGGATTGGGGCACGGCGACCGCGCCGATCTATCTCGCGCATGACCGCGGCATTCCCATCCATGTCTGGGTCGACGAGACCCGGCCGCGAAACCAGGGCGCCTCGCTGACCGCCTGGGAGCTCGGCCATCACGGCGTGAAGCACACCGTGATCCCCGACAACACCGGCGGGCACCTGATGCAGCACGGCATGGTCGATCTCGCCATCGTCGGCACCGACCGCGTCGCCGCCAATGGCGACGTCTGCAACAAGATCGGCACCTATCTGAAGGCGCTCGCCGCGCATGACAATGGCGTGCCGTTCTATGTGGCGCTGCCGTCGCCGACCATCGATTTCACCGTGGCCGACGGCATCACGCAGATTCCGATCGAGCAGCGCGGCGCCGAAGAAGTGACGCACATGACCGGCCGCACGCGCGACGGCCGCATCGAGACGGTGCGGATCGTGCCGGAGGGCTCGCCGGTCGCGAATTACGGCTTCGACGTCACGCCGGCGCGGCTGGTGACGGGGTTGATCACCGAGCGCGGCGTGCTGAAGGCGGATCGCGCGTCGCTGGCGGCGGCGTTTCCGGAGCGGATCGCGACGCGGCGGAGTAGCGTCCCGCATGCGCAGCGATGCGAGCATCCGGGTGCGCATCCGGCTGTCGTGGACGGCGCTTCGCTCACCCGCTACGAGACAGCGAGCTTCAGCCCCGTCGCCGCTTCCAGCTCGCCGATCGCCTGCGCGCCGCTCGACCACCTTGATCGTGGTCATGCCCATCTCGCGCGCCGGCTTCAGGTTGACGCCGAGATCGTCGAGATAGACGCACTTCTTCGGATCGACCTTCAGCGCGTCCACCATCATCCGGTAGATGCGCGGATCGGGCTTGCGCAGGCCGATCTTGGCGGATTCGATGACATGGTCGAACAGCACCATGATCTCGGCGATGTAGAGCGTGCGTCCGCTGGTCGAGCCCATCGCATTGGCCGGCAGATTGTTGGTGATGCAGCCGGTCCTGAATTTGGCCTTGATGCGCTTGAGCGCCTCGACCATTTCGGGGCGCAGATCGCCCTGCAGCAGCGGCAGCACGTCCTTGCCGCGCACCTCGGCGCCGAGCGCGCGGGATTCGGCGGCGAACAGCTCGTCGAAGGCCTCGATATCGACCTCGGCGCGCTCGAATTTCGCCCAGGCGTTTTCCAGATGATTGGCGGCGTTGGTGCGGCGGATGATGTCGACGGGAAAGCCGCGCTCGCGCTCGAACCGCGCAAAGGCCTCGAACGGCGATGTCGTCAGCACCCCGCCGAAATCCCAGATCACTGCTTCGATCATCCAGTCCCCCGCCATCATGCTTTCGCGGAAGCGGCTAGCATGATGCGCGCGCATGACGCCAGCCCGCCCGAGGCTTGGCGGCGGATGCGCCGCGGGCTATTGCTGACCGCGATGAAATTCGCTTCCGCAATCGTCGCTTTCCGCGATGGCCTTCGCGCCGCCCGCCCACGCCATCGTCGGCGGCGCTGCGCCCGCGCCCGAGACGATCGCCCGCTCGGTCGTCACCATCGTCGGCTCGCGCGGCAATTTCTGCACCGGCAGCGTGATCGCGCCCGGCCTGGTGCTGACGGTCGCGCATTGCGTGCAGCCCGGCGCCGACTACAAGATCGTGCAGTATGGCGCGGACAAGACGCCGCAATTGCAGGACGTGAGAGAGCGTTGCGATCCATCCCGGTTTCCGGATGGAGGCGATGCTGGCCCATCGCGCCACCGCCGATGTGGCGCTGTTGCGGCTGGCGGGTCCGGCCACCGGCAAAGACGCCGGCGCCGCTCGGCGCGCCGCAGTTGCCGATTGCCGTCGGCGCGAAATTCACCATCGCCGGCGTCGGCGTCACCGTGCGCGGCGACGGCAAGAGCGCCGGCACGATTCGCAGCGCGGCGCTGGTCGCGACCGGCAAGCCCGGCACGCTTGCAGATTCGCCTGGTCGATCCGGCGACCATGGGCGCGCGCGAGGGCCTCTGCGCCTGCACCGGCGATTCCGGCTCGCCGGTGTTCGAGGACGAGCAAGGTGTCGCCACAATTGTTGGCGTGGTGAGCTGGTCGACGGGCGCGAACGGCAGCGGCGGCTGCGGCGGTATCACCGGAGTGACGCCGCTAACGCTTTATCGCGACTGGATTTTGCAGACGGCGCGGCAATGGGGCTTCGCGCTCTGATCAGAAATCAAACGCTGTTTGATTTCCAGCCCTGCAGCGAACATGCGCTTGACCGATGCGAACAGTTGAGGTCACTTCGGTCAACTCCCGAGGGAAGAGACAAATGAACGTGGAAGCCGCCCGCAGGACGTTCGCGTCCGCATCGCAAGCAACAGAACATTTCGACGTGCTGATCGTCGGCGCCGGCATTTCCGGCATCGGCAGCGCCTGGCATCTGCGAACCAAGATGCCCGGCACGAGCTTCGTCGATCCTCGAGATGCAGGAGACCTTTGGCGGCACCTGGTGGACGCACAAATATCCGGGCATCCGCTCCGATTCCGATCTCCACACCTTCGGCTACAGCTTCAAGCCATGGGTCGGACCGCCGATCGCGACCGCCGACGAAATCCGCGCCTATATGGGCGAGGTGATCGAGGACAACGATCTCGCCAGGCACATCCGCTACAAGCACCGGATTCTGCGCGCGAGCTGGTCGAGCGAGGAGAATCTCTGGACCATCGAAGCCGAGAAGACCGACAGCGGCGAGAAGGTCGTCATTTCCGCGAACTTCCTCTGGATGTGCCAGGGCTACTATCGCCATTCCGAAGGCTATACGCCGGAATGGGACGGCATGAGCGACTTCAAGGGCCGTATCGTGCATCCGCAGACCTGGCCGGACGATCTCGCGCTCGACGGCAAGCAGGTGGTGGTGATCGGCTCGGGCGCGACCGCGGCGACGCTGATCCCGAACATCGCGGATCAATGCGCGCATGTCATCATGCTGCAGCGCTCGCCGACCTTCTTCCGTCTCGGCCGCAATGCGATCGACATCGTCGAGGAGTTGCGGCGGCTGCAGGTCAAGGACGAATGGATCCACGAGATCGTGCGACGCAAGATCGTCTACGAGCAGGATGCGTTCACCAAGCGCTGCCTCGCCGAACCCGAGCAGGTCAAGAACGAGCTGATCGGCCAGATCAGCGCCGTGCTGGGCCCGGACTACGATGTCGGCACGCATTTCACGCCGCGCTACCGGCCGTGGCGGCAGCGCATCGCCTTCGTGCCGGATGCGGACTTCTTCCACACCGTCAAGGACGGCAAGGCTTCCGTCGTCACCGACGAGATCGAGCGCTTCGTCGAAAACGGCATCCTGCTGAAATCGGGCAAGACGCTGCCCGCCGACATCGTGGTCACCGCGACCGGGTTCAATCTCTGTGTGCTCGGCGACATCGACTTTGTCGTCGACGGCAAGCCGCTCGATTTCGCCGAGACCGTCACCTATCGCGGCATGATGTTCACGGGCATTCCGAACATGGCCTGGGTGTTCGGCTATTTCCGCGCCAGCTGGACCTTGCGCACCGATCTGGTGGCGGAGTTCGTTTGCCGGCTTTTGACCCACATGAAGAGCAAGGGCGTGCGCAAGGTGGTGCCGGCGCTGCGCGCCGGAGGACCACAACATGCCGCTGCTGTCGTGGATCGATCCGGAGAATTTCAATCCGAACTATCTGATGCGCGACATGCATCGCCTGCCCAGGCGCGGCGACAAGGCCGAATGGCAGCACAGCCAGGAATACTGGACCGAGCAGCGCGAGTTTCCGGGCATCGATCTCGACGACAAGGCGTTCGTGTATAGTTGAGCTGGCTCGGTCTGATCCCTCGCCGCGAACTCGGTGCGGATGCCTCGGCCGCCCTTGCGGCGGCCGTTCTAGCGCTAAGAACGCCGAAGCGGAGCTTGGCTATGCTGAGCGTAGCGAAGGTCGGGGTGCGTTGATTGACCGTGCTCGCAGGATACCCCCGACCCGCCTCGCTCGCACGGCGGACGGGCGCCGCAGCACTCGCTGCGCTCGTGGGGGAGGATAAAGTGCGACGATCGACGAAACCCTACTGCCGCTTCTGCTGCGGCCGGCGCGGCGGCGCCGCGGGCGGCAGCGCGGACGGGTCGATCTTGCGCGTCATGTTGTTGGCGCTTTCGCTGAGGTCGCTCAGCATCTTGCGGCCGTCGTCCATGAAGGTCGCGACCTTCTTCTTGTAGGTGTCGGCGAGCTCGCGCAGCGACTTCATCTTCTCGAACAGCTCTTCGGCCTTGCCGTCGGCAAAGCCGGGCAGGGCGTTGGTGATCCTGTCCATGCCGCTGTCGAAACCGGCAAACGCGCTGTCCGCCTTGCCGAGGATGCTGTCGATCGCGTCGGCCTTGCTCTTCAGCGAGGCCGTGTAGCTTTCGGCCGACAGCATGGTGTCCTTGATCGATTCGCGGTTCTCGATGAGAAAGTTGTCGACCCGGTGCAGCGTATCGACGACCGATTCCTGCTGCTCGCGCAGGTCGGCGGTCAGCACGGGAACGCCGTCGGCATCGAGCGGCACCGGCGGCGCCGAAGGCGCGCCGCCGACCAGCGAGATCGCCGCCACTCCGGTCAGGCCCTGGAACTCGATCCCGACCACGGTGTCCTTGCGGATCGGCGCGCTGTTGTCGAGCATGGCCATCACCACGATCTTGCGCGGGTTCTCGAGCTTGATGGAGAGGATTTGGCCGGCGGGAACGCCGTCGAAATTGACGCCGCCGCCCTTGCGCAGGCCCGAAGCGGAACCGTCGAACACGATGCGGATCGGGCTCTGGTTCCGCACCGCGCGCACCTTCTGAACGACGAGCATGCCGACAAAGCCCGCGGCAAGCACCGCAAGCGTCGTCGTGCCGATCACCAGATTGGTCGCGCGCATGGCCCTCATTTTACGGGCAAAGGCCGGCGAACAAAAGGTCAAATGGCGAGGCGTCGCATGGCTCTTTGGCGGCTGCTTGACAGCCGTGAACGCCAGGGTCACGCTCGTTCCAACGCCAAAACAAGAGCAATGGGAGGCCAATGTGCCAAGAGTGCTGAGCGAGGCCGAGGTCGACGCCTATCGCCGCAACGGCTACCACTTTCCGGTCGACGCGCTGAGCGCGGACGAGGTCGCGGGCTTTCGCCGCAAGCTCGAGGATTACGAGGCCGCAAGCGGCGGCCCGATCAGGGCGAGATGCGCCATCGCAGCCACGTGCTGTTTTCCTGGATCGACGAGATGATCCGGCATCCCAAAATCCTCGATGCGGTCGAGGACCTGCTCGGTCCTGATATCCTGTGCTGGAACACCAGCTTCTTCATCAAGGAAGCGCGCGATCCCGGCTTCGTGTCCTGGCATCAGGACGCGACCTATTGGGGCCTGTCGTCGTCCGACGTCGCGACCGCCTGGGTGGCGATGTCGCCGGCCAACAAGGTGTCCGGCTGCATGAAGTTCGTCGCAGGCACGCATCTGAAACAGGTCGAGCACGAGGACACCTTCGACAAGAACAATCTGCTGACGCGCGGGCAGGAGATCGCGGTCGAGGTCGATGAAGCGCAGGCGGTCCATGTCGAGCTGAAGCCGGGACAGGCCTCGCTGCATCACGTGCTGCTGTTCCACGGTTCGGAGCCGAACCGCTCCGACGAGCGGCGCGATCGGGCTCGCGATCCGCTATATCCCGACGCATCTCAAGCAGGCCGTCGGCTCGCGCGACTGGGCGACGCTGGTGCGCGGCAAGGACACGCCATCGACAATTTCGACGCCGCCGCCCTATGTGCAGCCCGAAGCGCGAACCGTCGAGCACGATGCGGATCGGGCGCTGGTATCCGCACCGCGCGGACCTTCGGAACCACGAGCATGGCGCGGCAGTGCTCTATCGGCGAGCACCGGCAAGACGTCGTCGTGCCGATCACCAGGTTGGTCGCGCGCATGAGCGCATTTTAGGGGGAAATCAGCCGATCGTCCATTCCTCGGCGCTGGCGCCGGCGAGCGCGCGGACCCGCGCGTCATCGGCCGCAAGCTCGCGCGCCGAGCCGGAATAGACCACGGCGCCGTCATCCAGCACATAGGCGTCGTCGGCGATCTCCAGGCTCATGCGCGCGTTCTGCTCGACCAGCAGCACGGAAATGCCCTCCGCCTTCATCTGCTTCACGATGCGGAACACCTCCTGCACGATCAGCGGCGCGAGCCCCTGCGACGGTTCGTCGAGGATCAGGAGCCGCGGATTGAGCAGCAGCGCGCGGGCGATCGAGAGCATCTCCTGCTCGCCGCCGGAAAGTTGGCGGCCGCGGTTGAGCTTGCGCTCTTCCAGCCGCGGAAACAGCTGGTAGATGCGCTCGCACCGTCCAGGGACCGCCGCGCTCCAGCGGCACCTTGAGATTTTCCTCGACGCTGAGATTGGCGAAGATGCGCCGTCCTTCCGGCACGTAGCCGACGCCTTCGGCGGCGATGCGGTAGGTCGGCCAGCGCGTGGTGTCCTCGCCGAAGATGGTGACCTTGCCTTCGCGCGGCGGCGTCAGGCCCATCAGGCTGCGCAAGGTCGTGGTCTTGCCGGCGCCGTTGCGGCCGAGCAGCGCGGTGATGCGGCCTTCGGCGACCTTGCAGGCTGACGCCATGCAGGATGTGGCTCTTGCCGTAATAGGTGTGCAGGCCTTCGGCTGTCAGTGCGGCGCTCATGCGGCGTTACCCAGATAAGCGGCCTGAACGGCCTCGTTGGCGGCGATCTCCTTCGGCGTGCCCTTCGCCAGCATGCGGCCCTGGTCGAGCACGCAGATGCGGTCGGCCAGATTGAACACCACGCGCATGTCGTGCTCGATCAGCACGATGGTGTAGCTGCTGTCGCGATGCAGCTTCCGGATCAGCTGCGTGATCTGGTAGGTCTCCTGGTCGCCCATGCCGGCGGTCGGCTCGTCGAGCAGCAGCAGATGCGGCTTCAGCGCCAGCGCCATCGCGATCTCGGCGGCGCGCTGGTCGCCATGGGAGAGCTCGCCGACCAGCCGGTCGGTCTTGTTCTCCAGCGCGACCAGCTTCAGCGTCTCCTCGACATGCTGGTGAACCTTCGCCGCCTCGGCGCGGTTGATCCAGGGCCGCAGGCGATAGCCGCTCGCGACTTCGGCCGCGATGCGGACATTCTCGAACACCGTCAGCTCCGGAAAGATCTCGGTGATCTGGAAGGTGCGCGCCATGCCGCGGACGACGCGCTGATCGGTCGCGAGCTTCGTGATGTCCTGCCCGTCGAACATGATGGTGCCTGCGGTCGGCGGGAAAAAGCCGCTGATCAGGTTGAAGAAGGTGGTCTTGCCCGCGCCGTTCGGTCCGATGATGGCGCAAAGCTCGCCCTTTGCGACGTTGAGCGAAACGTCGCGCACCGCGACGAGATTGCCGAAGCGCTTGGTGACGTTGTTGATCTCGAGGACGTTCACGCCTTGCTCCTCTGGAAGAAGCCGAGCAGGCCGCGCGGGAAGAACAGCACCACCAGCACGAACAGCAGGCCGACGAACGACATCCAGTTGACGGTGATGCTGGAGAGATAATCCTGCAGCACCACGAAGATGAAGGCGCCCAGCAGCGGGCCCCAGAAGCTGCGCATGCCGCCCATCACCGCCATCATCACGAAATCGCCGGACTGGCTGTAATGCAGGCCGCGCGGATCGGCGAAATTGTTGACCAGCGCGTAGAGCGCGCCGGCAAAGCCCATGAAGAAGCAGGACAGCGAGAAGGCGATCCAGATGTGCCGCTCGATCGGGATGCCGAGGAAGCGCGAGCGGCGCTCGTTCTCGCGGATCGCGATCATGGTGCGGCCGAACGGCGAGCGCAGGATGAAGCCCATCGCGCCGACCGCGAGCGCGAAGCAGAACAGCACGAAATAGTAGAAGAGGTTGGCGTTGGTGAGGATGTCGAGCTTGAGTGAAGCCGAGATCGATCGGCGCGCGCGAGAAGCCGCGCAGGCCGTCGTCGCCGCCGGTCAGCGAGCTCCACTGGAAGGCGATGTAATAGAACACCTGGCCGAAGGCGATGGTGACCATGGCGAAATAGACGCCGCGCCGCCGCACGATCAGGGTGCCGAGGATGGCGCCGCAGAGGCCGCCGAGCAGGATGCCGCAGAGCACGGCGAGCGGCGTGCTCGCGGCGAGGTATTTCAGCGACAGCCCGGCGCCATAGGCGCCGAGGCCGAAATAGGCGGCGTGGCCGAAGGAGAGCACGCCGGTGAAGCCGAGCAGGAAGTTCAGCGACATCGCGGCCAGCCCCAGCACCAGCACGCGGGTGGCGAGCGCGGTATAGCCGCCGAGCGGCGCCATCCAGTAGGGCGCGAGCAGCAGCACGGCCCAGATCGCGACGAGCACGATCAGCTTGCGGGACTGCTCGGTCAACTCATCATTCCTTCTTCGCCGAACAGGCCGCGCGGGCGGATGAGCAGGATCACCGCCATCATCACGTAGATCACGGCCTCGCTCGCCGCCGGGAAAGAACACCGCGGTGATGCCGGACGCGACGCCGATCAGGAGGCCGCCGACCAGCGTGCCCGGCAGGCTGCCGATGCCGCCGACGATGATGGCGATGAAGCTCGGCATCAACAGGCCGGTGCCCATCGTCGGCTCGAGGCCGAGCTGTCCCGCCGCCAGCACGCCGGCTAGGCCCGCGAGGAAGATGCCGACCGCGAAATTCAGCGAGCGCAGCATGCCGACATTGATGCCGAGCGCCGCGACGGTCTCGAGATCGAGCGTGCCGGCGCGGATGCGGATGCCGAGCCGCGTGTAGCGCAGCAGCACGAACAGCAGCGCGATCGCGATGATGACCACCGCGACCATGAACAGGCGATAGCCGGTGATGAAGAACAGCTCGTTGCTGAGCGGCTGCGCCAGGAACGGCGGGATCGTGAACGGCTTGCCTTGCGGGCCGAAGATGAAGCGGGTGCCGTCCTCGATCATGAAGGCGAGACCGAAGGTGAGCAGCAGGCTGTAGAGCGGATCGCGCCCGTAGAGCGGGCGGATCAGCACGCGCTCGACCACGAGCCCGATGATCGCGGTCAGCGGCGGCGCGAGCAGCAGCGCGCCCCAGAAGCCGACATAGGGCGTGATCGTGTAGGCGATATAGCCGCCGATGACGAGGAAGCCGCCATGGGCGAAGTTGATGACGTTGCTGAGGTTGAGGATCAGCGACAGGCCGAGCGCCATCAGCACGTAGAACGCGCCGATGATCAGCCCGTTGGTGATGTTGAACAGGAGAAGCAGCGTCATCGTTCACCGGAGAAGAAATCAGGACACCGATCCGGGATGCGTCCCGGATCGGCGAAATCGCGTCATCCTAGGCTGGCCATTGAACTTTACAACCGGTTTCGGCCACGGGCGGCGCGGTCTTGTCGCCGGGCACGACTTCATCGACCCGGTACAGATCCTCCGGATCGTCCTTGCCTTTCGACTGCGCCTCGCCGACGAAGGCGGACGTCATCAATTGATGGTCGCCCTTGCGGTAGTAGACCTTGTTCGGCTGCAGCTTGACGTCGTCGGGCAGCTCGAAGTCTTCCAGTGCGGCTGCGAGCTTCACCGCGTCGAGCGTCTTTTCCTTGTTGGCGACCAGCGCAAAGCTCATCGCCGAGACGTAGCCGAACCAGTGGCGCGCGGTCGGCACGTTGCCGCCGTTGACCTTGCGGATGTCGGCGACGAACTTGTCGACGCCGGCAACGCCGGGCTGCTTCCAGTACCATTCGAACATCCAGACGCCGATGCGCGCTTCCGGCGGCAGGCCGGCGAGCGACTCCAGTTCCTGCTGCGTGCCCGCCACATGGATCTGCTTGTCGAGGCCGAACTGCACGACCTGCTTGAGGCAGTTGATCATGTCGGAGCCCTGCACCAGCAGGAGCAGCACGTCCGGATTGGCCGCGCGCGCCTTGATCAGATAGGCGGCGAAATCGGCGGTGCCCAGCGGCGTCAGCTCGTTGCCGGTCACGGTGCCGCCGAGCTTCTTCAGATTGTCGGTGCAGGCGTCATAGAGGGTGTGGCCGAAAGCGTAGTCCGGCGTGATGAAGTGCCATTTCTTGCCGTATTTCGTGAACAGCACGTTCGACACGGAATTGGCTTCCATCCGCGTCGTGTTGCAGACGCGGAACACGTTCCATTTGCAATCCTTGCCGGTGATCGAATCGGTGTGACCGCCGGAGACGATGTGCAGGATCTTCTTTTCCGCGGTGACTTGCGAGATCGCGGCGGCGATTCCGGAATTGACATCGCCGATCATGAAATTGACCTGGTCGCGCTCGATCAGCTTGCGCGCCTTCTGCACGCCGGTGCCGACGTCATTGGCGGAGTCTTCGACCAGCAGCTCGACCTGCCGGCCCATGATGCCGCCCTTGGCGTTGATCTGTTCGACCGCGAGCTTGGCGCCCATCACCTCGTTGCCCGCCGGCGCGGCATAGACGCCGGTGATCGGGTCGACCATGCCGATCTTGATCGGCGTCTCGCCGCGGGCCTGGATGATGAACGGTGAGGTGACCTGGAAGGCGCCAAGTGCGGCGGCACCCTTCACCAGCGTGCGACGGTTCAGTTTCGGTCCGAGCGTGTGCGACGTCATGTGTTATTCCTTTTCTTTTTGTGATGCTTTGTCTTCCACATGCGATTTGCCCGGCGTCCTGGGGACGCCGGGCATTTCACCTGTTGTATCAGGCCGGCCACTGCATCTTGCAGCCGGTCTCCTCCACGGGACCGGCGGCCTTCTCGCCGGGCACCGGGCTCTTGATGGTGAACATGTTGTCGGGATCGCCCTGCGGCGGATGCGCCTCGCCGACGAACACGGTGCTCATCAGCTGGTGGTCGCCGGCGCGATATTCCGGCGCAGCCGGCTGCAGCGCGATCTCCGGCGGCAGCTTGAAGCCGGACAGCGCGTGCGCCAGCTTCGGCGCATCCAGCGTCTTCTCCTGGTTGGCGATCACGGCCAGCGTCTGCACCGAGGCATAGCCGAACCAGTTGCGCGCGGTCGCCGCACCACCGGTGAGCTTCTTCATCGCGGCGTTGAACTCGGCGACATGCGGCACGCCGGGCTGATCCCACCACCATTCCATGGTCCACCAGCCGACGCGGGCGGCGTCCGGCACCGCGCGGATGCTCTCCAGCTCGAACAGCGCGCCGCCGACCGCCATCTGCTTGTCGAGGCCGAACTGCACGAACTGCTTGAGGCTCGCGACCTGGTCGTTGCCGCCCATCACGTTGATCAGCACCTGCGGACCGTAGGCCTTGGCCTGGATCAGGTAGGACGAGTAGTCGGGCGTGCCGAGCGGCACCAGCGAGCCGGCGGACGTGCCGCCCGCGGCTTTCAGGATCTTCTCGAAGCCGGCCTGCACCGAATGGCCGTAGGCGTAATCGGGCGTGAGGAAGTACCATTTCTTGCCGAACTTATCGATCAGCGTCTGGGCGATCGCGGCCGAATCCATCGTGGTGGAATTGCAGACGCGGAACACGTTCCACGAACAGCTCGAACCGGTCACCACGTCGCTGTGACCGCCGGAGACGACGTGCAGCACCTTCTTTTCGCTGGTGACCTGCGCCATCGCGATCGCGATGCCGGAATTGACGTCGCCGATGATGAAGGAGACCTGGTCGCGCTCGATCAGCTTGCGGGTCTTCTGCACGCCGGTGCCGACGTCGTTGGCGGAGTCTTCGACCAGCAGCTCGATCGGCCGGCCCATGATGCCGCCCTTCGCGTTGATCTGCTCGACCGCATATTTGGCGCCGATCACCTCGTTCTGCGCGATCGCGGCATAGACGCCGGTCAAGGGATCGACCATGCCGATCTTGATCGGGGTCTCGCCTCTGGCTGTGATGATGTAGGGGGATGAGAATTGCGCTGCAGCAATCGCGGCGCCGGATTTCAGGATCGTACGACGATTGATCGACCAGGGCCGTTTCGAGCTAGCCATTCAGTCCTCCCGGAAGGTGATTATGTCTGTTTTGACGGCATTTTCGATGCCTTGCGCGCGCGACCGTAGCCTCTCTCGATCGCTTTTGCCAATAGACCTCGTTGCGACCTTTGGCCTATTCAACGCTTTCACAAGGCCGTTATTCCCGTTCGCGGATCAGTGCTTCGCGGCGGCCTTGGCCGCTTCGTTGTTGAGCACGATCAGGGCGTCGACGGCGACACCGGTCTTCGGATTGATCAGGAACGGATTGACGTCGATCGAGGCGATGCGGCTGCCGGCATCCGCGATCAGGTTGGAAAGCCCGACCAGCGCCTTCACCACGGAAGGCTCGTGCAGCGCCGGCTTGCCGCGATAGCCCTTGATCTTCACGCCGGCCTTGGTGCGGGCGATCAGCTGCTTGGCCTCGGCCGCATCGAGCGGCGCGCCGGCGAGCGCCACGTCCTTCAACAGCTCGATGTCGACGCCGCCGGTGCCGAACAGCACCACCGGTCCCATCTCGGCATCGAGCGAGGCGCCGACCACGAGCTCGAGGTCGGCCTTGACCTGCTGCGCGATCAGGATGCCTTCGAGCTTCGGCTTGTTCTTGAGCTTCTTCACCCGCGCGGTGATGTCGTTGAAGGCCTTCTTCACCTCGGCTGGACTGTTGATGTTGAGCACCACGCCGCCGATATCGGATTTGTGCAGGATGTCGGCGCTGACGACCTTGGCGACGACGGGAAAGCCGATCTTCTTCGCGATCTTCACGGCGTCCGCCGCGGTCTGCGCGATCGCTTCCTGCGAGACCGGAATGCCATAGGCTTTCAGCAGCGTCTTTGACGCGACCTCGTCGAGCGCGGCGCCCTTGGCTTCCTTCAGCGCCTTCTCCAGCGTCTTGCGCGCAGAGGCCTTCGAGCTCGAGAGGATGTCGGGCACTTCCTTGCGCAGATTGGCATATTCGATCAGCGATTTGATCGCGGTGACCGCGCGGTCCATGCCCTGCATGACCGCGATGTCAGGCAGCGACTTGCGCAGCACCTTCGTGAAGTCGGTGAAACCGATCGACATCGCGCTGATATAGATCACGGGCTTGCCGCCGCGGGCCGCCATCTCGTTGACGATGCGCAGATTGCGCTCGCGCAGTTCGTGCGGCGCCTTCGGCAGCTCGGCATCGATGATGACGATGTCGGTGTCGGGATCGTCGATCATGATCTTGATCGACTGCATGTAGACGGAAGGATCGACCACGGCGGCAAATCCGGCGTCGAGCGGATTGCCGACGATCGAGCCCGGCCCCAGCATTTTTGCGAGCTTGTCGTGGGCGTCCTTCTTCAGCGGCGCGAAATTCAGTCCGGCCGAATAGAAGGCATCGAGCAGCAGCCCGCGCTTGCCGCCCGACAGCGTCACGCGGCGAGCCGGTTGCCCTTCGGCGTGGCGGCATGGACGAAGCATTCGGTGGTCTCGATCAGCTCGTCGAGGCCGCGCACGCGGATCACGCCTTCGCGGGTCGAGATCGCGTCGAAGGTTTCGATCGAGCCGGCGAGCGCGCCGGTATGCGCCATCGCGGCGGCGCGGCCGCCTTCGGAGGCGCCGAGCTTCAGCGCGATGACAGGCTTGCCCGCCGCGCGCGCGGCCTTGCAGGCATCGCGGAACGCCTTGGTGTTCCGCACGCCTTCGAGATAGACCACGATGACGCTGATCGACGGATCGGCCGCGAAATAAGCCATCAGGTCGGGCGTCTCGAGGCCGGCCTCGTTGCCGGTCGTGACCATGTAGCCGACGCCGACGCCGCGATCCTCCAGCGCCTGGCGGATCGCCATCACGATGGCGCCGGACTGGCCGGCGATCGCCACCGCGCCCTGCTCCATGGTGACGATGCGGTCGTCGATATTGGTGAACAGGTTCTCGCCGGCGCTGAGATTGCCGAGGCAGTTCGGGCCGGTGACGGCCATGCCGGTCTCGCGCACCGCCTGCTGCAGTTCGACGGCGAGCCGCTGGCTGTCCTCATCCTGCAATTCGGAAAAGCCCGAGGTGACGATGGTCGCCGAGCGCGCGCCGGCCGCGGCGGCATCGCGGATCACCTGCACGGCGAAGCGCGCCGGCACCAGCACCAGCACGTGATCGGGCTTTTCGGGGAGGCTGGCGAAATCCTTGTAGCAGGGCACGCCCCAGATCTGCTCGCGCTTGGCGTTGATCGGAAACAGGCCGCCGGCGTATTTGTACTTGATCAGGTTGTTCCAGATGCGCTCGGCATAGTTGCCGGGCTTGTCGGTGGCGCCGACCAGCACGATGTTGCGCGGGTGCAGCATCGCGTGAATGCGTTTGACGATATGGCTGGCGTCAGGCGCGGGCTCCCATTTGGCTGACGGGAACAGACGCGGCACGAACCTGAGCTTCCATCGGCGTAACCCCTGATATTTTCCGCGCGGCGGATCAAGCCGAGCTGCGTCTTTTGGTCCTTATTATGGGGAGTTCAGCGCGAGTGGCAACCGAGGCGGCCGAATGGCGCTCCGCGTTGTCGGCCTACCAGACCTCGCGCGGCCGCGATGGCGAGGCGATGCCGGCGAGCAGGACGGCGAGGATGCCGGTCAGGAAAATGCCGTCGAATGTTCCGGCGCCGCCGATCGAGGCGACCGGCGCGCCCAAGGCCGCCGATCTTGTCGAGGTTCATCAGGTCGGCGCCGATCAGCGTGCCCATCGAGCCGCCGATATAGGCGAGCGGAGCGGCATATTCGCGCGACAGGATGAAGGCGAGGATGGCGGTCACGATCACGGGCGCGAACACCGGCACGGCGATGCCGACGCCATGCACCGGGGTTGCGCATGGCATGGATCACGATCGCGATCACGACCGTCGCGATCGCGGCCTTCACCCAGAGCTGATAGCGCAGCACCAGATAGGTCGACATCAGGGTCGGGATCACGGCGCCGCCGACATTGACCGCGAGCACCGTGCCCGGCCATGACGCTGACCAGCGGCACGACATAGCGCATGCCGTAGAAGTCGACGATCTCGCCGGTCTGGATGGTCTTTCCGGGCAGGATGGTGATCGGGATGTTGAAGTAGCTGCCGATCAGCGAGCCGAACAGCAGCGCCAGCGCCATGCCGGGTCCGACGCCGAGCTTCATATAGGCGTAACGGAGGATGCGGAGCTGGATCAGGATGATCAGCCCGGCGAACAGCAGCACCAGGATCGAGAACAGTCCCGGCGTCAGCGGCAGATAATGGACCTGAGAGCTCATCATCGGGCAATAATCTGGCGTCTTGCCCGATGTGAATTCAAGAATCCGGCGCGATCATGGTGGCGTGCAGGATGTAGCGCTCCGGCCCCGGCGTCAGCGCATCGAACGGCCAGCAGGTCGTCAGCACCAGCTCATATCCGTCCGCGAGCGGATCGATGCCGGACTGGTCGTAGCGCACGACCGCGGTCGCGTCGGCGCGATAGCGGAACGTCTTGCCGTCGCTGCGCGTGACGTCGATCTCGTCGCCGACCACGACATTGCGCAGGAAGCGGAAATGGGTGTCGCGATGCGCGGAATAGACCGCGACGCCGCGCTCGCCGGCGTCGGGCGTCAGCTCGACATGGCCGGGACCGAAGGCGAGCGCCTGTCCGCTGCTGCCGGCCAGCACGATCGCGCTGGCGTTGCAGCCGCTTCACCTCGATGCGCGCGACCGGCCAGGTGTCGGCCCATGACCATGGCTTGACCGGATGATGGCGTCGCGATCGATTCGGTGAAGGCGCGCTCCAGCAGCACCTGCGCGAGCAGCGCCTTGGCGTGGATGTAGCCGCCATGGCCGAACAGCACGAGGCCGGCGAGGGCGAGAGCGAGTGGGGCGACGAGGCGGGGCATTGATCTATCCTCTCGTCATTGCGAGGAGCGAAGCGACGAAGCAATCCAGACTTGCCGTCGGTGAGATTGCTGGATTGCTTCGCTTCGCTCGCAATGACGATGTTGAAAAGTTGCGCGCGCGGCCTCGGGGGACGGAAGGCCGCGCGCGCTGGGAGAAGGTTGGGGCGCCTCCTCCTTTCATCCGGCGTCAACGCGCAAACGTCTGGCGCCGGTTGAAGACGAACAGGATCAGGCTCAGCGCCAGCAGGATCGAGCCGGCGATCATGCTGAGCTCGGCATCGGTCGCCGTCTTCGGCAGCGTGACCGTGCTCGGCGCAGGCTGGACCACCGGACGCTTCAGCGAGGCAAGCTGCGCATGCGCATTGCCCAGCTCCGCGCGGCGCTCCGTCGGCGGCGCCGGCGGCTTCGCGCGTTCGCCGAACACCTTCGCGAAATCCCAGCCGGCCGGCAGGTTGAGCGGCAGCTCGGTCAGCTTCAGCGGCGCGCCGTCGGGACGGCTCGGCGTCTTGTCGACCGCGACGAGGCTGGTCAGCCGCGTCACCAGCTGATGCTCCAGCGCCAGCGCGAGGATGGTCTTGTCGGCGTCCTCCGGGCTCGCCTGCCGCAGGGTGCGCGCGACCTCGGCGTCGTCGATCTTGCGCCGCGCCCAGAGCTTCGACAGGCCCTTGCCTTCGGCGGCATTCGCGAGCGGCAAGGTCACGACCCACGGCCGGTCGCCGATGCGTGCCCTTGATCTCGAACGATGCCCGCGAGCTTGTCGAGCTTCGCCGCCAGCACCAGCGGTTCGCCGCGATAGATGTCGGGCAGCACCGCCGGCGTGACGTCGGCCTTGGCGTCGGAGAATTTCGCGGTGAGACCGGTCACCGCCGGGATTCTCCAGCTTGGCGAACAGGCCGCGCATGCGCTCCTCGACCTGGTCGACCGAGCCGATATGGGTGAAGGCGCCGCGGCCGAGTCTCGGCGGCGCGCGTCATCAGGAAGGTGTTCGGCGCCGATCCGATGCCGACCATGAACACGCGCGAGCGGCCGCGCATCGCCGCGATGGTTTCGAACAATTGCTGCTCGTTGCCGATCGCGCCGTCGGTGAGGAACACCACCTGGCGGACGAAGGTGCCGTCGCCATTGTTGCGTGTCGGTCAGCGCGGCGCGCATCGCCGGCACCATCTCGGTGCCGCCGCGCGCCTGCAGCGCGTCGACAAAGGCGGTCGCCGTGCCGACATGCTCGGCGTCGGCCGGCACGGAAGCCGGGAACACCACGTCCATGGTGTCGTCGAAGCGGATCACGTTGAAGCGATCGTTCGGCTGCAGGCGGCCGAGCGCGTAGAGCAGGCTCGCCTTGGCCTGCTGGATCGAGGTGCCGCCCATCGAGCCGGAATTGTCGATCACGAACACGACCTCGCGCGGCAGCGGCTTCTTCTCGGCCTGCTCGACCGAGGGCGGCGTGACGAAGGCGAGCAGATAGTCGGCGCCTCCGACATGCTCGCGGAACAGGCCGACCGACGGCGCCTTCTCGGCCGCCGGCTTCCAGGTCAGCTCGAAATCGCGATCGGCGGGCTCGAGCTCTTCGCGCCAGCGTGATGACGCGCGTGGTCTCGTCCGGGCTTTCGATCTTGACCGGGTGATGATGGCTCTTCACCTCGCCGAGCGGAAAGCCGGCCTTGCAGATGCACGGTGATGCTGGTCGGATTGACCTTGCGGATTGAAGGCGGGATCGAGCACCGGCGGCGTGATGCGGTCGCGGTCCGGGACCGGATCGGATGTGGTCGCGCCCCAGCCGCCGCCATCGGCTGCGCATGTCGACGCTCTGGATCGACGGGCGCGGGATTATAGCGCGGGCCGACCACCAGCGGCACGCGCAGCGAGAACTCGTTGCCGTTCTGCTGCACCGGCTCCTGATATTCGATCTGCACCAGCACGGTTTCGCCGGGGCCGATATTGGCGACCGAGTTGGTGAAGATGTTCGGCCGCTCCTGCTCGGTCAGCGCCGCCTTCTGGCCGTTGGCCTTGGCGCGTTCGTAGATGACGCGCGCCTGCTGCCGCTCCTTGATGTCGCCGACCACGACGCGGTCGCCGACCACCATCTTCAGCGTGTCGACCGCGCCGCCCGGCGGCAGCGGATAGACGTAGGTCGCCTCCACCCAGTCCTTGGTCGGGTTGCGGAAGATCTGCGTGACGCGGGCGCGGACGGTCGGACCGGAGACGTCGAGGTCGACATCGATGCCGAGCCGGGTCGCGTCGGCATAGCCGTCCTCGGTCTTCAGCAGCAGCGAGCCGGAGCGCGCGTCGCTCGGCCTTGGTCGACGGCGGCCGGCGCGCTCTCCGCCGACCAGGCCGGCGAGAAGTTCAAAAATAAGGCCGCAAACCCGATCAGGAATGCGGCGACGGTTTCAACCAGAAAGAACAGGATAATTCGCGTCTTGCGCGACAGGCGTTTGGGCGCTGGCGCAGCGATCTCGTCAATCGTCGTCATTTCCTTCTCCCGAGCGGACGGTTTCGACGCCGTGAAATCTCGGGGAAGCGGACGAATGGCGCGAGCAGAATGATCGGCATTGTTCGGCCGGCCTCCGGCGGCCTCCGCCGCGGCCGAGGCGGCCTTGTGCGGTTTTGTGCGGACCTGTGCGGTCTGGTAGGATGAGCGAGGTGCGAACGGGAGAATCGATGCCGACGCCGGACAAGCAGCTTTCCGCCGAGCAAAGCCGCCAGATTGCCGAAACCATCCGCGAGGAAATCGCGCGGCGCCGCATCTCCCGGCAATCGCTGGCCGAACAGGCCAAGCTCAGCCTGTCGACCCTGGAAAAAGTGCTGGGCGGCCGCCGGCCGTTCACGCTCGGCGACCACGGTGCGGCTGGAGCAGGCGCTCGGCGTGTCCTTGCGCAAGGCGCCTCCGGCGCCCGCGCCGATCCCGGTCAACGGCGATGTCGCGCCCGACGGTCTCGGGTCCTATTCGCGGCGCGCCGTTGCGCGGCTCGAAGGGACCTACCTGACGGTGCGGCCGTCCTTTGGCGTCAAGGACGCGATCTACGCCTATCACACCGTGATCGCCTGGGATGCGGCGGTGCCTGGCCTGCTGTTCAAGGAGGGCGAGCGGCTCGATGTCGATTTCAGCCAGTACGGCGAGGTCGCGGTCCCCAACGAGTCCGGCTTCATCTATCTGGTGACCAACCGCCACGGCCAGCATCGCGTGATCACGATCTCGCGGCCGACCATCACCGGCGAGATGTACGGCATCATCACCACGCTGCTGGCCGGGCGCGGCTCGCAGCTGACGCCGATCGCAGCGCCGATCGCGCTGCTGCCGATCAAGACCGTTCCCAATCCGAGCGTGGGGCGGATTGCGTCAGGCGATGCGAACTACGCGCTCTATCGGCAGCATCTGCGCCGCACGTCGAGGAGCCGTTCGCGCTGTTCATGCAGGGGTAGGTGCTGCGGAACAACCGCGTCCGGCCAGCCACTGGACGCAAGTTGGTCTCGCGGTTACCGCCATGGTGAATTGAGCTTCCAGGGAAATCGCATGAAGAGCCCGTTCTACACGGCCGAGCATGAGGCCTGGCGCGCGGTGGTGCGCCGCTTTGTCGAGAACGAGATCGAGCCGCACGCCCATGAATGGGACGAGGCCGGCGAGTTTCCGCGCGAGCTCTACGCCAAGGCCGCCGCGATCGGCCTGCTCGGCCTCGGCTTCCCCGAGGAATATGGCGGCACGCCCGCCGACCAGTTCATGAAGATCGTGACCTCGCAGGAGCTGGCGCGCGCCGGCGCCGGCGGGATCAATGCCAGCCTGATGAGCCACACCATCGGCTCGCCGCCGATCGCGCGCGCCGCGCGGCCCGAGGTGCGGGCGCGGGTGCTGCCGGAGGTGCTGTCGGGGAAGAAGATCTCCGCGCTCGCGATCACCGAGCCCGGCGGCGGCTCCGATGTCGCCAATCTTGCGCACCAAGGCGCGCCGCGACGGCGATCATTACATCGTCAATGGCGAGAAGACCTTCATCACCTCGGGCGTGCGCGCCGATTATCTCACGGTCGCCGTGCGCACCGGCGGCGAGGGCGCCTCCGGCGTCAGCCTGCTGCTGATCGAAGGCGACACGCCGGGCCTGTCGCGCACCAAGCTGAAGAAGATGGGCTGGTGGGCGTCGGATACCGCGACGCCTGCATTTCGACGATTGCCGCGTGCCGGTCACCAACCTGATCGGCGAGGAAGGCCAGGGCTTCAAGCTGATCATGCACAACTTCAACAGCGAGCGCATGGGCATGGCGGCAAGCTGCACCGCCTATGCCCGCGTCTGCGTCGAGGAGGCGATCGCCTACGCCAAGGAGCGCAAGACCTTCGGCAAGCCGATCGCGCAGCACCAGGTGATCCGCCACAAGCTGGTCGACATGGCGCAGCGCGTCGCCGCCTCGCAGGCGATGCTGGAAATGCTGGCGTGGCGGCTCGGGCAGGGCGAAAGCCCGGTTGCGGAAATCTGCATGATGAAGAACCAGGCGACGCAGACCATGGCGTATCTGCGCCTCCGAAGCGGTGCAGATTTTCGGCGGCGCCGGTTTCATGCGCGGCATCAAGGTCGAGCGCATCTACCGCGAGGTGAAGGTCAATGCGATCGGCGGCGGCACCGAGGAGATCATGAAGGATCTCGCGATCCGGCAGATGGGGTTGTGACGTCTGCGTTTCGTCATGCCCGGGCCTTGACGATCGAGTGAAAGGACGACAGCGGATGATCACGCTCTATCATTGCGACGGCGCGCGCTCGTTCCGGCCGCTGTGGATGCTGGAGGAGATGGGGCTCGCCTACGAGCTCAAGATGCTGCCGTTCCCGCCGCGCGTGTTCGCCAAGGAGTATCTCGGCGATCAATCCGCTCGGCACGATTCCCTTCATGATCGACGGCGAGACGAAGATGACGGAGTCGTCCGGCATCTGTTATTACCTCGGCAAGAAGTACGGCCCGACGCCGCTGATGGTCGGCGAGGACGATCCCGCCTATGGCGCGTTCCTGAACTGGATGTATTTTTCCGACGCCACGCTGACCTTCCCGCAGACGCTGGTGCTCCGCTACACCCAGCTCGAGCCGGAGGAGCGGCGCAATCCGCAGGTCGCGACCGACTATGCCAAATGGTTCCTCGGGCGGCTGCGCGCGGTCGAGGCCGCGACCGCCAATGCCGAAACCCTGTGCGCCGGGCGCTTCACCGCCGCCGACATCGTGATCGGCTATGCCCTGCGGCTGGCCAACTCGATCGGGCTGGCCAAGGATTTCGGCCCGAATGTCAGCGGCATATTGGGGCCGGCTGCAGCAGCGCGACGGCTACAAGCGCGCGGTTGCGGCGGAACAGCGCGCCGGGGTCGAGCAGAACATCGCGCCGCGGGTGAGGGCGTAGATCGTCCCGTCATTGCGAGGAGCGCAATGCGCGAAGCAATCCATGCAGCGTCCGACGAGCCGCACTAGTCCGCGATTGAAGCTTCGCTCGCGGCAAGATCGGTTCGGACTTCGATCGAGCGCCTAAATCGTCAGTGACAGTGCCCTGACTTTCGCGCTAATGTTCGGCCCATCGCAGCGGCCGAAAGAGCCGCGCGGGGAGGACGCCATGGACGACCGGGCCCGCAATTCAGGCCATCTGATGCTGATCACGCCGGAGCGGGTGTTTTACGCCGGCCTGCTCGGCCGTCCGCGCGAGCGCTGTCCCGGGCGCGTTCCATATCTATGTCGCGCTGCGCGGCGGCCTGTGGCTCACCACCGCCGACGGCCGCGAGGCCTATGGCGAGCTGGTCGCGGTCGCGCCGAACATGCGCCACACCATTGCGAGCGACCATCGCTCGGCGATCTGCCTCGTGATCGAGCCGGAGAGCGTGCCCGACGGCACTTTCGAGATCTGGGAGAAGCGGCTGCAGGGCATCGAGCGCGATCTCTTCGCGCATCGCATCCGCATGGCCTACGAGACCCTGCTGACGCGCGCACGCCGCGACGACATCGACAGCGCCGCGTTCGACGAGATGTGTTTCGGCGAAGCCTTGCCGCGGCGCGCGCTCGATCCGCGCGTGGTGCGCGCGATGGTCACGATCGGCAAATTCTCCGGCGAGCCGGTCACCGCGGCGAGCTGTGCGGCGGAGGCCGGCCTTTCCGCCTCGCGCTTCCTGCATCTGTTCAAGCAGGAGACCGGCATCTCCTTCCGCTCCTTCCGCGCCTGGAAGCGCGCGCGGCATCTCCTGCACTTCGCCAACCAGGACCTCAATCTCGCGCATCTCGCGCAGGACATCGGCTATCCCGACTCCACGCATTTCAGCCACTCGATCCGCCGGTTCTATGGCCTGAAGCCGCGCGCGATCTTCTCCGGCTCGCGCGATCTCGCGATCTATTCCAGCGGGCGCGCGGATAGCGCGTTGACGCAAGAAGCGGGCTGACGCGCCGCGGATGATCGCGGCCGACCCCGCACTCCCGAAGGCATGCCATGAGCGACAAGGCCGTCATCACCTGCGCGCTGAACGGCGTGCTGACCGATCCGAAGCAGCACAACGTGCCGGTCACGCCGGAGCAGATGGCGCGCGAGGCCAAGGCCGCGTTCAATGCCGGCGCCAGCATCATGCATATCCATCTGCGCCAGCAGGAGCCGAACAAGGGCCATCTGCCGTCGTGGGACGTCAGCGTCAGCAAGGAGATCCAGCAGGCGATCCGCGAGGCCTGTCCCGGCGTCATCATCAATCACACCACGGGCACGTCGGGCCCGAATTATCAGGGCGCGCTCGAATTGCGTGCGCGAGACCAGGCCGGAGATCGCCGCCTGCAACGCCGGCTCGCTGAATTATCTCAAGGTGAAGGCCGACAACAGCTGGGCCTGGCCGCCGATGCTGTTCGATAACGCGGTCGAGAAGGTGCAGGACTATCTCGACGTGATGAAAGAGGCCGACACGATTCCGGAGTTCGAATGCTTCGACGTCGGCATCGTGCGCTGCGTCGGCATGTACGGCCAGACCGGCATGTATTCCGGGCCGCTCGAATATAATTTCGTGATGGGCGTCGCCTCGGGCATGCCGGCCGATCCGGAATTGCTGCCGATCCTGTTGAAGCTGAAATCGCCGGAGGCGCATTGGCAGGTCACCGCGATCGGCCGCGCCGAAATCTGGCCGCTGCATCAGCGCTGCGCCGATCTCGGCGGCCATCTGCGCAGCGGGCTGGAAGACACCTTCTATCTCGGCGACGGCACCAAGGTGACCTCGAACGGCCAGTTGGTCGAGGCGCTGGCCGCCTGCGCGCGCCGCGCGGGACGCGAGATCGCGAGCCCGGCGGAAGCGCGCAAGATTTTCGGGGTGAGGCATTGACCCATCTCCGTCGTCATTCCGGGATGGCCCGAAGGGCCAGGCCCGGAATCCATAACCACAGCCGGTGATTATGGATTCCGGGCTCGCCGCTGCGCGGCGCATCCCGGAATGACGAAGGGAAAGTAGTCATGGCCGTCATCGAAAACACCATCGCCACCTCCGGCGACGCCTTCAAGGCCAATCGCGACGGCATGCTGGCGCTGATCGCGCGGATGCGCGCGCTGGAAGAGCGCACGCGCACGGCGTCAGCGGCGGCGAAGGATCGCTTCCACAAGCGCGGGCAGCTGCTTGCCGCGCGAGCGCGTCGCGCTGGTGCTCGATCCCGGCAGTCCCTTCATCGAGCTGTCGACCCTGGCCGGCTACATGTTCGACGTGCCGGATCCCGACAAGAGCGTGCCCGGCGGCGGCGTGGTCGCCGGCATCGGCTTCGTCTCCGGCATCCGCTGCATGGTCAGCGCCAACGATGCCGGCATCGATGCCGGCGCGCTGCAGCCCTACGGCCTCGACAAGACGCTGCGGGTGCAGGAGCTCGCGCTGGAGAACAAGCTGCCTTACGTGCAGCTGGTCGAAAGCGCCGGCGCCAATCTGTTGCGCTACCGCGTCGAGGATTTCGTCCGCGGCGGCAACATCTTTCGCAATCTCGCGCGGCTGTCGGCGGCAGGCCTGCCGGTCGTCACGGTGACGCACGGCTCGTCGACCGCGGGCGGCGCCTACCAGACCGGACTGTCCGACTACATCGTCATGGTGCGCGGCCGCACCCGCGCCTTCCTCGCCGGTCCGCCGCTGCTGAAAGCCGCGACCGGCGAGATCGCGACCGAGGAAGAACTCGGCGGCGCCGAGATGCACACCTCGATTTCCGGCCTCGGCGATTATCTCGCCGAGGACGATCGCGACGCGCTGCGGATCGCGCGCGAGATCATGGCGAAGCTCGAATGGGATCGGCCCGGCGCGAGCACGGCAACCTTCAAGCCGCCGCGCTACGACGCCGAAGAACTGCTCGGCATCATGCCGATGGATCACAAGCGTCCCGTCGACATGCGCCAGGCGATCGCGCGCTTTGTCGACGATTCCGATTTCACCGAGTTCTCGCCGAACTACGGCCCCGCCACCGTCTGCGGCCACGCCCGCATCGAGGGCCACGCCATCGGCATCATCACCAATAACGGCCCGCTCGACGTGCCCGGCGCCAACAAGGCGACGCATTTCATCCAGGCCTGCTGCCAGACCCGCACGCCGCTGCTCTACATGAACAACACCACCGGCTACATGGTCGGCAAGGCGTACGAGGAAGCCGGCATGATCAAGCACGGCTCCAAGATGATCCAGGCGGTGACCTCGGCGACGGTGCCGCAGATCACGCTCTATTGCGGCGCCTCTTTCGGCGCCGGCAATTACGGCATGTGCGGCCGCGGCTTCCATCCGCGCTTCTGCTTCTCCTGGCCGAACGCCAAGACCGCCGTGATGGGCGGCGAGCAGGCCGCCGAGACCATGGCGATCGTCACCGAGGCCGCCGCCGCGCGCCGCGGCAAGCCGATCGAGAAGGACAAGCTCGATGCGATGAAGGCGCAAATCACGGCGTGTTCGACGGCCAGATGGACGTGTTCTCGACCTCGGCGCGCGTGCTCGACGACGGCGTGATCGATCCGCGCGACACCCGCGCCGTGCTGTCGGAGGTGCTGGCGATCTGCCGCGAGGCCGAGGCGCGCAAGCCGCAAGCGCATGCAGTTCTCGGTGGCGCGCCCATGAACGGCGTGATGAAGCGGACGCCGTTCTTCAAGATACTGATCGCCAATCGCGGCGAGATCGCGCTGCGCATCATGCGCACCGCGCGCCGGCTCGGCTATGGCGTGGTCGCGGTCTATTCCGACGCCGATCGCGATGCTTGCATGTGCGCGAGGCCGATGCGGCGGTGCGGATCGGCGAGGCGCTGCCGGCGCAGTCCTATCTCAATATCGCTGCGATCATCGCGGCGGCGAAAGCCAGCGGCGCCGGCGCGGTGCATCCCGGCTACGGCTTCCTCGCCGAGAATGAAGATTTCGCGCAGGCCTGCCGCGACGCCGGTCTCGTCTTCATCGGTCCGTCGCCGGAATCGATCAAGGCGATGGGCAACAAGGCCGGCGCCAAGGAGATCATGCAAAAGGCCGGCGTGCCCGTGGTGCCCGGCTATCAGGGCGCGGACCAGAGCGACGCCGTGATGCTGGCGGAAGCCAAAAAGATCGGCTTTCCCGTGATGATCAAGGCGGTCGCGGGCGGCGGCGGGCGCGGCATGCGCCTGGTCGCCGACGAAGCCGGATTTGCCGAGGCGCTGCGCAGCGCGCGGTCGGAGGCGAAAGCCGCGTTCGGCGACGGCACCGTGATCCTCGAGCGCGCGATCCAAAATCCGCGCCATATCGAAATCCAGGTGTTCGGCGACCGCTATGGCAACGCCATCCATCTCGGCGAGCGCGACTGCTCGGTGCAGCGGCGGCACCAGAAGCTGATCGAGGAGGCGCCGTCGCCGGCGGTGTCGCCAAAGCTGCGGCAGCGGATGGGCGAGGTCGCGGTCGCCGCCGTCCGCTCGCTGCGCTACGAGGGCGCCGGCACGCTGGAATTCCTGCTCGACGAGCGCGGCGAGTTCTACTTCATGGAGATGAACACGCGCCTGCAGGTCGAGCATCCCGTGACCGAGGCGATCACCGGGCTCGATCTGGTCGAGCTGCAGCTCCGCGTCGCCAGCGGCGAGCCGCTCGGCCTCGTGCAGGAGGACATCAAATTCTCCGGCCATGCCATCGAGGTGCGGCTGTGCTCGGAAGACGCGGATGCAGGATTTCATGCCGCAATCCGGCACGATGGCGCGCTGGCGGATGCCGGAGGGCGTGCGCGTCGAGCATGCGCTGCAATCGGGCTCGGAGATTCCGCCGTTCTACGATTCCATGATCGCCAAGCTGATTGCCTCCGGATCGAACCGGGAAGAGGCGCGCAGCCGCCTGATCTGCGGCCTGGAGCAGACGGTCGCTTTCGGCGTGACCACCAATCAGGCGTTCCTGATGGCCTGCCTGCGGCATCCGGTCTTTGCGAAGGGCGAGGCGACCACGGCGTTCATCGGCAGCTCACCGCGACGAGCTCGTGATCGGCGAGCATCGCGAAGAAGCGCCGGTGGAGGGCGTCGCTTCCGAGGCGGCGCTTGCCGCGTTGCTGCTCCATGTCACCCACCCGCATGCGCGGAGCTGGCGCAGCGGCCGGACGCTGGCCGCGACATTTCCAATTCCGCTGCGCGTCGAAATCGACCGGTCGGTGCACGATCTGGAACTGCTGCGCGATCGCGAGGGCGGCTATCGCGTCAACGACGGCGGACGCGACTATCGCTTCGAGATCGAGGAGATCGACGCGGAGACGGTTCGCTTCCGCAATGGTGTCGTCATCGAGCAGCGCCGAATATTTGCGCGACGGCGACCGGCTCTGGTTCCTGCATCGCGGCGTCACCCATGCGGTCCGCGATCTCACGCTGGCCGCGCCCGAGAGCGCTGCGGCCGGTGGCGGCGACGGCAAGGTCCGCGCCGCCATGAACGGCCGCGTCGTCGCGGTGCTGGTGAAACAGGGCGAGCGCGTCAGCGCCGGTCAGGCCGTGATGACGCTGGAAGCGATGAAGATGGAGCATGTGCATCGCGCCGGCATCGCCGGCACGGTCAGCGCGATCGACGTCGCCGAAGGCGAGCAGGTCGCGATGGGGAAGGTCGTGGTGGAGATCGAGGCCGACACGTCGTCCCGGCGAGCGAGCGAGCCCGTCATTGCGAGCGCAAGCGAAGCAATCGCATCGCGCCGCGTAAGATCCGCATGGGTATCGCTTCGCTCGCTTCGGTCCTCGCATTCGCCGGGACGACAGTTATGCCGCCCGCCCCGTCCCGTCATTCAGCAGACACGCCACCTGATGCCCGGGCCCGCGTCCTTCAGCGCCGGCCGCTCGGTCTTGCAGCGGTCGATGGCGTAGCGGCAGCGGGTGTGGAAGGCGCAGCCCGAGGGCGGATTGACCGGGCTCGGCACGTCGCCGTCGACCAGCGGCTTCAGCCGCTTCATCCGGGGATCGGCGACCGGCACCGAGGCGAGCAGCGCCTGCGTATAGGGATGGCGCGGATTCCTGAACAGCTCGATCTTGTCGGCGATCTCGACGATGCGGCCGAGATACATCACCGCGACGCGGTGGCTGATATGGGCGACGACCGCGAGATCATGCGCGATGAAGAGATAGGAGAAGCCGTGCTCGCGCTGCAGGTCGATCAACAGGTTGATCACCTGCGCCTGGATCGAGACGTCGAGCGCCGAGACCGGCTCGTCGCAGACGATCAGCCGCGGCCCGAGCGCGAGCGCGCGCGCGATGCAGATGCGCTGGCGCTGGCCGCCGGAGAATTGATGCGGATAGTTGCGCATCTGGTCCGGCCGCAAGCCCACCTGCCGGAACAGTGTCGCGACGCGATCCCGCTTCTCGGCGCCGGAGGCGAGCCCGTGCACGCTGAGCGGCTCGCCGACGATGTCGCCCGCGGTCATGCGCGGGTTGAGCGAGGCGAACGGGTCCTGGAACACGATCTGCATCGAGCGGCGCACCGGACGCAGCTCGGCTCTTGCTGAGATGGGTGATGTCCTGCCCGTCGATCCGGATCGCGCCCGAGGTCGGCTCGACCAGCCGCAGCACGCTGCGCGCCACCGTCGACTTGCCGCAGCCGGATTCGCCGACCAGCCCCAGCGTCTCGCCGACGCCGACCGAGAAGCTGACGCCGTCGACCGCATGCACGGTGCCGACCCGGCGGCGCAGCACGCCGGCGCGCACCGGATAATGTTTGACGAGGTCGGTGACCTCCAGCAGCGGGCGTCGTCTCGCTCATGCCAGCGCCACCGTTTCGCGGCGCGCCAGCAGGCCGCCAGATGCGCTGCCGCCGAAATCCTGCAGCGGCGGATATTCGGCGCGGCACTTGTCGATCGCGAGCTTGCAGCGCGGCGCAAAGGCGCAGCCTGCCGGCAGGTTGGTCAAGCGACGGCACCATGCCGGGAATTTCGGTGAGCCGCGCTTCCGCTTTCTCCTGCAGCGCCGGCACGCCCGGGATCGAGGCCATCAAGCCGCGCGTATAGGGATGGCGCGGATCGGCGAACAATGTGTCGACGTCGGCCTCCTCGACCTTCTTGCCGGCATACATCACGATCACGCGCTGCGCGGTCTGCGCGACGACGCCGAGGTCGTGGGTGATCAGGACCAGTCCCATGCCGAGCTCTTTCTGCAGGTCGAGCATCAGCGCGAGGATTTGCGCCTGGATGGTGACGTCGAGCGCGGTGGTCGGCTCGTCCGCGATCAGGAGCGCCGGCCGGCACGCCATCGCCATCGCGATCATCGCGCGCTGGCGCATGCCGCCGGAGAGTTGATGCGGATATTCCTGCGCGCGCCGCGCCGGCTCGGGAATGCGCACCAGCCGCAGCATCTCCACGGCCCGATTCCAGCGCTTCTTTCGCCGTCATCGCGCGATGCAGCCGCACCGCCTCGCTGATCTGGTCGCCGATCCGGATCACCGGATTGAGCGAGGTCATCGGCTCCTGGAAGATCATGGAGATGCGGTTGCCCCTGATCTGCCGCATCTCGGCTTCGTCGAGCGTGAGCAGATCGGTGCCCTCGAGCAGGATTTCGCCGCCGACGATGCGGCCGGGCGGGTTCGGCACCAGCCGCATGATCGACAGCGCGCTGACGCTCTTGCCGCAGCCGGATTCGCCGACGATCGCCAGCGTCTCGCCGCGCTTGACGTGGAAGGAGACGTCATCGACCGCGCGGAACAGGCCGGAATTGGTGAAGAACACCGTTTGCAGGCCCTTCACCTCGAGGACGTTCTCGTCGGCTGACGCTACGCTCATCAGCCGCGCTGCCTCGGATCGAGAATGTCGCGCAAGGCGTCGCCGAACAGGTTGGTGCCGAACACCGCAAGGCTGATCGCGATGCCCGGGAAGATCACCAGCCACGGCGCGGTGCGGACATATTCGGCCGCCGATTCCGACAGCATGCGTCCCCAGGACGGATAGGGTTCGGGAATGCCGAGACCGAGGAACGACAGCGAGGCCTCGGTGAGGATGGTCGAGCCGAGCTGCGCGGTCGCCAGCACGATCAGCGGCGCCAGCGTGTTGGGCAGCACGTGGCGCAGCGCGATCCGCATCTCGCTCATGCCGATCGATTTGGCGGCCTCGACAAAGGGCAGCTCGCGCAGCGCCAGCGTGTTGGCGCGGATCACGCGCGACACCACCGGGATCAGCGGAATGGCGATCGCGATGATCACGTTGGGCAGCGACGGGCCGAGCGCCGCGGTCATCACCAGCGCCAGCACCAGCAGCGGCAGCGCCTGGAAAATGTCGGTGATGCGCTGGAACACGAGGTCGACCCAGCCGGAGAGATAGCCGGAGGTCAGTCCGACGATGACGCCGATGATCCCGCCGAGCGTGGTCGAGCCGATGCCGACCGCGAGCGAAATCCGCGCGCCATGGACGATGCGCGACCAGACGTCGCGGCCGAAGGAGTCCGTACCCATCCAGTGCTGCGCACTGGGACGCAACAGCGCATGCGCGGAATCGACGGTGAGCGGATCGTAACGGCAGATCAGGTCGGCAAACAGCGCGGTCAACACGAAGGCCACCATGATCACGAGGCCGACGGTGCCGAGCACATGACGCCGCGCGAGGAAGGTGTAGCGGCGCCAGCCATGCGTCGACGTTGCGCCCGCCCGCCTCAGCTCGTTGTCGAAATTGATGGTGACCATGCCTCGTCCCCTAGTCCGTATAGCGGATGCGCGGGTCGAACACGGCGTAGAGCATGTCGACGATGAAATTGGCAGTCACCACGACCACGCGCGATCAGCATCACCAGGTTCTGCACGATCGGATAGTCGCGCCAGCGGATCGCCTCGACCAGATAGCGGGCGACGCCGGGAACGTTGAACACGGTTTCGGTGACGATCAGGCCGCCGATCAGGAATGCCGCCTCGATGCCGATCACGGTGATCACCGGCAGGATGGCGTTCTTCAGCGCGTGATGGAAATTCACCGACCGCTCGGAGGCGCCCTTGGCGCGCGCGGTGCGGATATAGTCCTGCCGCAGCACTTCCAGCATCGAGGAGCGGGTGATGCGCATGGTCAGCGCGGAGCTGCGGAAGGCGACCGCCAGCGACGGCAGGCAGTAGGTCGAGAACATCTCGCCGAACGTTTGCGGGTTCGGATTGAAGATCGGGATGCTGCCGAACATCGCGACGCCCGCCATCAGGATCAGCAGGCCGAGCCAGAACGAGGGCAGCGACAGGCCGCTGAGGCTGACCACGCGCAGCGCATAGTCGAGCTTCGAGCCCTGCTTGACCGCGCTGATCACACCCAGCGGAATGCCGATCGAGGCGGAGAACAGCAGCGCGAATGCTGCGAGCCGCGCCGTGATCGGAATCCGCGGCAGGATTTCCTGCAGCGCCGGCTTCTCCGAGACGTAGGAATAGCCGAGGTCGCCGTGCAGCAGCCCGTTGATCCAGTGCAGATACTGGAACACCAGCGGCTGATCGATGCCGAGCTCGCGCTCCAGATTGGCCTTGTCGGCGGGATCGACGAAGCCGGCGGCGTCGAACAGGATGTCGACGATGTTGCCGGGCACGATCCGCAGCAGGAAGAAGATGACGACGGAGATCCCGAACAGGGTCACCAGCATCAGGCCAAGGCGGCGCACGATATAGCCAAACACGTGGGCCTACTCCTGTCGAAACGGCGGCGTTGCGGTCGTGTGGCCGGACTATTTGTCCATCCACACGTCCTCGTAACGATAGCCGTTATACGAGCTGTTCACCATCACCGTGACCCCCTTGACATAGGGCTGCCAGCAGGTGGCCGCGCGCGCATGGAAGATGATCGGACGGGCGACGTCTTCCTGAAGTTTCTTGTCGATGTCCCAGACCAGCTTCTTGCGCTTGTTGAGATCGGTCTCCGCCGACTGCTGGTCGAACAGCTTCTCGATGTCCTTGTTGCAATAGTTGGTGTAGTTGCGCTCGGAGCCGCAGGAATAGTTCTCGTAGAACGACTGGTCGGGATCGTCGACCGCGTTGCCGGTCAGGTTGAGGCCGAGCGCATAGTCCTTGCGCGCGACCTTCGGAAACCATTGCGCGGTGTCGACCACGTCGAGCTCGCCGTCGATATAGATGCTCTTGAGCTGGTCGATCAGGATCACCGCGGGATCGCGATACTCTGCGAGATTGCGGGTGGAGACCTTGACCGCGAGATGCTTGTCGGGACCGTAGCCCGCCTTCTGCATCAGCTTCTTCGCTTCCTCGCGATTGGCGTTGACGTCGGGACCGTAGCCGGGAATCGATTCCAGCATGTCCTTCGGCATCGCCCACAGCCCGTCCGGCGCCGGCTCCATGGTGCCGCCGGCGTCGGCCTGACCCTCGAACAGGATCTGGATGAAGGCCTTGCGGTCGAGCGAGAGCGCCAGCGCGTGGCGGATGTCGATATTGTCGAACGGCGGCGAACTCGAATTGACGATGATGTTGGTGGAGACGTTGGTCGGCGCGGTGACGCAGACCGCGTTCGGCGCCTGCGATTTCACGTCCTTCAGCAGCGGGATCGTGATGTGCGTCGGGAAGGTGATGTCGAACTTGCCGGCGACGAAGGCGAGGATCGCGGTCGAGCGGTTCGTGATGATGGTGTATTCGATGCCGTCGAGATAGGGCAGGCCCTTCTTCCAGTAGTCGGTGTTCTTGGTCAGCTTGATCGACTCGTTGGCCTTGAACTCCACGAACTTGAACGGGCCGGTGCCGATCGGATGGGTGCGCATCTCCGCCGGCGAGACGTGGCAGGGATAGATCGGCGTGTAGCCGGAGGCGAGCAGCGCGAGCAGCGACGGCTGCGGCCGCTTCAGGTTGAACGAGGCCTCGAAGTCGCCGTTGACGGTGACGTCCTCGACCTGGTCGTACCAGGACTTGCGCGGGTTCTGGCGGAATTTCTGCTGCGACTTGCCCATCAGCATGTCGAAGGTGCATTTGACGTCGGCCGAGGTGAACGGCTTGCCGTCATGCCATTTGACGCCCTGACGCAGCTTGAAGGTCAGCTTCTTCCCGTCGGGGCTCCAGGCCCAGCTCTCGGCGAGCTCGGGGCGGATGTCGTCCATGCTGTTCTGCGCGATATGCTGGTCGTAGAGCACCAGATTGTTGAAGATCGGCATGAAGGGGACGTTGAGGGAGTAGGTCGCGCCCTCATGGATCGAGGCGCTGCCGGGGCTGTCGCGGTGATACATCCGCAAAATGCCGCCGGATTTCGGCTGGTCGGCCGCAAGTGCCGCGCCGCAAATCGCCGGCAAACACAAAATCGCGGCGGCAAACGCGCGCACGCTCCGCATGCTCTTCCTCCCTCGACTATTTTCGGCCTTGTCCTTGGGCGCCCTGGCTGCCCAGACCGATTGGCGGCGACGATATCGGGGGCAGAGAGGGGAGGCAACGCCCGGCGCCTCCTGCTGCATTGGCAATTGGGATGATGGAAATGCTATTTCCGCCGCATGAACACCGTCCGCGCGCATTCCTGCCGCGGCCGAATCGCGCCAAATTGTCTCAGCTGGAGCGCGATGGCTCTGATCGCGGCTGCCGAGGCCTTGTCGAGTACCGGCTCAGCGTCGACGTTCACACGATGCGCGAGGTCTTGTTGCCCCAATAGCGGTCGCGCAGCAGGCGCTTGTAGAGCTTGCCGGTCGGCAGCCGCGGCAGCTGCTCCTCGAAATCGATCGAGCGCGGCACCTTCTGGCGCGACAGCGACTGGCCGCAGAAGGCGATCAATTCCTCGGCCAGCGCCTCGCACGGCTCGACGCCCGGCATCGGCTGCACCACCGCCTTCACCTCTTCGCCGAGATCGGCATTGGGCACGCCGAACACCGCGGCATCGGCGATCTTGGGATGGGTGATCAGCAGGTTCTCGCATTCCTGCGGGTAGATGTTGACCCCGCCCGAGATGATCATGAAGGTCGCGCGGTCGGTGAGATGCAGATAGCCGTCGGCGTCGACATAGCCGACGTCGCCGACCGTGCTCATGCTGCCGTCGGGCGAGCGCGCCTCCTTGGTGCGCTCGGGATCGCCGAAATATTCGAACTGCGACGCCGATCTTGAACCAGACCGTGCCGGGCGTGCCCGTCGGGCACTCCTGCATGTTCTCGTCGAGAATGTGCAATTCGCCGAGCAGCACCTTGCCGACCGTGCCGCGATGGGCGAGCCATTCCTCGCTGTTGCAGGCGGTGAAGCCGAGCCCTTCGGTGGCGCCGTAATATTCGTGGATGATCGGTCCCCACCATTTGATCATGTCGTCCTTGACCAGCGCCGGGCAGGGCGCGGCGGCATGGATCGCGATCTCCAGCGACGACAGGTCGTGGCGCGTGCGCGCCTCTTCCGGCAGCTTCAGCAGGCGCGAGAACATGGTCGGCACCAGCTGCGTATGGGTGATGCCCCATTTCTCGACCAGCGCGAGATATTGCTCGGGATCGAACCGCTCCATGATGACGACGGTGCCGCCGATCGCGGATCGTCAGGTTGACCGCGGCCTGCGGCGCCGAGTGATAGAGCGGGGCCGGCGACAGATAGATCATGCCCTCGCGGTACTGCCAGAGCTTTTGCAGGAAATCGAACAGCGGCAATTGCTGCGACGGCGGCTGCTCCGGCAGCGGCCGCAGGATGCCCTTCGGCCGTCCGGTGGTGCCGGACGAATAGAGCATCGCGGTGCCGACGGATTCATCCGCGATCGGCGTCGACGGCAGGCCTTGGTCGCCGCTTCAAGACCGACGATGCGATCGCTTTCACCCGGCCCGTCGGCGACGATGCAGAGCTCGATATCGGGACATTCCTTGATCGCCTCGCGCGCGACGTCGAGCTTGGCGAGCGAGGTGATGAGGATGCGCGACTGGCTGTTGGTGAGGATGTAGGCGAGCTCGCCCGCGGTGAGATAGGAATTGACGCAGGTGAAATAGAGGCCGGCGCGTTCGCCGGCGCCGCAGGCTTCGAGATAGCGGCTGTTGTTCTCCATGAAGATCGCGTAGTGGTCGAGCCGCTTCAGGCCGCGCTTGCGGAACAGATGCGCCAGCCGGTTGCAGCGCGCCTCCAGCTCGCGGTAGGTCACGGCCTCGCCGATCGACGCCATGATGAAGGCGGGCTGCAGCGGACGTAGCTGAGCGTGCTTGCCGGTGTACATGTTCTTGTTCTCTCCTTACGCGGCCAGTTCGAGAATTTCGCGCACATCGGCCGGGCCGTCGATCCTGCGCGGGTTGCGCGGCACCCAGGGCGTCGCCATCGCGGCTTTCGCGATGCGAGTCGAAATGCTCGGGCGCGACCTTGACCTCGCGCAGGCTGCGCGGCATGCCGAGATCGCGGATGAAATCGTCGAGCACGTCGCCGGCATCCTTGCCCGGCTGTCCCATCGCCTCCGCGACCAGCTTCTGGCGCTCGGCGTTGACGGATTTGTTCCAGCGCATCACCGACGGCAGCATCACGCAGGACGTATGGCCGTGCGGCACGCCGTGCGCGGCGCCGAGCACATAGCCGATGCCGTGGCTCGCGCCCATCGGCACGCCCGAGGTGAGCCCTCCCGTCGAAAGCCAGGTGCCGATCTGGCAATCCATCCGCGCGTCGAGATCGTTTCGGTCGGCCTTCACCCGCGGCAGGCCCTGCGCCAGCATCGCCAGCCCCTTCAGCAACTGTGCGTCGGCATAGGGATGCGCCTCGTTCGAGCACAGGCCCTCGACGCAATGGTCGACGGCGCGGATGCCGGTCGAGAGGAACAGCCAGTCCGGCGTGTGCAGGGTGATCGCGGGATCGAGGATCACCGCGCGCGGAATCGCAAGCGGATGGCGCACGCTTTCCTTGACCTTGGTCGCGGTGTTGGTGACGCCGGCATTGGCGGAAAACTCGCCGCCCGCGATCGTGGTCGGCACGCTGATCTGGCGCACCTTCGGCGCGGTCATCGGCGGGGCTGCGCCCTTGACGGCGCGGATGCCGTCCATGCCGTCGACGCTGCGGATGTCGTTGGCGAGACAAAGCTGCACGGCCTTGGCGCCGTCGGTGATCGAGCCGCCGCCGATGGTGACGATGAGGTCGGCATTGGCGTTGCGCGCCTGCTCGGTTGCCGCGATCACCGCCTCGCGCGGCGTATGCGCAGGCATCGCGTCGAAGATCGCGGCGCAGCGGCCGCCGAGCGCCCGGCTGATTTTTTCGATCGACATCGGTCTCGCGGCGCAGCGTGCCCGAGACCATCAGGAACGCGCGGTGTGCGCCCAGCCGATCCATCTGCTCGACAACAGCCTCGGCCGCCGGCTTGCCGAACACGACCTCGTCCATGGCGCCGAAAACGACACGCCCTTTGTGCACGCCTTGTCCTCCCGGGACTGTTTTGTTGTAGCTTGAGCGCCAATCTAGCGAAGTCGGCAACGTCAGTCATGTCCGAAGATCGTCCAATTCTTTATGGCCGCTATGCCTCGCCCTTCGTGCGGCGCGTCGCGGTGACGCTGCAGCTTTACGGCCTGAAATACCGGCACATGCCGATGATGCCGTTCGGCCCGGACAAGGCGGAATTGGCAAAATTCAATCCGATCGCGCGCGTGCCGGCCCTGCAACTCGCCGACGGCGAGATGCTGATCGACAGCGCCGCGATCCTCGATCACCTCGACAGCCTGGCCGGGCCGGAGCGCGCGCTGACACCGGCCGCGGGCAAGGCGCGGCGGCGCGTGCTGACGCTTGCTCGCGGTGGCGCACGGCGCCAACGAGAAGCTCGTCGTCAGCCTCTACGAACGCCACTTCCGGCCGCGCGAAAAATGGCACCGGCCATGGCTGGAGACTTGCGACAAGCAGGTGCGCGACGGCTTTCGCTGGCTCGATGACGAATTTGCCGGCCCATGGTTTCTCGGCGAGACCATGACGCAGGCCGACATCACGGTCGCGGTGTTCTGGCTGTTTGCGCGCGGCAAGCGGCCGAACTTCTTTGCCGAACTTGGCTGCACAAAGCTCGACGCGCTGGCCGAGCGGCTGCAGGCGACACCGGCATTCCAGGCGACGATGCCGGAAGCGGAGACGCTGACCAGCGAACTTGGCTTAGCGGCTGCGATCAGCCGGCGCTTGCGCGCCTCCTCGGCGACGATGCGATCCCACAGTTCCCGGATCATGTCCTTCATGACCAGCGCATCCTGCCAGCGGTCCGACAGCTCGGCGCCGTCAGGCCCGGTGATGGCGTAGGGCGGCGGACCCAGTTCGCACAGGAAGGTCAGCACCGCGTCGGGCCCGGCGCGCCTCCGCCAGGAGCGGATGGCATATTCCCACCAGCCCATGAACAGTTCGACCCAGCCCTGATGCTGCGGAAAGCCGAGCGAGATCTGCACCTGCTCGCGGCTGGCGATCCGTCCGTGAATGCCCCAGCTGTTGTCGAGGATGCGATGGATCAGCGCGTGATTGACGTCGTCGACCGGCCAGGCGAATTCGCGGCCGACCAGATAGTGCGAGACATCGGCGGTCAGCCGCAGATCGGGAAAGCAGTCGAGCAGTTGCAGCGTGAAGAACAGGTCGGTCGTCATGCGGTCGCGATGCGTCTCCACATGCACGGCGACGCCGGCCTCATCCGCGAGCCTGCGCCATCCCTCGATGAAGGGAATGCAGTCCTGCAGGCGATAGGGCCGCACGTTCGGCTGCAGGTTGACGTGGTCGGCGCCGAGCCGCGCCACCAGCTCCAGCACCGGTTTGAGATCGTCGACGCATGGTCGGATAGCACTGCGCCTGCCAGATCATGCCGTGCGCGCGCAGGAAGCTCGTGACCTCGGTCGCAAAGGCCGGATCGATGAAGCGGACGCCGGCGCCGTCAAAGCCGGCGTCGCGGATCATCTCGAGCTGGGTCTGCAGCGGCCATTCCGCGCTCGTTGGCGAGCCGCCGCTCCATCGCCCAGAGCGACTGCAGGATGCGCAGTTGCTGCGCCATGCGCTGTTACGCCCGTGCCGGCATCGCAGTCGGACTGTGCGGTCTCATCCGGCAGCGTGTTGGCCGCGATGTTTTCCTCGAAGGTCTCCGGACCGGCCCAGATGGCGATCGCGGTGAGCGCGGAAAGCAGCGCCGCGTAGCAGGCGACCGGCCACCAGCTGCCGGAGACCGCGACCAGCCAGCGCGGCGAGGAACGGCGCCGGACCGCCGGCCAGCAGCGAGCCGGTCTCGCGCGCAAAGGCAAAGCCGGCGAAGCGGCGCTGCGGCGGAAACAGCTCGGCGAAGTAGGCCGCCTGCGGTCCGAACATCGCCGCCGTCACCACGGCGCGCGCGATGATGAAGGCGAGCGCGATCCGGATCCACTGCTTGGTGCCGACCAGCCAGAAGAACGGGAAGGCGAACGCCACGCCGCAGAGCGCGCCGAACATATAGACCGGCCGCCGTCCGATGCGATCGGAGAGCGACGGCAAAGCCGACGATGGCGAACAGCTCGACGGTGAAGGCGAGCATCAGCGCGCTCAGCGCATCCGATCTGGGAACGCCCAGCGTGGTGATGACATAGCTCAGGCCGAACACCGGGAAGAGATAGCCGAGCCCGTTCTCCGCCAGCCGCGCGCCGAGCACGACGAAGAAATTGCGCGGATGGCGGCGCAGCGCTTCCATCGCCGGATTCTGCTCGACCTTGCCGCGCGCGACGCACGGCCTCGGTATAGACAGGGGTTTCCGCCACCTTGAGCCGGACGAAAATGCCGACCACGATCAGCAGGAAGCTCGCCAGGAACGGCAGGCGCCAGCCCCACGACATCAGGTCTTCGCGCGGCAGCGGCGTCACCAGCGCGAAGGCGCCGGCGGCGAGCAGATTGCCGATCGACACGCCGAGCGGCGCAAAGCTGCCCCAGAAGCCGCGCCGATGCGGCGGGCGCATTCTCGACCAGATAGATCACCGCGCCGCCATATTCGGCGCCGGCGCCCAGTCCCTGGATGACGCGCATCAGCACCAGCAGAAACGGCGCCCAATAGCCGATCTGGGCATAGGTCGGCAGCACGCCGATCAAGGTGGTGCCGATGCCGATCATCAGGAGCGTTGCGACCAGCACGGGCTTGCGCCCATAGCGGTCGCCGAGCACGCCGAACAGGATGCCGCCGAGCGGCCGCACCACGAAGCCGACGCCGAAGGTCAGGAACGCCAGCAGCGTGCCGACGACCGGATCGCCCTTCGGGAAGAACAATTCGCCGAACACCAGCGCAGCGGCGGTGCCGTAGAGAAAGAAGTCGTACCATTCGAGCGCGGACCCGATGCAGGCCGCAAAGATCACGCGCAGGCGTGGCGACGTCGCTTTATCGGCTGTGCTCTCCGTCATGGTTTCCCCCTGGTATGTTTTGTTGTCATTGTTTTTTGATTGGCTGTGATGCGTCGTCGGAAAAGCGAAACGCCCGCGTTGCCGCGGGCGCTTTGAAGATCAGGCCGCCTTGGTGAAGTAGGATTTCTTCGCCGCCGACTGGTTCTCGTAGATCGAACCCTGGCGCTTGGCCGGCGGCAGCGGCATCCGCACCGGCACGTCGGTCATGCGCGGCTCGAGCACGACATCGCCGGTGAGCAGGCGGCTGTTGAACTCGTCGAAATCCTTCACGCCCATCAGCGGCCAGGCGTCGCTGGCGGCGACTTCGTAGAGCAGCAGGTTGCGCGGGCGGTCGGAGGTGTTGGTCGCCGAGCCGTGCAGCGCGCGGACATGATGGAACGACATGCTGCCGGCCTTGCCCATGCAGGGCACGGCGCGCTCGATCTCGTCCTTGATGAGATCGGGATCGATCAGGCCGGCGAAGTAGCCTTCGTCGTCATGATGATTCCAGACCTCGCGATTGTGCGTGCCCGGCGTCACCAGCATCGGCCCGTTGGAGAGGTCGCAATCGTCCAGCAGCACGCCGATCGCGAGGATGTCGTCATTGGTGTGCGGATAGAACGCCCAGTCCTGGTGCCATTCGACCGGCGAGCCGTATTGCGCCGACTTCATGTTGAGCTTCGATCCGTGCAGCCGGAGACCCGGGCCGATCAGCTTGGTCAGGATGTCGATGACGGGTTGGCTGCGGACGATCTCGTTGAAGATCGGATGCACCTTGTGCGGGGTCTTGATCCGGCGCACGCGCGGATTTTCCGCGGCTGTGACCGGGTTCGAGATCATAGACGTCGTTGTGCTCGGTCACCTCGGCCGCACCGGCCACGAGCTCGGCGACCACCTGCCGCACGCGCGCCAGCATGGCGCCGTCGAGCACCTCCGGCACCACGATCACGCCGTCCCGGCGGTAAGTCTCGACATCTGCTTGCGAAATCATCCCAAAGCTCCGTAATCCCCAGAATATGCCAATGTTAGCGCTGTCATTGACGATGTTAGCGCTAACATGGTGCATCCGCAAGCGCGTTGGTGTATCGCAAATCTCGAACCCAGCACATGCCCCCTGCCGAACCCGATTCCAGCCCCGACCCTGTCCGCCGTCGCGGAACGGGCCGGCGTGTCCTCGATCACCGTGAGCCGCGTGGTGCGGCTGCCCGAACTGGTCGCGCCGGAAACCCGCAGCAGGGTCGAAGCCGCGATGCGCGAGCTCGGCTATGTGCCGAACCAGATCGCCGGCGCGCTCGCAGGCGCGCGCACCAAATCGGTCGGCGTGCTGGTGCCGACGATCGCCAATTCGATCTTCGCCGACACGGTGCAGGGGCTGTCCGACGAGCTGGAGCCGCTCGGCTATGCCGTGATCCTGGCGCAGTCGCGCTACGACGCCGCGCGCGAGGATCGCATGCTGTCGGCGCTGCTGTCGCGCCGGCCCGAAGCCATCATCATGGTGGGATCGCCCGCGACGGAGGACGGCGCGCGGCTGCTGCGGCGCGCCGGCATTCCGGTCGTGGAGACATGGGAGCTGCCGCCGCGAACCGATCGATGCGGTGGCCGGCTTCGACAATTACGCGGCGGGCGTCGCCGTCGCGCAGCATCTGCTCGCGCAGGGACGCAAGCAGCTTCGCTTTCATCGGCGGCGACGATCCCCGCGCGACGCGGCGCTGGAACGGATTTTCCGACACGCTTCGTCAGACGCGGCGCTGACGGAGCCGCGCCGGCTGGTGCTGGATCGCAACGCCTCGGGCAGCGTGGCCGCGCACGCGGAGTTGCCCGGCGTCGATGCGGTGTTCGCCGCCAACGATGCGCATGCGATCGGCTTCATGTCGGGCCTGCGCAAGGCCGGGCTGTTGCGCGACGGTCCCGCCACCGAGCAGCCGGTCGCCGTGATCGGCCTCGGCGATCTCGAAATGGGCCGGCTGATCGCGCCAACTCTCTCGCACTATCCGCGTGCATGGCGACGCCATCGGCCGGACCGCGGCGAAGCTGATGCTGTCGCGCGAAGGACCGCGCAAGGTCGATCTCGGTTTCGAACTGGTGCTGCGCGACAGCGGCTGATCAGCGCCGAGCAAGCCGGCTGACGTCCGCGAGCGAAATCTTGCGCTCGGCGAACAGCAGCTCCGCCGCGCCGCCTTCCCAATCGGCTGCTCGACGGCGCGAGCGGATCCTGCGCACCGAGCCGATGCTCGAGCACGAGCCGCGCCAGCAGCGCGCGCCGCGCATCGACATTCGGCCGGCTCGCTTCCCAGGCCATCAGCACGGCGCTTGCGATGTGATAGAGCCCGCTCGCGGCGCGCCGCGCATTGGCTTCCAGTGCCGGCTCGGCGGCGACGCGCTCGGCGAAATCAAGCGCGCGCTGCAACGTTGCGCGCAGGCGGTCGCGGAATGCGGCGGGGATCGCCGCCGCCTCATCCAGCAATTTGCCGAGCGCGGCGGCCAGCGCGCGGTGCGCGCCGCTCTTGCCGACGGCGCGGGTGATGATGTCGAGCGCGTTGATGTTGCTGGTGCCTTCCCAGAGCACGCCGATATGGGCGTCGCGGACCAGCCGCGGATTGACCCATTCCTCGATGTAGCCGTTGCCGCCGCGCACCTCCATCGCGCCGGTTGCGACCGGAATGTTGTCGCGGCAGGCGCGGAATTTCAGCAGCGGCGTCAGGATGCGCAGGATGTTCGCGGCGTCCTTGTCGCCGGCATTGGCGCGGTCCATCGCGCTGCGCCGCAAACAGGAACATCGACAGCGACTGCTCCACCGGCAGCATGATCTTCATGAGCTGGCGGCGCAGCAGCGGATATTCGATGATGGTCTTGCCGAAGGCGACGCGGCTGCTGCGCGCAAACCATCGCCTCGTTCAGGCAGCGCCGCATCATCGCGGAAGCCCGCACGCCGTGCGACAGCCGCGACAGGTTGACCTGCTCCATCATCTGCTTGAGGCCGCGCTTCACGTCGCCGACGAGATAGGCGACCGCGCCCTCCAGCCGGATTTCGCCCGACGCCATCGAGCGGGTGCCGAGCTTGTCCTTCAGGCGCACGATCCGGTAGCTGTTGCGGCGGCCGTCCTTCAGCCGGCGCGGCAGCGCGAACAGCGCGAGGCCCTTGGTGCCCGGACGGCGCGCCTTCCGGGCGCGCCAGCAGCAGCGCGACGTCGGCATCGGCATGCGAGCAGAACCATTTGTCGCCGGTGAGCCGCCACTCGCCGTCCTCGCAGCCGCGCGACCGTCTCGATGGCGCCGACGTCGGAGCCGCCGGCGCGCTCGGTCATGAACTGCGTGCCCTTCCACATGCGTGGCGACATCGCCGGACAGCATTTTCGGCAACAGATAATCCTGCAGCGCCTTGTCGGCGAATTTGCGGATCAGGTGGGTCGAGGTGTCGGTGACGCTGATCGGGCACATCAGGCCGAACTCGGCCTGCACGAACAGATATTGCAGCGCGTATTTGGCGACCGCCGGCAACGGGTCGGTCCATGCCGAGCGCGCCGGCGCGATGGCTCATGGCGTGGAACTGGAAATCGCCGAAGGCGATGTTTTCCATCTCGCGATAGGCGCCGTGATAGTCGATCCAGTCCTCGTCGCGGCCGAAGCGGTCGCGCGGATGGAGCACCGGCGGATGCTTGTCGGCGATCGCGGGCGAGCTCGTCGAGCCGGCCGCCGGCCAGTGCGCCGAGCCGATCGAAATGCGGCTCGAGCTTGGCGAAATCGCCGGCTCGACAGATAGAGCGGCAGCAGGTCGCGCAGGCCGCGGTCGAGCGCGTAGAAATTCTGGCCCGTGCAGTCGGGGGCGATATGGGCCGCGCCGCGATCGGGATCGCCGGCGAGCGATTTCTTGTTTGCGAGTGCGTCCATGGCGGGCCTCGTGCCAAATCGATCGAACGAATCCTTAGCCGTTCCGCGGCCAGCGTCCAGCCCTATCGGGGCCTCGCGGCGACGCCACAGCGCGCGAAGGTTTCCTTTTCGATGCGCCCGGCGCTATGCTGAACGCCTGTATCTTTCCCGGGAAGCAAGACATGACGACGCTTGACCTCGCAGCGGTTGGAATCGACGACTTCAGGCCGCATCTCGGGTCGCAGTTCGACGTGCAGGCGGCGGGCGGGGTGGTCGCGATGAAGCTGTCGCGGGTCGATCCGGCCGGCGACAGTGGGCGCAAGGGCGGGGCATTTTCGCTGATTTTTGCCGCGCCCCGCGGACCGTGGCTGCCGCAGGCGATCTATCCGATGCGGCATGCCGCGCTGGGCGCGATGGAGATTTTCCTGGTTCCGATCGGGCCGGTCGGCGACGCCAACGGCTACCAGGCGATCTTCACCTAGCGCAGGATCCGCACCCGGAGGTCCGCGTCAGGCGCTCCAGTGCATCAAATCGTAGACGCCTTTGTCTTCCACACATTTGAAGCCGAGCCGGCGATAGAGCCCCATCGCCGGATTGAATTTCTCGACATGGATCGACACCGCCTTGCCCACGGCGGCGGCTTCGTCGAGGAGGTCGCGCAGCAGCGCTGCGCCGAAACCCTTGCCGCGATGCTCGGGCAGGAAGGTGATGTCGATGATGCGATGCTGGGTGGGCCAGCGTTCGATGTAGAGACGTCCGACATCCTCGCCGCCGTGGCGCGTCACCAGCCAGTCGGCTTCGGGATAGTATTTCTGGTAATGCGCATGCTGAGCGCGAAACTGATGGTCGACGAAGGCGGCCTTCTGCTCGTCGCTCCAGGTGGAGGCGGTTGCGAGCTCTTCGGCGCGGGTCGAGGCGTAGACGCGCGCGAGAAACGGCAGGTCGGCGTCGGTGATGCGGCGGAACGTCAGCCCCGCTTCGCGCGGCGCGCGACCAACAGAGGGGCGGATTGTCGTCATTCATGGTACAGGTGAATCCGAAAGCTGCTCGTTTCTACGATGCCGGAATGATCGACACCTTTGAAGTGGAATCTTTCCTGAGCCCGGCCGAATGCGCGGCGTTGCGCGCCGAACTGCGGCAGGCCGCCGGTGCGCAGGCAACGGTGCTGAGCCAAAATCCCGGCGGTGAAGTCAAGCCGCTGGTGCGGCGCTCGACCCGCATGAGCGTACCGGCGCGCACGGCAGAACACATCACGGCGCTCCTGATGCAGCAAACGCACGCGCTCGAAAAGCGCTTCGGACACCCGCTCTCCTCATGCGAGCCGCCGCAGTTCCTGCGCTACCTGCCCGGCGATTTCTTCGTCGCGCATCAGGACGGCAACACGCCGCTGATCCACGACAATTCGCGCTTCCGCAAGGTGTCCGCGGTGATCTTCCTCAGCGCATTCTCGCCGGCGCCCGCACCGGAAAGCTACGGCGGCGGCGCGCTGGTGCTGCACGGGCCCTATTCGGGCCCGGACCTGCGCGTGCCGCTCGCGCCCGCGCCCGGCACGCTCGTCTGCTTCCGCGCCGAGACGACGCACGAGGTGCTGCCAATTACGCACGGGGAGCGGTTCACCATCGTATCGTGGTACTTGTGAGCGCCTGAGAGGCGCGGCCTTCCCGGTCGCGAAGCGACCCCTGCACGTGCAGAGACAGCATCACCTTATTTGCAACCAGCTATTTGCGATCCAGCGCGCCGGCGTGGGATTCCGGCCAGAAACCCTGCCGGTCACACCATGGACCGTAGCGGTCGGCCATCGTCGCTCAAGTCCGCGGCGGGTAGACGCCTTGCAGGGCGATGCAGAAGTTCAGGGTGATGTAAGGCATCATGTTGTTATGCGGCTGGTTGTTGCCGACGAGCGAAACTTCCTGGATCGACATGTTCACGAGAGCTGGCGGGAGGCAGGTACGCGTTGCCCTGGGCCGATTTGGCGTAAGAGTTGCCGCCGACGACATTGCTGTTGCCGGCGAAATTCCCGGGCACGCTTTGGACCCCGTGATTGTGCGACGGGACCTCGCTTTGCAGCAGGGTGACATATTGCGAGCCGCTCATCTGCCCGAGATCATAAAGCGTCCCGGTCGATGACTGGCCGAAATTCAGCGGCACATTGCCCTGCATGTCCGGCAGGCCGAAGGTGCTTTTGCCGTCGCCGCCATAGGTCGTGCCAAGCAGCGAGAACAAGGCGGTGTTCTGCGACAGCGGCAGGAGCTGGCCATTGCAGAACGCCCAGCCCTTGGGCGCGAATTGAAAGCCGAAGATACGGATTTCCGCAACGAACGGATCCATGAGACGCTCCTAGGTCTGGCTGGGGTAGATCCCAAACAGCGAAATAATGAAACTGACGCACAGGTACGGCTGCATGTTCTCGTGGGGCTGCGAGCCGCCGATGTATGGCAGCAGGAACTGCGAGGCCATCGCGACGCTCGGCGAGGCATTGAGGAACGCCTTCTCTTGCGGCGACCTGCCCACGACGTTACCCGACGCGTTGGGCGAGTTCGCGACGTTCTGCGATCCCAGCATACTGTGATTGTGAGTGGGATATTGCTGCGACGTCAGCGTCACCGATTCGACGCCGCCGGTTTGCGCCAGGACGAAGCCGCTGCCCTGGTGCACCGGCGCGCGTCCACACAAATTCGGCAGCCCAAAGTTGCTTTGTCCGTCGCCGCCGTAAGTTGTCCCGATCAAATTGAACAGCGTGTCATATTCCGAAATCGGAAGCAGTTGGCCGGCGCAAAACATCCAGCCGGCGGGCGCGAAGTTGCCGCCAAACATGCGGATTTCGCCGACATAAGGCTGTGCCACGCTGTGTCTCCTTCAGGTTTGCGACGGGAAAATGCCCTGCAGCGCGATGCAGAAACTGATGGTGAGATACGGCTGCTCGTTTTGATGCGGCTGGCTGCCGCTCGGCGTTCGTGATCGTCGCGTTGTTCATCGCTTCGAGCGCGGCTGCAGTGCCGTAGAGGTTATTGGGAGCGGAGCCGGCGAGCAGGTTGGTTGCCGGAACGTTGGTGTTCCCCGCCGTGCTCGATGCCTGCGCCTGATGGGTATGCTGCGGTACCTCGCCCGTAGTGAGCGTATGCGCCGTTTCGCCACCGCGCTGACCGAGCACGAAGCCGCTCCCCACATGGATCGGCACGCGTGCGCGCACGTCAGGCAGCCCGAAGTTTACGCGGCCGTCGCCACCATAAGTCGTGCCAAGCAGTGAAAACAGCGGCTGATTCTGGTTGATGGGGAGCAGTTGGCCGTTGCACAGCGCCCAGCCCTTGGGCGGAAAGACGAACGACATCAGCCGAATTTCGCCCAGGAACGGTTCTGCCATGCCGCGCGCTCCTAAAATAATCTATCTGGAGTTTATTCAATCTGACGTTTCAGAGTATGACATACAAAACCGAAGAGTCGACATGAATCTGCACGGTACAATGAAAATGGAACGGCATGTCGAAGGCATGACCGACGCGTGACGATGTCATGGCGCTGCAGCGCCGACCTGCAGTGCGCATGCGGAAGGTCCCGGGTGTCGTCGACGGGAATTATTTTGTAAGGTGACTTGCTTGAACGCGTCATCGACTTGAGCGGACCATGGTTGAACCTCAATTCCTGTTTCGCCCCGATTGCAGTCGGACGGTGTCGGATCATTCAAATCGCGAAAAATCGTGCGAAACAAAATAGCGTGATCGCGATGCGCTCTTGAACCGGCGTGTGGCCGGGTTCATCTTGTCTCTGCCCGATCGAGGGCATGACGGGGAGACAAGCAATTGCGCGCGTTGGAGATTTCGCGGCGTTTTGTTCAAAGCGCAGGCAGGCTCGGATTTGCGGTGCTTATGGCCGGCGCATTGTCGGCCTGCGGGGAAAAGCCGCAACAGCCGGCCGCGGCCGCGCCGCCGCCGGTCACCGTGGCGCAGCCGGTCAAGCGCACCGTCACCGATTGGGACGAGTTCACCGGCCGCTTCGAGGCGGTCGAGGAGGTCCAGGTCCGCGCCCGGGTCGGCGGCTATGTCACCAATGTCGAGTTCAAGGACGGCGACATGGTGCATGCCGGCGACCTGCTCTATCTGATCGACTCTCGCCCGTTCGAGGCGGTCGCCGCGCAGGCCGACGGCCAGCTTGCCGATGCGCGGGCGAAGGCGGAGCTTGCCAAGCGCGAGCTCGACCGCGGCCTGAACCTGGTCCAGACCAGCGCCGTCTCCGAACAGGTCGTCGACCAGCGCCGCCAGGCGTTGCAGGCCGCGCACGCCGCCGAGACCGTCGCCGAAGGCGCGCTGAAGGCGGCCCAGCTCAATGTCGAGTTCACCCATGTGACTGGCGCCGATCACCGGCCGCGTCAGCCGCCATCTCGTCAGCGTCGGCAATCTCGTGCAGGGCAGCGACACCGGCACCTCGACGCTTGCTCACCACCATCGTCTCGATGGATCCGATCTACATCTATTTCGACGTCGACGAGGCGACCTATCTGAAGAACAACAAGCTGTGGTTCGAGGGCAAGCGGCCGAGCTCGCGCGACACGGCCAATCCGGTGCAGGTGACGCTGACCGGCGAGACCAAGCCCTCGCATGACGGCCACATGGATTTCCTCGACAACCGGCTGGACGTGTCGACCGGCACGCTGCGCAGCCGCGCCGTGATCGGAAACCACGATCTTTCGATCCTGCCCGGTCAGTTCGGCCGCGTGCGGCTGATCGGAAGCTCGCCCTATGAGGCGCTGCTGCTGCCGGATACCGCGATCGCGACCGACCAGTCGCGCAAGATCGTGTTCGTGGTGAAGGACGACGACACGGTGGAGGCGCGCGCGGTCGTGCTCGGTCCGCTCGACGAGGGCCTGCGCGTGATCCGCGAAGGCCTGAAGGCGGAAGACCACGTCATCGTCGACGGCCTCCAGCGCGCCCGCGTCGGCGCCAAGGTGAACCCGCACAAGGCCGAGATCGGCGGCGGCAAGCCATGAATCTCGGACGTCTTTCCATCAACCAGCCGATTCTGGCGATGGTGCTGTCGATCGTGCTCCTGATCGTGGGCGCGCTCGCCTACCGGACGCTGCCGGTCGCCGAATATCCCGAAGTGGTGCCGCCGACGGTGGTGGTGACCGCGCAATATCCGGGCGCCTCGGCGCAGACCATCTCCGACACCGTCGCCGCTCCCATCGAGCAGCAGATCAACGGCGTCGAGGACATGCTGTACATGTACAGCCAGGCGACCTCGAACGGCCAGCTCACCATCACCATCACCTTCAAGCTCGGCACCGATCTCGACAAGGCGCAGGTGCTGGTGCAGAACCGCGTCGCGATCGCGCAGCCGCAATTGCCGGATGAGGTGCAGCGCAACGGCGTCGTCACCAAGAAGAACTCGCCCGACATCCTGATGGTCGTGTTCATGCTGTCGCCGGACGACAGCCTCGACCAGCTCTACATCTCCAACTACGCGCTGCTGCAGGTTCGCGACCAGCTGCTGCGGCTCGACGGCATCGGCGACATCCAGATTTTCGGCGCGCGCGACTATTCGATGCGGCTGTGGCTCGATCCCGACAAGATCTCGAACCTCGGCATGACCGCGGGCGACGTGATCGCCGCGATCCGCGCCCAGAATCTGCAGATCACCGGCGGCCAGCTCGCCAGCCCGCCGATTGCCGACCGCGCCTTCCAGCCGAACCTGACCTTCACCGGACGCTTGAAGGATCCGTCCCAGTTCGAGGACATCGTCGTCAAGGCCGGCCAGGACGGCCGCATCGTGCGGCTGCGCGACATCGCGCGGATCGAGCTCGGCGCGCTCGATTATTCCACCAACAGCTTCGAGCTGCGGAAGACCGCGGTCGCGATGCTGGTGACCCAGCGTCCCGGATCGAATGCGCTCGCGACCGCCAAGGGCATCAAGGACACCATGGCGAAGCTGAAGGCGAGCTTCCCGAAGGGGCTCGACTACGACATCGGCTACAACCCGACCGAGTTCATCGCGCAGTCGATCAGCGAGCTGATCAAGACCATCTATGAAGCGATGGCCCTGGTCGTCATCGTGGTGCTGGTGTTCCTGCAGGGCTGGCGTCCGGCGATCATCCCGATCGTGGCGATCCCGGTGTCGCTGGTCGGCACCTTTGCGGCGATGGCGGCGCTCGGCTATGCCATCAACAATCTGACGCTGTTCGGCCTCGTGCTCGCGGTCGGCATCGTGGTCGACGACGCCATCGTCGTGGTCGAGAATGTCGAGCGGCATCTCGCGCACGGCATGAGCCGGCGCGACGCGGCGCTGAAGACCATGGAGGAGGTCGGCGGCGCGCTGGTGTCGATCGCGCTGGTGTTGTGCGCGGTGTTCGTGCCGACCGCGTTTCTCGGCGGCATCACCGGACAATTCTTCCAGCAATTCGCCGTCACCATTGCGGTGGCGACCGCGATCTCCTGCTTCTGCTCGCTGACGCTGTCGCCGGCGCTGGCTTCGCAGATCCTCGTGCCGCATGACGGAGAAGCGGCCGCCCGCGTCGTGGAATCTGATCGCGCGCGGCTGGGAATGGTTCACCGGCCTCTTCAACCGCGGCTTCGACTGGCTGTCGAATTTCTATGCCGGTCTCGCCGGCTTCGTGATCCGGCACCGCGTCGTGATGCTGCTGGTCTATGTGGTGCTGATCGGCAGCGCCGGCTGGCTGCTTGCCACCACGCCGCAGGGCTACATTCCGGCGCAGGATCGCGGCTACGTGATCATATCCGCGCAATTGCCGGGCGCGGCCTCGCTGGCGCGGACCACCGAGATCGTTCGCAGGATCGAGAGCATTGCGCTCGATACGCCCGGCATCTCGCATATCGCGGTCTTTGCAGGCCTGTCGGGCGCGACCCGCACCCAGGCGAGCAACTCGGCGGCGCTGTTTCCGGTGTTCGAGGAGCCGGAAGTGCGCCTCAAGAAGGGGCTGAACGCACAGGTGATCACCGCGGATCTGCGCAAGCGGCTGTCGGCCATCGAAGGCGCGTTCATCATCGTGATTCCGCCGCCGCCGATCCCCGGCATCGGCACCGGCGGCGGCTTCACCATGCGCATCCAGGATCGGCAGGGCCGCGGGCCCGAGCTGCTCGCGGCCGCGACCGACGAGCTTGTCGCCGCGGCGCGCAAGTCGCCGCTGCTGCTCGCCCCCACCGTGTTCTCGCCGTTCTCGGCCAACACGCCGCAGGTGTTCGTCGACATCGATCGCGTCAAGGCGCAGAAGCTCGGCGTGCCCATCCAGAACGTCACCGACACGATCGAGACCTATTTCGGCTCGACCTATGTCAACGACTTCAACCTGTTCGGCCGCACCTATCACGTCACCGCGCAGGCCGACCTGCCGTTCCGCAAGGAGCGCGCCGATCTGGCGCGGCTGCGCACCCGCAACGCCAATGGCGACATGGTGATGCTCGGCAGCGTCGTGGACTTCAAGGACATCTCCGGGCCGGACCGCGTCGCGCGCTACAATCTCTATCCCGCCGCCGAGCTGCAGGGCGAGGGGCGTGCCCGGCACCAGCTCGGCGACCGCAATCGCCGCCATGAAGAAGCTTGCCGAGGACACGCTGCCGAGCGGCTTCTCCTTCGAATGGACCGACCTGTCCTATCAGCAGACCACCAGCGGCAATGCGGGCCTTGCGGTGTTTCCGATCTGCGTGCTGTTCGTCTATCTGGTGCTGGCCGCGCAATATGGCAGCTGGACGCCTGCCGTTTGCGGTGCTCCTGATCGTGCCGATGTGCCTGCTCGCCGCCACCGTCGGCGTGCGCATCATGCATCAGGACGTCAATATCCTGACCCAGATCGGCTTCGTGGTGCTGGTCGGGCTGGCCGCCAAGAACGCGATCCTGATCGTCGAGTTCGCGCGCGACATCGAGCCGAGGGCAAGGAGCGGCTGGAGGCCGTGATCGAGGCCTGCCGCCTGCGCCTGCGGCCGATCCTGATGACGTCGTTCGCCTTCATCCTCGGCGTGCTGCCGCTGGTGGTCTCGACCGGCTCGGGCTCGGAGATGCGGCAGGCGGTCGGCGTCGCCGTGTTCTTCGGCATGCTCGGCGTCACCCTGTTCGGGCTGCTGTTCACGCCGATCTTCTACATGGTGGTGCGCAACCTCGCCGATCGCAGGCCGGCCGAAGAAGACCGCAGCAACTGCGGCATAACCTCCCAATACTATTGGCTTATTTGAAATAGATGGGCAGGCTCAGGGTTATCAAATATACGGGAACCCTGAAATAGAAACTGCTGGGAGGCGACCTTATGAAATCAGTTTGGATGGCGGCCGTCGCGATGGGCGGCCTTTTGCTGGCCGGCGCCTGCGTCGGCGCAGGGCGTCAAGATCGGCATTCTCAACGACCAGTCCGGCGTCTACGCCGACTACGGCGGCAAATATTCGCTCGAAGCCGCGCAGATGGCGGTCGAGGATTTCGGCGGCGAGGTGCTCGGCAAGAAGATCGAGATCGTCACCGCCGACCATCAGAACAAGCCCGATCTCGCCACCGCGATCGCACGGCGCTGGTACGACACCGAAGGCGTCGACATGATCACGGAGCTGACGACCTCCTCGGTCGCGCTCGCCGTGCAGGAGCTGTCGAAGGAAAAGAAGAAGATCGACATCGTGGTGGGCGCCGCGACCTCGCGCATCACCGGCGATGCCTGCACGCCCTACAGCTTCCACTGGGCCTACGACACCCGCGCGCTCGCGGTCGGCACCGGCGGCGCGCTGACGAGGGCGGGTGGCGACACCTGGTTCTTCCTCACCGCCGACTACGCCTTCGGCTATGCGCTGGAAAAGGACACCAGCGACGTCGTCGACGCCAATGGCGGCAAGGTGCTGGGCTCGGTGCGCGTGCCGCTGAACTCGTCGGACTTCTCGTCCTTCCTGCTGCAGGCGCAGAGCTCGAAGGCCAAGATCGTCGGTCTCGCCAATGCCGGCCTCGACACCACCAACTCGATCAAGCAGGCGGCCGAATTCGGCATCGTCAAGGGCGGCCAGAAGCTCGCCGGCCTGCTGATGACGCTGGCCGAGGTGCACGGCCTCGGGCTCGAGGCGGCGCAGGGCCTGGTGCTGACCGAAGGCTTCTACTGGGATCATGACGACCAGTCGCGCGCCTTCGGCGAGCGCTTCATGAAGCGCACCGGGCGGATGCCGAGCATGATCCATGCCGGCACCTATTCGGCGACGATCAGCTATCTGAAGGCGGTGAAGGCCGCCGGCACCAAGGACACCGAGGCGGTCGTCGCCAAGCTGAAGGAGCTGCCGGTCGACGACGCCTTCGCCAAGGGCAAGGTGCTCGCCAACGGCCGCATGGTGCACGACCTCTATCTGTTCGAGGTCAAGAAGCCGTCGGAGTCGAAGAAGCCGTTCGACTATTACAAGCAGCTCGCGGTGGTGCCCGGCGACCAGGCGTTCTTCACCGCCAAGGAAAGCGGCTGCCCGCTGACGAAGTAGATCTTCGTCATTGCGAGCGAACGCCGAAGCCCATAACCACCGGACGAGTCCGTTCGCGGCAGGCACAGACGGCTCCGCGCGATTTGCTTTCCGATAGATCACGCGGTGATGCGTCGCGGTCGCTCGCCAGGACGACGAGTCTGGCGATCAATACCCCGTCAGCTCCAGATAGCCGACGCCGGTGTGGCTGCCGCTCAAAACTGATCGGGCCTTCCCAATAGGCAAAGCTCGTTCCGTTCCAGGCGCGCGCGTTCAGCGCGCGGCATTCGATCGACAGTGCGAGCTGCGGGATCGCGATCTGCCACGCGACCGGAAGCTTGTGGCCGTCGATATCGACGCCGGCGCCCGGATGTCATCTTGATGTCGGCGGGACCGAGCTGCCGCGCAGCCCCGTCGGGCATGATCCAGTTGCCGGAGACATAGTCGTTGCCGTCGGTCTGCCGCATCCGGTACAGCATCAGCTTCTCGCCTGCCGCAAAATGCAGCGCGAACCAGTCCCAGCCTTTTTGATCCGGCGCCAGCGGCTGGCTGCTCCATTCGCGGTCCATCCAGGCGAGGCCAGAGACCTCGACCGGCTTGTCGTCGATGCTGAGGCGGCCGCGCGCCTTGAAGAAAGGCTGGCTGTAATAATAGGAGGCCTGCTCGCGCAGCGATTTCTTGCTGTAGCCGCCGCTCGCCCTGCAGCACCAGCGGACGATCGGCCTCGAGCTGCAGCGTATAGGAAAAATCCTCGGCGGATGCGTTCAGCGCGAGCGGCGAGATGTCGTTCGCATTGAAGGCGTCGGCGCCGCGCATCGCCCAGGAATCGATCCAGGCCGCGAACGGCTCCGCGGTCGACGCCGGCCTGACCGACTCCACCGCGCGCGTACGTCTGGTTGAAGCGATGGGTGTCGGCGCGCGTCACCGCGGCATGCGCCATCCAGATCTGCTGGTTGGCCCAGCCTTCCCTTTGCGCGCCCGGCGCCAGCGCCTGCCGGAACAGCGTCCATTGCGCGCCGAACGGCGTGCCGCTGCCGTCTTTCAGGTTCGCGGTCACGTACCACCACTCGATGCGAAACTCCGGATGCGGGCCGTGATCGGCCGGAAAGGAAAACACTTTGCCCGGCTTTACTTGCGCATAGTCCGCTGCGTCCTCGCTCAATCCCGCAAAGCCCTGCGCGCGCGCGCGCGCGCCAAGACCGAGCAGCGCGAGCCCGCCTGCAAAAGCGCGTCGCGAGATGGTGCGATCACCGCTCACTGGCGAACACCTTCACGAGACTTGCCGGCTGCATCCGCGCCAGCCGCGCCACGGGAATGAGCGAAGCCAGCAGCGATGCGGCGAGCGCAACGCCCAGCAGCTTCAACAGTTGCAGCGGGAAGACGTCGAACGGCAGCCGCCAGCCGAACGCCTTCACATTGACGATCGCGATCAGGCACCACGCCACCAGGAGGCCGAGCGGCAGCGCCAGCAGCGCCGTGATCAGCGCGACCGACATCGTCTTGGTGAGCTCGATCAGGGCGAGACGGCGGCGCGTCACGCCGAGCGCCCACAAGCGGCGCGAGCTGCGGCAGCCGCGAATTGGCCAGTGTCAGCAGGCTGGTCAGCAGCGCCACGCCGGCTACGCCGAGCGTGAAGGCGTTCAGCGCCGCGGTCACCGCGAAGGTGCGATTGAAGATCCGCGTCGACTCCGCCTTCAGCGCCGCCTGGTCGAGCAGGTTGCGGCCGTCGAGGCCGAACCGTGCCGAAATGTCGGTGATCAGGCCGGCGACTTTTCCGGGCTCGACCCGCAGCGCCATCCGCGTTTGCGGCAGGTCGGGAAAATGCGCGAACAGCGCTGTCGGCATTGACCGCGACCTGGCCCTTCGGGTTGCCGTAGTCGGCATAGATGCCGGCGATCGTGAGCGGCCAGTTGCCGCCTGGTGTGGGCACCTCGATGCGATCGCCGAGCGACAGATTCATCCGCCGCGACAATTGCTCGCTGACGAAACAGGTCACGCCTTCGGGCAGCTTGCTCCACCCATCGCGGCGCCAGCTGCAGCAGCGGCCAGTGCTCCCGATAGGTGGCGTGATCGGGCAGGCCGAGCACCTCGACCGGCGCGCCCGCGATTTGCGCCTCGGCGCGGCCGCCCGAGAGGATCGCCTGCACCTCGCTCCGTCCGCGCAGCCACGCCTTGATGGCGCTGGCCTGCGCATTGTCTTTGGCGCTGACATAGACATCCGCGGCGAGCCGTCCATCCAGCCAGGTCAGGAAGGTCTTGCTGAAGGTTTCGACCATGGTGGCGACGCCGACATTGACCGCGAGCGCGAGCAGCAGCGCCATCAGCGCCAGCGACAGGCCGGAAAGCTGCTGGCGGCTGTCGGCCCAGAACCAGGCGGCGAGCGGACCGCGCGTGCCGCGTTCGCCGGCATGAAGCACGATGTCGAGGATCGCGGGCAGGATCAGCGCGGCGCCGATCAGCAGTGCGGCGAGCAGCGCGAAACCCGCGACCAGCGAATTGCCGGCATAAAGCAGCCATGCCGCGATCGCGAATGCGATCAGCGCCAGCGCGCTCTGCACCATCAGCCAGCGGTGCTGCGCCTCGCGCCAGGCCTGCGGTTGCGCCACCGCCAGCACCGGCAGGCGGATCGCCTTGGCAGACTGGTTGTCGGCAGCCGCCAGCGCGCCTGCGATGCTGACAGCGAGCCCCGCGATCCACCATTCGCCCCGCAGCGACAGCTCGCCCGGGATCGGCGCGCCATAGAGTCCGCGCAAGGACGCCGCGACATCCGGCAGCAGCGCCGCCGCGATGAGATAGCCGCAGACCATGCCGACGAGCCCGCCGATGATTGCGAGCGACACCAGCTCGATCACCAGCATGGTGTTCAGCAGCCTCGCCGAGACGCCGCAGGCGCGCAAGCTGCGCAGCATCGGCAGCCGCTGCTCGAAGGCGAGCCCGATCGCGGAATTGACGATGAAGAGGCCGACCATGAAGGACAGCAGGCCGAACGCGGTCAGGTTGAGATGAAAGCTGTCGGTCAGCCGTTCGAGATCGCTTTCGGCATCGGGCGCGACGCGATGCAGCTCGTTGCCGGCGATGCTTTCGAGCGGTTCGACCGTGCCCTTGGCCTTGCCGATCAGGAGGCGCGAGACCTGGTCCGGCTTGTCGAGCAATTTCTGCGCGATCCCGATATCGACCACCAACACATCGGGCACGAGTTGAGCCTGCGCGCGCAGCGGCGGCAGCGTCGCGCCACCGCTTGCCTCGGGTCGCGCGCCTTCGGCCAAATGGAGATCCGCCAGCGTCTCCGGCGCGACCAGCATCGCGCCGGGCGGCGTGATGAAGCTGCGCAGGCCGTCGCGGCCGAGCGCCGGCGCGTTGCCGACCTCGGCCGGCAAGGTCACCGGCTCGATGCCGAGCAGGCGATAGGAATGGCCCGCGATCTGCACGCGGCCTTCCAGCACCGGCGATACCGGCCAGCCGGCGCGGCGCAGTTTTGCGAACAGCGCCTGCGAGAAGGTCGCGACCGTTGCCGACCAGCATCGCGGTGCGCGCGCCGCCGAAGATCGCCGCGGCGCGATCGTAGGATTCGCGCGCCTGCTGGTTCAGCGCCTGCACGCCGCTCCACAACGCGGTCGCCGAGATCAGCCCGATCAGCAGCGTGGCGAGCTGCAGTTTGTGCCGCCGCCAATGGCTCAGGAGCACCGCGAGCGTCCAGAGCGCGCGCTTCATGTCGACGAGTCCCGCATGCAGCGTGACCTGACGGTCGAGTGTGGCGGCAAGCCGCGCCGAATGCGTCACCATCAGGAAACCGCAACCGGAGCGCGCGACGAGGTCGCGCGCAAGCCGCAGCACCTCGTCGGCGGTGTCCTCATCGAGATTGCCGGTCGGCTCGTCCGCCAGCAGCAATTTCGGTTTGGTGGCGAGCGCGCGGCCGATCGCGACGCGCTGCTGCTGCCCGCCCGACAATTGCTCGGGATAGCGCCTCAGAAGTTTGCCAAGGCCGAGCCGTTCCACCAGCTCCTTATGCCAGGCCGGATCGTGCCGGTCCGCGATGCGCGCCTGGAAGGCGAGATTGTCATCGACCGAAAGGCTCGGGATCAGGTTGAACTGCTGGAACACCAGGCCGAGCCGGTCGCGCCGCAGCTCCGCGCGTCCGGCATCCGACAGTGCGGTGATGTCGGCATCGTCGAGCCTGATCTCGCCGCCATCGGCGGCATCGAGCCCGGCGACCAGATGCAACAGCGTGCTCTTGCCCGAACCGGATTCGCCCGTCAGCGCCACGCGCTCGCCGGCCGCAACATCGAGATTGACCCCGCGCAACACGGCGATCTCTTCGCCGGCGGTACGGTAGGCTTTGGTCAGGTTGCGGACGCGCAGCACGATTGGATCGGTCGCGCGCCGTCACATCGGCTTCTGGTACTTCAGCACGAACTCGTCGACGGGTATGGCCGGCTTGAACACCTTGTCATCCCTGGGGTCCTCGGGATGACGCAGGAAGTCGCCTTGGGCGACGAGTTTGAAGCCGGCGGCCTCGATCTCCTGTTTCAGCGTCGCCTCTTCGATCCGGTGCAGCGTCTTGGCGACCGTGATGCCTTCGCCGGGCTTGGCCGAATGGTCGGCGATGATCAGATATCCGCCGGGCTTCAGCGCCGCGAACATCTTCGCGTTCATTTTCGCCCGATCGACCGGCATGTAGGTCACGTCGTGATAGGCAAAGAAGAAGGTGATCATGTCGAGATTCGCGGCCTCGGGCGGGATCGGATCGTCGAAATCGCGGATCACATGCACGACGTTCTTCATCGCCGGGCTTTTGGCGCGATTGTCGAACTTGTCTTTCACGAAGCGCTCGATGATCGCCTGCGGGTCCTGCGCGTAGACGACGCCGGTCGGTCCGACCGCGCGCGCCAGCAGCTCGGTCGAGTAGCCGGCATTGGCTTCCATATCGAGCACCTTCATGCCGGACTTGACGCCGGCGAAGGCCAGCATCTTTTCCGGCTGGCGGCGCTGGTCGGTCTGCCGGTCGGCCTCGCTGCGGTCGGGCGCGGCGACGATCGCCGCATAGTCCTGCGCCCGGCTCATGCCGGGAGCGAGCATGGCAAGGACAAACGCGACGGCTGCAATATGACGGACGGCGATCATGGGAGCTCCCTCGGTTTTCCGCACCATAGCAAGGCAGAGCGCAGCGAGATCACGACATCCCGCGCCAACCGACGCGAACGTGATCCGGTTGCAGGCTCCGCTCGCAGCACGCGTCAGGCAGTATCTCTCGGCAGTGCAATAACACCTGTGACGACTACTCCCGTACAAATCCCGGTTGCGCCAAAAGGAAAGCCATGCGTAGTTTCGTCGGATGCCCGGATAACAGGGCCAAAGGACATTTCTAGACGGGGAAGAACATGGCCGCGCAAGCGACGCCCAAGGGCGCCTGGAAAATCACCTTTTTGCTCTTCTTGTTCATGCTGGTGAATTTCGCCGACAAGATCGTGGTCGGTCTGGCCGGCGCGCCGATCATGGACGAACTCAAGCTCGAGCCGGAGGCGTTCGGCCATCTCGGCTCCTCCTTCTTCATCCTGTTCTCGATCTCGGCCATCATCGTCGGCTTTATCGTCAATCGCGTCGCGACCCGCTGGGTCCTGCTGGTGATGGCGATCGTCTGGTCGCTGGCACAGTTTCCGATGATTGGCACCGTCAGCTTCACGATGCTGCTGCTCTGCCGCGTCATCCTCGGCGCCGGGGAAGGCCCGGCGTTCTCGGTCGCGGCCCACGCCATCTACAAATGGTTCCCCGACGAGAAGCGCACGCTGCCGACCGCGATCCTGTCGCAGGGCTCGGCGTTCGGCGTCATCCTCGCGGTCCCCGCGCTGAACTGGCTGATCGTCAATTACAGCTGGCATTATGCCTTCGGTGCGCTCGGCGTGGTCGGCCTGATGTGGGTGGTGGCGTGGTTGATCATGGGTCAGGAAGGGCCGCTGGTGCAAACCGTGGCGCAGGCCGCCGATGAGCCGCGCGTTCCTTACTTCCAGCTCCTCACCTCGCGCACCTTCATCGGCTGCGTGGCCGCGACCTTCGGCGCCTATTGGGCGCTGTCGCTGGGCCTCACCTGGTTCACGCCCTTCATCGTCAAGGGGCTCGGCTTCTCGCAGCAGCAGGCCGGCTTTATCTCCATCCTGCCCTGGGTGTTCGGCGCCGCGGTCGTGCTGCTCAGCGGCTGGATTTCGCAGGTGATGCTGGCGCGCGGCTTCACCACCCGCGGCGCGCGCGGCGTGCTGGGCTCGGTGCCGCTGATCGTCGGCGGCCTGATCCTCGCCACGCTGCCCTATACCCAGCCGGGCGGACTGATGATCGCGCTGCTGGTGGTCGGTTCCGGTCTTTGCGGCGCGATCTATGTGGTCTGTCCGCCGATGATCGGCGAGTTCACGCCGGTGTCGCAGCGCGGCGCCGTCATCGCGATCTATGGCGCGATCTACACCCTCGCCGGCATCATGGCGCCATCGGTGATGGGCAGCGTGATCCAGCGCGCGGCGGCTCCGCTCGACGGCTACATGACGGGCTTCACCATCAACGCCTGCATCCTGGTCGCCTCGGGCCTGCTCGGCCTGCTGCTGCTGTGGCCCAACACCGAGCGCGCGCGGCTGATGGGTGATGCGGCCGCGCAGCCGAAGTTTGCGTAGATCACTGTCGTCCCGGCCAAGCGAGCAATTGCGAGCGCGAGCCGGGACCCATAACCACAGATCCGTCAGTGTTGCGCCGAGCTGGGCGTCTACCTTCGTAACCACACATGCCTGTGGTTATGGGTCCCCGCCTTCGCGCGGGACGACACTGAGTATGTTGAGCTGCTCGCGAGTCGCTACCCCGCCGCCGCGCCGAACTCCTTCGCGCTGCCCTGCGCGCCGCGGATCAGCTTGCCCGGGCGTTGTCCGGTGGCGCGGCCGTCGCGCCGCGTGATCACGCCCGACACGATGGTCGCATCGTAGCCGTCGACCTGCTGCAGCAGGCGCCGGCCGCCGACCGGCAGGTCGTAATGCACCTTCGGCGGATGCAGATGCAGCCGGTCGTAGTCGATCACGTTGACGTCCGCTTTGTAACCAGGCGCAAGAAGCCCGCGGTCGGAGAGGCCGACCGAGAGCGCGGTCTTGCGCGACTGCAATGCCACCACGAACGGGATCGACAGTTTCTCGCCGCGCTTGCGGTCGCGGGTCCAGTGCGTCAGCAGATAGGTCGGGAAGCTTGCATCGCAGATGATGCCGCAATGCGCGCCGCCGTCGGACAGGCCCGGCACCGAGCGCGGATCGAGTCAGCATCTCGCGCGTCGAATCGAGATTGCCGTCGATGTAGTTGAGGAAAGGCACGTAGAGCATGCCGCGGCCGTCGTCCGAGAGCATCGCGTCATAGGCGAGCTCTTCCGGCTTCCTGCCGAGCTTGCGGGCCTGCGGCCCCAGCGCATTCTCGACCGGCTGCTCATAGTCCGGGGGATCGCCGAGCAGATACATCTTGTCGTAGTTCGGCCGGAAGAACAGCGGATCGTCGGTCGAACTCGCGCTCTCGCTCAGGATCGCCGCGCGCACCTCGCTCTGATGCAGGCGCCTGACGCGCTCGGCCAGCGGCAGATGCGCGATCGCCTTGTAGCTCGGATGGGTCTGGAACGGATTGCGCGACAGCTCGAGGCCGAGCAGCAAGCCCGACCGGGCGCGCCGCGATCTGGGCGGTGATGTTGAGCCCGCGCGCGGCGGCGGCGTTGATCTCGGCCAACGTCTGGCGGTAGCGCTGCGGCGCCTTGTCGTTCTGGGTGATCGAGAAGGTGATCGGGCATTTGGTGTTGTCTGCGACCCGCAGCATCATCGGCAGGTCTTCATGGATGGTCGAGAGATCGAGCACGAATTGCAGCACGCTGCGGCCCTGGCCGTGCATGGCGGCTGCGATCGCGGTCAGCTCGTCCTCGCCGGCTTTCAGGGTCGGCGTGAAATCGCCGGTCGAGGTGCGGTGATTGAGCGTGCGCGAGGTCGAGAAGCCGAGCGCGCCGGCGCGCACCGCTTCGCTCGCCAGCGCCGCCATCTTGCGGTTGTCGTCGGCCGTGGAGGGATCGCGGCGCGCGCCGCGCTCGCCCATCACATAGACGCGGAGCGCGGCATGCGGCAGTTGCGCGCCGATATCGATGTCGAAATCGCGCTTGCGACAGCCAGTCCATGTAATCCGGGAAACTCTCCCACGACCACGGAATGCCGGCGCTCAGCACCGGCTCGGGAATGTCCTCGACGCCTTCCATCAGCTGGATCAGGCGAAGATGGTCGGCGGGCTTGCACGGCGCGAAGCCGACGCCGCAATTGCCCATCACCGCCGTCGTCACGCCGTTCTGCGACGACGGCGTGATGTCCTGGCTCCAGGTGACCTGGCCGTCGTAATGGGTGTGCACGTCGACAAAGCCCGGCGCGACCAGCTTGCCCTTGGCGTCGATCTCTTCCTTGCCCTTGCCCGCGACCTTGCCGACCTCGCTGATGCGGCCGTCCTTGATCGCGACGTCGCCTTCATAGAGATCGCCGCCGCTTCCGTCGGCAATGCTGCCGCCGCGGATCACGAGGTCTGGATTGCTCATGGCGTTTCATCCCGGATTGAAATCTATTTGGGCCGCATCATCGGCCCTCACGACAGCGACTGTCAACGGCTGGCGTTGGGGCTCAGCAATGCATCCGCTTCGCGCTCGTCGGCGGTCTCGTGCTTCGGCGGCGTTTTCCGCTCGGTGAAAAATGTCAGCACCACCGTCATCGCCATGAACAGCGCGGAGACGATGAACACCGCGTGCGGCATGTTCTGGTCCATGATCCAGCCGAACAGCAGCGGGCTCGCAATCCCCGAGAAATTGAAGCCGGTGGAGACGATGGCGAAGGCGCGTCCGGCAGCACCTGGAGGCGCCGCGTTGCGCACCAGCATGTCGCGCGACGGCGCGATCACGCCGCCGAGGAAGCCGGCGATCGTCATCGCGGCGATCAGCGGGATCGCCGGCAAAGTGAAGAATGCAATGACCAGCACGAGCGCGGTATTGATCGCGAAGCAGACCGCGGCGACCTGGCCGTGGCGCTCGGTGCGGTCGGCGAGGAAGCCGCCTGCGAGCACGCCGACGGCGCTGGCGCCAAGATAGGCGGTCAGCGCGATATTGGCGGTCGAGAACGAGGTGGCGTAGCCCGTCATCAGCGCGACCACGCCGAAACTGGCGATGCCGGCATTGGAGAGGCCGAGCAGGGTGAAGAATGCGGTCAGCACGATCAGCGCCGGCGTCAGCATGCTCGCCTTCGGTTTTGCCACGCCGCCCGCGGCCAGCGCGTGTTTCGCACCGGCATCGGGAATGCCGGCGATCAGGAGCAGCAGCGCGACCGCAACGCCGATTGCGCCGGCACTGATCAGTGCGCCGAAGCCGCCGACCCAGGTCACCAGCGCCGCCATGGTCGCGGGCGCCACCGCGCCGCCGAGAAAGCCGGCAAAGGTGTGGATGGAAAAGGCGCGGCCCATCCGCGCTTCGTCCATATGCGCCGACAGGATCGCGTAGTCGGCCGGATGATAGACGCTGTTGGCAACGCCGAGCAGCGCGGCACACGCGACCAGCGACCAGTAGCTCAGATGCAGGCCGAGCAGGATCAACGCGAGTCCGCCGGTGGCGAGCCCGAGCAAGAGGATCACGCGCGCGCCCATATGATCGACGATGTAGCCGAGCGGCGGCTGGGTCACGCCGGAGACGACGCCGAACACGGTGAGCGCGAAGCCGAGCTCGATATAGCCGACGCCGAGCTGCTGCTTCAAAAATGGAAACAGCATCGGCAGCACCAGCAGATGGAAATGGCTGACCCAATGCGCGACCGAGATCAGCGTGAGCGTGCGCATCGCCGAATCGGTCTTGGGCTGGGCTTGTTGCGGTGCGGCGACGATGTCGGCCATTTGCGGCTGCGATTCCCTGATTTTGGGGCGGGACTATCGTCGAGGGAGGCTATTTTGTCCATGAATACGGCCGCATGGCACCCTCGCAGACGAAGCGGAATTGGGCGATAAATCATTAATTTATCGCTGCTTCCCAGCAGGGTTCCGATGCCGCTTCGCGTGCTCGTCTCAGAAGGCTCCAGCACCTCAGGCCGGGAAGCGATCACGATCCTCGGACTGTCGGGCCATCACGTCGAAATCTGCGATCCCTCGCCATGGTGCCTGGCGCGGTATTCGCGCTTCGTGCAACAAATTTCATCGCTGCCCGCCGCTGCGCGACGATCCCAAAGGCTATCTCGCTTTCGTCGAGGCACTGCTGGCGTCGCGCCGTTTCGACGTGCTGCTGCCGACCCATGAGCAGGGATTTTTGTTCGCGCGCGTGCAGGAGCGGTTTGCGGGCAAGGTCGCGCTCGCTTCGCCGTCGTTCGACAGCTATCGCACGGCGCACAGCAAGGCCGGCTTCAGCCGGTTGCTTGAGCGAGTTGGGATTGCCGCAGCCGGCGACAGCGATCGTGACGTCGGAAAGCGAGCTGCGCGCGGCGGTGCGCTTTCCCGCCGTGATCAAGACATCGATCGGTACCGCCAGCCGCGGCGTCTGGTTCGTGCGCGATGCGCGTGAGTTCGACGAGGCCGTGCGCGAGCTTGTCGCTGCCGATGCTTTCGCCGACGAGGTGCTGGTGCAGGACTATCGTCGCAGGCACGACCGAGAAGGCGCAGTCGGTATTTTGTCGCGGCGAGCTGGTCGGCTTCCATGCCTATCGGCGGGATCGCGCTGGGCGTCGGCGGCGGCGAGGCGATCAAGGAGAGCGTCGACCGGCCGCAGGTCCGCGCGATGCTGGAGAGGATCGGACGAGCGCCTCGCCTGGCATGGCGCGCTGTCGATCGACTATCTGATGCCGGAGCAAAATCCGACGCCGCTGCTGATCGACTGTAATCCGCGGCTGGTCGACCCGATGAGCGCGTATCTCGCCGGCACCGATCTGGTCGGGCTCCTGCTGCGAGTCTCGCGCGGCGAGACCCCTGCAGCCATTGCCGGCAAGCCGCGAGGGCGTCCGCACGCATCTCGCGATGCAGGCGCTGCTCGGCATTGCCGCGCGCGAGGGCTCGCGGCGCGGCGTCCTGCGCGAATGCTGGCGTCTCTGGCGCGGCAGCGACGCTTACGCCGGCAGCCGCGAGGAGATGACGCCCGTGCCGTACGGACTGGCTCAGCGCGGTGCCGCTGGCGATGACGGCGATGCTGCTGTTGGCACGGCCGCAGGCCGTAAGCACGCTCGCACGCGGCGGCTTCGGCGCGCATCTGCTCAGCCGGGAGAGTATCCGGACAATTGAAAGTGAGAACTTTCAATAAAGTTCGTCATTGCGAGCGCAGCGAAGCAATCCAGACTGCTTTCCCCGAAAAGAAAGGACTGGATTGCTTCGTCGCTTCGCTCCTCGCAATGACGAATCTTGACTTCCGGATTGAATTGCGAGGCAATAGGCTCGATCAGGCAAAATCGGAGGATCTCCCCATGGCTCAGGCAGCACGTTGCCGATCCCGCGGCGCTTCCGTGGTTGCAGGGCCGCTCCTTCTCGGCATGGCGCGAGCAGTTCGACACAAACGGCTTCCTGATCTTCGAGCGCGTGCTCACGCCGGAGACGGTCGCCGCGATCCGCGCCGCGCTGGCGCCGCATCTGGCGCGCGACCTGAAGGGCCGCAACGATTTCGAGGGGCTGAGCACCAACCGGGTCTATGCGCTGCTGGCGAAGTCGCCGGTGTTCGCGGAACTGGTGACCCATCCGCTCGCGCTTGCCTTTGTCGAGGCGGAGCTCGGGACAAGCTGCCTGCTGTCGGCCTGCCTCGCCATCAACCTGCAGCCGGGAGAGACCGTGCAGCCCTGGCACACCGACGATGGCGGCGCGCGCTTGCCGCGCCCGCGGCCGGCAATGGGCATCAGCACCTTCTGGGCGATCGACGACACCACCGAGACCAACGGCAGCACCGAGATCGTGCCCGGCAGCCATTTGTGGGACGAGCGCCGCATCGCAGGCGCGACGACACCGGAGGTGTTCAACACGAAATCGGCGCTGGACCAGGATCACGATCCCGGCCATCGCGCCGACGCGGTGAAGCTCGCGATGCCGTCAGGCTCGCTCGCGATCACCAAGGGCACGCTCTGGCATCGCGGCGGCGCCAATCGTTCCGACCGGCCGCGCCTGATCATCACGCCGCAATATTGCGTCGGATGGATGCGGCAGCTGGAGAACATGTGCCTCGCGGTGCCGCCGGATGTGGCCGAACGGCTGCCCGAGCGGGCGCGCGAACTGATCGGCTATTCGATCCATCCGCCGTTCATGGGCTATGTCGACGGCACGCATCCGAAGCGATTGCTGCGGACGGGTTGATTATCGAGCTCGTCATTGCGAGCGAAGCGAAGCAATCCAGACTATCTCCGCGCGGATACAGTCTGGATTGCTTCGTCGCTTGCGCTCCTCGCAATGACGAATTACCCGGGCAGCACCGGGCCGCCGGCCTTCTTCCAGGCATCGATGCCGCCGGCGATATGCGCGGTGTTGGCAAGGCCCGCGTCCTTGGCAGCCTGTACGGCCATCGCCGAGCGCTCGCCGAAGGCGCAGAAGAACACGATGCGGCGTCCCGTCGCGGCCGCGACCTCGCGCAGCATGCCGCCGGGCCGCAAGCTCTCGTCGATCGAGGGATAGGGCGCATGCATCGCGCCCGACAGCGTGCCGTGCTTGGCGCGCTCGCTCGCTCTCGCGCAAATCGACCAGCAGCACGTCGGGCCGGCCGAGACTGTCGATCGCCTGGCGCGCGTTGAGCGCAAGGCCCTGCTTCGCCAGTTCGTCCTGATGCAGCCCGACATGCATGTTGGCGGGGATCACCACATCCATCAGCTTCGGGTTCGGCAGATTGAGATTGCCCATCAGCTCGACATATTCGTCGATCGACTTCACCTGCAGCCGCGGATTGTAGCGCTTCTCCTCGCCGATGGTGGAGACGGTGTCGCCCTTGTAGTCGTGGGCGGGAAACACCAGCGTCTCGTCCGGCAGCTTCAGCAGCCGGTTGAAGATCGAATCATATTGCGCGCGCGCGCTGCCGTTCTGGAAGTCGGTGCGGCCGGTGCCGCGGATCAGCAGCGTATCGCCGGTGAAGACGCGGTCGCCCATCAGATAGGAATAGGAATCGTCGGTGTGGCCGGGCGTATAGAGCACGTCGAGCGCAACGCCCTCGATCGTCACCTTGTCGCCGTCGGCGACCCGCATCGACACCACGTCGGCCTTGCTCTGCTCGCCCATGATGGTGATGCAATGGGTGCGGTCGCGCAGCGCGCCGAGGCCGGTGACGTGATCGGCATGCAGATGGGTGTCGACCGCCTTGACCAGCTTGAGGTTCAGCTCCTGCAGCAGCTTGCAGTAGCGGTCCGCCTTTTCCAGCACGGGATCGAGGATCAGCGCCTCGCCGCCGGGACGGCTCGCGAGCAGGTAGGAGTAGGTGCCGGAAACGCTGTCGAAAAGCTGGCGAAAGATCATGGCGGTGGCCCGCGTCCTCAATCAGAGTCTCGCGGAGCACATTATTCTATTCGAGCGGCCTTCTCAAACAGTCTTCGTCTCTCGGATGAGGATATCTCGAAACGGATATCCTCTCCTCAGGGCCGCACGTAGCTCCAGCCCTGCTCCTGCAATTCCATCAGCCGCACCACGCCCGAGGGCACGATGGTCGCCTCCGGCACGATCGAGATCGCATGACCCTCGGTCTTCTCCATGCCCTGCTTGGTGTTGTTGCAGGCCGAGAACTGGATCTTGCCGGGAAGACCATCTCCTTGAGATGCTTGATGCGGTCCTGCACCGGCGAGGTGTCGGCGCGCAGCATGTGCATGCCCGGGCCGTAGGCCACGATCTCGACGTCCACGTCCTCGCTCTTGCCGCGATAATGTTCGATCACGTTGGTGGCGTTGTTCAGCACCATGTTCATCACGGCGGGATCGTTCTGGTCGACCTGGATGGCGATGCGATGGGTCTTGCCGTCGGCGGCAAGCGCGGAGGTGGCAAGCGCGATCGACAGCGCAGCGGCGGTCGCAAGACGGCGAAACATGGGGAACTCCTTGCTATTGCTTCGTCATTGCGAGCGAAGCGTCGCGTAGCCCGGATGAGCGAAGCGATACCCGGGATCCGCATGTCGCTTGCGCTCATGCGGGCTACGCGTTACGGTCTTACCAGCGTATATCCGTTTTCGGTCGAGAAACAGTATCTGCCCGACGCCGACCTGCACCGGTGTCGCAGCCGGGCATGATCTCCGGCCGCCGCCCGGTCTCGCGCTCGATGGTGTCGACGGTATTGAGGCACACGTCGAAGCGCACGCCCTGCGCAATCAGGCTCTCGACCTGCTTGCGCGCGGGGCTTTCGCTGCGCAAGCAGCTCGATGCCGGGGCCGAACGCGACCACTTCGATGGCGACCTTGTCCGGATCGTAGAATTTCAGCAGATTGTTGGCGACGCTGATCACGAGGTTTTGCTTGCGGACGTCGTTGTCGGAGAGCTGCAGCACGATCTTGTGCTCCGCAAACGGCTTGTCCTGCAGCGGCACCTGTTGCGCCCGGCTGCACGGCAGCGTTGTGGCAAGCAGCCGCCACGCCAACGAGAACGCGAAGCGATTTCCAGATGCTCATCCCGCAATTCATCCAGCGATTCCCGGATTGCCGTCGACGCCCTTCAGGGTGACGTGACCCTCACGCGAGCCCGCAAGCTTGCCGGATCGCAGATAGCTCGCGAACACCTCCCACACCGGCTTGCCCGTTTGCGGATTGACCGAGGCCCAGCCCGCCACCTTGTAACTCCTGTGCGCCTCGAGCGTTCGGCCGTTGTCGAGCTTCAATTCGGAGATGCGCTTGCCGATGCCTTCCGTCGGACTGCAGGTGTAGGACAGGCCGCCGACGCGCACCATGTCGCCGCCCTGCTGGTAGTAGGGATCGGCGTTGAACAGATTGTCGCAGACGTCTTCCAGCACGTCCTTGATCTGGCGCGCCGGTCATGCTCTGCACATAGGTCTCGGGATAGGTGATCGCGGTTTCCGCGAGCAGATCTTCCATGGTGAGCTGCTGGCCCGCGAGCGCGGTCGTGCCCCAGCGGAAGCCCGGCGACAGCGCGATCTCGGTGTCGAGCTCGCTGCGCAAGGCGTCGCACAGCAACTGGTCCATCGAGCCGGAGAAATTGCCGCGGCGATAGAGCAGGCGGTCGGCGGTCGCGATCGTGCCGATCCAGTCCTTGGCATGCGCCGCAGTGCAGCTTCTCGATCAGCGCCTGCATCGCGGCATCGGGCTTGAGCAATTCGGAGAACACCGGCAGCAGGCGGTAGCGCACGTTCTTGACCTTGCCCTTGCCGAGATCGAGGTCGAGCACGCCGAGGAATTTGCCGTTCGAGCCGGCATTGGTGACCAGCGTGACGCCGCCGGCATTTTTCACCGCGACCGGCTGCGGCACGGCGTCATGGGTGTGACCGCCGAGGATGACGTCGATGCCGGTGACGCGGCTTGCGAGCTTGAGGTCGACGTCCATGCCGTTATGCGACAGCAGCAGCACGGCGTCGGCCTTGTCGTTGTCGCGGACGCTGTCGACCACCTTCTGCAACTCGTCGTCGCGGATGCCGAAGGTCCAGTCCGGCGTGAAGCGCTTGGGATGGGCGATCGGCACATAGGGAAAGGCCTGGCCGATCACGGCGACGCGGAAGCCGCCGACGTCGCGCATCAGGGACGGCTTGAACACGCGGCCCGAGGCGGGATCGAACGCCTTGGCGTCGTTGAATTTCGCTTCCTCGGTGAGGAACACGTTCTGCGCCAGGAACTCGCCCTTGAAGCGCTCGAGATTGGCGCGCAGCGCCTCCTCGCCATAGGTGAACTCCCAATGGCCGGTCATCGCCTCGATGCCGAGCAGGTTCGCCGCCTCGACCATGTCGGCGCCCTTCATGGCGTTGGCCAGCCCCGTGCCCTGCCAGAGGTCGCCGCCGTCGAGCAGCACCGAGCGGCCCGGCCCGACATCGTTGCGCAGGCGGTCGATCAGGGTTTTCAGATGCGCAAAGCCGCCGAGCTTGCCGAAGCGCGGCGCGGCCTTCTCGAAATCGACCGAGGTGAACGCATAGGCGTCGGCGCTGTCGGCGCGGATGCCGTAGCGGTCGAGGAACGCCTTGGCCACCAGATGCGGCGGCTGACCCGCCATGTCGCCGATGCCGATATTGACGCTGGGCTCGCGGAAATACACCGGCTGCAGCTGCGCATGCGTGTCCGTGATGTGCAGGATGCGCGCGTTGCCGAAGCGTTCGAGGTCGTAGATGCTGGGCGTGTCGGCGGCGCGCGCGGCGCGGATGATGGAGCCGGAGAGCGCGGCGCCCGACAATTTCAGAAAATCCCGGCGGCGGATTTTCATGTGCGTTACGCCTTACACGAACGATCGAACTGCTCAGCGGATTTCCATGTCCTTCCAGCGCGTCTTCTCGCTGGTCGCCTGGTAGATCGATGCGATCGCCAGCGCCTCGGCTTCCCGCGCCGCTGCAATCGCCGCGTCGAAATCGCCCGCTGCCGCCGCCTTCTTCGCCGCCGCCAGCTCCGTTTCCGTCGTGATCCATTTGTTACGCAACTGATCGGCCTGCTTCTCGGCGGCTTCGGCGGCGGCATAGGCCGCCTTGAAGTCGGCTTCGGACGCGGCGCGCGCCGGCAATGTTCCTGCCATCACCAACACCGCGGCGAGGACGATATTTCGCGTGCGCTCATGGTCGCGCTCCCGGGCCCGGAAATCGGCAGGCCGTTGGCCACATAGGACAGGAAATATTCGACGTCGCGATATTCGTCCGACTGCGGTTCCAGCGGAACCGCGCGGGTCTGGCTGTTGCAGGTGGCGAGGCGCCGGCTGGTGGTGCCCATGCCGCTCCATTCCGAACGGTAGATCGGCATCGCGTTCATGATGCCGAGCGCGGGCGCCAGCACCTCGGAGCGGATGCGCTCGCCCGGGCTCTGCACATGGCAGGTGGCGCAGGAGAAATTGAGCTGGCCGCGGCGGGTGTAGAAATAGCGCTTGCCGTTCTCGTAGGCTTCCAGCGCGCGCGGATCGCTGGGGATCTTGATGTCCATCTTCTTGCCGCGCGAGGTGAACGCCATGTAGGCGGTCAGCGAGGCCATCTCGTCCTTCAGATAGTTGTAGGGCGTCTCGCCATTGGCCTCGCGGCAGCGGTTGAGCGCGAGCTCCAGCGTGATGACCTTGCCTTCCTTCTCGTCGAAGGTGGGATAGTTCTGGCGGATGCCGATGCCCTTGTTCGGCAAAGCAGTCGCCATAGGTCTTGCCGTTCTTGAACGGCGTCGAAAACATCTCCTTGCCGGTCTCGACCGCGAACTCGTAGGGCGGAAACTGCTCCTTCTCCTCCCACTGCTTGTGCAGGCCCTCGTCCATCGAATAGGGCCCGTTGACGAAGTCCTCGTACTTCACCTTGGGAAATTTCTTGATGAAGTAGTTCTGGAACGCCTTCTGGTCGGCCGCGGGATTGGGCTTGTCGTCGGCGAGCGCCGGCGCGAGCAGCGCCAGCGCAAGGATGGAAGCAAGGGAGAACGCCTTGACGCATGCGCGTCACGCGATCTTCGCGGTGGTGGAGTCGGAGGCGCCCTTGTTGTCGACCCAGCTGATCTTGAGCTCGTCGCCCTTGGCGCCGCCCTTGAACGCGAACTTGACATAGGGGTCCTTCGACACCGCCGGTCCCCAATCCGCCAGGAACACGGTCTTGCCGTTGTACTCGAAGGTGAGCTGCTGGATGAAATGCGCGGGGATGAGCTCGCCCTTCGCATCCTTGATGAAGCCGGAATCCATCGGATGCTGGATCAGCGCCTGCACCTCGGTGGTGTCGCCGTTGTTGGTGGCGCGCACGCGAATGGTCGATGCCATCTTGTCTATCCTCTACTTAGCCGCCGCAGCCGCCGACGGTGACTTTGACTTCCTTGGTGGCGCTGTAGAGCTTGCCGCCGGATTCGACGATCGCGATCACGTTGCAGGTCTTCGCCATCTTCAGGCGATTGGCGACGGCGGGAACGGTGCCTGCCGGAATGACATAGGACGCCGCCAGCGCATTCGGGTTCTCGCTGACGAAGAACGAGATCGAGGTGACATCGGCGAGCGTGGTCGTCACCGCGATCGGCACCACCGCGCCGTTCTCGGCGATCTCGGGCGCGTCGAGCTTGACCTTGTCGCAGGCTTCCGCGGTCTTGCCATAGAGCGCCTTGATCGCGTCCGCGTCGCTCTTCTGCTTGAAGGCGTCCTCCGGATATTTGTCGTTGGCGGCGGCCAGCGCCGGCGTGAACGACAGGGTGCCGAGGCCGAACAGCGCGACCGCGCCTGCGCCCTGCAGGATCAGGCGGCGGGTCGGGGACGGGCAGGTGCTCATGAAGGTCTCCGGAAAAATTACAGCGTTTGCAGGAAATCGACGATCGCGTTGATTTCCTTCTCGGTCAGAATGCGGTTGCGCCCGAACGGCGGCATCACGGTCTGCGGATTGCGCTTGGTCTCGTCGCTGACGATGGCGATGAGATCGTTGCGATCGGGATATTTCGTCTTGATGTCCGTGAGAGCCGGCCCGATCGTGCCGGGCGAGTCGCCGCCCTTGATCTCGTGACAGGTCAGGCAGTTGCCCTTGCCGCGGTCGAAGGCGAGCTTTTGGCCGTCGGCGGCGCCCGATTGCGCATGGGCCGCGCTCGCAGACAGGAGCAATGCAAGCGCGGCGAGCGCGGTTTTGGCGGAGGCGGAGATCACAGGCGTTTCCGGCGGCTTTCTTGTGCAATATAGGTGCTGAAAAGCACAAAGACCATTGTCTGGCAATCCGACCTTTGTGGCCCGAAAAACGCGGTTAAGATGGCTTTTGTCGAGACGGCAAAAGCAGGTCGTTCCGGGATGGCGGAGTATGTGGTCGAATTCGGCAAGGACGGGCGGGCCGAGGCCGACGGCCGGCTCGACGCCGCGGCCTTTCATCGCAACCACGCGCCGATCTGGGCCGTGCTGCAGCCCTTCCTCGCCGGCCAAACCGGCGACGTGCTGGAGGCCGGCAGCGGCACCGGCCAGCATGTGGTGCATTTTGCCCGCCACAGTCCCGACATCACCTGGTGGCCGAGCGATCTCAACGAGGCGCATCTGAAAAGCATCGCGGCGTGGCGCGCGCATGCGGACCTGCCGAATATCCGCCCGCCGCTGCGGATCGATCTCGTCCGATCCCGCCTGGGACGCGGCGATGGCGGCGGCCGGTGGTCCGGCAAAACTGCTCGCGCTGTTCTGCGCCAATGTGATCCACATCGCGCCGTGGCGCGTCGCGGAAGGATTGTTCGCGGGCGCCGGCCGCGCCTTGCGCGACGACGGCCGGCTGTTCCTCTACGGTCCCGTTCAAGCGCGACGGCCAGCACACGGCGGTCTCCAATGCCGCGTTCGATACGAGCCTGCGCGAAAACAATCCGGAATGGGGCGTGCGCGACATCGCCGATCTGGAGAGGCTTGCCGCGGCGAATGGCTCTGCGGCTCGCCGAGACCTTCGAGATGCCCGCCAACAACATGATCCTGATGTTCGAACGCTATTCGCTAGTCAGTTGCTCCTAACCTCCCCTTGAAAAGGGGAGGTCGCTTTGCTCCGCAAGGAGCAAAGCGGGAGGGGATCAATGCGCCGATGGTGATCGAACTGACCCCCTCCCAATCCCTCCCCGCTTGTCAGGGGATCGCCGTATTCGGCGATCCAGCTCGCGCCGGCGAGCAGTTTTGTGTAGCGGCGCATGTCGATCAGCGGGATCGTGCAGAACAGCGCGCCGAAGCGCTCCGGATAGCGCGTCAGCATGTTGCTGATGAGGATGCCGCCGTTCGATCCGCCCTCGCGGCGATCCGGCCCGGACGCGTCACCCCGCGCCGCACCAGATCGGCGGCGACGGCGGCGAAGTCGTCATGCGACAACCGCTTGCCCGCGCCGCGGCCGGCATCGTGCCAGCGCGTGCCGAACTCGCCGCCGCCGCGCAAATTGGCCTGCACCGTGGTGCCGCCGCGTTCGAGCCAAAGCTTGCCGAGCGAGGCGACGTAATAGGGCTTCACCGCCATCCCGAAGCCGCCATAACCGGTCATATAGACCGGCGCATCGCCGGTCTCGCGCGCCGGTCCGGTCTGCACATAGGGAATGCGCTCGCCGTCGACCGAGATCGCCTCGTGCTGCGAGACGACCAGCCCGTCGGCGTAAGGGGCAAGCCGGGCACGCTCGATCGCATCGCGAGGGGCGGGCAGGCCGACGGATGATCGTTCGTTGCAGCGGCCGCTCCAGATGGTAGCGCGACTCAGACTCGCGGTGCGAGGTCGACGTGCATCGACGTGGCCGGCACATAAGTGCGCGCTTACGCATACTGCAGCGACGCCACGGGCCGCGGTCGAGGAGTCGGCTTCAGCGCGGCCGGCGGCGAGCGCCGCGGCAAGAGGCACGCGCGGCGCCTGGTTCGCGGCGTGCCAGGAGTCGTGCTGCGGCTGGGACAGCGCCAGATCATGCCGAGTCGCGCGCGGATCGAACTGGTCGCGCAGCCGATAGCTGTTGATGTTGACGTGCTATAAGTGTGGGTTGACACACTCCATCGACGGAGGCCAGATTGAAGAGGCGGCTTTTCCGGCCGTGCTGAGCGCGGATCAACGTGCGCGCGCCGAAACGGCGCGAGGCAGACCGGACTTCTCGGCGTGCGAGCACGCTGGCGCGGCAAATCGAGGCGACCGACGCGCGGCAGAGCCGTCGAGCCGATCGGGATCGAGGGTTGGCCGCAAGGGCCGGACGTCGCTGCGACGCCGATCGACAGATCGAGCCGCCGACCGACGCATAGCCCGTGCCCGCTTGCGCCGGTTGATCGGCGCGGCGCGTCCATTAATAGTGTCGCGGAATCAACGACGCGCGACGCGCCCGGGCGGAAATGCCGATGATCGATGTGACGGCCAGCGACGAGACTGACCAATGACGCGCGCGTGCGCGCGCAATGTGCTGCGGCTGGCCGCGGCGCAGGCGCTGACCGGCGCCAACGGCGCGGTGATCTTCGCCACCGGCTCGATCATCGGCGCGACCCTGGCGCCAAGCATCTCGCTCGCGACCGTGCCGCTGTCGCTCTATGTGCTCGGCATGGCGGCCGGCACCTTGCCGACCGGCGCGATCTCGCGGGCCTATGGCCGCAAGGTCGCCTTCATGATCGGCACGACGTTCGGCACGCTGACCGGCCTGCTCGGCGCCTTCGCCGTCCTGCACGCGTCGTTCTGGCTGTTCTGCTGCGCGACCTTCCTCGGCGGGCTCTATGGCGCGGTGGCGCAATCCTATCGCTTTGCCGCCGCCGACGGCGCCAGCGCCGCGTTCCGGCCCAAGGCGGTGTCGTGGGTGATGGCGGGCGGCGTGTTCGCCGGCTTTCATCGGTCCGCAACTCGTGCAATGGACCATGGACATCTGGCCGCCCTACATGTTCGCGTTTTCCTTCGCGATGCAGGCCGTGGTCGCGCTGGTCGCGATGGCGATTCTCTGCCGGCGTCGATGCGCCGAGGCCGGCGGCGGCCGATCTGCATGGCGGCCGTCCGCTGCTCGAGATCGTGCGCGCAGCCGCGCTTCATCGCCGCCGCGCTGTGCGGCGTCATCGCCTATCCCATCATGAACCTGGTGATGACCTCGGCGCCGCTCGCCATGAAGATGTGCGGGCTCACCGTCTCGCGATTCCAATTTCGGCATCCAGTGGCACATGGTGGCGATGTACGGCCCGAGCTTCTTCACGGGCTCGCTGATCGCGCGCTTCGGCGCGCCGCGCATCGTCGCGCTCGGGCTCGTCGCTCGAAGCCGTCGCCGCCATCATCGGTCTCACCGGGATCACCGCGCCGCATTTCTGGGCGACCTTGATGGTGCTCGGCGTTGGGCTGGAATTTCGGCTTCGTCGGCGCGTCCGCGCTGGTGCTGGAAACGCATCTGCCGCAGGAGAAGAACAAGGTGCAGGCCTTCAACGATTTCCTGATCTTCGGCACCATGGCGATCGGATCGTTCTCCTCCGGCCAGCTGCTGGCGAATTACGGCTGGAACGCCGTCAACCTCGTGGTCTTTCCGCCGGTCGTGCTCGGGCTCATCGTGCTGGCGATGGTGTCGTTCGCCAAACGCCGCGCGATGCAGCTGGAGGAGATGGACGAATTTCCCGATCCCGTCTGATTTTAGCCCGTGGAGATAGTCATGCCGTCGCGCGCCCGTCTCGATGCGTTCATCGCCACCGTCGAATCCAACGACCATGCCGGCGCGATCGAACGCTATCTATACCGAGGACGCCAGCATGCAGGAGAACGCAGCGCCGCCGCGCGTCGGCCGCGACGCGCCTGGTCGCGCATGAGCGCGCCGTGCTGGAACGGATGGCGCAGGTCTATTCCAAATGCGTGTCTTCGACGGTCGAGGGCGACCGCGTCGCCATTCACTGGAATTTCGAGATGACCGACAAGGCCGGCAAGACGCGCCATTTCGACGAGGTCGCGCTGCAGGAATGGCGCGGCGACAGGATCTTTCGCGAGCGCTTCTTCTACGATCCGGCCACGATCAACCGCTAATGCCACCTGCTGACAGTTCGATCGGCATCGAAGCGATGTGATCTGGCGCACGGCCGGCGCATCCCTATTTTTGGCGTCCGGAAATCGGGTGTCGTCGCTGGCCGAAACGTGCCAACGACCGAAACGACGAGGGAATCGCCTTGGACGCCTCCACACATCATCGCCGTCGACGAGAGGCTCGCTCCGCTATGAGGGCTGGCGCATCGTCGGCGTCTGCTTCCTGGTTGCGACCTTCGGCTGGGCGTTCGGCTTCTACGGCCAGAGCGTCTATCTCGCCGAGCTGCATCGCGCGTACGGCTGGCCGGCCTCGCTGGTGTCGGGCGCGACCACCTTCTTCTATCTGTTCGGCGCCGGGGTCGTCGTGTTCGTCGCCGAAGCCGTGCGGAAATTCGGCCCGCGCAATTGCCTGATCGCGGGCACCTGCGCCACCGCGCTCGCCGCCGTCGGGATCGGCCAGGTCAACGCGCCCTGGCAGCTCTATCTCGCCGACGCCGTGCTCGCCTGCGGCTGGGCCGGCATGAGTCTGGGCATGATCAACAACACGCTCGGCCTGTGGTTCGACAGCAAGCGCGGCATGGCGATCAGCCTGGCGCTGAACGGCGCCAGCTTCGCCGGCATCGTCGGCGTGCCCCTGCTGGTCGCCGCGATCGGCTATTTCGGGTTTGCGAAGGCGATGATCGTCGCGGCCGGCGTGATGGTCGCGCTGGTGGTTCCGACCGTGCTTGTCTTTGTCGGACGGCCGCCCTTGCATATGAGCAGCGCGGCGGCGGCTTCGGCGGATGCGCCGTCGGGCATGCAAATCCGCGCGCTCGCGCTGCGCGACATCTCCTTTCTCTCGGTGACGACGGCGTTCGCGCTGGTGCTGTTCGCGCAGGTCGGCTTCATCGTGCATCTGATCTCGTTCCTCGATCCGGTGATCGGCCGCGCCAGTGCCGCGTTCGCGCTGGCGCTGCTCGCCGCCATGGCGGTGGTCGGCCGCGTGCTGTTCTCGACCGTGATCGACCGGCTCAATCAGCGGCTCGCCTCGGCGCTCTCTTTCCTGAGCCAGGCCGTGGCGCTGGTGGTCCTGATCAATTTCCGCGCCGAGTGGCTGCTGATCGCGGCCTGCGCGCTGTTCGGCTTCTCGGTCGGCAACGTGATCACGCTGCCGTCGCTGATCGTGCAGCGCGAGTTCGATGCGCGATCGTTCGGCGTGCTGGTCGCCTTGCAGACCGCGATCGCGCAAGTGACTTACGCGTTCGGTCCCGGCGTGATCGGCGTGCTGCGCGATCTCTCCGGCAGCTACACCGTGCCGTTCTACGCGCTGCATCGCGCTGGAATTGATCGCCGCGGTGCTGATCATGATTCGGGGCAAGAGTCGTCATTGCGAGGAACGTAGCCCGGGTGAGCGAAGCGCACCCGGGGACGCGCATGTCGCTGCGCTCATGCGAGGCTACTTCGCCTCGCTCGCCATGACGGGTCAAGCCACCGCTGCCTCAGCAAATCCTCGACGTCCAGCCGCTTCGTGAACATCGCAAGCGCGCCGTCGGCGGTGCGCGGCCACATCTCCTTCGGCCGGTCCCAATAGAGCTCGACGCCGTTCTCGTCGGGATCGCGCAAGTACAGCGCCTCGCTGACGCCGTGGTCGCTGGCGCCGTCGAGCGGAATGCCGGCGCTCAGCACGCGATGCAGCGCGTCCGCCAGCGCCGGCCGCGTCGGGTAGAGGATCGCGGTGTGATAGAGGCCGGTGGTGCCCGGCGGCGGCGGATGGCCGCCCTTGCTCTCCCAGGTGTTGAGCCCGATGTGGTGATGATAGCCGCCGGCCGAGATGAACGCCGCGCTGTCGCCGCGCCGCTGCTGCAGCTCGAAGCCGAGCACGTCGCAATAGAAGCCGAGCGCGCGCTCGAGATCGGCGACCTTCAGATGCACATGCCCGATGCGGGTGCCGGATATGACGGGCGGGTTGGGGGACATGGTTGCCTCCGTCTCGCTGCACCTGGATGCAGCGCAGCGTGAAGCGGTGCGCTGCTCGATCCGCGGCCCATATGGTGGGTCGTGGACGCCTCCACATGTTCTGCGTTGGTCGACCGAACCCTGATCCGTGCTGCCCGCGTACGAGGACGCGTAGGGAGCGATCGCTTCACACCAGCTCCGACACTTCGCCATCAGGCAACTGAAACTCGAACGTGTTCAGCGTGAAACTCACCAGCGTGTAGTAGCCGCACAGCCCGATCACCTCGGTCAGTCCGCGCACGCTCAGCACCGCGACCGCCTCGTCATAGAGCGTCTTCGACAGGCCGTGGCCCTCGTGCAGCGATTTCGCCACCTCATAGATGGTCTTGCCCTTGGGATCGTCGAACACGGGCGTGCGGCGGTCGCGGATCGCATCGATGATCGTCAGGGTCCATGCCGCCCTTCAGCGCAAGACGCCTGTGCGCCCACCATTCGTAATGCGCGGTGAAGTGCCGCGCGGTGACGAGGATGGCGATCTCCGACAGTTTCGCCGGAAACATGGTGTTGAAGCGCAGCTCCTCGCCGAGCCGCGTCGCATGCCGCGCCATCGACGGGCTGTTGAGCCAGGCCATCATCGGCGCCGGCGCCGAGCCGCGCTTGCCGGCGATCGCCTCCTCATAGGTCTGTTTCTGGTCGGCGTTCATTTCGCCAGGCGAAAGCAATTTCAGCCGCATCTGGCGTTTCCTCTTGTTTTTCAATCGTTGGCGCTCAGCCGGTATAACCGATCGCGCTGCGCCGCGACACCGCGCGCAACTGCATAGAGATATTGAAATCCGCCGCGCCCCGCTAAGGTCGGCGCAACAATCTTGACAGTGGAAACACCGATGGCCGATCTGGACACATTCCGCAAAGAGACCCGCGCCTGGCTCGAGGCGAACTGCCCGCCCGAGATGCGCAAGCCGATGACGGCGGATACCGACACCTTCTGGGGCGGGCGCAACGCGAAATTCTCCTCCGAGCCGCAGCGCGTCTGGTTCGAGCGCATGCGCGACAAGGGCTGGACCGTGCCGCACTGGCCGAAGGAATATGGCGGCGGCGGCCTCGACGGCGAGGAAGCCAAGATCGTGCGGCAGGAGATGGCCGCGATCGGCGCGCGGCAGCCGCTGACCTCGTTCGGCATTTCCATGCTCGGGCCGGCGCTTTTGAAATACGGCACCGAGGCGCAGAAGAAGGAGCATCTGCCGAAGATCACCGCGGGGCTGATCCGCTGGTGCCAGGGCTATTCCGAGCCGAATGCCGGCTCCGATCTCGCCTCGCTGCAGACCCGCGCGGTCGGCGATGGCGACGACTACGTCATCAACGGCCAGAAGATCTGGACGAGCTACGCCAACTACGCCGACTGGATCTTCTGCCTGGTGCGCACCGATCCCGCGGCCAAGAAGCATGACGGCATCAGCTTCATCCTGTTCGACATGGCCTCGAAGGGCGTGACGACCAAGCCGATCCTGCTGATCTCCGGCTATTCGCCGTTCTGCGAGACCTTCTTCGACAATGTGCGCGTGCCGCAAGTCGCATGTGGTCGGCACCGTCAATCGCGGCTGGGACGTCGCGAAATATCTGCTGCAGCACGAGCGCGCGATGATCTCGGGCATGGGCGAGCGCGGCGTCGGCCGCCCGCTCGGCCAGGTCGCCGCCGATTCGATCGGCGCCGACGAGCAGGGCCGGCTGGACGATGCCGGGCTGCGCAGCCAGATCGCGAATTTCGAGGTCGACGAGGCGGCGCTGTCAGCCGCGGCCGAGCGCATGGTCGATCTCGCCAAGGCCGGCCAGGCGCATCCGGCGTTCTCCTCGGCGATGAAATATTACGGCACCGAGCTCAACAAGCGCCGCTACGAGATCCTGATGTCGATCAGGCGGCATCGACGCGCTGGAGTGGGAGAGCGAGCGCTCCCGCGGCGGCGCGCGCCCGCGCGCCTGGCTGCGCACCAAGGCCAACTCGATCGAGGGCGGCACCTCGGAGGTGATGCTCGGCATCGTCGCCAAGCGCATCCTCGATTTGCCGGGGGCGTGACGCACACTTTCACCGCTCGTCATTCCGGGGCGCGACGCAGTCTCGAGCCCGGAATCCATACTCACGATGGTGGTTATGGATTCCGGGCCTGGCCCTTCGGGCCATCCCGGAATGACGATCTCAACGAAATCAGTCGATAGAGCGGAAACACCCATGGCCCTCGTCCTCACAGAAGAACAATCGATGCTGCGCGACAGCGCGCGCGGCCTGATCTCCGACAAGGCGCCGGTGTCGCATCTGCGGCGGCTTGCGCGATGCCAAGGACGCGACCGGCTTCTCCCGCGAGCTCTGGAAGGAGTTCGCCGAGATGGGCTTTGCCGGTCTGCTGGTGCCGGAAGAGTTCGGCGGCAGCGCGCTCGGCTGTGTCGAGGCCGGCGTGGTGATGGAGGAGATCGGCCGCACCTTGATGCCGTCGCCGTTCCTGTCGACCGCGGTGCTGGCGGCCTCGGCGCTTGTCGCGCGGCGGCAGCGCGGCGCAGAAGGCCGAGCACCTGCCGAAGATTTCGAAGGGCGAATTGATCGCGGCGCTCGCGGTCGACGAAGGCGCCAAGCATCGTCCGTTGCAGACCGCGCTCAAAGCCGTGCGCTCCGGCAACGGCTTCAAGCTCTCCGGCTCGAAGGCGCTGGTGGTCGACGGTCATGTCGCCGGTCTTCTGATCGTCGCGGCGCGCACGGCGGGCGCGGCCGGCGAGAGCAACGGCATCACGCTGTTCCTGGTCGATCCCAAGGCCAAGGGCATTGCGACCGAGCGCACCGTCATGGTCGATGCCCACAACGCCGCGCGGATCGAATTCGCCGATGTCGAGGTCAATGCCGATCACGTGCTCGGCGAGGTCGATCAGGGCCACGCGCTGCTGGAAGGCGTGCTCAATATCGGCCGCGGCGCGGTCGCCTCCGAAATGGTGGGCCTGAGCGAAGAGGTGTTTTCGGCCGCACCGTCACGTATCTCAAGGACCGCAAGCAGTTCGGCAAGGCGATCGGCGAATTCCAGGCGCTGCAGCATCGCGCCGCGCAGCTCTATATCGACATCGAGATCACGCGCGCCGCCGTGTTGAAGGCGCTGCAGACGCTCGACGGCAATTTCGACAAGGCCGCGAACGCGGTCGCCGTGGCGAAAGCGCGCGCCGGCACCACCGCCACCCGCGCGGTGCAGGAAGGCGTGCAGATGCATGGCGGCATGGGCATGACCGACCAGTTCGACATCGGCTTCTTCATGAAGCGCGCGCGGGTCTGCGAGGAATTGTTCGGCGACGCCAATTTCCACGCCGACCGGCTGGCGCGGATGCGGAGCTATTGAGCCATGGCGGACAACGCACCCATCCGCTTCCGCGACAAGGCGATCACCTTCGCCAACGGCGCAGCCGGCGAGACCATCGCCATTCCGTCGGCCTCGCCCACCAACTATCATCACGTCATCGCAGGCCGCCGCGACATGCCGAAGGCGGAGCTCGACGGCAAGCTGTTCCTGCCGCCCGCAGAACAAGCGCGCCGCCGGCAAGCTGCCGCTGGTCATCGTCGTTCCCGGCAGTCTTGGCGTTGCGCCGTCGCACGTCACGCATGCCGAGACCTTGACCGACAACGGCATCGCCGCCTTCGTGCTCGACAATTTCGGCGGCCGCGACGTCACCTCGACCGTCGCCAACCAGACGCAGTTCTCGTTCGCGGCCAGCGCCTATGACGTGCTCGCGGCCTGGACCGTGCTGTCAGGCCATCCCGAGATCGACGCCACGCGGATCGGCGCGCAGGGTCACAGCCGCGGCGGCTCTGCGGTGCTGTCGGCGGCGACGCGGCGCTTTGCCGACGCCGTGATCGGCAAGGGCAGGGGGTTGATCGCGATCCTCGCGGCCTATCCCTGGTGCGGCCATCAGTTCCTCGATCCGCGCGTCGGCACCACGGAAGTGCGCGTGCTGATGGGCGATGCCGACGAGTGGTGCTCGCCGATGCAGGCGCAGGGACATGTCCAGGCGCTGCGCCTCGCCGGCGGCGAGCGCGAGCATGCGGCTGTTCGCCGGCGCGCAGCACAGTTTCGATCGCGGCACCGATATCGTGAACGTGCCGGACGCGGCGGTGTCGCCGGCCGCGCCGACCGCCTATCTCGCCGACGACGGCGCGTTCATCCATCCGATCGAGGGAACGCCGAACCCGGCGCTGGTCGATCGCGACCTCATGGTCTACGGCCTCAAAGCCGGCTACGGCCGCAAGGGCGCGCGGATCGGCAGCCGCGACGGCGACGACAAGGCGTTCCGCGACGACATGGTCGCGTTCTGGCGCCGCGTGATGGCGGTTCCCGGCCTGAAATTCTCAGCAAGTTCCTGCTTGACGAACGCATAACTCAGTCAGTTATGGGTTAATCCATAACCAACGGGTTATCGATCAATGTCGAAGGCGCAGGATATGCTGTTTCGGACGCTCGCCGATCCCACAAGGCGGGCGATCTTCGAGCGGCTGTGCCGCGGCGGCGAGCAGACGGTCGGCGCGCTGACGGCGCGGGCCGGGGTCTCGCAGCCCGCGGTGTCGAAGCATCTCGGCCTGCTGAAGCAGGCCGGCCTGGTGCGCGACCGCCACGAGGGCCGCGAGACGCATTACAGCGCGCAGCTCTCGGCGCTGGCGCCGCTGCTCGACTGGACCAGCCAGATGACCGGATTTTGGCAGAAGCGGTTCGACGACCTCGAGGACCTGCTCAAAAGGATGGACCAATGACCGACCGAAACGCGTTCCGTCGTCGTCGAGCGTGAGATGCCGCATCCGCCGGAAAAACTCTGGCGCGCGCTCACCCAGCCGCATCTGATCGCGGAGTGGCTGATGAAGAACGATTTTGCAGCCGGTCGTCGGTCATCGCTTCAATCTGCGCGGCGAGTGGGGCGGCGTGCTGGATTGCGAGGTGCTCGTCGTCGAGCCCAACAAGGAGCTCGCCTACACCTGGAACCACGTCCACGACGATGCCGGCCTTCAATCTGCAGAGCACCGTGACGTTCACGCTGACGCCGACGGCCGCCGGCACGCGGCTGCGCATGGAGCAGTCGGGCTTCCGCCCCGATCAGCGCCAGGCCTTCGGCGGCGCCAATGCCGGGTGGCAGCAGATGTTCGCGAAGCTGGAGCAGGTGGTGGCGCACGCGTGACGTCCGCGTCGCGCATCTTCAGGGAGGTGGAATTGAACTGGAACATGCTGATACGGCAAACCCATCGCTGGCTGTCGATTGCCTTCACGCTGGCTGTCATCCTCAACCTGATTTTCCTGATGCAGAAGGAACAGGTCGTCTGGGTCGGCCTGCTGGCGCTGTTCCCGCTGATCCTGCTTTTGCTCACGGGTCTCTACTTGTTCGCGCTGCCTTATCTGGCTAAGGGACGATCATGAAAGCAGCAAAGAAAAGTCCCGCGACCAAAGCGAAGGAGGGAGCCTCTCCCTCCAAGCTGATCGACGGCAGGATCAAGGAGCTCGGCGACTGGCGCGGCGAGACGCTGGCGCGCATCCGCGCGCTCATCAAGCAGGCCGATCCCGACGTGGTCGAGGAATGGAAATGGCGCGGCGTTCCCGTGTGGGAGCACGACGGCATCATCTGCACCGGCGAGACCTACAAGGCCGTCGTGAAGATGACGTTCGCCAAGGGCGCGGCGCTGAAGGATCCCGCAAAGCTGTTCAACTCCAGCCTCGAAGGCAATGTCCGGCGCGCCATCGATATCGCCGAGGGCGACAAGATCAACGAGAAGGCGCTGAAGGATCTGATCCGCGCCGCCGTCGATCTCAACCGGGCGAAGAAGAAGCCGGCGAAAGGCAAGAAGCAGTGAGGCGTTGCAGTTGCGTCCCTCATGGCCGGGCTTGACCCGGCCATCCACGTCTTCGCAGGCGCTAGACGTGATGCTCGGCTCAACCAGGCATGCCGAGTTTCGCCTGGCAGCGTTAGCCTCGATGGCCAGCGATTGCGGGACCTCGCTTCGCTGCGCTCACCCGGGCTGACAAGAATCGCCACCGTCACCCATTCCGATACGTATAGCTGTAGCCATTCAGCGCCGGCGCGCCGCCGAGATGGGCGTACAGCACCTTCGATCCCTCCGGGAAGAAGCCCTTCTTCACCAGATCGATCATGCCCTGCATCGATTTGCCCTCATAGACGGGGTCGGTGATCATGGCTTCGGTGCGCGCGGCAAAGCGGATCGCCTCGTTGGTCTCATGGCTCGGCACGCCATAGGCCGGATAGGCGTAGTCCTCGAGGATGACGATCTCGTCGTCGCGCACCTTGCGGCCGAGCTCGACCAGCTCGGCCGTGTTGTCGACGATCTCGCGCACCTGCGCGCGCAGCTGCGCCGGCGTGCCCGAGCGCGTCGATCCCGATCACCCGGTGCGCGCGGTCATCGGCGGCGAAGCCGACGATCATGCCGCCTTGCGTCGAGCCGGTGACGACGCAGACGATGATGTAGTCGAATTTGATGCCCATCTGCTTTTCCTGCGCGCGCACCTCCTCGGCGAAGCCGACATAGCCGAGCCCGCCATATTTGTGCACGGAGGCGCCGGCCGGAATCGCGTAGGGCTTGCCGCCGGCGTCCTTCACCGACTGGATCGCCTCTTCCCAGCTCTTGCGGATGCCGATGTCGAAGCCGTCATCGACGATGCGGCTCTCGGCGCCCATCAGCCGCGTCAGCAGGATGTTGCCGACCCGGTCGTAGACGGCGTCCTCATGCGGCACCCAGCTTTCCTGGATCACCACGCATTTCATGCCGATCTTGGCGGCGGTCGCCGCCACCATGCGGGTGTGGTTGGACTGCACGCCGCCGATCGAGACCAGCGTGTCGGCGTTCGACGCAATCGCGTCCGGCACGATGTATTCGAGCTTGCGCAGCTTGTTGCCGCCCAGCGCGAGCCCCGAATTGCAGTCGTCGCGCTTGGCGTAGATCTGCACCTTGCCGCCGAGCGCGGCGGTCATGCGCGGCAAATGCTCGATCGGCGTCGGACCGAAGGTCAGGGGATAGCGGGCGAATTTGTCCAGTCTCAGCATGCGGGTCTCCTTGCACCGCACACTATAGCCGGAAGCGGGTCGGGTTGAACCGGTTGACACTTTGCCTGCGTCTCATAGGCCAGCTGAGGGACCCTCATGAGCGTGCCGAAAAAGCTGGCCTTGATCGCGCTCGGTTACGTGCTCTCGCTGGTGGCCGGCTGTGGCGCCGTCACCGTCAACGAGCTGTTGATGCCGGCAGACATCTCCCAGGGCTCGCCCGGCATGGTCGCCTTCGGCGACATGATCCTGTTCGTGCTGGTGACGGGCTTTGTCGGCCTGGTCCCGACCCTGTTTCTCCTGCGGCTTGCCATCGACAAGGCGCCGCGCGCCTCGCTGATCGCTCTGGTCGTGGTCGCGCTGGCCGGACCGCTGAGCTGGCTCGACGATGAGGCTATCTGGCGGGCGCGGCGCCCGGCGGCGTTCGCCGTCCGGGGCTTTCACCCAGGCTGCTCGGCCCGCTCATCGCCTTCGTCGCCATCCCCGGATCGTCGCCGGCCCGGTCGTGGTCGTGGCCGAGGGGTTGGCCATGCTCCTCGTCCGGCAGCGCAACATGCGCATCGTGCTTGCTGTGGCGATGCTGATGGACCTCGTCCCGATCGGCATTTACGCGTCGCGTATGGCAAGCGCGATGCTCCGCTGAGGCATGATCCGGAAAAAGCCTGCCCCGCACTTGATGCGGGTGGGCACCGGTTTTCCCTCGCGACAAACGCGGAACGCGTTTGCGCGGAGATCATGCCCAAAAAGTCCAAGAAGATTCTTGCAGACAAATCACCCGATCCGGGCGTATCGTTGTCTTTGGGTGCTAAGGGGACTTTCACTCATGGACATCGCGGAGCGATTCTTCGTCGCCGCCGCGGCGGCGAGCCTGTTGCTCATCGTTGCAACGGCCTGGCTTGTTGAGCTGAGCTAGCGGCGTGATCCGGCAAGCCTCGACCTGATTTTGCGGGACCGACATCCGGCCCGGCCTAGAGATGCGGTTGTGGCCTAAAAGATCACGCGCATGCAAAAGCCCCGGATTCCCATCCGGGGCTTGCTGTTTTTCAGGTCGTCCTCAGTACCGCGCGACGACCGGGCCGCCAAAGGTGTAGTTGATCCGGACCGTGCCCATGTCGACATCCTGCTTGATGGTGTCGGTGCGGGTGACGGCGATGGCGGAAGCCGGGAAGACCACGCTGTGGCTGCCCATGAACAGATGATCGTATTCGAGGCCGACCGACCAGTTCGGCGCAAAGCCGAATTCGATGCCGGCGCCGACGGTGCCGCCCCAGCGGGTTTCGCTGGCGGAATTGAAGATGACGCCGGTGCCGGTGAAGAAGCTGTTGTACTTGTTGTCGGTGACCGCCGCGCCGCCCTTCACATAGAGCAGCACGTTGCTGAAGGCGTAGCCGACCTGGCCGGTGAACAGGCCGATGGCGTCGATCTTGGTCTGGTTGGTGTAGGGGATGATCGCCGTCAGGCTCGAATTCGAGCCCTTCAGATTGGCCCAGTCGCCCTGGGCTTCGACGCCGAACACCCAGCTCGACATCTGCCAGCGATAGCCGACCTGGCCGCCGGCCATCCCGCCGGTCGCGTCGTGGCAGCCTTCCGAGTTCGGCGTGACGGCAACGCCGGCCACGCTGGTGATGGTGTAGCAGTTATGGCTCGAGCCGCCGCCGCCGTTGATGCCGACATAGAAGCCGCCCCAGTTGTAGACCGCTGCAATGGGCGGGGGCGCCTTGTAGGGGGCCGGGGCCCGCGCCGGAAGGTCGGCGGCATTGGCCGCGGCGGTGAAGCCGGCAACCAGTCCGGCGGCGATCACGACAACACGTTGCATTCCCAGTCCTCACCTCAAAACGCGCACGATGGTTTCTCGCATGAAAGGGGGTGATGTGACAGACTGTCCCAGCTTCGGTCTGATCTTTGCCATTGAGTGTTGCGAAATTGCCTCAACAAATATCCAACAATTACGGAGGAGCCGGCCATGCCAAATCGTCGGACATTTCTTGGACTTGCGGCCGCAGCACTCGCGGCGCCGCAGCTCGCGCGGGCTCAGGATCGTGACAAAGCGATGACAAGCAGCCTTCTTCTATGTCAGCCTCGGTCCCTCCTTGCGGCTCTACCTGACCGATCCTGACAATGCCGGGCTGATCGAGCGCGGCGCGGTGCAACTGCCCGAAAACATCCAGTATGCCTGGCCGCATCCCTCGGCGCCGTTCCTCTATGTCGCCTCCAGCAATGGCGGCTCGGGCACCACGGGCGTCAAGGGCGACCGCCATTTCCTCAGCGCGCTCCGCATCGACAAAGCGAGCGGCGAATTGCAGGCGCATGGTTCGCCGGTCGCGCTGCGCTCCCGTCCGATCCACTGCAGCGTCGATGCGTCGGGCGCCTTTGCGTTGACGGCCTACAACAATCCGAGCAGCGTCGCGGTGCACCGGATCAGCGCCGACGGCAGCCTCGGCGAGGAGGTCAAGCAATCGGCATCGCTCGATTGCGGAATTTTCGCCCACCAGATTCGCACCACGCCGAACAACGACGCCGCGATCCTGGTGTGCCGCGGCAACGACAAGAGCAAGGACAAGCCGGAAGATCCCGGCGCGCTGAAATTCTTCGCCTTCAAGGACGGCCAGCTCGCCAACCGCGTCTCGGTCGCGCCCGACGGCGGTTTCGGCTTCGGGCCGCGCCATCTCGAGTTTCACCCGACGCTGCCTTTCGTCTATGTCTCGCGCGAGCGCGAGAACAAGCTCAACGTCTATCGCCTCGTCGACGGCGTGATCGATCCGCAGGCGCTGTTCGTCAAGGAGACGCTGGCCGCGCCCGACAAGATCGTCTCGCGCCAGTCCGCATGCACGCTGCATGCGCATCCGAACGGCCGCTTCCTCTATCTCGCCAATCGCGCCTTCGACACCGTCAAGGACGACGGCAAGGATGTGTTTCCCGGCGGCGAGAACAACATCGCGGTGTTTTCGATCGATCAGACGACCGGCGAGCCGACGCTGATCCAGAACGAGGACGTGCGGGGCGTCTATCCGCGCACCTTCGCGCTCGATCCCTCCGCGCGCATGCTGGCCGTCACCGACGTCGAGCCGAAACTGACGCGCGACAAGTTTGGCATCAGCACCATTCCCGCCAATATCTCGACCTTCAAGGTTGGCAGCGACGGCAAGCTCACCTTCACCAACAATTACGAGATCGACACCGGCGGCCAGCTGCAGTTCTGGAGCGGCATGGTGAGTGTGGGGTAGGCGGTCTTCACCCTCCCCTTGCGGGGAGGGTGGCGCGCGTGAGCGTCGCGAACAAGCGCCGGGTGGGGGTCAACAGCCGAAACACATTGCGCGTGGACCCCCACCCCGACGCTCATTTCACTCGCGGCGACCGTCCCCGCAAGGCTGGATGGCTACGTCGCAGCGCTCTCGCATGCCACTCAATACGGCGGCGGTTTCCGTTTGCGCTGCTCGGTCGCCGCTTCGATCCACCACAGCAAATCATCCGCGAAGCGCGGGAAGGCGTGCTCGACCGCCGCGCCGGCGGCGCCGATCGGCTCGCCCTCGGCCGATAGCGTCTGGGCGATCGGTCCGACCGCGATCATGCTCGAGATCACGATCATGCCCATCTCCGACAGCGTGCCGTGCCAGGCGGTCGCGGAGCGCGCGCCGGACAGCCGTCCGGCCGAGTAGCTTGCGATCGCGGCCGGGCGCCAGAACCACTCTTCGAGAAAGTGATCGGTGAGGTTCTTCAGCCCGGGCTGCATGCCCCAATTATATTCGCCGGTGATGAAGACGAATCCGTCGGCGCCGCGGATCTTGCCCGCAAGCGCTTCCAGCGCGGGCGGCGCGTTGCCTTTCGGATACTCCTTGTACATGCGGTCGAGCATCGGAAGATTGACCGCCTTGGCGTCGATCAACTCGACGTCGCAGCCGCGGCGGCGCAAGCGCTCGACCACGAAATCGCGCGAGCCGGATTCCCATCCGGTCCGACCGATAGGAGCCGTAGAAGACGAGGATGCGAGGGCTCATGACGTCACCGCTGGCGTAGCGCGAGGCGCGGGCGAGGAGAGCTTATATCACCCGCGCCCCACGCACCCCTGCAGCAAAGCTCACTATTTCGGCAATTCCTGCCCGGCCTGCTCGCGCACGATGTACTCGGCATACCAGTCCGGCCAGGCCTCGTCGTGCCCGCCGGTCCGCCGCTCATGCTCGCCATGCGCGAGTGCGGCGCGCCGCAGCGCGGCCGCAAGCTCGGCCGACGAGTTGAATTCGGTCTTGTCCGGATTGACGCGGCCGGGCAGCCGCTGTGTGACTTCCTGCAGCAGCCAAAGATTGTTGTCGGGATCGGTGAAGGTCGCGAGCGACGAGTAGCTCTTCCGCTCGGGATCGAGACCGCTCACGCGGCCGCCCGGGCCGTTGCCGGGATGGAAGATGTCGCTGACCTCGACGCCCTGCGCAATCAGCTCGGCCCGCGCCGCCACAATGTCGCCGACGACGAGATAGCGCGGATAGACCGGTCCCTTGCCGAGCTGGATCGAGGTCGGCGAGCCGGGAGGCGTCAGCTGCACGGCGCGCGACCCGTCGGGCCGGATGAAGTCGGCGTCGAGCCGCCAGCCGAGCTTCTCGATAGAATTGCTTGGCGCGATCGACGTCGGCGACGGGAATGACGACGGCTTCGAGCTTCAGGTCAGCGGTCGCAACTTTCGGGGTTTTGACGGGAATGGTCATGGCTTGCTCCTTGATGTCTGATGAAGTTGTGCCGTGTCTTGTCCGCGTCGAGGCATGATCCTCCGCGAGCGAAACGGTGGTTTCCCGGAATGCATCGCTTTTTTGGATTCGAACGGCGATGCGATGCGACCGCGATCTCTACGGGGAGAGGGCGGCCGCGCTTGAGGTGTAGCGCGCCGCCGGTGTCGCATGCGACATGTTCGGCAGAAGCTTCTGGCGCGCCGTCTCATAGGCCTGCCAGTCCGCCGCGTCCGGCAAGGCCGGGATGGTGACGAGTTCGCCCTGGTCGAGGCCAGCGAGCGCGGCGTCGACCATGTCGTCAGCGCGCATCACGATCTGGCTCGGCAAATGCGAGACCGGCTGTCCGGCCACCTCCCAGAAATCGGTCGCGGTTGCGCCTGGCAGCACGGCCTGGACGCGGACGTTCTTGTCGGCCAATTCCTTGTGCAGTGACTGGCTGAACGCGAGCACGAAAGCCTTGGACCCGCCATAGACGCCGTTGAGGATTTCCGGCGCGATGGCAACGATGGATGCAATGTTGACGATCGTGCCGCCGCCGCGAGCCACGAGCCCGGGCACCGCCGCATAGGTCAGCCGTGTCAGCGCGGTGACGTTGAGCGCGATCATATCGTCCATTTTTTCGACGTCGGATGCGAGCAACGGTGCGACCGCGCCGACGCCGGCATTGTTGACCAGCGTGGTGATGCGCGTGTCGGTGCGCAACAGCCTCTCGATCCGGCCGAGGTCCGCCCTGTTGCCGAGATCCGCCGCCACCGTCTCGACCTTGCGGCCGGTCTCGGCGGTGAGGCGCCTGGCCAACGCGTCGAGGCGCTGCTGGCTCCGCGCCACCAGGATCAAATCATGGCCGCGCCGTGCCAGCCGGTCCGCGTAGATTGCGCCGATCCCGGATGAGGCGCCTGTTACGAGGGCGACACCCTTGTCTGAAGTGCTCATTGAAGTTCTCCCGTTTGTTGTGCGGCAGAGTGCGACACATTCGCGGTCCGCACTCCTCGTTGCGAAATCATGTCGATGCGTCAGCGGTGGGTGTAACGATGCGCGGTGCCGAGCTCGCGCGCCACATAGGCCTGCAATGCTGCGGGATCATTGGCGATCTTCAACGCCGGCGTAGGCGCGCCGCCGTTCAGCACGTCGAGATAGGGATAGGCTTGCGCGAAGGCGCCGGGCTCCTGGATTGCGGCTTGTGCAAACACCGGCGTGGCGATCAATGCCGAGAGCACGATGGCGGCGGCAAGCGCCTTGAACGTGGTCGCGGAAACGTGAGGTTGCAGGTCGATTGCAGCGGTCTGGCTGCGGGCTTGGAGGCGGGTCATGGCGATATCCTTTCGGGCTGTCACTGGCCGGGTCGTCCCGGCTGTCGTCCGAGAGGTAGTGCAGTGCAAAAGGGGATGAATGGACGGGCGGCGCAAAACACTCTTGCGCCGGACGCTACTAATCGGCTTCAGCCTAAGCCTTTGGCAAGACTGTCAAAATGCTTACGAAGCCGAGGCGTCGCGAAATCCATGAAAGCGCGCACCCGCGGCGCCGCAAGCCTGCCATGCGGCGCCACGAGGTGGACCGGCAGCGGCTCGGGCTCCTGCTCCCTGAGCAGGACCTCGAGTTCGCCCCGGCGCACATGCTCGGCCACCTGATACGAAAACAGCCGCGCGACGCCGCGCCCGCCGACCACGGAGGCCACCGCCCCGCGGATGCTGTTGATCACAAGCCGCGGCGTGAACTGCACCGTTCGCGGCACCGAGGAGCCGGGTGGCGGCGGAAAGGTCCATGAATTGGGAATGTGCGCCATCGCGATGATCTGGTGCTTGACCAGGTCGTGCGGTTCCGTGATGCGCGGGTTCTGCTTGAGATAGCGCGGCGCCGCCACCAACAGCCGGCGCACCTCGCCGATATGCACCGCGACCATCGCGGAATCGGCGAGATTGCCGATGCGCAGCGCGACATCGATGCCCTCGTCGATCAGGTTGACGAACCTGTCGAGCAGGAAAAGCCGCGCCGACACCGTCGGCGTTGCGTCCAGGAACGCGTCGAGGATGGGCTGCAGCACCAGCTCTCCCGACAGCACGGGACCGGTCAGGGTCAGCGTGCCGCGCGGCGCCGATTTGCCGCCGCCGACCATCACGTCGACCTGGTCGAGTTCGCTCAACACCCGCCGGCAGGTCTCGGCATAGCGCTCGCCCTCTTCGCTGAGCTTGATCGAGCGCGTCGTCCGATGCAGCAGCTCGGCGCCGGCGCGTGCTTCCAGAAAGGCGATGGCGCGGCTCACCGCGGCGGGCGAGCGGCCGAGCTTGCGGCCCGCGGCGGCGAGGCTGCCCTCGTCGACCGTCACCACAAACACCTTCATTGCATCGAGACGATCCATGACCCTTCCGCGCCGGGCAACCGGCCGCAAGCGGCGACCGTGGAATCGCATCGTACCCATTCCGTCGCGCTACGGAAGAGTGTCTGCCGTAGGGCATGTCTTCGACTGCGCGCCGGGGTGGCGTAGCTCTGCATGCATCAAGCAGCGCCAAGGGCACTGCAAACCGCACAGGAGCACGTCATGGGCATCGAGCAGAAAGTCGCAGTCATCACCGGCGCGTCGCAGGGCATCGGCGCCGCCCTGGTCAAGGCCTACCGCGATCGCAACTATCGCGTGGTCGCCACCGCGCGTTCGATCAAGCCATCGAAGGACGAGGATGTCCTCGCCATCCCCGGCGACATCGCCGACTGGAAGACGGCGGAGCGCGTGATTTCGGAAGGCGTCGCCCGGTTCGGCCGCATCGACACGCTGGTCAACAATGCCGGCATCTTCATCGCCAAGCCGTTCACGCAATATACCGAGGCCGACTACAGGGCGCTGCTCGGCGTCAACCTCGACGGCTTCTTCCGCATCACCCAGCTCGCCATCGCCGAAATGGAGAAGCAGGGCAGCGGCCATATCGTGCAGATCACGACCAGTCTGGTCGATCACGCCAATTCCAGCGTGCCGTCGGTGCTGGCATCGCTGACCAAGGGCGGACTGAACGCCGCGACCAAATCGCTCGCGATCGAATATGCCAAACGCGGCATCCGCGCCAACGCCGTCGCGCTCGGCATCATCAAGTCGCCGATGCATCCGGTCGAGACCCACGCCGTGCTCGATACGATGCATCCGCTCGGCCACATGGGCGAGATGTCCGACGTCGTCGACGCCGTGCTCTATCTCGAAGGGGCGGGCTTCGTGACCGGCGAGATTCTCCACGTCGATGGCGGCCAGAGCGCCGGTCATTGACCGGCCGCGGAGCCGCGGCGCGCAGCTGAGACAGGGGAAAACGGAGGACGAGATGTCCGAGTCGCAAGCAAGCCTCAAGCACGCTCACAACCATCCGGGTGAGCAGGACATAGCGACCTGGCGGCTGGCGGCGGCAGGATTATCCGCTTCGCTGGTCGGCATCGGGCTTGCGCGCTTCGCCTATACGCCGCTCATTCCTGCCCTGATTGCCGCAAAATGGTTCAGCGCCACGGACGTCATTTACCTCGGCGCGGCCAATCTGGCGGGTTATCTCGCCGGCGCATTGCTGGCGCGCGGCGCGGCCGGCCGCTTCGGCGCCGTCGCATCGCTGCGCGCCATGATGGTGCTGGCGACGCTCGCCTTCTTTGCGTCGTCCGCGCCCGTTTCATTCCTCTGGTACTTCACCTGGCGCTTCCTGGCGGGCCTCACCGGCGGGATCATCATGGTGCTCGCTGCAACCGTGGTGCTGCCGCACGCCTCGCGCAGCCGCCGCGGATTTGTCGGCGGCGTGATCTTCGCCGGCGTCGGTCTCGGCGTCGCGATATCGGGCACGCTGGTCCCGCTGCTGCTTCGGCAAGGGCTTGCGCAGAGCTGGTATGGGCTTGGCGTGCTGTCGGGCCTTTTGACCCTGATCAGCTGGGCCAATTGGCCGAAGGAAAACCAGGCAAGCCCGCCGCATGCCGCGCCTCATCCTGTGAAGCACCACAGCCAGCCGCGGGCGGCGTGGGCACTGATCGTGCAATACGGACTGAACGCCGTGGGCCTCGTCCCGCACATTCTCTTCCTCGTCGATTTCGTCGCGCGTGGTCTCGGCCAGGGTATCGCGGCGGGCTCGCAATACTGGGTGCTCTACGGCCTCGGCGCCGTCGTCGGCCCCTTGCTCGCGGGTCATCTCGGCGATCGCGTCGGGATTTGGCCCGGCGCTACGGCTCTCCTTTCTGATCGAGGCGGTCGCGATTCTGCTTCCCACCGTCAGCACGGCGCCGTTGTCGCTGATCGCCTCCAGCGTGATCGTCGGCGGTTTCACGCCCGGCATCGTGCCGCTGGTGCTGGGACGCGTCCACGAGCTGCTGCCGCACAGCACCGACCGGCAACGCGTGGCCTGGAGCCATGCCACCACGAGCTTCGCCCTGTTTCAGGCGATGGCGGCTTACGGATTCTCCTGGCTGTTCGCGCACACCGGCGGCGACTATCTGCCCCTGTTCGCCATCGGCGGCGGCGCCACGCTGCTGGCGCTGGCGATCGACTTTGCCCCAACATTTTCGGCGCGCAAGCGCTGAGTCTTGCCGCCGCGATGCGGATGAAACCGCGCCGGGCAGAGCGATGTGTGTGCTATTGTGACGGCGCAACGGGAATGGCGGCAATCAAATGCAGGGAAAGCTGATTACGGCCATCGTGGGCGTTTGCATCGCGGCTGCGTCATGGGCCCCGCTATGGATCGTCGAAGCGTATGACCGCTACGCGATGCCGGTCGGGCTCGGCCTGTTTGCCATTGCCGGCACTCTCGTCGGCGGCGTGATCGCTCTGGTCGGAGTCATCGGGCTCATCATGCAGGCCGCACGCGCTTCGAAGTCGCGATCCTGACCCTCTCACCACCAACTGATCTTTCCGATCGAAACAGTGGCGGTGCGCCCGGCGACGAGAAGAAGGTCCGGCGGCACATTGTCGAGCTTGATGCGCACCGGGATGCGCTGCGCAAGGCGCACCCAGCTGAAGGTCGGATTGACGGTGGCCAACAGCTCGCTGCTGGTGCCGCGGTTCTGGTCCTCGATGCCGTAAGCGATGCTCTCGACATGCCCCGACAGCACGCGCGGATCGCCGATCAGCTTTACAGCCGCACCTTCGCCGATACGGATACGCCGCAGCTTGGTTTCCTCGAAATAGCCCTCGACGCGGTACGTGTCGGAATCGATCAGCGCAAACACGCTCGCCCCGGCATTGACGTAACGGCCCGGCAGCAGGGCGAAATTGGTGACGATGCCATTGACCGGCGCCACGACCGTCGAGCGCTCGAGATTGAGCTTGCCGACCTCGAGCGACGCGTTGGCCGCGTCGAACTCGGCTTGAGCGACGTCGACCGATTGCTGCCTCTGTTCGACCTGCTGGACGGTAATCGCGGCGCTGCTCAGCGCCTTGCTGCGGTCGAGATCACGCTTGGCCTGCTCGAGCGTCGCCTGCCGGGCGGCAACCTCGGCTTTCGCCTGATCGAACGCATATTGGAAGCGCCGCTGGTCGATACGGAACAGCTTCTGGCCCTTGCTCACCTTTTCGTTGTCATGAACGAGGACGTCGCTGATCAGGCCGGAAACGTCCGCGGCGATCGTGACCACGTCGGCGCGTACGCGGCCGTCGCGGGTCCACGGCTCGAGCATGTAGTAGCTCCAGAGCTGCCAGCCGACGGCAATCGCGACCGCCACTACAAAGAGCGTGAGCAACACGCGACCGGAAGAGGTGAGAAAGTTTTTCATCGCTCCATTCCTATGCCAGCGGGAGAATGCTTGCGCTCGCCGCCGTGACGACCCCGAGCAGAATGACATAGAGCGCGAGATCAAACAGCGCGCGATGCCAAACCAGACGATAGAAGCCATAGGCATCCAAAAGCCGCTTGATCGCGAGTTGCAGCAGGAAGGCGATGGCGGCAAAGATCGCGAAAGCCGGAAAGTAAACGCCGTAGATATCGAATTCGCCGATCACCTTACGCTCCGATCATGTCACGGTGCTGGCCGCGCCTGGCCCCGATAGCGTAGCACTGGTTTGCTCGAATGGCCCTGGCCGATACTCCGGTGCATCAGGATAGAGGGTCTGCCGCAAGCCGACAATCGCGGCGACGCAGGCGTGCGTGGCCGCACTGCAGGCCGTCACCTCGCTGATCGCACTGTCGATCTTCTGCAGCAATTGCTCGTCAAGCCGTTCCACCCGCCCGCGCGCCAGGGCGCGGAAATGCGCATCGAGGCTCGGGAACATCGCCGCCAGCGCGTCTTGCGCCGGCTTCGACATGTTCGGCGCGATCGATTGTGTCTCGATCATGTTGACGCCGAGTCGCAGATCTTCGAGCGCATCGGCGAATTCATGCTGCGGACGCGGCTCGAAGCGCGGCTGCCGGTACAGCAACAGCGCGACTCGATCCATCATGGTACTGACCCATTGCTCGCGGGTCGGATGCGCGCGCACGGCGGCGAGGTCGGCGAGGTCGCGATAGATCGCCCGCATCAGGCGCCGCGCGCTGGCCTGGGTGCCTATCGCCCGGATCAGCCGGGTCACGATCAAGGCCACGACGCCGCCGAGTACGAAAGCACTGTTGGAATTGATGATGGCCGCAAGATCGGCGGTATAGCTCGTCTGCAGGCTCAATTCGACATTGAAACCCAGGGCGAGGGCCAGACCGACCGGTGCGTAGGCCGGATTCGCCATCAACAGGCCGGCCGGAATCAGGACAAACGCAAGCACGGCACAGAGCAGCACGAATCCGCCGATCGCGGGCAACACGAAGAATTGGTAGAGAATCACGAGCGGAATGCACAACGCCAGCAGCAGCGTAATATTGCGAATGGTTGGCGTCGGGTCGTCCAGGGACGCAAACAGAGTGCAAGCCACGGCGGCAAAGGCAACGGCCGCGCCTCCTTCCGGCCAGGCGGTCGCGATCCAGAAGAAGGCACATATGCTCATCGCGACTCCGGCCGCCAGTGCCGAGAGCAGGGCGATACCCGGATCGGTATGCATCGGTTTGGGTCCGATCTGCTCGGCTGCTGCACGGACTTCGGCGGTCGGCGCCTGCGCGGGGGCGGCGAGATACGCGGTGAAATCGAGACAGGCTTGCCAGGCGTCGATGAGTTCGATCAATCGAACGCAGAGATTGACCTTCACGAGGTCCGCCCAGGATGATTGAGGACCGACGGCCGGTGTCACCGCGGCGCAGGTCAGCTTGAGCTCGTCGGCGCGCCGCCGGTCGCCCGGCGCATCGAGCTTCATCCATTCGCTGATGTCGGCCAGCAGGTGCGTCAGCTCCACATCAAGCGGCCCCATCCGCCGAAGCAGCGTCAGGCGATCCTCGATGGCGCTCACCAGCGGCAACAGCCCGACGATCTTGCGGTCAAAGGCACGAATGGTGGCGATATCCGGTCGATGCGATGAGGTGTCGAAACGCAAGCTCGTGCCGAGCAAATAAAGCTCGGTGATATCGGCGGCGATCCGGCGCCGCTCCATCTCGACTTCCGGGGTCGCAGCCTGCGTCAGGCCGTCGGCAAGCCAACGGCGCGTGTCCGCAATGGTACTTCTCAACTTTTGCGCAAACGTGGAGAACACGCTTTTCGGAAAGATAAGGCCGTGAACGATGGCGGCGCAGACGACGCCGAGCGTGATTTCCTCGACGCGCGACACCGCGGTGTCGAACACCGTGCCGGGCGCAAGCACGCTTGGAAAGCCGATCAGGGCCGCGGTATAGCCCGACAGCACGAACATATACGACCGCGGCGTGCGGTCGAGCAGCGAGACGAAAACGCAGAGCGCCACCCAGAGCATGATCGCAAGCGTTGTCAGCTCGGGTGCATCGACCAGGTTGGGAACGATGGCGACCATGGCGGCGGCGCCGATGAACGTGCCGATGGCGCGATAAACGGCTTTGGCCCGCATCGCGCCGGACAGCGGCTGACTGGTTAGGTAGACCGTGGTCATCGCCCAGCCCGGACTCTTCAAGTCCAGACTGAAGGCGACGAACATCGTGAGGATGGTCGCGATATAGCAGTTGACGGAGAATATGATCGGCCGAATGCCAATGCTCCTGATCATATCATGTCCACTTCGTCGCGCCGCCCTTGGCTGCCGCGCCGAAAGTTACGCCGATCGCGTGGACGACGCCAGCATCGCGTTGACGATGATCGCGCGGCAAGCGAGATGGTGATGTCCCAAAATGCCGTGCTTTGTTCTGTTCGCACGATCGGCGATCGGAGGCGCAGATGCGGCTGCGAGGCAACGGGCTGCCGAAAAACCCGCCGCCTGTTTTGCCCGACGAGTCAAGCTCGCCGCGCAAAAATATATGTCTTTCCGAAAGACAGAAGTTATGATTTAAGGAAGCCAGCCCGCCTCGACACGGGGGACGTGATGGCCATTCGTCACCAGACGTGAGGCGGGTTGCGATGGACGCGTTGGGCCGCAAGACGTGCGGCGCGATGCGTACGGTCAAGCCGTGTGGTTCTGTCCCCCGATGCTGGGGATCAAGTCTGCGAGACGATCTTCGCAGGCGACGGTGGCTAAAAAGCCCGGTACACCGGGGAGAGCACGGAGCAGCCGTAAAGCCATTGCGCAGGGAGTGCCGGAGTGATTTCGGCGTACCTGTGTTGGCCTGCGTGCGTCTTTTTCGTTTTGCACGCAAGGCAGTGGGTGCGGCGTGCACCCGGCATTCCCTGCGCCCTCTGTCTTTCAAGAGGGACACCGAATTGCAACACTCGGACGCGAAATCGCGCCGCGGGAATGCGGACGGCTGTTTGACAGTTGAATCGGTCGTCATTCACGGTAGCGCTCGCGGACGCGGTGCAGCCCCGAATCTATGACGCGCTACGCGCTATGCGCTGCGCCGCAGAGCCGGCACCCAAATGAGATCAGTGCAGAGATTGGCCCCGGTTACGCGCATCACGGCCCAAGGGCGTCACGCGCGTCTTCAACAAGCGACGCGGCGCGCTGCGCAGCATCCGGAGCACGGGCCTACCGTATCGGCGGCGCGTACTGGATGCCGCCGGCGTTCCAGAGCTGGTTCAGCCCGCGCGGAATGTGCAGCCGCGACTCCGCGCCGACATTGCGCTCATAGACCTCGCCGTAATTGCCGACATGCTTGATGATGCGCACCGCCCAGTCCTTGGTCAGTCCGAGGTCCGGGCCGTAATTGCCCTCGGTGCCGACCAGCCGCATCACGTCGGGCTTCTTCGACTTCAGGGCCTCGTCGATGTTCTTGGAGGTGACGCCGAGCTCTTCGGCGTTGATCATCGCATAGAGCGTCCATTTGACGATCATCATCCAGTCGTCGTCGCGCTGGCGCACCACGGGCGCGAGCGGCTCCTTGGAGATGACGTCGGGCAGGATCACCTGGTCGCTGCCCTTCGACATGTTGAGCCGCAGCGCATAGAGCTGGGAGACGTCGGCGGTGAAGGTGTCGCACTTGCCGTCCTCATAGGCCTTCGTCACCTGGTCGAGCTGCGGGAACTTCACCTCCTCGTATTTCATGTTGTTGGCCTTGAAATAGTCGGCGAGGTTCAGCTCGGTCGTCGTCGCCGCCTGCACGCAGACCTTGCTGCCGTTGAGGTCGAGCGCGGAATCGATGTTGCGCGACTTGCGGGATCATGAAACCCTGGCCGTCATAATAGGCGACCGCCGGGAAATAGAGATCGTAGTTCTCCTCGCGCGACATGCTCCAGGTCGAGTTGCGGGAGAGGATGTCGACCTTGCGGCTCTGCAGCTCCTTGAAGCGCTCGTTGGCGTCGAGCGGCACGAACTTCGCTTTCGTCGGATCGTCGAAGATCGCGGAGGCCACCGCGCGGCAGAAGTCGACGTCGAAGCCGCTCCAGTTGCCCTTGTCGTCGGGGATCGAGAAGCCGGGCAGGCCCTTGTTGACGCCGCACAGCACTTCGCCGCGGCGAACCGTGCGCTTCAGCGTGCGGGTGTCGTAGAACTCATAGACGATGGCGCAGATGGCAACGAGAACTGCGACCGCGAGCCCGATCAGGAGGCCGCCTCGGAATGTGCGAAACATATGTCTCTCTCGATTATCGATGGAGCGGGGGCGGCGAAAGTCGCGGGCGGATTACAGTTCGGGCTTCTGGCGGATGATCACCTTGGTGCCGACAGGCACGCGCGCGTAGAGATCGCTGACGTCGGCATTGACCAGGCGGAAGCAGCCGGACGACACCTTGGTGCCGATGGTGTCGGGGCGGTTGGTGCCGTGGATGCGGTAGACGGTGGCGCCGAGATACATCGCGCGGGCGCCGAGCGGATTGCCGGGACCGCCGGCCATGAAGCGCGGCAGATAGGGCTGGCGCGCGATCATCTCCGGCGGCGGCGTCCAGTCCGGCCATTCCTTCTTGTTGGTGATGGTCACGAGCCCCTGCCACTGGAAGCCGTCGCGGCCGACGCCGATGCCATAGCGCAGCGCGCGGCCGCCGGGCTGGATCAGATAGAGGTGACGCTCGGCGGTGGAGACGATGATGGTGCCCGGCGCCTCGGTGGTGCGGTAGAGCACCATCTGCTTCTGCCATTCCGGATCGAGCTCGTAGGAATCGTCGGCGACGAGGCCGGGCTGGTCGCCGGGATCCTGGCTTTGCGCAAAGCTCGGCGTGTGCCGAGAGAGAAAGGCCGATCGCGGCGGTCAACATCAGCATCAGGTGACGAAGCTTCATCGCAGCTCTCTCCTTATTGTCGCGCGGCTTGTAGCACCGTTCGCCAAATCACGGGAACCATCTGAGCGGTCATTTGATGGCAAGTTAAAGGCATGCGGGAGAAGGCGTGCGGAATCCGCGACTTAGGTCGCGAGGAAAGGAGCTGGCGCTGGAGCGCGGATTTCGGAGAGTGCGGCCCCAGACGTAGAGCGACCCGGAAGGGGGGCATCCCGTCCGGGTCTTGGGTCTACTTGGGGGTCTAACTGGCTCCGCTTGGGGATCACGGAGCGAATTGGACGGTTTGTTTGTAGCAGCGGAGTTTTTCCGGGTGATTTCGCCGATTGTTTCAATTGTTTCGTCGCTAGAAATCTTTTGGCAGGGCCTGGAAATGTTTTGGCAGGGTCCGGGAGGCCCCGAAACCCTGCCAAATGATTGATTCGAGCTGACGTATTCAGGCCGCGAGGCTGTCGACGCCGGCGCCCCTGAGCAAGTCGGCCAGCTGCTTGCGGGCATAGAACATGCGGGTCTTCACCGTGCTCTGGGGAATGCCGATGATCTGGCCGACTTCCTCGACCGACTTCTCATGATAGTAGACGAGGTTGATGATCTCGCGGTGGGCCGGCGACAGCTTGGCCACGCAGGCGCGCAGGATCTGCCTGGTGTTGGAGCGATCCAGCGACATTTCCGGCGTATCGCAGTCGTCGGCGATCTCGCGCACTTCCTCCTGATCGATGTCCTCGAAGCGGCGCTGGCGCAGCGAGGTCAGCGCCTTGAAGCGCGCGATCGACAGCAGCCAGGTCGACACCTGGGAGCGGCCTTCGAACTGGCTCGCGGTGCGCCACACGTCCAGGAAGACCTGGCTGACGAGGTCTTCGGCCATGGTGGTGTCGCGCACGATGCGCAGGATGAAGCGATAAACCCGTACGTTATGGCGGGAGTAGAGCGTGTGCATCGCCGTGCGGTCACCGTCGGCGATACGCTCGAGAAGCATCTCATCCGACGTCGCTTGAGCAGCGATGATGCTCTGGCGTGCTGCGGCGTTGATGGCGATGACGTTCTGCATGACAGTCTCCCGGTGACGCCGCTTTGTGCGGCGCTTCGTTGCCGGAAAGTGTTAATGAGCCAAGGTTTCCGGACTTCTGCACGAAAAGAGAAAAATGGTTTCGTGCACGGGGAGAATTGTTTCGTCGCGCGCTCTCGCGACGAAACATACGAGGCGAAATTGTGAATATTTTCAATGCGCGGAAAATGCCGTCATTTCAGCCGGCCAAAAGTTCCTGCCGCGACAAATTGGCCTTGCCTCAGGCCTTGTCGCCCGCCGGCGAAAACAGGTAGCCGCCGCCTCTGATGGTGCGGATCACGGCGGGCTTGGTCGGGTCGGGCTCGATCTTGCGGCGGATGCGCATGATGCGAAGGTCGACGGCGCGGTCGAAGGCTTCGCTGTCGCGGGCATTGGCCAGCTCCAGCAGCCGCTCGCGCGACAGCACGCGCTTCGGGTTGGCGGCGAACACTTTCAACAGGCCGAATTCGGACGCGGTCAGCGGATGCTCGTTGCCCTCGTCGTCGCGCAGCGCCTGGGCTTCGAGGTCGAGCCATTTTGTGCCGAAGCGAACCAGCTGCTCCTTGCCGGCCTTGCCGGCGGCCTCAGGTGCCGCGGGCGCCGCCTTGGCGGAGCCGCTTCGCCGCAGCACCGAGCGGATGCGCGCCATCAATTCGCGGAGCTCGCAGGGCTTGGCGACATAGTCGTCGGCGCCGAGCTCGAGCCCGACCACGCGGTCGATCGGGCTTGCGGTGGCGGTCAGCATGATGACGGGGACGTTGGTGCGGCCCTTGAGGTCGCGGATGATCGAGAGGCCGTCTTCCTCGGGCATGTTGAGGTCCAGCACCACGAGATCGGGCGGCGCGCCGGTCTCGATCGCGCCGCGCAGGGTCTTGCCGCCGTCGCACAGCGTCACGGTGAAGCCGTGCATCTTCAGGTAATCGCCGACCATCTCGCGGGCCGGCGCCTCGTCATCGACGATGATGATGTGCTGGCTCTGGGTCATGACTGGTCGGCCGCGGGCAGGGTGACGGTGAAGGTCGAACCCTTGTTGGGGCCGGGGCTGGCGGCGGTCACCTCGCCGCCATGCATGTCGATGATGCGCTTGACGATGGAGAGCCCGAGGCCGGTCGAGCTTTCGCCGGCGGTCGGCTTGGCCGAGAGACGCTGGAAGCGGCCGAACAGCCGGCCCAGATCTTCCGGCGACAGGCCCGCGCCCTGGTCGGTGACGCGGATGACGGTGTTGTCGTCCTCATGAGCGACCGCCACCGAAATCTTGCCGCCGATCGGCGAATATTTGATGGCGTTGGAGACGAGATTGTCGATCGCCTCGCGGATGCGGTCGGTGTCGCACATGGTGACGATGTTCGGCGGCGCCGACACCGCGATGGTCTGCTGCTTGTTGACCGCGAGCGGCTGGTTGGCCTCCGCCACCTCGCTCACCAGCGCCGCGACGTCGACCGGCTCGCGGCGGATGGTGATGTCGAAAGCGTCCGCCATCGCGTCCGAGATCAGATGGTCGACCATCGAGGTCAGCCGCTTGGTGGCGTCGCGGATGTGCTCGATCTGGGCGGTGACGCTTTCCTTGGACGCGGCGGTCGTGATCAGCTCGGTCAGCATCTCGGTGCGGCCGAGGATGACGCCGAGCGGATTCTTCAGGTCGTGGGCGACGGTGCCGAGGATTTCGTTCTTGAAGCCGTTGGCGCGCTGCAGGCGGAGCCACTGCGCCGACAGGCGGCGGTTGGCCTGCATCAGGGCGCGGGTGCGCTGGGCGACGCGATCCTCGAGCTGGGTGTTGGCCTCGTTGAGCTGCTGATAGAGGATCACATTGTCGAAGGCGATCGACAGCCGGCTGCCGAAGATTTCCACCAGCGAGCGGTCGGTCTCCGACAATTGCCGCTCGGCCTGCAACAGCACCACGACCTCGCGGCCGGACCCGGTGCGGACGTAGAGCACGGTGCGGTGATCGGCGAACTCATGCTTGCGGCGCTTGAAGGCGGCTTCCACCATCGTGCGCAGATCCGTATCGAGCGACTTCGAGCCGGCCTTGCCGATGAAACGGCTGTAGCAGCCAGAGCCGGCCAGCACCGAGAAGTCGTCTCTCTTGCTGCTGCCGTCGTCGCGCAGCACCAGGATGCCGGCGCAGTCGACATTGAGCAGCGAGGCCAGCTGCGTCAGCACGCCCTCGGCGAGCCGCTGCATCGAATGGAAATCATACAGCGTCGAGGCGGCGTCGATGATGATCTCGAGCCCGCGCCTTGTCTGCAACATGCGCTCGAGCTGCTGGTAGCTGCGCAGCGCTGCAGTCAGCGAGGTGAACAGCTTGTCGGCGGTCAGCTCGGTCTTCGCCTTGTAGTCGTTGATGTCGTACTGGACGATGACGCGCCGCTCCGGCGCTTGTCCCGGCTGGCCGGTGCGCAGGATGATGCGGACGGTCTCGTTGTGGATTTCGTTGCGGATGAACTCGACGAGCTCGAGGCCGGCGACGTCGGTCTCCATGATGACGTCGAGCAGCACGGCGGCGATATCCGGGTTGTCGCGCATCAGGGTGCGGCCCTCGGCCGCCGAATAGGCGGAGAGGATTTCCAGGCCCGCGCCGTTCAGGCTGTAATCGGACAGCGCAAAGCGCGTGCCCTCATGCACGGCCTGATCGTCGTCGATGACGGCGATCTTCCACTTGCGCACGGACGAGTCGTCCGGAACCGTCCCGGTGTCGTCGATCAGGTGGAGGACATCGTCCTGTTCGGCCATTCAGCGTTTCCGTCCAAAATCTCAGGCGCCGCGCCCTTGGCGACCCGGGGCATAATAATGCGAAAAGTGGTGCCTTGTCCCAGTCTTGACTCCAGCATCATGCGCCCGCCGAGCTGCTGGGTGACGAGATTATAGACGATATGGAGGCCGAGTCCGGTGCCGCCTTCGTTGCGGCGCGTCGTAAAGAAGGGGTCGAAGGCCTGCCGCTGCACGTCCGGGGTCATGCCGGCGCCGTTGTCGGCGAAGTTGATCTCGACGTCGTCCAGGCCGCGCGGCCGCGCCGCGATCGAGATCGTGCCGGAGCGGCCGTCGGCGAAGGCGTGATTGACGGCGTTGAGGAACAGGTTGGTCAGGATCTGGCCGTAGGAGCCCGGATAGCCGTCGATGATCAGCCCCTCGGGCACGTCGACGGTGAGCTCGATCGGCGCGCGCTTCAGCACGGGCCGCAGGCTCGCGATGATCTGGTCGGTGGCCTCGCTCAGCGAGAACTGCCGGCGCTCGGCATGCGAGCGGTCGACCGCGACCTGCTTGAACGACTGGATCAGCTCGCCGGCGCGGTGCAGGTTGGCGACCAGCTGCGCCGAGGCATCGCGCGAGGTGCGCACGAAATCCTCCAGCTGCGAGCGGCGCAGGCCGCCGTCGGATTTCAGCTCCGCTTCGAACATCTCGGTGCGCCGGGCAAAGGAGGAGGCGACCGTCAGGCTGATGCCGATCGGGTTGTTGACCTCGTGGGCGACGCCGGCGACGAGGCCGCCGAGCGCCGCCAGCCGCTCGGCATCGATCAGGTTCTGCTGCGCGGTGTTCAATTCGAGCAGCGCGCTCTCGGCCTTTTCCTTCGAGGTGCGCAGCTCCTCCTCGGTGCGCCGCTTGGCGACCGCATTCTCGCGGAACACCTCGACCGCGCGCGCCATGGCGCCGACCTCGTCGCGCGCCGTGGTGCCCTGCACCTCGCGGTCGTAGTCGCCGATGGTGATGGCGCGCATCGCGGTCATGATCTGCTGCAGCGGCAGGCGGATCGACAGCGCGATCAGCACGCCCGCGGTCAGGATGATGCCGAGGAAGATCACGGCGATCGACAGCACGCGGCGGGAGATGTCGGACAGCGTGCGGTCGAAGGTTTCCTGCGCCTTCTGCTCGCGCTCGCGCATCTTCTTCGAAAGCTCGTCGATCGCGCCGATCTCCTCGGCCTGGGTCGCGTCGATGGTGTTGCGCAACAGCTCGGTGCGGCTGTTGAGCTGTTCCGACAGTTTCGAAAGTCCCTCGCGCAGCGCCGCCGTGCGTCCCTGCAGGCGTTGCAGCGCCAGCCGTTGCAGATCGTTCTCGGCGAGGTCGTTCATGACCGGGATGGTCTTCTCGATGGTGTCGGTGTTGCGGCGTGCGTCCTCGGCGGAGGCGGTCGTGAACGACAGATAATAGGAGTTGGCGGCGACCAGCAGCGCGGTGAAGGCTTCGCGGGACTTGCCGAGCGAGGGCCAGATCAGCGCGTCGCGATGGCCGGTCGCGCCTTCGATGATGGAGTAAAGTCCGGCCATGTCCCTGGCCGGTCCCTGCACCTGCTCCTCATAGGTCTTGGCGATCGAGGCCTGCAGGGTGCGCAGCTCGCCGAAACCGTTGAGGAAGCGGTCGGTGACGCGCTCGAGCTCTTCCACCGATCCCGACAGCATCGGATCGGTGGAGGCGCGCGTGGTCAGCGTGCCCAGCACCGCCTCGCGCAGCAGCAGGATTTCCGCGAACAGGTCCGGGCTCGGCTGGTTGATGTAGCGGTGGATCAGGTTCTGCAGCCGGCTGGTCTCGCTTTCCAGCAGCGCCAGGATCTTGTCGGACTCGCGCACCTGCCGCACGTCGTCCCAGGCCGTGCCCAGCACTTTCGACGCCGTTCCAGATCAGCGCGGCCAGCACCACGACGACGGCGGAATTGAGCAGCGCAATCGACAGGATGCGCCAGCGGATCGGCACCGCGCGCAACAGGCCGACGACGCGCGCGCGGAATTGCGCCGAAAAACTCGCCGGCCGGTCTGCAGCTGTTCTGGTCAGGAGCGCCGCCAAGCCCTACTCCACCTTCCGGATGCGGTCGATCAGCGCCGCCGACGCAGGGTCGCTCTTTGCCTTGTCGTAGAGCGTCGCCATCGCTTCCTCGAACGGCTTGCGGTCGATATCCTTGACGATGGTCACGCCTGCGGCTTCCGCCCGCGCCCGCGACTGGTCTTCGAGGTCGCGCCACTTCTCGCGCATGAACTGGCTGGAGCGCAGCGCGCTCTCGCGAAAAATCTTCTGGTCCTCCGGCGGCAGGCTCGACCACGCCTTCTGCGACATCACGAGCACTTCGGGGCTCATGGTGTGCTCGGTCAGGGTGTAGAAGCCGGCGAATTTGTAATGGTCGGTGGTGACGAAAGACGGCCAGTTGTTCTCCGCGCCGTCGATCAGGTGGGTCGCAAGGCCGGTCAGCACCTGGCCGTAGGGCAGCTCGACCGGTTCGGCGCCGAGAGCCTTGATCATGGCCGACATCTGTTCCGATTGCTGCACGCGAATACGAAGTCCCTTGAGGTCGGCGAGCGAACGCACCGGGCGCACGCTGTTGTAGATCGATCGTGCGCCGAAATCGTAGAAGGCCAGGCCGACGAATCCGAACGGCTCGAAGCTGCCCAGGATCTCGTTGCCGATCGGACCATCCAGCACCTTCTGCATATGCTCGATCGAGCGGAACAGGAATGGCATCGCCAGCACATTCATCGCCGGCACGAAGTTCCCGATCAGCGCCACATTGGTGCGATTGAGATCGATCGCGCCGGCGCGGGTCTGCTCGATGGTCTCCTTTTCCTCGCCGAGCTGGCGCGAGTGGAAAACGCGGATTTGCAGCCGTCCGCCGCTGCGTTCCTCAACCAGGCGGCCCATGAAGCGCAGCGCCTGGACGGTCGGGTAGTCTTCGCTCTGGGTATCGGCCGCGCGAAATTCGCGCGCAAAAACGCTCGTCGGCGCCGCCACCGTCAGCAACAGCGCAACAACGAGGGTCAAGGTCCGCGGAAGGTCGGCGCGGTACACAGGCAACGTCTTCCCCTTATTGATGGTGTCTGCAGCCGGTGGAAAAGGTTCAACGGTCTTTTGGCAGAGGCGGGCGAGATCGCTATTGTGCTGACCGCGGAATGATCGTCAATGGCGGGAGCGGCCTCCGGGCTTTTACGGAATCAAGATGCGAGACCCGGAAGTCCGGAATGCCAATGAACCTCGCTGCGGCGGCAAATCGAATGGTTCTAACGGTGAAATCGGCACTCAGGGTCCTGCAATTTGCGGCGTTAACCATCGCGATCATCTTCGCGTCGCCGGCCTTTGCGGCCACCGACATTCAGTGGTGGCACGCGATGTCGGGCGAACTCGGCAAGCAGCTGGAGAAGCTGGCCGCCGATTTCAACGCCTCGCAGTCCGACTACCGGATCGTGCCGACCTACAAGGGCAATTACACCGAGACCGTCACCGCGGCGATCTTCGCGTTTCGTTCTCGCAGCCAGCCGGCGATCGTGCAGGTCAACGAGATCGCGACCGCGACCATGACGGCGGCCAAGGGCGCGATCTATCCGGTCTACGAATTGATGCGGGACGAGCACGAGCCGTTTTCGCCGGAGGCCTATCTGCCGGCCGTGTCCGGCTATTACGCGGACGCGCACGGCAATCTGTTGTCGTTCCCGTTCAACGCCTCGACCCCGATCCTCTATTACAACAAGACCATGTTCCGCGACGCCGGCCTCGATCCCAATGTCGCGCCGCGGACATGGCCGGAGGTGGGCGCCGCCGCCAAGAAGCTGCGCGACCGCGGCGTGGTCTGCGGCTTCACCACCTCGTGGCCGTCCTGGATCAATGTCGAGAATCTCTCCGCCTTCCACAATCTGCCGCTGGCGACCAGGTCCAACGGCTTCGGCGGGCTGGATGCGGTGCTCGATTTCAACAATTCGGTGGTGGTGCGCCATGTCGCGCAGCTTGCGGAATGGCAGACCACGAAGGTGTTCGACTACTCGGGCCGGGCGCAATCGGCCGAGCCGCGCTTCCAGAACGGCGAATGCGGCATCTTCATCGGCTCGTCGGCGACGCGCGCCGACATCAAGGCCAATTCGAAATTCGACGTCGGCTACGGCATGATGCCGTATTGGCCCGATGTGGCGGGCGCGCCGCAGAACACCATCATCGGCGGCGCGACGCTGTGGGTGCTGCGCGACCGGCCGCGCGCCGAATACAAGGGCGTGGCGAAATTCTTCTCGTTCCTGTCGAAGCCCGAGGTGCAGGCGGCCTGGCACCAGAACACCGGCTATCTGCCGATCACCCGCGCCGCCTTCGAGCTGACGCGCAAGCAGGGCTTTTACGATCGCAATCCCGGCGCCGACATCTCGATCGAGCAGATCACGCTGAAACCGCCGACCGAGAATTCGAAGGGCTTGCGGCTCGGCTCCTTCGTGCTGATCCGCGACGTGATCGACGACGAGCTCGAGCAGGCATTCTCCGGCAAGAAGTCGGCGCAGGCGGCGATGGATTCCGCGGTCGAGCGCGGCAACCGGCTGCTGCGCCAGTTCGAGCGCGCGAGCCCGGATCGCTAGCTCCGGCGCGACGAGAGCTTGGGCTGCCGCGATTGATTTGCACTGCAAACAGGCAAACCTGCCTCTTTGTATGCAATTCGCTGGCGCGAATAATGCACTTTCGAATGATCAATTTCCATAGAAAATTCAATAGCTTAATTCTGCTTTAAGCATTCATTAACGCTTGGCACGAACCTTGCGACACCGGCTCCAAAACCCTCGTTGTGTTGGAGCCCTGCATGAAGCGCCGCGATTTCCTGAAATCCGTCTCCGGTCTCGCCGTCGGCGCGCTCGCGCCGACCGCGCCCGCGATCTGGTCGCCGGCCAAGGCCGATGCCCGCTCCGAGACGCTGCTGATCGTCAGCGAAGGCGGCCCCAACAATCTCGACATCCACGGCGTCGGCACCAACGTGCCCGGCTATGAGGTGTCGTGGAATTGCTACGACCGGCTGATCAGCCACGAGATGAAGAGCGGTCCGGGCGGCGTGCCCTATTACGACCGCGACAAGTTCAAGGGCGAGCTCGCCGAGGACATGAACATCTCCGACATGTCGGTGACGTTCAAGCTGAAGAAGAACGCCAAATTCCACGACGGCACGCCGGTCACCGCGAAAGACGTGAAGTGGTCGCTCGACCGCGCCGTCAGCGTCGGCGGCTTCCCGACCTTCCAGATGAGCGCGGGCTCGCTGACCAAGCCGGAGCAGTTCGTCATCGTCGACGACAATACCGTGCGCGTCGACTTCCTGAAAAAGGACAGGCTGACGATCCCCGATCTCGCCGTCATCGTGCCCTGCGTGGTCAATTCGGAGCTGGTGAAGAAGAACGCCAGCGAGAAGGATCCCTGGGGCCTCGAATACACCAAGCAGCAGACCGCGGGCTCCGGCGCCTACAAGGTGACGAAATGGACCGCCGGCACCGAAGTGGTGATGGAGCGCAACGACGATTGGGTCGGCGGGCCCGTGCCGAAGATCAAGCGCGTGATCTGGCGCATGGTGCCGCAGGCCGGCAACCGCCGCGCGCTGCTGGAGCGCGGCGACGCCGACATCTCCTACGAGCTGCCGAACAAGGATTTCCAGGAGATGAAGGCGGAGGGCAAGCTCAACGTGGTCTCGCTGCCGTTCTCCAACGGCATCCAGTATATCGGCATGAACGTCACCCAGCCGCCGTTCGACAATCTGAAGGTGCGGCAGGCGGTGGCCTACGCGCTGCCCTATCAGAAGATCATGGACGCGGTGATGTTCGGGCTCGCCAACCCGATGTTCGGCGCCGCCGCCGACAAGCCGACCGAAGTCGCCTGGCCGCAGCCGCACAAATACACGACCGACATGGAGAAGGCGAAGGCGCTGATGGCGGAAGCCGCGCCCAACGGCATCGAGACCACGCTGTCGTTCGACCTCAACTTCGCGCAGGTCAACGAGCCGCTCTGCGTGCTGGTGCAGGAGAGCCTCGCGCAGATCGGCATCAAGACCACGATCAACAAGATACCCGGCGCCAACTGGCGCACCGAGCTGACCAAGAAGGTGCTGCCGCTCTACACCAACGTGTTTTCGGGCTGGCTCGATTACCCCGAATACTTCTTCTACTGGTGCTATCACGGCAACAATTCGATCTTCAACACCATGAGCTACAAGTCGCCGGAGATGGACAAGCTCATCGACGGCGCGCGCGCGGCCGCCGCGAGCGGCGACAAGGCGACCTACGACACCGACGTGAAGGGCTTCGTCGATCTCGCCTTCACCGACATCCCGCGCATTCCGCTGTATCAGCCCTTCGTCAACGTCGCGATGCAGAAGAACATCTCGGGCTATCAGTACTGGTTCCACCGCCGGCTCGACTATCGCTCGCTGGTGAAGGCGTGAGCTGATCGGAGAGCGAAGATGGTCTGACTCGCGAACGATAGCGCAAGTACGGACGACTCCCCTCCCCTTGCGGGGAGGGGTCAGGGGCGGGGGTGTAACTGCACTCGCGCATTGCGGCTACCCCTCGCCTAACTCTCGCCCGCAAGGCGGAGGGAACAGAGCGGCGCTCGCGGCAGCAGCCGCCATGCTGACCATGATCGGCAAGCGGCTGATGTTCGCGATCCCGAGCCTGATCGGGGTCGTGATCGTCACCTTCCTGCTGACGCGCGCGCTGCCCGGCGATCCCGCCGCCTATTTCGCCGGACCCGCCGCGACCAAGGAAGCGATCGAGCAGATCCGGAAGAAGCTCGGCTTCGACAAGCCGCTGATCGAGCAGTTCGTCCGCTACAGCAATGATCTCGCCCATGGCGATCTCGGCAACTCGCTGACCACGGGCCAGCCGGTCGCGGCCGAAATCCGCAACCGCCTGCCGGCCTCCGCCGAGCTGACGTTGCTCGGCCTCTTCATCTCGATTGCGATCGCGCTGCCGCTCGGCGTGCTGGCGGCGACGCGGCCGGGAAGCTGGATCGATCATCTCTGCCGCATCACCACCACGGCCGGCGTGTCGCTGCCGGTGTTCTTCACCGGGCTGGTGCTGGTCTATGTCTTCTACTTCCTGCTCGGCTGGTCGCCGGCGCCGCTCGGCCGGCTCGACGTGTTCTACAGCGCGCCGCCGACGGTGACCGGCTTCTATCTGATCGACACGCTGATCGCGCGCGACTTCGAGGCGTTCCGCTCGGCGCTGAGCCAGCTGATCCTGCCGGCGGCGACGCTTGCGATCTTCTCGCTGGCGCCGATCGCGCGCATGACGCGCGCCTCGATGCTGTCGGTGCTCGCCTCCGACTTCGTCCGCACCGCGCGCGCCAGCGGCTTGTCGCCGGCGACCGTGATCGTCACCTACGCCTTCCGCAACGCCATGCTGCCGGTCATCACCACGCTGTCGATGGTGTTCTCCTTCCTGCTCGGCGCCAACGTGCTGGTCGAGAAAGTGTTCGCCTGGCCCGGCATCGGCTCCTATGCGGTGGAAGCGCTGATCTCCTCGGACTTCGCGCCGGTGCAGGGCTTCGTGCTGACCATGGCGGTCATGTACGTGCTGCTCAATCTCATGATCGACATTCTCTACGGCGTCATCGATCCACGCGTGAGGTTGGAAGGATGAGTACGGTCGCCCCCACCGCCGAACCCGTCGCGCCCGCGCGCCCAAGCTCGGGTCTGACTGCCATGTTCGAGCACACCCGCTATGTGCTCGGCGAGAACAAGGTCACCGCCTTCGCCTTTGCGCTGCTCGTCGTCATCTTGCTCGCGGCGCTGATCGGGCCCTATGTCGTGCCCTACGATCCGCTGGCGTCCGACACCGCCGCGGCGCTGAAGCCGCCGTCGCGGCTGCACTGGTTCGGCACCGACCAGCTCGGCCGCGACATCTTCAGCCGCGTCGTGGTCGCGACGCGGCTCGATACCTTCATCGCGGTCGCCTCGGTGGTGCTGGTGTTCCTGATGGGCGGGCTTGCCGGCATCGCCGCCGGCTATTTCGGCGGCTGGACCGACCGCATCGTCGGCCGCATCGCCGACACCATCATGGCGTTTCCGCTGTTCGTGCTGGCGATGGGCATCGTCGCCGCACTCGGCAACACCGTGCAGAACATCATCCTCGCGACCGCGATCGTGAACTTCCCGCTCTATGCGCGCGTCGCGCGCGCCGAGGCCAATGTCCGCCGCAACGCCGGCTTCGTGCATGGCGGCGCGGCTGTCGGGCAACGGCGAGTTCCGCATTCTGCTCGGCCACATCCTGCCCAACATCATGCCGATCATGATCGTGCAGATGTCGCTGACCATGGGCTACGCGATCCTCAATGCCGCCGGCCTCTCCTTCATCGGGCTCGGCGTGCGGCCGCCGACCGCGGAATGGGGCATCATGGTCGCGGAAGGCGCGGGCTTCATGGTGTCGGGCGAATGGTGGATCGCGCTGTTCCCGGGCCTGGCGCTGATGATCGCGGTGTTCTGCTTCAACCTGCTCGGCGACGGCCTGCGCGACATCGTCGATCCGCAGCGGAGGACGTGAGCATGGCCGGCGCAATAGCAAAGCGCTCGTCATTGCCGGGCTTGACCCGGCAATCCATCGCGCGAAGCGCAACTTTCCGATCTTTTGCCATGGATGCGCGGGCTCAAGCCCGCGCATGACGATCGCGAGTTTGCGGAGCATTCCATGACCGCGCAGCCGCTGCTCGACGTCAGCGACCTCACGGTCGAGTTCACCACCCGCCGCGGCATCGTCAAGGCGGTGCAGCATGTCGATATCTCCGTCGCCAAGGGCGAGACGCTCGGCATCGTCGGCGAGTCCGGCTCCGGCAAGTCGGTGACGTCCTATGCCGTGATGCGCATCCTCGACCGCGCCGGCAAGATCGCCGAGGGCTCGGTGATGTTCTCCGGCATCGACGTCAGAGGCGCGAGCGAGGACGAGATGCGCGACCTGCGCGGCCGCGAAATCTCGATGATCTTCCAGAACCCGCGCGCCGCGCTCAATCCGATCCGCAAGGTCGGCGACCAGATCGAGGACGTGCTGCGCCAGCACGTGCAGCAGGCGCAGGTCGGCGACCGCGGCGAGAAGGCGATCGAGGCGCTGGAGCAGGTCAGGATCGCGCGCCCGCGCGAGCGCTATCACGCCTATCCGTTCGAACTGTCCGGCGGCATGTGCCAGCGCGTCGTGATCGCGCTGGCGCTGGCCTGCAATCCGCAGCTCCTGATCGCGGACGAGCCGACCACCGGCCTCGACGTCACCACGCAGAAGGCGGTGATGGATCTGATCGTCGAGCTGACCAAGCGGCGCGGCATGTCGACCATCCTGATCACGCATGATCTCGGACTCGCCGCCGCCTATTGCGACCGCGTGGTGGTGATGGAAAAGGGCAGGGTGGTCGAGACCGCGAAGTCGGCGGATATCTTTGCCAAGCCCGAGCATCCCTATACGCGCAAGCTGATGCGCGCGACGCCGCGGATCGGCGTGTCCTTGCGCGATCTGCTGCCGGAGGAGGACACCGCTGTCATGGCCGGACTTGATCCGGCCATCCATCCTTCTTCGAAAGACTCGTCTCCGAGCGATGGACCCCCGGGTCAAGCCCGGGGGTGACGAGATTGCAAAACCGCTGCTCCTCGTCGAAAAGCTGGTGAAGGAATATCCGCGCCAGGGCGCCACCGCCGTGCTCGGCAAACTGTTCGGCCGCAAGCCGCCGGTCGAGCAGGAGATGTTCCGCGCCGTCGACGGCATCAGCTTCTCCGTCGGCCACGGCGAGAGCGTCGGCCTGGTCGGCGAATCCGGCTGCGGCAAGTCGACCACGTCGATGATGGTGATGCGGCTGCTCGACCAGACCTCGGGCCGCATCGCCTTCGACGGCGAGGAGATCGGCGCCATCATGCCGCAGGCCTTTGCGCGGCTGCCGCTGCGCAGCCGCATCCAGATGGTGTTCCAGGATCCGACCGACAGCCTCAACCCGCGCTTCACCGCGGCGCGCGCCATCGCCGATCCGATCCTGCAGCTCGGCGACATCAGGGGACGCGACGCGCTGCGCGCGCGCTGCGAGGAACTCGCCGGCATGGTCGGCCTGCCCGTCAATCTGCTCGATCGCTTCCCGCATCAGCTCTCCGGCGGCCAGAAGGCCCGCGTCGGCATCGCGCGCGCCATCGCGCTGCACCCGAAGCTCGTCATCCTGGACGAGCCGACCGCGGCGCTCGACGTCTCCGTGCAGGCGGTGGTGCTGAACCTGCTGCAGGACCTCAAAGCGCAAGCTCGGCATGAGCTATCTGTTCGTCTCCCATGATTTGAATGTGGTGCGCCTGTTGTGCGATCGTGTCATTGTGATGCGGACGGGGCGAATCGTGGAGCAGGGTTCGTCCGAAGCCGTGCTTGGCAATCCGCAGGACACCTATACAAAGGAGCTGCTGACGGCGATTCCGCATCCGCCGTTGCCGGTCTGATAAAAAACGAAACGGGAAGAAACATGTCCGAAGCAAGCATCGACGACTACATCGCCTCCGTCGCAAAAGCGCTGGCGCTGCCGATCGAGGACGCCTGGAAGCCCGCGGTGCGGGCAAATCTGGAGGTGTCGCTGCGGCTGGCGAAACTCGTCGACGAGTTTCCGCTGCCCGACGAGACCGAGCCGGCCAGTGTCTTTACCGCCTGATCTGCGCCATGACCGCCGCCGATCCTCTCGGCCTCCGACATCGCCAAGGCCGTCACCTCCGGAAGACTTTCGGCGCTGCAGGCGACCGAAGACGCGCTGGCGCGCATCGCGCAGCATGATCGGCATTCTCAATTCCTTCACCGACGTCACCGCCGAGCGCGCACGGGCGAAAGCGCGCGCCATCGATGCCGCGATTGCCGCCGGCAAGATCGTCGGCCCGCTCGCGGGCGTGCCGTTCGCGGTGAAGAACCTGTTCGACGTGAAGGGCCTTGCCACCCGCGCCGGCTCGAAGATCAACCGCGATCTCAAGCCCGCCACGCGCGACGCCACGCTGATCGAGCGCATGGAAGCGGCCGGCGCCGTGCTGGTCGGCGCGCTCAACATGGGCGAATACGCCTACGACTTCACCGGCGAGAACGTGCATGACGGCCCCTCGCGCAATCCGCACGATCCGTCGCGGATGACCGGCGGCTCCTCCGGCGGCTCCGGCAGCGCGGTCGGCGGCGCGCTGGTGCCGATCGCGCTGGGCTCGGATACCAACGGATCAATCCGCGTGCCGTCGTCGTTCTGCGGCATTTTCGGACTGAAGCCGACCTATGGCCGGCTGTCGCGGGCGCGCTCGTTTCCGTTCGTCGCGAGCCTCGATCATCTCGGCCCGTTCGCGCGCAGCGTCCGCGATCTCGCGCTCGCCTATGACGCCATGCAGGGACCGGACGCCGACGATGCCGCCTGCACCGCGCGCGCCGTCGAGCCGGTAGCGCCGGTGCTGGCGGAGAACATTGCGGGCCTGCGGATCGCGCTCGCCGGCGGCTACTTCCAGAAGAACCTGTTTCCCGAAGCGATCGAAGCGGTCGCGTCATGTCGCAAAGGCGCTCGGCGTCACGCGCACGGTCGACATTCCCGAAGCCGCGCGCGCCCGCGCGGCCGCCTACGTCATCACCACCACCGAAGGCGCTTCGCTGCATCTCGATCGCCTGCGCAAGCGGCCTGGCGATTTCGATCCGGCGGTGCGCGACCGCCTGATCGCGGGCGCGATGGTGCCGGCCGCGCTGGTCGACCGCGCGCAGAAATTCCGCCGCTGGTATCGCGCGCAGCTGCTGGAGATTTTCAAATCGGTCGACGTGCTGATCGCGCCGGCCACGCCCTGCGTCGCGCCGAAACTCGGCCAGGTCAATTTCACGCTCGACGGCGTCGAGCTGCCGGTGCGCGCCAATATCGGCATCCACACCCAGCCGATCTCCTTCATCGGCCTGCCGGTGGTCGCGGTGCCCGTGCCGCTTCAGCCGATGCCGATCGGCGTGCAGATCATCGCGCCGCCCTGGCGCGAGGACATCGCGCTGCGCGTCGCCTATGCGCTGGAGCGGATGGGCGCGGTAGCGGCGCCGCCGCCGAGGGGGTTTTGATGGAGATCGATCTCCCCGACGTGCTGGCGGAGGTGACCGCGCAGTTCCAGCGCTACGAGAAGGCGCTGGTGTCGCAACGACGTCGCCGTGCTCGACGAGCTCTTCCACAAGGATGCGCGCACGCTGCGCTATGGCATCGGCGAGAATCTCTACGGCTATAGCGAGATCGCGTCGTTCCGCGCGGCGCGCTCGCCGGTCGGGCTGATGCGCAAGACCGCGCGCACGATCGATCACCACCTATGGCCGCGACATGGCGGTCGCCTCGACGCTGTTCTATCGCGACACGTTGCCGGGCAAGGTCGGACGGCAGATGCAGACCTGGGTGCGCTTTGCCGAGGGTTGGCGGATCGTCGCCGCGCATGTCAGCATCATCGACGCGCCGAAGGGGACAGCATGAGCCTCGACGATCTCCCCGCCAAGCCGCCGCAGCCGCCGAGGCCGTGGTCCGGCGCATCGACCGCGCGCCGCCGCAGGTCGTCAAGATCACCCGCGCCGAGGAGTTGCGGCTGCAACTCGCCGACGAGATCGTGCGCGGCGCGCTGCCGCCGGGCGCGGCGCTGGACGAGACCGACATCGCGCGGCGCTTTTCCGTGTCGCGCACGCCGGTGCGCGAGGCCTTGCGCCAGCTCGTCGCCTCCGGTCTGGTCGATGCGCGCCCGCATCGCGGCGCCGTGGTGGCGCAGCCGAGCCTCGACCGGCTCACCGGCATGTTCGAGGCGATGGCCGAGCTGGAGGCGCTGTGCGCGGGTCTTGCCGCCGAGCGCATGACGCCGCTCGAGCGCCACAAGCTGGAGGCCGTGCATGAGGAGCTGCGCGTGCTGAGCCATGCCGGCAATCCCGACCGCTTCCACGAGGTCAACGAGCGCTTCCACAACACGATCTATGCCGGCTCGCAGAACGCCTATATCGCCGAGATGACCTGGCGACGCGGGTGCGGGTGCAGCCGTTCCGCCGCGCCCAGTTCCGCAATCTCGGGCGGCTTGCCAAGTCGCATGCCGAGCACGACCGCGTCGTGGTCGCGATCATGCGCGGCGACAAGGCCGGCGCGGCGGCCGCGATGCGCGCGCATATCGAGCTGGTGCGCGGCGAGTACGAGGTCTACGCGGTGTCGGTGTAAGCCTCCTCGTCATTGCGAGGAGCGAAGCGACGAAGCAATCCAGTCTGTCGCCTGCGTGGTGCGATTCTGGATTGCTTCGCGCTTCGCCCTCGCAATGACGATGTCACTCCGCCGCCCGCTGCATCTCCTTCATATACGCCCGCCATCCGCCGAACGCGGAGATATCGCGCGCGCCGTCGACGCCGCGGCTTCGACCAGAAATCCCTTCACGCCGCGGCCGTCCGACAAGCCTGATGGTGCCGATCGACAGCGGCGGCGGGATCGCCGCGACGAACTGCCCGAACGCTGCCGCCGACAGCGCCCACACTTCCAGCTCGATCGCCGCACCCTTGCCGGGCTCGACGCGCAGCATGCCGGGCTTCGGCGGCGTGGTGGCAAGCGCGTAGAGCTGGTAGTCCGGCGCGGTGACGGCGGCTTCCAGCAGCCGTCCGCCGAGCGCCGTCAACTCGCCGTTCAGCGCCATGCCCGACAGATGCGCGCCGACCACGGCAATGGCGAGATCGTCGCCGGCGCTCGCGCGCAACGGCGCCAGCGGCGGCTGGGTCAGGCCCTTGGCGCCCATCTTCAATCTGGTGTCGGCATGGAAGACGCGTCCGATGCTCGCAAGCAGCGCATCGTTGTCCGGCGGGCGCCAGCAGCGTGATGCCGAACGGAATGTCGTCGGCGCGGATCGCCGCCGGCAGCGCCAGTCCGCAGAGATCGAGCAGGTTGACGAAATTGGTGTAGGTGCCGAGCCGGCTGTTGAGCTCGATCGGATTGGCCAGCACCTGCGCGGTCGAATAGACGGTCGGCGCGGTCGGCAGCACGATCGCGTCCATATTGGCGAAGGCGCGCTCGGCGATCTTGCGCAAGCCCTGCAGGCGATACAGCGCCGAGAACGTCTCGGCCGCGGTGAGCCGGCTGCCGGCCGCGGTGATCTCGCGCGTCACCGGATGGATCGCATCGGGCGACGACGCCAGCAGATCGCGGATCACGAGATAGCGCTCGGCGACCCACGGTCCCTCATAGAGCAGCCGCGCGGTCTCGTAGAACGGCTCCATGTCGAACTCGACCAGCTCGGCGCCGAGCGCGCGTCCAGCGCTTCAGCGCCTCGCCGTAGGCCGCTTCCGAGGCGCGGTCGCCGAAGAAGATCAGCTGGCCGTTGCGCGGCACGCCGAGCCGGAGCTTCGCGCGGAAATGGCGTGAGGTCGCGCAGCGGCCGGTCGCGCGAAAAGGGATCGGCGAGATCGGGACCGGCCATCGCGGCGAGCGCGGTCACGGCGTCGTCGACGGTGAGCGAAAACACCGAGACGCAGTCGAGCGTGCGGCAGGCCGGCACCACGCCCGCGGTCGAGACCATGCCGAGGCTCGGCTTCAGTCCGACGATGTTGTTGAGCATCGCCGGCACGCGGCCGCTGCCCGCGGTGTCGGTGCCGAGCGCGAGCGGCACCAGGCCTGCGGCGACCGCGACCGCCGAGCCCGAACTCGATCCGCCCGGAATGAGATCGCTGCGCATCGGATTGACGGGAATGCCGTAGGGCGAGCGCACGCCGACGAGGCCGGTCGCGAACTGGTCGAGATTGGTCTTGCCGATGATGATGGCGCCGGCCGCGCGCAGCCGCGCCACCGATGTCGCATCATGCGACGGCTGATAGGAGAAGGCGGGGCAGGCCGCGGTGGTCGGCAGTCCCTTGACGTCGATATTGTCCTTCACCGCGACGGGCACGCCGAACAGCGGCAGCTGCGTTCGCGTCCTTTGCCGCAAGCGCTCTCGGCCTCGGCGATCGCGTCCTTTTCGTCGCGCAGGCTGATGAAGATGGCGGGATCGTTGTGGTCGCGAATGCGCGCAAAGCTGCGCGCCACGGTTTCCGCGGGCGAGGTGGTCGCCAGCGCGATGCGCGGCGACGATCGCGGCAACCGTTTCAGTCACGCCCAACTCCCAGTCCCTGCCTCCGCTCCATCCTCATCGAAGCAAGCGGTATGCCATTGTGTACAAAGGCGGCAGCGCCGGACAGGCCGGAATAGTCTTATCCTCTCAATTATTTGGACGAGCTTGCTTCCGCGCGCGCTTGACTGCGCCGCGGCGTCTTCGCCATCCGCTGCTCAATTTCCGGGCAGCGTCAGCTCGCGACCTTGCTGCTGCCTTGGGTGATCAGCCGCGCGGCGCGCTGGTCGCGGGCGTGAATCCACAGCCAGCTCATCGCGACGCTGAGGCGGTTGCGCAGGCCGATCAGGAAATAGATGTGCGCGATGCCCCAGATCCACCACGCGAGCGCGCCGCGCAGCTTGATGCGGCCGAAGTCGATCACCGCCAGCCGCTTGCCGATCTGCGCCAGGCTGCCGGCGTGCTTGTAGCGGAACGGCGGCAAGGTGCGGCCCTCGAGCCGCGCCCTGATCAGATCAGCAACGTAGCGTCCCTGTTGCTTGGCGGCCGGCGCGATGCCCGGCACCGGATTGCCGTCGGGTCCCGCAATCGTCGTGGTGTCGCCGACCGCGAAGATGTCGGGATGGCCGGGCACGGTCAGATCGGGCTCGACCTTGAGACGGAAGGCGCGGTCGGCCGGCGCGTTCAGCCATTCGGCGGCGCGCGAGGCGCGCACGCCCGCGGCCCAGATGATGGTGCGCGCCTCCAGCTTGTTGCCGCCATAGACCACGCCGTCGGCCGAGCAGTCGGTGACGGGCGCGCCGAACATCACCTCGACGCCGAGGCTTTGCAGCGACGACAGCGCATAAGCCGAGAGATCGTCGGGAAAGCCGGCGAGCACGCGGTTGCCCGCCTCGATCAGCACCACGCGCGCCTTGCGCGTGTCGATATGGCGGAAGTCGCGCGGCAGCGTGTCCTTGGCGAGATCGGCGATGGTGCCGGCCATCTCGACGCCGGTCGGGCCGGCGCCGATGATGACGAAGGTCAGCAGCGCATCGCGCTTTCGCGGATCCTCTTCGCGCTCGGCGCGCTCGAACGCGACCAGGATGCGCCGCCGCAAGGTGGTGGCGTCCTCCAGCGTCTTCAGTCCCGGCGCGAACGGCTCCCATTCGTCATGGCCGAAATAGGCGTGGCGCGCGCCGGTCGCGAGCACCAGCGTGTCGTAGGCAATGCTGCCGCCGTCATCGAGCAGCACGCGCTTGTTCGCCGCGTCGACGCCGCTGACGTTGGCGAACAGCGTCGTCACGTCGTGACGGTCGCGCAGGAGATAGCGGATCGGCCAGGCGATCTCGCTTGTCGCAAGCGAGGCGGTCGCGACCTGATAGAGCAGCGGCTGAAACAGATGATGGTTGCGGCGGTCGATCAGCGTGATCTCGACGCCGCGCCGGCGAGCCGATGGGTCGTCTCAAGGCCGCCGAAGCCGGCGCCGACGATCACCACGCGATGGGGAGAGGCTGTCGCCATGGGATGCACTCGCTTTCGAGACGGGTCGTCCCTCTAAGCTACGCCATCCCGCGGTCCGGGCCAAGGCCGCTCTTCCTATCGATCGATAGAAGCCGCAAATGGCGTGGGCCGCGGAAGCCGCCCAAAGTCGGGGCCTGCGACATCAAAACCGGCACTATAATTCTTGATATCGGCGATCTCCTGGAACTATGGTGCAGGAAAGCGGGCATCCGGCCGGCCCTGAGCCGAAGGTTCTAGGGCGTGGCTCGGGCTTCCTGCTTGCTGGCGGCGGCGGATTTCGCGAGAAAAACGCCTGCAACAGGCGGTCGCCGCGAGCCGGCGGACGTTTTGAAATGAATGGGAGGGGAAACACCATATGAAGACGGCTTATTTGCTCGCGGGCGCAGCCGCGCTGGCGCTCTCAAGTCCCGCGCTTGCGGGCGACACCATCAAGATCGGCTTTGTCTCGACCTTCAGCGGCCCGACCGCCGTGATCGGCAACGACATGCGCAATTCCTTCGAGCTCGCGCTCGACCATCTCGGCCGCAAGATGGGCGGCAAGCCGGTCGAGGTGATCTATGAGGACGACGGCCAGAAGCCCGATGTCGGCAAGCAGAAGACCGAGAAGCTGGTGCAGTCCGACAAGGTCGACTTCATCGCCGGCTACATCTGGTCGAACGTGCTGCTGGCCTCGCTGAAGACCGCGGTCGACTCGCAGACCTTCCTGATCTCCGCCAATGCCGGTCCGATCGCAGCTCGCGGGCGAGCTCTGCTCGCCTTACGTGTTCTCGACCTCCTGGCAGAACGACCAGACGCCGCAGGCGATGGGCCTCTACATGAACCAGAAGGGCGTCAAGTCGGTGTTCCTGATCGGCCCGAACTATGCCGCCGGCAAGGACATGCTCGCGGGCGTCAAGAGCACGTTCAAGGGCCAGGTGGTCGGCGAGGAATATACGGTGTGGCCGACCCAGCTCGACTTCTCGGCCGAGCTGACCAAGGCAAGCGCTTCCGGCGCGGAATCGATCTTCGTGTTCTATCCGGGCGCGGCCGGCGTGCAGTTCCTCAATCAGTATGCGCAGGCCGGCATCAAGGACAAGATGCCGCTCTACACCGCCTTCACCATCGACGAATTGTCGCTGCCGCTGCAGAAGGACAACGCGATCGGCGTGCCCGGCGCGCAGGAATGGGTCAACGATCTGCCCAACGAGCAGAACAAGAAATTCGTCGAGGACTATCACAAGAAATATACGGGACTGCGCCCGACCTATTACGGCGCGCAGGCCTATGACGCGGCGCAGCTGATCAACAGCGCGGTGGTCGCGGTCAAGGGCGACACCTCGAAGAAGGACGCGATGAAGGCCGAGATGGAGAAGGCCAACTTCAAGTCGCTGCGCGGCGGCTTCAAATACGGCAACAACCACATCCCGATCCAGAATTTCTACCTGCAGGACGTGGTCAAGGGCGCCGACGGCCAGCTCTCGCTGAAGACGGTCGCCACCATCGTCAAGGACGATCAGGACCGCTTCCACGACAAATGCCCGATGAAGTGATCGCGGATTTTGCTTAAACAAAGCGGTAGCGCCGAATAACAACAAGAGCGGCAGCGCCAACCACGCTGCCGCTTTTGCTGAGCGTAGCTGAGCCGTCCCCTGGAGCGGGGAGGCCCGTCGCCACGAGCGACGTGATCGGCGGGGTGGGGTGGCAGCTCCAGCTCGGCGCAGCAACGACGTCCAGGGGTCACCCTGCCCCGGTCCTCGCTCGCCGTGCGCCGACCCTGCGCCCTCCAGGCGGAGGGTGACACCGAACTCGCGGACGGCTCGCATGATCCGCAACTGGAATTGCTCTGACTCGATCCGATGCTCCTCGTCGTCGAACAGATCTTGAACGGACTGCAGTTCGGCCTGCTGCTGTTCCTGCTCGCCGCCGGACTGACGCTGGTGTTCGGCATCATGGACCTCGTCAATCTCGCGCACGGCTCGCTCTACATGATGGGCGCCTATTTCGCCGCGACCTTCTTCCTCTGGACCGGCAACTTCCTGCTCTGCTGCGGCGCTGGCGCTCGGCGCGACGCTGCTGCTCGGCATCGTGCTCGAATTCGTCGCGCTCCGGCATCTCTACGGCCGCGATCATCTCGACCATGTGCTGGCGACCTTCGGCCTGATCCTGTTCTTCAACGAGGCGGTGCGGCTGATCTGGGGCCCGGCGGGTCTCGCGCTGCCGCTGCCGTCCTGGCTCACCGTGCCCGTGCAGATCCTGCCCGGCATCCAGTATCCCGCCTATCGGCTCGCCATCATCGTGGTCGCGCTCGCGGTGGCGCTGCTTGCTCTATCTCGGCGTGATGCGCACCCGCGTCGGCATGCTGATCCGCGCCGGCGCCTCCAACCGCGAGATGATCGGCGCGCTCGGCATCAACATCAAGCTGCTCTACACCCTGGTGTTCGGGCTTGGCGCCGCGCTCGCCGGCCTTGCCGGGCTGATGCAGGCGCCGATCCTCACCGTGCAGATCGGCATGGGCGAGAACATCCTGATCCTCGCCTTCGTCGTCATCGTGATCGGCGGCATCGGCTCGATCCGCGGCGCGTTCCTTGCCGCGATCTTCGTCGGCCTGATCGACACGCTCGGCCGCGCCTTCCTGCCCAACTGCTGCGGCAGGTGCTGAGCGGTGCTGCGGCCTCGACCGCGGCGCCCGCGATATCCTCGATGCTGATCTATCTGTTGATGGCGATCGTGCTGGTGATGCGGCCGGAGGGGCTGTTTCCGGCCACCAGGCGATGAAGGCTTTCGCGACCGTCCCGAATATCGTCGCGGCGCTGGTCGTCGCCGGCCTCGTGCTGCTGCCGCTCTATTCGCAGCTGTCCGGCAACATCTTCATCCTCACGCTGTTCACCCGCATCGTCATCCTCGCGCTCGCCGCGGCCAGCCTCAACCTGATCATGGGCTATGGCGGCATGATGAGCTTCGGCCATGCCGCCTATCTCGGCATCGGCGGCTATGCGGTCGGCATGCTCGCGCAGGAAGGCGTCGGCTCCGGCTTCCTGCAGTTTCCGGTCGCGCTCGCGGCCTCCGCGCTTTACGCACTCGTGATCGGCGCGCTCTCGCTTGCGCACCCGCGGCGTCTATTTCATCATGATCACGCTGGCCTTTGCGCAGATGGCCTATTACGTCGCCTCGGGCCTGGCGCGCTACGGCGGCGATGACGGCCTCACCATCTACAAGCGCAGCGATTTCGCAGGCCTGATCAATCTCTCGAACCGCGTGCAGTTCTATTATCTCTGCCTCGCCTGCCTGCTCGGCATCGTCTTCCTGATCTGGCGCATCGTCAATTCGCGCTTCGGCCTCGTGGTGCAGGGGCTGCGCTCCAACGAGCAGCGCATGCAGGCGATCGGCTTTCCCGCCAAGCGCTACAAGCTGGTCTGCTTCGTCATCGCGGGCACCATGTGCGGGCTCGCCGGCGCGCTGCTTGCCGACAATACCGATTTCGTCAGCCCCGCCGTGATGTACTGGACCCGCTCCGGCGATCTCATGGTGATGGTGATCCTCGGCGGCATGGGCTCGCTGTTCGGCCCCGTGATCGGCGCCGTGGTCTATCTCGTGCTGGAAGAGTTTTTGTCGCAGCTCACCGAATATTGGGCGCTGATCATGGGGCCGCTGTTGCTGCTGATCGTGCTGTTCGGGCGCGGCGGCATCATGGGCCTGCTCGGGAGGTGGTCCCGTGGCTGAGCCGCTGCTCCGCGTCAAAGACCTCGTCCGCCGCTTCGGCGGCATCGTCGCGACCGACAATGTCTCGCTCGACGTCGCGCAGGGCGAGCTGCACGCGATCATCGGTCCGAACGGCGCCGGCAAGACCACGCTGATCAGCCAGCTCACCGGTCATCTTGCGCCGGATGCCGGCACCATTTTCCTCGGCGGCCGCGACATCACCGCGATGCCCGCCTGGCGCCGCAGCGCGCTCGGGCTGGCGCGCTCGTTCCAGATCACCTCGCTGCTGCTCGATTTCACCGCGGCCGACAATGTCGCGCTGGCGGCGCAAGCCCATGACGGCCACTCCTTCCGCTTCTTCGGCGATGCGCGGAAGGAGCCGGGGCTGCGCGCGTCGGCGCAAGCCGCGCTGTCGCGCGTCGGCCTCGCCGATCGCGCCGATGTGCTGGTGTCGAAACTCAGCCACGGCGAGCAGCGCCAGCTCGAGCTTGCGGTCGCGCTCGCGACCAGGCCGCAGCTGTTGCTGCTGGACGAGCCGATGGCGGGCCTCGGCGTCACCGAATCCGCGCGCATGGTGAAGCTGCTGCAGGAGCTGCGCAAGGAAGTGACCATCGTGCTGGTCGAGCACGACATGGAAGCGGTGTTCGCGCTCGCCGATCGCATCTCGGTGCTGGTCTATGGCCGCGTCATCGCCTCCGGCGCGCCGTCGGAGATCCGCCAGAACGAAGAGGTCAAGCGCGCCTATCTCGGCGACCAGCATGTGGTGACCCGCCAAGGGGCCGAACATGGCTGATGCTGACGCGCTGCTCGAAGTCGACGGCATCGAGACCTGCTACGGGCTGAGCCAGGTGCTGTTCGGCCTGTCGCTCTCGATCCGCGCGGGCGAGATGGTCTCGCTGATGGGCCGCAACGGCATGGGCAAGACCACCACCATCCGCTCCATCATGGGACTGACGCCGGCACGTGCGGGCGCGATCCGCTTCGGCGGCGACGGAGGTGCGCGAGCTGCCGTCCTACCGGATCGCCAAGCTCGGCATCGGTCTCGTGCCGGAGGGTCGGCAGATTTTCCCGAACCTCACGGTGCGCGAGAATCTCGTCGCGGCGTCCGCCAATCGCCTCAATGCCGGCGATCCCTGGACCTTGGAGAAAATCCACGCGCTATTCCCGCGGCTCGCCGAGCGCGGCGGCAACATGGGCAACACGCTGTCCGGCGGCGAGCAGCAGATGCTGGCGATCGGCCGCGCGCTGATGACCAATCCCAGATTGCTGATCCTCGACGAGGCGACCGAGGGTCTGGCGCCGCTGATCCGCGAGGAAATCTGGAACTGCCTGTCCATGCTGAAGGCGCGCGGGCAGTCGATCCTGGTGATCGACAAGAACGTCGGAAATCTCACCCGCATCTGTGACCGGCATTACATTATCGAGCGCGGCCGCACGGTATGGAGCGGGACGTCGGAGCAATTGGTCGCGGAACCCGACCTGCAGCACCGTTATCTCGGGATTTGAGTGCATCGCGCACTCAATTGTGTAAATATTCCCGAGTTTTCGGAAAGGCTGCCTTGCATCGCGAACCCCTCAAAAGGCGAACCTTTGGAGCGGTCGCATAGACCTAATCTTGATGGGGACCGGCATCATCAATCACGCGTTTGCCGGCCTCGCGTGGAGCCCCTGATGAAGCGTCTCGTGGTTGCGATCGGTGCTGTGCTGCTCTGCTGGCAAGTGCCGGCGGCGCCGCGGCCGATTCCGCATCCGATCACGAGATGGCCAACCGCTATCTGCAGGCGGCGCAATCCGGCAGCGATGACGCGCAGTTCTATCTCGCCGCACTCTATTCGGCCGGCGTCGGCGTGCCGCGTTCGGACGAGGAAGCGGTCCGCTGGTTCACACGCGCCGCCGAGCAGGGCCATTCCCATGCGATGCTGATCCTCGGCGGCCTCTATGCCGTCGGCCGTGGCGTTCCGAAGGACAACATCAAGGCCTACAAATGGGCCTACATCGTCGGCAGTGGGTCGCGCGTCGAGGAGTTCCGCAACGGCGCGCGGCAGCTGACGGGTTTGCTCGAGACCCGGATGACTCCCGACGATGTCAACCTGGCGAAGAGCGATGCCGGCCGCTGGCGCGCGACGCCCAGCACGAGGCCGGCACAAACGGCGGCGCCTGTGGCGGTTCAGTCCGCGCCGTCTGCATCCGTTCCGGCCACGGCTGCCGCTACGCCGCAGCCCGTTGCGCCTCAACCTGCCGCACCGCAGCCGCCTGCGCCGCAGGCCGACAAGAAGAGCGATTCCGACGATCTGATGAATCAGACTTCCGGCCTTGCGCAAGAAATTCGGCTTCTAGCGGGGATCGCCATGAAGATCATCTCGCATTCTCCTGGTCGCAATCCTGCTGATCGCCGCGGGCGGCGGGCTATTACGCCTGGACCAACGTCATTCACGTCGAGACCGTGACGACCGCGATCGCGACGCAGGCGCCGGTGTCGGAAGCGATCTACGGCACCGGCACGGTCGAGCCGGCGCGCTGGGCCAAGGTGGTGCCGCTGCAGCGGCGCCGGCTGGTCGATCTCTGCCTCTGCGAGGGCCAGCAAGTCAAAGCCGGCCAGTCGCTCGGCCGCATGGATGATGCCGAGGAGCGCAGCGCGCTGAACGAATTGCAGATCAGCTATCAGCAGGCGCAGCGCGATCTCGATCGCGCCGAGAAGGACCGCACAAAGAGCGACGCCACGCAAAAGGAATATGAGCAGCGCTGGACCCAGGCCGAGGAATACAAGTCGCGGATCGCGGCGCAGCAGGTGCGGATCGACCAGCTCGTGCTGCGCGCGCCGCTCGACGGCATGGTGTTGCGGCGTGACGGCGAGGTCGGCGAGATCGCAGGTCCCACCGATGTGCTGTTCTGGGTCGGCCCGCCGCTGCCGATGCAGGTCGTCGCCGAGGTCAATGAGGAGGAGATCAATCGCATCGCGGTCGGCCAGAAGGCGTTCCTGCGCAGCGAGGCGTTTCCCGGACAGGCGCTGCGCGCCTCGGTGTCGCAGATCACGCCGAAGGGCGATCCGACCCGCAAGACCTTCCGCATCTATCTGTTGCTGCCGAACGACACGCCGCTGCGCATCGGCATGTCGGTGGAGGCCAACATCATCGTGCGCGAGAAGCCGTCGGCGATCGTCGTGCCTGCGGAAGCGGTGGCCGGCGACATGGTGCAAATCGTGAGCGATGGACGGATCGCGCGCGTGCCTGTGAAGGTCGGCATTCGCGGCAGCCGCAATGTCGAGATCATCGGCGACATCGCGAAGGGCACGGCGGTGCTGTCGCCGGCCCGCACCGATCTTGCCGAGGGTACGCGGGTTCGCGAGGACAAGAGCGTGGTCAGGCCGGCTGTATCAGATGCGACGCCGGACCAACCGCAGGACCAGCCGATCGATCGCAACGCGGCCGGTCCGTTGCCCGCGCCGTCGGCCGCGCCCGCCTCGGCCGATCCCGACACGATCGTGATCTCGTCGGCGATCTCGGCCCATATCGATTCGGTCGTCAACGACGCGCGGCGCAACGTCAACAAATTCGCTCCCCGCTGATGTCCGCGTGAGACCATGGCCACGAAACTGATCCTCGACATCGCCTGGACCCACGTCACCGCCCGCGTGCGCCAGACGCTGGTCGGCATGGCCGGCGTCGCCATGGGCGTCGGCTTCACCATCATGATGGCGGGGCTGATGCAGGGATCGCAGATCGATTTCCTGCGCCAGCTGGTCGACACCATGCCGCATGTCACCGTGCAGGACGAGCGCCGCGCGGCGCCGCCGCAGCCCGCCGACCGGGAATATGGCGCGGTGCAGATGTCCGGCGTCGCCAATGTCGGCAGCCGTCCCGGCATCAAATATCCGGAAACCGCGATGGCCTCGCTGCGCTCGTGGATTCCCGGCGACGTCGCGCCGCAGGTCAAGACCACGGCGATCGTCGATCACGGCGGCGGCCGCATCGGCGTCACCCTGGTCGGCATCGATCCGCGCCAGGAAATCCGGGTGTCGAAGCTCGCCACGCAGATGCGCGAGGGCCAGATCATCGATCTCAATCGCGCGCCGAACGCGGTCATCATCGGCCAGGCGCTGGCCGAAAAGCTCGCGGTCAAGGCCGGCAGCACCGTCAGCCTGATCGGCGGGCAGGGCACCGAGGTGAGTGCGACAGTGGCCGGCATCTTCCGCTCCGGGATGAAGCGCGTCGACGAGGGCCAGATCTATGCGCTGCTCTCGACCGCGCAGCTGATGATGGGGCAGAGCGGCATCGTCAACGAGCTGCGGTTGCGGCTGAACGATCCGCTTGAGCGCGGACAAGGTCGCCAGGCAGGTCGAGGCGCAGACCGGCTACAAGTCGGTGTCGTGGCAGGAGGCGAATTCCGACCTGCTGTCGAGCTTCGCGGTGCGCGACTTCATCGTGCTGACCGTGATGGGCGCGATGCTGCTGACCTCGTCGCTTTGCGACCTACAACATCATCTCCACCATCACCCATGAGAAGCGGCAGGACATCGCCATCATGAAGTCGCTCGGCATGCACGAGGTGGCGGTGCGGCGCATCTTCATCATCGAGGCCGCGATCATCGGCGTGGTCGGCATCATCGTCGGCTGGCTGATCGGTTATCTGCTTTGCTACGGCTGGTCGAAGATCACGATCTACAATCCGCTGACCGGCTCGACCGTGCCGCTGTCGATCTATTATTCGCTGAAGCATTACATCATCGTCGGCGGCATCTCGCTGCTCTGCTGCACCGGCGCGGCCTTCTTCCCGGCGCGCAAGGCGACGCGGGTGCATCCGGTCGAGATCATCCGGGGCGCCTCATGAGCGAGGTCGCGCTGCAGGCGGTCGGTCTGGTGCGGCGTCTCGACGGCGCGGTGTCGCACACGCTGGTCAACGGCATCGATCTTGCCGTGAACAAGGGCGAGTTCCTCGCCATCACCGGGCCGTCCGGCTCCGGCAAATCGTCGCTGCTCTATCTGCTCGGCCTGCTCGATGCGCCGACCGAGGGCGACGTGATCATCTGCGGCCAGCCGACCTCGAAACTGTCGGAGGCCGAGCGCGCCGACGTCCGTCTCACGCGATGCGGCTTCGTGTTCCAGTTTCATTTCCTGCTGCCGGAGTTCACCTCGCTGGACAACGTGATGTTGCCGATGCGCGCCGCAGGCAAAATGTCCGAGCCCGAGATGCGCGAGCGTGCGCTCGAACTGCTGGGCTCGCTCGGGCTGAAGGAGCACGCCGGCAAGCGGCCGAACCAGCTCTCCGGCGGCCAGCGCCAGCGTGTCGCGATTGCGCGGGCGCTGTCGAACCGGCCGGAGATCATCGTCGCGGACGAGCCGACCGGCGCGCTCGACACCACGTCGACCGAGCAGGTGTTCGGCATCCTGCGCGAGATCGCCGATAGCGGCCGCACCGTGGTCGTCGTCACCCACGATCCCGCACTCGCGGCGCGTGCCGACCGCCGTCTGCACATCGTCGACGGCAGGATTCACGAGGCGTCGTCCGGCGCCGAGCCTGCGCCAGCGCCTCCCCTAGCGCCGGCGACGCCGTCGTAAGGCGAGGCAAATCATCCCCGGCAAGAGAATCCCCAAGAGAATCCCATTGTGTGGCCTCGCGCCGCGTGCCAGATTTTTTGCCGTTGGCAGAGCAGGGGAGAGTTCATGTCGTTCAGGACAGTCGTCGCCGCCGTCATTTTCGCGAGCCTTGCATCGTTCGGCGCGCGGGCCGAAGACCAGGTGCTGAAGGTCGGCTCGACGCCGACCGGCATTCCCTTCACCTTCCTCGACACCAAGACCAACACCATCGAGGGCGTGATGGTCGATCTGATCAAGGAGATCGGCAAGGACGCCGGCTTCAAGGTCGAGATCGAGGGCATGCAGTTCTCGACCCTGATCCCGTCGCTGACCTCCAACAAGATCGACATCATCGCGGCGGCGATGTTCATCACCGCGCCGCGCAAGGAGGTGATCGACTTCTCCGGTCCGGTCTACACCTATGGCGAAGGGCTGATCGTGCCGAAGTCCGATGCGAAGGACTACAAGGAGTTCGCCGATCTCAAGGGCGAGACCGTCGGCGCGCAGAAGGGCACGGCGTTCGTCGAGCCCTGCAGAAGAGCGGGCTGTTCTCCGACGTGAAGATCTACGACAACATTCCGGCGATCCTCGCCGACGTCAACACGGGCCGGCTCAAGGCCGGTTTCGCCGACAAGCCGATCCTCGCCTACAACATCAAGCAGGGCCTGTTCCCGGAAGTGCGGCTGGTCAACTCCTATGTCGCGACCATCCCGGGTTCGGTCGGCATCGGCGTGCGCAAGAGCGATCCCGACCTGCTCGCAAGGATCAACACCTCACTCGCCAATCTGACCAGGGACGGCACGGTGAAGAAAATTCTTGCCAAATGGGGCCTCGATTGACGGGGTGAGGTTTTGGCGCATCGGAGATGACGAAGTTCTTCGCCGATACGCGCGAGTTCCTGCCGATCCTGCTGCAGGGCGTCTGGCTCACCATCGTCGTCACGTCAGGCTCGCTCATCCTGTCGACCTTGCTCGGCACGGTCTGGGCGCTGATGCGCGTGTCGCGCGTGCGCGCGCTGCAGCAGCTTGCCAAGGCGATCGTCAACGGCATCCGCGGCATCCCGATCCTCGTGCAGCTGTTCTACATCTACTTCGTGATGCCGGAGTTCGGCGTGACGCTGTCGGCGCTGCAGGCCTCGATCATCGGGCTCGGCATCGCCTATTCGGCCTATCAGGCCGAGAATTTCCGCGCCGGCATCGAGGCGATCGACAAGGGCCAGATCGAGGCCTCCGAGTCGCTCGGCATGGGCTGGGCACTGATGATGCGGCGCGTGGTGCTGCCGCAGGCGGTGAAGATCATCCTGCCGCCCTACGGCAACATCATGATCATGATGCTGAAGGATTCCTCGCAAGCCTCCACCATCACGGTCGCCGAGCTGACCCTGAAGGGCCAGCTGATCGCGGCCTCGACCTTCAAATACACCAGCGTGCTGACCATGGTGGCCGTGCTCTATCTCGTGATGAGCGTGCCGCTGATCCTGTTCGTCGGCTGGCTGGAGCGGCGCATGCAGCGGGCGCGGTCATGATCGAGCTCTCCGACGTGCACAAGAGTTTTGGCGAGCGTCGAGGTGCTGCGCGGCATTTCGGCGCAGCATCGGCCGCGGCGAGGTGGTGTGCATCGTCGGCCCGTCCGGCTCGGGCAAGTCGACCATCCTGCGCTGTATCAACGGGCTCGAAGCCTATGACAGCGGCAGCGTGACCATCGACGGCGTGCGCGTCGACCGGCAATCGCCCGACATCAAGGACGATCCGCACGCAGATTTCGATGGTGTTCCAGCGCTTCAACCTGTTTCCGCATCGGACCGCGCTGGAGAACGTCATCGAGGGCCCGGTCTATGTGAAGGGCGTGAAGCGCGACGAGGCGATTCCGCGCGCGCGCGAGTTGCTGGCGCGGGTCGGGCTTGCCGGCAAGGCCGATGCCTATCCGGCCGAGCTGTCGGGCGGGCAGATGCAGCGGGTCGCGATCGCGCGTGCGCTCGCGATGCAGCCCAAGGCGATCCTGTTCGACGAGCCGACCTCCTCGCTCGATCCGGAGCTGGTCGGCGAGGTGCTCGCCGTGATGCGCGCGCTCGCCGAGGACGGCATGACCATGGTGGTGGTGACGCACGAGATTCGCTTTGCGCAGGAGGTCGCCGACCGCGTGCTGTTCCTCGATCACGGCACGATTCTGGAGGAGGGACCGGCGAAGCAGGTGCTGACCACGCCGCAACATGCGCGCACGCAGGAGTTTCTGCGGCGCGTGCTGCGCCCGATCTAGGAGAGAGCGATGGCCGATCCATTTCCCCTTGCGCCGTCGCTGTGGGCGGCCACCGCGCCGCCGGCGCCATCGACGCCGCCGCTCGAAGGCAGCATCACCGCCGATGTCGTCGTGATCGGCGCCGGCTATTGCGGCCTGTCCACCGCGCTGCATCTCGCCGAGCGCGGCACGACGGTCGTGGTGCTGGAAGCGCATGAGCCGGGCTGGGGCGGCTCGGGCCGCAATGGCGGGCAGGTGATTCCCGGCCTGAAATACGATCCGGACGAACTGGAGGAAAAATTCGGCCCCGAGCGCGGCCAGCGGCTGGTCGATTTCGTCGGCAAATCGGCCGACGTCGTGTTCGATCTGATCGGCAAGCACAACATGAATGTGCCGCATGCGCGCCAGGGCTGGATCCAGGGCGCGCATACGCCCGCCGGGCTCGACATCGTCAAGAAGCGCAGCGAGCAATGGGCGAAGCGCGGCGTCGAAGGCGCGCGCGAACTTGTCCGCCGACGACGTCGGTCATCTGATCGGCACCGACAAATATCAGGGCGGCTGGGTCGATCCGCGCGGCGGCGCGATCCAGCCGCTGGCCTATGCGCGCGAGATGGCGCGCGTCGCGATCGCGGCGGGCGTCCGCATCCACGGCCAAAGCCCGGTCGCGAAGCTCGATCGCGTCAATGGCAAATGGGTCGCCACGACCGCATCGGGCGCACGCGTCACCGCCGATCGCGCGGTGGTCGCGACCAACGGCTACACCGGCGATCTCGTGCCGGGCCTGCGCACGTCAGCGATCGCGCCGAACTCGTTCCAGGTCGCGACCGCGCCGCTGTCGGACAATGTCGCGCGCTCGATCCTGCCCGAGGGCCACGTCACCTCGGACACGCGGCAGCTGCTGTTCTATTTCCGCAAGGATCACACCAACCGCTTCATCATGGGCGGGCGCGGCCCGTTCCGCGAGCCGAAGGGACCGCAGGACTGGGAGCATCTCGAACGCATCGCGGTCAAACTGTTTCCCGCAGCTCAAGGACGTGCCGATCGAGCACCGCTGGTGCGGCCGCGTGACCCTGACGCGGGATTTCCTGCCGCATCTGCATGAGCCGGCGCCGGGGCTGCTGGTCGACATCGGCTGCATGGGCCGCGGCGTCGGGCTGCAATCGGCGATGGGCCGCGCGATGGCCGACTATATCGCGACCGGCAACGAAGCGGCGCTGCCGCTGCCGCTCGTGCCGATCAAGGCGATGCCGCTGCATGCGCTGCATCGCGCCTGGATGGCCGGCATCATCGCCTGGTACCGCATGCAGGATGGCGGGCTGGCCTAGGGCATGATCCGGAAAAGTGTGAAGCGGTTTTCCGAAAAGATCATGCCCAAATAAAGAGCCTTCAAAACATCTCGAAATATTCGCGGTGCTCCCAGTCCGACACTTCGGCCTGGAAGCGCTCGATCTCCATCTTCTTGATGTGCACGTAGTAATCGACGAAGCCCGCGCCGAGCGCCTCGCGGAAGAACGGATCGTCTGACAGCGCGGCCACCGCCTCATGCAGCGACTTCGGCAGGAAATCGGCCTTGGTCTCGTAGGGCGTGTCGGCCGACGGGCCGGGATCGAGCTTGCGGTCGACGCCGTCGAGGCCGGAGAGGATCTGCGAGGCCATGTAGAGATACGGATTGGCGGCGGGCTCGCCGATCCGGTTCTCCAGCCGCGTCGCGGGATCGCCGGCGCCGCCGAGCACGCGGATCATGACGCCGCGATTGTCGCGCGCCCAGATCGCGCGGTCCGGCGCCAGCGAGAAGGTGCGGTAGCGCTTGTAGCCGTTGATGGTCGGCGTGGTGAACACGGTCGACGCCCGCGCATGCGCGAGCAGGCCGGCGAGATAATGTTTGGCGAACGGGCTCAGCAGCTCGTCCTTCGCCATGAAGGCGTTCTCGCCGCTTCGCGCGCGACACCAGCGACTGATGCAGGTGCCAGCCCGAGGCGAACAGGTTCGCGCAGTTTCGGCCGGCACATGAAGGTGGCGTGATAGCCGTGGCGGCGCGCGATCTGCTTCACCGCCGAGCGGAACAGCACCATGTTGTCGGCGGGCTCGACGCCTTTCCTCGGCGCGAAGGTGAACTCGCACTGGCTCGGGCCGAACTCGACCTCGACCGAGCGCAAGGGCAGGCCGAGCGCGAGGATATCGCGGCGGAGGATGTCGACGATCGGTTCGATCTGGTCGAAGCGCTGCTCGGACAGATATTGATAGCCGTGCGACAGCAGGCTGACCGACGGCGGCCGGCCGGGCTGGCCGGCGTCCTCGGGCGCCATATGCGCGTCGTCGAGCTTGAACAGATGGAATTCGACCTCGAGCCCGGCGACGAAATCATAGCCGCGCTCGCCGAGCCTGTTCACCACGGAGCGATAGAGCTGCCGCGTCGAAAACGGCACCGGCTTGCCGTTGCCGAAATAGAGATCGCACAGCACCCAGCCCGTGCCCGGCGACCACGGCAGCATGCGGAACGTCGTGGGGTCCGGCACCATCAGCGCGTCGGCGGCGCCTTCCATCTCCTTCAGCCCGAAGCCGCCGCCGGCGGTGAACACCGGAAAGACGGTCTTGTGCGAGGTGTCCTTGGCGAGCAGCGAGGTGGTGATGCCGCAGCCGCTTTCCAGCGAGGCCAGCGCCTCGGCTTGCGATCAGCGTCTTGCCGCGCAGGATGCCGTGCTGGTCGGCAAAGGAGAGGCGGATGGTTTCGAGCTTCTTCTCTTCGGCGATCGCGCGCAGGCGGCGCGCCGCCTCGCGCTGCTCGTCCGACCACAGCCCGTGACGCTCGACGAAAGTCACTCGCACTACCCCCCAATCGACTCGTCATCGCCAGGACTCGTCATGCGCGGGCTGAGCGCCGCGACATCCATCATGCACACTTGCGCTTGTCGAGGCTATGGATTGCGTCGGCGCTTCGCTCCTCGCAATGACGAGATACTATTCCGCCGCCGTGAGATGCCGCACCTTGTCCGCGATCTCGGCTGGCACCGGCGACGCCCAGGGCGCGCCGCGCCGCCGCTTCACGTCGACCTCCATCCAGTAGATCTCCCAGCCTACCGTCGGCCCGATGCCGTCCATGGTGCCCGGGCCCTGAATGCTCTTCGCATGCGCCTCGTCGAGGCACATGATCGGCTTCTCGCCGGAGGCGGTCCGCTCGATCTGCTCGCGCAGCATGCGGCGATATTGCACGATCGCCTTGTCGGCCGTCCCGAGATGCTCCTTCGTGCGATCCTGGATCGGGCCCATGGACTCGATCGCCCACTGGTCGTGCACGTTGATGTCCATGCCCATGCCGGTATAGGTCGTGGTCGCCTGCTCGTGCGGATCGAAGCCGTAGTCGTTGCGCTTGTTGCGGCGCGACTTGTAGTCGGGCAGCTCGTAGGTCGCGAGCCGCTGGTCGCGCATCATCTTCTTGTCGACCGGCGTCGTGAAGCTCGTGAAGATCGAGTACCAGTAGCAGTTCTCGTCGTCGATCGGCACGTGATACTGCGTGATCGTCATCTCCTGGTTCATCGGAATGACGAAGGCATGCGGAAAAATCTGGTTGGTGACGCGCACATGGGTGCGCTCGGCGTCGATCTCGCGCAGCGTGATCAGGCGCATGCCGTATTCGGTGTGCTCGACATTGATGATCGGCCGATCGTACTCGCGCATGATCTTGGTCATCGGCATGTCGGAGCTGGCGGAGGCGCCGCGGAACTGGCGGCCATAGGTGTTGCGTCGCGGAGGTGTCCTCATCCTCGAAGAAGCGGTGCAGATAGGAGGCGTGCGAGGGATCGACGCCGACTTCCAGCGCCTGCAGCCAGTTGCATTCCCAGTGGCCCTTGAACGCGAAGACGTGGCTGTCGGGCGCGACGAAGCAGTCGAGCTCGGGAAACGCCGGCGGCTCGCCTTCGCCGAGATAAGCCCAGAGGATGCCGCTCTTCTCCACCACCGGATAGGCGCGCTGCTTGATGCCCTGGCAGAGTTTCGAATCCTTCGGCTCGGCCGGCGTCTGCAGGCACTGGCCCGACACATCGAACAGCCAGCCATGGAAGGCGCAGCGCAGTCCGCCCTGCTCGAGCCGGCCGAAGGCGAGGTCGGCGCCGCGATGCGCGCAGTGGCGATCGATCAGGCCGTAGCGGCCCTGCTCGTCGCGGAACATCACCAGGTCTTCGCCGAGCAGTTTCACCGGGCGGATCGGCGCGCGGCCCCTGCAGCTCGTCGACCAGCGCCGCCGGCTGCCAATACATCCGCATCAGCTTGCCGCAGGGGTCCTTCGGGCCGATGCGGGTGATCAGGTCGTTCTGCTCCTGGCTCATCATGGCGCGTCACCTCTCAAGGCTTGCAGCGTGTTCGTCTATTGAACAAATGTTCAAATATGCTAACACGGGTTTTCAAACTGGCAAGCGGCTTTCCAAGGGACCTTGATGGTCAAACCCAAGCGTAGCGCCGGCAGCGCCCCCCGCGCCACCGACTTTGTCGAGAGCCTCGACCGCGGCCTGCGGCTGCTGCAGGCGTTCGCCGCGCGGCCTTCGCCGATGACGCTGAGCGAAATCGCGGCGGCAGCCGATCTGCCGCGCGCCACCGCGCGGCGCATCCTGTTCACCCTGCAGCACGGCGGCTATGTCACCAGCGACGGCAAGCTGTTCGCGCTGACGCCGCATGTGCTGACCCTGGCGGGCGCTTACCTGCGCTCGAACCAGGTCGTGGCGGTGCTGCAGCCGGTGCTGGACCACATCGCGGTCGCCGCGCAGGAGATCTCCTCGCTCGCCGTGCTCGACGGCGACGACGTCGTGTTCGTCGCGCGCGGCAGCCCGACGCGGATTTTCTCCGGCGGCGTCGAGATCGGCTATCGGCTGCCGGCGTTCTGCACGGCGGTCGGCCGCGCCATGCTCGGCCGGTTTGCCGATGCCGAGTTGAAGACGAAGCTGGCGGCGATGAAGCGCGCGGCGCTGACGCCGCAGACGGTCACCGATCCGAAGCGCCTGCTGGCCGCCATCGCCGCCGACCGCGCGCCGCGGCTATTCGCTGGTCGATCGCGAGGCCGAGCCGCATTTCCGCTCCATCGCGGTGCCGGTCCGCCGCTACGACGGCGCCATCGTCGCCGCGATCAATATCGGCGCCCATGTCGATCGCATCTCGACGGAGGAGATGGTGAAGCGATTTCTGCCGCTGCTGCGCGAGGGTGCGGAGGGGGTGAAGGCAAGGTTGCTTTAGCTTGTGACGTCCCGCATGAGCGAAGCGACATGCGGTGCGCTGCTGATGCGGGGTCAGACTCGAGAGGTCCCGGATATGCGCCGCAGCTCGATGCCGCGCGCTACGGGACCTGAGCACTTCGAATCCTGCATCCACTCCGTCTCCAAAATCGACATCAATCGCATCGAACGGAAGCTGCCGTCGTCGTTGCGGTGAAGGTCGCGCACGATGCCTTCCTCGGCGAAACCGATTTTCGCATAGACCCTGCGCGCGCGCTCGTTGTCGAGGTGGCAAAACAAGTCGACGCGATGCGCGGCCAGCTCGTTGAAGCAGACGTCCAGCACCGATCGCAGGAATTTCGAGCCGGTCCCGCGTTCGGGATTGCGCGCGATGATGCGCTTCAGGCGTATGCAGCGGTTCGGAGCTGCAAGGCCCTGCAGGATGGCGAAAGCGACGACCTCGTTGTTCTCGCGCGCGACGAGATATTTGCTCGCCGGATTTTTGATCTCGGCGGTGTGCTGTTCATGTTCCCACCGGCCGACGAAGCGCTCGTAGCCGTCGAGGCGCTCCAGCGCCATGATGACCGGGATATCGGCTTCAGCTTGCGGCACTGATTTCCATCGCAGCCTTCCTGGGTCGCAAGTCCGAGCCGGCGCCACGATCTCGCGCGCGACGGCGTCGGGCGGCATCGCGCCCGTATCGAAGGTGATGCAATCCTCGCGCGGCACCGCTGTGAAATTGCGGTCGCCGACATAGTCGATCAGTCCTTCCGCCGAGGTCACCTTGCCGCGCTCGATCCGGTCGGGATTGCCGACCCTTCGCAGCGCCTCTTCCTGCGGGCAATGCAGGAACACCGGACAGATCTCGCCGCCATGCCGGCGCACGATCGCTTCGAACTCTTCATAGTTGGCCCGATCGCCCGGTTCGACATAGCAGTACGTCGTGACCAGCAGCGGCACGCCATGTTTGCCCGCCGCATCCAGGGCGACGCAGCGGGAGGTGTGCACCAGCTCCCAGAAGCCGGGAACGCCGAAGTCGAAGACGGTGCGCGCCAGATCGACATTGGCGTGATTGTCCATCAGCCGCGCCGGCACCAGCCGCAGCAGCGCTTTCGCGACCGTCAGTTTGCCGACCGCGGGCGAACCATGGAGGAAGACCAGTTTCATGGGCCGCAGTATTACCGGCATGGCCGGCCGCGCGGCAAGCTTTCACACCGCCACGCTGCGCAACCCGAACGCGCGCGCCTCGTTCTGCAGCACCGGGCGCACGGTGTCGACCAGCCGCGCCGCGGCGGCGTCGACCGACAGCCCCGCGGTATCGACCACCGCCGACGGCGCGCGCGTAGAGCGGCTCGCGGCTGACCAGGATGTTGCGCAGCTCCGCCATCGCCGAGCGGTCGTCGGCCATCGGGCGCAGATCGCCCTGCTTGCGCACGCGGCCCATGTGCTCTTCCGGCTCGGCCTTGATCCAGATCGTGTAGAACGACGACAGGATCAGCTCGAAGGTCAGCGGCTCGGAGACGATGCCGCCGCCGGTCGCCAGCACCATCAGCTCCTTGCGCGCCAGCAGCTGATTGAGCGCGGCCTGCTCCATGCGGCGAAAACCTTCCTGGCCGTACAGCGCGATGATCTCGGCAACCGACAGTCCGTTCTGCGCCTCGATCTCCTTGTTGAGCTCGACGAAATTCCAGCCGATGCGTTTGGCCAGGATCTTTCCGAGCGTCGACTTGCCGGCGCCGCGCAATCCGATCAGCGCGATGCCGCAGAACGACGCATGCGATGACGCGCCGCCGTGACCGGCGAGCAAATCCTTGGCCTGCGCGATCTGCGCCGGCGTCGCCTTGCGCAGGAGATCGCGGATCACCTGCCAGTCCGGCGCGTGATCGCCCGACGGGATCAGGTCTTCCAGATGCGCGCCCATCGCGCCTGCGACGCGGCGCAGCAGCACGATCGAGACGTTGCCGCGGCCGGCTTCGAGCTGCGCGATATAGCGTTCGGAAATGCCGGAGACTTTTGCCAGCACCTTGCGCGACATGCCGCGCAGCGCCCGCATGGTGCGGACGCGCTGGCCGAGCTGTTCGAGGAAGCCGGATTCGCTGGATTCGGTCATATTCCGGCAACATAATGCCGGAGAGGATTGACAGCAAGCCAACGCAGAGTGGCTTTCTATGCATTATAATTCAAGACGCGCCCGAGCAGGCCGAGCGATAGCGAGGCCGTCGCGAACGGCGCAAAAACGATAGCGTCCGGGGAGAACGTCGTGACGACCTACAATGCGGTGACGTGGCTGCTCGACCGCAATGTCGAGGAGGGGCGCGGCAACAAGCTCGCCTATACCGACGGCACGTCCGAACTCAGCTATGGCGATCTGCAGAAGCAGAGCTGCCGCGCCGCCAACATGCTGCGCCGGCTCGGCGTCCGCCGCGAAGAGCGCGTCGCCATGATCATGCTCGACACCGTCGATTTCCCGGTCGTGTTCCTCGGCGCGATCCGTGCCGGCATCGTGCCGGTGCCGCTCAACACGCTGCTGACCGCGGAGCAGTACGCCTACATCCTCGCCGACTGCCGCGCGCGCGTGCTGTTCGTCTCGGAGGCGCTGTTTCCGGTGGTGAAAGACATCGTCGGGCGCATGAGCGATCTCGACTGCGTCGTCGTCGTCCGGCAAGAACGCGTTCGGGCACAAGCTGCTGTCCGACGAACTGAAGGGCGAGAGCGACAGCTTCAAGACCGTCGAGACCCATGCCGACGAGCCGGCGTTCTGGCTCTATTCGTCGGGCTCGACCGGCATGCCCAAGGGCGTGCGGCATCTGCATGCGAGCCTGCAGGCCACCGCCGACACCTATGCCAAGCAGGTGCTCGGCATTCGCGAGGATGACGTCTGTCTCTCCGCGGCGAAACTGTTCTTCGCCTACGGCCTCGGCAATGCGCTGACATTCCCGCTTGCCGTCGGCGCCAGCACGGTGCTCAATCCCGACCGGCCGACGCCGGCGCTGATGTTTGCGCTGCTCAACAAGCACAATCCGACCATCTTCTACGGCGCGCCGACGCTGTTTGCGGCGATGCTCAACGACGAGCCGAGCAAGGGCGCGAAGGCAGGGACGCGGCTGCGCATCTGCACCTCGGCCGGCGAGGCGCTGCCGGAATCCGTCGGGCTATGCCTGGAAGGCGCGCTTCGGCGTCGACATTCTCGACGGCATCGGCTCGACCGAGCTGCTGCACATCTTCATGTCGAACGCGCCCGGCGACATCAAATACGGCACCTCCGGCCGCGCCGTGCCCGGCTACAGGGTGCGGCTGGTCAGCGACGACGGCGACGACGTGCCGGACGGCGAGGTCGGCGAACTGCTGGTCGAGGCGCCGTCGGCCGGCGAGGGCTACTGGAATCAGCGCAGCAAGAGCCGGCACACTTTCCAGGGCCACTGGACCCGCACCGGCGACAAGTACATCCGCGATGCCGACGGCCGCTACACCTTCTGCGGCCGCGCCGACGACATGTTCAAGGTGTCGGGCATCTGGGTCTCGCCGTTCGAGGTCGAGAGCGCGCTGATCACGCATCCCGCCGTGCTGGAAGCCGCCGTCGTGCCCGAAGCCGATCCGGAAGGACTGTTGAAGCCGAAGGCGTTCGTGGTGCTGCGCGAAGGCCACCAGACCGACCAGCTCTATGAATCGCTGAAGGAGCACGTCAAGCAGAAGATCGGCGCCTGGAAATATCCGCGCTGGATCGAGACGGTGGACACGCTGCCGAAGACCGCGACCGGAAAGATCCAGCGCTACAAGCTGCGGGATGGGACGCGGCGAATCCATGACGTGCGTCATCGGCCGGCATGCCCGGCCCATCCGCCGTGGGCGGGTTGGGAGCGCGGTGCTCGACGACTTTCGTCCGAGACTACGACGCCCGTGGCTCGCCCGCGCAAGCGCCGGGCATGACGACGTGGTGAGAAGTCGACGCACATGACCCTCGCACCCTCCGGCTTCCTCCGCATCGGCGACAGCGATCTCGAATACCGCATGATCGGCCCAGCGCCGGACGCCGCGCCGACCATCGTCATGCTGCATGAAGGGCTCGGCTCGGCCGCGCTGTGGGGCGACTTTCCGGACAGACTGCAGGAAGCGACCGGCGCCGGCGTGTTCGTCTATTCGCGCGCCGGCTATGGCGCCTCGTCGCCGGTCGCGCTGCCGCGGCCGATCGACTACATGCATCGCGAGGCGCTCGACGTGCTTGCCGAAGCTGCTCGCGCAAATCGGCTTCCGGCGCGGCCTCCTCGTCGGCCATTCCGACGGCGCCTCGATCGCGGCGATCTATGCCGGCGGCGTGCAGGATCATCGCATCCGCGCCATCGCGCTGATCGCGCCGCATTTCATCGTCGAGGATATCTCGGTGACATCGATCGCCGAGATCAAGACCGCCTACGAGACCACCAATTTGCGCGAAAAGCTCGCGCGCTGGCACAGAGACGTCGACAACGCCTTTTACGGGTGGAACGGCGCCTGGCTCGACCCAGAGTTTCGCAACTGGGATATCAGCGAATATCTCGCCTATATCCGCGTGCCCGTCGCGATCATCCAGGGCGCCGACGACCAATATGGAACTATCCGACAGGTCGAGATCGCGCGGGAAGAGTGCTATTGTCCGGTCGATGTGACGATCCTCGAGGCCGGACATTCGCCGCATCGGGAAGCGCCGGGGGCGACGCTGAATGCGATCTCGGATTTCGCAAACGCCGTGCTGCGTACGCATGAAGAAGGCCGCGCCGCTTAGCGCGCGGGTGCGCCGGCAATGAACAATCTTCCGCTGCCGCGATGGGCCTTCGTGCCCGGCGAAACCATGCCCGGCGAGACCTATGAGGCCGACGCCGATTACGAGGCGCTGGCGCAGGTCAAGCTGCTGGTGCCGGCGGCGTTCCGCGGCTACGTCCCGGCGCGCCATCCGGCGCTGCGCTACGGCATCATGCTCAACGACCGCGGCTACTTCTGGGAAGCGCGCGAGATCCTGGAAGCGGTGTGGGCGGCGGCGCCGCAAGGCGGCCGCGAGCGCATCCTGCTCCGCGCCTGCATCCTGATCGCCAACGGCAATCTGCGGCTGCGCATGGAGAAGCCAGGCTCGGCCGGGCGGCTGTTCAACGAAGCGCTGCAGGAGTTGCGCACACTCGGCCAGCGCAAGGCGGTGGACTCCGGCGACGGCTTTGCCGACGGCTTTCCGATCGACACGCTGGCCGCGCTGCTCAAGGCGCGCATGGAAAAGCCGACCCTGACCAAGGCCGATTGGCTCCGGCTGACCTTGGAGCGGACATGAAACAAAATGCCACCCGCGCCGAGCAGCTGGCCAAAGCTTGCGGCGAACGGGAACAACCATGCATCGCTTCGTCGTAATCTCCGGATGCTCAAGCGGCGGCAAGTCCACATTGCTCGCCGAACTCGGCCGGCGCGGGCACGCAATCGTTGAGGAGCCTGGCCGCCGAATCGTTACGGAGGAGCTGAAAGCGAATGGGTCGGCGCTGCCTTGGAAAGACGCCACTGCATTCCTGCGTCGCGCGATTGCAATGGCTCTGGCTGACCTCGCGTTAGCCCGGGCGATGGACGGGTGGGTGTTTTTTGATAGAGGTCTGATCGATGCCGCTGAAGCGCTTCAGCGTCTAACTGGTGAGGAAGCATTGACCACTTTCGGTCAATCTCTTCGGTTCCACCAGCGCGTATTCTTCGCGCCCCCTTGGCCAGAGATTTATCGGACGGACGAGGAGCGTCGTCACGGTCTGGACACGGCGCTTGCTGAGTACGGGCGACTTAGCGAAGCTTATCCGTCGCTCGGCTATGAAGTCCTTATCCTGCCAAAGGTTGGCGTCGCGGAGCGAGCTGACTTCGTCTTGAGCAATCTGTTAGATGAGCCCTGAGCCTGAAACCTGGGACTTGAAACCTTGGACTTGGCAGTTCGCTCTCTCCGGGAATCTTCTTGACGTAATACAGTCTACCCTCAGCGCAATTCCGCTCCGCGAACTCCCTCCCGCGGAGCGGGTTAGTGCAATATATCTTTGCCGCTGCCATAATATGCAACAAAATGCATGTTCGGGCATTATAGGCTAGACGGCCCCACTAACATGCATTATAGTGCATATCAGCAACCCAAGAAAAGCTCAGGGGTGACCCATGGCCGGGGACGACCGCGTGCTCGCGGGAGGCGCGACATACATCGATTTCCAGACCGACCCGTCGCGCTACCGGCACTGGAAGCTCGCGGTCGACGGCGACGTCGCGACGCTCACCATGGACGTCGACGAGAACGGCGGCCTGTTCGAGGGCTACCAGCTCAAACTCAATTCCTACGATCTCGGCGTCGACATCGAGCTGGCGGACGCCGTGCAGCGGCTGCGCTTCGAGCATCCCGGCGTGAAGGTCGTCGTGATCCGCTCCGGCAAGAACCGCGTGTTCTGCGCCGGCGCCAATATCCGCATGCTCGCGGGCTCGACCCATGCGCACAAGGTGAACTTCTGCAAGTTCACCAACGAGACCCGCAACGGCCTCGAGGATTCCTCCGAGAACAGCGGCCAGCGCTACATCTCCGTGGTCAACGGCACCGCGGCCGGCGGCGGCTATGAGCTGGCGCTCGCGACCGACCACATCATCCTCGCCGACGACGGCGCGGCCTCCGTGGCGCTGCCGGAAGTGCCGCTGCTCGCGGTGCTGCCGGGCACCGGCGGGCTGACGCGCGTCGTCGACAAGCGCAAGGTGCGCCGCGACCACGCCGATTTCTTCTGCACCATCGAGGAAGGCATCAAGGGCAAGCGCGCCGTCGCCTGGCGGCTGGTCGACGAGATCGCGCCGAACAGCAAGCTCGAAGGCAAGATCGCCGAGCGCACGAAGGAGTTCGCCGCAGCCTCGAAGCGCAACGGCAACGGCAAGGGCATTCGCGCTTAGCGCCCCTGAAGCGCGAGATCGACGAGAGCGGCCTGCGCTACGGCTTCGTCACCGTCGACATCGATCGCGCCGCGCGCACCGCGACCATCGCGATCAAGGCGCCGGAGACCGCACCGCCCGCCGATATCGACGGCATGATCGCGCAGGGCGCGGCGTTCTGGCCGCTGCAGGTCGCGCGCGAGCTCGACGATGCGATCCTGCACTCTGCGCATCAACGAGCTCGACGTCGCAATGCTGGTGTTCAAGTCGCATGGCGATCCCGCAGCGGTGATCGCCCATGACGAATTCCTCGAAGCCAACAAGGCGCACTGGCTGGTCAACGAGATCAGGCAATATTTCAAGCGCGTGTTGAAGCGCATCGACGTCACCTCGCGCACGCTGGTGACCCTGGTCGAGCCCGGCTCCTGCTTTGCCGGCACCTTGGCCGAACTCGTGTTCGCCGCCGACCGCTCCTACATGCTGATCGGCTCGCGCCAGGGCGACAACCGCCCGCCGCCGGCGCTGCAGCTGTCCGCGATGAATTTCGGTCCCTATCCGATGAGCCACGGCCTGACGCGGCTGGAGTCGCGCTTCCAGGCCGATCCTGCCGATCTCGATCGCGCGCGCGACAAGATCGGCAGCGCCGTCGATGCCGAGGAGGCCGAAGAGCTCGGCCTCGTCACCTTCGCGCTCGACGACATCGACTGGGACGACGAGGTCCGCGTCTTCATGGAGGAGCGCGCCAGCTTCTCGCCCGACAGCCTCACCGGCATGGAAGCGAATTTGCGCTTCGTCGGTCCGGAGACCATGGAATCGAAAATCTTTGCGCGCCTGACCGCGTGGCAGAACTGGATCTTCCAGCGTCCGAACGCGGTCGGCGACGAGGGCGCGCTGCGCCGCTATGGCAGCGGCCAGAAGCCGAAATTCGATATGACGAGAGTGTAACTATCGTGTCCCGGGCGCTGCTGCGGCACGCAGTGACGCTGCTGCAGACCCGGGACCCACGAACGGACAATGACATGGGTCCCGGCTCTGCGGCGCACCGCTTCGCGCTGCACCGCGTCCGGGACACGAGACCGAAGGAGCACGCCATGAACGTCAACGTCATGAACGTCGATTATTCCACCAAGATTCCCAACAACGTGAATCTCGCCGAGGATCGCCAGGTGCTCAAGGCGCTGGAAGGCTGGCATCCCGGCTATATCGACTGGTGGAACGACATGGGCCCGGACGGCTTCCAGCAGTCGCTGGTCTATTTGCGCACCGCTTACTCGGTCGATCCGCGCGGCTGGGCCAAGTTCGACTACGTCAAGATGCCCGACTATCGCTGGGGCATCTTGCTGGCGCCGCAGGAAGAGAACCGCACCATTCCGTTCGGCGAGAATTATGGCCAGCCGGCCTGGCAGGAAGTGCCCGGCGAGCATCGCGCCACGCTGCGCCGGCTGATCGTGATCCAGGGCGACACCGAGCCGGCTTCCGTCGAGCAGCAGCGCCATCTCGGCAAGACCGCGCCCTCGCTCTACGATTTGCGCAACCTGTTCCAGGTCAATGTCGAGGAAGGCCGCCATCTCTGGGCGATGGTCTATCTGCTGCAGAAATATTTCGGCCGCGACGGCCGCGAGGAGGCCGACGAGTTGCTGCGCCGCCGCTCGGGCGACGCGGATTCCCCGCGCATGCTCGGCGCCTTCAACGAGGCGACGCCGGACTGGCTGTCGTTCTTCATGTTCACCTATTTCACCGACCGCGACGGCAAGATGCAGCTGCACTCGCTGGCGCAGTCCGGCTTCGATCCGCTGTCGCGCACCTGCCGCTTCATGCTGACCGAGGAAGCCCACCACATGTTCGTCGGCGAGACCGGCATTACGCGTGTGGTGCAGCGGACCGTCGACGCCATGCGCGAGGCCGGGATCGACGATCCCAACGATGTCGCGAAGGTGCGCGCGCTCGGCGTGATCGATCTGCCGACCATCCAGAAGAAGCTGAACCTGCATTACTCGCTGTCGCTCGACCTGTTCGGCTCGGAGGTCTCGACCAATGCGGCGAACGCCTTCAACGCCGGGATCAAGGGCCGCTACCGCGAGACCCAGATCGAGGACGATCATCGCCTGCAGAGCGACACCTATCCGGTGCTGAAGCTGGTCAATGGCGAGATCAAGCGCGTCGACGAGCCGGCGCTGACCGCGCTCAACATGCGCCTGCGCGACGACTACACGCAGGACTGCGTCAAGGGCCTGTTGCGCTGGAACAAGGTGATCTCGACCGCGGGCTACAGCTACAAGCTGACCTTGCCGAACGTCGCCTTCCACCGCGCCATCGGCGAGTTCAGGGATGTGCACGCCACGCCCGACGGCCTGCTGATCGACGACGCCACCTGGGCCAAGCGCAAGGGCGAGTGGATTCCCTCGACCGACGACGGCGACTTCATCGCCTCGCTGATGACGCCGGTGACCGAGCCGGGCACGTTCGCGCCGTGGATCTCGGCGCCCAAGGTCGGCATCGACAACAAGCCCGGCGACTTCGAGTATGTGAAGATCGAGACGTGATGACTGTGTCGTCCCCGCGAACGCGGGGACCCAGTACCGCGGAATCTGCTCCGCGTGAGCTCGGCGGTCGACGACCTTCGCGACAACGAAGGCCTGTGGTTCATGCGGCTCCCGGCATCGCGCTCGGCATTCGCTACGCTTGTCCGGGACGACGGAGATGCTCACCCCGCAATCTCCAGTCCCGCGGTCGCATACACCACGCCGCCGTCGATCGCGATGGCGTTGCCGACCACATAGTCGCCGGCGCGCGCGGCGAGGAAGATCGCAAGCCCCGCCATGTCCTCGTCGGTGCCGATGCGCCCGGCCGGGAATGAGCTTGGCCAGCATCGTCGCCATGATCGCGCGCCGCCTTGTTCATGTCGGAGGCGAACGCGCCCGGCGCGATCGCGGTGACGTTGATGTGCTCCTTGATCAGCTTGGTCGCCATCCGCCGCGTCAGATGGATCACCGCGGCCTTGCTCGCCGCATAGGAATAGGTCTCCTGCGGATTGACGAAGATGCCGTCGATCGAGGCGATGTTGATCACTTTCGCCGGCCGCTCGGCGCTTGCCGCCGCGCGCAGCGGCTTGTGCAGCGCCTTGGTCAGGAAGAACAGCGACTTGACGTTCAGGTTCATCACCTTGTCCCAGCCGCTCTCGGGAAATTCGTCGAACTCGGCGCCCCAGGCCGCGCCCGCATTGTTGACGAGGATGTCGAGCTTCGGTTCGCGCTTGATGATCTCGGCGGCCAGCTGCTCGCAGCCGGCATTGGTGGACATGTCGATCGGCAGCGCGATGCATTCGCCGTCATAGGCGGCGGAGAGCTCTTTCGCGGTCGCCTCGCAGGGCCCGGCCTTGCGCGCGGTGATGTAGACCTTCGCCGCGCCCTGCGCGAGAAATCCCGCCGCGATCATCTTGCCGATGCCGCGCGAGCCGCCGGTCACGACCGCGATGCGGCCTTTGAGCGAGAACAGATCCTTGAACATGATGCCTCCCTTGGTTTGCCATCGTGTGTGAAGCCGGGGAGGAGGGAGTCAAGGAAACAGCTCAGCCGTCGTCCCCGCGGAAGCGGGGACCCATAACCACAGGTGCATGTGGTCAGAGATCGCTGTGGCCACAGCGGAGTGCAACACCAAGATTCGTGGTTATGGGTCCCGGATCGCGCTCGCAAGTGCTTCGCTTGTCCGGGACGACGGGTGTTACGCCGCATCGACGCGGCGGAATCCGTTCCACATCGCGGTCGCCGCGCCCGAGGTCAGCACGGGCAGGATGCGCGCATCCTGGTAATTGCCGTTGAGCGAGACCCGCGGCAGCGCGGTCATGTGACCGGCGCTTTCCGGAAACACCATGCCGGGCCGCGTCGTGACCGCGGTCTTGTAACCGCCGGCGCGGGCGAGCGCGAATTCGCGCGGGCCCGCGGCCGGCTTGTCGCCATAGGGATAGGCGAGGTGGATCGCGGGGCGCTGCAACGCCTCTTCGATGCGCGCGCGGCTCAATGTCAATTCGTCGCGCGCGGTTGCCTCGCTCTGCCGGGCGAGATTGCAATGGGTGATGGAATGCGCGCCGACCGTCACCAGCGGATCGGCGGCGAACGCCTTCAGCTCATCCCAGGACATGCAGCGGTCGCGGCAGATCGCGGCCTGGTCGATGCCGATAGCGCGCGCAAAGTGTCGTGATCTCGCGATGCAGATCGTGCTCGGGCAAGGTGCGCAGCCAGTCGTGCATGCGGTCGAAGGCAGCCTGCTTGGCGTGCGCCGTCGCCGTGTCGAGGCGGGTGGCCACGCCGCCCATGGTCACTTCGATCGCATCGGCCTTGGCAATCGCCATTTCCAGCGCGATCCACCACAGCCGGCCGCTGCCGGCTGCGAAGTCGCTCGCGACATAGACCGCGAACGGAGCGTCGAACTCGCGCATCACGGGCAGCGCATGGTCGCGGTTGTCGCGATAGCCGTCGTCGAGGGTGAAGCAGGCGAAGCGGCTCTTGAAATTGCGCTCGATCAGCCGCTGATGCACCTCGTCCATGGTGACGATGTCGATGCCGCGGGCGCGCAGATGGCCGAGCATCGCGCGCAGGAAGTCGGGCGTGATTTCCAGATGGCGGTTCGGCTGGAAGGCGCGCTTCGCGCTGCGGCCGCACATGGTGCAGCATGAAGATCGCGCCGACGCCGGAAAAGATCGGGCGCAGCAGGACATGCGCGCCGGAGAAGTAAAGCGCTTCCAGTCCGGCACGGATAACGGTGTTGCGAAGCTGCTTCATTTCCAACGGATGGCTTTCGGCCTCAGGCTTAGTTCAAGGAGGTTAACGAAAAACCGTTGAAGAAACGGTTAGCCCCCGCGCCGCCGACGCCGATAAAACCGCTCTACCCATTTCCGGGTTTGACAGTCCCTCAAGGGTTTGTTTTCTCTCTGCTTCCCGGCGCCGCCGGCTTTCGAAGGGTTCCTGGATCGCCGCGGCACATCCGCACAGGCGCTTTGGGGGCGAAAGCGGCCCGGAAATCAGTGTGTTGGTACGCCCTTCGGCCATGACGGCCGGCGAAGTGAGGGGCTGCCGCTGGGATATCGAATGCGCGGACTTTTCAGGTGGAGCAGCAAATGGTGGCCGGGTGTGATCCCCCTGGCCATCCTTTGGGCCTTCGCCGCCTGGAATAACACCGCACCGCTGGAAGCCGATCTCGCCGCCCGCAGCGGCGCGGCGCTGAAGGACATCACCCTCGACAAGACCCGGATCGCGGTCGCCGGCCGTGACGTCACCCTGGGCGCGGAGGCGTTTTCGGTCGACGGCCGGCAGAGCGCGGTCGCCTTGGTCGATGCCGTGCCGGGCGTGCGGCTGGTCAATGACGAGACGCGCCTCGTTCCCGAGGCCAGGCCATTCGTCTGGTCGGCGGAGCGCGACGTGGTGCGGGTTACGCTCTCCGGCAGCGCGCCGTTGCCGGCGGTCAAGGGCCGGCTGGTGGAGGCGGCGAAGGCGGCGCTCGGCAATGTCGAGGTCGCCGACCAGATGGGACTGGCGCGCGGCGCGCCGCCGCGCTTCGAGAACGCCGCGATCCTGCTGCTCGATCAGATCGCCAGATTGAAGGACGGCAAGATCACGATTTCCGACGCCAAGGTGCAACTGACCGGCATGGCGCGCGATCTCGGCGGCCGCGAGGCCATCGCGTCGGCGCTGAAGAACCTGCCCGAGGGCTTTGCGGTCGCCAACGAGATCAAGGCGCCGCCTTACATCTTCCAGGCCTACAAGGATCCGGTCGCGGTGACGGTCACGCTGTCGGGCTATGTGCCCGACAACAACGTCCACGCCGCGATCGTCCAGGCGGCGACGCGCAAATTCTTCAGCGAGAAGGTCGTCGACAATCTGAAGGAGAGCGTCGGCGCGCCAGCCGGATTTGCCGCGGCGGTGGTTCCGGCGCTGGGCGCGCTGTCGCGGCTTTCGACCGGCACGCTCGTCGTCGCCGACCGCGAGGTGAAATTGTCGGGCGACGCCTTCTATGACGGCGCCGCCACGCAGCTGCGTGCCGGCCTGGCCAAGGACTTTCCGCAAGCCTTCCAGTACAAGGCCGACGTCACGGTGAAACCGGCCGCGGCGCCGGTCGATCCGACGGTGTGCCAGCAGCTGTTCGTCGACCTGCTCGGCAAGGGAAAAATCCGCTTCGAGTCCGGCCGCGCCAATATCGATCCCGACTCCGCCGGCCTGCTCGATCGTCTGATCGAGACCGCGCTGCGTTGTCCGACCAGCGCAATCGAGGTCGCGGGCCATACCGATTCCGTCGGCGAGGATGCGGCCAATCAGGCGCTGTCGGAAAAGCGCGCGCAGGCGGTGGTCGATTATCTCGTCAAGGCCGGGCTGCCGGCCGCCCGCTTCACCGCGGTCGGCTATGGCAGCACGCAGCCGGTCGCCGACAACGAGTCCGACGAAGGCAAGGCGCAGAACCGCCGCATCGAGTTCCTGGTGAGGTAGTGCGATGGCATATCTCGTGACGTTTCATTGGGGCTGGCTGCTGGCGTCGCTGCTGCTCGGACTTGCGATGGGATGGATCGCGGTGGTGCAGCGTGGCGACGGCGTCTCGAAGACGATGATGCGCTGGCTCGCGGCGCTGGCCGCAGCACTCGTCGCCGCCTCCATCGCGCGGATCGTGCCCGGCCGGTTCGGCTACTGGCTCGACCTGCTGATTGCGATGTTCGCCTGCTATCTGGTGGGCTGCGCGGTCGGGTCCGCCTTGCGCGACTGGGTGGTTTCGCGCAGCGCCCCGAGGGCCGGCCGGCCCTGAAACTCATCCCTTTGGCCTATCGGGCAGGCAGAATCCGGGTTCTTACGGATGTGATGCAGTAATTCTGTGCACTCGCCGTCATCGATTCCGCCTAATATATTGAAGGCGCGCGCTTTTTATTCACATCAGACGAATTCCATCCCGGCCCAAAACGCGCTACGAGTTGGGTCAGGGAGCGACGTCCGTTCGAGGTCTAGATGCTGGAAGCCATCCGCAGGGCGATTTTGTTTCTGCGACAGAAGCAGGTCCTGCATAAAGTGGGCGTCGTGATCAGCGTGACCGTGATCGGGATCGCTTGTTACGTGCTGTTACCACATGCTTCGCGGCATCGATGTCGAAGAGGTGATTCAGGCGATCAGGGACACCGAGGCGCATCAGATCGCGCTCGCCGCCCTGTTCGTCGCCGCCGGCTATTTCACCCTGACCTTCTACGACATGTTCGCGACCCGCGCGATCGGCCACAACGTTCCCTACAAGATCAACGCGCTCGCCGCCTTCACCTCCTATTCGATCGGTCACAATGTCGGCGCCAGCGTCTTCACCGGCGGCGCGGTGCGCTACCGCATCTATTCGGCTTACGGGCTGAACGCGATCGACGTCGCGAAAATCTGCTTTCTCGCCGGTCTCACCTTCTGGCTCGGCAACGCCGCGGTGCTGGGGCTCGGCATCACCTATCATCCGGAAGCCGCCGCCTCGATCGATCAGCTCCCGGTCTGGCTCAACCGCATCGTTGCGATCGCAATCATCCTGGGGTTGTTCGCCTATGTCGGCTGGGTCTGGAGCCAGCCGCGCACCGTCGGACGCGGGCCCTGGAGCGTGGTGCTGCCGGGCGGCCCGCTGACGCTGCTGCAGATCATGATCGGCATCATCGATCTCGGCTTCTGCGCGCTCGCGATGTACGTGCTGGTGCCGGACGAGCCCAATCTCGGCTTCGTCGTGGTGGCCGTGATCTTCGTCTCGGCCACGCTGCTCGGCTTTGCCAGCCACTCGCCGGGCGGGCTCGGGGTGTTCGACGCCGCGATGCTGGTCGGGCTCTGGCAGATGGACCGCGAGGACCTGCTGGCCGGCATGCTGCTGTTCCGCATGCTCTATTATATTGTCCCCTTCGTCATATCTGTAATCATGCTGACGTTTCGGGAGGTTATCATCGGCGCGCGATCGAAGCGGTTGCGTCAGGCAGCGCTTCATCTCGAGCCCGGCCCCCGGCCCACTCCCGAAGCCGCTTATGTGAGAGAGCGTGGAGACAAAGGCGGCTGAGCAGCCGAACGCCACGGAGAAGCCGCCCTGATGGCTATCGAAGCGCCCCCGTCATCTTCCCCGCTGTTTGCGCCATGGTCCGACCGGCTGCGCCATTCGGCCATCATCCTCGCGGCCGCGGCGCTCGCGCTCGCCGTGCTCGTCGTGTTCGATGAATTGTCGCTGCTGCGCGCCGGCGCCGTGTTCGTCTGCATCGCGGCCGCGGCCCTGATCCCGTGGCGGCTGCACCATGCGGCCGCGGCGCGCGAGGACGTGCGCAGGGTCGATCCGGTGGAGGCCGCCGCCGTCAGCGCGGTGGTCGCCGGCATGCCCGATCCCGCGGTGCTGCTCGACCGCGCCGGCCGCGTCATCCATCTCAATGCCGCCGCCGCCCAGCTCGCGCCGGCGCTGCGCAAGAACGAGCTCGCGCAGTTCGCGCTGCGCTCGCCGGAGATCATCACCGCGCTGCGCGAGGCGATCGCCACCACGGAGCCGCGGCGGGCGACGTATCTCGATCACGCGCCGATCGACCGCTGGATGGAGCTGATGATCACGCCGGTGCCGGTGCCGACCAATTATGGCGGCGTCGACAAGTGCATGCTGATGACCTTCCACGACCAGACGCCGCTGCGCCGGGTCGAGGAGATGCGCGCCGACTTCGTCGCCAATGCCAGTCATGAATTGCGCACGCCGCTCGCGGCGCTGTCGGGCTTCATCGACACGCTGCAGGGCCCTGCCAAGGACGACGCCAAGGCGCGCGAGCGCTTCCTCTCCATCATGCACGCCCAGGCCACCCGCATGGCGCGGCTGATCGACGATCTGCTGTCGTTGTCACGCGTGGAACTCTCGGCGCATGTGCGGCCCGACACCATGGTCGACATCGTGCCGATCATCCGCCAGGTCACCGACGGGCTCGAGCCGCTGGCAAGCGAGCGCCAGGTCGTGGTCGAGATCGATCTGCCGCAGACGCCGGCCATGATCGCGGGCGACCGCGAGGAATTGCTGCGGCTGTTCGAGAACCTGATCGAGAACGCGCTGAAATACGGCGCCTCCGGCGGCCGCGTCATCGTGTCGCTCAGTCAGGCCGTGTCGGGCGAGGGGACCCCGGAAATCCGGGTCATGGTCCGCGATTTCGGTCCCGGCATCGCGCCCGAGCACCTGCCGCGGCTGACCGAGCGCTTTTATCGGGTCGATGTCGGCGACAGCCGTTCCCAAGGTGGAACCGGGCTCGGTTTATCGCTGGTGAAACATATTCTTAACCGCCATCGCGGCCGGCTTTTGATCGAAAGCGTGCCGAAAAACGGCGCGACCTTTACCGCCGCTTTTCCCCAGTCCAGGACCCCCGTTTGCGGCCTGAACTTTAGTCGGATCAAGACTTTAGTCCTGTCATCCGACTGTCATCGAAACCTTCGTAAAACAAGCATCGAGCGCTCCTACAGGGACGGCGTGAGCGCGCTCAAGCGCGAGCCAAGCGCTTCGCTCACCACAGGGAGATCAGCATGAATTTCGTGAAAACCATCGTCGCTGCCGGCCTGGTCGCGGCGTCGACCTCGGCCTTCGCAGCCGACATCACCGGAGCGGGCGCGACCTTCCCGTTCCCGATCTATTCGAAATGGGCTGACAGCTACAAGAAAGAGACCGGCAACGGCCTGAACTACCAGTCGATCGGCTCGGGCGGCGGCATCAAGCAGATCGAAGCCAAGACCGTGACCTTCGGCGCTTCCGACATGCCGCTCAAGGTCGAGCAACTCGACAAGGACGGCCTCATTCAGTGGCCGATGGTGATGGGCGCGATCGTCGCCGTGGTCAACATCGACGGCGTCAAGCCGGGCGAGATGGCGTTCGACGGCCCGACGCTCGCCGACATCTTCCTCGGCAAGATCACCAAGTGGGATGATCCGGCGATCAAGAAGCTCAATCCGAACGTGAAGCTGCCTTCGGACCCGATCCAGGTGGTGCGCCGCTCCGACGGTTCGGGCACCACCTTCAACTTCACCGACTATCTGTCGAAGGTCAGCGCGGACTGGAAGAGCAAGGTCGGTTCGGGCACGGCCGTTGAATGGCCGACCGGCGTCGGCGCCAAGGGCAACGAAGGCGTTTCCGGCAACATCAGCCAGACCAAGAACTCGATCGGTTATGTCGAGTATGCCTATGCCAAGCAGAACAAGCTGACCTACACCCAGATGGTCAACAAGGCCGGCAAGACGGTGCGAGCCGACCGTCGAGGCATTCCAGGCGGCCGCGTCCAACGCCGACTGGGCCAAGGCGCCCGGCTACTACGTGATCCTCACCGATCAGCCCGGCGAGAAGTCGTGGCCGATCACCGCCTCGACCTTCATCCTGATGCATCGCGAGCCGGCCGATAAGGCCGCGTCCGCCGAAGCCATCAAGTTCTTCAAATGGGCCTTCGCCAAGGGCGGCAAGATGGCCGAGGAGCTCGACTACATCCCGATGCCGGACAACGTCGTCAAGCTGATCGAGAAGACCTGGTCGGCCGACATCAAGAGCTGAGTATGCGCGAGCGCTCCGTGTCATTCCGGGCGCGATCCGCGGCAATCGCAAGCCATGCGCGGAGCGAGCGACCCGGGATCCGACACCGAGATGGTGTCCGCCGGATCAAGCGTGCGCATCACCGGAATGACGCGCGGCGTCGATCGGTCAAGATCGCGACGGGACGTAGCAATTCGGTAAGCTAGATTGGACAGGGGACAGGCGTGGCAGACATGGCCGTTCAGAGCGACTTGCTTGAAGCCGCCGGACCTTACGATCGCGCCAAGGCGCTGAGCGCTTTCAGGCTTGGCGATGCGACCTTCTACTGGATCACGCGGCTGTCCGCGATCTCGGTGCTGCTCATCCTCGGCGGCATCATCCTGTCGCTGATCGTCGGCGCCTGGCCGGCGATCCGCGAATACGGCTTTTCCTTTCTCACCACGCTGCGCTGGGCGCCCTCGGCCGATCCGCCGGTGCTCGGCGCGCTCGGCCCGATCTACGGCACGCTGGTCACCTCGTTCATCGCCATGCTGATCGCGATTCCGGTCGGGCTGGGCGTGGCGATCTTCCTCACCGAGCTTTGCCCGCAATGGGCGCGCCGGCCGATCGGGATCGCCATCGAGCTGCTCGCCGGCATCCCCTCGATCATCTACGGCATGTGGGGCTTCTTCGTGCTCGGGCCGTTCCTCGCCTACACGTTCCAGCCGTTCATGATCGGCCTGTTCGCCCACGTGCCCGTGCTCAACATGATCTTCGGCGGGCCGCCGTCCTATCTGAGCCTGTTCAACGCCTCGCTGATCCTCGCGATCATGGTGCTGCCCTTCATCACCGCGATCTCGGTCGACGTGTTCAAGACGGTGCCGCCGGTGCTGAAGGAAGCGGCCTACGGCGTCGGCTGCACCACCTGGGAAGTCGTGCGCAGCGTGGTCATCCCCTATACCCGCGTCGGCGTGATCGGCGGCGTCATGCTCGCGCTCGGCCGCGCGCTCGGCGAGACCATGGCGGTCACCTTCATCATCGGCAATTCCTTCCGCATCACCGGCTCGATCTTCTCGCCGGGCACCACGATCTCGGCGGCGATCGCATCCGAATTCGCCGAAAGCGACGGCCTGCATCAGTCGGGCCTGATCCTGCTCGGTTTGCTGCTGTTCGTGCTGACCTTCTTCGTGCTGGCCGCGGCGCGGCTGATGCTGCTGCGCCTCGAGCAGAAGGCGGGGAAGTAACATGGACATCAACCCGATCTACGCCCGCCGCCGCCGCAAGGATGTCGTCGTCCGCGTGCTCTGCCTCGGCGCCGCCCTGTTCGGCGTCACCTGGCTGGCGCTGATCCTGTTCACGCTGCTCTACAACGGCCTGTTCGGCCTCACTTTGCAGGTCTTCACCGAGAATACGCCGCCGCCGGGCTCGACCTCGGGCGGCCTGCTCAACGCCATCACCGGCTCGATCATCATGACGGTGATCGGCGTCGGCATCGGCGCGCCGCTCGGCCTGTTCGCCGGCACCTATCTCGCCGAATACGGCCGGCACGACAAGCTGACCTCGGTGATCCGCTTCATCAACGACATCCTGCTCAGCGCGCCCTCGATCATCATCGGCCTGTTCATCTACGGCGCGGTGGTGGTGCCGATGCGCAGCTTTTCGGCGATCGCCGGCGCGCTGGCGCTCGCCGTGATCGTCATTCCCGTGGTGCTGCGCACCACCGAGGACATGCTGCGGCTGGTGCCGAACCCGCTGCGCGAGGCCGCGTCGGCGCTCGGCCTGCCGCGCTCGCTGGTCATCAAGCGCATCGCCTATCGTGCGGCGCGCTCCGGTCTCATCACCGGCGTGCTGCTGGCCACCGCGCGCGTCGCAGGCGAAACCGCGCCTCTGCTGTTCACCGCGCTGTCGAACCAGTTCTTCAGCCTGAGCCTGACCAAGACGATGGCCAACCTGCCGGTGACCATCAACAACTTCGTGCAGAGCCCTTACGCCTACTGGAAGCAGCTTGCCTGGAGCGGCGCGCTGCTGATCACCTTGACCGTGCTCGCCCTCAACATCGTCGCGCGCATCCTGGCCGCCGAGAAAGCCGCAAAATGAACGATCTTTCCGTTTCCGTAAGTCACTCGAGCGGGCCGATTCCTCCCAAGGCGCTGCCCGATGCCGCGCCCAAGGTCACCGCGCGCAACCTCAATTTCTACTACGGCGAAAACCACGCGCTGAAGAACATCAACCTGACGCTCGGCACCAACCGCGTCACCGCCTTCATCGGGCCGTCCGGTTGCGGCAAGTCGACGCTGCTGCGCATCTTCAACCGCATGTATGACCTCTATCCGGGCCAGCGCGCGGAAGGCCAGCTGATGCTGGACAGCACCAACATCCTCGATCCGAGGCTCGATCTCAACCTGTTGCGGGCGCGGGTCGGCATGGTGTTCCAGAAGCCGACGCCGTTCCCGATGACGATCTACGAGAACATCGCCTTCGGCATTCGCCTTTACGAGAAGATCTCCAAGTCCGAGATGGACGGCCGCGTCGAGAAGGCGTTGCGCGGCGGCGCGCTGTGGAACGAGGTCAAGGACAAGCTCAACGCGTCGGGCCTGTCGCTGTCCGGCGGCCAGCAGCAGCGCCTCTGCATCGCCCGCACGGTCGCGGTGCGGCCCGAGGTGATCCTGTTCGACGAGCCGTGCTCGGCGCTCGATCCGATCTCGACCGCCAAGGTCGAGGAGCTGATCCAGGAGCTGGCGGAGAACTACACCATCGCGATCGTCACCCACAACATGCAGCAGGCGGCGCGCGTCTCCGACAAGACCGCCTTCATGTATCTGGGCGAGCTGATCGAGTTCGACGACACCAGCAAGATCTTCACCTCGCCGAGCGATCGCCGTACCCAGGACTACATCACCGGCCGGTTTGGCTGACGCGCGAACGCGGAAGGATTTTGACAATGGCTTCTGAACATACCGCCAAGGCTTTCGACAGCGACCTGCAGGAACTGACCCGGCTGGTCGCCGAGATGGGCGGACTTGCCGAACGCATGATCGTCGATTCCATCGACGCGCTGATCCGCCGCGATATCCCGCTCGGCCAGCGCGTGGTGGCGGCCGATTCCGAGATCGACAATTTGCAGCGGACCATCGAGGAGCGCGCGGTGCTGACCATTGCGCGCCGCCAGCCGATGGCGATCGACCTGCGCGAGATCGTCGGCGCCATGCGTGTCGCCACCGATCTCGAGCGGATCGGCGACCTCGCCAAGAACATGGGCAAGCGCGTCTCCGCGATCGACAGCGATTTCCACCCCCTGAAACTGATCCGCGGGCTGGAGCACATGACCGACCTCGTGCAGTCGCAGGTCAAGTCGGTGCTGGACGCCTATGCCGCGCACGACCTGCCGAGCGCGATGGCGGTGTGGAAGGGCGACGAGGAGGTCGACGCCATCTGCACCTCGCTGTTCCGCGAGCTCCTGACCTACATGATGGAGGATCCGCGCAACATCTCCTTCTGCATCCATCTGATGTTCTGCGCCAAGAATATCGAGCGGATCGGCGACCACGCCACCAACATCGCCGAGACCGTGTTCTACATGATCGAGGGCCAGCAGATGCATGGACAAGCGGCCGAAGGGCGACATGACGACCTTTGCCACCACGGTCCCCGGGAATTAGCGCTGTACCAAAAGCAGTTGCGTATCGTGATAGGATCATCCCCATGCGAATGGAGAAGCTGACGCCATGAACGCGCGCATTATGGTGGTGGAAGACGAGGAAGCGCTGACCACGCTGTTGCGCTACAACCTCGATGCCGAAGGCTACGACGTCGAGACCGTGGCGCGCGGCGACGATGCCGACACGCGGCTGAAGGAGCGCGTGCCCGACCTGATCGTGCTCGACTGGATGCTGCCGGGCCTGTCCGGCATCGAGCTGTGCCGGCGCTTGAGGGCGCGGCCCGAGACCAGGCAGCTGCCGATCATCATGCTGACCGCGCGCGGCGAGGAGAGCGAGCGCGTGCGCGGGCTCGCCACCGGCGCCGACGACTACATCGTCAAGCCGTTCTCGGTGCCGGAGCTGCTGGCGCGGGTGAAGGGACTGTTGCGGCGCGCCAGCCCCGAGCGGCTCGCCACCGTGCTCGCCTATGGCGACATCGAGCTCGACCGCGAGAAGCGCCGCGTCGCGCGCTCGGGCCGGCCGATCGATCTCGGCCCGACCGAATATCGCCTGCTGGAATTCTTCCTCGAGCATCCCGGCCGGGTGTTCTCGCGCGAGCAGCTGCTCGACAGCGTCTGGGGCCGCGACATCTATATCGACGAGCGCACCGTCGACGTGCATATCGGCCGCCTGCGCAAGCTGCTCAATCCCGGCCGCGAGCAGGATCCGATCCGCACCGTGCGCGGCGCCGGCTACGCGCTCGACGATCGCTTTGCGAAGGTGGAGAGCTAGTCCGCCGTCATCGCGAGCGAACGGGTCGCGCGAATGCGAGCCCGCTGACAGCTCGCGAAGCAATCCAGACTCGTTCCGCGTGGATAGCAGTCTGGATTGCTTCGTCGCTTACGCTCCTCGCAATGACGAGTGTCCTAGCGCGGCCTGGTTCGACCAGATCAGCTCAGCGGGCATTCCGGGAGGCTTTCTTTGCATCCTCCAGCCGCGTGCGCGCTTCTTTGCGCAACTTCTTCATGTCCACCTTGCCGGCCGAGCCGCTCGCGACGCCCTCGTCCCACATTCGCCGCAGGCGCTTGATGTCCTCCTGGCGCAATTCGCGTTTCAACTGCCAGTCACGCACGGCCTCGCGGACGATCTCGCTCGTCGTGGCGTATTCGCCTGAATCGACCGCCGCTTTGAGCGCAGAGACCTGCTCGTTGGTCAGCGCCACGCTCACTTTCTCGACTGATGCCATGTGACAAGGTTCCTTCGGGAGCAAATCTTACTACTTCTTGATACCGTCGGCAACCGGCCGATCGCATCCGCACCGTGCGCGGCGCCGGCTACGCGCTCGACGACCGTTTCGCGAAGGCGGAGAGCTGATTGAATTCCGTGCCACGAAATGCTGCCGTCAAGAACATTGCTCGCCGAGAAGCGCACCGCAGCTCCATTGAAATCCGTCGACCACGAAGTGCTGGCCGGTCATGAACATGTTGCGCCTCGACTGGCGAGATAGCGCACGATGCTGGCGACGTCGTCGGGCGTGCCGACCCGCCCCATCGCAATGCCGGCGTCGAGCTGAGTCCTCCCGCTCGCCGAGCAGGCCGCCCAGGAGGTCGGTCGCGATGACGCCCGGGCAGATCGCATTCACGGCCACCTTGGGTCCGAGCTCCTTTGCGAGCGAGCGCGTCAGGCCCAGGATTCCGGCCTTGGCCGCCGCATAGGCATGCTTGCTGACGGCGCTGGTCACGCCGCCCGACAGCGCGTTGATCGATGAGATCGAGATGATCCGGCCGCCTGTGTCCTGCTTCAGCATGATCGGCGCGCAAGCGTGAATGAAGTTGAAGCAGCTCTTGAGGTTCACCGCGATCGTGCGGTCGAACTCGGCCTCGGTGATCTCGAGGATCGGTTTCGGGTTCGGCGCGCCCGCATTGTTCAGGAGCACGTCGAGATGTCGCCCATTTCGCGTTGATCTGTTCGACGATCGCATGCGCGCGCGTAAAATCGCTCACATCGGCCTGAAAGGTGAGCGTACGCCTGCCGCGTGCCTCGATATCGCGCGCGGTCGCCGCCATCTCCTTCTCCAGGAGATCGACGAGGGCGATGTCGAAGCCGGAATCGGCAAGCGCCAGCGCACAGGCGCGGCCGATGCCGCGCGCGCCGCCGGTGACGAGGGCCGTCTTTGTCATGCGCAAGACTTTCCTTTAACCCGCGCCATGCTCGCGCGCGTAGCGGACCACGTCGGCATGGGTTGCGCACCAGACGTCGCCCTTCGCCTTGGCCAGGCGAATGAGCTCCTCGATGATCCACAGACGCGACCGATAGCCGATCATGTGCGGATGGCAGGTGAGCTGGAAGATTCCGCCCTCCTCATAGGCCGCCTCGAATTCGCGCCGGAACATGTCGAACACATCCGATGGCGGCGTGTAGGGACGCAGGCCCTGGAAGCGATGCATCATGAAATAGACCGCGTCGTCGCGGATCCATTCCACCGGAAATTCGATCACGCCGGTCGGCTCGCCATCGAGCAGCAGCTCGTAGCAATCGACGTCGGCCATCAGCGAGGAATTGTAGAGCAGGCCGGCCTCCTTGGTGATGCGCAGCGTGTGCGGCGAGAAGTCCCAGGACGCGGTGCGCGCGCCGACCGGCCGCACCCTGGTGGTTTTCTCCAGCACGTCGGACGCACGCATCATCAAATCCTTCTCGGCCTCATAGGGAAGCACCGAGTTCAGCTCGTGGATCCATGAATGGATGCCGATCTCGTGCCCCTCGGCGATGATGCGCCGCTGCTCGTCCGGATAGAGCAGCGCACACACGGCCGGCACATAGAAGGTCGCCGGCACCGAGTGTTTCGCAAGCAGTTTCAGGATGCTCGGGACGCCGACACGATTGCCATACTGGCCCCACGCCATGCGCCCGATCGACTTGCCGCCGTCGCGCAGCTCATTGGTCTCATGATCGGAATCGAACGACAGCGCAAACGCGCATCGCGCGCCGCCCTTCCAGGTCTTGGGCCGGTAGGTCTTGCCGGCGCGGACCTGGTTGACCAGGCCGCGCCAGTGCTTTTCCGGCCATTGCCAAGGCTCCATTTGAGTTTCGAGCTTCGACGTCTCGTTCATGATGGTCCTCCCGAATGATGTGTTACAGCGGGCCGCCGGTGACGGGTATGGTCTGCCCCGTGATCCACGAGGCGTAGTCGGAGGCGAGATACGTCACCGCATTGGCGACGTCCTGCGGCGCGCCCATGCGCCGCATCGCAATCGTGTTGACGAAATTGTCGCGGAATGCGGCCGGCCAGTTGTTCCACTGCCGCTCGTAATCGGGGCTGGTCGCCATGAAGCCGGGCGCAACCGTATTCACGGTGATGCCGAACGGCCCAAGCTCCTGGGCAAGCTGTTTGACCAGACCGATTTGTCCGTGCTTGGCGGCGGGATAGCTCTGGATGCCGGTGAGGCTCGTGGCAAGGCCGGCGCGGCTCGAAATGGTGACGATGCGCCCCGTGCCTTTTGTCTTCATCCCGGGTGCGACCGCCTTGATGAACAGGAACGCGCCCTTGAGGTTGGCATCGACGATGGCGTCGAAATCGTCCGCGCTCACCTCTTCCAGCGGCCGGGGCCTTTGGCCGCGCACGCCGCCCGCGACGTAGACGAGGATATCGGCGCCGCCGGCTGTGCCCACGACCTCGGCAATGGAGGCCTCATTGGTGACGTCGACCTTGGCGGCGATGATCTCGCCGCCGCCATCGACGCGGCCGGCGAGGGCTGCGAGATCATCGACCAGCAGGTCGCAGGCGATGACGCGCGCGCCGTCATTTGCAAGCGATCGCGCGATGGTCTGGCCGATGCCGCGCGCGGCTCCCGCCACGATCGCGGTGCGTCCGTCGAACCGGATGAGCATGTCGGCTTACTCAGCTCAGCTTTGTCCCGGCGGTTTCCTTCAGGCTCCAGATCACGAGCAGCGAAATCACCGCCGCAGGCAACAGATAGAGATAGGTCGGCGCCACCGTCGAGCCCGTGGCCTCGATCAGCCAGGTCGCGATGAAAGGCGCAAAGCCGCCGAAGATGGCGACCGAAAGCGCGTAGCCGCTCGACATCCAGGTCGAGCGCAGATGCGTCGGGAAGATCTCCGCGATCGCCGCGGGGCCGGCGCCCGAATAGAGCGCGAGCAGGATGCCGAACAGGATCTGGATCGGCAGCACCAGCGCCAATCCCTTGCCGTCCGGCCATCAGCGACAACAGCGGGTAGCACAGCGCCCCGATGAGGATGGCGCTGGCCATCAAGACGGGCTTGCGGCCGACCTTGTCCGACAGCGCGCCCCAGAACGGAACGGCGATCACCATGGCGATCAGGCCGATCGTGTTCGACCACAGCGCTTGCGAGGGCGAGAGCCCGGCAAACTTCTGGGTGAAGGTCGGCATCCAAAGCAGCAGCATGTAATAGGCGATGGTCCAGAAGATCGTGAAGCCGAAGGCGCGCGCGCCGAGCGGAAATCCGGCAGCCGCCGGCTGACCTGCGACGGCCTCGACGGCTTGCTTCATAGGACGGCGTCTCGTCGACGTTCTGGCGCATATAGGCGCCGACGACGAGCAGGACCGCGCCGAGCAGGAACGGCACGCGCCAGCCCCAGGCGAGCATCGCTTCGGGAGAGACCGACGAGGTCATGATCGCGGCAACACCTGAGCCGAGCAGCGTGCCGCCGGCGGTCGAGACCTGCTGGAAGCTGCCGAAGAAGCCGCGCCGGCCTTGCGGCGCCCATTCGATCATGAAGGCGGTCGAGGTGCCCCATTCGCCACCGGCGGCGAGCCCTTGCACCAGGCGCATGGTGACGAGCAGGATCGGCGCCCAGACGCCGATCGACTGATAGGTCGGCAACAGGCCGAGGCCCACGGTGCCGAACGCCATCAGGAAGATGGTGAGCACCAGCGCCGTCTTGCGGCCCCTGGTGTCGCCGAGCCGGCCGATGATGATGCCGCCGAGCGGCCGCGCCAGGAAGCCGACGCCAAAGGCGGCAAACGACTTGAGCAGGAGCCGTGGTCGGATCGGAACCCGGGAAGAAATTTGTCGCGATCAGCACGGCCAGAAAGCCATAGACGCCGAAATCGTACCACTCGAGCAGGTTGCCGATCGCTGCGGCCCAGATCGCCCTGCGGGATTTGTCCGCCAGATGCGCGCCTGGCGCGGCCAGAACAGAAGCTTCCGCCATTGGATCACCCCCCTCTGTGTTTTGTTGGCCACATTCCACATGACAATCGGAGCGGAGTCGAGAGGCCCGCGCGTCATAGCGGCTACACGGTGGCCGACCGCAAGGTGCTGCTCATGGATGCTTCTTCAGGAATGTCATCAGATCTTCGATGCAACGGGTGGCGTAGCCATCGCAGATGTTGTGGGCCGCAGTGTCGTAGGAAAGCAGTTCGGAGCCCGCGATCCTCTGGTTCATCTCCCGATAGGCGCTGGCGTGTCCGATTTTTTCCTTGCCCGCCGCCACGATCAGCGTGGGAGCCGTGATCGCCGACATCTCGTTCATGAAGTCGTGCGTGCACATGTGAAGGACGAAGCGGGCGATGAAGGCAGGGTCGTTCGAACCGGCCTGTTCGATGAACCATTTGATCAGGTCGGGATCGGCCGAAGAATCAAACCGCTCGTCAATGGTGTCGGCCAGGAATTGCTTCAAGCCGATTTCCTTGATCTTCGGTATCCATGTCGGGGCATGGCTATTCTTGAGACCCGGCGTCGACCCGAAAAGGGCGAGCGACTTGACCCTGTCTGGATGGTTTATCGCCAATTGCTGCGATACATATCCGCCGGCCGAATTGCCGACGATGTGCGCACGATCGGCGCCGACGAGGTCAAGCAGCGCCAGGGCATCGGACACCAGCAACGCGAGTGAAAAGTCATCGGCCGGCTTCGGGATCTGGGAATTGCCATGACCTCGCAGGTCAAGTCTGACGACCCGATAACGACGCGACAGCGGCGGCACCCACTGAAACCAGCGCCGGGAATTGCCCATCGCAGCGTGCAGGAGAAGGACCGTGTCGGGCTTCCGCCACGGATCGGTAAAGTCGTCGACGTAATAGGCAAGCTGAAGGCCGTCCGCCGTGGTGAAGGTGCTGTTCATCTGATTTTGGTCCCTGGCAAGAGAATTTTCCGGGCATCAGTGCCGACGTGCTGCAGGCAATCAGCCAAGCATGAGAACCCGGTGGGGAACGGTTGCCAACTAAACAACAAAAAATCCCCGCTTTCGCGGGGATTTTTTGTCTCGCGGTGCTCGTGCTCAGCGCCCCGGCGGCTTGTTGCTCGGACGCCGGCGGTCCGAGGCCGGCTGATAGGCGACGCGCGAGTGATGCGCGCAATAGGGTAGCCCCGCGAGCGCCTTGCCGCCGCAGAAGAAGAAGTCCGGGCTTGCGGGATCGCCGACCGGCCAGTGGCAGGTGGCTTCGTTGAGCTCCAGCAGCGACAGGCGCTGGCTCATCGGCACGACATTGTCATAGGCGATCGGATCCGGATCGAGCTCGACCTCGAAGGCGTGCGCGAGCGCGGTGTTGCCGCGCGACACCGGGCGCGACACCCGCATCATGTGCTGGGCGGGGCGCGCCTTGCGCTGGCGCGGCGCGGTCGACGACGGGCTCTTGGCGCGGCCGGACAGGCCGAGGCGATGCACTTTGCCGATCACCGCGTTCCGCGTCACACTGCCGAGTTCGGCCGCGATCTGGCTGGCCGAAAGCCCGGCCTCCCAGAGTTTCTTGAGCTGCTCGACGCGATCATCGGACCAGGTCATTACCGTCATCGCACTCTTCCCTCCGCTAGCTTGCAGCCGGCGCGTGCGCCGTGCTGCGATGCCGCATATCGAAAATCCCAGTACGCAGAATCCCTTAGCCCTCGCCGGACGCGAAAAGCGCGTCCGAACGTGTACGCAAACGACCAAAACTCAGGGGGTCAGAACTGCCGCACGAGATGTCGTACCCGACAGCGAGAACGCTACAATATGCCGTGACTCCCGCGCAAGAGTCCGGGTCCGCAGTCCACATGTTCCATCATGTAAGTGTTGCAATCGTGTTTTCCACCGCACCGGAATCGTACGGGCTGGACACGCAGTCAAAAACCGCTGCCGCGCAGCATTGACAGGCATTGCCGCACGCCTAAGATGCTCTCGCGCGCCGCCTGAAAAGGCGGCCGTTTTGTTTTCGCTCCCGGGCTGCGAAGCGTCAGCGCCAATGCGCGCATCGCGGCCGGCTCCAACTCACAAGTGAAACACCGCCATGAGCAACAGCGCCACGTCGCATCTGCTTCCCGTCTTCGCCCGGGTCGATCTCGGCTTTTCGAGCGGCGAAGGCTGCTGGCTCACCGCCACCAATGGCGATCGCTATCTCGATTTCACCTCCGGCGTCGCGGTCAACGCGCTCGGCCATTGCCATCCCGCGCTGGTCGCCGCCCTGCAGGAGCAGGCGACCAAACTCTGGCACATGTCGAACCTGTTCAAGAGCCCGGACGGCGACAAGCTGGCCGCGCGGCTGTGCGAGGAGAGCTTTGCCGACTTCGTGTTCTTCTGCAATTCCGGTGCGGAAGCGATGGAAGGCGTCATCAAGCTGGTGCGCCATTATCATTTCTCGAAAGGCGCCCCCGAGCGCAATCGCATCATCACCTTCGAAGGCGCGTTCCACGGCCGCACCTTGGCGACGCTCGCCGCCACCGGCTCGGCGAAATATCTCGAAGGCTTCGGTCCGCCGATGGACGGCTTCGACCAGGTGCCGCATGGCGACCTCGAAGCCGTGAAGAAAGCCATCGGCCCGCACACCGCCGGCATCCTGATCGAGCCGGTGCAGGGCGAGGGCGGCGTGCGCATCGCGCCGGTGTCGTTCTTCAAGGCGCTGCGCCAGCTCTGCGACGAGCATGGCCTGCTGCTCGCCTTCGACGAGGTGCAGACCGGCATGGGCCGTTGCGGCGATCTCTTTGCCTATCGCCGCCTCGGCGTGACGCCCGACATCATGTCGCTGGCGAAAGCGCTCGGCGGCGGTTTCCCGATCGGCGCGGTGCTGGCGAGCGCGGAAGCGGCCAAGGGCATGGCGCCCGGCTCGCACGGCTCGACCTTCGGCGGCAATCCGCTCGCGGTCGCAGCCGCCAATGCCGTGCTCGACGTCATGCTGAAGCCCGGCTTCTTCGATCACGTGCAGAAGATGTCGCTGCTTGATCAAGCAGAAGCTCGCCTCCGTCGTCGACCGCTATCCGACGATCCTGTCGGAAGTGCGCGGCGAGGGCTTGCTGGTCGGCGTCAAGGCGGTGGTGCCCTCGGGCGATCTCGTCGCCGCGCTGCGCGGCGAGAAGCTGCTCACCGTCGGCGCCGGCGACAATGTCGTGCGCTTCCTCGCGCCGCTGATCGTCAACGAGAGCGAGATCGATCACTCCGTGCAGTGCCTGGAGCGCGCCTGCGCCGATCTCGCGGGCAAGGTGAAGCAGGCAGCCGCGCAATGAGCAAGCCGCGGCATTTCCTCGATATCGGCGAACTTCCGCTGAAGGATTTGCGCACCATTCTCGACGCCTCCAATGCCATGAAGGCGAAGCTGAAGGCGCATGAGAAGGGCGTCAAGCCGCTCGAGGGCAAGACGATGGCGATGATCTTCGATCGGCCGTCGACCCGCACCCGCGTCTCCTTCGACGTCGGCATGCGCCAGCTCGGCGGCGAGTCGATCATGCTGACCGGCACCGAGATGCAGCTCGGCCGCGGCGAGACCATCGCCGACACCGCGCGCGTGCTGTCGCGCTATGTCGACGCCATCATGATCCGCATCCTCAATCACGAGGCGCTGCTGGAGCTCGCCGCGCACGCCACCGTGCCCGTCATCAACGGCCTGACGCGGCGCTCGCATCCCTGCCAGGTGATGGCTGATCTGATGACCTTCGAGGAGCATCGCGGCTCGATCGAGGGCAAGACCGTGGCCTGGACCGGCGACGACAACAACGTGCTGCTGTCCTGGGCGCAGGCCGCCGAGCGCTTCAAGTTCCAGCTCAATATCGCGACCCCGCCGGAGCTCGCGCCGAAGAAGCCGATGCGCGACTGGATCAAGGAGACGTCCGCGCCGATCATGATCGGCAACGATCCGGAAGCCGCCGTGCGCGGCGCCGATTGCGTCGTCACCGACACCTGGGTCTCGATGGGCGACAAGGACGGCGAGCATCGCCACAATCTGCTGCGGCCCTATCAGGTCAATTCCAAGCTGATGTCGCTGGCGAAACCGGACGCGATCTTCATGCATTGCCTGCCGGTTCATCGCGGCGAGGAGGTCACCGACGAGGTGATCGACGGCCCGCAATCGGTGGTGTTCGACGAGGCCGAGAACCGCCTGCATGCGCAAAAGGGCATTCTCGCCTGGTGTTTCGACGCGGTGGGGTAGCGTCACCGGATACGCTGTCGTCCGCGCGACAAGCGAGCAAAGCGCGCGCTGATCCGGGACCCATACCGCGTGATGCTGTCCGTAGCGACGCGTGGTGGTCGTCCTCCGCTGCAACGAGCGCCTGTGGTTATGGGTCGCTCGCGTTCGCGAGGACGACACGGAGCATCTCGTAACCCCTTTCGCATCTCCCTTCGCGACCCCAGATAAAGCGCCATGTCTTCGCAATCCCCCGACACCAAAACCACCTTCACCAGCCCCATCCGCGCGCCGTCGCCGGTTCCCGTCGACGACGCCGTGATTCCGTTCGAGGTCAACGCGCTCGATTTGCGCGGCCGCCTGACCCGGATGGGGCCCACGCTCGACGAGATCCTGCACAAGCACGATTATCCTGCGCCGGTCGGCAAGCTGCTCGGCGAAGCCATCGTGCTCACCACGCTTGCTCGGCTCGTCCCTGAAATTCGAGGGCCGCTTCATCCTGCAGACCCAGAGCGACGGCCCGGTGTCGTTCCTGATCGTCGACTTCCAGGCGCCCGATCGGCTGCGCGCCTATGCGCGCTACGACAGCGCGCGGCTGAAGGACGCGAAGGACTTCAGGCAGCCTGCTCGGCAAGGGTCATCTCGCCATGACCATCGACCAGGGGCCGGACATGAGCCGCTATCAGGGCCTGGTCGCGCTCGACGGCGGCGGGCTGGAAGATGCCGCCCATGAATATTTCCTGCGCTCGGAGCAGATTCCGACGCGGGTGCGGATCGCGGTCGGCGAGGAGTTTCGCGGCGGCGAGGGCGGCAAGCATCGCTGGCGCGCCGGCGGCATTCTGATGCAGTTCCTGCCGAAGGCGCCGGAGCGCGCGCGGCAGGCCGATCTCGCATCCGGGCGATGCGCCCGAAGGCCACGTGCCGCACACGGTCGCCGAGGACGACGCCTGGGTCGAGGGCCAGTCGCTGATCGCGACCGTCGAGGACGTCGAGCTGATCGATCCCGATCTCTCCGGCGAGCGGCTGCTCTATCGCCTGTTCCACGAGCGCGGCGTGCGCGTGTTCAAGCCGTTGCCGCTGCAGGCGCGCTGCTCCTGCTCGCGCGATGCGGTGTCGTCGATGCTGAAGAGCTTTGCGCCGCAGGACCGCGCCGACATGGTCAAGGACGGCAAGGTCGTCGTCACCTGCGAGTTCTGCTCGTCGGTGTACGAGTTCACGCCGGAGGAGGCGGGGGTGGAAGAATTCGCGTGATGCGCTGTCATCACCCGCGAAAGCGGGTGATCCGAGTATTCCAGCGACGACGGTCGAGTGATAGCGACGTACGAGCTGCCGGTCATACCCGCGGTTCGCGCTCGACATGCGCGCCCCGGGATGACCGGCTTTCGCCGGTCAATTCAACACCCGCTTGTAATGCGGGCTGTCCAGCGAGAACGTCGGGACGTCGATCTCGAAGCGTTCGCCGGCCTCGGTCACCATCTGATAGCGCCCGGTCATGAAGCCCGAGGCGGTCGGCAGCGGCACGCCGCTGGTGTATTCGAAGCGCTCGCCGGGCGCGAGCACCGGCTCCTCGCCGACCACGCCTCGGCCCTTCACTTCCTGCTTGTGTCCCGTCGCATCGGTGATGATCCAGTGCCGCGTGCGCAGCTGCACGGTCTCGGCGCCGGTGTTGGTGATGACGATGGTGTAGGCCCAGAAGAACTCGCTCTTCTCCGCCGAGGAGCGCTCGGGCATGAAGTTCGGCTGGACGGTGACTTCGATCTGGCGGGTGACGGCGCGGTACATGCGCCCAGTCTAGCCAAAAGCCGCGGCGGAACCAACCGGCCCGCTTTCGACACAGTTCCGCTCCAAGAGCCGCGCCGGCGGCAACCGGGCACGCCTCTTGCCTGTCAAGACATCGTAACTTGCGACGCGGCTCGCGGCCGCTATACCCATGGAACCGAGGTCTGCGATTTACGCCGGCCCGAACACGGTGCCCGATGACATCCATTGCCGATCGCGTTGCCGGTCCAGCTTCCGCCGGCACGACGCGCAGGCGCCCGCGCGCGAGCGCCTGCGGCCGCGAAGAGCGCCGGCGATCTCGCTGCCGGTGATCGGCGAGCGCGAGCTGCGGCTCGACCTGTTCCGCGGGCTCGCGCTGTGGCTGATCTTCATCGACCATCTGCCGCCGAGCCTGATCACCTGGTTCACCATCCGCAATTACGGCTTCTCGGACGCCACCGAGATCTTCATCTTCATCTCCGGCTACACCGCGGCCTTCGTCTACGGCCGCGCGCTGCTGGAATCCGGCTTCGTGGTCGCGACCGCGCGCATCCTGCGCCGCGCCTGGCAGATCTATGTCGCGCACGTCTTCCTGTTCACGATCTTCCTTGCCGAGATTTCCTACGTCGCCAACAGTTTCGAGAACCCGCTCTACACCGAAGAGATGGGCATCATGGATTTCCTCAAGCAGCCCGACGTCACCATCTTCCAGGCGCTGATCCTGCGCTTCAAGCCCGTCAACATGGACGTGCTGCCGCTCTACATCGTGCTGATGCTGTCGCTGCCGCTGATTCTCGCTCTCGATGCGCTGGAAGCCGGACCTGACGCTGGCGCTGTCGGCGCTGCTCTACGCCGTCACCTGGCACTACGATCTCTATCTCTCCGCCTATCCGAACGGCTACTGGAGCTTCAATCCGCTCGCCTGGCAGTTGCTGTTCGTGTTCGGCGCCTGGTGCGCGCTCGGCGGCGCCCGGCGCATGTCGGCGATCATTGTCGTCGAACGTCACGCTGTGGATCTGCATCGTCTATCTCGTCGCCGCGTTCTACGTGACGCTGACCTGGAACGTGCCGGTCATGAACCACTGGCTGCCGCGGCGGCTGGAACAGTGGATGTATCCGATCGACAAGACCGATCTCGATGTGCTGCGCTTTGCGCATTTCCTCGCGCTCGCCGCCATCACCGTGCGCTTCCTGCCGCGCGACTGGCCGGGGCTGAAATCGCGCTGGCTGAAGCCGCTGATCCTGTGCGGGCAGCATTCCCTCGAAATCTTCTGCCTCGGCGTGTTCCTCGCCTTCGCCGGCCACTTCATCCTGGCCGAAGTCGGCGGCGGCGCCGGCATGCACGCGTTAATCAGCCTTTGCGGAATCCTCATTATGTGCGCCGTCGCCTGGCTGATTTCGTGGTACAAGCACGTTGCCGACAAGAGCGCACCGAAGAAGGGCGCCATCGGCAACGCCGATATGGCGGGAGGAAGTCTATGAGGCCGAGGTTGCTCCTCGTGCTCGCCTGCGTGACCGCGCTGCTCGCCGCGCAACCCCTGCGCGCGGAAGATGCACCGCCAAGTTGCGACGTGCCCGACAATCTGCTCGCGACCGAAAGCACGCTGCCGAAGATCGCCGATGCGATCAAGGCCGGCAAGCTCGACATCCTCGTGGTCGGCAGCCGCTCCTCGACCATCGTCAGCGCCGATTCCAGCGCCTATCCGGCGCGGCTGCAGGCCGCGCTGCAGGCGGCGTTGCCGAAGCTGAACGTCGACTTTATCCGTAGAAATACAGGTCAAGAAGACCGCCGAGGAAGCCGCCACCAGCTTCCCGAAGCTGCTGGAGGCCAAAAAGCCTACTTTGGTTATCTGGCAGACCGGCACCGTGGATGCTATGCGGTCGATCGATCCCGACGATTTTCGCAGCGCTGTCGACGAAGGCGTTGTTGCGTTGCAAAAGGCGGGAGCCGACGTGGTCCTGATCAATCCGCAATATAGTCCGCGCACCGAAACGATGATTTCCGTGCCGCCCTATATCGATAATATGCGCGCGGTGGCGCAGGAGCACGACGTTCCGTTGTTCGATCGCTTCGGCATCATGCATCAGTGGAATGACCAGGGTGATTTCGATCTTTTCAGCACCACGCACGGCATCGATCTTGCCAAGCGCGTGCACGATTGCCTCGGCCGCGCGCTGTCGAAGTTCATCATCGACGCCGCGCATGCGCCTCCGGCGCAGCAGAATTAGGGTTTTTGGTTAATGACGTTGCCGGGCTTCCGTCGCCCTTTTTGCGCGCTCGTCACGCTTGCGCTCGCGCTGGCCGGTTCCGGCTTCGCTCGATGTTGCGCGTGCGGAAACCGCGCAGCCGGTGCAGACCGCCGCCGCGCCGGCCTCAGCTCGGCCTTCGCCTGCGCAGCCGGCAACGCCGCCGATCAATCCGCCGCACCTGCCGCGGCCACGAGCGGCACCGCGACAGCGGCAATCGCCAATCCGCCGCCGCAAAAGACCATCGCCGCGCGCGCGGTCGACACCGTGAAGCAGGTGGCGAAATCGGCCAGCGACATTTTCAGCCGCGTGCCGTGCTCGGCGCCGAAGGGCGGCGTGCCGGCGATGGGATCGCTGCCGCATGTCGCAAGCAAGCTCGCCGCCGGTCTTCCGGTCGTGATCGTCGCCTTCGGCTCGTCGTCGACGCAAGGCTGGGGCTCGAGCTCGCCGGACTTCGCCTATCCGAACCGTCTGCTTGCGCAACTGAAGCGGCAATATCCGACCGCCGACATCACCGTGCTCAATCGCGGCAAGGGCGGCGAGGACGCGCCCGAGATGATGAAGCGGCTGCAGGCCGCCGTGCTCGACGCCAACCCCGATCTCGTGATCTGGCAGGTCGGCACCAATGCCGTGCTGCGCGGCTTCGATCCCGCGGAGACCGAGAAGCAGGTCGAGGAGGGCATCGCGCGCATCCAGGCCGCCGGCAGCGACGTCGTGCTGGTCGATCCGCAATATTCGCCGCGCGTCAACGAGCGCGCCGAAAACGCCGGCCGCATGGTCAAGCTGCTGCACCGGGTCGCCCGGCTCCGCCATGTCGGCATCTTCCCGCGCTTCGAGGTGATGCGCGACTGGCACGAAAAGCAGGAGCTGCCGGTCGAGACCTTCGTCATCGCCGACGGCCTGCACATGAACGACTGGGGCTACGCCTGCTTCGCGCAGCTGCTCGGCGATGATATCATCCGCTCGGTCGGCCAGATCAAGCTCGGCGTCGCCGTGCCGTCGGAAGTGCTGAAGTACAAGCCGATGTGACGTGCGAAAGCGCGTCCGGCGCATTGCCCGTAGCGCGGATTGCTAGCAGCAAACTCCGCTGTCGTCCCGGAGCGAGCGACAGCGCGATCCGGACCCATAACCACAGACGCTGTTGTCAGCGGGATCGCGGCCACAGTTTGCGACAACGAGGCCTGCGGTATGGGTCCTCGCTTTCGCGAGGACGACACGGAGTTGTCGCACGCTCGCATCGGCCCTCACACCTTCTCCAGCGCCTGCGCCAGGTCCTCGATCAGATCGTCCGCATGCTCGAGCCCCGTCGAGAAACGGATGAAGCCGTCGCTGATGCCGAGCTCGGCGCGCGCCTCCGGCGTCAGCCGCTGATGCGTCGTCGTCGCGGGATGCGTCACCAGGCTCTTGGCGTCGCCGAGATTGTTGGAGATGCGCGCGAGCTTGAGCGCATTGAGGCAGCGGAACGCCGCCGGCCTTGCCGCCCTTGACCTCGAAGCCGACCAGGGTCGAGCCGGCGCGCATCTGCTTCTTCACCAGCGCGGCCTGCGGATGATCGGCGCGGCCGGGATAGATCAGCCGCGACACTTTCGGATGCGTGGCGAGCGCGTCCGCCACCTTGCCCGCCGTCTCGGTCTGCGCGCGCACGCGGATCGCCAGCGTCTCCAGTCCCTTCAGCAGCACCCAGGCATTGAACGGCGACAGCGACGGCCCGGTCTGGCGCATGAAATTATGGATGTGCTCGCTGATGAAGGCCTCCGTCGACAGGATCACGCCGCCGAGGCAGCGGCCCTGGCCGTCGATATGTTTGGTCGCGGAATAGACCACCACGTCGGCGCCGAGCGCGAGCGGGCTCTGCCAGATCGGCGTCGCGAACACATTGTCGACGATCAGCCGCGCGCCGGCCTGATGCGCGATCTCGGCGATGGCGGGAATGTCGAGCACGTCGAGCGTCGGATTGGTCGGGCTTTCCAGGAAGCAGCTCTTGGTGTTCGGCCGCATCGCCTTTTTCCAGGCGTCGAGATCGAGCCCGTTCACCAGCGTCGAGGCGATGCCGTAGCGCGGCAGCAGATCCTCGACCACATAGCGGCACGAGCCGAACAGCTGCTTCGAGGCCACCACATGATCGCCGGCCTTCAGCGGCGCCAGCACGGCGGTGGTCACCGCGGCCATGCCGGTCGCGGTCGAGCGGCAGGCTTCTGCGCCTTCCAGCTCGATCATGCGCTGCTCGAACATCGCAATCGTCGGATTGGAATAGCGCGAATAGATGTAGCCGGGGTCCTGGCCCTTGAAGCGCGCCTCGCACAGCTCGGCGGTCTCGTAGACATAGCCTTGGGTGAGGAACAGACCCTCGGATGTCTCGCCGAATTCGGAGCGCAAGCGTGCCGGAATGCACCAGCCGGGTTTCGGGACGATAGTGGGCGAGCGAGCGCGGACTTCGACATGTGACCTCCCATGCCCCCGCCTTGTCGGAGGCACAAAAAAACCGGCCTGGGAAATTCCTCAAGGCCGGGATCACAATCGTCCCCGGCCTGTTTAGCGATTTATTTAACGTGGCTGCAAGCCGGCCGGCTCAAATCACCACGGGATAAGTCATGCTCTTATTCGCCACCGAGCTTCCCGTCAAGGCGGCCATCGGATAAGGCCGTAAAAGGCCTGATTTCTAGGGATTTATGACAGTATCCGCGTATCGAGGGATCGCCCGTGTCGTTCACGCTCCCGCCCAATGCCAACGGCATTCTGCCCGATCGCATGATCGCGGCGATGGCGGATGCCGGCCTGATCCTCCCCGCCTATCCTTTCGTCGAAAGCCAGATCCAGCCGGCGTCGCTCGACCTTCGGCTCGGCGACATCGCCTATCGCGTGCGCGCGAGCTTCCTGCCGGGACCCGGCGCGACGGTCGCCGAGCGCATCGACGAATTGAAGCTGCATGAAATATCTCTCTCCGACGGCGCGGTGCTGGAGACCAATTGCGTCTACATCGTGCCGCTGCTCGAAAGCCTCAACCTGCCGAAGCAGATCGTTGCCGCCGCGAACCCGAAGAGCTCGACCGGGCGGCTCGACGTCTTCACCCGCGTGATCGCCGACGGCACGCGCCGCTTCGACATGATCGGCGCCGGCTATCACGGCCCGCTCTATGCCGAGATCAGCCCGAAGACGTTTCCGGTGCTGCTGCGCGAGGGCTCGCGGCTGTCGCAGGTGCGCTTCCGCACCGGTGACGCCATCCTCAATGCCGACGAGCTCGACGCGCTGCATGATTCGGAGCGGCTGGTCGACATCGACGATGCGGATCTCGACCGGCGGCGTCGCGCTGTCGGTCGATCTCTCCGGCGCGAACGCGGGCGGCTTTGTCGGCTATCGCGCCAAGCGCCACACCGGCGTGGTCGATGTCGATCGCCGCGCCGGTTATCACGCCGAGGAATTCTGGGAGGCCGATCAAGGCGCGCGAGGACGGCAGCCTGATCCTCGATCCCGGCGAGTTCTACATCCTCGCGTCAAAAGAGGCGGTGCAGGTGCCGCCGGACTACGCCGCGGAGATGGTGCCGTTCGATCCGCTGGTCGGCGAATTCCGCGTGCACTATGCCGGCTTCTTCGATCCCGGCTTCGGCTATGCCGGCGCCGGCGGGCAGGGCGCGCGCGCCGTGCTGGAGGTGCGCTCGCGCGAGGTGCCGTTCATCCTCGAGCACGGCCAGATCGTCGGCCGCCTGGTCTACGAGAAGATGCTGTCGCGCCCCGACGCGATGTATGGCAGCCGCATCGGCTCCAACTATCAGGCGCAGGGGCTGAAGCTCAGCAAGCATTTCCGGGTGTGATGGCTGCATGACGAACTTGTTCGTCATCGCTGAGGAGCGCAAGCGCCACCTGCGAAGGAATCGCATGGAGCTGTCGCGGAGACACTCATCGTGGACCGCCTCGCTGACCGCTCCCCGCAATGACGAGGGAGCAGAGAGATCGAGCAAACAACCATGACGACAGCCCCCGACGCGCAGGAAGCGCAATGGCTGCGCTGGCGCAGCCTCGCCGATCTCTATCACGCGTTCTTCACCGGCCTCGTGCTCACGGTCGTGACGCGCCGCGGCACGCCTGAGGCCGCCGAGTTCATCTTCCGCGTGTTCCGCCGCCAGCAGCAGGAGCGTTTCCTGCCGGGGCTGACGAAACTCGGCATCGATCATCTGCCGCCCGCGGTCGCCGCCGCGCAGTATCACTATCTCTCCAACTGGATCGGCGGCGTGCATGTCGAATACATGGTTGAGAGCGACCGCAAGGCGTGGATCCGCTATCCGCCGCCGCGCTGGGCCTGGAAGGGCACCGCGATCTGCGGCATTCCCGGCGAAGTCTCGCGCGCGATGCTGCGCGGCTGGCACGCCAACAATGGCGTCGCGCTCGGCGATCTCAGGCTCGGCTTCGTCTGCACCAAGCAGAGCGTCGACGGCCAGGACGGGCTCGAAGGCTACTACTACCAGTACGACGCGCCGCTCGAGCTCGACGCGCGGCTGGTGTTCGCGCGCCATCTCGAAGCGCCGCTGTTCGATGCCGCGAACGCGCCGGCGCTGCCGGTCGCAAGCTGGCCGCGGCCGCGGCTGGAGAAGGCCTATCGCAACTACGCGATGGAATATGTGAAGACGGCCGCGCCCGTGATGGTGCAGCTGTTCGGCCCGGAGGAGGGCGGTCATCTGCTGCATCTCACCGGCAAGTTGATCGGCATGCAGTATTTCGACGAGGTGGCGCAGGCGCTGGCGCAAACGCGCGGCGGCGCGAAGGAATTCGCGAGCTTCCTGCGCGCGCTGTTCGAGACCCAGGACGACGTCGCCGAGACGAGCAGATCCGAAGGCCAGTTCGAGATCACGCCAGCAGAGCTGGAAGCTGATGGCCGATGTGGCGGATTATCATCCGGCCTGCGCAAAAGTGCTGGAGGGCCTGTTCGAAGGCCTCGCCTTCGGCTGCGGCCGTCATATTCCGGTGCGCATGCGCCCGTCGGCGAACGGAAAGCCGCCGTTTATCTGGTCAATCGGTTAGCACCTGCAATTCGCGGAAGCCCCCCAATGCGCGCGGCGCAGGCAGAATTCGCGCGGGGCCATGCTAGGAGATCACATCGGCACGCGCCGACGCGAAATCGGGCCAGGGAGAAAAAATGTCCGATATCGGCGTTGCCGAAATTCCAGTCGACGAAGACGAACGTCCGCTGCCGCCGCCGGCACCGCCGGAGCGGCATGCGCTGGTCGACGGTCCCATTCTGCCGACACTGCTGCATCTGGCCTGGCCGAATGCGCTGGCGTTCTCGGCCGGCACCTGCGTGGTGATCGCGGAGACCTCCTATATCGGCCGGCTCGGCGTCGAGTCGCTGGCGGCCATGGCGCTGGTGTTTCCCTTCGTGATGCTGACCATGACCATGTCGGGCGGCGCGATGGGCGGCGGCGTGGCGTCCGCGATCGCGCGCGCGATCGGCGCCGGCGATCACGACCGCGCCTCGACCCTCGCGACGCATGCGATGCTGAACGCGATCGCCTTCGGTCTCGTCTTCATGTTCGGCATGCTGATCTTCGGGCCATATCTGCTCGAGGCGATGGGCGGCCGCGGCAATGTGCTGGCGCAGGCGGTCGGCTATGTGCAGATCTTCTTCGGCGGCGCCGTGCTGCCGTGGCTCTTGAACTCGTTCGCCGGCATCCTGCGCGGCACCGGCAACATGAAGCTGCCGTCGGCCATGTACCTCAATGCCGCGCTGTGCCAGATCGTGCTGGGCGGCTCGCTCGGCCTCGGCATCGGGCCGATCCCGCAATTCGGCATGCGCGGCGTCGCGGCGGGCTCGCTGATCGCCTACACGATCAGCGTTTCCGTGATGGGCTGGTACCTGTTCTCGGGCCGCGCCCGCGTCGTGCCGAAGATCAGGGGCCTGCGCATCCAGGCCGCGATGTTCTTCGACATCTTGAAGGTCGGCGCGGTGTCCTGCTTCTCGCCGATCCAGTCGGTGCTGACGATTTCGATCTTCACCCACATGCTCGCGCGGCTTCGGCGCCGCGGTGCTGGCCGGCTACGGCATCGGCGCGCGGCTCGAATTCCTGCTGACGTCGCTGTCGTTCTCGTTCGGCATCGCCTCGGTGCCGATGATCGGCATGGCGATCGGCGGCGGCAACGTCGCGCGCGCGCGCCGCGTCGCCTGGACCGCGGGATCGCTGGCATTTTTCTCGGTCGGCGCGATCGCCGTGATCATCGCGATCTTTCCCGATCTCTGGGTCAATATCTTCACCCGGGACGCGGACGTGCTGGCCGCGAGCCGGCAATATCTGGCGACGGCCGCGCCCTGGTACGGCTTCATCGGGCTTGCAAGCGCGATGTATTTCTCCTCGCAAGGCGCGGCGAGGATGATCGGCCCGGTGCTGGCGCAGACCGCGCGGCTGGTCTTCATCGCGCTCGGCGGCTGGTGGCTGACGACGCATGGCGCGAATGCGCAGAGCTTCTTCGTGCTCGCGGCGGCCTCGATGGTGGTGCTCGGGAGCCTGTCCTGCGCCAGCGTGATCCTGACGCGCTGGGGACCGCGCGCGAGAGCCGCCGCGGCGCGGCCGGTGCTGTCGGCCGCCGAGTAGATCGCTCAGCCTTCTTCTTCTTTTTCGCGGGCGTTGGCGAAGGAGTGGGCGCGGGTTCGGACGCCACATCTGCAGCGGGCGCTGCCGATGGCTTGTAATAGGGATTATTGAAGCAGGTGCCGGGCATGCTCTGGGCGCCCTGCTTGCACTGCTCCATCGACGTGTACATGCATTCCATGCGGGTGCCGTTGTCGTCGTTCAATTCCATGCAAACCGGATAGGCCGGATCGTAGCGCTGCGCCGATGCCGGCGATGCAGCGAAGATCATCCCTGTGCCAACGATCAAACCGAACCAAGCCGCGCATCGAAGCCCCCATGTGCATGGATGCGCATCGAATACGGTCAGCGATGCCGGAACAAGTTACAAAACGTCAATCGTCGCGACGCGCGTGACGATCAGTTGCGCCGACGATGCCGCCGATGGCCGCCGCCATAACCGCCGCCGAAATTGGCCATCCGCATCATCGGGCCGATCATGCCCATGATGTCGCCGCCACCGCCCATGCCGCCGAGCATGCCCATCATGTCGCCGCCGCCCATGCCGCCGGGGATCATGCCGCCCATTCCGCCCATGCCGCCCATCATGCCGCCGAGGCCGCCACCGCCGCCGTTCCCTGCCGCTCATCATCGGGCCCATGGTCTGCATCATCATGGCGAAGCGGCGCTTGCCCATCCTGCGCCTTCATCATCTCCAGCATCGGCGCCATCTGGGTCATCATGTCCTCGCCGCCGCCACCGCCGCCCATCATGCCGCCGAACTGGGCCTTGGCCGGCGCCGAGGTCATCGCGAACAGCAGGAACACCGCCGCCGCCTGGCAGATCACCTTGTCAGCACCTCTCATGGGGATTCTCCTTGCGTGCGCTGCGCCGCGAAGCGGCGCCGGTCGGACGCACCCGCCGAGCGTTACGAATATCACGATGCCGCTTCTGTGAGATAGATCACAGATGTGGACAGCGCGAGCGCTCGGACTTGACGGACGTCACGCACGCACTTTCGCGAACGCGCGCTGCACGGCAGCCGCGCCCTGGTCCATCTGCGCGCTGATGTAGGGCGCGATCTCGTGCGGCAGCACGTCCGTGGTCCACAGCATGCGGCAGCGCGCCTCGCCGTCGGCGATGATCTGCACCGAGGCCGAATGCTGCTTCAGCCGCTCGCTGGCGATGGCATAGGCGAGCCGCCGCCGCTCGTCGTCGCAATCGACCAGTTGCTCGCGCGCGACCGTGCCGTTGGCGAAGGTGACGATGCGCACGTCGCCGTCGAGCTTGGTGTCGAGCACGAAGCCCGGCACCAGCCGCGTATGCAGCGCGCCGAAATCGCGCACCGCGTCCCACACCTCATGCGCGGGCGCGTCGATCGGAATGTCCTTGTGGATGGAAGCCATGGATGTCTCCTGATGGTTGGCATTCCGAGCTCGTCATTGCGAGGAGCGAAGCGATCGAAGCAATCCAGACTGTCGCCGCGGATGGATTCTGGCATCGCTTCGCGGCTCGCTCGCAATGACGACGATTGCGTTACGTACACACCGCCTCGACATTGTTGCCGTCGGGGTCGATCAGGAACGCGGCGTAGTAGGTCGGGCTGTAGTCGTGGCGATGGCCGGCCGCGCCGTTGTCGCGGCCGCCGGCCTTCAGGCCCTCGGCGTGAAATGTCTTGATCGCGGCATGGTCGGGCGCGCGAAAGGCGATATGCGCGCCCTCGCTTTTCAGGCCCTTGTGCAGATAGAGCCACAGCGCCGGCTCGCCCTTCGGGCCGAAGCCCGCGCCGTTCTCGTCCTTCGAGCACAGCACGAAGCCGAGCGGCGCCAGCGCCGCGGTATAGAAGCGCACGCTGGCGTCGAGATTGCCGATTTTGATGCCGATATGGTCGTACATGATGATCTCCGAATTCTGCGCGCGTTGTCGCGCGATGGAGATCAGTCAATCAGTGCAGGCCGAGGCGTTCTTGGAAAATCTTGCGCATGCCGCGCGAGGCCTGCCGGAATTTCAGCGGCGAGACGCCGGCCGCGCGATGGAAGGTGCGGACGAAATTGGAGAGATCGTTGAAGCCGACGTCATAGGCGACGTCGGTCACGGGTTTGTCGTCGTCGGCCAGTTGCCGCGCCGCGCGGCGCAGCCGCGAGCGCAGGAGATATTGATGCGGCGTCACGCCGAGCACGCTCGAAAACAGCCGCAGGAAATGGAACGGGCTGACGCCGGCCTGCCGCGCGGCGTCTTCCAGCTCGATCTCGCGATGCGCATTGGCCTCCAGCCACAGCGCGGCCTCGACCGCGCGGCGGCGGTCGCGCGCGGTGACCTTGGCCGGCTTGCGCGCCTTGCCCGAGACCACCTCGACCAGCCGCTGCGCCAGCAGATGCCCGACCTCGTCGAGACCGATATCGCTCCGGCCATCGGCCGCGGCCTGCGCCAGCTCGCCCAGCACCATCAATTCGGCCAGCGGCGGCGTGGCGCCGACATCCCAGGCCTCGGCGCGCGCCGCCGACGGCGTCGACCAGTTCAGGCGCGAAGAAGAACGACAGGCATTCGTCGCCGCAGACATGATCGTGGCTGCAGACGAACTCGGCGCCGGGCGTGCCGATCAGGAACGAGCCCGCCACGAGGTCGTGCGATGCGCCCGCGGCTGTGATAGCCGAAACTGCCCTTGCGGACGAAGGAGATGGAATGGCAGCCGTGCTGCTCGGCAAACGGCTTGTCGCCCGGCACCGCCGAGCAGCGGAAATCGGACACCGTCACCGATGGGCGCTGCAGCAGCGTGGTGGAGCTCATGCCCCTTATTTAGGTGGGCGAGCGCGGCGGGGCAACCGGCAGCAGCACGTCGAACAGCGTCTTGCTGGCGATCGGGCGGGTGCCCTCGATCGACAGCAGATGGCGCTTGGAGATGGTGCCGCCGTAAGGAGAGATCTTGTCGGCGTAGTGGCCCGCTTCCAGCACGCGATGGCAGGGCACGATGATCATGAACGGGTTCCTGGCGATCGCCTGCGCCACCGAGTAGTTCGGCGCCGGTGCGCCGCATCGCGGTCGGCGACCTCGTCATAGGTGCGGGTTTCGCCGCGCGGAATGGTGCGGGCGAACTCGTAGACGCGCTGGTTGAACAGCGGAGATGCCCTCCCAGTCGAGCGCGACCTCGGAGAAATCGGCGTCGCGGCCGCGCAGCGCGCTGGCGATGCCTTCGATGGCGATCTCGATCATCGGCGGCGGGCGCATTTCGCGCGCTTCGGGATAGAGGCGGAACAGGCGGCGGCGGGTGTCCAGCTCGCGCGCCTCGGGCAATTGCACGGCGACGATCCCGGCATCGCTCCAGACGATGCCGCAACGCCCTACAGCCGGTGTCGAAGATCGCGTACCCCGTCATAACGCTACCCCACCCCAGCCTGAGGATCATAACACCGTCATGAAACGGCGCATCTGGAATCTTGGGGTTCGGTTAAGGGCCGGCGGGGAGGGGCGGCGGTTGCCGGACGCGCAACCGGCTTGGCGGATGGCGCGGTCTCGGCTAATCAAGGAGAACGGCCGCGGGCGTAGTTCAATGGTAGAACGGCAGCTTCCCAAGCTGCATACGAGGGTTCGATTCCCTTCGCCCGCTCCAATTTCTCCAGCCCTGTCTGAGGCGACCGTGCTAGACTGCAACGATGGTTAGAACGCTCGAACAGGCCATTGCGAAGATGTCGCGGTTATCCGGACGCCGATCAGGAGGAGATCGGCCGCAAGCTGCTGTCGCATGTCGAAAGACTCAACGCCCTTCGTGCCGAACTGGACAAGGGCATCCGTTCGCTGGATGCCGGCGAGGGCCGGCCCTTGGATATGGAAGACTTCCTTCGTCGGAAGAACTCGGGACATGGCGGAGCGTAAGCCGCCGGTTATTTGGTCGCCCGAAGCCCTCAACGATATCGATCAGCTATGGAATTACTACGCCAGCGTCGCGGGGCGAGGCACGGCCGATAAAATCCTTCGCGAGATTGCGAAGGTCGTCGGGGTCATCGACGACTTTCCCTCAGCGGGGCGATCACGCGACGAACTCCGAACTGGTCTCCGCTCCCTCTCCGCGGATGTTCAGGTCGTATTCTACCGCTTGAAGAATGAGCGGCCGGAGATCGTACGTGTGCTCGACGGACGGCAGGACATCGGGGAGATTTTCGCCGATAAGCGAGCCGAGGGAATAGCGGCGCCCGCATCGAGCAGTGTTGCCGCGCGACACGACGGGCAAAACACTTCCGCTATTCAGAAGTTGCGCGAAATGTCCAGCCCGTTCGCAAAAATATATCTCTTTCCGAAATACAGAACTCATGATATAACGAAGTCATCCCGCGCTCGCAACAGAGGCGCTTCGCCATCGTCACGAAGCGTTGCGCGGGTCGTGATGGACGCTTTTGGTGCGGCAGGCGAATGCACCGAGGGCGTACGGTCAAGCCGTGTGGTCCTGATCCCCCGACGCTGGGATCAAGCCTTGGGATCAATAAGCCCGAGGCGACGGGGGCTAAAAAGCCCGGACCCCAGGGAGAGCGCGGAGTAAGCCGTAAAGCCATTGCGCAGGGAATGCCGGTCGTGTCGGCTTTACCTGTACTGACTTGTGTGCGTTCTTCCTTTTTTGCACACAAGGCCTGCGGGTGCGGCCAGCGCCCGGCATTCCCTGCCCCTCTTCATTGGGAGGGACGAGGTATTGCAAAGCCCGGACGCAAATCGCGCCGCGGGAATGCCTTTTGTCGTCCCGGGCAAGCGAGCACTTGCGAGCGCGACCCGGGACCCATAGCCACAGGAAGATGTAGTGACGACTATGGAAGCCCCAGCGTGGCCCAGCGATGACCGCCTGTGGTTATGGGTCCTCGCTCGCTTCGCGAGGACGACAGCGGAGATTTCGAACGACGTCGGAATAAGCGGAGCTCGAATGGGTTCGTCCATCGGGAACTTCCCGGCCCCATAATCATCTACAGCGGAGGAGGACGTCCACATGGCCGACAACCAAAGCCCGCCCGCTGGTCCCGATCTCGCGCTCGGCGTCTCGCCCGATGATTTCAAGAACGACATGCTGCTCGGCCATGTCGGCGAGGACGACGTGCTGCTGGTGCGCGCGGGCTCGGAGATCTTCGCGATCGACGCGCATTGCAGCCATTATCACGGCCCGCTCGCCGACGGGCTCGTGACCGGCCACGACGTGCGCTGCCCCTGGCATCACGCCTGTTTCGATCTGCGCACCGGCGAGGCGGTGCGCGCGCCGGCGCTGTCGCCGCTCTCGGTGCTGGAAGGTCGAGCAGCGCGACGGCCGCATCTTCGTCACGCAAAAGCGCGACGCCGCCGCAAGCGAAGAAGGCGCCGTCCGATGCGCCGAAGCGCATCGTCATCGTCGGCGGCGGCGCGGCCGGCTTTGCCGCGGCCGAGATGCTGCGGCGCGACGGCTATGGCGGCGAGCATCACCATGCTCAGCAACGACTCGGCGCCGCCGGTCGACCGGCCGAACCTGTCCAAGGATTATCTCGCCGGCAGCGCGCCGGAGGACTGGATGCCGCTGCGGCCCGACGAGCTTCTATGCGGACGAGAAGATCGATCTGAAGCTCGCGACCAACGTCGCCGCGATCGACGCCAAGGCGCGGCAGGTCGCGCTCGCCGACGGCAAGACCGTGCCCTACGACCGCCTGCTGCTCGCGACCGGCGCCGAGCCGGTGCGGCTTGCCGATCCCCGGCGCCGACCAGCCGCATGTGCACACGCTGCGCTCGCTCGCCGACAGCCGCGCCATCATCGCGAACGCCAAGGACGCCAAGCGCGCGGTCGTCATCGGCGCGAGCTTCATCGGGCTCGAGGTCGCGGCGTCGCTGCGCGCCCGCGACATCGAGGTGCATGTCGTCGCGCCCGAGAAGCGGCCGATGGAGCGCATCCTCGGTCCCGACATGGGCGACTTCGTGCGCGCGCTGCATGAGGAGCATGGCGTGATCTTCCATCTCGGCGACACCGTCACCGCGATCGACGGCAAGCGCGCGACGCTGAAGAGCGGCGGCACGCTCGAGGCCGATCTGGTCGTGGTCGGCGTCGGCGTGCGCCCGCGCCTCGCGCTGGCCGAGCAGGCGGGACTGGCGATCGATCGCGGCGTCACCGTCAACGCGTATCTCGAGACCAGCGCGCCCGGCATCTTTGCCGCCGGCGACATCGCGCGCTGGCCCGATCCGCATTCGCGGCGAGAACATCCGCGTCGAGCATTGGGTGGTGGCCGAGCGCCAGGGCCAGACCGCGGCGCGCAACATGCTGGGCGCGCGCGAGGCCTTCGACGCCGTGCCGTTCTTCTGGAGCCAGCATTACGACGTGCCGATCAACTATGTCGGCCACGCCGAGAACTGGGACGAGATCGCGGTCGACGGCGACATCAAGGGCCGCGATTGCGTGCTGCGCTACAAGCAGAAGGGCCGCGTGCTCGCGGTCGCCTCGATCTATCGCGACGTCGACAGCCTCAAGGCCGAGCTCGCGATGGAGAAAGCGTGAACCGCCGCGCGTGGACGGCAGCGGCTACGCTTTGCGAACGCTCACGCGCCCGCGCGGCACCTGATCGAGGAAGCCGGTGATGCTGCGGATGCGCCCGTCCTTCAGCACGGCGAAATCGGTGCCCTTGATCGGGCTGTCGACGCCGTCGGGGCCGAGGCCCCAGGAGAAGCGGACGTGATCGCCAAAGCCGTTGGGCTCGCCGATCAGCGTGAACTTGAAATCCGGAAAGCTTCTGCTGCACGCCCGCGATCAGCGCGTCGACGCCGTCATGGCCGTCGCCGCTCATCAGCGGGTCGACATACTCGCGTCCGCGGTCCAGTTGGTCGCCAGCATCTCGCGGCGGCGGCTCGGCGTGCGCTCGTTCCAGAGCTCGATATAGCGGCGGGCGATCGTGGTGACGTCGGTCATGGTCGTCTCCTTCGATTGTCGGCCGGATCGATCGGCTGACCGACTATCGAAGGAGCGCGCGGCCAAATCGATTACCTCGGAGGTCAAGCGCTGCTACGGCTCGATCTTGAGCGTCGCCTTCATGTTGGGATGGAAGCGGCAGTAATAGTCGACCGTGCCGGCCTTCTTCAGCACGTAGGTCACCGTCTTCTTCGGCGGCATCGTCACGTCGAAGTCGCCGTTCTTCGCGGTCGCGGTGTGGGCGAGCACGTCCTTGTTCACCCATTCGATGGTGTCGCCGACCTTGGCCGAAACCTCGGCCGGCGAGATCACCAGATTCTCCATCACGATCTGGATGGTCGCCGCATGCGCCGGGACGGCCATCGCCCAAGCGCAGATACGCACGCAATCAGGCGAAGCCGTCCCGGCGACATGCGCAGTCTCCCTACTTCAGCTCGCCGCGACATGTTCGGCGTGCTGCTCATGGCCCTGGAAGATCTTCAGGCCGGTCTGCAGCAGGCTCTTCAGCTCGGCATTGCTGGCCGACGGAATCAGCTGCGTCTCCAGCGCGCCGTTGACCGTCTTGTGGTAGGCGACCTCGTTGGCGACATAGGCCTTGTCGTAGTCGGCGCCCTTCAGCTTGCCGAGTTCGGCGAGCTTGTCGGCGGCCTGCTTCGACAGCGCCTTGCTGGTGTCGTTGTCCTCCGGCGTGACCTTGAGCTTCTTGACGAGGTCGAGCGCCTGCTTGTTCACGGCCTCATGGTCGCGCACCATGTCTTCCGCGAACGCCTTGACGTCCTTGTTGCTGGCCTTGGTCATGCGCCTGCTTGGCGGCGGCGATGTCGATCACGCCTGCGGTGTAGGCGATATGCGCGATCTGCGGATCGGTCGAGCTTGGCGCCTTGCGCCAGCGCCGGCGCTGCTCAAAAGCGTCATCGCGGCGATCGCCGCGCCCAATCGAACGAACATGTTTGATCACTCCTGTGGCGCCGGCGTGCTGCGCCGGCGCTTGTTGGTTGCACAGGAGTTGGATGGCGCTGAGGCGCCGGAGGTTCCCGAGAATATTTTCAGATGATAGCCGAGCCGCTTCAGCACGGCTTCGGTCAGGCGCTCGCAGCGGCGGCCGGCGAACGGAAACGCTTCCATCACCACGGGGCCGATCTTCTTCTCGACATTGTCGCGCAGCATGGTGCGGGCGCGGTGCAGCCGCGTCTTCACGGTCTCCGGCTTCAGGTCGAGAATTTCGGCGGTCTCCTCGACATTCATGCCCTCGATCACGCGGGTGATGAAGACGATGCGGAACGGTTCGGGCAGTTCGTCGATCGCGCCTTCGACGACATGCTGGATTTCGCGCTGGGCCATGGATTTTTCCGGATCGTCTGCGGCGGACGCGAGAGGAAACTGGATGATCTGCGCTTCCAGCGCGCCTTGCGGCAGCGAGGACGATCTCGACGCCGGGCCGCTGGCGGCGCAGCCGGCCCAGCGCCTCGTTCATCGCGATCCGCGACAGCCAGGTCGACAGGCTGGAATTCGCCGCGGAAATCGGTCGAGATGCGTGAAGGCGCGGACATAGGTTTCCTGCACCACGTCCTCGGCCTCGCCGTCGTTGCGCAGGATGCCGCGCGCCAGCCGGTAGAGCCGGCGGTTGTTGGCCTTGATGATGGCGCGCACGGCCGCCTCGTCGCGCGCCAGCGCGCGCTGGACGAGCTCGGCATCGCCGGCCGCGGACGGTGCGGTTTTGGGTGCGTGGCGCCTTGCATGGCGGCTCCTCTCACTCTAGCAGATACGCAGAGTTGGATGCGGCAGCAGGCCGGAGGTTCCCGAAAATTCGCGACCAAACCGGTTAACCGGGCAGCGGCTCGGTTTCCAGCGCCTCGCGGCCCATGGGCGTGGACTTCCAGCGCATCCAGGAAGGCGCGCACCTTGGCCGGCACGAACTGGCGCGCCGGCAGCAGCGCATGCACGGACAGCGGCTCGCAGACATGGTCCGGCAGCAGCGCGCTTCAGCGAGCCGGCCTCGACCGCGGCGCGGGTGAAGCTCGCGGTCACCCGCAGCACGCCGTGGCCGGCGAGTCGCCGCCTGCAGCCGGATATGGGCGTTCGAGCTGACCAGCCGGGCCTTCTCCACCGGCGAGATGTTCGGCCTTGCCGCCGGGCGGCGTGATCGCCCAGGCCGTGTCGCTCGGGACCGGCCAGCAGCGGAAGTCGCGCGAGATCGGCGCAGCGTGCGCGGCTCGCCGAACCGTTCCAGCAGCGACGGCGCGGCGAACAGCCCGCGCTCCAGCGTGAACACCCGGCGGATCACGATGCCGGCCGACGGCAGCGGCGCCTCCAGCATCGCGAACACGATGTCGTAGTTCTCGGCGACGGGATTGACGATCTCGTGCTCGACGTCGATGCGGATGGTGAGATCGGGATAGCGCGCCATCAATTCGCAGGCGACGGGGCCGGCGTGATGCGCGCCGAATTCGTAAGGCGACTTGATGCGCAAGGTGCCGGCGACGGCGCTGCTCATGGCCAGCGCCTCGCTCTTGGTCTCATGCAGCGCGATGAACAGCGGCTGGACCCGGCGATAGATGGTGTCGCCGGCATCGGTCAGGCGCAGATGGCGCGTGGTGCGCTCGATCAGCCGCAGGCCGAGATGGCCTTCCAGCCGCTGCACTGCAGCACTAAGGCTCGATTTGGGATGGCCGAGCACGCGCGCGGCGGCGCTGAAGCCGCCGTGCTCGACCACTTCGCAAAACAGTTCCCAATCGCGCCAATCCATCGCTGGATTGTCCATCCAGCTGGACAGTGTGTCCAGACAAATCGAGTATCCCGGTCACCGCCGATGACCTAGAAATTAGAACAAATCCAAGCGAGGAGGGTGACATGAACGACGACGGAATTTTTCTCTACAATTCCTGGTACGTCGCGGCCTGGAATCACGAACTGATCGACGGCAAGAAGCTCGCGCGCACCATCCTGGAGAAGCCGATCGTGCTCTATCGCGGCGCCAGCGGCAAGGTCGTGGCGCTGGACGATCGCTGCTGTCATCGCGCGGCGCCGCTGTCGATGGGCCGCGTCGAGGGCGACGACATCCGCTGCATGTATCACGGCATGAAGTTCGCTTCCGACGGCAAGTGCATCCAGATTCCCGGACAGGACAACATTCCGCCGAAGCTCGGCGTGCGCAGCTATCCCGTGGTCGAGCGCTACAATCTCATCTTCATCTGGACCGGCGATCCCGAGAAGGCCGATCCGAAACTGATCCTCGACTATCCGCCGCTCGAAGATCCCAAATGGCGCGGCCTGCCCGGCTACATGCACTACAAGGCGAACTGGCTCCTGATCGTCGACAATCTCTCCGACTTCGCGCATCTCGCCTTCGTGCACACCAATACGCTCGGCGGCTCCGAGGAATATGCCTACAAGACCAAGCCGGTCGCGATCGAGAAGCTGGACGACGGCTTTCGCGTCGAGCGCTGGCACATGGGCGCCGAGCCGCCGCCCTATCACAAGAAGGTCATTTCGAACAAAACCGACAAGATCGACCGCCGCAACATCGGCCGCATGATCGTTCCCGGCATCTTCACGCTCGACACGACGTTCGCGCCCGCCGGCCAGGGCGTGGAGAAGGGCGTGCAGGTTCCGGGCACGCGGTCATATCGCAACGCGCAGTTCATGACGCCGGAGACGCGCAGCTCCACGCACTTCTTCTGGAACTATCTGCACGATTTCGACATCGACAATCCGAACATCGCGCTGTCGCTGCGTCACTCGCTGGAGGAAGCTTTCAACGAGGACAAGGACATCATCGAGGCGCAGCAGAAGGTGTTCGATGCCGATCCGAACTATCAGCTGCTCGCCATCGGCGCCGACGCGCCGCTGACCTATTTCCGCTGGCTGTTCTCGCGCAAGATCGAAGCCGAGAAGGGCGCGGCCAAGGCGGCGTGAGACTCGATGCAGTCACGGCGAGCGTCGACGCAGGCCATCCACGTTTTCGGGCAGATGGCGCGAAGCCGTCATGCCCGGCACTGGCCGCGGCGAATGACGCGATGTCACTTCGCCGCGACCACCATGATCTCGACCAGATAATCGGGGTTGGCGAGCTTCGCCTCGACGGTGGCGCGGGCCGGCGTGTTGCCCGGCGACACCCACTTGTCCCACACCGCGTTCATCTCGGCGAAATTCTTCATGTCGGTGATGTAGATGTTGGTCGACAGCAGCTTCGACTTGTCGGTGCCGGCCTTGGCCAGATGGCCGTCGATGATCGACAGGATCTCCTGGGTCTGCTCGGTGGTGCTCTTGCCCTTGGCCTTGTTGGCGACGACGCCCGCGAGATAGACGGTGTTGCCGTTGACGACGACCTGGCTCATGCGCGGCCCGGTTTCAAAACGCTGAATGCTCATTGGGTTCTCCGGCTGGAAATTGGCGGCCCTTCCTAGCGCGTCGCGCGGTGCGCGCTACTGCGTGACGCGCGTGGCTGGTCACGGAAACCGCTTGAAAAACGCCCAGATCGTCTCCGCGCCGTCGATGTCGTGGTTCTGCGGGCCGAAGATGTAATTGACCAGCCGCACAAAGCGGCTGTCCGGAAAGCTGCCGGGCATGCGGTGGCCGCCGTCATTGATGCGATAGAGCACGACGTCGCGCCCGGCAGGACAGCGCGAGGAGATCAGCGTCACCGTCGACTGATCGTTCGGGTCCTTGTCGGCGAGATCGGTCGAGGCGGCATCGCCTTCCTCGCAGCCGTTGACCTTGCGCCAGAAGGCAATCGTCTTCTCCGTCGACCAGAAGCCGTCGACGGCGTAGCGGCTGGTGCCGCGTCCGCCCTCATACGGGATCAGCGGATCGGCGGTGCCGTTCATCATCAGCATCGGCACCGGCCGCGACGGCTGGCAGGCGTTGGCGAACTCGTCGGTGAAATTCATGATGACGCTGGCGGCCGCCGCGAACAGGTCGGCGCGCTTGCAGGCGAGCGTCATGGTCATCGCGCCGCCATTGGAGACGCCGGTGACATAGACGCGCTTGGGATCGGCGGTGCCGTCGCTGACATATTTCTCGACCAGGGCTGCGATGAAGGCGACGTCGTCGGTGCCTTCGGGCGGCGTGCGGCCGGCGCGCATCTCGTTGGAGCGCAAATCCGCCCAGGCGCGGTTGAGCCCGTCGGGAAATACGACGGTGAAATGCTCGCGCTTGGCCACCGCCGGCCATGAGGTGCGCGAGGCCATGTCGGCGCCGGTCTGGGTGTTGCCGTGAAGCGCGATCACCAGCGGCGCCGGCTTCACATCGGCAAGCCGCGCGCTGAAGGTCCGCTTCACGCCATTGATGGTGATGGTCTCGGCGAACGCCGCGCCCGCCCCGCAGGCGAGCGCCATGATCGCGGCGAGCGATCTCAGGAGATGTCGGTTCATGGAACGGAGTCCGGCGGGAGATGGCGAAACCGATCCTACAAAATTGTTCCCGCCCTTGTCTGCAATTGTTCCGGGAACAGGAACATCACATCCGAATTATCGGAGCAGCGGGCAGACACTGGAGGATGAGAACATGAAATTGGCAATTGCACTGGCAGCCGTGGCCGGCATCGCGCTGGCGATTCCTGCCGCGAACGCGGACGAGACCCGGGTTGGCGTCGGCGTGGGCCCGGTTGGCGCCGGCGTGACCGTCGGCGAGCACCGTGACCGTGACCGGACCACCGTGATCAAGGAGCGCGAGCCGGCCGAGCACACCACGGTGATCAAGAAGGAGCGCGAGGAGCCCTCGCCACAAGACCATCATCAAGGAACACGACTAGTATCAGAGTGGTTGCTCGCTTGAGGGCCTTGCTGCCCTCCAGCTAGCGAGCAGAAAGAAGCCCCGTGATCTCACGGGGCTTTTTTTGCGCCTGCCATGGTGTATTAGGAAATCGTTAACCTGTTCCAGTTCGGGACTTTTTTGCCACACGAACTGCGGCCCAAACGGCCCAAAGTGCAGCAGCGTCTGCAACACCTGATTTGAATTTGTTTTCGCTCCTCGCCTTTGCCTAGACAAAATCACGATCTCGAAACACGCTGGCGATGCATCACGACAAGACGACCAGATTTCGACAGGATTGGACTGGGGCAGGGGCAGACGATGAAGCTGTTGACGGGGTTGCTCGCGGCGGTTCTGTTGCTGGCGAGCATGGGGGCAAGCCAGGCCGTGGTCCGCATCGCGGATGACCGCGGCGGCCGGATCGGCACCTATGTCGACAAATATCAGGGCCTGCGCACCTCCGGCGAAGCCGTGATCATCGACGGTCTCTGCGCCTCCGCCTGCACCATCGTCCTCGGCGCCGTTCCGCACGACAAGATCTGCGTCACCTCGGCGGCGACGCTCGGCTTCCATGCGGCGTGGGATTTCGGCGCCAATGGCCGCGCCGTCACCAATCCCGAAGCGACCCAGATGCTCTACTCGATGTATCCGTCGGCGGTGCGGCACTGGATTTCCAGGCGCGGCGGGTTGACGCCGAAGATGATCTTCCTGCGCGGCAAGGAGCTGCAGGCGCTCTACAAGCCCTGCTATCTCGATGCCCAGGCCTCGACGAGCAAGACGCCCGGCGACGGCCTGCCGGCGTCCGCGAGCAAGACGCCGGCGCGCGCCCAGGCCTCCGCGCCGCACTAAGCAAAGCCATTCCATCAGCATGACGTGATGGCAGGCACGGACAACGTGCTTGCCCGCTTTTCTGTCTCGCCTTAATTGAGGGGCATGGCGCAGCCCCTCTCCAGCCACGATATCATCGAGCGCAAGACGGCCCGCGGCGCGGGCGCTTCTGCTGTGGGGCGGCGGTGCGATGGCAACGATCGTCCTGCTCGCGACGCTTCGCGCTCTGGTTCCACTACGGCACGACCGTGTTCTTCGAGATGATCGCGGCCGGTTTCGCCGCCTGCTTCTGATGTGAGGGAATGCCGGAATGGACCGGGTCGCCACCAACCGCACGCTTGTCATCGTCACCGCGTTCACCGCGAGCCTGCTGATCGGGCTGCTGGTGATGCTGTGGGCGATGGGCGGCGTGCGCGGGGTCACCGCGCCGGCCGCGATCGGCGGGCCGTTCCAGCTTGACCGACCAGAGCGGCGCCACCGTCACCGAGAAGAACCTGCAGGGCAAGCCGAGCATCATCTTCTTCGGCTTCACCCATTGTCCCGACGTCTGCCCGACCGCGCTGTTCGAGATGTCCGAGATATTGCGCGCGATGGGCAAGGATGCCGATCGCGTCAACGCCTACTTCATCTCGGTCGATCCCGAGCGCGACAACAAGCAGGCGATGAAGGATTATCTGTCGAGCTTCGACCCGCACCTCAAAGGCCTGACCGGCGATCCCGAGGCCATTGCCAAAGTGCTGTCCGCCTACCGGGTCTATGCCAAGAAGGTTCCGCTGAAGGACGGCGACTACACCATGGACCACACCGCGCTGACCTATCTGATGGACCGCGACGGCAGGTTCGTCGCGCCCTTCAACCTCAACCGGAAACCGGAAGAGGCCGCGGCCGACCTGAAGAAGTATCTCTGAGCGGGCGCTTTATTTGACGCGAAACGGCCCTCGAAATGTCGCGGGGATGGCCCTATAAGGCCATCCCGATCACCCGAAATCACCGGCCAAACCGTTGCAGATCATCTCGTCATTCCGCGTCCGATCGCTGCTCTCTGGCCTGCTTGCTGGCAGCAACTGCTCTGCGGCCCGGCGCTGGCGCAGGGCACGCCCAAAACTCCGGCGAGCCCGGTGCCCGGCATGCAGACGGCGCCCAAGCCCGTGGAGGCCGCACCGCAAGCCGTGCCCGGCTTCTGGGACCCGCGGCGTCGGCCGGAGCGGCCGGATCTTTCGCGTATCTCGGTCATCCGCTTCCTGACCGAGACCGATTATCCGCCGTTCAACTTCACCGGCGCCGACGGCAATCCGGCCGGCTTCAATGTCGATCTCGCGCGCTCGCTGTGCGAGGAGATCAAGGTCACCTGCACCATCCAGATGCGCCGCTTCGAGACGCTGCTCGACGCCATCTCCAGCAACCGGGGCGATGCCATCATCGCCTCGATGGGCGTGACCGCGCAGCTGCGCACCCGCCTCGATTTCACCGATCCCTATTACCGCGCGCCGGCGCGCTTCGTGTCGCGGCGCGACGGCGTGTTGCCGGAAGTGCGTCCCGAATATCTCGAGGGCAAGAAGGTCGGCGCCGTCACCGGCTCCGCGCATGAAGCCTACCTCAAGGCGATGTTCACCGACGCCGAGACTCCATTCCTATCCGAACGACGAGGCGCTGCGTCTCGCGCTTCGCCGCGGCGAGGTCGACTTCATCTTCGGCGACGGCATCTCGCTGGCGTTCTGGATCAACGGCACCGACTCGGCGGATTGCTGCGCCTTCTCCGGCGGCCCGTTCGTCGAGAGCCGCTATTTCGGCGAGGGCATCGGCATTGCCGTGCGCAAGGGCAACGACCTGCTCCGGCAGGCGTTGAACTGGGCGCTGTTCCGGGTCTGGGAAAAAGGCCGCTACACCGATCTGTGGCTGCGCTATTTCTCGGTGAGCCCGTTCTAGCGTCGTTCGAAGTTACTCGTCATTGCGAGGAGCGAAGCGACGAAGCAATCCATGCTTCCGCAAGCGGATAAGTGGATTGCTTCGCTTCGCTCGCAATGACGAGTGTGCTAATTTCCGCGCCTTTGGAGAACTTTCGTCTAAATGTCCACTCTCGAGCTTTCAGCCATCGCCAAGCGACCTGCGCTCGCTCGCCGAACAATCCAACGCCTGGCCGTTCGAGCAGGCGAAGGCGATTGTCGCGCGGCTGAAAAAGCATCCCGGAAAGGACGAGGTGCTGTTCGAGACCGGCTACGGTCCGTCCGGCCTGCCGCATATCGGCACCTTCGGCGAGGTCGCGCGCACCACCATGGTGCGCCACGCCTTCCGCGTGCTGACCGAAGACAAGATCAGGACGCGGCTGATCGCCTTCTCCGACGACATGGACGGCCTGCGCAAGGTGCCGGACAATGTGCCGAACCGGACATGCTGGCGGCCCATCTCGGCAAGCCGCTGACGCGCGTGCCGGACCCGTTCTCGAACGAGCATCCTTCGTTCGGCGCCGCCAACAATGCGCGGCTGCGCGCCTTCCTCGATCGCTTCGGCTTCGACTACGAGTTCGCGAGCTCGACCGACTACTACACGTCGGGCCGCTTCGATGCGACGCTGCTGAAGATGCTCGCCGCCTACGACAAGGTGATGGACGATCATCCTGCCGACGCTCGGGCCCGATCGCCGCGCGACCTATTCGCCGTTCCTGCCGATCTAGCCAGACGCACCGGCAGTCGTGCTTCAGGTGCCGATCGATCGCGCGCGACGTCGCCGCCGGCACCGTCACCTATGTCGATCCCGACACCGGCGAGGAGGTCGAGACGCCGGTCACCGGCGGCAATGTGAAGTGCCAGTGGAAGGCGGACTGGGCGTTGCGCTGGGTCGCGCTCGGTGTCGACTATGAGATGGCCGGCAAGGACCTGATCGATTCCGTGAAGCTGTCCGGTCCAGATCGCCCGCGCGCTCGGCGGCACGCCGCCGGAAGGTTTCAACTACGAGCTCTTCCTCGACGAGCAGGGCCAGAAGATTTCGAAGTCGAAGGGCAACGGGCTCACCATCGACGAATGGCTGCGCTACGCCTCGCCGGAATCGCTGTCGCTGTTCATGTATCGCGAGCCGAAGGCGGCCAAGCGGCTGTACTTCGACGTGATCCCGCGCAATGTCGACGACTACCAGCAATTCCTCGACGGCTTTCCGCGCCAGGACGGCCGATCGCAGCTCGGCAATCCGGTCTGGCACATCCATGCCGGCCATCCGCCGAAGGCCGACATGCCCGTCACGTTCCAGCTGCTGCTGACGCTGGTGTCGTCGTCGAATGCGGAGAATGCCGAGACGTTGTGGGGCTTCATCGGCCGCTATCGGCCGGGCGTGACGCCGCAAACGCATCCGAAGCTCGACGCCATGGTCGGCTACGCCATCAATTATTATCGCGACTTCGTGGCGCCGACCAAGCAGTTCCGCGAGCCGACGGACAACGAGCGCGCTGCGCTGCAGGATTTGCGCGATGCACTGTCGAGCCTGCCGGCGAACGTCGTCGGCCGAAGACATCCAGAACGCGGTCTACGAGATCGGCCGCCGCGAGCCGTTCCTCGACCACAAGAAGCCGGCCAAGGACGGCCGCCCCGGCGTGTCGCTCGACTGGTTCAACATGCTCTACCAGGTGCTGCTCGGCCAGGAGAAGGGCCCGCGCTTCGGCTCGTTCGTCGCGGTCTATGGCATCGCCAATGCGGTCGCCATGATCGACGGCGCGCTGGCGCGGTCGGCGTAGCACGCGTCAGTCGCGTTGCGATCGTGCATGCGCGGGCGACAAGGCGCGAGGCGCCGTCTTCGACCAAGATGACCCGCGCATCCATCTTGCTTTGCAAGTAGAGCCCTCTGTTTTTGATGGATGGCCGGGTCAAGCCCGGCCATGACGAGGCGTCGAAATGCGCTATACTGGCGTCACAACAACAGACATCAGCAGGGAGAACACCAATGCAATTCCGCGTTTCGCCGAAGTCGGTTTCCGAATGCAGCGCCGAGGAGTGGCAGGCGCGGGTCGATCTCGCCGCCGCGCATCGCCTCGCCCATATGCACGGCTTCTCCGAAGGCATCTTCAACCATCTGACCCTGGTCGTGCCCGGCCGCAGCGATCGCTACTACCAGATTCCGTTCGGCATGCACTGGTCCGAGGTGACGGCGTCCTGCTTCATGGAAGTCGGCATCGACGACGGCCTCGTCAAAAGCGGCGCCGGCGATGTCGAGCGCTCCTGCTTCTGCATCCACGCGCCGATCCACAAGGCGCTGCCGCATGCCAAGGCCGTGTTCCACACCCACATGCCCTATGCCAGCGCGCTGACGCGGCTCGAAGACCCCCGCATCAAGGAGATCGGCCAGACCGAGGTCGGCCTGTCGGAAGAGATCGCCTATGACGATGTCTACACCGGCCCGGCGATCGATCCCGGGGAGGGCGCGCGGCTGGCCGGCGTGATCGGCGACAAGAGCATCCTGTTCATGGCCAATCACGGCATCTCCACCGTCGGCGCGACCGTGGCGGAAGCCTATGAGCGCCTCTATTACATCGAGCGCGCGGCGCAGGTGCAGCTCTATGCGATGTGGACGCGCGAGCCGCTGAAGAAGATGCCCGATGCCGTGGTCGAGCGGACCAAGGAGACCTATGGCGGCCAGAGCCGCTACAATCCGTCGCCGTCGCAGCGGCATTTCGATGCGCTCAAGCGCATCCTCGACCGCCAGGAGCCGGATTACGCGACGTGATGGTTGTCGTCCCGCGCGAACGCTGGGACTCCCCTCACGGCAGAGGATGCGCGAAGCGCGCTGTGGCTCGAGCCGGATGAAGGCGCCATGTATCTGTGGCCTCATGGGTCCCGGACGTCGCGCTCGCGCGCTCGCTCACCGGGACGACAGGATGTGCCCTTGAGTTCGGCCGGAGGCCGCCGATACGGTCGGTGATTGCCCCGAAACCGAAACGTCGACCAGCAGCATTAAGTGCCCACCATCTACAAAATCTGTCCCGCTTCGGCCTGGCGCGAGGCCGAGCGGCAGGGCGTCTACCGCGGCAGCGCCGACGATGCGCGCGACGGCTACATCCATTTCTCGACCGCGGCCCAGGTCACCGAGACCGCGCGAAAATTCTTCGCCGGCCAAACCGGCCTGTTCCTGGTCGAGGTCGATGTCGATGCGCTCGGCAGCGCGCTGCGCTGGGAGCGCTCGCGCAATGACGAGCTGTTTCCGCATCTCTATGGCGAACTCGATCTCGGCGCGGTGAGGGGCGTGCAGAATCTGGACGACGCGCGCCGACGGCTCGCATGCGATCCCGGAGCTGAAACCGTGATCCGCGCCTTCGATGCCCTCTCGCTGCCGCTGCTGCGCTGGATCGACGCCGAGGACGCGCATCGGCTCGCCATCCACGGCCTGAAATTCCTGCCGCCGATCAAGCCGCGCGCCGACGACGCCAAGCTCGCGGTGCGCGCCTTCGGCCTCAACTTCCCCAATCCGGTCGGCATGGCCGCGGGCTTCGACAAGAACGCGGAGGTGCCGGACGCGCTGCTGCGGCTCGGCTTCGGCTTTGTCGAGATCGGCACGGTGACGCCGAAGCCGCAAAGCGGCAATCCGCGGCCGCGGCTGTTCCGGCTCGAGCGCGACGAAGCCGTGGTCAACCGCATGGGCTTCAACAATGACGGCGCCGAGGCCGTGCTGCGCCGGCTTGCGTCGCGCGCGCAGCTTCCCGGCATCGTCGGCGTCAATGTCGGCGCCAACAAGGATTCGCCCGACCGCGTCGGCGACTACGTGCACGCTGATCGAGACCTTCGCGCCGGTCGCGAGCTATTTCACCGTCAACGTCTCCTCGCCGAACACGCCGGGCCTGCGCAACCTGCAGCAGGGCCACATCCTCGACGATCTCCTGTCGAAGGTGCTCGAGGCGCGCGACCGCGTGCGCGAGAAGGCCGGCGACACGCCGGTGCTGCTCAAGATCGCGCCGGATCTGAGCCTCGCCGAGCTCGACGAGGTCGTGCATGTCGCGCGCTCGCGCCGGGTCGACGGCATGATCGTCGCCAACACCACGGTGGCGCGGCCATCGACCTTGCGCGAAGCCTCGCGCGCGAAAGAGCAGGGCGGTCTGTCGGGCCGGCCGCTGTTCCGCCTGTCGACGCGGATGGTGGCGGAGACCTATGTGCGCGTCGAAGGCGCGTTTCCGCTTGATCGGCGTCGGCGGCATCGATTCCGGCGGCGCGGCGCTGACCAAGATCCGCGCCGGCGCCAGCCTGGTGCAGCTCTATTCGCCGCTGGTCTACAAGGGGCTCGGCCTGGTCGAGGACATCAAGCGCGATCTCGCCGCGACCTTGCTGCGGACGGACCACGAGTCGCTGTCGGAGATCGTCGGCGCCGATGCCGCCGCGATCACGGCCGAGGATTGGCCGCTGTGAACGACGCCTTCAACAGCGCCGGATAGCGCGCCGCCTCCAGCCCGCCGCGCGCGGCGTAATGCGCCAGCAGCGCGCCCCACAGCCCGGCATTGCCGAAACGCGCGCAGCGCGAACCAGGCGGTCGAGAAACACCGCGAGCGAGGCCAGCATCAGATTGCGCATGTCGCGCGCCCAGGTCGCGCCGATATAGACGCCGTCGAACGCAAAGGCGAACACCGCGAGCAGCGGCGAGACGATCACGAAGATCAGGAAATCGCGCGCCAGCAGGCGGACGTCGGCGCTCGCGGTCATGACATCGATGAAGCGCGGCCCGAACAGCGCGAACACCAGGGCGACCGCCAGCGCAAAGCCAAAACCCCAGGCGATCACCAGCCGCGTCGCGCCGGAAAAGGCGGCGCGATCGCGCGCGCCGAAGGCGCGGCCGCAGAGCTGCTCGGCGGCATTGGCGAGCCCGTCGAGGAAGAAGGCGCTGACCAGCAGGAAATTGTTCAGCACCGCATTCGCCGCCAGCGTGATGTCGCCGGCACGTGCGCCTTGCGCGGTGAAGAACAGGAACGCCGTGATCAGCGCCGCGGTGCGGATCATGATGTCGCGGTTGACCGCGAGCATGCGCATCAGCCTGGCGCGATCGAACAGCACCGCGCGGGGCACCGTCAGCTGCCGCTGCATCAGGTGCCACGCGATCACGAGGCCAAGCAGCAGCCCGGCGGCTTCGGCAACGACGGCCGCGCTTGCCGCGCCCGCGATGCCCATGTCGAGCACGAGCACCAGCAGCACGGTGATCGCCATGTTGATGAGGTTGATCGCGACCTGGATCGACAGCGCCAGCATCGCGCGCGCCTGGCCGATCAGCCAGCCCAGCACGACGTAGTTGCCGAGCGCCAGCGGCGCCGACCAGATGCGGATCGCGAAATAGGTTTTGGCGGCACGCGTGACGCCCTCGCTGCCGCCCATCGCGTCCAGCACCACGATCGCGGTCGGCACCTGCAGCAGGATCAGCGCCGCGCCGATGATGGCGGCGACCACCAGCCCGCGCGCCAGATGCGCGCGCAGCTCGCCTGTCTCGCCCGCGCCGAGCGACTGCGCGGTGAAGGCGACCGTGCCCATGCGCAGGAAGGCGAACAGCCAGAACATGCAGTCGAAGATCACGGAGGCCATCGCCACGCCGCCGAGCAGCCTGGCGTCGCCGAGCCGTCCGATCGCCGTGGTCGAGACGATGCCGATCAACGGCGTCGTCAGGTTCGCGATCATCGCGGGGCCCGCGATGGCAAACACCTGGCGTGTGGTGACTCTGGTCGGAGGCGCCAGCAACGCTGTCGGTCAGCGTCCGCGCGGCGCGCCGAACACCCGCGACAGCAGCCAGATCGGGATCACGATGACGGCGCCGAGCAGGAAATAGCGCCACATCCAGTTGATCGCGTCGAAGCCGATATCCCACACCCAGCGGAACAGACGCTGGATGCTGCGGATGATGTTGTAGGGATCGAAGCCGATCGCGGCGAGCACGACGCCGACCAGGATCGACAGCAGGATCAGCCGCAACGCCACCGATGCGGGCGAGCCGCCGAGAAAGCGGGAAAATCCGTCATGGGCGGCCGGCAATTCCCTGGTGTCGTTGGGCATCTCATTCTCTCCTCGCGGATTCGCCACTCACTTTACTACGGCGAGATGCACATGGGGAACCCGCTAAGGCGCCGCCAGAGGTTACCAAAACTTTATTTGGCTGCGTCGCTCTTCAGCAGCTTCTCCAGCGTCTCCAGCCGGTCGGCGTCGCGCGGCGGTTTGTCCCAGCGCAGCCGGCTGATGCGCGGAAACCGCATCGCGATGCCGGATTTGTGCCGCGGCGAGCGCTGCAGCCCTTCGAAGGCGACTTCCAGCACCAGGCCCTGGGTCGGCTCATGAACGACATGGCGGACGGGGCCGAATTTCTCGGTGGTGTTGCGGCGGACGAAGCGGTCGATCTGCAGCAGCTCCTCGTCGGTGAAGCCGAAATAGGCCTTGCCGACCGGCACCAGCTCGTCGCCGGTCTCGCCCTTGGTCCAGACACCGAAGGTGTAGTCGGAATAATAGGACGAGCGCTTGCCGTGGCCGCGCTGGGCGTACATCAGCACGGCATCGATGATGTGCGGGTCGCGCTTCCATTTCCACCACTGGCCCTTGGGCCGGCCCGGCAGATAGGGCGCGTCGCGCCGCTTCAGCATCACGCCTTCGACCGCGTCGGCGTCTTCGCCGGCGCCGGCATCCGGCAGGATTGGCGCGCGCTGCGCGCAAGCGCCTCCCAACTGTCGAAGGGAATCGTCGGCGACAGATCGATACGGGCGTCATCGAGCTTCTTGACGAAGGCTTCGAGCTTTTGCCGCCGCTCGGCGAAGGTCAGCTCGCGCAGATCATTGTCGCCGTCGCCGAGCAGATCATAGGCACGCAGATGAATCGGAAAATCCTTGATCAGCTTCGGCGACACGACTTTGCGGTTCAGCCGCTGCTGCAGCACGTTGAAACTCTGCACGCGGCCGTCGCGCACCACCAGCAGTTCGCCGTCGATCGCGCCGGGCAGATGCAGCGATGGCACCAGATCGGGAAAGCTCCTGGTGATGTCCTCGCCGGTGCGCGAATAGAGCCGCGCCGTGATGTGGCCGCGCGGGTCGCGGCCGGCGACCGCCTGCACGCGGATGCCGTCCCATTTCCATTCGGCGATGTAGTCGGCCGCGTCGAGGCCGGCGAAATCCGTGTCCTCGATCGCATGCGCCAGCATCACCGGGCGGAACGGCGCGGGATCGCGGTTGACCGGCTTGTCGCCGCGGCCCTCCAGCCAGGCGAACAGGTCGGTGTAGGGCGGGGTGAGGCCGGGCCAGATCAGCTCGATCTCGTGCGGGTCCTTGTCGCCGAGCGCGGCGGCCGCGGTCTTGGCGAGGCGCGCGGACACGCCGATCCGCATCGCGCCGGTGACGAGTTTCAGCAGCGCCCAGCGGCCGGTCTCGTCGAGTTCGTCGAGCCAGCGCGCGAGTTGCTTCGGCAGTTCGGTCTTGCCGAGCGTGCGCAGCGTGGTGACGACTTCGGTCAGCGTCGGCGGAGGCGGGTGGTTGTGGCCGGCTACTGGAACGTTGCCTCCTGCCGCTTGCGCCTCTCTTTCTTCACCTCCCCCGCTTGCGGGGGAGGTCGGATCGCTCGGCAGCGCACTTGCGCGCCGGAGCGATCCGGGTGGGGGCTCTTTATCAGCAGTCTGCATCGCGGCTTGCCCCCACCCCGACCCTCCCCCGCGCGCGGGGGAGGGGGCTGAGAGAGCGGACGCGCGTTTCGGCCACATCAGCGCGACCGTCTCCGAGAGATCGCCGACATAATCGTAGGACAGGCCGAACAGCACAGGATCGGTGCGATCGGTGATGAGATCGCGGATCAGGCCGGGCTTGGCGTGCTTGAACGACAGCGCGCCGGTGATCGCCGCCAGCGCATAGCCGCGGTCGGGATCGCCGACCTCGCGGAAATAGGCCTCGATCAGCCGCAGCTTGTTGTTGCGGCCGGGCTCATAGGCGAGGCGATCGAGCAGTTCGGCGAAGCGGTTCATGCCTCCTCGCCCTCGGCCACCGGCTCGTTTTCTTCCTCTTCGTCGTAGCCGACCAGATGAAGCGGCCGCGCGGCGAGGCCCTTGCGTCTGGCACCAATGCACCAGCGCGTCCTCCTGGCCGTGCGTGACCCAGATTTCGCCGGCGCCGGTCGCGGCAATCGTCGCGGTCAGCCCGTCCCAATCGGCGTGATCGGAAATCACCAGCGGCAGCTCGACGCCGCGCTGGCGCGCGCGCGCGCGCACCCGCATCCAGCCCGAGGCGAACGCCGTCACCGGATCGGGAAAGCGCCGCGTCCAGAGATCGGAGGTGGCGCTCGGCGGCGCCAGCGCGATGGTGCCGGCGAGATCGGCCTTCTTGGTGCCGCGCACCGGCTTGCAGCTCGCCCAGCGCGATGCCGCGGCTCTGATAGTAATGCGTGATCTTCTCCATCGCGCCATGCAGGTAGATCGGCGCGTCGTAACCGGCCTCGCGGATCAGCGCGATCACACGCTGGGCCTTGCCGAGAGAATACGCGCCGACCAGATGCGCGCGCTCCGGAAACAGCGCGACCGACGCCAGCAGCTTCTTCACCTCGTCGGCGGCATTGCCGTGACGAAACACCGGCAGGCCGAACGTCGCCTCGGTGATGAAGACATCGCAGGGCACGACCTCGAACGGCGCGCAGGTGGGATCGCGCACGTCCTTGTAGTCGCCGGAGGCGACAATGCGGGTGTCCTTGCAGGACACCGCGATCTGCGCCGAGCCCAGCACATGACCGGCGGGATGGAATTTCACCTTGACGTCGCCGAGCCGGATCTCCTCGCCATAACGCACCGCCTGCGTCGATGCCGGCAAAGTTCTCGCCGTAGCGCAGCCGCATGATGTCGAGCGTCTCCTGCGTCGCCAGCACCGCGCCATGGCCGGCGCGCGCATGGTCGGAATGGCCATGCGTGATCACGGCGCGCTCGACCGGGCGCACGGGATCGATGTGGAAGTTGCCCGGTTTGCAGCAGAGGCCGGCGGGGACGGGGGTGAGGAGGTCTTGCGGACGCATGTCCCGAATATAGGCGGTCTCGACGCGGTTTTGAGTCGTCATGCGCGGGCTTGACCCGCGCATCCATCTCCTCGAAGAATCCTTGTTCTGATGGATTGCCGGGTCAAGCCCGGCAATGACGAGTTCCCTTGAGATGCCCGCGCGCCTGTTTTTCTCCTCCGGCGACTTGCTCGCCGACCGCCGCTTCGAGTTCGCGCGCGACCTGCAATTGAAGGGCGATCTGCCGGCCGCCGCCGACCTGCTGGAGCAGGCGATCGAGCTTGCGCCGAACTTCACCTCGGCCTGGTTCACGCTCGGCGAAATCCGCCAGCAGCTCGAAGGAGCACGACAAGGCGATCGCCGCGTTCCAGCAGGCCCGCGCATCCGATCCTGGGGATCGTCATGGCGCTGCGGTCAAGCTGATGCGGCTCGGCGCCGTTGAGCTCGACGAGATGCCGACAGGCTATGTGCAGACGCTGTTCGATCAATACGCGCCGCGCTTCGAGGCCGCGCTGCTCGGCGATCTCGGCTATCGCGCGCCGCAGCTGCTGTTCAAGGCGGTGCTGTCGGTGCGAACAGCCGCGAAGAAGCCGGCGTTCTTCAAGCGTGCGATCGATCTGGGCTGCGGCACCGGGCTCGGCGCCGGCGCGTTCGCCAAGGAGGTCGATCATTTCGTCGGCATCGACCTGTCGCCCAAAATGATCGAGCAGGCCCGCGCCAGCGGTCTCTATGCCGAGCTCGAAGTTGCCGACATGGTCGCGGGCCTGCGCAGCAAGGCGGACGCGAGCGCCAACCTGATCCTTGCGGCGGATGCCATGTGCTATGTCGGCGATATCGCGCCGGTGCTGCGTGAGGCAAAACGCGTGCTCGCGCCGGGCGGCGTGTTCGCCTTCACGCTGGAAACGCACGATGGCGACGACGTCGTCATCGGCGCAGGGCTGCGCTACGCCCATGGCAAGAAACTGGTGCGCGACAAGGTCGTCGCCGCCGGACTTCGGGCTGGCGCATCTCGAGGAGGCCTCGCCCCGCACCGAGGACAATGAGCCGGTGCGCGGGCTGGTCGTGGTCGCGGTCAAGCCTGAACCCAGAACTTGAGTCTAGACGCTATCCCTGTCGTGTATGGCGGACTTGCGCGACAATTTCACCATTGCTCGGCGCGCTGCAATTTCATCAGATGCGAAGATCAAGGGAGAGAAACCAATGAAAAAGAAATTCACGCGCCGCGAGCTCGGCGCCATCACGCTCGGCTCGCTCGCCGCCTCGGCCTTCCCCGCGCCATATCTCTCGGCCGCCGAGAAGAAATACGGTCCGGGCGCCAGCGATACCGAGATCAAGCTCGGCCAGACCGTGCCGCACAGCGGTCCCGGCTCGCTCTATGGCGTGCTCGGCCGCGTCGGCGAGGCCTATTTCCAGATGCTCAACGAGACCAAGGGCGGCATCAACGGCCGCAAGATGACGTTCCTGACGCTGGACGATGCCTACAGTGCGCCGAAATGCGTCGAGGCGACGCGCCGCCTGGTCGAGCAGGAGGAGGTGCTGGCGCTGTTCGGTTCGCTCGGCACCGCGCCGCAGACCGCCGTGCACAAATATCTCAATTCCAAGGGCGTGCCGCAGCTGCTGCTCAACACCGGCGCGTCGAAATGGAACGATCCGAAGAACAACAAATGGACCATGGCCGGCCTGCCGCTCTACCCGACCGAGGGGCGCATCCTCGCCAAGCACGTGCTCGGTGTGCGGCCGGAGGCGAAGATCGGCATCCTCTACCAGAACGACGATTTCGGCCGCGACTTCCTCGGGCCCTTCAAGAAGACGCTGGCCGATGCCGGCGGCAAGGCGCAGGTGATCATGGAGCAGACCTACGATCTCACCGATCCGACGGTCGACTCGCAGCTGATCAATCTCTCCAAGTCGGGCGCCGACACCTTCTACAACATCACCACCGGCAAGGCGACGTCGCAGTCGGTGCGCAAGGTCGCCGAGCTCGGCTGGAAGCCGCTGCAACTGTTGTCGGCCGGCTCGACCGGCCGCTCGATCCTGAGCGCCGCCGGCTTCGACAATGCCAAGGGCATCGTCGCGATCCGCTATGCCAAGGATGCCGGCGTGCCGCGCTGGCAGAACGATCCCGAAGTGATGGGCTTCGAGGAGCTGCGCAAGAAATATCTGCCGACGGTCGATGCCGACAACACCATCGCCTATGCCGGCTATGGCCAGGTCGTCACCATGAGCGAGATCATCCGCCGCTGCGGCGACGAGCTGACGCGCGAGAACGTGCTGAAGCAGGCGTCCACGCTCAAGGGTTTCCACTCGCCGTTCTTCCTCGACGGCGTGACCTACGACTATACGCCCGACGACTACACGCCGATGAAGACGCTCTACATCTCGATCTTCAACGGCCAGGATTGGGATATTTCGGACAAGCCCGTGACGGAGTAGGTTCTGTTTTCGTCATGGCCGGGCATAGCCGTTCGAAGAACGGCGTCGCTTCCGCTCGCCTATGGCCGGGCATCCACGTCTTGGTTGCCGCGTGAAGGAAGTCGTGGATGGCCGGGACAAGCCCACGGCTGTCCGGTTTAGATTTAGTGGACAAGGCGCATGGCGTTGATTCTAGTCGGTTCTGGACGTCTGCAAGCGTTCCGGGACACGAATGGAGATCAGCGCCATGCCGCATCACAATACAGTATTGCGAGACATTCTGAAGCTTGTGCCTTGGCATCGGTTCGAAGCACTTGTGGAAGAACATGATGCCGATGCGCGGGTGCGGCGGCTGTCGACGAAGGGACAGTTCGTGGCGCTGCTGTACGGCCAGCTTTCGGGGGCCTCGAGCCTGCGCGAGATCGTGACGGGGCTTTCGAGCCATGCGGCGCGGCTTTACCACCTGGGCGCAGAGCCGGTCCGGCGCTCGACCCTCTCGGACGCCAATGCGAAGCGGCCGGTCGAGGTGTTTGCCGAACTGCTGGAAATCATGATGAAGCAGGCCCATCGCGGGCTGCGCCGCAAGCTCGCCGAGACGACCTATCTGATCGACGCCACCAGCGTGCGGCTGAACGAACGCAGTGCCGATTGGGCGCGGTTCTCGGCCGGGGTCTGCGGCGCCAAGGTTCATGTGATTTACGATGCCGATGCTGACCGCCCGATCTATGCTGCGGTCAGCTCAGCCAACGTCAACGATATCACCGCAGCTCAGCAGATGCCGATCGAGCCGGGCGCCACTTATGTCTTCGATCTCGGCTATTACGATTATGCTTGGTGGGCCGAGCTCGATGCCGCCGGTTGCCGGATCGTGACCCGCTTCAAATCCAACACCCCGCTCGACGTCGTGAAGGAACTGCCGGTCGCCAAGGGCAGCAACATCCTCTCGGACCGCATCGGCTTTCTGCCGGCACGTCAGGCCAGGAGCCGGCGTAATCCGATGCAGGATGCCGTGCGCGAGGTCCGCGTCACGACCGATACCGGAAAGGTGCTGCGCATCCTGTCGAATGATCTCGATGCCAGCGCAGAGGAAATCGCCGATCTCTATCGCCGGCGCTGGGCCATCGAGCTGTTCTTCCGCTGGGTCAAGCAGACCCTCAAGATCACCCGCTTCGTCGGCACCTCCGAGAACGCCGTACGCATCCAGATCGCCGTCGCTCTCATCGCCTTCCTGCTGCTGCGCCTGGCTCAGGCGGCGCAAACGGCCATCCAAAGCCCACTCGTCTTCAGCCGCCTGGTCCGCGCCAACCTCATGCACCGCCGCTCATTCGACAACCTGCTCGAACCCCCGCCAATCCTCCAAGACCAGCGACAGATGAGCCTAAGTCTATGCTAAACCTCAACCGGACAGCCGTGGGCTCAAGCCCGGCCATGACGAGGCAAATATACGGCAGTCACCACCCTCGACGAATCCGCACTGACGGCTTACCTCTTTGGCCGTGTCGCTGCTCGATCTGCTTGAACCACCATCGAACGCCGCTCCGCTGTTGCCGGAGTTTCCGGCAATGGTTCGCGTCGCGCGGCTGGTCGCCGCGCGAGCATCAACTCGCGTTGCTCTAGCACGCCCGCGATGACCGCTCGGTGCTGCTGATCGCGCCGACCGGCGCCGGCAAGACGCTGGCGGGGTTTCTGCCGACGCTGGTGGAGTTAAGTGGGGCCGCCTTGCTCGCTCTTCTCCCTCCCCCCTTGCGGGGGAGGGCTGGGGGAGGGGGGTACTCACGAGCACCGCAATCGACGTTACCCCCCTCCCGGCAGCCTTCGGCTGCCGACCTCCCCCGCAAGGGGGGAGGTGAAGAGGGGGGCCGTGGCGTGAAACGCAGCGGCGGCCTGCACACCCTCTACATCTCGCCGCCGAAAGCGCTCGCCGTCGACATCGCGCGCAATCTGGAGACGCCGATCGCCGAGATGGGCCTGCCGATCAAGGTCGAGACCCGTACCGGCGACACGCCGGTATCGCGGCGGCAGCGCCAGCGCCGCTATCCACCGGACATCCTTCTTGACCACACCCGAGCAGCTCGCCTTGCTGCTCGCGTCTGACGATGCGCCGTACCTGTTTTCCTCGCTCAAAGCGCGTCGTGCTCGATGAATTGCATGCGCTGGTCACCTCCAAGCGCGGCGACCTGCTGTCGCTTGGCCTGGCGCGTCTTTGGAAGATCGCGCCGGAGCTGCGCATGATCGGTCTCTCCGCCACTGTCGCCGAGCCGGAAGATTTGGAGCAATACGTAATCGGTCCGAAGACGTACACAACA
>CAVOLR010000012.1:0-727386 GCA_963696845.1 uncultured Alphaproteobacteria bacterium
ATCAGTGCTGGTTGCGACAACTGTTACGCAGAGCGCTTCTCAGAGCGCTTCCGTGGAACACCCGGTCATCCATTCGAGAAGCTGGCTTTGACCTTACGCTCGCGTCCGGAGAGATTGGACCAGCCTCTGCGCTGGCGATCGCCTCGAATGATTTTCGTCAACTCGATGAGTGATCTCTTCCACAAGGAGGTTCCGAGAGAAATTCGTAGGCCGCGTCTTCGACACAATGGGAGGGCGCATTGGCACACGTTCCAGGTTCTGACGAAGCGTTCGTCTATCATGCGTCGGTTCTTGCGGGCTCGCTATGGCAATGGTCGTGGGCCGACGCACATCTGGTGCGGCGTTTCGGTCGAAGACGCCCAGCGCAAATCTCGCGTCAAGCATCTTCAGGACACGCCCGCAGGCGTACGCTTTCTCTCCATTGAACCCCTCATTGCTCGGGTAGGCCTCCTCGATCTCAACGGGATTGATTGGGTGATTGTTGGTGGAGAGAGTGGTCCACGTGCTCGCGAGATGCGTGTGGAATGGGTGCGGGAGATACGCGATCAATGTGCAAAAGCAGGCGTGGCCTTCTTCTTCAAGCAGTGGGGTGGAATCCGACCAAAGTCCGGCGGTCGCGAGCTTGACGGGCGCGAATGGAGTGACTTTCCTGAATTTGTCGAATTATTTGGTTGCGGCGGAATAGTAATGGTCGCTAATCCAAGATTACGAGGGTCGCGAACAAGCGTACGTCAAGCACGTTTTCTTGGAGCTTTATCTCGAGCGTCTGGTCCATAAGACAGCCAGCAAATACGACCACGTTGTATATGTGGATGGATTTGCCGGTCCGTGGCAGAGTGCAAATGAGAATTTTCAGGACACGTCCTTCGGCATCGCTCTCAAAGCACTCCGTCAGGCAAAGGTGACCTGGAAAGTTGCCAATCGCAACGTGAAAATGTCGGCCTATCTGGTGGAACAAGACCCGGCGGCCTATGCGCGATTAGCTAGCATTCCCGGTCGTTACCCGGACATCGAGATTAAGACATACCCGAGTGATTTTTTGAAAGCGTTGCCCGTTATTCTTGCGGACATTCCACCTACCGCCTTTGCATTCTTCTTTATCGATCCTAAAGGTTGGCGCTTTCGCCTGCATGATTTGGCAAAAATGCTCCAACGTGCTCGGTCCGAAGTCATTTTCAACTTTATGTTTGACTTCATCAACCGGGCCGCCAGCATGAAGGAGCCGGCCATTGAGCAAGGCGTCGACGAACTGATCCCTTACGGGGATTGGCGGAAGAAACTCGCGGAAGCTGAGCAACAGGGCGCGACCCCAGAGGTTCGCAAGGACATTCTCGTCGAAGCGTTTGGCCAAGGCCTCGCCAAGATTGGTTCTTACGAATATGTCGCCGAAACTACAGTACTTCGGCCGTTGAGCGATCGAGCGCTCTATTGTCTTTGCTATGCTACGAGGCATCCCAAGGGAATTGAAGTCTTCCGAGACTGTCAGTTCAAGGCACTACAAGAGCAGGCAAAAACGCGGGCGGTAACAAAGATAAGACATGCGGAAGTCGTGTCAGGTCAGCGCGAAATTTTTGAGTCTCTTCACGAAATGGCTCCGAATGATTTGGAGCAGAAGCTCGCCGCCGCGAAGATTGCCGCAGAACAGACCTTACTCGATTTGACCCCAGTCGCTCCCGGTGCGGTCAAATACAGTGAGGTATGGCCTCGCGTCTTAGCGAAGCACGTGGTCCGCGTACCGGACATCAATCAAATGGCGTCCCGACTGCGAAAGGAAGGTAAACTCCTATTTCTTGACTGGGAAGCTGGTAAGCGCGTGCCGCAAGCGAATTATCGAATGCAGAAGCCGTAAATTCCGTGTCCGTTTTTCCAGAGTCCGCCCGGAACCTCGTCAATCGCGTTACTTATGTCTTCGTCGTTCAATCGCCTGGCCAGCATGCCCGTAATACCTGTGACGCAAGACAACATGATCGCGGAGAACCCTTTGATGAGGTCGCCCGCGAGTTCGATGTGCGACAAAGCGTCGATGCCCAGCGCCACGACACACAGGACGGCGCAAAGCGAAAACATCATCGCGAAGGTCTTTATGGCGAGCTGAAAATCACTCACGACCCGCTCCCTGTTCATTGGGAGCTACGATAAATTCAACAAGTAAAAGGCCACTTAAACATCTGTTAACCGCCTTTAACCACGATTCGTTAGCATTTGAGACAAAGCGCACAAAATGTCGAATGACTCCGACAGTATGGCGTTTTAGACGGTATTTTCGATCGCATCCCGCCATTCACTTCCGCCGCGGCTTTGCCTTCCGCTTCGGCGCCACCCGCTTCGCCGCAACCCGCCGCGCCGCGCCCAGCGCCGCGCGCGCCCAGATCAGAAATTCGTCGGGCTCGTCGAACAGCCGCTCCGGCGCGCGCCAGAAGGCGAGGTCGATGCTGCCGCCGCCCTTCTCGTAGTTGAGCGGCGGAAAGGCTTCCGCCTCCTTGAACAGCGCGCGGTTGTCGTCATCGACCCGGAAATACAGCGCGTCGTCGCGCACCATCGCCAGCATCAACCCGTCGCAGAACACGCCGGTCTTGCCGAACATGCGCCGCAAGGTGACGTGACCGACCGGCGCGAGCTGCTCGCGCAGGACATCGGCAAAGCTGTCGCTCGCAACCATCCGAGATTCATTTCCCCGTCTGACGGGTCAACGATAGTCCGTGCCCGGGCTGCGCGCCATCAGGTCTGTCGTCTCACCGACTGCGCCTCGATATAGCTTTCGTGCAGCGTGATCGGCATCTTCCGGCCGTCGATCAACACGCGGAATGCGTTGCTCTGAGGGCTTTTCCCGATCACGATGCCGGTGTCATTTTTCAATTTCGGGCAACGCAGCTTCCCCAGGGCGGAGAGCTTTATCCGCTTGCCCGGACCTAATTCATCATCGTCGCGGCGGTGCATTTGCGCATCCCGGATTGAAATCAGTGATCAGCAATATGTCGGATCGTGTCGCCCGGTTGGTTCAGGCGGGCAAATCAAGAAATCGTTTGTGGTGAACAAAATGGCTGCGACAAACGGTACCACGCGCCGGGACGGAGGCGGCGGGGCGTTCGACCGCCGGTGCCATGCGCTCTCGCGATGCGCACCTTGCCCATCGCGGCATATCCGCATGGACCATCCTGTTGCCCGCGATCCGTCACCGGCCTAGTCTCTTCGGTAAACAACAATGACGAGCGTATTTTTTGGGAGGCTGCGTTGAGACTGTTGCCCTTGCGGGCGGCCCTGCTCGCCCTTGTGCTCACAGCGACGCACGCCTCCGCGCAATCCTGACCCGTCGCAGCCGATCAAGCTGATCGTTCCCTATCCCGCCGGCTCGCTGGTCGACGTGCTCGGCCGCGCGATCGGCGAGACGCTCACCGCGTCTCTCAAGCAGCCGGTCGTGGTCGACAACAGGGCCGGCGCCAGCACCTTGATCGGCGCCAAGGCGGTGGCGTCAGCCGAGCCTGACGGCTACACGCTGCTGATCCCGACGGTCACGACGCTGAGCATCGCGCCGCAACTGATGTCGAAACCCGGCCTCGATCCGCTCACCGATTTCACGCCGATCGCCCGCCTCGGCGCCACCAGCTTCTTCCTCAGCGTGCACCCGTCGTTTCCGGCGCGCACGATGGCCGAGTGGATCGCGGAGGTGAAGAAGCATCCGGGCAAATACACCTACGCCTCGGCCGGCAACGGCACGCCGCATCACATCTTCATGGAGCTGCTGAAAACCCAGCTCGGTCTCGACATCGTGCATGTGCCCTACAAGGGATCGAGCAGCGCGATGACCGATCTGCTCACCGGCCGCGTCGACATGGCCTTCCTCGACGGGACGCTCGCGATCCCCAACATCAAGTCCGGAAAACTGTTCGCGGTCGGGCTGTCGATCGCCAAGCACAGCGTGCTGCTGCCGTCTGTCCCCCCGATCGCCGAGACCGTGCCGGGCTTCGACTGGAGCGGATGGATCGCGGTCGCGGGCCCGGCGAATATGCCGGCGCCGGTCGTGAAGTTGCTGGCGGACGAAATCCGCACCATGCAGGCGACGCCGCAATTCGCCGATCTGTTGAACGCGGCGGCGATGGAGCCGACCGATCCGATCCCGCCCGAGGCGATGGCGGAGTTCGTGCGTCGCGAATATGCGCGCTGGGGTCCGGCGATCAAGGCTTCGGGCGCGACCGTCGAATGATCACACGAGAATGACCATGGCATTGCATCCCACTCACCAGATACGCCGGATCGTCACCGGCCACGACGACAGCGGCAAGGCGATCGTCGAGAGCGACGGCATCTGTCCTCATGTCCGGGTGCGCGAAGGCGCGGGCTTCGTGTCCAGCCTGCTCTGGGTCACCGACGAGACGCCGGCGCGTGTCGATCTGCGGCAGGATCGCGCCGCGCGCACCATCGGCGTGCCGCCGCCGCCGAACGGATCGATCCTGCGGGTGGTCGACTTTCCGCCGGTGACGAAGGAAAGCGAGGCGATCGACCAGGCAGACCCTGCTGAAATCGATGGGCGCCGACCAGCACACCCATGGCGGCGGTCCGTCGCGCCACGCCTTCATGCATCGGACCAAAAGCGTCGACTACGCCATCGTGCTGCAGGGCGAGATCGTCATGCTGCTCGACGATTCCGAGGTGCATATGAAAGCCGGCGACTTCCTGGTGCAGCAGGCCACCAATCACGCCTGGGTCAATCGCTCCGACAAGGTCTGCCGCATCGCCTTCGTGCTGATCGACGGCATCGATCCGCTCGACAAATCGGCCGGCTGAAGGGGAGATCGATCTTGAAATTCGGTGTCTTCGATCACGTCGATCGCGGCGACCTGCCGCTCGCTGAGCATTACGAGAACCGGCTGCGCCTGACCGAGGTCTACGACCGCGAGGGCTTTTACGCCTATCTGATCGCCGAGCACCATTCGACGCCGCTCGGCACCGCCGGCGCGCCCGGCGTGTTCCTCTCGGCCGTGGCGCAGCGGACCAAACGCCTGCGCATCGGCACGCTGGTCTACACCTTGCCACTGGTGAATCCGCTGCGCCTGCTGGAAGAAGTCTGCATGCTCGACCAGATGAGCGGCGGCCGGCTCGAGCTCGGGGTCGGGCGCGGCAGCTCGCCCTACGAGCTCGCCTATTTCGGCGTCACCGCGGAGGCATCCTCGACGCTCTACAAGGAAGGCTATGCGGTGCTGATGCAGGGCCTGCAGTCGAAGGCGATTAGCTTCGAAGGCCAGCACTATCGCTTCAAGAACGTGCCGGTCGAGCTCGAATGCGTGCAGAAGCCGACGCCGCCGATCTGGTACGGGCTGTCGGCGGCAGCAGCCGTGCCGTGGGCGGCGGAGAACGGCATCAACATCGTCTGCAACACTTCGGCAAAGAACGTCCGCCCGATCACCGACCGCTATCGCGAGGTCTGGGCCGCCACGGCCCGCGCCGCGCATGAGCCGCATCCGCGCATGGCGATCGGCCGTCACATCGTGGTCGCCGAGACAAGCGAGGCGGCGCGCGCTATGCGGCAAGCGCGGCTTCGATCGCTGGTATGCGAGCCTGCAGCATCTCTGGCGCGTGCATGGCAATCCGATGACGCACTATCCGGTGCCGGAGGATTTTTCCGCCGCCTGCGAGGCCGGCTTCCTGCTGGTCGGCACCTCAGACGAGGTCGCCGAAGGCTTGCGGCGCGAGATCGAGACATCCGGCGTCAACTATGTGCTGACGCGCTTCGCCTTCGGCAATCTCACCTTCGAGGAGGAGCTGCGCTCGGCGACGCTGTTCGCCCGCGAGGTGATGCCGCGCTTTGCGAAGGAGCCGGCGGCGGCGTGAGCGGCATGAACCTCTCCCGCGGTTCACGCGACGCACGACCATGATATCTGCCAAAAGCCTGCTCACCGGCGCGCTGTTTCTCGGCTTGCTTGCCGCGCCAGCGCTTGCGGAAAACTGCACGGAGCCGAAGACCGGCACGAAAGATGTGCCGATCTTCTCGCCGCCGCTCGCCCATGTGGTGACGGGATCGGGCCGGTTGCAATTCTATTCGGCGCCGAATCTTCGCTGCGTGATGAGCGGCGTGTTCGTCATCCCGAACGACGAGCTGGTCGCCTATGCCCAGACCGACGACGGCTGGTCGTCGGTGATGTATGTCAATCCTCGCACGGGTGCCGACGTCTCCGGCTGGGTCCGCTCGGAGCGGTTGAAGGCGACGGGGACGATGGGGCCGAGGCAATGAGAGGCACTCGTCTGCCGCCTGTTTAACGTGGATAGAAGCAGAAAAGCGGTTGCGCGCCGCAGAGCCGATTGGTTCGGTGCTCCCGGCAAATTCCAACGGGGGTGCTCCAGTGAACGTCAGGCAGGCCACGCTCGAAACCGGCATCGGCGACATCGCGACGGATAACGGCGCCAGGCGCGCGCAGCGCAACGCGATCCTTGGATCGGCCATCGGCTATGCCACCGACGGCTTCGACTTGCTGATCCTCGGCTTCATGCTGCAGCCGATCTCCGCCGACCTCGGGCTGACGCAGCCGCAGGCGGCGTCGCTGGTCACCGCGACCTTGTTCGGCGCCGTGCTCGGCGGCTTCGGCTTCGGCTGGTTGTCGGACCGGTTGGGTCGCGTGCGCGTGCTGGTCTGGACCATCGTGCTGTTCGCGGTCTTCACCGGGCTTTGCGCGCTGGCGCAGGGCTATTGGGATTTGCTCGCCTATCGCACCATCGCCGGCATCGGCCTCGGCGGCGAGTTCGGCATCGGCATGGCGTTGGTCGCGGAGGCCTGCCCGGCGGCCGAGCGCGGCCGCGTATCCTCCTATGTCGGGCTCGGCTGGCAGGGCGGGGTGCTCGCGGCTGCAATCCTCATTCCGTTCCTGCTGCCTGTCATCGGCTGGCGCGGCATGTTCCTGGTCGGAATCTTCCCGGCCATCGTCGCCTGGTTCATCCGCCGCAGTCTCCACGAGCCGGAAATGTTCCTGCGCAATGCAGACAAGCGCTCGCCGCAGTCCTCCTTCAAGCTGCTGGTGAAGGACGCCGACACCATCAAGCTGTCGTTCGGCATGGCGATCCTCTGCTCGGTGCAGAATTTCGGCTATTACGGCGTCATGATCTGGCTGCCGAACTATCTGTCGACGCGCTTCGGCCTGGCGCTGACGCAGACCGCGGGCTGGACGGTGGCGACCATCGCCGGCATGGCGGTCGGCATTTTCGTGTTCGGCCAGATCGCCGATCGCGTCGGCCGCCGCGCCGCGTTCTTCATCTACATGACCGGCGCTGCCGTCATGGTGCTGTGCTATTCGCGGCTGTCGGATCCGACCGCGCTGCTGTTCGCCGGCATGGCGATGGGCTTCTTCGTCAACGGCATGCTCGGCGGCTACGGCGCGCTGATGAGCGAACTCTATCCGACCGCGGCGCGCGCCACCGCGCAGAACGTGCTGTTCAATATCGGCCGCGCGGTCGGCGGCTTCGGCCCGCTGCTGGTCGGGCTTGCGGCATCGACGCACGGCTTCGAGTTCGCGATCTCGGCGCTGGCGCTGCTCTATGTGGTCGATCTCGTGACCATGTGGCTCTTGATTCCGGAGCGGCGCGGGGCGGAGCTGGAGTAGTCAGGAAAAACACTCAAGACGTCAGTCGCTGCTTCAGGTCTTCCGTTCCTAGACCGAGACAGCATTTCTTGAACTTCTTGCCGCTGCCGCACGGACAGGGATCGTTGCGCCCGATTTCGCGGAACGGATTGTGCGCGGGAGCGGACATCTGCCAGGGCGACCAGCCGGAGCGCGCCGGAACGGTTTTTTCCTGGAAGCCGTGCCACGACGACAATTCCGCGATGGTGTCGCCGAACGGCGTTAAGTTGCCGTCCGGATGCAGCGGTTCGGCCCCGGGATGATCAATCGCGTGCTGCAAATCCTGTTCGAAATCCCTGAATGAAAGCCAGCCCGTATCGATGCTGCCACGCTCGAACGCCTGCTGCACCAGAAGCTTCATGTCGGCAAGGCCGAGCCGTGATACAGCCGCCTGCCACCCCTGCCAGACGAAACAATCCTCGCGCGGTTCGAGCGTGTCGTAGCAATCGCGCAGGAACTGAGTGGTCGCCTCGCGCGGAATGTCGCCGCTGACCGTTAGCATCGCGAGCGCATCGAGCATGCGCGATCGCACGAACTCGTCGGCATCCTTCTTGCGGATAATGTCGTAGAGCGGATTGGCATCGCCGTCGAACACGGCCGCCATTACCCGATGGGTCGTCACGGTCTTGGCGTCGCCCAGACTCGGTTCAAGCGCTTCGCCGGGGAGCTGCAGGAACCGTGCGAGCGGCCGGTAGGCCGATTTCTCACGCCATTCGCCGAGGAGGTGAAAGGCGAAAAACAGCGTCATTTCACCGATTTCCGAACGGCCCGTGGACGCAAACCGGTCGATCGCCTCGATCAGGACTGGAGCGATCAAATCGCGATGGTTTCGGGCAGCCTCGATCGCTGCGACAGGAAAGGGCCGGGAAACGTCCAACGCGTCGAGAATCTGCCGCGTGTCCATGCTCGCACTCTCGATGAAGGCTCGCCGCAAATTCCGGTCACCCGACGACAAACGCAAGAGCGCAAGGCTGTTTTGCACAGCACATTGCAACTGTTTGCACGTGCCGAAAATCAGCGATGCGCGTTCAGATAAGCCAGTTCTCGACCTTCAAGCCGCGGACGCGTCTGAACTCTGTTGCGTTCGCAGTCACGACGGTCGCATCGACCACGCGCGCATGGGCGGCAATCAGAAGATCGTTGCTGCCGATTGGCCTTCCGGCGGTCTCCAGCTCCGCGCGTATTCCGCCATAAGCGGCATCGGCTGGTACCTCGAATGGCAGCACCTCGATTTCGGCGAGCACATCTTCCACGGCCTTGAGCAAGCGCGCTGAGCCGCTCTTCGCACAGCCATAGCGCAGCTCCGCCGCCACGATGATGCTGGTGCAGACACTGTCCTCGCCGGCCTTAGCGATCCGCTTGGCGGCCTTGCCCTGCGGATTCCTGACCAGGTCCGAGATAATGTTGGTATCCAGCATGTAGCGGGTCAAAGTACGCGCTCCGGCGCCGGCACGGGATCGTCGATCTCGGGAAAGGCGTCCTGGATGGGCTCCATGGACTTGAGCAACGCGACCAACCCGCGCTTGCGCACCGGTTCGATCACCAGGCGGTCGCCGTCGCGATGCATGATCGCCTCGTTGCCTGGCAGTTCGAATTCGACGGGAATACGAACCGCCTGATTACGGCCATTGCGGAACAGCCTGACGTGCCGTTGGTCGGACATGGACGTCTCCAAGCATATGCTAACGACATATGCTAAATGAGAGCTGTTTTCAAGGGTCTCGTGCGGAAGGCATTGCCTGCATAGAATGAGGCAAAATGAAATGTGGCGAACAGGGAGGATGCGCGGATGGCGCAGGCGGACAATGCGGGGGCGGGGGCTTTCGAGACCGACTTCTGGAAGGACGCGAACCTGCGCAAGGTCTGGGACGAGATCGTGCCCGGCGAGCCGCGCAAGACCATTCCCTACACCCTGACCCGCGAGGCGATCGCGCTGTACTGCAAGGCGGTCGGCGAGACCAATCCGCTGTATCTCGATGAGGACGGCAGCCAAGGCCGGCCCCTGGGGCGGGCTGATCGCGCCGCCCGCGATCCACATCATGCTGATGTTCGCCTGCACGCCGGCCGACGACTGGATGCGCTCGCCCGGCACGGTCAATGCCGGGCAGTCCTGGAGCTACAACATTCCGGCGCGGCCCGGCGACACCATCACCCTCGAGGCGCGCGCGCTCGACAAGTTCATCCGCCGCGAGCGGCTGTTCGTGGTGCATGACAATGTGTTCTTCAACCAGCACGGCCAGGTGATCTGCTCCGGCCGCGGCCAGACCATTCGTCCGATGTGAGGAGCGCCGATGTCTGTGTCTTTTGACATCCATCAACGCCGGCGACAGCGATCGACGGGCCGTCCTTCGCGGTCTCGCGCGAGTCGATCCGGCTGTTCTGCGACGCCTCGCTCGACTACAACCCGCTGCATCTCGACGACGACTACATGAAGGGCAGTTTCGGCAAGACCCAGTTCGGCGGCATCATCATGCATGGCATGAACAATTTCGGCCTGATCACGCGCATGCTGACCGACTGGGCGATGCCGGCGGGCGCGATCCACCGGCGGCTGGAGACGCGCTGGGTCAAGCCGGTGCGGCCGGGCGACACGATTCGTCCGTCGGGAATCATCAAGGCGAAGCAGGCGACGTCGAAATCGCGCTGGGTCACGATCGACGTGATCGTGCGCAACCAGAACGATGAGCCGGTCGCGACCGGCGAGGCGATGGTGGAGTTTCCGCTCTCGCGAAGGCGGGGTAGCGCATGTCGTCCTTGCCGACCGCGAATGCGGAGATCACGCGATTCTTCCACCAGTGGCTCGAGACCTTCTCGGGCTACGTCCGCGACGTCGACTACGCCTCGGCGCGGCCGCTGTTTCATCCCGACGTGCTGGCCTTCGGCACGCACAACGACGTCATCCCCGGGATCGACCAATGGGTCGCAACCCAATGGGACAATGTCTGGCCGAAAACCACCGACTTCCGCTTCGTGCTCGACCAGACCGCGGTGCTGGCCTCGTCCGACGGCACGATGGCGACCGTGATCGCGCCGTGGACCAGCACCGGCTATCATCCCGACGGCAAGCCGTTTCCGCGACCCGGCCGCGCCACCATGGTGTTTTCGATGGTCGGCGATCGCTGGCTTTGCGTCCATTCCCACATGTCGCTGAACCGCGGCGTGCCGCAGACGAGCCATGCCAACCGGCCGGTGAAGGCGCGGTGATGCTCATCCAGCTCGAACGACCGACCGAGACGACCGGCTCCCGGCAGCACCATGTCGGACTTCGGCGCGCTCTACGCCTCGAACGGATTCATCGGCTGGCTGTTCTCGGTCACCGCGCCGGTCGCCATCATCCTCACGGTCGGCTCGAACGGCGGATTGTCGGAAGCCGAGATCGCGTCCTGGATTTTCGGCGTCTTCTTCGTCAATGGCCTGATCACCATCGCCTTCTGCCGGCTTTACCGCGAGCCGCTGGCGTTCTTCTGGACCATTCCCGGCACGGTGCTGGTCGGCCAGTCGCTGACGCATCTCGGCTTTGCCGAGGTGGTCGGCGCCTATTATGCGACGGGCGTCCTGATGCTGGTGCTCGGCCTGACCGGCTGGGTGAAGCGCGCGATGGCGCTGGTGCCGTTGGGAATCGTGATGGGCATGGTCGCCGGCGTGTTCCTGCGCTTCGGTCTCGACCTCGTCCATGCCGTCTTCAAGGACACCGCGATCGCTGCACCCATGGTCGTCGCATGGCTGCTGCTCGGCGCGCTGCCGAAGCTCGGCCGCCGCTTGCCGCCGATCATCGGCGCGCTGCTGGCCGGTGCGGTTGCCGTGATCGTGTTCGGCCGATTCGACGCCAGCGCGCCGATGCAGCTCGAACTGATCAGGCCCGTCGTGCAGACGCCGGCCTGGTCGGTGGCGGCGATGGTCGAGCTCGTGGTGCCGCTCGCGATCACGGTCCTGGTCGTGCAGAACGGCCAGGGCTTTGCCGTGCTGCGAGCGGCCGGCCACAATCCGCCGGTCAATGCGGTGACGGTGGCCTGCGGCGTCGGCTCGCTCCTTGCCGCGCTGGTCGGCGCCGTCAGCACCTGCCTGACCGGGCCGACCAACGCCATCATCGTCGGCAGCGGCGAGCGCGAACGTCAATATACGGCCGGCATCGTGGTCGGCCTGCTCGCGATCCTGTTCGGGCTTTTTGCACCGACCTTCACAAGGCTGTTGCTCAATGCGCCGAAATCCTTTGTCGCGGCACTTGCCGGACTTGCGATGCTGCGCGTGCTGCAAACCGCCTTCGTCACGGCGTTCGCCAAAAACTTCTCGCTCGGCGCGCTGGTGGCGTTCCTGGTCACGGTCGCCGATGTTCCGCTGTTGAATGTCGGCGCGGCGTTCTGGGGATTGATCGCGGGCCTCGTCGTCTCGGTGCTGCTGGAGCGGGCGGACTTCGCGACGGAGCCGAAGCCGTAAGGCGACCGCGTCGCCTCGACCGTCACAATCCGCCATCGACAGTATAGATGCCGCTGCGCGGGCAGAGCAGGCCGTCGGTCGATATCTTGACGAATTTTGCGCGCGGCTGATCGATCTTCCACGCCGAGAGCGCCGGCAACGGATCGCCGGCGCGCGTGGCGTCGAGGATTGCGACGACGATTTCGGGCAACTCCTTGCCCCCGCGCCGGCAGATGCCCGAGAAGGCCGGCGACTGCTTCGAATGCGCCGGCCACGGCATGGCGTCGCCGATGATGTTGCGGCGATCGACCAGCACGATGTACTCCGCGCCGCAGATCAGCCAGTTGATCGAGGACAGGTTGTCCGAGATCTCGTCGGCGCCGAGATGTTTCAGCCCGAGCTTCGCGTATTTCTTCTCGGTGACGACGATCCGCTCGTTGGCGCTGCGCTGGCCGATCAGCGCCTTGGGGATATCGGCGCCGCATTGCAGTTTCGCAAATTCATCGGCGCGCGCGGCCGATCCCGAGGCGAGGCAGATCAGAGCCAGCAGACAGCAAAGCCGCTTCATGTGCGCTCCCTCCAGGCCGTGACAAGCGGGCTCCGGTTGCTCCGCCTCAAGCCGACTTGTCCGTCATGGCTTGCTCGGCATATCGGGGATAGTCGGGATCGACGATGTTCGTCAGCAGACGCATGTCGCCGATGCCAAACCATCTGATCTCCGTATGTTCGTCGCAGACATTGGCCGGCTCGCCGCCCTGCCAGCGCGTGACGGCATAGACATGATGCAGCGCATCGCCATAAATGTCCGGCCGTCGTTCCCTGACGGTCGCGATCAGCCTGAATTGCGGCCGGCATCACGCCGACCTCTTCCGTCGACTTCGCGAACCAGCGCCTGCTCCAGGCTCTCGCCATCCTCGACGCGTCCGCCGATCGTGTCCCAGTGGCCCGGCCAGACTTTCTTGCGTGGGCGCGCGCAGGCCGAGAAGCACCTTGCCGTCAGGCCTGATGAACAACGCTCCGACAGTTCTGGCGATTTGCTCTTGCATGGCGAGCCGCTCAAAGGGTGCGAACCGAAAAAGCCGCGCGGCTGGGCGATGCGCGTTGGAAGCAGGTGATGGAGCACTATTACGCCGCCGCCCGCAGGGAGCTGAAGGCGCTGCGCGGAAAAGAAGTGGTGACGACGGGGGACGGGCTGATGGCGACGTTCCGCGCGCCGGATGCCGGAATCCGTTGCGCGACCGCGATCCGCGAGACCGTGCGCACGCTGGGGCTGGAGATCAGGGGCGGACTGCACGCCGGCGAATACAAGGTGAGCGGGAAGGAGCTTGTCGGTCTCGCGGTTCACATCGGCGCGCGCGTCGCCGCCAAAGCGCGTCCCGGCGAGGTGCTGGTGCTCGAGCGCGGTCAGGGATCTGATGGCGCAGTCCGACATCCGATTTATGGACCGCGGCGTGCACCAGCTCAGAGGCGTGCCGAAGCGATGGCGCCTGTACCGGGTGGAGCATTGAAGTCCCGGCGGTTGACCGAGCGCAGTGCCTTGCCGATCGGAGTGTTGCCGCGGTCGACACGACGCGGCAAAACACGGCGGCGCCGGAAAACGCGGGCACGCCTGTTTTGCCCGACGAGTCAAGCGCGCCGCGCAAAAATATTTATCTTTCCGAAAGACAGAATTTATGATTTAAAGAAGCCAGCCCGCCTCGACACGGGGGACGTGATGGCCATTCGTCACCAGACGTGAGGCGGGTTGCGATGGACGCGTCGGGCCGCAAGACGTGCGGCACGGTGCGTACGGTCAAGCCGTGTGGTTCTGGCCCCCCGACGCTGGGGTCAAGTCTCGTGGATCGATGATCCCGCGGGCGATGGTGGCTAAAAAGCCCGGTACACCAGGGAGAGCACGGAGTAAGCCGTAAAGCCATTGCGCAGGGAGTGCCGGAGTGATTTCGGCGTACCTGTGTTGGCCTGCGTGCGTCTTTTTCGTTTTGCACGCAAGGCAGTGGGTGCGTCGTGCACCCGGCATTCCCTGCGCCCTCTGCTTTCAGGAGGGACACCGAATTGCAAAACCCGGACGCAAATCGCGCCGCGGGAATGTTGCTTCACGGCCTCGTCATTGCGAGCGACGTGCAGCGACGAAGCAATCCAGACTGTCTCCGCGGGGGCATTCTCGGATTGCTTCGCTTGCGCTCGCAATGACGGCGCATACTCCCGAGGGAACCCGTACTCTCGACATTCGTTTGAAGAACGTGCCACTCTCCGATTGGCCTCCAGGGAGCCTGCCGTGAACGAATTGCGATTGATCGGCGATATCGGCGGCACCAATGCGCGGTTTGCGATCGCGCAAGGGGGCAAATACGACCAGCTCAGGCATGTCGAGGTCGATCAGTATCCCTCGCTGCGGGATGCCCTGTCCGATTATCTGCAGGCGCTTCCGGCCGAGCGAGCGCTCGCATCTCGCGGGCGTGCTGGATGTCGCGGGCCCCGTGCTCGGCGACCGCATCACCATGACCAACAAGGCGTGGTCGTTCTCCGTCGACGAATTGAAGCAGGGCCTCGGTCTCGCCTCGCTCACCGTCGTGAACGATTTCGCCGCGACCGCACGCGCCATTCCGTACCTTCCGCGCAAGGACCTTCTCACGGTCGGGCCTCGACTGCCGGAAGCGAAGGGCAATATCGCCGTGATCGGTCCCGGAACGGGTCTCGGCATGAGCGCGCTGATTCCGAACGGCGGCGATTGGGTGCTGGTCGCGGGCGAGGGGGGACACGCCACGCTCGCCGCCTCCACGCCGGAGGAGTTCGCGATCGTCGAGATGCTGCGCAAGCGCTGGAGCCACGTTTCGGAAGAGCGCGTGCTGAGCGGGGCGGGACTGGTGAACCTTTACGAGGCGTTGTGCGAGATCGACGGCAAGGAGCCGCGGATGCTGTCGCCCGCCGACGTGACGCGGCATGCCATCGACAAGACGGACGAGGTTTGCGTCCGGGCGTTCGCCCTGTTCTGCGGCTTCCTCGGCAGCGTCGCCGGCGATCTCGCGCTGACGGTGAGCGCCTTCGGCGGCGTCTATATCGCGGGCGGCATCCTGCTGCGCTTCAAGGAGGCGTTTGCCGCCTCCACCTTCCGCGAGCGGTTCGAAAGCAAGGGACGGTTTTCCTCGATGCTGGCGAAGATGCCGACCCATCTCATTCTGGAGGAGTCGCCGGCGCTGATCGGGCTTGCGAACATGCCGTTGGTATCCCGTGCAAATGCGGGGCCTGCTTCCCACAAGTGACAGAATCATCTACCGATTCGGCCGTTTCCTGCACCGAAAAGGCGCCCGGCCCATGAATCGTCGCGAACGCCGGGCTGCCGGCAAGACTCCCGCCCCGAGCAAAGCGGCCCAGCTTTACGAAGCGGGCATCGCGCATGTGCGCGCGGGACGAATGCTCGACGCCCAGGTGTGCGGCCAGCAGGCGCTGACCGCGGATCCCGCGCACGCCAACTCCATGCACCTGATGAGTCTGATCACGATCGATGCGCAGCATTTCGATCTCGCCGCGGAGTGGGCGCGGCGCGCGGTGGCGCAGGATCCGAAGCCGCAATATCTGTGCACGCTGGGCAGCGTGCTGCGCCAGCAGAAGCAGTTCGAGGACGCGCTGGCGGCGTTCGAGCATGCGGCGCGGTTGAAACCCGAGGCCGTGGACATCTGGCGCGCCGTCGCCAATGTCATGGTCGATCTGAACCGCACCGATCGCGCCGCCGCGGCGTTCCAGCATGTGGTGAAGCTCAACCCGCGCGACCGCGACGCCGCCTACAATGCCGGCTCGCTGCTGCAGAGGTCGGGACGCGCGGCCGACGCGCTGTCCTACCTGCAAATGTCGGACGAGCTGCAGCCGAACCACGCGCCGACCCTGCAGATGCGCGCCCTCGCGCTCCATGATCTCAAGCGTTCGGAGGAGGCGCTGGCCGACATCGAACGCGCGCATGGCCTCGATCCCGCCAGCGCCGAGATTTGCAACAATGCCGGCGCGATCCTGCACCGGCTCGGCCGCGACGAGGACGCGCTGGCCTGGTTCGATCGCGCGCTGCAGCGCCGGCCGGCCTATGTCGGCGCGCTCTGCAACAAGGGCGCGGCGCTCACGCACCTGCATCGTTTCGACGAGGCCATGGCGATCTACCGCCGGTCGCGCGCGATCGATCCCGGTTACGCCGAGGCGGAATGGGCGCTGGCGCTGCTCGATCTGCTGCGCGGCAATTTCGAGGCCGGTTGGAGCGGGCGCGAGGTGCGCTGGCGGGTGCCCGATCTTCCCATCGCGCATTTCGACTACATCGCAGCCGATGTGGCTGGGACACGGCAGCGTCGAGGGCAAGACCGTGCTGGTGCATGTCGACGAGGGGCTCGGCGATACCATCCAGTTCGTGCGGTACGTGCCGCAGCTCGCCGCGCGCGGCGCGCGCGTGGTGCTGGTCGTGCCTGCCTCGCTCTGCGGCCTGCTGTCGGGATTGCCGGGCGTGGCGCAATGTCTGCCGATGGGCAGCGAACTGCCCGCCTTCGACATGTATTGCCCGATCGGCAGCCTGCCGCTGGCGTTCGGAACGAAGCTCGCGACGATCCCGGCCGATGTGCCCTATCTGCCTGCGCCGGACGCGTGCGCGCGTGCAGGCATGGGAGGCGCGGCTCGGATCGCACGACCGCTTGCGCGTCGGCCTGGTCTGGTCCGGCAATCCCAATCACAGGAACGACCATAACCGCTCGGTGCCGCTCGGCATCCTCTCGGAGCTGTTCGATCTCGACGCGACCTTCGTCAGCTTGCAGAAGGATCCGAGCGACGACGACCGCGCGCTGTTGTCCCGCAGCGAGGTGATCGATCTCACCGATCAACTCGGCGATTTCACCGAGACGTCGGCGCTGATGTCGTGCCTCGATCTCGTGATCTCCGTCGACACCAGTGTGGCGCACCTCGCAGGCGCACTCGGCCGCCCGGTCTGGACGCTGCTGCCCTACACGCCGGATTATCGCTGGATGCTCGAGCGCGACGACAGCCCGTGGTACCCGACCATGCGCCTGTTCCGGCAAAGCGCGAGCCGCAGCCATGCCGAGGTGATCGCGCGGGTGCGCGGCGAATTGGAAGCGATGATCGCGAAGCGGGGTTGAGCGCTTTCAGTCCCGTGCCCAGCGCTGCGCGTCTGGCGCGCACAGTGCGCATCGCGCTCGAGAACAGGTCGCGGTGCGCGGGATGCAGCAGATGCCCGCATCGAGCCTATTGCACCCCAGCCCCACGGCGCTACATAGAAACATCCCCAGCAAAGGCCGCGCCATGACCGTGCACGAACGCAACCTCTCCGCTTCCATCGATCCCGTGAAACTCGACCGCCTCGCCGAGGTCGCGGTGAAGGTGGGGTTACGTTTGCGCGAAGGACAGGATGTGCTGTTGACCGCGCCTGTGGCCGCGATGCCGCTGGTGCGCAGGATCGCCGAGCATGCCTACAGAGCGGGCGCGGGTCTGGTGACGCCGTTCTTTTCCGACGAGGAACTGACATTGTCGCGCTATCGCCACGCGCATGATGCAAGTTTCGACCGCGCCGCGGGCTGGCTCTATGAGGGCATGGCGAAGGCGTTCTCCGACAACACCGCGCGGCTCGCGATCGTCGGCGACAATCCGATGCTGCTGTCGGGCGAGGATCCGGCCAAGGTCGCGCGCGCCAGCAAGGCCAACTCGAAGGCCTATCAGCCGGCGCTGGAGAAGATCGTCAATTTCGACACCAACTGGAACATCATCGCCTATCCGAGCCTGTCCTGGGCGAAGCAGGTTTTCCCCGACGATGCCGAGGACGTCGCGGTCGCGAAGCTGGCGGACGCCATCTTCGCCGCCTCGCGCGTCGACAAGGACGGCGCGGTGGCCAATTGGGAAGCGCATAATTCGCGGCTGCGCGAGCGCACGCAATGGCTGAACGGCCAGCGTTTCCATGCGCTGCATTATTCGGCGCCTGGCGTCGATCTCACGATCGGATTGGCGGATGGTCACGAATGGGAAGGCGGCGCCTCCACCGCGAAGAACGGCATCACCTGCAACCCCAACATCCCGACCGAGGAAGTCTTCACCACGCCGCATTGCCGGCGCGTCTCCGGCCATGTCGTGAGCTCGAAGCCGCTGTCCTATCAGGGCACGCTGATCGACAACATTGCCGTGAAGTTCGAGGAGGGCCGCATCGTCGAAGCCAAGGCCTCGCGCGGCGAAGAGGTGCTGAACAAGGTGCTCGACACCGACGAGGGCGCGCGACGTCTCGGCGAGGTGGCGCTGGTGCCGCATTCCTCGCCGATTTCGAAGAGCGGCTTGCTGTTCTTCAACACGCTGTTCGACGAGAACGCGGCTTGCCATATCGCGCTCGGCCAGTGCTATTCGAAATGTTTTGTCGACGGCGCGAAGCTGACGCCGCAACAGATCGCGGCGCAAGGCGGCAACCAGAGCCTGATTCACATCGACTGGATGATCGGCTCGGACAAGACGGATATCGACGGTGTGTTGCCGACGGCCGCCGCGTGCCGCGGGTCTGCGTGCGTCGAAGTTTTGGTAGCGTTGCCGGCAGGCGAGCGCGAGGCCGAGCGCGGTCGCGATCCACGCTGCCAGCGCCACGCAGGTCATGGCAGCCGATATCGTTTTCAGCGCCGGCAGCTCGGCCGCGAGCGACAACCGCAGGCTCGCGACGCCATACATGCCGAGCGGAAACACCAGGCTCCAGAGCAACGGCGAGTAGCGCAGCGGTAACGGCGCACGCCGTGCTTCCAGATGCCGAACAGGATGCGCAGCGGAATCCACCAGGTCGCCCACGCCCACATCACCAGCGTCACCCACCCGCGACGTTGCCGCCGATTGAGCCGCAATTCGTAAGGAAAGCTTAAACGTCGGCCACTAGCCTGAAAACCGGGGTTCCCAAACCTTTTCCAAATACTTGAGGTTCTTGAATGTCGCGCGAGCTGATCGAAATCGCCAAATTGACGGTGGATTTGACGCCGCGCCCGATCGAGCCGTCATGGATCATCGAGGGCAGGCCGGACGCGCGCTGGTGCGTGCTGTCGAAGAGCGCCGACGGGCTCGCCTCGACCATGGTGTGGCATTGCACCGCAGGCAAGTTCAACTGGTACTACGATTTCGACGAGACCATCCTGATCCTCGACGGCGGCATCGTGCTGGAGAGCGACACCATGCCGCCGACGCGCTACGGCCCCGGCGACGTGATCTTCTTCAAGGACGGCGCGCATGCGCGCTGGCATGTCGAGAGCCACGTCAAGAAACTCGCCTTCTGCCGCAAGACGCAGCCGGTGTGGCTCGGCTTTGCGCTGCGCGTGGTCCTGAAATTGAAGAAGATGTTTTTGCCCGCCGGCGACCGCCAGCCCGCGAGCCTGATGGCGAGCAGGCTGACGCGCCGGCCTCGTTTACACGCCGCGCAACACGCGCGACAGGATCGCGACCGCGCTGGCGATGAGAACCAGAAGCGTCAGCGTCACGCCGGTTACGCGGCCGATGCGGAAGGCGAACGTGCTGGACCCCGTGGCATACATGCCGAAGGGATGCAGCAGCCGCGACACCAGCAGCACGCCCATCAGCAGATGCACGCGCCATCCGGGCATCCCCGACATTTCGAGCATCGCCACCATCAGCGCGATGATCGGCACGTATTCGGCGAAATGCCCGTGCGCGCGGATGGCGCTGCGCAGCGCCGGATTGCCGGCATCGCCGAACGCCGCGCGGTTCTGGCGGCGCAGGCGCACCACGTTGATGGCGAGCGCGGCATAGACGAGCGCAAGCACGGCGAGATATCCGCCGGTGATGGATGGCCACGGCATGTCGTTCCCCCCTTGAGCGCCGCAGCGTTTGACGCGGCGCTGCCATATTATTCGCGGCTCAGGCCGACTTCGCAAGCAGCTCGTTTTGGCCCTCGCGCACGAAAGCCTCGAACGTCTTGGGCTTCGCGCCGCCGATCGTTTCGATCGCCTCCGTGATCGCGTAACGCGGATCGTTCGGATCGATCGCAGCACCTCTGATCGCGCGCCACAGCGAGGAGAGGTGCTCGATGGCGTGCGGATTGAAGCCGCGCGATGCCACGTCGCGCCGCCACTGCTCGTCGGAAATCTCCTCGTAATGCACATTGCGTCCCATCACCCGGGCGAAGGTCGCGACGATCTCCTTCAGCGAAATCGTCGTGCCGATCAGGCGATGGAAGCTGCCAGCTTCCGGCTGCGGGCCGGTGAGCAGGCCGGTAGCGACGCGGGCGACGTCTTCGGCCGCAACGAGCGGCAGCACGGTGCTCTCGTTGCCCCAGGGCAGCCGGATCGCGCCCTGCGCCGGCAGGCTCTGGCGCACCATCGAAGCGAGATTCTCGTAGAACACGGTGGCGCGGATGTGCACCGCGCCGACATTGGCCCATTCGAACACCTGCTCGGACAGATAATTCTGCCGCATCCGCGGCGTCGGCGCGTCGGGCGAGGATTGCAGCATGACCAGATTGACCAGCCGGGTGACGCCGGCCTCGCGCGCGGCGACCGCCATCGCCGCGGTCGCATCCATCAGCCCGTCCTGCACCGGATAGGCGAAGTAGATCGCGCGACGTGCCTTCGGCGGCGCGCTGCACCGAGCGGATATTGAGGAAGTCGCCCTCGAAAATCTCGGCGCCGAGCGCGCGCAGCCGCTCCGAGCGCTCATCGAGCTTGCGCACGAAGGCGCGGACCGGAACGCCGCGCGACAAGCAGCTGTTCGGCGACATGACGGCCGGTCTTGCCTTGCCGGCCGCCGGCTGCGGATGTGACGAGGATTGGCTTCACCATGGTGAGACCTCATGATTTCTGTGGGTTGTCTCTTTGGTACCATATGGTACCATCGTTTTGAATGTATGGTACTGTCGGTACCAAGTCAAGGGGTGACGATGGCGACAAAACGGGCAGTGAAGCCGGTTCCAGCGGGCGACCAAGTCGGGACGGTTCGCGGCCGCATCCTGGAGGCGGCGTTCGCGGCCTTCACCGGGCGCGGCTTCGCGGAGACCTCGACGCTGGAGATCGCGACCCGCGCGCGCGTCTCCAAGCGCGAGCTCTATGCGCTGTTCGGCAGCAAGCAGGAGATGCTGATCGCCTGCATCAGCGAGCGCGCCAAGCGGTTGAAGATGCCGGCCGATCTGCCGGAGCCACGCGACCGCGCAACGCTGGCGCACGTGCTCTCATCGTTCGGCGCGCAGCTGTTGCGCGAGGTCTCGCGATCCCACGGTGGTCGCGGTGTTCCGGCTGGCGATATCGGAAGCGGTGCGCGCGCCCGAGGTGGCGAAAATGCTCAACGATATCGGGATCGAGACCAGCCGCGGCGCGTTGCGCGAGTTGATGCGCCGCGCCGCGCGGCAAAGCTGCTCGACGGCGAGCCGGCAGAGCTCGCCGATCATTTCGCCGGGCTGTTGTGGGGCAACCGGATGCTCGGTCTGTCTGCTCGACACCGCAGCGCGGCCGGCCGCGCGCGAGATCGTCGCGCGCGCCGAAGCAGCAACCGAGGCGTTCTTGCGCGCCTATCCGGCGCCTTAGAACTTCAGCCGATAGAAATCCGCCGCCGTCTTGGAGAACAGCGCGGTCTTCTCGCTCTCGCTGAAGCCGGACGAAAGACGCTTGAAGGCGTTGAAGATCACCTGATAGCTGGCCTGGCCCTTGTCGGGCGGGAAATTGCTCTCGAACATGCAGCGGTCCGGCCCGAACGCCTCGATGCATGTCTCTATATATGGCTTCCACGCCGCGGCGCACTGTTCCGAGTTCGGCGGCTTCGGCCATTCATGGAAGCCGAAGCCCGGCAGCACCATCGCGAGCCCGCCGAGCTTGACCACGACATTCTTGCATTTGGCGACCTCCTGGATCGAGGCCTTCCAGGTCTTGAAGATCTCGTCGCGCCGTCCGGCATAGCTGCCGATGCCGATGATGCCGCCGCAATGATCGAGGCAGATGCGCGTGTCCGGGAAGGCGCGGGCGAGATCGGCGAACTCGCCGAGCTGGTGAAAGAACAGCCAGGAATCGAAGCTCAAGCCCAGCGGCGCCAGGCAGGCAAAACCCTTGCGGAAGGTCGGATCGAGCAGCAAGCCCTTCGGCCGCTCGGCATAGATGCCGGCGACCGCCTTGTCTGCATCCCAGGGCGAGGAATGGCGGATGCCGCGGAAGCGGCCGTTGCCGGCGGCGATCTCGGCTTCCAGCACGGCTTTCGCGCCGTCGCCGAGCAGGAGATTGGTGTGGCCGACGATGCCGTGGCAGACCAGCGCCTTGCCATAGGCGCCGCTCGCCGCCATCGCCGCGACGCCGTTGACGAACTCGACCTCGCCGACCGGGCGGAACGCTTCCGGCCCCGAGGCGCGGTAGAACGAGCGCGCCTCGACATAGACGGTGGCGATGACGTTGTGGCCCATCGCGATGTCGTCGGTCATCTCCTCCATCATGTAGCGCACGCCGCCGCGATCCCAGAGATGATGATGCGGATCGATGATCGGCCGCGCCGGATCGAGCACCGGCTCGGTGTGCAGCGCGAGCCACTTGTCGTTCGGATCGGCATAGAGCCCGCTTCGTGTCGAGGGCAGGGTGCTGGCGACCATGGATGTTCGCTCCCAGGATTATCGTTGTTTATTGGTTCAGACGCCGTCGAGGATAATGACCGTCGGGCTCGACGGCAACGTCTCGCGCGAGATACGCAATGTGCGCTCGTTGCGCACCTCGATCTCGAACTGCTTGCCGATCTTGTCCATGAACTCGTCCAGCGGCGTGGCGAAGCGGTGCATCGGCAGCACCACGGAGGCGCGCAGCCGTTTCGTGATGTCGGAGACGCCGTCGAGCGACATGGTGTAGGTGCCGTCGATCGGCACCATCAGGATGTCGAGCCGGCCGATCGCGGCGAAATGCGTGTCGTCGAGCTGGTGATGCAGATGGCCGAGATGGCCGATGCAGAGGCCGGCGACCTCGAAGATGAAGATCGAGTTGCCGTCCTTGATCATGTTGACGCCGGTAGTAGTCGCCGTAGAAGCGGCGGATGTCGGTGGTGACGTTGCGGATATAGACGTCGCCGATCTTCTCGGAGATTTTCGCAGGCACGCCGTCCTCGGCCCAGCCATGGAACACGTGCGGAATTTTCGGGTCCGGAAACAGCGTGTAGTGCGTGGAGTGCGCGCGGTTCATGGTGACGACGTCGGGCAGCCGTCCCATCCGGTAGCCGCCGTTCCAGTCGGTGGCGATGCGGATGCCGCCGGGCGTGTCGATGTAATAGGTCGAATGGCCGCCATAGGTGATCGCGACCTCGCGCGACGCCGCCGCCTCGCGGCGCAGGCTGACCGGCGTGGCGCGCCACGGCGCCTTTGCCATCGCGAGGCATTCGCTGCGCAGGGCGTCCTGCGCGGCTGCGGGCGCGATCAGCGAACCGAACAATGCGAGGATGGCCGTGAAGCGCAGCATGGCGGATATGTCTTGCAGCGAGCGATTGTTTCGCCGATCAGCAAACATCACTATCATCCTGCGATCAAGTGACAGAGAGGTTCCGGACATGGCGCGCGCATCTTCCACCCAGCGGCTCGAGCCGCTTCGCCATGTCGATGCCGGCCCGCTCAACATCGCTTATTACGAAGCCGGTCCCGCCAATGGCCCGGTCGCGGTCCTGCTGCACGGCTTTCCCTACGACATTCACTGCTATGTCGATGTCGCACCACAGCTGGCGTCACAGGGATGCCGCGTCATCGTGCCGTATCTGCGCGGCTACGGCCCGACGCGATTCCGCGACAAGGCGACGCCGCGCTCCGGCGAGCAGGCGGCGATGGGCGCGGATCTGATGGCGCTGATGGATGCGCTGCAAATCAAGCGCGCGGTGTTTGCCGGCTACGACTGGGGCGGTCGCGCGGCCTGCGTCGGTGCGGCGCTGTGGCCGGAGCGCTGCATCGGGCTGGTCTGCGTCAACTCCTATCTGATCCAGGATATCGCGCGCGCGATGAGGCCGGCGCCCGCAATCCAAGAGGTGGCGTACTGGTATCAATATTATTTCCAGATCGAGCGCGGCCGCGCGGGCCTTGCCGCCAACCGCCGCGACATCGCGAAGATTCTCTGGAAGCAATGGTCGCCGAACTGGGATTTCGACGATGCCTGCTTCGAGCGCACCGCGGTCGCCTTTGACAATCCTGACTATGTCGACGTGGTGATCCACAGCTATCGCCATCGCTACGGGCTCGCCGAGAGCGATCCGCAATATGCCGACATCCAGCGCAGGCTCGCGGCGCTGCCGATGATCACGGTGCCGGCGATCACGCTCGACGGTGCCGGCGATGGCGTCGCTCCCGCGACCGACGGCAAGGCAAGCGCGGCGAAATTTGCAAAGCGCATCGCGCATCGCGTGATCCCGCGCGCCGGCCACAATCTGCCGCAGGAAGAGCCGGAAGCGTTTGCCGCCGCGGTGATGGAATTGATCGGAGGACATCATGGCTGATGCGATCGATATCAGGCGCCGCCTGATTCTCGGCGCGGCGCTGTTGGGAACGGCGCGATCAACGGCAAGGCTCATGCGCAAGCGAATGCCGCCAAGTCGCCGCGCGCGCCGCTGCGCAAGCTGGAGCCGCTGCGTCATGTCGAGACCGATCGTGCTCAACGTCGCCTATTACGAAGCGGGCCCGGCGACCGGCCCCGCGGTGATCCTGCTGCACGGCTTTCCCTACGACATCCACACCTATGCGGACGTTGCGCCGATCCTCGCCGCAAAGGGCTGCCGCGTGATCGTTCCCTATTTGCGCGGCTATGGCGAAACCCGCTTTCGCGACAATGCGACGCCGCGCTCGGGCGAGCAGGCCGCGCTCGGCGCCGACGTGATCGCGCTGATCGACGCGCTCGGCATCAAGCGCGCAGTGTTCGCCGGCCACAATTGGGGAGGGCGCGCGGCCACCGTCGCCGCGGCGCTCTGGCCGGATCGCTGCGCCGGTCTCGTCACCGTCAACTCCTACCTGATCCAGGATCTGTCGCGCGCCATGGTGCCGCGGCCGCCCGAGAACGAAGAGGCGATGTGGTACGAATATTACTTCCAGCTCGAGCGCGGCCGCGCCGGGCTTGCCGCCAACCGGCGCAGGATCGCGCGGATGCTGTGGGAGGAATGGTCGCCGGACTGGGATTTCGACGACGCGACCTTCGATCGCTCGATGCCGGCGCTCGACAATCCCGATTTTGTCGATGTCGCTATTCACTCCTATCGCCATCGCTTCGGCAATGCCGACGGCGATCCGCGCTATGCCGAACTTCGCGAAGCGGCTCGCGGCGATGCCGCCGATCGCGGTGCCGGCGGTGACGCTCGACGGCGATTCCGACGGCGTGGTTGCGGCCGGCGACGGCAGCGCGAGCGCGGCGAAATTCACCGCGCGCCGCATCCATCGCGTGGTGAAGGGCGCCGGCCACAACATGCCGCAGGAAGCGCCGGAGGCGTTTGCCGCTGCGGTGATGGAGCTGGTGAAGGCGTGAGTGCTTCAAGTCAACAACCGCGCTGCCTTGCCCTGCGCCTCCAGCAATTTGACGGCTCTCTTATCGAACGAAACGAACGTCTCGGCGCCGAGCCAACTTCCTTCGTATGCAATCACGCCGTCCGCGAAATCGCCGCCAGCGTCCAGCATGGCGAGGCCTGCTTCCGCCGCGGGCCGGTTGGCAACAATGGCTCCGCTCAGTAGTAATCGGATCGAGGCAGCGACGTCGGTTGGATGGATCTTGTAACCCTGCGAAAGCACCCAAGCGACCTCGCAAAGCGCGGATGTCGAAATCGCGATCATATCTGCTCTTTGCAGGGCAGCCTGTGCCGCCTTGCTCTGCCGCGGATCGTCTTCGACCAGAACCCGCACCAGTACGTTGGTGTCAGCCGTAATTTTCACAGTTTCCCGGCCCAACCGCGAGCAATGATCCTGTTCATGTCCTCGATCGAAAGAGATCGGCCTTTCCGCTTGGCTTTCAGGTAGCCGAAAGCATCCGAAATCTTCCCGGTCGGTCCGGCGGCCCTCACTTCGATGCGACCATCAGGAAGCTTCTCGACCGAAACCTTCTGGCCCGGTTGTACGCCGAGATGCTCCAGAACGTCCTTGCGTAGTGTAACCTGGCCTTTGGCGGTGACGGTAAGCGTGCTCATGGCGCGAGTTCCTGATGCCGTCCAATGTAAGGCAAAATCACCTTACTATCAAGGAGATCAGGTAGCTCCTCAATCCCGCTTCGGGGCTGAGCTTCCAGGTCGCGGCGACGATCGCGCATGTCATCAGGCCGCTGACGACGGCAGCTTCCGGCACGGCCAGCACCAGCGCCGCGGTCGCGGCCCATCCGATCGAGGAGAAGGCTTCGGCAAAGGTCGCAAGCCGCGAGGAGGTCTGGCGGCGGCGGAACGCGCTGCGCTTGGCCTGCACGCGAAACCAGAGCTGGATCGCGGTGGATGACGCGGCGCCGAGGAGGATGCCGGCCGCGGTGACCGCGGCCTGCAGCGGCGCGACGACCGCGAGCACCGCGACCAGCGGCGCGAACACCGCGCCTATCGCGATCAGCACCACCTCGATCTTGGCGCGGATCACGCGCGACGGCGGCAAGCGGCGCGGTCGCGACCAGATCGGCGGCGTCCTCGCCCGAGATCGTGAGCCAGGCGAGGCCGCCCGCGAGCTGGCCCGCGGCCATCACGATCACCGGCGTGATCAGCACGATGGCGGTGGAGCTGTCGGAGAAGCTGCGCCACAGGAAGATGGCCGGCGGCACGAGATAGAGCAGCTGCATCAGCGTCTGCGACATCAGCCAGGGGTCGCGCCGCAGCAGCCGGAATTCCTTGTGCCGCAGCGCCGCCTGCCGCGAACCGCCGCGGAAGGCGCGCGCGCCGTTGCCGCGGCGGCTCGATGCGGCATAGGCCGCGGCCGTCACCGCGGTGTCGGCAAAGCGCGGCGAGAACGCCGCCATGATGAGGCCGAGCAGCACGAGGCTCGATGCCAGCAGCAGCAACAACGCTTCGCCGTCGCCGAGCACGGCGCGCGCCGGCCACCAGACGATGCTGTCTGCGTCGGGTGCGATGTGAGCGGCGGCATCCGAGGTCAGCACCGCAAAGCGCGACAGCGTGCCGTAGGACAGGATCGCGGCGATCTGCAGCGCGATCACGAAGCCGGCGCCGATCACCGCGGCGAGGATTTGCGCGATCAGTCGCGTTCGCGCCGGGCCGATCAGACGGAACAGGATGATGGTGATCGCAATGGCGAATGCCGCCGCCGACAGCCCGATCGCCGCGACGACGCCGAAGGCCGCGAACCACCTCACGCCGCCCTTGACGGCGAGCACGTCGACGAACGGCGTCGACAGCAACAGCGCCATGCCGGTGACGGAGATCGCGATCGATACGATGCGGATGGAGAAGACGTTGGGAAGCGTCGCCGGCGACGACATGATGAGATCGAGATCGGCGCGGGCATAGAACACCCGCGTCACCGACTCGATCGCCTGCGACAGCATCAAGGCCCAGGCGAGGAAGATGGTCGCCGACAGCACGATCAGCGAGGACTTGTCGAGCGGCGCCTGCAATGTCGCGAAACGTCCGACCACGGCCCAGGCCGGCAGATGCATCACCGCGGCGAAGATGATGAGACCGATGACGGCGGCGCGCGTGCGCCGGCGGCGTCCGCCGGTCATCATCGCCAGCCATTCGCGCCAGGCGAGCCGCAGCTCGTGCCGGGCGAACCAGGTAGAGCGCGGTCGCCGAGCTCATGCGGCGGCTTTCGCCTCGACGAGCGCGATGAAGAGATCTTCGAGGCTGGTGTCGGTGTGGCCGTTCTGCCGGCGCAATTCGTCGAGCGTGCCCTCGGCGACCAGCCGGCCAGCGGCAATGACGCCGATCCGGTCGGCCATCCGCTCGGCGACTTCGAGAATATGCGTGGTCATGATGACGGTGCAGCCGGCGCGCACGCGATCGCCGAGCAGTCCTTTGACGTGGCGCGCGGACAGCGCATCGAGCCCGGTCAGGGGCTCGTCGAGGATGATCAGGCGCGGGTCATGCACCAGCGCGCCCGCGAGCGCTACCTTCTGCCGCATGCCCTTGGAAAATCCTTCGCAGCGCTCGTTCATGTGCGGCTCGAGGCCGAGCGAGACCAGCAGTTCATGGGCGGTGTCCTGCGCCGTCTTCGGCGCGATGCCCCACAGGCCGGCGACGAATTCCAGATATTCCAGCGGCGTCAGCTTGTCGTAGATCATCGGCTCGTCGGAGACCCACGCCATCATCTGCTTGGCGGCGACGGGATCTGTGAGCGCATCGATGCCGAAAATCTCGACCGAGCCCGCGTCGGGCTTGAGCAGGCCCGCGACCATCCGCAAGGTCGTGGTCTTGCCGGCGCCGTTGGGGCCGACCAGGGCGTAGAACTCGCTTCGACGCACGGTCAGGTCGAGCGCGTCGACCGCAAGCCGGTCAAAACGCTTTGTTAACCCTCGCAGCCGCAGGGCCGATGTCTCGCCGTTCATGAAAATGTCGTCCAGTTTGGTCCGACGCGACCATGGACCGAAGACGTTTCGGCGCGGTGAATCGGTGCCCGCAAATTCCGCTGGCCGAACAACTAGGGTTTGATTGACACCGCCGAAAGCTTTCGGCTGAATGCGTGGCGGAGATGCGCAGGCAACGCCCAAGAATTGCCGCGCATCCGGGGAGGGAGTGAATGCTGGACTTCGTTCAGCAGCTGGTCAGCGGCATCGCGCTCGGCTGCGTCTACGGCTTGATCGCGCTCGGTTTCGTCCTTGTCTACAAGGCGACCGAGGTCGTGAATTTCGCCCAGGGCGACCTGATGATGCTGGGCGGCTTCTTCGCCTTCACCTTCATCGGCCTGCTCGGCCTCAATTACTGGATCGGCTTTGCCGGCGCGGTGCTGGCGATGGCGGCGTTCGGCATGCTGGCCGAGCGCGTGGTGGTGCGGCCGATCCTCGGCTATCCCCAGTTCTCCATCATCATGGCGACCATCGGGCTCGGCTATTTCCTGCGCTCGGTCGCCGGCATGATCTGGGGCACCGACGATCTCAAGATCGAGACGCCGTTCAGCCAGGGCGTCCTGCGGATCGGCAGCCTCGTGCTCGCCTATGACAAGCTGTCGGTGATCGCGGCGACCGTGATCCTTTGCGCGCTGCTCTATCTCTTCTTCAACAAGACCACGCTCGGTACGGCGATGCGCGCCACCTCCGAGAACATGCTCGCCGCCTATTACATGGGCATTCCGGTCAAGCGCGTGGTGTCGATCGTCTGGGCGATCAGCGCGGCGGTTGCGTGCTGCGCCGGCGTGCTGCTCGCGCCGATCACCTTCATCCATTCCAATGTCGGGCTGGTGCTCGGCCTGAAGGCGTTTCCGGCCGCCGTGCTCGGCGGCTTCGGCTCGATCCCGGGCGCGGTGGTCGGCGGCGTCCTGATCGGCGTGATCGAGAGCATGGCCGGCTTCTATCTGCCGGAAGGCTGGAAGGACGTCGCGCCCTATATCGTGCTGCTGCTGGTGCTGCTGCTCAAACCCGAAGGCCTGTTCGGCCACGCCATGAGGAAGAAGGTCTGAGCGATGCGCTTCCTGTTCAAGACCGACTACGAAGACGACATCCGCCTGTTTCCGCATTCGGGCTATGTCTGGTCCTACGGCACGCTGTTGGTGCTGCTCGCGATCGCGCCTTACGTGCTGTCGAGCTATCTCGTCAGCCAGCTCGTGTTCGTCTGCATCTACGCCACCGTCGGCGTGGCGCTGTTGATCCTGACCGGCTTCACCGGGCAGGCCTCGCTCGGGCACGCCGCGTTCCTTGCGATCGGCGCCTACACCGCGGCCTATCTGCAGCAATATAATGTGCCGTTTCCGGTGTATTTCCTCGCCGCGGGCCTGTTGACCGGCGTGATCGGCGCCATCGTCGGATTTCCGGCGCTGCGGCTGCAGGGCATCTACCTCGTCATCGCCACCATCTCCTTTGCCCTCATCGTCGAGGAAATCCTGGCGCGATGGGAAAGCGTCACCCACGGCAACGAGGGCATGCGGGTCAAGACGCTGCAGCTGCTCGGCACCGCGGTGCCGCGCGACAGCCCGGGCTTCTATTTCCTCTGCCTTGCGGTGCTGATCCTGACCATCGTCGGCTCGCTCAATCTGCTGCGCTCGCCGACGGGGCGCGCCTTTGTCGCGATCCGCGACAGCGAGACCGCGGCGCGCAGCATGGGCATCAACGTCGCCCTCTACAAGGTGAAGTCGTTCGCGATCTCGGCCGCCATCACCGGCTTTGCCGGGGTGCTGTTCGCCCACAAGCTCTCCTTCATCAGCCCGGAGATGTTCACCCTCCAGCTCTCGATCGAGTTCATCATCGTGATCCTGATCGGCGGCACCTTCAGCCTGCACGGCGCGGTGCTCGGCGCGATCTTCATCGTCATGATCGATCCGTTCCTGACCTATCTGAAGGACGACATGCCCGGAATCATCGCCGGCGTTGCGGCCACGCTTGGCGCCGGCAGCGAGCGCGCCTCGCATATCCAGGACAGCGTCGCCGCCTTTGCCTCCGCCAACGGGCTGAAGGGCGCGATCTATGGCGTGATCATCGTGCTGTTCGTGCTGTTCGAGCCGCTCGGCCTCTACGGCCGCTGGCTCAAGATCAAATTGTTCTTCCAGCTGTTCCCGCTCTACAAGCGCGCCACCTTCAAGCGGCAGAAGATCTACGTGAAATCGGAGCGGAACCGATGAGCTATTTCCGCGCCGAAAACATCTCGCTGCATTTCGGCGGCCTGAAAGCGGTCGATGCGGTGTCCTTTGCGGTGGAGAAGGGCGAGATCCTCTCCATCATCGGACCGAACGGCGCCGGCAAAAGCTCGATCTTCAACCTGATCTCGCGCATCTACACGCCGACCTCGGGCAAGATCTTCTTCGAGGACCAGGACATCACCGAAGTGCCGGCCTACGGCATCGCGCGGCTCGGCATCGCCCGCACCTTCCAGAACATCGAGCTGTTCGAGAACGCGACCGTGCTCAGCAATCTGCTGGTCGGCCGTCACCGCCATTGCGCGACCCAGCTCTGGCAGGAGGTGCTGTTCCTGCCGAGCGTGCGCGCCAATGAAAAGGAGCATCGCCGCAGGGTCGAGCATGTCATCGAATTCCTCGACCTCGAACCCTATCGCGACAAGCTGATCTCGGGCCTGCCCTACGGCGTGCGCAAGGTGATCGAGCTGGCGCGCGCGCTGTGCTCGGAGCCGAAGCTGATCCTGCTGGACGAGCCGTCCTCCGGCCTCAATGTCGAGGAGACCGACGACATGTCGTTCTGGATCCGCGACATGAAGTCCGAGCTCGGCATCACCGTGGTCATGGTCGAGCACGACATGACGCTGGTGAACCGCGTCTCCGACCGCGTGATCGCGCTCAACTACGGCCGCGTGCTGGCGATGGGGACCGCTGTCCGAGGTGCAGAGCCATCCCGACGTCGTCGCCGCCTATCTCGGTGCATGAGTACGCATGAGCACACCCGATATCATCCTCAAGGTCAGCAACATCGAGAGCTATTACGGGCCGATCATGGCGATCCGCGGCATCTCGCTCGAAGTGCCGCGCGGCCGCATCGTCACGCTGTTGGGCGCCAACGGCGCCGGCAAGACCACGGTGTTGAAGACGATCTCGGGCATTCTCGATCCGCAGAAGGGCAGCATCGAATTTCTGGGCAAGCCGATCCAGCGCATGGAGGCCGACAAGATCGTGCGGCTGGGGCTCAGCCATGTGCCGGAAGGACGCGAGGTGTTTCCGTTCCTCTCGGTGCGCGAGAACCTGATGATGGGCGCCTATCCGCGCGCCGATCGCGACGGCGTCGCCGAGGATCTGGAGCGGGTCTACGGCTATTTCCCGCGGCTGAAGGAGCGCATCGACCAGCCGGCCGGGCAGCTCTCCGGCGGCGAGCAGCAGATGCTCGCGATCGGGCGCGCGCTGATGAACCGGCCGACCCTACTACTTTTGGACGAGCCGTCGCTCGGCCTGTCGCCGATCCTGGTCAGGGAAATCTTCGAGATCATCCGCCGCGTCAATGAAGAGCAGGGCATGTCGATCCTGCTGGTCGAGCAAAACGCCAAAGTCGCATTGGAAACCGCGCATTACGGCTATGTGCTGGAGATCGGCCGGATCGTGATGAACGACACTTGCGACCGTTTGATGCATTCCCAGGACATCCAGGAGTTCTACCTTGGCGCCAAGGAAGCCGGCGCGCGCGGCGAACGGCGCTGGAAAAAGAAGAAGACGTGGCGTTAATATGCCGCTGCTTCGGACAACAAGACCGGCTCAAGCTGGCATACCAGGACACGTGAGGAGGGAACGAGCATGGCCGCACCGGCAGTGCTGACAGTCGCCGACACGATTGCGAAGAGCTTTCTGCTCTCGGTGGAGACGCGCGGCGACAGGCCGGCGATTCGCGAAAAGAAGTTCGGCATCTGGCAGCCGACGAGCTGGCGCGAGTGGCTGGCGATCTCCAAGGACATCGCCTACGCGCTGCATGCGATCGGCTTTCGGCCCGGCGACGTCGCCTCCATCATGTCGAACGCGGTGCCCGGAATGGGTTTATGCCGACATGGGCGTCCTCTGCGCCGGCGGCGTCTCGTCAGGCATCTACCCGACCAACTCGGCGGCGCAGGTCGAATATCTCGTCAACGATTCCCGCACCAAAGTGATGTTCGTCGAGGACGAGGAGCAGCTCGACAAGGTCCTGAACTGCCGCGCGCGCTGCCCGACGCCTGGAGCGCATCGTCGTATTCGACATGGAGGGCCTCTCCGGCTTCTCCGATCCGATGGTGATGTCGCTCGCCGAGTTCACCGCGCTCGGGCGCAATCACATGCAGGGCCGCGAAAGCCTCTGGGACGAGATGCTGGCGAGCCGCACCTCGGACGATCTCGCGATCCTGGTCTACACCTCGGGCACGACCGGGCCGCCCAAGGGCGCCATGCATGCCAACCGCAGCGTGGTGCATCAGATGCGCCATGCCAACGATCTGATCGTCGCAAGCGACAGCGAGGAGCGGCTGGTGTTCCTGCCGCTGTGCCATGTCGCCGAGCGCGTCGCCGGCTACTACACCTCGATGGCGCTCGGATCGGTGATGAACTTCGCCGAAAGCCCGGAGACGGTGCCGGACAATCTGCGCGAGGTGCAGCCGACCGTGTTCTTCGCCGTGCCGCGCATCTGGGAGAAATTCTATTCCGTCGTCACCATTGCGCTGAAGGACGCAACGCGCCTGCAGAACTGGATGTACAAGCGCGCGCTTGCGATCGGCAGCCGCATGACCGAGCACAGGCTCGAAGGCACGGCGCCGCCGCTGTCGTTGCGGCTCGCCAACCGCCTCGCCTACCGGCTGGTGTTCCGCAACATCCGCCGCATGATCGGGCTCGACCGCTGTCACATCGCGTTCACGGGGGCGGCGCCGATCGCGCCGGATCTGATCCGCTGGTATCTCGCGCTCGGCATCGACCTGCGCGAGGTCTATGGCCAGACCGAGAATTGCGGCGTCGCGACATTGATGCCGTCGGACGGCATCAAGCTCGGCTCGGTCGGCAAGTCCGTGCCCTGGGGCGAGGTCAAGCTGTCGCCGGAGGGCGAAATCCTGATCAAGGGCGATTTCCTGTTCATGGGCTATCTGAACCAGCCGGAGAAGACCGCCGAGACCATCGACGCCAATGGCTGGCTGCACACCGGCGACGTCGGCGCCATGGACAATCAGGGCTTCGTCAAGATCACCGACCGGATGAAGGACATCATCATCACCTCGGGCGGCAAGAACATCACGCCGTCGGAGATCGAGAACCAGCTGAAGTTCTCGCCTTACGTCTCGGACGCGGTCGTGGTCGGCGACAAGCGGCCCTATCTCACCTGCCTCGTCATGATCGACCACGAGAATGTCGAGAAATTCGCGCAGGACAACGACATTCCCTTCACCAACTATGCGAGCCTGTGCCGCGCGCAGGAGGTCCAGGACCTGATCTGGCGCGAGATCGAGGCGGTCAATGTCAATTTCGCCCGCGTCGAGACCATCAAGAAGTTCTTCCTGATCGAGCGCCAGCTGACGCCCGAGGACGAGGAGCTGACGCCGACCATGAAGCTGAAGCGGAATTTCGTGAACAAGCGTTACGCCGGCGAGATCGACGCGATGTATCGCGAGCGCGCGGTGGCGTGAGCGCATGACCCGGAAAAGTGGGAACCGGTTTTCGCGAGGAAGCGAGAACGGCGAAGGCGACAACAGGCCCGGCCTTCGCTCGAAACGGGCCACGAAGAATCGATAAGAGAAATCGATAAAGGGAAGAGGAGACGTGAAATGTCGAAATCGCTAAGGGCACTCGGCCTTGCGGTCAGCGCGCTCGCGCTGACGCTAACCCCGGCCATCGCCCAGACCAAGGTCACCAATGAAGGCATCTCGGCCAGCGAGATCGTGATCGGCACCCATCAGGACCTGTCCGGTCCGATCAAGGGCTGGGGCGTGCCGGTGTCCAACGGCATGAAGATGGCGGTGGAGGAAATCAACACCGCCGGCGGCATCCAGGGGCGCAAGATCAAGCTGATCGTCGAGGACTCCGGCTACGATCCGAAAAAGGCGGTGCTCGCCTCGCAAAAGCTGATCGAGCGCGACAAGATCTTCGCCATGGTCGGGCCGATGGGCTCGCCGACCGTGCTTGCCTCGCAGGACGTGCTGTTCGACGCCGGCGTGCTGCAGCTGTTTCCGCTGACGGCGGCGGAGTTCACCTTCAAGTTCGATCCGGCCAAGCCGCAGGAGCGGCTGAAGTTCAACAACCTGTTGCCCTATGTCGAGAGCACGCGCGCCGCGATCAAGTACATGGTGGACTGGAAGCACTTCCAGAAGCCCTGCATCATGCATCAGGACGACGAGTACGGCAAAAACGTGCTCGACGGCTTCACCCAGCAGCTCGACGGCGATGAAGCTGCAAGGCGGCCTCGGTGACGAGCTACAAGCGCGGCGCCTCCGACTTCTCGCGCGCAGGTCGCCAAGATGAAGTCCGACGGCTGCGACATGGTCGTGCTCGGCACCATCCTCCGCGAGACCATCGGCGCGATGGGCGAGGCCAAGAAGCTCGGCTGGGACGTCACCTTCCTCGGCGCCACGCCGACCAACGTGCTTGAAGTGCCGCTGCTCGGCAAGGAAGCGGTCGAAGGGCTCTATGCCGCCTCCGGCTTCGAAATCCCCTACGAGGACACGGCCAAGGGCAAGGTCAAGGACTGGCTGGTCAACTACAAGAAGATGTTCGGCACCGACGCCAACACGCAGGCGATCATCGGCTACAACGCGGTCGAGACCTTTGCCTTCTATGCCAACAAGGCGGGCAAGGACCTGACCGGCCAGAAGATGCTCGATGCGCTGGAGTCCGGCGACAAGTTCCTCGACATCTTCAACTCGCCGCCGACCAAGTTCTCCAAGACCGACCATCTCGCCAACACCATCACCCAGATCCAGCAGATCAAGAACGGCCGCTGGGTGCTGGTGAAGGACAATCTGATGTTCTGACGAACGTCGCGTCAAACGAACAAAGGGCTGCGGCGACTGTCGCGCAGCCCTTTTGTTTGGCTCGCGCATCTCACTTTCGTCATGCCCGGCCTTGTGCCGGGCATCCACGTCTTGCCGGACGAAAGAAGACGTGGATGCCGACGCCGGCCATGACGAGCGTCATTTCTTCGGCCGCACCGCGTCCGCGGTGCCCTGGATGAAGGCCTGCAGCTTCGGGATGTCCTCTTCCTTCAGCTTGCCGGTGAAGTCGGGCATGCCGCGATCCTTGAAAGGACCGTTGAAGACGATGTCCTTCAGGTTGATGATCTCCTCCTTCGGGACGAAGCCGAGATTGCGGACGTTGCCGCCATTGTCGACGCCGGGCACGCCATGGCAGGTGGCGCAGGCGACGACATAGATCGCGGTGCCCTCGTCATAGTGCGCCTTGTCGTAGGGCACGCCTTCCAGCAGGTTCTCGGTCTGGTACTTCACGAACTCGGGCAGCTTCGCCTTGCCGCCGAGCGCGAAGGTGTAGACCGTGCCCGGGCTGCGCAGCTGCGTGGCGCGGTCGGCGATGCCGAACACGCCGCCCCAGCCGACCGCGACCGAGACATATTGCACGCCGTCGAGCATGTAGGTCGAGGCCGCCGCGACCACGCCGGTGCCGGTCGGCGTCTCCCACAGCGACTTGCCCGTCGTCGCGTCGTAGGCGACGAAGCGGCCGTCGGCCGTGCCCTGGAACACGAGGTTGCCGGCGGTCGTCAGCGTGCCGCCGTTCCACGGCGCCGGATAATCGACGCGCCAGGCTTCCTTCTGCTTGACCGGATCCCAGGCGAGCAGGCGGCCGATAGGCCGGCGCTTTCGGCGGAACGCCGTTCAGCACGAAGCCGATGTTCCAGCCGGTGCGTGCCGCCGAACTTGCCGGGTGTCGCCGCGTTCTGCTCGAAGGCCTTTTCCGGCGTCAGGTTGAGCGGCACGTTCTGCGCCGGCAGGTAGACCAGCCCGGTCTGCGGATTGAACGACATCGGGTGCCAGTTGTGCGCGCCGTACGGGCCGGGGATCGAGTCATAGGGCTCGTCGCCGCGCGCCGCCGGCACCTCGATCGGCCGTCCATCGGCGCCGTAGCCGGTCGCCCAGTTCACGTCGACGAAGTTCTTCGCCGAGATGAACTTGCCGTTGGTGCGGTCGATCACGAAGAAGAAGCCGTTCTTCGGCGCGTGCAGGATGACCTTGCGCGGCGCGCCGTCGATATTGATGTCGGCGAGGATCATCGGCTGGGTCGAGGTGTAGTCCCAGTGATCGCCGGGCGTCTCCTGATAGTGCCAGACATATTTGCCGGTGTCGGCGTTCAGCGCGACGATCGAGGCGAGATAGAGATTGTCGCCGCCGGACGGGCTGCGGATCTTGCGATTCCACGGCGCGCCGTTGCCGGTGCCGACATAGACCATGTTGAGGTCGGGATCGTAGGTGATGGTGTCCCACGGCGTGCCGCCGCCGCCGTTGATCCAGTATTTGCCGGCGGGATCCCAGGTCTTGGCCGCGGCTTCCATCGAGGCATCCTCGAACGGCTTCGAGGGATCGCCGGGCACGGTGAACCAGCGCCAGAGCTGGTTGCCGCTGTCGGCGTCGTAGGCGGTGACGTAGCCGCGCGCGCCATATTCGGCGCCGCCCTGGCCGATCAGCACCTTGCCGTTGTAGACGCGCGGCGCGCCGGTGATGGTGTAGGAGTGATCGTGGTCGATCAGCGTGTCCTTTTCCCAGACCTTCTGGCCGGTCGCCGCATCGAGCGCGATCAGCCGTCCGTCATAGGCGGCGACGAACACCTTGCCCTTCCACAGCGCGACGCCGCGATTGACCACGTCGCAGCAGCCCTTGTAGCCCTTCTCGCGGTCGACGCCGGGATCGAAGGTCCAGATTTTCTTGCCCGTGCGCGCGTCGATCGCATGCACCACGCTCCATGACGCGGTCTGGTACATGATGCCGTCGACCACGACCGGCGTCGCCTCGACGCCGCGCGAGGATTCGAGATTGTAGCTCCAGACGAGGCCAAGGCCCTTGACGTTGTCGGAGGTGATCTTGTTCAGCCTGGAGAAGCGCGTCTCGGCGTAGTCGAGGCCGATGGTCGGCCAGTCGTTCGAGCTCGCGGTGTTGCCTTTGATGAAGGCGCCGTCGACTGCGCCCGTCGCCGCCTTGATCTTGGCTGGCGTCAAATCCTCGGCGAGCGCGCCGCCGCACGATATTGCAAGACCGAGCAGGATGGCGCCGGTGAGGCGGCAAGCGGAATCGACCTGCGGCAAGCGTATCATCTCTTCCCTCCCAATGATCTGATCTCTTACGGATCGTGGTCGGGATGGTATGCCTCTCGCGGGCTTCGTCAATCGACGTGACGCCTTGCACGCAAAAAGAGAAAATTTCTGTCGCCATTTTTTCGCCAAACGAAATGCTTCGCCTCGAGATGCGCGCAGCATGTTCGCTGTGCGGAATTGCGACGGCATGTGCGCGCAGACGCTATGCGCGCGTCCGCCGCAGGCTATGCGTTACGGCGCCGCTATAGGCGACGCCGGATGCGACCGGCTGCAGCGCGGTCGCGCTGCAGCGCCAGCGGCCGTTGTCGGTCTTCTGAAACGAAAACGCCTTCTCGATCCGGATGCGATAGGTCACGGCAAAACTGTCGCGGCTGTTGGGCGGCACCGGTCCGGGCTTGCCGGCCCTGAGGTCCCAGCACGTTCCGGTGCAGTTCGATGCGACCGGACTGCAGACCGCGAAGGGCGAAAGCACGACCATCTCGATGCCGGCCGTGACCAGCGCGCCCTGGTCGGCGACCTGATTGTCGAGCTCGTACACCCGGCTGACCCGCAGGAAATCGCCGCAGGAATTTTGCGCATGGATCTGCGAGACGCAGAGATCGACGGCGTCGGCATTCGGCCGCGACGCCGCGATGCGTCGTCCGAACACGCGCTTTGGATCGCTCTTGGCGGCGGTCATCCCCGCCGTCATCTCCTTGAGCCAGTTTTCAAGGCAGTCTTCCGACGACGGCGGAAGCTCGGCGAGCGGCACATTGTCCTTGCCGGCCAGATTGCATTTGCGATCGCGATCCCTGATCCATCGCGCAAATTCGGCGAACGCCTCCTGCGCCTCGTTGTCCCCAAGCTTGCCGATCAGCGCGCGCACCAGCACGTTCAGCTCGGTCTCGCCGAGCTCGAGCGTCGGCTCGCTGCAGATCAGCGCGCCCGCGGCGCTGTTGGCGGCGAGACAGTCGAAATTCGGATCGCGCAGGACGCGGTCCGCTCCTCGGTCTCCAGCAGCAGGCACGCCTTGACGCGCTCGAAATCGTCCGGTCGAACCGCGGTGCGCCCGAAAATGCCGCAACTGCGGTTGCGGTCCCTGATCCACTGGGCATTGTCCTCGATCGCGACGCGGCGATCGGCGAGGCGGTTCAGCCGCTCCTGGATCGCCACGCCGAGCTTCTCGCCGGCGGCATTGAGGTCGGGATCGCCGCAAATCATCTGGTTGGCGGGATCGCGATGCGTCTCGCAATGGTTCTTCGCGAACAGCGGCAGCTTGTCGTTGATCGCACGCGCATCCTGCGCCAGGCGCGGGATGCGCGAGGCCGATCAGCATCGCCACGGCCACAAGCCAACCTGCCCGCATCGGAAAACGCCCCGCCCGAAAAGACACAATCACACCGTGCCATGGTACCGGGAACAGGCGGCGAAGGGACAAGGCGAAATGAAATGGTCCGCGCCGAATCGCCGCGCCTGACCTTCAGTAGCCGGCGGCGATCTGGCCGGCTGCGCCGCCGAAGAGGATGCGGTCGCGGGCGCCATGTCGCGATCGGAGCCGCTGCGCCAGCAGCGGCGCGTCGGAATATTTCATGACACCGGTCTGATCGATCACGAACAGCGGGCGATAATTCCGGAAAGCCATGTCCTCGACCATCGCCATGCGGCGGTTGTCCAGGATCAGCCAGCGGCCGTCGAGGCGGACGGCGGCCACCGCATGGCCTTCGCCGCGCATGACGTCGGCCAGCACCACGATCCGCAGATCCTCCGCCGCAATGCCGGCCATTCGCAGCGCGACGAATTTCGCGATCGCGTAATCCTCGCAGTCGCCGGCACCGCGATAAAAGGTGACCAGCGGCGAGCTCCAGACGTCCTCCTGGCCGAACTGGGCCAGGTCGCTCATCGGGCGGATCGCCAGATTGATGGCGCGGTTGATTTCGCCGAGCCGGGCGCGGCCCTCGCGCTGCCGGCCGCTGTCGACGATGGCGAGAAGCCGCAAGGCTGCATCGGAGGCGCAGTTCTCGCGGTCGCCGTCGCACAGCGCAAGCTGCACCCGTTCGTCGTCGAGCTTGTGAGACAACCGATTGCCATTTGGCGACGAGGCCGCCCCGGAGCAGCGGCGATGCTCCGAGATGGAACGGCTCGGTGGGCTCGCCTGCTCTTCGCCAGAGCGGGGTCGAATTGCCAGGGTGCGGCTTGTCCGGTGCCAACCGCCCCGAAATACGCAAGGCCGCATGCGACCAGTGCCGCACGCCACGCGTGCGTGTGTTTGAACAACCCCATCTGACACCCCCTGTCCGGGCATCGGCGAAGTCGCTGAGGACCTCGCGCGTGACCGGATCGTTTCGCGGGCGATGATGGAGAGGCGGGCTTTTCATCCGCTTAAGACGCGGCGGAAGCGGGCCGGAAAGCTCGAAACAGGCTGAAACGGCCTTCGCGGGAATCGTGAAAATTTTATCGATTCCGGCCACCCCGGCTAAAGGGCGCATTCCCGGGGCGGTTCCGGAGAAACTCGCCGCGAGTGCCGAAATTTCCCGTTCGGGTTGAATTGGCGCCAATTTCCGCTGGATATGGCTAATTCGATGCAATTTGGCGGTTTTGTTATTTGGATCACAGAATTAGCTCGGAAAAGCGCGCAGGATCATGCGTGGCAATACGGGAAACAGATCACCCAAGTATCGATATCCGATCAATACTTGGGATTACGCTGATTGGCCTCGAATCTCTTGCGTATGGTGTCGCATGACTGGCGCGGACTAGATTAAATACTTCGTGGCGCCACGATTTCGCCACGAAAAACCTAGGCTCTTCTGTCTCTGCGCGGTGCGTCACACAAGCTAGGGATGGTTTCGCAATACGCAATTCGATGATATGCAAGCTTTGAAGGTAGATTATTAAATAAATATTAACCAATAGTGGTGGCCCTTTGAATTACGCTGGCAAATTTGACGGCGCGATTTCCTCTGAAGGTCCGGGGGGTCATTCCCATTTCGCCCATCTGAATCCCGGCCATGTGCATGCGCCGGCGGATTCGATCGTCGTTCCCGACGCGCATTTCCTGTTCAACGCCGACTTCAAGCGCTCCGGCGTCGACCTGATCCTGTCCGGCGACGACCGCGAACTCGTCCTGCACGACTACTTCAAGGGCGCGAATCACAAGGCGCTGGCCTCTCCCGATGGCGCGCATCTGACCGGTCGACATCGTCGATGCGCTGACCGGCCATGTCGAGATCGCCCAGGCCGGCGGCGGCACTGCGGCCGCAAGCGCCGTGATCGGTCACGTCACCAAGCTCGCCGGCAGCGCGACCGTCATCCGTAACGGCGTCTCCATCATCCTCAACAATGGCGACAACGTCGAGAAGGGCGACGTCGTCCAGTCCGGCTCCAACTCGACGGTCGGCATCACCTTCATCGACGGCACCGTGTTCGGCCTGTCGTCGAATGCGAGGATGGTGCTGAACGAGATGGTCTACGACCCCAACGGGTCGAACAACTCCTCGCTGATGAGCCTGGTTGCCGGCACCATCACCTTCGTCGCCGGCGAGACCGCCAAGCACGGCGACATGAAGATCGACACGCCGGTCGCGACCATGGGCATCCGCGGCACCGCGGTGCTGGTCGAGATCGACTTCTCCGTGCCCGGCGCAAACGGCCAGCCGAATGCGAGCTTCCAGGTGCTGGTCGAGCCGGACGGCACCACCGGCTCCTACATCCTGTTCGACAAGGCCACGATGCAGCCGCTGGCCATCGTCAATCAGGCCGGCCAGCAGATCAACATCAACAACGGCGTCATCAGCCAGACCCAGAATCCGCTGACGCCGCAGATGCAGCAGCTGATCAACGAGGTCTTCTCGCAGAAGTTCACCGACAACAGCACCACCAAGACGACCACCACCATCGGCAGCTCCACCCCCGATGGCACGACCGCCACACTCAAATATGCGGACAGCTATCAGCAGCAGACGACCGGCCAGGGGACCGGCAACAATCAGCAGGACAAGCTGACTTTCGGCAATGGCCCGACCGGCACGGGACCCACGCACGTTCCCGGGACTCGCTGACGCTCGCGCTCCTCTCCTCCGTCCGTTCCGATGTCGGAGAAGTTGCTGGACACCAACGACGCGACTCTCGATCCCGCCGGCGGCGTTTTCCAGTTCACCGACCTCAATCCGGGCGATCAGCCGCATGTGACGGCCGACTTCGCCTCGGTGACCTATCACAACGCCAATGGGTCCTTCACGGTCGGCGCCGGACAGGCCACGCCAACCGCTGGCCTGTCGCAACTGCAGTTCGCGGACATCCTGGCGACCGCGGTCGATCTCAACCTGTTTGCGGCCCCCGGCAACGCCAACAACGGCAACGTCGCCTGGGTCTATGAAGTCGCGGACAAGCAGTTCGACTTTCTGGCCGACGGCGAGACGCTCACCTTTACCTATCACATCACGGTCACGGTTAATTTACAACGGCACGACGGAAACGGTGGAGCAGGACCTCACCGTCGTCGTCACCGGCACCAACGACCAGCCGATCATCACCACCGGTAATCAGCTGATCCATTTTGCCGCCGGCACGGGCACCTCGGGCGGCACGCTGATAGCGCAGAATGGCGACGCGACCAGCGGCACCTTCGCTTTCAAAGACGCGGACCTGACCGATACGCACACGCTGACCGACACGCACGGCCACGTTTCAGCGGTCGCCGAGCTGACCACGGCGTCGCTGAACGGGATGGACAAGGCGGCGCTGGAGGCGCTGGCGCCGGGCCCGATGGCCGACTTCGAGTCGGCCCTGTTGGTGCAGATCGCGCAGGACAGCACCGGGACCGGCAACGGCACGATCAACTGGCAGTTCAAGAATCTGCCGGTCTTCGACGCCGACTTCATCCCGGCGGGCGAAACGCTGATGCTCACCTACACCGTCACGGTGACGGACGAGCATGGCTCGACCGACACCAAGACCGTCGAGGTCGATATCACCGGCACCAACGCCGCGGCGACGGTGTGGATTCACACCACCACCGACGGGCACGACAACAACTGGACCACGGGCGCGAACTGGGGCACCGGCAAGGCGCCGACCTCGGTCGACGACGTCATCATCGTCACCGACCAGTTGCATCCGAACACGCCCGCCTATCCCGCGACGATCACGACCGGCGTCAACGCAGCCGCCCATTCGGTGGTGATGAACGATTTCGTGCGCTTCGCCCACCGAGACCATTCCGCCGGAGCTCAAGCTCGAGACCGGATCGTCGCTGACCATCGGCACGGATTTCGATCTGAGCGCCGACTCCATTCTCACCAATGCCGGAACGGTCACGATCGACGGCAAGCTCGAATTGCTGGACGACGCCACCAATCCGGTCACGCACGTCAACAAGAGCGTCGTCACCAATTCCGGCACGATCAAGATCGGCCAGGGCGGCGATATCCAGGGCCTCGCCAGCGTCACCAATTCCGGCACCATCGAGCTGCAGGGCGGCACGCTCAACCTGGACGTCAATGTCGCGAACTCCGCCAACGGCAGCGGCGGCAACATCCAGGTCGACTGCGGCGCGAAGCTGGTCCTCGGCACCGATAGCAATCCAATCTCGCTACCCCCGCCCAGGCGGCGTCACCGGCGGCAGCGTCACGGTCAAGAGCGGCGGCGAGCTCGATCTCACCGGCGGCAACACGCCTGACCGCCGGCGCGCTGGTCAATAACGGCCAGGTCAACGTCACCGGCACCGGCAACACGCTGGACGCCGAGACGGTCTCCAACACCGGCAACGCCACCGCGATCGACATCACCGGTGCGCTGACGCTCAAGGACGGCAGCACGATCGTCAACAAAACGGCGGCGAGCGGCGAGACGGTCGAGAGCGGTGCGTCGCTGACGCTGCAGGGCAGCGGGATCCAGGACGGCGAGGTCACCAACAAGGGTACGCTGAACTCGACGGCGACGAGCGGCGATCCATCGGCGCGCGACGGCCATCGGCGACCGACAACAGCGGCAACGCTGGCAATCGACATCGGCGGGACGCTGACGATCGATGCGACCTCGACGGCGACGACGCTGACCAACACCGGGACGGTGAAGGCGGACGGCTCGACCGCCGAGCTCGACATCACCACCGAGTCCGTCGACAACTCCAGCGCCACCAGCCTGCTGGAGGCGATCAACAGCGGCACGCTGAAGCTGACCTCGACGACGGTGACCAACACCGCCGGCACGGTGTCGGACACCTCGGGTGCGACGATCGACCTGTCCGGCGCCACCATCAACGGCGGCACGGTCACCAACGGCGGCACGCTGAACTCGACGGCGACGAGCGGGATCCATGGCGCCACGATCGGCAACAGCGACATCCTGGAATCGACCGGCGGCACGCTGACGATCGATGCACCGTCGACGGCGAAGACGCTGACCAACACCGGGACGGTGAAGGCGGACGGCTCGACCGCCGAACTCGACATCACCACCGAGTCGGTCGACAACAGCAGCGCCAGCAGCCTGCTGGAGGCGATCAACAGCGGCACGCTGAAGCTGACCTCGACGACGGTGACCAACACCGCCGGCACGGTGTCGGACACCTCGGGTGCGGACGATCGACCTCGCCGGCGCCACCATCAACGGCGGCACGGTCGACCAATGGCGGCACGCTGAACTCGACGGCGACGAGCGCGATCCATGGCGCCACGATCGGCAACAGCGACATCCTGGAATCGACCGCCGGGACGCTGACGATCGATGCGACTGCGGCGACGACGCTGACCAACACCGGGACGGTGAAGGCGGACGGCTCGACCGCCGAGCTCGACATCACCACCGAGTTCGTCGACAACTCCAGCGCCACCAGCGTGCTGGAGGCGATCAACAGCGGCACGCTGAAGCTGACCTCGACGACGGTGACCAACACCGCCGGCACGGTGTCGGACACCTCGGGTGCGACGATCGACCTCTCCGGCGCCACCATCAACGGCGGCACGGTGACCAATGGCGGGCCGCTGAACTCGACGGCGACCAGCGCGATCCACGGCGCCACGATCGGCAACAGCGACATCCTGGAATCGACCGGCGGGACGCTGACGATCGATGCACCGTCGACGGCGACGACGCTGACCAACACCGGGACGGTGAAGGCGGACGGCTCGACCGCCGAGCTCGACATCACCACCGAGTCCGTCGACAACTCCAGCGCCACCAGCCTGCTGGAGGCGATCAACAGCGGCACGCTGAAGCTGATCGCGACGACGGTGACCAATACCGCCGGCACGGTGTCGGACACCTCAGGTGCGACGATCGACCTGGCGAGCGCCACCATCAACGGCGGCACGGTCACCAACGGCGGCACGCTGAACTCGACGGCGACGAGCGGCATCCATGGCGCCACGATCGGCAACAGCGGCACGCTGGAATCGACCGGCGGCACGCTGACGATCGATGCGACCGTCGCGGCGACGACGCTGACCAACACCGGGACGGTGAAGGCGGACGGCTCGACCGCCGAGCTCGACATCACCACCGAGTTCATCGACAACTCGCAGCGCCACCAGCCTGCTGGAGGCGATCAACAGCGGCACGCTGAAGCTGACCTCGACGACGGTGACCAACACCGCCGGCACGGTGTCGGACACCTCGGGTGCGACGATCGACCTCTCCGGCGCCACCATCAACGGCGGCACGGTCACCAACGGCGGCACGCTGAACTCGACGGCGACGAGCGGCGATCCATGGCGCCACGATCGGCAACAGCGGCATCGCTGGAATCGACCGGCGGGACGCTGACGATCGATACGGTCGCGGCGAAGACGCTGACCAACACCGGGACGGTGAAGGCGGACGGCTCGACCGCCGAACTCGACATCACCACCGAGTTCGTCGACAACACGCAGCGCCAGCAGCCTGCTGGAGGCGATCAACAGCGGCACGCTGAAGCTGACCTCGACGACGGTGACCAACACCGCCGGCACGGTGTCGGACACCTCGGGTGCGACGATCGACCTGTCGGGCGCCACCATCAACGGCGGCACGGTCACCAACGGCGGCACGCTGAACTCGACGGCGACGAGCGGCGATCCATGGCGCCACGATCGGCAACAGCGACACCTGGAATCGACCGGCGGGACGCTGACGATCGATGCACCGTCGCGGCGACGACGCTGACCAACACCGGGACGGTGAAGGCGGACGGCTCGACCGCCGAGCTCGACATCACCACCGAGTCCATCGACAACTCCAGCGCCACCAGCCTGCTGGAGGCGATCAACAGCGGCACGCTGAAGCTGACCTCGACGACGGTGACCAACACCGCCGGCACGGTGTCGGACACCTCGGGTGCGACGATCGACCTGTCGGGCGCCACCATCAACGGCGGCACGGTGACCAATGGCGGGCACGCTGAACTCGACGGCGACCAGCGCGATCCATGGCGCCACGATCGGCAACAGCAACATCCTGGAATCGACCGGCGGGACGCTGACGATCGATGCTCCCACCACGGCGACGACGCTGACCAACACCGGGACGGTGAAGGCGGACGGCTCGACCGCCGAACTCGACATCACCACCGAGTCCGTCGACAACTCCAGCGCCACCAGCCTGCTGGAGGCGATCAACAGCGGCACGCTGAAGCTGACCACGACGACGGTGACCAATACCGCCGGCACGGTGTCGGACACCTCGGGTGCGACGATCGACCTGGCGAGCGCCACCATCAACGGCGGCACGGTCACCAATGGCGGCACGCTGAACTCGACGGCGACCAGCGCGATCCATGGCGCCACGATCGGCAACAGCAACATCCTGGAATCGACTGGCGGCACGCTGACGATCGATGCGACCTCGACGGCGACGAAGCTGACCAACACCGGGACGGTGAAGGCGGACGGCTCGACCGCCGAGCTCGACATCACCACCGAGTCCGTCGACAACACCAGCGCCACCAGCCTGCTGGAGGCGATCAACAGCGGCACGCTGAAGCTGACCTCGACGACGGTGACCAACACCGCCGGCACGGTGTCGGACACCTCGGGTGCGACGATCGACCTGGCGAGCGCCACCATCAACGGCGGCACGGTGACCGATGGCGGGCACGCTGAACTCGACGGCGACGAGCGCGATCCACGGCGCGACGATCGGCAACAGCGGCACGCTGGAATCGACTGGCGGGACGCTGACGATCGATGCGACCTCGACGGCGACGACGCTGACCAACACCGGGACGGTGAAGGCGGACGGCGCCACCGCCGAGCTCGACATCACCACCGAGTTCGTCGACAACAGCAGCGCCACCAGCCTGCTGGAGGCGATCAACAGCGGCACGCTGAAGCTGACCTCGACGACGGTGACCAATACCGCCGGCACGGTGTCGGACACGTCAGGTGCGACGATCGACCTGGCGAGCGCCACCATCAACGGCGGCACGGTCACCAACGGCGGCACGCTGAACTCGACGACGACGAGCGGTATCCATGGCGCCACCATCGGCAACAGCGGCACGCTGGAATCGACCGGCGGGACGCTGACGATCGATGCGACCTCGACGGCGACGACGCTGACCAACACCGGGACGGTGAAGGCGGATGGCGCCGAAGCTCGACATCACCACCGAGTTCATCGACAACTCGCAGCGCCACCAGCCTGCTGGAGGCGATCAACAGCGGCACGCTGAAGCTTTCGAGCCTGACGGTGACCAACACCGCCGGCACGGTGTCGGACACCTCGGGTGCGACGATCGACCTCTCCGGCGCCACCATCAACGGCGGCACGGTCACCAACGGCGGCACGCTGAACTCGACGGCGACCAGCGGCATCCATGGCGCCACGATCGGCAACAGCGGGACGCTGGAATCGACCGGCGGGACGCTGACGATCGACACGGTTGCGGCGAAGACGCTGACCAACACCGGGACGGTGAAGGCGGACGGCTCGACCGCCGAGCTCGACATCACCACCGAGTCCATCGACAACTCGCAGCGCCACCAGCCTGCTGGAGGCCATCAACAGCGGCACGCTGAAGCTTTCGAGCCTGACGGTGACCAATACCGCCGGCACGGTGTCGGACACCTCGGGTGCGGAGATCGACCTCTCCGGCGCCACCATCAACGGCGGCACGGTCACCAATGGCGGCACGCTGAACCTCAAGGGCACCAGCTCGCTGTCGAGCGGTTCGCTGGCCAACACCGGCACGTTGAACGTCTCCGGCAGCGGCAATGCCCTGGATGACGAGAACGTCACCGCCAACAACATGCTGGAAGTGCTGACCGGCGCGGCGCTGACGCTCGATCAGGGCACCTCGATTGCCAACGCCAGCGGCACGGTCAAGGTCGACGCGACGGCGACGCTGACCCTGAACGACGCCAGCATTACCAACGGCACGGTCACCAATGCCGGCACGATCAACTCGGCCGGTGGCGGCGCGATCAATCAGGCCAATATCACCAACACAGGCACGATCGAATCGACCAGCGGCACGCTGACGATCGATCCATCCGGGCCGTCGCAGACCTTCACGCTGACCAATTCGAACATGGTCAAGGCCGACGGCGGCCAGCTCTACATCATCGACGAGCAGGTCGCCAACACCGGCACGCTGGAGGCGATCAACGGCGGCACGCTCAAGCTGACCGGCCTGACGGTCACCAATACGGACGGCAGCGCACAACGGCACGGTCTCGACCGACAGCAGCTCCGAGATCGACCTCTCGAACGCCGAAATCGATGGCGGCACGGTCACCAACGCCGGCACGATCGATTCGACCGGCGGCGGCAAGATCGAACACGCCGACATCACCAACACCGGCACCATCGAATTGACCGTCGGCATCATGACGATCGATGGCACGACCAGCGGCAGCGGGCCGACCTTCACGCTGACCAATTCGAATATGGTCAAGGCCGACGGCGGCCAGCTCTATATCATCGACGAGCATGTCGCCAACACCGGCACGCTGGAGGCGATCAACAGCGGCACGTTGAAGCTGACCAGCCTGACGGTCGACAACATCGACCCGCTCGGTAGCCACGACGGCACCGTCGCGGTCGGAAGCAATTCGACGCTCGACCTCATCGACGCCCATATCAGCGGCGGCAGCCTGACCAATGGCGGCACGGTCTATTCGACCGGCCTCAGCACCATCGACGCCGCCATCAGCAACACCCACAGCATCGAAGTCGGCAGCGGAACGCTGACGCTCTCCGGCTCGATCTCCGGGACCGGCGGCTCCGCGACCATCGACGGCGGCGCCACGCTCGATCTGGCCAGCAATTTCCTCGACGGCCAGGACGTCACCTTCGCCGGCAGCGGTGCCGAGCTGATCATCGAGGGTCCGGCCGCGAACGGGGCGACCAGCCAGAATTTCACCGGCGATATTCACGGCTTTGCCGTGACCGACGAGATCGATCTGCGAGGCATCTCGTACGGCAATCCGACCTACGCGACCTATACGTATGACCTCTCCACCGGCGTGCTGACGGTCAATGACGGCAACGGCAATCATTACGACCTCGACATCGGCACGGGTTATGCCGGCGCGCATTTTGCCGGCAGCGACGACACCCATGGCGGCACGCTGATCACGATGACGGTCGACGACGACCTGCCGGCGTTCGGACAGGTCAGCCTCACCGCAAGCCTCGTCCGAGCAGACGGACCAGACCGGGTCGGGTGTGCACGATCCCGTGGCGCCGCTGACCGCGGGCGGCACCCTCAATTTCAAAGATGTCGACCTGACCGACCTTCCGACCGTGTCGATCGCGCCCGGCAGCCAGAGCGTGACCTGGACCGACACCGACGGCACCACCGATCTTTCGGCGTCGCTGTCGGACACGCAGAAGGCGGCGCTCGAGAATGCACTGACGCTGAGCGGCCCATAACGGCAACCACAACAACGGCGCGACCGACTGGAACTATTCGATTGCCGACAGCACGCTGGATTTCCTCGGGCAGGGCCAGACGCTGACGATCACCACGACCGTCGTGCTCGACGACCATCAAAACGCGACGCCGCTGCCCACCGAACAGATCACCGTCACCATCACCGGCGCCAACGACAACCCGACGGTCACGGCGGGCACGCAGAGCGTTCAGCTCGTGGAAGCCGGCGTCGGCACGGCGGGCACGGCGTCGGCCAGTATTGCGCTGACCAAAGCTGACCCGGATGCCACCGATGCGGCGGTGTACGACGGCACAGCGTTGCTCGCCCATGGTTGGGCGACGAGCGATGGCGGAGCGACCTACACCGAGACCGGCACTTACGGAACGGCGACGCTGTCCACCGCCACAGGCGTGGTGAGCTATGCGCTCAACAACGCCGATCCCGACACCAATGCGTTGCCGGCGAACGCCCAGGTCAGCGATAGCTTCACGGTCTATGTCAAAGATGGCTACACCGGCACCGCCAGCACGGCTGTGAACTTCGCCATCACCGGCACCGACGACAATCCGACGGTCACGGCGGGGGCGCAGAGCGTCCAGCTCGTGGAAGCGGGTGTTGGCACGGCGGGCACGGCGTCAGCCAGCATTACGCTGACCAAAGCTGATCCGGACACCGGCGATGCGGCGGCTTACGACGCCACGGCGTTGACCGCTCATGGGTGGTCGACCAGCGATGCTGGAGCGACCTACACCGAGACCGGCACTTACGGAACCGCGACGCTGACCACCGCCACAGGCATGGTGAGCTACGCGCTTAACAACGCTGATCCCGACACCAATGCGTTGCCGGCGAACGCCCAGGTCAGTGACAACTTCACCGTCTATGTCAAGGACGGCAGCACCGGCACCGCCACCACGGCTGTGAACTTCGCCATCACCGGCACCGACGACAATCCAACGGTCACGGCGGGGGCGCAGAGCGTCCAGCTGGTGGAAGCGGGTGTTGGCACGGCGGGCACGGCGTCAGCCAGCATCACGCTGACCAAGGGCGATCCGGACACTGGCGATGCGGCGGCTTACGACGCCACGGCGTTGACCGCTCATGGCTGGTCGACCAGCGACAATGGAGCGCACTACACCGCGACCGGCACCTACGGTACGGCGACGCTGACCACCGCTACGGGTGTGGTGAGCTACGCGCTCAACAACGCCGATCCCGACACCAATGCGCTGGTGGCGGGCGCGCATGCCAGTGACAACTTCACCGTCTACGTCAAGGACGGCAGCACCGGCACCGCCAGCACGGCGGTGAACTTCGCCATCACCGGCAGCAACGACGCGCCGGTGGTGGCAGCTGTGAGCAAGGCGGTTGCTGATACTTCCGGCGTCGACGCTGGCCACGTGGTCGCGAGCGGGACGGCGGGCACGGGTGGCACTGGCGTGCTGGCCGGCGACAGCGACCCCGACACCGGCGACAGCCTGAGCCTGACTGTGACCAAGGTGAATGGTAGCCTCGGCAATGTCGATGCGGACGTGGCCGGAAACTACGGCACGCTGCATCTCAAGGGAGACGGCAGCTATACCTATACCGCCAACACTGCGCTCGACGCGCTGCAGAGCGGCTCGAACGCGACTGATGTGTTCAGCTTCACGGTGAGCGACGGCCACGGCGGCAACACTACCCGGAATTTGACCTTCAACATCACCGGCACCGATGACACGCCGGTGCTCTCAGCCGACACCGTACAGGCTGCGCCAAGCGGCTGGTCGTTCGATTCTGCCAATGGCCATTACTACCGTTACGTCACCGCGTCGCAGATTACCTGGAACGCAGCCAGTGCGGCGGCCGGCCACGATGGCGGTTATCTCGCAACGATTACCGATGCGAACGAGAATACATTCGTTCACAATCTTGTCGGTTCGCATGACGCATGGCTTGGCGCGTCGGACGCCGGGCATGAAGGAACCTGGGAATGGGTTACCGGCCCCGAGAGCGGCACGGTCTTTTACGTCAATTCTCCGCAGTCGTTTCCGGGCTATTCGAATTGGAATGGAGGCGAGCCGAACAACGAAGATCATGGGCGCGGCAGTCCCCATCAAGAGAACTATCTGCAGATTCTCGACAGCGGAAAATGGAACGACGAGCAAGGACCGAACGTATCGTCGGCAGACCGGACCGACGGCTATGTCGAGGAAATGGGCGCGCCGGGCGTCGTGTTGGCAAACTTCGTGGAAGATACGTCGACATCCATCGCCACGGCCGCGTTGCTGGCAAATGACACCGACGTAGACGGCGGCCCGCTGGTCGTCAGTGCGGTCAACGCGACCAGTGCGCACGGAGGCACGCTCACACTTCACGGTGGCGTCATCACTTACACGCCCTCGGCCAATTTCAATGGCGCCGATCTATTCTCGTACACTGTCTCGGATGGCCATGGCGGAACGGCGACCGGCACCCTGAACTTCACTGTCGCCGCGGTGAACGATGCGCCGGTGCTGACCGGAGACACGAGCCTCGCGCCGGTCGCTGAGAACGCCACTAATCCATCCGGCCAGACCGTCAGTGCGCTGTTTGCGGGCAGCTTCTCCGATGTCGACGCGGGATCGAGCCTCGCCGGCATCGCGATCAGTGCCGACAATGCGACGGCGTCGCAGGGCGTCTGGCAGTACGAGGCTTCCGGCGGCCAGTGGCAGAATATCGGTTCAGTCGATCCGCAGCATGCGCTGCTGCTGGACGCCAACACACTGATCCGCTTCGTGCCCGCGCAGAACTTCACCGGTACGCCGGGCAGCCTGCAGGCTCACGCCGTCGACAATAGCTACAACGGCACATTCACTACGAGCGGCCATGCCGCCACCATCGACGCCACGCACAACGGCGGCAGCACGCCGATCTCGACTGCTGCGATCAATCTCGGCGAGACGGTGACGGCGGCGGGCACCTTGGCTATCAACGAGGGACCGCAAACCGCGTCCGTTGCCGACGGCGGCAACTGGTATGCGACGGGCCAGCTCACGGTATCGAACCCGGGCACCGGCGACACCTGGAGCATCGCGGGCGGCCACAACTACACCGCCAGCTCGAACTATCAGTTCGGCATCGACGAGTTCAGTGTCGTCAAGACCAACGGCAACACGCCGACGACAATATTCGACGACAGCTTCAACGGCACGGTGCCTCCGGCCGGGCCCGCCATCCAGAATGCTTCCTCGCCGTCAGGCGTCAGCTATAACGACTTCGGCAGCGGCACCTATGTGCAGGGCACGGGCGAGGCGCTGCTCGAGGGCAGCAATGCGGGCTATGTCGGCTCCGCGCTCGGGTCCGGCACCAACTATGGCAAACCCGTCTTCGGCCAGTTCACGACCCTGCTGACCGCAACCAACTACAACACGAACGATCCCACCGACGGCCTGCGCAGCGGTCAATCCTTTACCGCCGGCGGGTTGTTCGATCTGACCACGCCGACAGACACCGTCACCCGCTACGGAATCCGGCTGTCCGATCGGGTTTCGGCGGCGGCCAACCCGGCCAACGACCAGCCGGGAACGGAAACCATCGACCTCGGTATTTCCAGCAACGCCAGCGGCCATCCCGTAGCGGTGCTCACTGAATACAATTTCGAGACTGGAATCTCGACCGTCCTTCAGTCGATCGCCATCAACAACCCGAATGGCGACAACGAGATCTTGCTGTCATTGTCGAACGACGCGGCCAACAACGGCGTGATTGTCGCGTCTTATCAGCTCGAAAATAATGGCGTTGCGGACGGCGCGCCCATCACTTTCGGGGCCGTCGGCCACATCTTCGACAATGAGAACTGGACCAGGGCGCAGTTCTACACCGTCTCCACCGCGACGGACCCGGTCGCGTCGACCCAGACCGATTCAGTCCTGCAGGGTACCTACGGCCAGCTCGATCTCGCGCAGGACGGCAGCTGGCACTATGTCCTGAATCCGGGTCTGGCGAGCGTGAAGGCGTTGGCCGACGGCCAGCACGCGCAGGACAACTTCCAGGTCCAGGTCACGAATGCGGCTGGCCAGCAAAGCACGCAGACCATCACCGTCGATGTCACCGGCACCAACGATGCGCCGGTCGCCACCGCGCCGGCGCAATACAGCGTCACCTCGGGAACGCCGATCAGCCTGCGTCAACACCGGGCTCTCCGTCAGCGACCCGGACGACGGCGGCAAGACCGAGACCGTGACGCTGTCGGCGAGCGAAGGCACGATTTCGTTGACTGTCGGCAACAGCGGCGTTGATGCCGGCAGTGTCGACCGGCAACGGCACCGGCTCCGTCACCTTCTCCGGCACGATCGCGCAGATCAACGCGCTGCTCAACCACAGCACGCGACGGCGGCACCATCTCCTATATCGACAATGCCGCTTCTCCCGGCTTCTCGTCGGCGGCATCACTGACGCTGACCATCGACGATGAAGGCAGCAACGGCGGCCCCTCGCTCTCCGACACCGCCAGCGCGACCATCAACATCGCGCCGGCCGGCGGCACCCTGAACTGGGACCGCGAGATCGATCCCTTCGCGACCGCGACCACGGCGAACACGACGACGTGGGTCATCCCCAACGCCGACGGCCTCACCTCGACGGTCTTCAACGTCGCCAACGGCAGCAGCTTTACCTACGATGCGACGAACGGGCCTGCCGACCGGCGGCGTGGTCGGATCGATCCAGCTCGTCGACAATCCCACCGGTATCAATACCGGCAGCCACGTGATGCAAACCATCACGGGTCTCAATGGCGTCCAGCTCGGCGATTTCGGCAACTTCATCGCCCGCGAGCAGGCCATCGAAGCCAAGGTTCCGTGGGCCGGCCTGATCGAGACGGGCGACAACGGACCTGTCAGCTTCACCTCCACCGACATCCGCATCGCCAACAGCGACGGCACCTTCACCGACATCATCGGCAACAATTTTAGTCAGTCGGGCAATCACGCTGACCGGCACCGTCACCGCGGTCGAGCTGCTCGATTCGAACGCGCTCGATACGACCGGGCACGTCCTCCAGACGGTCAACTTCGACGGCGGCACCAGCCTCAGCGATCTCGCGTCCGCGGTCTTCCCCGACAATCTGAGCCGTCAGTTCTACAGCCTGATGGTCCCGGCCAACACGACGGTGACCGGATTCAGCTCGTCGGTCGCGTCCGGCGCCGTGAACTACTTCGAAATCGACGACACGCCCGGCAACCACACCTACGGGAGCCCGCAAGCCGGCGTCATCGGGGTGAATTTCAATGACGCGACCTCGGGCGTCACGGTCAATCTTCCGGGCCATACGGCGAGCTGGGGCGGGTTCACCGATACGCTGAACAATATCTCGTTCGTCTTCGGTTCGAAGTTCGCCGACACGATCGTCGGCAATTCGAACGGCGGCTTCCTCGATGGCGGCGGCGCCTCGAGCCGGCCATGACACGCTGACGGGCGGCAGCGCCGACACCACCTTCGTGTTCCAGCAGGGATATGGCGCGCTCACCATCACGAATTTCGATCAGGCCGGCGGCTCGTTCAACGCGAGCGAGAATGACATCATCCAGCTCAACAATCTCGGCAACCCGCTGACCGTGAGCTATGTCGCGGATGGCAACAGCACCGATACGGTCCTCGATTTCGGCGGTGGCGACAAGATAACGCTGCTCAATGTCACGCAGGCGCAGTTCGAGTCGCTCAACGGGTCCGAATTCGCCGGCAACAACGGCGGCTGGGCGGCAATAAGGCGGGCCGGTGATCAGTCAACGCCAACAATACCGTGACCTATACGGGGACGCCGGTCACCCTCGACTCCTCGATCCCTCTCACCGACACCACGGCCACCGTCATCGAGCGTCAACGTCTGGATTTCGTCGGGCGACCAGAACGGCGATCAGTTCACGATCAACGGCAACGACGAGCGGCAGATTACGGACCCGGATGGCAGCATCATCCACTATCATTTCGACGCCACGCTCAATACCAGCAACGACGAGGGCCACGGGCTTTTCCTGTCAGGCAAGCAGCGGCACGCCGCACGACCGCCGACTTCCAGGCCGCGCTGGAGATGATCCAGTTCTCGCCGAGCGCCGCGAATGGCGATCGCACCGTGACGTACGCGGCGCAAGACGCCAACCACCAATTCAGCTCCACGGAAACGACGACCGTTCACGTCGAGCCGATCCTCAACATCTCGAACGGCGGGAACCAGACGATCAGCGGTCAGTCGAGCGATACAGTGGTGTTCGCGACCGGCAACGGCACGCTGCATCTCGACCAGCCCTCGACTTCACCGGCGTGATCGCGGGGATTTCCGGAACCGGCGACGTGCTGGATATGCACGGCTTCCAGCCCGGGACGACGTCAGCCACGACCGGCAACGGCAGCTTCGACCGGACGACCGACACCACGATGCTGACGGTGCACGATTCCAACGGCAATCTGACCGAGACCTTCAAAGTGGCCGGTGACTTGTCGGCCTCGAACTGGACCGTGACGGACGACGGTCATGGCGGCGTCAACATCGTCGATCCGCCGGCGCCGGTTGAGCAGCTTGGCCCCATGATCATGCACGATCCGGGGTTGGTGGAGAGTCAAACCATCACGGCCACAGCGCCGAACCAGACGCTCACCGGGACCGCCGCCAACGACAGCTTTGTCTTCAATTTCAAGGCGATCGGGAGTGACATCGTCACCGGCTTCCAGCCGGGCGCGGATTTGCTGCAGTTCGGCCAGTCGATCTTTGCCAATGCCCAGGCCGCCTTCGATGCGACTGCACGACGACGGCCACGGCAACACGGTCGTCACTCTCGACGCCCACGACACCGTCACCATTGGCGGCGTCCTCAAGGCGCAGTTGCATGTCGGCGACTTCCACGTCGTCTAAAGCTGCGCGATCCCCGGTGCGGTTTCCGGCGCGGCGTGATATCGAAACAGCATGAAGCGGCTTCGACGATTGCGGCGGTGGTTCACGCGCAGGTTCGGCTATGCGCGGCTGGTCTGCGTCGCGCTGCTGGTCGGCTTCGCGGTGCTGCGGCATTACGATCCGCCGCTGCCGGTCGAAGAGCTGCGTATCCGCACCTTCGACGCTTTCCAGCTGCTCGATCCCCGGGTGAAGAAGGCAAGGCCGGTCACCATCGTCGATATCGACGAGAGGAGCCTGGCCGATCCCCGGCTCGGGCAGTGGCCCTGGCCGCGCACCCGCGTCGCCGACATCGTCAACACCCTGACCCGTATGGGGGCGGTCGTGATCGCCTTCGACGTGGTGTTCGCCGAGCCCGACCGGCTCAATCCCGACAATGCCGCCGAGAATTTCCGCGGTCTAGACGAGGCGACGCGGGAGAAATTGCGCGCGCTGCCGAGCAACGACCGCATCTTCGCCGACGCCATCAAGGGCTCGCGGGTGGTGCTCGGCGAATCCGGCGGCCATGACGTTCACTCCGACCTCGACAAGGACCTGCCGGTCACCGGCTTTGCCATGCTCGGCGAGGATCCGGACCCATTCATATTCAAGCTCGGCGGGCTGTTGCGCAATGTGAAGGTGCTGGAAGACGCCGCCGCCGGCCGCGGCCTGTTCACCATCGTGCCCGAGCGCGACGGTATCGTGCGCCGCGTGCCGATGATCATGGATGCCCAGGACGTGCGCATGCCGTCGCTGAGCTTCGAGATCCTGCGCATTCTCGGCGGCTCCGGCACCATCATGATCAAGGCCGACAAGGCCGGCATCGACAGCCTCATCCTGCAGGGCTTGCGGCTGAAGGTGCCGACCGACAATCTCGCCCGGTTCTGGATTCATTACGCCCGCAACGATCCCTCGATCTATGTCTCGGCGGTCGACGTGCTCGACAACAAGGTGTCGCCGGACAAGATCGCGAAAAAGCTGGTGCTGATCGGCACCTCCGCCACCGGCATGAACGACATCAAGACCACGCCGGTGTCGAAGGCGATGCCGGGTGTCGAGATCCATGCCCAGGTGCTGGAAAGCGCGCTGACCGGCTCGTCGCTGTCGCGGCCGGCCAACGCCACGGTCTACGAATTCCTCGCCGCATTGATCGCGGGCCTGCTGGTGATCGTATTTGCGCCGAATCTCGGACCGATCACGCTGTTCGGCGTCGGCGCGCTGTTTGCGACCGCGCTGATCGGCACCTCCTGGTATTTCTACATCCACGACCGCATGCTGATCGACTTCACCTATCCGCTGCTGTCGACCACCGCGATCTATCTCACCCTGATCTTCTCGAGCTTCGTGCGCGAGCAGGCGCAGCGCAAGCAGATCCGCGGGCAGTTCGCGCAGTACATGTCGCCCGTGCTGGTCGAGCAGCTCGCGCAGTCGCCGGAGAAGCTCGATGCTCGGCGGCGAGGAGCGCGAGATGACCATCATGTTCACCGACGTCCGCGGCTTCACCACGATTTCGGAGACCTTCAAGCACGATCCGCAAGGCTTGATCACGCTGATGAACCGCTTCCTGACGCCGCTCACCAACGTGATCCTGCGCGCGCAAGGGCTACGATCGACAAATACATGGGCGACGCCATCATGGCGTTCTGGAACGCGCCGCTCGACGACAGGGAGCACGAGATCAACGCCTGCAATGCCGCGGTCGACATGCTGGAGAAGATGGACGAGGTCAACAAGGAACGTGAAGAGGAGGCGAGGGAAGACGGCCATCCCTTCTTTCCGCTCAAGGTCGGCGTCGGCCTCAACACCGGCGCTCGGCGTGGTCGGCAACATGGGGTCCGAGCAAAAGTTCAACTATTCGGTGCTCGGCGACAGCGTCAATCTCGCCTCACGCCTGGAAGGCCAGACCAAGGAGTACGGCTTCCCGATCATCGTCGGCTCGACGACGGCGATGGCGGTGAAGGAAAAGTTCGCGATCCTCGAGCTCGACTTCATCATGGTGAAGGGCAAGACCGAGCCCGAGGTGATCTATGCGATCGCCGGCCGCGACGACGTCGCGCAGTCCGAGGATTTCCAGCGCCTGCGCAACCTGACCATCGAGATGCTGGCCTGTTACCGCTCGCGCGACTGGGACGGCGCGCTGGATGCGATCGCGCGCGGCCGCAGCAGCAACCACGCGGATGCGCTGGAGCATCTCCACGAGCTCTACGAGGAGCGCATCAAGTCCTACAAGTTGGACCCGCCGCCGGCGGACTGGAACGGCGCCTATCAGCTGCTGACGAAGTAGCCAGCGCGGTGGAAGGGGACGCCGGCCAGTTGCAAACGCGTTTCCGGGAAGGAATGGCGCTGCATCGGGCAAACGACCTCGATGGGGCCGAGCGCATCTATCGCGACATTCTCGCGCGGAGCCCTGCGCATTTCGACGCCACGCACATGCTCGGCGTGGTGCAACTGCAGCGACGCAGGACCAACGAAGGCATTGCGCTGATCCGGCAGGCCATCGCCATCAATGGCGAGGTTGCCTCCGCGCACGTCAATCTGGGCAAGGCGCTGGTTCTCGACAGGCATCCCGACCAGGCGCTCGCCGCTTTCGATCGCGCGATCGCGCTCGATCACACCTCGATCGAGGCGCACGCCCACCGCGCCGACATCATGCTGGCCTTGCGGCGGCCGGAGGAGGCGCTGAAAAGCTATCGCGCCGCGGCCGATTTGCGGCCCAACGAGGCGGCGCTGCACCGCAATTGCGGCCACCTGCTGGCTCATTTGCGCCGTCACGACGAGGCGTTTGCCGCCTATGACCGGGCGTTCCGCCTCGCCCCCGAACTGACGGGCATCGAAGGCCATCGTCTGTATGCGAAAATGCAGCTTTGCGACTGGCGCGACCGGGACGCCGACTGCGCGCGCCTGGTCGAATCGGTCAGGGCCGGCAAGCCGGTGACCCAGCCGTTCATCTTCCTCGCGGTTCCATCGTCCGCGGCGGATCAGCTGCAATGCGCCAGCGCCTGGACCGCGCAGCATTTCAAGGCCGAGCCGCCGCGCTGGCGCGGCGAGACATACCGGCACGAAAGGATCCGGGTCGCCTATCTGTCGGCGGATTTCAGGCAGCACGCCGCCTCCGTGCTCATGGCGGGCATGTTCGAGAGGCACGACCGGTCGCGTTTCGAGATATCGGCCGTCTCGCTCGGCGCCGACGACGGCTCGCCGATGCGCCAGCGGCTGACGGCGGCGTTCGAGCACTTCATCGACGCACACGAGCTCGGCGACGATGCGGTCGCCGATCTCTTGCGCGCGCGAGAGATCGATATCGTGGTCGATCTGATGGGATACACCACGAACTCGCGAAGCGGGATTTTGGCGCGGCGGCCCGCGCCGGTGCAGGCGCATTACATGGGCTTTGCCGGCACGATGGGCGCACCCTTTCTCGACTATGTCATCGCCGACCGCACCGTGATTCCGGACGCCGAGCGTGGCTTCTGGTCCGAGAAGATCGTCACGCTGCCGAACAGCTATTTCGTCAACGATTCCGGCCGGCCGATTGCCGAGCGCACCTTCACCCGCAGCGAGCTTGGGTTGCCGGAGCGCGGTTTCGTGTTCTGCTGCTTCAACGGCAGCCACAAGATCGCGCCCGATATCTTCGACGGCTGGATGCGTATCCTCAAGGCCGTCAATGGCAGCGTGTTGTGGCTGCTCGCCGATCATCGCGCGACAGCGGACAATCTGATCAGGGAAGCGGCTGCGCGCGGGGTCGAACCGAAACGGCTGGTGTTTGCAAGGCGGATACCGCCGGCCGAGCATCTGGCGCGCCATCGCGCCGCCGACCTGTTCCTGGACACGCTGCCCTACAATGCACACACCACCGCCTGCGATGCGCTGTGGGCCGGATTGCCGGTCCTGACCCGCATCGGCGGAACCTTTGCGGGCAGGGTGGCCGCGAGCGTGCTCGGCGCGGCCGGCCTGCGCGAGCTGATCACGGAGACATCAGCCGAATACGAGCGGCGCGCGATAGCGCTGGCCTCCGATCCCGCGCGCCTGGCCGCCATCCGCGCCAGGCTCGCGCAAAATCGCCCGACCATGCCGTTGTTCGACACGCGGCTTTTCACACGGCATATGGAAGCGGCGTTTGCTGCGATGCATCGGCGGCATCAGGCAGGTGAGCCGCCCGATCATATCAGCATCCGCGGCTAGAGGCCGGCAGCGGCAGGGTGAGATTTCCGCTGGACGAAACCGCCGACGCGGGTGACAGTCGACGCCGGCATCTGCCGAGGGCAACACGATGATCACGAAATTCGATAGCTCCTATTACGGCACAGTCGACATGGAGAATCTGGGGTACGCCGGCACCCCGATCAACGAGCGCCGCTATTCGCAAGCGGAATTGGGCGGCGCGCTGCACAAGGTCGTCGAATACGCCAAGTGGATGGATGAGCGCGGCTACGACACGTTCTGGATGGCCGAGCACCATTTCCAGCCGGAAGGCACGGAGCTGATCCCGAATCTGCTGATGATGGCGATGCACCTGTGCGGGGTGACGAAGAACCTGCGCATCGGCTGCGGCTTCAATGTCGTGCCGATGTGGCACCCGCTGCGCCTCGCGGAAGACTATGCGATGGCCGACATCCTGACCGGCGGCCGGGTGATCTTCGGCGTCGCGCGCGGCTATCACACCCGCGAGGTCGAGACGTTCGGTGCGCCGCTGATCGACCAGAAGGCCAACCGCGAATTGTTCGAGGAAGGCGTCGATATCCTGTTCAAGGCGTTCGAGGGCAAGCCGTTCTCGCACAAGGGCAAGTACTACACGATCCCGCCGGAGGTGCCGTATCGCGGCTATACGCTCAAGGAGATCACGCTGGTGCCGGCGCCGGAGCGGCTGCCGGTCGAATGCTGGCAGCCGATCCAGAGCGGCTCGGAGCAGGCCTTCGACTTCATGGCCAAGCACGGCATCTGCGGCATCATCGGCGGCGGCTCCGCCGAGGGCGGCGCCGTCGAGCGGCACATGATCGGCTTCCAGGCCGCCTATGCGCGCCGCGGCATCGAACTCGGACTAGGCGAGCGGCTTGCGCTGGGCTTCCAGTTTCACATCGCAAAGAGCCGCGAAGACGGCATGCGCGAGGCGGCCAAACACTACGAGGAGAACATGAAGATGTTCGGCGAGTTGCGCCTCGTGCGGGCGCTGACCGACGAGCAGATCGCCGCGATGCGCGATCCGCGGCTCGCCGCCACGACGAAATTGCCGGGCATCGAGGACGCAGTGAAGGCCGGCGGCTTCCTGACCGGTACGCCCGCCGACATCATCGAGCAATTGAAGGCCGTTGAAAAGCGCTATCCGGGCGTCGACCGGGTGGTGTGCGCCACGCCGCTGGGGACCCCCCTCGAGGTCCAGCTGGAAGACCTGGATCGATTCGCCAAGGAGGTCATGCCCGCCTTCCGCCCGGCCAAGATCGCTTCAGCGGCGGAGTGAGGCGGCCGCGCGAGTCACGCCGCGCTGGGGCATGATCGTGGGCTGATCTCCGAAGATCGAGCGCAACCAGCGATTCGGACTCCGGGCGTCGTCATGGCCGCTTTCGACCGGGCTCGTCGCGCGCTAGACGACCCCCTCCTGGCGCAGGCGTTTGGCTTCGTCAGGCTCGACCCCGCACAGGGATTCAAGCAGCACGTCGGTGTGCTCGCCCAGCAGGGGCGGACGACTGACCGCGACGGGTGAATCCGACAATTTGATCGGGCAGCCGACCGTCTGATAGGTGCCGCGGGTCGGGTAGTCCACGTCGACGATCATCTCGCGCGCCTTGAGATGCGGATCGGCCAGCACCTCGCCGGTGTCCTGGCAGGCGCCGCAGGGAACGCCCGCATCCCCCATCAGGCGCATGACCTCGTGCTTGCTGCGCTGGCGCGTCCACGCCTCGATGATGGCATTGAGCTCTGCCCGGTTGTCCCAGCGCGCTTCCACGGTCTTGAAGCGCGCGTCCTCGGTCAATTCCGGCTGCCCCAGCACCTTCGCCACCGCCGGCCACATCTGCTGCTGCGCGTAGAGGAAGACGTAGTCATTCGGGCCGCCCGGCGCGCAGGGGTAGGTCGTGCCAGGCACGTTGCGCCCGAGCTGATTGCCGTTGCGCGGCATGGCATGGCCGTAGCGCTGGTGGTCGCGCAGGCTCACCCGCACCAGGTTGACGACCGCGTCCTGCATGGACACCTCGACCTGCTGGCCGCGGCCGGTGGCATGGCGCTGCTGCAGCGCGGCCAGAATGCCGATCGCCATGTGCATGCCGGTGCCGGAATCCCCGATCGCCGGATAGATGTAGGTCGGCGGATTTTCGGGGAAGCCGGTGACGCTCATCGCCCCGCCCATGGCCTGTGCGACCGGCTCGAAGCTCTTGAATCCGCTGTAGGGTCCGTAGGTGCCGAAGCCCTTGATGGTGGCGTAAATGAGTCGCGGGTTGACCTTGGCCAGCGCTGCGTAGCCGAACCCGAGGCGATCGAGCGCGCCCGGCCCGAAATTCTCCACCAGCACGTCCGACTCGGCGATGACCTTGCGGAACAGATCCTTGCCGGCGTCGGTCTTGAGATTCAGCGTCAGGCTGCGCTTGTTGGCATTGAGGATCAGGAAGAACAGGCTGTCGCTGTTCTTGTGGTCGCGCATGTTCACCCGCGCGATGTCGCCGCCGTTGGGCTCCTCGAGCTTGATCACGTCGGCACCGAGGAAGCCGAGAATCTGCGTGCAGGCGGGCCCCGCCTGGTTGTGCGTCATGTCGATGATGCGGATGCCTGCGAGGGCCTTGTCCATGGTCGCGCTCCGGATGGGCGGAATGGGATAGTCGAGTATGAGCGGTCAGGGCGGATTGGGGTAGCGTAATCCACGAGGAGTGTCATGACGGTCCGTAATGGCTCTCGACCGATTGCGCGGGTCTTTCGGTCAGCTGCAATGTCAGGGCCACTCGGCCGCAGGGTAGCTTTGTCGCGGCTGCGGTGATGAAATGTGCGATCAGCGCAAACAACCAAAAAACGGGAGCAAACAGTGACATCGGAAACCCCGACCTTCGGACGCTACGCCGAGATCCCCTACGACCAGATGACATCAGAACAGAAGGATGCCTATGACAGCATCATCAAGGCGCGCGGGCGCTTGCCGGGCCCGGTCAAGATCTGGATCCATAATCCAAAGCTCGCAAAGGTCGTCAGCGCTTTCGGCGTTCATTTTCAACCCGGTGGCTACTCGCTGACCGAGCGCGAGCGGGAGATCGCGGTCTGTGTCATCACAAGCCACTGGCATTCGGCTTACCCGACCGCCGCGCACGAGCGCCGGGCAAAGGAAGTCGGACTGCCGGCCGCCGCCGTCGAGGCGATTATCGGCGGAATGCCGACCGCGTTCGACGACGAACGCGAACAGATCGTCTACGAGATGGCGACAGTGCTGGCCGGCGCGCGATGGGTGCCGCGCGGGCTAACCCAGCGCGCGGTCGAGGCCCTCGGCCACGTCGGAGTTACCGACGTGATCACGCTGATGGGGCACTACACGAGCGTTGCGATGACGCTGGCTTTCTATGATGTTCCAGACGGAGCGACCGGCATTCCACGCTGAGGAAGCGTCGCTGGACGACGACCTCGAGCGCTTCCCACGGATCGGGTGGCCCCATCTCCGAACGGCCACGGGCATCTTGCCGAGGCTTTCTTTGACCAGAGATCCCGGTCGACTTCGACGACGTCCGGTTTGGGCGGTTGAACCCACCGGCCAAGAACGGACTTCCAAATCTTCTCACGCCGGCTTTCAGGCTAACTGCTCGGCAATCGCTCCTGTGCTTCGGCCACCAGTGTATCGACGAACTCTGCTGCGGAGAGATCGCGGACCAGCGGCGCGGCCTGACCCGCCCAAAGAGGCAGAAACGCCTTTCGCGCCACATCGCTGGCTGCCTGGAACAGCGGCCGCAAGAGACTGGCTTGAGCCGGAAACTCCAGCACTTCCGACTCGCCCATTTCATCGATCAAGCGATTGCGGAGAGCACGCGCGGGTCGACCGGTAAAAGCCCGCGTCAATCGGGTGTCTTCGTCGGCGGCCTGACGGAGGGCATCGCGGTGGATTGTCGGGACCACTGCTTCTGGACATCCGAGAAATGCGGTGCCGATCTGTACGCCACTTGCTCCCAAAGCGAACGCGGCAGCGATGCCGCGGCCATCTGCGATGCCACCGGCAGCGATCACGGGCACGCGCACAGCGTCCACCACCTGCGGAACGAGAGCCATCGTGCCGATCCACCCTGCGCCATCGCCCTGGGTAAAGGTCCCACGATGCCCACCTGCTTCAAAGCCTTGGGCAATAACCCCATCCACGCCTTCAGCTTCCAGCTGTCGTGCCTCGGCAACCGTCGTCGCCGAACTGAGGACGACGGCTCCAGTCTGCTTGATACGCTTCAGCGTGTCGGCGGGCGGCAGACCAAAGTGAAAGCTGACCACCCGCGGCCGCAGGTCGAGCACCAACTGAAGTCTTTCATGGTCGAAGTGAGGAAATGGAACACTAGCCTCTGGTACGGAGCCTACACCGAACTCGTCGTAATAGGTTGAAAGCCGCGCGCGTACCCGATGCGCCACATGCGCATCAATGTGCGGAGTGGAATGCGCGAAAAAATTCAAGTTGAACGGGCGGTTGCTGGCTCGTCGTATCTCTTCGACTTGGTCCCGCGCGGCCTGCGTCGCCAAGGTCGCACAACCGAGCGAACCGAGCGCGCCGGCGTTGGAGACAGCAGCAACCAGCGCAGGGCTGCTAAAGCCGCTCATCGGCGCTTGGATGATTGGATGGGTGATACCGAGCAGGTCGAGGAGATCGGTGCGAGGCCACATTTCGTCCTCCCTGGGCGTCTACCAGATGGAGACGTTATCATCGAGCCACCGGCGTGCCTACCGGCTCAATGAAAGTCGCCTTTGGGTCACTGGCGGATATGGCGACCTCCGGCCAAAATGTCCGCTAAGGGCCGACAACGAACTCATGCACCGCAACACGATCATTCGATCACCTGGTCAGCGAGCGCCAGCATCGAAGGCGAAACTGTAAGTCCGATTGCCTTTGCGGTCTTGAGGTTGATTGTGAGCTCGAACCTCGTTGGATCCTGTACCGGAAGATCGGCGGGTTTCTCTCCGTTCAGGATGCGATGAATGTAATCTGCCGCTGGGCCAAAGATGTTGACGACGTTAACGCCATAAGACACCAGCGCGCCATTTCGTGGATGGGTGTCGAACGCATGAATGGAGGGCAGGCTCGAGCGGGCGGCGAGCGCAATAATCAGGTCCCGATGAACCTCGGTGACGGTATGGGGAAGCACGACCAGGCCCCCACCCGACCGACTCGCAACTGTCGCGACCGCCTGCTCAATCTCTGCGGAATTGTGAACTGGAAGTGCTTGCGATTTGGTTGAGAGCCGCTGCGCCGCTGCTTCAGCCTCGCGCCAAAACGCAAGATGGGCGGGAGTCTCCGGGTGCATGATGACACCGATATGATCGATGTCGGGGGCAATCTGTTTCAATACCTCAACCCACTTGCTGCCCATGGGTGGCTCGAAGTTCGCGAAGCCCGTGATATTGCCGCCCGGATGAGCCAGGCTGGTGACGAACCCACTTCCAACCGGATCTGCGACCATGACAAAAACGATTGGCGTGGTTCCCGACAGCGGGCTCAACTGAGCCAATGCTGGATTGCTGTGACATAAAATCACGTCGGGTGAGAGCTCCACCAGTGTCTGCGCATTCCTGCGCATCAGAGCTACATCGCTGTGAGACCACAAAATGTCGATCCTGGCTGTCAGGCCCTGTTTCCAACCCAACCGCTCAAGACGACCGATCACGTCCTGAAGCCCACCGTCATCCTGTGATTGTTCTTGAGTCCCCATCAGGACGCCGATGCGACGCATCCGATTGGGCGGTTTCTGCGCTCGCGCCGAATTTGGCCAAGTGACAGCAGCGCTTCCGAGAAAGGCGATGAACTCGCGTCGTCGCATGCGCCTCCGGAGGGCAGGCCGAGCAGGCAGGCATCCTAGCAGCCTTCCGAAGGCGCAGGGGTATTAATCGCGCGGAAGTCTCTTATGGTCACTAGCGGACTTCAAACCCCGACAGTCAGGCGTCCGCTTTTCCCCCGATAGTGTTGCAAAAGTCGAAAGTTGCACCGGTCCAGATTTTTGGCGAAAACCACAAGCGTAAAGAGGTCGACGATTCGCGTAGTCGCGTCGCGCTACCGAAGTCGCCGAATTGGCGTCAGGCGATGCGGTCCTCGACCACAAAACGCGCCGGCCCGATTTGCAACTTCTGCAAAACGACTTTTGCAACACTATCCCCCCAACAGCAGACATTTATCCGACCGACGCGCACGTCCGTAAAGTGCCACAGGCAGAAATGACCGGCCTCATTCGATCACCTCGTCAGCGGCAATGAGTATCGAAGGCGGCACGGTCAGTCCGAGCGACTTAGCGGTCTTGATGTTGATCAGCAGCTCAAACTTGGTCGCTTGAACTACCGGTAAATCGGCGGGCTTCTCGCCCTTCAAAATGCGGCCAACATAGAAACCGGCCTGGCGGTACCGAGTATTCTTCCATGCTCGGCTGGCGTTGGTGTCCTTTCTAACTTCCGGAATGGCCGTCAGAGGCACCGGACCCGCCGCCATTATTGCTGGGTCCAAAGTTCGAATTGTTTCGATCCGGCCGGACCCCCATCCCCTGATAATAGGCATAGCCAATAAATCCCAGCAGGCCGACCAAGCAGATCGGTGCAAGAAGCCAGTCTGGCATGTTCCAGTCCTCCGATGGGGCCGCTGCTTAATCGCGTCCAGTGATAGAGCGAACGCGTCAACTATAGACCCAACTAAATACTAAAATTGGATCGAACGACGAAGTCTGCCACGGTTCGGAAGCTGATAGTCAGTCAGCGATGTCAGCACGACCGCTAATGGCCACAAGGGATCGCCAAGTTGTGAGCCACCACTAAGCCGGCCGATGGTAGATTAGCGGGATGACTGCCTGGGAACGACCACGGGATATGCTAACGTCACAGATCGACGACGCAGCTGCTACGGCACCCCTAATCGTCAATGGATTAACGGTCCGCCCCCGAAGAAAGGTTAATCTGTGGCTCTTCGCGGCTTGTGTGCTGCCGGATTTCGCAGCGCTCCTCGTTATCGCCGGTCTCGGCATGCATCGGCTGCTGCGATACCTTTACCCCAAGCGGAAGACCTAGGCGCGACTTCCGCTTGGCATCATTTGCAGAGATCATTGGCCATCCGCCGCTAGTCCGCTTTGCCCCCGAAACCGGACATGTCAGCGTTCGTCGCGAATATCGGCTAAGGGCCAATAGCGGAAATGACAATATTCACGCCGCCGCCGCGACTGAGCCAAGCGGCACATCCAGCGAGTAGATGAACCCGCTCGCTTCGTATGCGAGCTGCACCTGGCCGTTCAATTGTTGGCCGAGCGACTCCATCATGCGGGTGCCGAAGCTTCGCCGCGTCGGTGGCTCAACCTCCGGACCTCCTCTTTCGGTCCAGACAAGGTGAAGTCGCTGCTTCAGCTCGTCGATGGTCCATGCGATTTCCACGCGTCCAGCGGGGACGGACAGGGCGCCGAATTTGGTCGTGTTGGTGCACAGTTCGTTGAACGTCATCGCAAGCGCGATGACGGCTCCGGAAGTAATCCTGATATCCGGGCCGTTGAAATGAAAGCGTCTGGCCCCCCGACGCTCATAAGGCTCCGTCGCACTGCTCAGCGTGTGATTGAGACTGGCATTTGCCCAGCTGACCTGCATCAGCAGATCGTGGGCCCGTCCCAGCGCGATCAGCCGGCCCTCCATTGCCTTCTGACCGTGCTCGATACTGGGCGCCGCACGAAAGCTTTGGGAGGCGATTGCGCTGACGGTCGCCAGAGTGTTCTTGATGCGATGATGAAGTTCCCCAAGGATCAGCTTCTGCAATTTGTCGGCGGCCTCTCGCTCCCTGGCGTCGATACCGGCCTGGACGAGCAGGGTCTCGGCATCGATCCCGGCTTGTTCGAGCAACAGGCGAAGGCTGTCGTTCTCCGCCGCCAGGCCAACCTCCTGCGCAGATCGGGGCGACAGGCCAGTCGGCTCCATGGCTGGAAGCACCTGATCCGCCGGCCATCCGGTTGCGTCCGGAACAATCGTCAGCGCGCCCGCGCCCACCATCGCCTGCAACTCGGTGATCATTTGCTCGACACCCAGCGGTTTGCCGAAGAACCGGCTGTTTGCCGGCCTTTCCGCGTCGGATGGCTGCACGTGACCGGAAACCAGGATGATCTTGATGGAAGGCCAACGATCGTGCACCGCGTGGGCGAGCTTCAGGCCGTCCATGCTGCCGGGCATTTGAATATCGGTGAACAGCAGGGAGATATCCGAGCGGGACTCGAGAATCGAGATGGCCTCGTCGGCGTTGACGGCCTCGACAGGGCAGAACCCGGCGTCCTCCACGATGTCGACCGCGCGCATGCGCAAAATCATCTCGTCTTCGACGACAAGAACGTTCGGCACCGGAGGTAAATCTGTCGACATCGATAGCCTCACTCTCTCGCCGGAGAGCCGATCCCGGACTGGTCCTCGGCGAAGTTGCCCAAATTCGGCAGGACCCTTGCTGCGCCTTTCGGGCGGGGATAGCGAGCTAAATCGCGCCGTCGGGCCGGATGACAGGCGTCATGACTCAGTCAAGCGGGCACGGAGAAGACGCAGGCAGTTCGTTCAAGGGCTGATCGCGCCATTGTCGCATCAGCATCGCCAGATGCGGCGGCATTGCAGCCGGCTTCAGATCGAGATTGATGCCAAGCCGCTCACCGATTTCCTTGCGGAGCGCCGCGTTATGGGCGCGGCTGATCTCGATGTCGCCTCGGTGCGCGGAATAAGTCATGAAAAATCCAACGGGTCAGGGAAACGGAAGAATTGGGAGAGGCGCTACCGGCGGGCGGTCACAAGACGAGCTTCCACGATCATCGTGCGCGAAGCGGGGTTGCGCAAACAGGAAGCGTCGTAATCTGGCCAGACCTGTGTCGAGCAGTTGGCGGCAGCCGGTCGGACCTCGAGCCGGTCTGCCTTTGCCATCGCCGTGACCTCGCCCGCTTCCACTTTGGGGGCAAAAGCCGGCAAGGCGATCACCGATGCTCCGAGGAGCGAGAAGATCGCCAGGGCTGACAGTGATTTGATCATTTTGGGCTGCTGACTTTTTCACTTCGATCCCCTGCTTGCGGGGATCGGCATGACAACAACCAAAACGAGAATAAGTTCCCGAAAAGCAACCTGTATTTGCTCAGTCATTTGGCCTTTCTTGCTGGCGACCTCCGCTGTGGGTCGCAAGGCGACATTCCCGGAGTTGCTTGCGGAGGTCTGCTTCGCCCCTGGAAGCGGACATCGCGCATTCATGATTACACGCCCAAGGAGCTTTTTTGTCCGCCTCGATCATGTTGATATAGGTACTGTCGTCCCGGACAAGCGAGCCAACGGGTCGCGCGAATGCGCGCCCGATGACAGGCTCCGCGAGCGCGATCCGGGAACCATAACCACGGGCGTTCGTGGTGGCCAAAACTGGACGTGTCAGCTTGGCGCAACGACTCCGGCCTGTGGTTATGGGTCCCCGCGTTCGCGGGGACGACAGCTATATTTTGGGGAGAGACGCGGCATGACCAAACCGAGCCCGAAGGACATCAAGGCCATCGCGGACGCGGGCGGCGTTCCCGTCGACGCCGAGGTCGCTGCCCGCATCGCGGGTTCGATCGGCCCTGCTTTCGAAGGCTTCGAGCCGGTCTCCGGAACATTGCCGTTCGACCTCGAGCCGGCGACCTTCCTGCTGGTGCAGAGCGGGAAGGCGTCGTCATGAGCTCCGAGCCTGCCTTGATGACGTTGACCGCGGTCGCCAGGGCGATCGCGGCAAAGCAAGTTTCTTCGCGTGAGGTCACGCAATCCTGCCTGCATCGCATCGCGCAGTGGCAGCCGCGGCTGAACGCCTTCATGTCGCTCGAGGCCGAAGCCGCGTTGAAGGCGGCAGACCAGGCCGATGCCGAGCTCGCGAAAGGAAAAGCTCGCGGCCCGCTGCATGGCGTGCCGCTCGCGCACAAGGACATGTATTACGACGCCGGTCATGTCGTGACCTGCGGCTCGAAGATCCGGCGCGATTTCGTCCCGGACACCACGTCGACGGCGCTGCAGCGTTTGAAGGATGCGGGATCGATCCGCCTCGGCTCGCTGCAGATGGTGGAGTTCGCCTATGGCCCGACCGGGCACAATTTCCATCATGGCGCGGTGCATAATCCCTGGAAGTTCGGCTACATCACCGGCGGCTCGTCGTCGGGCTCGGGCTCGGCGGTCGGCGCGCGCCTGACCTTCGCCGCGCTCGGCTCCGACACCGGAGGCTCGATACGCATGCCCGCGCATTTCTGCGGCGTCACCGGTCTGAAAGTCACCTGGGGCCGCATCTCGCGCGCCGGTGCGATGCCGCTGTCGCAATCGCTCGACACCGTCGGGCCGCTGGCGCGCACGGCGGAAGATTGCGCGCTGCTGCTCGGCCTGATGGCGGGTCCCGATCCCGATGATCCGACCGCCAGCGACGCGCCGGTCGGCGATTATCTGGCCGCCACCGAGGCCTCGATCAAAGGCCTCAAGATCGGCGTGCCCTCGTCGTTCTATGTCGACGATCTCGATGCCGACGTCGCAAAAATCCTCGACAACACCGTTGCCGTGCTGAAGCGCGAGGGCGCCGATATCGTCAAGGTCGATCTGCCCGATCAGCGCCAGCTCGCTGCCGCGAGCCAGATCGTGCTTGCGGTCGAGGCGGCCGCCTTTCACAAGCGCTGGCTGATCGAGCGGCCGCAGGATTACAGCCCGCAGGTGCTGATGCGCCTGCAGAACGGGCTCGCAATTCCCGGCGTGCTCTATCTCGAGACGATGCGCTGGCGCGGCCAGGCGCTGTCAGCGCATATCGCCGCCACCAGCGGGGTCGATGCGGTGCTGGCGCCGGTGGCGCCGCTGGCCGCGCCGAGCATCGCCGAGAGCGACGTCGGCAACGGTCCGGATGCCGCGGCCTTGCTCCAGCGGGTGACGCGCTTCACCCGCCCGATCAACTATCTCGGCCTGCCGTCGCTTTCGATACCATGCGGCTTCACACCCAAAGGCCTGCCGGTCGGCATGCAGCTGATCGGGCGCTCCTTCGACGAGGCGACGCTGCTCACCATCGGCGCGGCGTTCCAGCGCGCGACGGATTTCCACGACAAGGTGCCGCAACTGTCCTGAGTCAAGGATCGAATCCGAAAGGCGGCCGGCTTTTTGGAGTCGTCACACCAGCCGTTTGCCGATAGCCTCGACGCTGCGTGCTGGAGTAACGCGCGCGCAAGGGGGAAATTTCCATGGTCCTGTCCAACGAAGGCATTATCGTCATCCTGTTCGTCGGCCTGGTCGCAGGCTGGCTCGCCGGCAAGATCGTCCGCGGCACCGGCTTCGGCATCATCGGCGACATCCTGGTCGGCATCGCCGGCGCGCTGATCGCAGCCCTGCTGTTCCCGAAGCTCGGCATCCATATCGGAACCGGCCTCGTGTCCGAGATCATCTATTCCGCGATCGGCGCCATCATCCTGCTCCTGATCGTGCGGCTGGTGCGGACCGGCGGGCGATTGTGACAGGCACGCGAAGGCGCAGCCTCGGGTAGTGTCTGAAAAGGGCTGTTCCGCTGGAATAGCCTTTTTTCGCTCGTCGCCGCCCGCACCCGGCTGGCGGGGGTGCGGCATTTAGGTTAATCGGAGTTCATTGGACGGCGCGGGCAAAAGCCGGTAGTCTGTGTTCACTGTATCTTATTGAAATTCCCGCATTAATACGGGCACGACCCTTCTTCAGACGAGAGATCAGGATTGATGGCGACCGCTCCCGGTGTCCGGCGTTCCGAACTCGGTGAAGCGCTGCGCGCCTGTCGCGGCGCGTTCATCGGCGTGTTCATGATGAGTTGCATCATCAACCTGCTTTATCTGACCGGCTCGATCTTCATGCTCGAGGTCTATGACCGCGTGCTGCCGAGCCGCAGCGTGCCGACGCTGGTCGGCCTCGTCGTGATCGCCGCCGGCCTCTACATGGCGCAGGGCTTCCTCGATCTGTTGCGCGGCCGCATCCTCGGCCGCGTCGGCACCGCGCTCGACGAGGCCCTGAACGCGCGCGTGTTCGACATCGTGGTGCGGTTGCCGCTGGTGAGCGGCGGACGCGCCGAAGGGCTGGCAGCCGCTGCGCGATCTCGACAATGTCCGCTCCTTCCTCGGCAGCATGGGTCCGGGCGCCTTCTTCGACCTGCCGTGGCTGCCGTTCTATCTCGCGATCTGCTTCGCCTTCCACGTCGTGATCGGCCTCACCGCGCTGGTCGGCGCCCTTTTCCTGGTCGGATTGACGCTGATCACCGAATACATGTCGCGCCAGCCGGCGCGCGAGGCGATGACGCTGGCCGCGCGGCGCAACGATCTGGCCGCCGCGAGCCGCCGCAACGCCGAGGTGCTGGTCGCGATGGGCATGGTCGAGCCGGCTCAACAAGCGCTGGAACGAGGCCAACGAGAAGTATCTCGCCGGCAACCAGAACGCGAGCGACGTCACCGGCGGCCTGGGTGCGGTCTCCAAGGTGATGCGGATGATGCTGCAATCCGCGGTGCTCGGCGTCGGCGCCTATCTCGTGATCCATCAGGAAGCCACCGCCGGCATCATCATCGCGGGCTCGATCCTGTCCGCGCGGGCGCTGGCGCCGGTCGATCTCGCGATCGCGCACTGGAAGGGCTTCGTCGCCGCAAGACAGAGCTGGCACCGCCTCAACCGGCTGCTCGAGCAGATGCCGGAGCGGCCGCCGCAGACGCTGCTGCAGAATCCATCGAGCCGCCTCTCGGTCGAGGGCGTGGTCGTCGCCGCGCCCGGCGATCAGCGCGTGATCATTTCGGACGTGACCTTCGCGCTGCAGGCCGGCAACGGCCTCGGCGTGATCGGGCCGTCCGGCTCCGGCAAGTCGTCGCTGATCCGCGCGCTGGTCGGCGTCTGGCAGCCGTTCCGCGGCAAGGTCCGCATCGACGGCGCGGCGCTGGACCAATGGTCGCCCGACGTGCTCGGCCAGTTCATCGGCTATCTGCCGCAGGACGTCGAGCTGTTCGCAGGCTCGGTGGCGCAGAACATCTGCCGCTTCGATCCCGACGCCAAATCCGACAAGATCATCGCCGCCGCCAAGGAAGCCGGCGTGCACGACATGATCATCAAGATGCGCGACGGCTATAACACCCAGGTCGGCGAGCAGGGCACGGCGCTGTCGGCGGGGCAGGCGCAGCGCGTGGCGCTGGCCCGCGCGCTGTACGGCGATCCCTTCCTGATCGTGCTCGACGAGCCCAATTCCAACCTCGATACCGAAGGCGACGAGGCGCTGAGCCGCGCGGTGCGCGCCGCCCGCGAGCGCGGCGCCATCGTGGTCGTGGTCGCGCACCGGCCGATCGGCATCGAGTCGGTCGATCAGGTCCTGGTGCTGAAGGACGGCCGCATGCAGGCCTTCGGTCCGAAGGAGCAGGTGCTGGCGCAGGTGCTGCAGCCCCGCGTGGCCGCTCCGGCGCCGATCAAGATCGTGTCCGAGGCGGGGGCCGGAGCCAAGTCCGGAGCCAAGACATGATCTCGCTTCAAGAACATGACGGGCGCGAAGCGCTCGATCCGGCTGCATCTGGTCGTCGGCCTCGCGATCGTCGTGGTGCTGGCCGGCGGGCTCGGCGGCTGGGCCTCGACCCAGGAGATTTCGGGCGCGCTGATCGCGCCGGGCCAGATCGTGGTCGAATCCAACGTCAAGAAGGTGCAGCATCCGACCGGCGGCGTGGTCGGCGAGGTGCGCGCCCGCGACGGCGACACGGTCAAGGCCGGCGACATCGTGGTGCGGCTCGACGACACCGTGACCAAGGCCAACCTCGCCATCGTCACCAAGAACCTCGACGCCGCGTGGGCGCGCGCGGCGCGGCTGGAAGCCGAGCAGCGCGGCACCGACAAGATCAAGTTTCCGCCGCAGCTGACCGATCGCGCCAGCGATCCCGATGTTGCCGCCGTGATGTTGAGCGAAACCAAGCTGTTCGACGTGCGCGTCAACGGCCGCGCCGGCCAGAAGGCGCAATTGGCCGAGCGTGTCACCCAGCTGAACGAGGAAATCTCCGGCCTCACCGCGCAGGCCAAGGCCAAGGACCAGGAGATCGCGCTGGTCGAGAAGGAGCTCACCGGCGTCAGCGATCTCTACGACAAGCACCTGGTGCAGATTTCGCGCCTGACCACGCTGCAGCGCGACCAGGCCCGCCTCAACGGCGAGAAGGCGCAATACATCTCCTCGCGGGCGCAGGCCAAGGGCAAGATCACCGAGACCGAGCTGCAGATCATCCAGGTCGACAAGGACATGGTCAGCGAGGTCTCCAAGGATCTGCGCGAGACCAACGACAAGATCGGCGAGTATATCGAACGCAAGGTCACCGCCGAGGATCAGCTGCGCCGCGTCGACATCCGCGCGCCGCAGGACGGCATCGTGGCGCAGTCCACGGTGCACACCGTCGGCGGCGTGATCACGGCGGGCGACGCCATCATGCTGATCGTGCCGCAGAGCGACGATCTGCAGGTCGAGGCCAAGGTGCAGCCGCAGGACATCGACAAGCTGCAGATCGGGCAGAAGACCGTGCTGCGGCTTAGCGCCTTCAACCAGCGCACCACGCCGGAATTGAACGGCGTCGTCACCCGCGTCTCGCCCGACGTCGCCACCGACCAGCGCACCGGGCAGAGCTATTACACCATCCGCGTCTCGATGCCGCCGGAGGAGATCGCCCGCCTCGGCGAGGTCAAGCTGATCCCGGGCATGCCGGCGGAAGCCTTCGTGCAGACCGGCGACCGCACGGTGATCTCGTATTTGATGAAGCCGCTGCACGACCAGCTGATGCGCGCGTTCCGGGAGCGGTGAGCGTCGCTGCCGGCCAAAACTACAACTGTCGTCCCGGACAAGCGAGGCGAAGCCGAGCGCCGATCCGGGACCCATAACCACAGGATCAAGTTGTTGAAGCGCGCTGTCTCCGAGCGAGTGCAACGACATCTGCCTGTGGTTATGGGTCCCCGCTTTCGCGGGGACGACACCGAGAATGAGGCCGCTACCCCAAATTCTTCAGCAGCAACCCCAGCGCCGTCTTCGCGAACTCCTGCATGTTGGCCTGCCGGTCGCTGCTTGCCGGTCTCCAGCGTGATCACCGACGTCGCCGCGCCCGCGACCGCCATGCAGCTGTGGCCGGCGGCATCGCCATAGCGGTTGCCGGTCGGCCCGGTCGCGCCGGTCTCCGACAGGCCCCAGTCGGTGGCGAAGCGCCGCCGCGCCGTCTCCGCCAGCAGTTTCGCATAAGGCTCCGACGCCGAGCGGATGCCCTTCATCGCCTCGTCCGGGATGTCCATCAGCAAGCGCCGCGCGTCGCGCGTATAGACCACGCCGCCGCCGAGGAAATAGGCCGACGCGCCGGGCACCGACAACAGCGCGGCCGAGATCAGCCCGCCGGTCGAGGATTCCGCGACCGCAATGGTCTGTTTGCGCGCGACCAGTTTCGCCGCGATCTGCTCGGCAATGCCGATGAGTTCTTTCATGGTTACTCCGTAGCCAACTACGCTGTCGTCCTCGCGAGCGATGCATAACCCAGGACTTGAGCGAAGTCGAATCCGCGTGTTAGCCCGGCGCGTCGCTGCGCTCAGCTTGCCCGGGCGACACCGTCATGGGCTGTTTCAACTTCCTAGCACACCACGCATGGCTTGCCGAGTTGCGGACGCAGAGGCGGCCTGCTTGAATGCCGCCAACAGAGGAACACCCATGACCACCCCGATTGCCGGCGGCGTCGATTGCGACCTGCATCCGGCCGTTCCGCATCTGACCAGCCTGCTGCCCTACATGAACGACTACTGGCGCGACCAGGTGACGACGCGCGGCATGGTCGACCTCGTCTCGCAATCCTATCCGGCCAATTCGCCGATCTCGGCGCGGCCGGACTGGCGGCCGGCCAAGGGCAAGCCGGGCGCGAGCCTCGCCGACATGCAGGCGCAGGCGCTCGATCCGTTCAAGGTGGCTTACGGCATCTGCAACCCGCTCTACGGCGTGCAGATGGTGTTTTCCGAGGACATGCAGGACGCGTTCTGCCGCGCGCTGAACGACTGGCTGGTCAAGGAGTGGCTCGACAAGGATGCGCGGCTGCGCGGCTCGATCGTGATCCCGACCCAGAGCGTGGAGAAGGCCGTCGCCGAGATCGAGCGCTGCGCCGCGGACAAGCGCTTCGTCCAGGTGCTGATGCTGGTCATGGGCGACATGCCCTTGGGCAAGCGCGCCTACTGGCCGATCTATGCCGCCGCCGAACGGCTCGGCCTGCCCATCGGCATCCATGCCGGATCGGCCTATCACAACCCGCCGACGTCGGTGGGCTGGGGCTCCTATCATGTCGAGGACTATGTCGCGCAGGCGCAGGCGTTCCAGACCCAGCTCACCAGCCTGATCGTCGAGGGCGTGTTCGCGCGCCACCCGAAGCTGAAAATGGTGATGCTGGAATGCGGCTTCACCTGGCTCGCGCCCTTCGTCTGGCGGCTGCACAAGTTCTGGCGCGGCATCCGCATGGAAACGCCCTGGGTCGACCGCCCGCCGATGGAGATTGTGCACAGCAACATCCGCTTTTCCCTGCAGCCGGTCGACGCGCCGCCCGATTCGGCAACGCTGCACCGCCTGTTCGACCATATGCAGTCGGACGAATTGCTCCTATTCTCAACGGATTACCCGCACTGGCAATTCGAGGGCAACAATGCCCTGCCGGATGGGTTATCATCCGACCTCGTGCGCAAGATCATGATCGACAATCCGCTCGCCACCTACGGGCGGCTGACTGTCAAGGAGAACGACGCCATGAACATCCAGCTCCGCGATCGTCCCGAGGTCGAGACGAAGGTCGCCGCGAAAGTCGCGATCGCCGATTGCGACATCCATCCGGCGCGCGCCACCAAGCAGGAGCTTTATCCGTTCCTCGCCAAGCGCTGGCACGAGCATCTCGCGGTCTATCAGGAGCATGCCTATCAGGGCATGATGGAAGGCCCGCCCTATCCGAAGGCGCAGCCCAACGCGTCGCGGCGCGACGCCTATCCGCCCGAAGGCGGCATGCAGGGCTCCTCGCTGTCCTTCATGCAGAAGCAGCATCTCGATCCCAACAATGTCGTGCTCGGCGTGCTCAATCCGCTGAAGACCGGGCAGGGCCTGCGCAACCACGATCTCGCCGGCGCGATCTGCTCGGCGATCAACGACTGGCAGATCGAGAAGTGGACCAGCAAGGATTCGCGGCTGAAGGGCTCGATCGTCGTTGCCAATGAGGACGGCCATCACGGCGGCGAAGCCGAAATCCGCAAGTGGGCGGGCAACAAGAATTTCGTGCAGGTGCTGCTGCTCTCCCGCAATGTCGAGCCGCTCGGCCAGCGCCGCTACTGGCCGATCTATGAGGCGGCGGAGGAAGCCGGGCTTCCGGTCGGCGTGCATGCCTTCGGCTTCGGCGGCAATCCGATCACGGCCTCGGGCTGGCCGAGCTATTACATCGAGGAGATGGTCGGGCATTCGCAGTGCCAGCAGACCGCGCTGGCCTCGCTCGTGCTCGAAGGCGTGTTCGAGCGTTATCCGAAGCTGAACATGATCATGATCGAGGCCGGCTTCGGCTGGGCGCCGTCGCTGGCCTGGCGGCTCGACAAGAGCTGGGAGCGGCTGCGCAGCGAGGTGCCGCATGTCAAACGGCCGCCGTCGGAATATATCCGCGACCACATCTGGTGGACCACGCAGCCGATGGAGGATCCGGAACGGCGCGATCATCTGTTCGAATTGATCGACTGGATCGGCTGGGACAAGCTGCTGTTCGCGACCGACTACCCGCACTGGGATTTCGACGATCCCTCGCGCGTGCTGCCGCCCGGCGTCAGCGACCCCAATCGCGAGGCGTTCTATCTCGGCAACGCGAAAGCGCTGTACGGATTCGTGAGTCGACTGATGCGGTCTCGCAATTGACCTCTCCGCGAAGGTCGATGCCCGGCTGTGAGCCGGGCATCCACTCTTCCGGCTGACGCTCGCTCGACCTCTCCCCAGGGAGAGGTGGGCCTGCGATCCGAGCGTCGCTCCTCATGACAAAGCACGTCATCGCCCCCGTCGGCGAGTTGCCGCCGGGGTCGCGCAAATTCGTCACCATCGACGACCGGCCGATCGCGATCTTCAACATCAAGGGCGAGTATTTCGGCCTGCTCAATCGCTGCCCGCATCAGGGCGCAGCACTGTGCGAGGGCCCGCTGATCGGGCTGGCGCGCTCGTCCGATCCCGGCGAGATCGAATACACCAGGCTCGGCGAAATCATCCGCTGCCCCTGGCACGGCTGGGAGTTCGACATCCGCACCGGGCAGTCCTATTGCGACCCGCGCCGCTTTCGCGCGCAAGGCCTATCCGGTCAATGTCGAGCCGGGCACGTCGGTGGTGAAGGGGCCGTACATCGCCGAGACCGTGAAGGTCGCGGTCGAGAGCGATTACGTGGTGGTGGATTTGTAGGACGCCGTCCGGGGCACCGCTCCTGCCCCAAACTCCGCTCGTGATTCCCCGGCGCCGTCCGCGCGTCAACTTCTGCTCGTCATCCCTGGCGCCACGCAACTACGATTGCACTCGGACACAGGAATGCAAATGTCGAGATCAGGCGGCCGGACGGACGGGCCGTTGAGGCGCCGCGGTCTTGCACTGACCGGCGCATGTCCAGCAGCTCGGCTTCACCCAGTTCGGATTGAAAGGCGGATCGAAGAATTGACCGGCGAGCGTGGGCAATCAACGCATCCGGCGAGCGTTGATCATCGTCAAGGCTGCCGACGATCAATGCCAGTTGGCCCACATGGAGAAGCCCAGAACCGCAACCTTGCCGTCACTGAAGGGTTGGTGCCTCAACCAATCCACGGCCTCAATACCCTGGAGGTCTCGACATTCTTCAGGCTGGCGGGAACAGCATCGGGTTTGCGGTCGCAGTCAAAATAACAATAGGCCATCTCCGAGTAGCCGAGTTTGGCCTCAGAGACGCGAGTACCATGCAAATTCGGAGTCTGCAACCGACCTCCGCTTCACATGCAGGAGAACGAGCGAAATGATGCCGTCGTTCGTACATATGAGCCGAACACGTTCGGAGCCGCGTCGTCACGAGAGTCGGTGCGGGATGCGGTGGACGCGATGGGTCGCAAGACGTGCGGCACGATGCGTACGGTCAAGTCGTGTGGTCCTGTCCCCCCGACGCTGGGGTCAAGCGAGTGGAGATAATCCATTCGCGATGGTGGCTACAAAGCCCGGTACACCAGGGAGAGCGCGGAGTAAGCCGTAAAACCATTGCGCAGGGAGTGCCGGATGTTTCGGCCTTACCTGACTATCTTGTGTGCACTTTACCCGTTCAGCACACAAGTCTGCGGGTGCGGCCAGCGCCCGGCATTCCCTGCCCCTCTTACTTTCGAGGGACGACCGGCAATGCATCCTCGGACGCAATCGCGCCGCGGGAATGCGGAGGCGTGTCCGCTGTTTGCATGAATCGGAGCTATCGCGTCGTCATTCGGCGAGTGAACGGCGAACGGAATCCATGTCTCCCGGACGTTCCGCGGTGCAATGGATTCCGGGTTCGCGCCAAGATTGGCACTGCCCCGGCAATGACGATCGGAGACGACTATTCCACCGTCCCGCCCGCCATCATCTGCCGCTCGCGCGCGTAGCGCACCAGCGCGACGAAGCGATAGATGCCGTGCACGAATTTCCCGTAAGGCAGCGTGATGAACAGCGCGAACACGACGCCGAGGTGGATCGCCAGCAGCAATCCCATCGCCGCGGTGTCGCGCCAGATCAGCAGCGCAAGGCCGGTGAGGCTGGTGAGGAACAGCATCAGGATGAAGGCCGAGTCCATGCCCATGCGCGACTGGTCCGACAGGTCAGGATCGCGGCGGAATTTCGCGGCGAGCAGTCCGATCGGCCCGATCAGCAAGTCCGATGCCGCCGAGCGTGCCGAGCACGACCGGCAGATCCCACCAGGCATAGGGCGCCTCGCGCGCCAGCAGATAGTGATAGAGCGTGGCGACGCAGGTCGCGGCGAAGCAGAGCAGGAAGCCGTAGAACGTCAGATGATGGTAGATCTTGCGGCGGTCGGTCGGCTGCTCGTCTTCGTTGAAGCAGCCGACCCCGCCGCCGTCGAGATAGCGCAGCTCGCCGGCATCGCGGATCGCCTGCCAGATCGAGCCGGCGTCGGCGCGGCCGCCGATCGGCTCGCCGATGTCGCGCCAGAACGCGCGCACGCTCATGACCAGCGCGACGATCGCGTAGAGGAACGCCGCGCCGAACAGCGCCGCCATCGCATTGTGCGGCATCAGTTTGTAGAACGCGCCCGGGCCGGTGTGGACGCCGTACAGCACCGCGCGGTCGTTCGACCGCGGCGAAGCCGAAGATGAAGGCGGCGACGCTCAGCGCCGCGATCACGGAGATGACCACGCCGTTGCGCGCGAACAGGCCGGACAGCGCGGCAGGCCAGGCATAGGCGGCATAGGAGTCGGCGCGCGCGATCGCCAGCGTCTTCGGCACATTGACGTTGAACTCGTGCGGCGGCGAGAACTGGCAATCGACATAGCAGGCGCCGCAGCCGTGGCAGAGATTGGCGAGATAGTTCAGGTCGCCGTCGGAAAACGCGCGCCGCATCTCCATGGCGGGAAACACCGCGCACAGCCCCTCGCAATAGCGGCAGGAGTTGCAGACCGTCATCAGGCGGTCGGTCTCTTCGAGGATTGGGTGTGCCGTGCATGGTGTTCAACGATTCCTCTCACCGCGAGCGGCGGTGCGCTCCCTCCCCCCTTGCGGGGGAGGGTTGGGGGAGGGGGGTAGCCCACGCGACACGGTGCTCGTGGATACCCCCACCCCCGACCCCTCCCCGCAAGGGGGAGGGGAGCAGAAGCAGCTCGCTCGCAGGCGGGGACGAGGAGGTTGCAGCATCGTTCTCAATTCCTCGCATTGTTCGCCGCTTCCTGTCCCGCGATGCGCCCGAACACGCTGCCGATGGTCATGCCCATGCCGGCCGCATAGCCCTTGCCGAGCACATTGCCGGCCATGATCTCGCCGGCCGCGAACATGTTGGCCGACGGCTTGCCGTCCTTCATCAGCATGCGCGACTGCCGGTTCACGCGCGTGCCGAGATAGGTGAAGGTGATGCCGGGCCGCACCGGATAGGCGAGATAGGGCGGCGCGTCGATCTTGCGCGCCCAATGCGTCTTCGGCCGGCGTGATGCCCTCGGTGCGGCAATCGTCGAGGATGGTGTGATCGAAGGTGCCGGGCCGCACCGCCGCGTTGAAATCGGCGACGGTCTTCTCCAGCGCCGCCGGATCGAGCTCGAGCTTGCCCGCAAGCTCGGCGACGGTCGCGCCCGCGATCGGCGGAAACAGCGTCGGCATGAAGCTCGTCACCACGCTGGAGTCGAAAATGATGTAGGCGATCTGGCCGGGCTGCGCCGCGACCAGCCGGCCCCAGATCGCATAGCGCTTCGGCCAGATGTCCTCGCCCTCGTCGTAGAAGCGCTGCGCGTCCCTGTTGACGACGATGCCGAACACCACCGAGTCATGGCGCGTGATGATGCCGCCGTCGAATTTCGGCGCGCGCGCGTCGATCGCCACCGCATGGCATTGCGTGGGATCGCCGATCTCCTGCACGCCCTTGCCGAGCAGCATCTTCAGGATCGAGCCGCGATTATAGGGCGTGCCGCGGATCAGGAAATTGTCGGCGGCCTCGCCCCAATACTGCTTCAGCCATTCGATGTTGGCCTCGAAGCCGCCGGCCGCGGCGACCAGCGTCGAGGCCTTGGCGGTCTGATGCGCGCCATCGTGCTTCAGCGATGCCGACAGGAACATGCCGTCGGCAATGTCGAGATCGCGCACCTCGGCGTCATAGAGGATGTCGACGCCGAGCTGCTCGGCCGTGCGATAGAGCGCGTTCAGCATGGCGCGGCCGCCGCCGAGGAAGAACGAGTTGGTGCGCCCGAGGCTGAGCGTGCCGCCGAGCGAGGGCTGCCAGCGCACGCCCTGCTCGACGATCCAGTTCAGGATGTCCTTGGACTCGTGGATCATCATGCGCGCCAGCTCCTCGTCGGTCTGGCCGCCGGTGACGCGCAGCAAGATCCTCCCAGAACTCCTCCTCGGTGTAGGGACCGGTGAGAATGTCGGTCGCCGCGTCATGGGCGCAGCGCATGTTGCGGGTGTGGCGGGTGTTGCCGCCGCGATAGAATTTCGGCGCGCCTTCCAGCACCAGCACGCGACGCGCCGGCGCGCCGCGCGCTGATCGCCGCGCACAGGGCGGCATTGCCGCCGCCGATCACCAGCACGTCGTATTTGCGGTTAAAATCGACCATGCGTGTTGTTATGACGTTGGCATGGAAAGCAAACCGTCCGGATGGCCGACCGTTACGCTCGGCGGACCGCTTCGCGCGTCTCGATGGTCTTGCCGCCGCGATAGACGGTCAGCGCGGCGATGATGCCGAGCGCCGCGCCGAACATCAGCCAGAAGGCGGGCGAGGCCTTGTCGCCGGTCCTGTCGATCAGCTTGGTCGACGCGAACGGCGTGAAGGTGCCGAACAGGCCGGCGGCCAGCGCGAAGGCGATCGAGAAGCAGGTGGTGCGGACATGCGCCGGCACGATCTCGACCAGGCAGCCCAGCATGGTGCCGCTGTAGATGCCGAAATAGAACGAGAACATCATCTGCGACCGCCAGCAGCTTGCCGAAGCTCGGCGCTGCCGCGAGCCAGTGCAGGGCCGGATAGGCGGTCACGAGCGAAAGGCACGCGATCGTCAGCAGCACCGGCTTGCGGCCGATGCGGTCGGATATGGCGCCGCCGACCGGATTCCAGATGAAGTTCGTCACGGCCACCAGCAGGGTGACGAGCAGGGTATCCTGACGTCGAGAGCTTGAGCTCCTTGCCGAAGCCGGGCGCATACACCGTGACGAAATAGAAGGTCGTCGTGGTCAGCACCGCGATCATCATGCCGAGAATGACGATGCGCCAGTTCGCGATCGCCGATGCGAACACCTCGCGACGCCGTCGGATGCTTCTTCATGGCGAGGAAGGCCGGCGTTTCCTCCAGCGAGCGGCGCAGCAAGAAGATCACGGGAATGATCATGCAGCCGACGAAGAACGGAATGCGCCAGCCCCGAGGCCGCGATGGTGTCGGCCGGCATGCTCTCGCTGAGGATGTAGCCGATGATCGCCGCGACGAAGATCGCCACCTGCTGGCTGGACGACTGGAACGAGGTGTAGAAGCCGCGATTGCCCGGCGTGGCGATCTCCGCAGAGATAGACCGAGACGCCGCCGAGCTCGACGCCGGCGGAAAAGCCCTGCAGCAGGCGGCCGACCAGCACGATGATCGGCGCGGCGATGCCGATGGTCGCGTAAGCTCGGGCAGAACGCGATCACCACGGTGCCGATCGCCATGATCGCGAGCGTGACGATCAGGCCCTGGCGGCGGCCGATCCGGTCGATATAGGCGCCGAGCACGATCGCGCCGACGGGGCGCATCAGCGCGCCGAGCCAGAACACGCCATAGGCTTGCAGCAGCGCGGCGGTCTCGTCGGCCGAGGGAAAGAACACGCTTCGCGATGATTGGTGCGTAGAAGCCGAACAGGAAGAAGTCGAACTGCTCGAGGAAGTTGCCGCTGGTGGCGCGCAGGATGGCGCCGATGCGCGACTTGATCACGGGCGGCTGGGCGGTTGTGGTTTCGCGACATGGACGATTTCCCCGTCTCGATCGGGACCGGTTGCGCAGAGGCCTCGCGCCGGTCCGCCGTTGGTATGATGAGGCAATCTGCCACGCCCGTGCGGCGCGACCAACCCGCAAACGGCGCGATCGCTACGTTTTGGGCATGACTAGCTGATTTGCGACAATATGATCAGCACGACGGTCACGGTAATCGCACCGCCGATGCGGGTTGCGATTTGCGCAAACGGCATCAGCTGCATCCGATTGGCTGCGGTGAGGATTGCGACGTCGCCGGTGCCACCCTGCCCGCTGTGGCAGGCGGTGACGATCGCCGTATCGATCGGATACATTTTCATCCAGCCCCCGACGAAGAATCCCGTGGCGATGATCGTCACCACGGTCGACACGATGGTGATGAGGTAAGGCAGCGTGAACGCGGCCACCAGTTTGTCCCATGGCGTCAGCGCGACACCGATCGCAAACAGCAGCGGATAGGTGACCGCGGTCGAGAAGAATTTGTAGACATGAAAGGCGCCGACTTGCAGCGACGGCGAAACCGCCCGCGCCAGCTTCAGAAACACCGCAATCGCAAGCATCGCGACCGGAGCCGGAAAGCCGAACACGCGCTGCGCCAGCGCGCCGATCAGGTAGAGCGTCACCGCGGTGACCACTGCGGCGCGCGACGGTCGACACGTCGACGTGATCGTCGGCGCCTTCTTCCTCGAATTCAAGCTCGTCGTGCTCGCCCGGTTGCAGGCGTCCTTCACCGGTGAGGTGCGGATAACTCTTGCCGACATAATTGAGCGTGCCCGCGAGCAGAATGGCGGTGAGGCTGCCAAGCATCACCGGCGGCAATACCTGAGCAAACAGGTCGCCCTGCGGCTGGTGCAGGATTTGCGAATAGCCGATCGACAGCGGGAATCGCACCTTCGCCAACGCCGCCCGCCATGATCGGCACCACGACCATGAAGAACGTATGGTAGGCGCCGAGGCCCAACGAGACGCCGACCAGCGTCCCGACGATGCCCCCGGCGATCGAGCCTGCTGCCAGCGGAACGAAGATCTTGAGGAAGCCCTTGATCAGGACACCGCGATCCATTCCGAGGATGCTGCCGACGATGATGCAGGAGATGAACAGGTAGAGGAAGTTCGAGTCCTTGGTGAAATCCTTCACCGAATCCAGGATCGAATCCGGCAGCAGGTGATGGAACGCGAGGAACGACGGAATGAAGGTGGCAAAGATCGCCGCAGCGCCGATGTTGCGGACGATCGGAATTCGCTTGCCCAACTCGGCGCAGGTGAAGCCGCCCATCGACAGCAGAACGATCGCCATCAGGATGTCGGACGGCACTTTCCCCGTGGCAACGAACCCGCCGATCACCGCGAACAGCAGCAGGAAAACCGGCAGCGGAATGATGCCGATCTTGTAATCGACGATCGACCACCAGCCTTTGGGCCAGAAGCCTTGGGTGGTCCCGTCCTGCAAGGCGGGCGCGGCGGTTTTGGCGTCCTCCAATTTCGATCCCCCCAATGTTTATATTCTTGCGGCGTCACTGGCGCAGACGCGCAATCTGCCATGCCGGGGCTGCGCGACCAACCGGAAAACACCGGGCGAGCATCCAATAATCGCGGGCTAAGCCGCCGGCTTTTCGGCGCCGTTCTTCGCCGACGCAATCAGCCATTGCCGGAACGCGCCCAGCTTCGGCGGCTCGGCGACGCCTTCCGGCGACACCAGATAGAAGCCGGCATCCACGGGCAGCGCGATCTTGAAGGGAACCACCAGCCGGCCCTTGGCGATGTCGTCCTGCACATAGGAGGTGCGGCCCATCGCGACGCCGATGCCGTCGATCGCCGCCTGCACCGTCATCAGGATCAGGTCGAAGGTGATGCCGGGCTGCTTGGAGATGTCGGAAGGCAGGCCGGCCGCGGTCAGCCACTGCCGCCAGTCGTCGCCGTTGGTCGAGGTGTGCAGCAGCACATGGTCGCGCAGATCCTCCGGGCATTTCAGCGGCCGCTTGCCGTTGAGCAGCGCCGGGCTGCAGACCGGAAAGAAATCGTCCGCCATCAGCCAGTCGGCGCGCAGGCCTTGCCAGTTGCCGCGGCCGTAGCGGATCGCCGCATCGACGTCGCCGGCCTTGAAGTCGACCAGCGCGGTCGAGGTGGTGATGCGCACGTCGATGCCGGGATGCGCCTCCTGGAACGCGGTGAGCCGCGGCAGCAGCCATTTGGCGGCGAGCGAGGCCAGCGTCGAGACCGTCAGCACATGGTCGTCGTCCTTGCGCAGGAGCCGGTCGGTGGCGAGCCGCAAATCGTTGAAGGCGGCGCGCACGCCCGGCAGGTAGTCGCGCGCCTTCGGCGTCAGCGCCAGCGCGCGGTTTTTCCGGATGAACAGGCGGATGCCGAGCTCTTCCTCCAGCCGCCGGATCTGATGGCTGATCGCGGTCTGCGTCACGTTCAGCTCGGCGGCGGCCTGGGTGAAGCTCAGATGCCGCGCGGCGGCCTCGAAGGCCCGCAAGCCGTTCAGGGAGGGCAGTCTCGCGGTCATTTCCAGTATCCTGCATGGTATCCCAAGTTCATGACTTTATCTCATCTGAAGCGGCACAACATGTCGTTTGCGGAACCGCCGGGGAGGGCAGATATTCCCTGCAGAAATTAGCTTTAGGAGCCTCATATGTCCATCCTGACCCATGAATCGATGACAAATCATCATGTTGCGGGCGTTTGGGCGAGTCTTGCCGAGACGTTCCACACCTGGCGGCAGCGCTACCGCACGCGCCAGGAGCTGTCGCCACTGGACCGACCGCGACCTGCATGACATCGGCGTGTCGTGGAGCGATCTCGTCCGCGAAACCGAAAAGCCGTTCTGGCGGGCTTAACGAGCCGCCATGCCGGCGCCGCCTCCGAATGAGGGGCGCCGGCCAATTTCTCTTCGACGGGAGCCGGCCATGACCACGCTTCGGTTCGACAATCTCCAGCAATATTCCGACGTGCTGCGTTCGCGGAAGGGCGAGACGATCACCGTGCGCTTCGTCGAGCCGCGCGACGGCGACGAGCTGCAGAACTATTACCGCTCGCTGTCGGCCCGCTCCCGCTACAACCGCTTCCTCGGCGCCATGAGCGAATTGCCGGCCGCCGGTGCTCGACCGTTTCACCCATGTCGGCATGGTCGAGGGTTTCACCGTGGTCGCGACCATGATGGTCGACGGCTTCGAGACCATCGTCGGCGAGGCGCGCTACGCTTTCCATCCCGAAGATGCGAGCCTCGAATTCGGCCTGTCGATCGAGGACCGCTGGCAGGGCCATGGCATCGGCTCGGCGCTGATGAAGAATCTGGAATGCCGCGCGGCCTCGCTCGGCGCCTCGCGCCTGTTCGGCGACACGCTGCGCTCGAACGAGAGCATGATGGCGCTGGCGCGCAAGTCCGGCCACGCCTTCGTCCAGCATCCGGACGACTGGAAGCTGGTGCGCTTCCAGAAGCCGATCAATGTCGCGCCAAAGGACATTCCCTGCGCCAGCTGGCGCATCGCCGCGGCCGCGCGCGAGGTCGAGGCGCCGTCGCTGGCGGTCTAGCTTCCCTTGAACACCGGCTTGCGCTTGTCGATGAAGGCCTGCACCGCCTCCTTGTGATCGGCGGTCGTGGTCAGCCGCACCAGCCGCATCGCCTCGTGGTCGCGCGCGGTGGCGAAATCGAACTGCAGCGCCTCGTCGAGATTGTCCTTCATGTAGCGCAGCGCCAGCGTCGGGCCCTTCGGCCATCGATTTGGCCAGCGCAAAGGCTTCTTCCTGCAGCTTGTCGTCGGGCACCACGCGATTGACCAGCCCGATGCGTCTCGCAGCGCTCGGCGCTCGACTTTCTCCGCAGTGAACATCAATTCGCGGGCGCGCGCGGTGCCGACCAGGCGCGTCAGCAGCCAGGCGATGCCGTAGTCGCCGCTGAGCGCCACGTGGAGGTATCCGGTCGAGACGAAGGCCGATTGCGCGGCGATGCGGATGTCGCAGGCCATGGCGAGCGCGAGCCCTGCGCCGACCGCCGCGCCCGGCAGCGCCGCGATGGTCGGCTTGCGCACCGAGGCCAGCGCGCCGGTCAGCAGCCGCTGCCGCTCCTGCAGGTCCGCGACCTTCTCGTCATAGGACATCTCCAGCTTCTTCTTGTCGCGATGCGCGCCCATGCCCTTGACGTTGCCGCCGGCGCAGAAGGCCTTGCCGGCGCCGGTGAGCAGCGAGCACGCCGACCTCGGGGTTCTCGCCGCAGGTCTTGATCATGGTGCGCAGCGCCGGCGTCAGCGTATCCGACATGGCGTTGCGCACTTCGGGGCGGTTCAGCGTGATGATGGCGACGCGGTCGCGGATCACGCACAGGAGTTCGTCGGTGCCGGTATCGACCTTGATTTCGCTGGTGTCGGCAGTCGGTGCGTCGCTCATCAGAATTTCTCCACCCATGGCCGCAGTTCCAGCTCCCAGGTCCAGGCGCTGCGCGGCTGTTGCAGGACATTCCAGTAACTCAAGGCGATCGCATCGGGATCGAGGAACGAGTCCGGCCGATCGGGCGGATCTGGCCGGGCCGCGCTGCGGATGCCGCCGTCGATCACGAAATGCGCGACATGGATGCCCTGCGGCGACAATTCGCGCGCCATGCTCTGCGCCAGCCCGCGCAGCGCGAACTTGCCCATCGCGAACGGCGCCGACTGCGGATAGCCCTTCACGCTGGCCGACGCGCCGGTGAACAGGATCGCGCCATGCTTGTTCGGCAGCATGCGCTGCACCGCCTGCTGCGCCACCAGGAAGCCGCCGAACGCGCTGACCGCGATCGCGTTGGCGACCTCCGCCGGCACGAGATCGACGAAGGCGCCGCGCGCCCGCGCGCTGGCGTTGTAGACCACGAGATCGGGCGTGCCGATTTCGCGCTCGACCATGCCGAACAGCCGCTCGACCTCGTCGGCGTTGGTGGCATCGCAGGCATAGGCATGCGCGCCGGTCTCGCCGCACAGCGCGCCGAGCTTCTCGATCTTGCGCGCGGCCAGCGCGACATTGATCTTCTCGCGGGCGAACAGCCGCGCCAGCGAGGCGCTCAGGCCTTCGCCGGCGCCGACGATGAGGGCGGTCTTGTATTTCGGCGTGTCCATGGACGGTCATCCTGACAATGGCGGGGAACTTGATCTAGGTGCGCAACCCCTGCAGGCAACCCGCCTCCTGCAAAATCGGATCGAGCTCGTCCTTGTCGGGTGCGGCGGCATATTTCGCGCGCAGCATCGACAAGCGACCGCGCGTGATATTTCTGCGGCTTCTGCGTCCAGGCCTTGCCGTCGAGCGTGACGCTGAATTCCTCCTTGCCCTCAGCAAGACATTTCTCGTTTGCCAGAGTCCACGGCATGAATTTTCCGCCGACCTGCTTCAGGATCGGCATCATGGTCGGCGCGAGCGCCGGCCATGCCTCGAACGGGCCGTCATTGCGCGGCCACAGCATGCGATGCACCCAGTCCAGCACATGCGGCGCATTGCCTTCGATCAGCGCGCCCGAGGTCGGGTCGGTCCAGAGCTCGTAGAACTGGCCCCACAGCCCGAAATCGCCATAGGCCGGCCGCGCGCCGAACAGATAGGGCCGCGTCGCAAGGTGCGCTTCGAGCAGCGCCAGCATGTCCGCGAAACCGGCCTCGATCTGCGGCGCGGTCTCGGCATTCGAGCCGACGAACCAGACCCGGTCGGCCATGCGCGACCGGACCTGGCCGGCGAAACCGGCAAACTCCGCTTCGCTCGCCCTGGGCGCGCGCATCCGCGCGATCCGCCCCGCCGAGCAGATCTGGTCGACCTCGCGGGTCCAGCGATAGTGGAACATCCATTTGTTGCCCCACTCGTCGCCGAACTCCTCGATCAGCGCCGAGATGAAACCGGCAACACCGTCGGGATGGATCGACGGCTCCGGAAACAGCTTCTCCATCTGGTCGATGATCGGCGTGGAATCCTGGATGCCAGTCCCGTCGGGCGTCACCACCAGCGGCACGATCGGCAGCTTGGCGTGCTTCTCGTACTCGGCCTGGCTCGCCGCGTTGCGCAAAATCCATTGATGCGGGATGGCTTTGTAGCGAAAATAGGAGCGCACCTTGACCGAATAGGGCGACATCTCGGCGCCGAAGATGCGATAGAGATCCGCCATGGGATCATGCCTCCCTGAACCTGCAGCGGCTTCACTGGCCGCTTGCTAGATGATCTACATCATTCAAAGCCGGCAAGACAGGGCGGAACGCGCAGGAAGTCTCAAAAATGCATCAGCTCCTCAGGAAGGACGTGACGCCGAAGGCCGAGCCTGCTCGCGCCCGACACGACGGGCATGAATTTCTACCGCGCCGATCCTGCTCTGGCCGACCTGCTGCGCATCTATCTGCCCGACGCGCTGTTCCGCCACATCGAGCCGCATCTCGATCGCCTCGGCGAACTCGCCGGCGGCCATCTCGACGAATGCGCGCGGCTCGCCGACCGGCATACGCCGGTGCTGCATCCGCGCGACAAGTTCGGCCGCGACGTGCAGACGATCGAATATCATCCGGCCTATCGCGAGCTCGAGAACGCCGCCTTCGGCGAGTTCGGCATTCACGCGATGTCGATCCGCAAGGGCATTCTGGGCTGGCCGGACAAATATCCGGTCACCGCCAAGCACGCCTTCACCTTCCTGTTCAATCAGGCCGAGTTCGGGCTGGGCTGCCCGATCAACGTCACCGACGGCTGCGCCAAGCTGCTCGCGAATTTCGGCAGCGACGCGTTGAAGGAAAAATATCTCGACGGCCTGACCCAGACCGACATGGCGAAGCTGACCCAGGGCGGTCAGTTCATGACCGAGAAGGAAGGCGGCTCCGATGTCGGCACCTTGACCACGACGGCGGTGCAGGAGGGCGATCACTGGCGGCTTTATGGCGAGAAGTGGTTCTGCTCCAATGCCGACGCGAAAGTCGTGATGCTGCTGGCGCGGCCCGAAGGCGCGCCGCCGGGCACGCGCGGCGTCGGCCTGTTCCTGATGCCGCGCTTCCTCGACGACGGTTCGCAGAACCACTACCGGATCGTGCGGCTGAAGGACAAGCTCGGCACCCGCTCGATGGCCTCCGGCGAGATCAAGCTGGAAGGCGCGATCGCCTATGCCGTCGGCAAGCTCGATCGCGGCTTCGTGCAGATGGCCGAGATGGTCAACTCGTCGCGGCTCTCCAACGGCGTGAAATCGACCGCGCTGATGCGGCGCGCCTATCACGACGCGATGACGGTGGCGAAGAACCGCGTGGTGTTCGGCAGCCGCATCGTCGACCTGCCGCTCGGCCGGCGGCAACTGATGAAGATCATGCTTGCGACCGAGCAGGCGCTGTCGATGAGTTTCATGACCGCCGACGCGCTCGACCGCGCCGAAGCCGGCAGCCAGGATGCGGCGGCGCTGCTGCGCATCCTGACGCCGACGCTTGAAATTCCGCGCCACGCGCGACGCGCGCAAGGTCTGCGGCGACGCGTTGGAGATGCGCGGCGGCATCGGCTACATCGAGGAGTTCGCGACCGCGCGGCTGCTGCGCGACGCCCATCTCGGCTCGATCTGGGAAGGCACCGGCAACATCGTCGCGCTCGATGCGCTCAAGCGCGCGGTCGGCCGCCACGGCGCGGAGTCGGCGCTCGCGGCCGACCTGCATGCGCGGCTCGACGACAGCGCGAAGGTGCCGCAGGCCTGGCGCGACCGCCTGCGCGGGCTCGCCGATCGCGCCGTCGGCTTCGCGCGCGAGGTCGCCGCCAAGACCGACAACGAGGCCGAGGCGCGCCGCGCCACCAGCCTGCTCTATCATGTCGCAAGCGCCGTGCAGCTGGCCTGGGAAGCGCAGCGCATCGACGCGATGCGCGGCGATGCGCGCCGTCTGCTGCTGTCGCGGCTCGTGATCGATCATCGCGTCCTGCCGAGCGATCCGTTCCGGCTCAGCGGAAAACAAGACGCAAGACGCGATCGCCGAGCTTCTGCTCGGTGATCGCGCGGCCGGCATGGCCGAGGTTGGCGAATTGATCGCGGCAGCGTAGGCTGCCGTCCTCGAACTGAGAAAAAATCTTCGGGAGAAAACGATGAAGGCCGCCGTCCTGCATGAAGTCAACAAGCCTCTTGTCATCGAGGACGTCAGCCTGCCCAATCCCGGCCCGCGCGAGGTCCTGATCCGCACGTCGGTGGCCGGCCTTTGTCACTCCGACCTGCACTTCATGGAAGGGCTTTATCCGCATCCGCTGCCGGCCGTGCTCGGCCACGAGTCCGCAGGCATCGTCGAGAAGGTCGGCTCCGACGTCAATTATGTGAAGCCGGGCGATCACGTCGTCACCTGCCTCTCGGTGTTCTGCGGCACCTGCGACAACTGCACCACCGGCCGCCCCGTGCTGTGCACCGACACCACGGTGAAGATGATGCCGGGCGTGTCCAACCGCATGTCCTGGGGCCGGCCGGAGAAGCTGAACCAGTTCCTCAATCTCTCGTCCTTTGCCGAGCAGATGCTGGTGCACGAGAACGCCATCGTCAAAATCCGCAACGACATGCCGCTGGAGCTCGCCGCGCTGATCGGCTGCGGCGTCATCACCGGCTATGGCGCCGTCGTGAACACCGCCAAGGTGACGGCCGGCGAGACCGTGGCGGTGATCGGCTGCGGCGGCGTCGGCATGGCCGCGATCAACGGCGCGGAGATCGCGGGCGCCGGCCGCATCATCGCGATCGACACCAATCCGGCCAAGCTGCAGCTCGCCACCAAGCTCGGGGCGACCGACATCATCGATCCCCGCAACGGCGACGTGGTGCAGCAGGTGCGCGAGCTGACCAAGGGCGGCGTGCATCACGCCTTCGAGGTGCTCGGCCGCAAGGAGACCGCGGAGCAGGCGTTCGCGATGCTCGCGCCCGGCGGCACCGCGACCATCGTCGGCATGATCCCGTTCGGCCAGAAGATCGAGCTGCACGGCTTCGACTTCCTGCGCGAGCGCCGCATCCAGGGCTCGTCGATGGGCTCGAACCATTTCCGCGTCGACATGCCGCGGCTGGTCGAGTTCTACATGCGCGGCCGGCTGCATCTGGAGGACTGGATCTCGGCCAAGCTGAAGCTGACGCGAGATCAACGAGGGCTTTGCCAACATGAAGGCCGGCAAGACCTTGCGCAGCGTCATCATGTTCGATGCGTGAGTCTGTCACCTCTCCCCGCCAAGCGGAGAGGTCGACGCGCGCGAGCCGGGTGAGCGGCCGTAACCACCGCGCCGCAGTCGCTTCGAAGTCCGACTAGCGATCGCGAAGCTTACGGATAGCATCTGCCGCCCCTCACCCGACGCTTCCGCGTTCGCTCAGCGTCGACCTCTCCCCGTAAAGGACGGGAGCGGGAAGAACTTTACCGCGCCACATGCGCGGACACCGCGAGCCACTTGCCGTTCTGCCTGGCCCAGCAATCGGTGTAGCGGCCGTGCGCCGGCTGGCCATCCGCACCGATGTAGCTGGTCTGCGCATGGATGATGGCGAAGTCGCCGAGGATGCGGATCTTGACGTCCTCGGCCTTCAGGCCCTTGATCTTCACGGGGATCGCGGTCTGCTTCAGGAACGCGGCGCGGTCGACCAGGCTCTTGTCGGGATTGGTGCAGTAGAAATCCTGCGCCAGGATTTCGTCGAAGCGCTTGACGTCGCAGTTCTGCACGGAGTCGACATAGTCCTTGTTGAGCTTCGTGAGTTCGTCGAGGTCCTTGCTCATGTTCATCCTCCTCTGTCTCCTCGTCATTGCGAGGAGCGAAGCGACGACGCGAATCCAGATGCCTTCCACGGAGACATTCTGGATTGCTTCGCTTCGCTCGCAATGACGACGTCAATCATCGAACATCTTCGGCGGAACGAAGCCGCCGAATTCGCGCTCGATCAGTTCCGCAAGCTTCAGCGGCGTGCGGTCTTCCAGATACGGGCCGACGATCTGCACGCCGACCGGCAATCCCTCCGATGAAAGACCGGTCGGGATCGCGGTCGCCGGCAATCCCGGCAAGGTCGCGACGCCGGGCCAGGCGAGCTGATCGGGATAGGGATAGTCCTTGCCGTCGATGTTGATCTTGCGCGTCTCCTGATCCGGCGATTCGTCCTGCAGATAGGCCGGCGTCGGCATGATCGGGCAGATCACCGCGTCGAAACTCTTGAACAGCTCGCGCCACTGCGCATTCAGCCGCGTGCGGCCGTTGTCGGCCATGACCCAGTCCTTGTGGCTGAGCACGATGCCGCGCAGCCGCTCCGCGCGCAGGCTCATGTCGTCGGGCGCGAGCTGGGCGACGCCGGCCTGCGCGCCCGCATAGACCTCGGGCAGGAAGGTCGCGCCCAATAGCGACAGCAGCAGGCGCATATAGATGCGCGAGGACGCGGCGAAGTCCGGCCACAGCGGACTTTCGCGCGTCACCTTGACACCGGCCTTGACGAGCGACGTCGCAAGCGTCTCGATGCCGGCGCGCACATCCTTGTCGGTCGGCAGCAGCGGATCGCTGTCGATCAGCAGGATGCGGAAATCCTTCAGCGACGTGTGGCGCGGCGGCGGCAGCGACAGCGAATAGGCCTTGCCGGCTTCGAGCGGGTCCGGGACCGGCCATCACGTCGAGCAGCAGCGACGAGATCGGCGGCGCCGCGCGCCATCGGGCCGATCACCGCGAGGTCGCGCTGTAGGGCAGCGGCGGAAACGGCGGCGCGGTGTGGCCGCGGTTCGGCACCAGCGCGTATGGTCGGCTTGTGCGCATAGACGCCGCAGTGGAAGGCGGGCACGCGCAGCGAGCCGCCGATGTCGGAGCCGAGCGACAGCGGGCCGTAGCCCGCGGCGAGCGCGGCCGACGATCCGCCGGAGGAGCCGCCGGGCGTGCGCTTGAGGTCGTAAGGGTTGTTGGTGGTGCCGTAGATCTCGTTGTAGCTCTGCCAGTCGCCGAGCCCGAGCGGCACGTTGGTCTTGCCGACGATGACGCCGCCGGCGTCCTTCACCCGCGTGATCGACAGCGCGTCTTCCGCCGCCTTGAAGTCTTTCTGCGGCGGGAAAGCCCCAGGTCGTCGGCAGGCCGGCGATGTTGTAGGATTCCTTCACCGTCAGGGGAATGCCGAGCAGCGGCTTGCTCTCGCCGCGCGCCAATGCCGCGTCGGCCGCGCGCGCCGCATCCATGGCGCGGTCGAAGTCGCGCACGCAGATCGCGTTGATCTTGCCGTCGTGCCGCTCGATGCGGCCGATCGCGTCCTGCGTCAGCTCGACGGAGGAAACCTTCTTCGCCTTCAGCGCGGATGCGACCTCGACGGCGGTCTTGAAGCTCCATGGTGATTTGGGCAAGGCGCACTCCCGTTCAGACTTTCCGGCGCGGATGATGCTCAGTTTGGCGAGACGCAGCAAGAGCAATGGCTGTACAGTGGGCACCCTCCACAATGCGCTATTGACCCGTGCATGGCTTCGCTTGCGTTGCAAACAAGGGAGTGACGACATGGCCGAGACGAAGATCAATCGTAGGCGTCTGCTGGCGGCCACCGGAGGCGCGCTGATGGGCAGGACGATGGGAACAAGCGCGGCGGCGACGCTCGACTGGAACATGCGCCCGACCGTCCGAGGCTGGATTTTCCGACGATCTCAGCGCACGGCTGGACAAGGCCATTGCCGACAAGCGCATCTGGAACATGCATGCCGTCATCGTTGTCAGGGGCGGTCGGCTGGTGCTGGAACGTTATTTCGAAGGAACAGACGATGCGCGCGGCAAGCCGCTCGGCGTCGTCAGGTTCGGGCCCGACACGCTGCACGATCTGCGCTCGGTCTCGAAGAGCATCGTCGGGCTGCTGTACGGAATCGCGCTCGTGCAAGGCAAAGTGCCGCCGCCCGAGCAACCCTTGATGCAGTCTTTCCCCGAATATCCCGATCTCGCTGCCGATCCCGGCCGTCAACGCCTGACGCTGCATCATGTACTGTCGATGACGATGGGCACGGATTGGGATGAGTCAGCATCCCCTACACCAATCCCGCCAACAGCGAGATTGCGATGGATCGCGCGCCGGATCGCTATCGTTATGTGCTCGAGCGCCCGATCGTGATGGAGCCCGGCCAGCGTTGGACCTATTGCGGCGGGGCGACCGCGCTGCTCGGCCGCATCATCGCCAAGGGTACCGGAAAATCGTTGCAAGACTATGCACGCGAAGTGTTGTTCGATCCGCTCGGGATGGGCGCGACCGATTGGTACACCGGCCGCGATGGTGAGTTGATTGCGGCATCCGGCCTCCGCATGCTGCCGCGCGATCTCGCGAAGATCGGCCTTTTGATCCTGAGCGACGGCGTGTGGGACGGCCGCATCGTGGTGCCGGCGGAATGGATCAAGCGATGCGTGACACCTGTCGTAACGATCAGTGAGATCGGCGACTACGGCTACCAGTGGTATATCGGCCGGCGCCAACCGTTCTGGGCCGCAGTGGGCAATGGAGGCCAGCGTCTGTTCGCCTCGCCGAAGCTCGACCTCGTGGTCGTGACCACATTCGGCAATTACGACACGCCGGATCAAAGCGCGCCGCCGAACTATGCCTTGCTCGATGTCGTCATGCCCGCGATGCGCTAAGGCGCATGATCCGGAAAAGTGTGAAGCGGTTTTCCGAAAAGATCATGCGCAAAACTATGACGCGCCAATGAGGATGCCGACGGCGAGCACGATGACGCCGCCGAGCACGACCTGGAACACCGCCTTGAGGAACGGCGTGTCCATGTAGCGCGCGCGGATGAAGGCGATTGCCCAAAGCTCGACGAACACCACGACGCCCGCGATCGCGGTTGCGATCCAGAACGCGTTGGGCCATTTGTCCGGCACCAGATAAGGCATGGTGTGGCCGAGACCGCCGACCGCGGTCATGACGCCGGTGACGGCGCCGCGCGCCCAAGGCGAGCCGCGGCCGGTGATCGAGCCGTCGTCGGACAGGGCTTCAGCAAAGGCCATGCTGATGCCGGCGCCGATCGAGGCGGCGAGACCGACCACGAAGGTCTCCCAATTGTGATGCGTGGCGAACGCAGCGGCAAACAGCGGTGCCAAGGTCGAGACCGAGCCGTCCATCAGGCCGGCGAGACCCGGCTGCACATATTGCAGTACGAAGCTGCGGCGGCGCGTGGCGTCCTCGGCCTCGCGCACATCGGGCTTCAGGATGTCGGCGGTCAGCTTGCTCGCGAGATTTTCGTGGCCCTTCTCCTCCTCGGCGAGATCGCCGAGCAGGCGTCGCACGCCGACATCGTCGGCCTGTTGGGCCGCTCTCGCATAAAATTGCTCCGCCTGTTGCTCCATGGTCTCGACTTCCTTGCGGACCATGTCGAGCGGCAGGTTTTTCATCAGCCAGATCGGACGGCGGCGGAAGAAGCCCTTGACGTCCTCGCGGCGGATCGGCGGCAGATGCTGACCGAAGCGCTGCTCGTACATTTCGAGCAGGCGGTGGCGATGGCCGCGTTCCTCTTCGGCCATCTCCTCGAAGATCTTGGCCGAGTCCGGGTAACGCTCTCTGAGGTCCTCGGCAAACGCCATGTAGATGCGGCTGTCCTCCTCTTCGGAGGAGATCGCGACCGCCAGCACCTCGCGCTCGCTGAGTTCGGCGAAATTTTTCATTGGGGGTCGCCCCGGAGTTGTTTAGAACCGTTCTAAACTGTTACTCACTTGAAGACCGGGGGTCAATCGCCTCTGGCGTGGAACCCGGCTCCGGGCAATCCGTTCGAATGATGGGCTCGCCGTCAGGGGGATTTCGCATGCAAAAAGTCAAATATCGGCTGAACGACCCGCGGCTGGCGCCGCGGCGGACCAAACTCGAAATTCCGGGCTGGGCCGGTGAGCGCGATCCGCGCAAGGATGGATCGCGCGAGCAGGTCTGGCACTGCGTGCCCTTCTCCGAAGGTGCCCAATACGGCATCGAGTTGTTTTACCCCTACGACAACGAGCTGCATGTCAGCACGAAGGATGGGCAGCTGGTGCTCGAAGGCGACTGGGGCGAACAGCCGGACAATGGCCTGCAGTGGCCGCCGTTCCGGAATTTCGGCGGCATTTACTACACCTATCAGCTGCTGCTCGATCTGAAGGTGCCGCAGGGATTTGCCATCCGCACCGAGCCTCATCCGCGGTTTTATTCCGACCCGACCGATACGGTGCCGATCGCAGTGCCGGCGTTGATCCGCAGCTGGTGGCCGATGGTGTTCTTCTGTGTCTTCAAGTCGCCAGCCGAAGGCCGCACCCATATCTTCCGCCCCGGCGAGCCGTTCGCGCAGATCATCGTGATCCCGGAAGAGGCGCCGTTCGAGCTCGAGCCGATGACCGAAGAGGAAGCAGCCGAACGCGAGCTTCAGGCGCGGCGCATCTATGCCAACCGGCCCAATCTCGCCAAGGGCACGGAGTGGCTATCAGCGACCGATACGGTGTTCGACGGCACCTATCGGCATCTTCACCGCGCGGCCAAGGACAAGGCGCGGAAAGGCTGACCGACCGCGGATCCGGACCTGTCCAAAAGTGCGGCGGGCGCCCGATCCGGATGGATCGAACGCCGGCCGAATCGTCATGCGCCACGCGATTAGTACCGGCGGTAGTAGCCGTGATGATGATGGTGGTGATGGTGGTGATGGTAGCGGCGCGGCGGCACCACGATGATCCGCGGCCGGTAATAGCCGTGGTGATGGTGATGATGGTAGTAGCCGTGGTGATGATGGTGGTGGTGATGATAGAACTGCGCCACCTTGACGTTATCTTCCCAGGGTTTCACGGGTGCCTGGGCCTCGATCTCAGCCAATACCTTGAGGGCGTTCGGGATCGGCTCAAGCAGGTCGGCGTAGGAGTTCACCTTGAGAGTGTCAGGCGGACTCGGGTCCGAGGCCGGAGCCGGCGCTCCCTGCGCGCTATTGAATGCGCCAAGTGCGGCGACCGCACCCAGTAGTCCAGCAACTTTCTTTTCCATGAGCTCCTCCGATGGGCGTCTTGCCCGAAGCCACCAAAGGTCACAAACGTGTGTATCGCGTGAAGGTTCCTCAGGTCGCCTGACCCCAAGCCTCTCATCGCCACCCTGAACCCTGCATGAACCGCGGCTGGTGATCGAACGCTTGCTCCACCGCACGACTGAGGAATTGCAGCAACAAGATAAAAGACCCCGAAGCTCGCGCGCCGGGGCCTTCTGACGTTCTACGCCATCACTCGCGTCAATTGTGGTGATGGTGGTGGTGATGATGATGGTGGTGGTGCCGATGGCGTCCGATCACGACGACCGGGGCACGCCGCCAATGGCTGTGGTGATGGTGATGATGATGGTGGTGCATTTGAGCCATCTGCACATTTCCTTCGGCGGACTTGGCCGGCGCCTGCTCATCCAGCGCCTGCAGCGCCTTTGCCGCATTCGGGATCGGTTCGAGCAGGTCGGCGTAGGAATTCGCCGTTAGCGTGTCCGAGGCGCGGGCATGGCCTGCGCGGCGCCAAGGGTGCTGAGCGCCGCCACCGCTCCCAAAAGTCCGGCGATCTTCTTGTCCATAAGGGGAATCCTCTCTCCAGATAGGCCATTGCCCGAACGCGAACGCGGCGTTCTCGCGAATGTTCCTCTGCGGACCGCTCCTGGAGAAAAGTTCCGGCCTGCGTCGTTATCGCGCGCTTCGTCCGGCCTCTAGGAGAAATTCGCGCAGCAGCCGGCTGACCTCCGCCGGCTGCTCCTGCTGCACCCAGTGGCCGGCGCCGTCGATCAGGTGGCAGCCGATCATGTTGCTGCAGGCCTTCGTCTGCATCGCCTCGAAGGCGCCGGCGCGCTGATGGGTGCCCCAATCCTGTTGGCCGGAGATGAAGCAGGAGGGCACGTCGATGCTGCGGCCCGACCAGGTCTGCAACTCGGCGGTGAATGCGCCTGACGGTGCCGCAGCGATACCATTGCAGGCCGCCCTGGAAGCCGGTGCGCGAATATTCGCCGGCGTAATAGGCGAGTTCGCTGTCGGGCAGCCATGTGTTCGCGGCGATGTTTTCGCGCGATGGCATCACCGTGGCCACCGTCTCCGGCATGGTCTTCGCAAGGTCCATCACATAATAGGTCGGCAGCTTGGCGAGCTCTTCCGCCGACCACGCCTGCAGCGGATATGGTTTGTTGTCGGTCCAGTCCGCGCTCTTGTGATGGTAATAGGCGCGCAGGAAATCATGCACGCCCTGCGGCGCGCGCGTCATGTCGCCGTCCGCTTCGCGCGTCGAATAGTACCATTGATAATGCTTGCGCGGCCGCGGCAGCGCGGCGAGCGCGCGATGCACGGGATCCTCAGTTGCCGGCCTCGCCGGTTTGTTCGGCGGTGTTGAACGGCAGCGATGGTGGCGGTGCAAACGGCGCGCTCATCATCACGACCGCGCGGAACACGTCGGGCCGCAGCAGCGCGCACCACGCTGCGACCGGGCTACCGAAGTCGTGGCCGATCACGGCATCGACATGCTCGTATCCGAACGCCGATACCAGCCCGAGCGCATCGCGCACGAGATTGGAAAAGCGGAACGGCGCGAGATCGCCGTCATAGCGCGCGTCCCAGCCGGTGGTGCGGCCATAGCCACGCTGGTCCGGCGCGATGACGTGATAGCCGGCCGCGGCGAGCGCAGGCATCACCTTGCGCCAGCTGAAGGCCAGCTCGGGAAAGCCGTGCAGCAGCAGCAGGCACGGCCGGCCCGATGTCTCGAAGCCGGCTTCCAGCACATGCATGCGCAGGCCGTTGATGCCGTCGACATATCGCGAGCGGATGGTAGCGGGGAGGGGGATTTCGGGAAGTGAGGTCATCAAGCTCTCATAACTGTCGTCCCGGACAAGCGAGCGTAGCGAGCGCCGATCCGGGACCCATAACCACAAATGGTTGTTGCGAGTGTAGCTGTGGCCACAGCCGTTGTCACAGCGAACGCCTGTGGTTATGGGTCCTCGCTTTCGCGAGGACGACAGTCGAGAGTGTGGCCGGCTACGAGGCCTTTCCCGCCGCCTTCGGCCAATAGCGGTCGCGCAGATGCCGCTTCACCAATTTGCCGGTCGGCGTGCGCGGCAGCTCGGCCTCGAAATCGATCGAGCGCGGGCATTTGATCGGCGACAATTTGCTCCGGCAGAACAGCATCAGCTGCGCTTCCAGCGCCTTGCCGGCGCGGGCCATGTCATGCGGCTGCACCACCGCCTTGACCTCCTCGCCCATCTCCTCGTTCGGCACGCCGAACACCGCGACGTCGGCGACATCGGGATGGGTGATCAGCACGTCCTCGGTCTCCTGCGGATAGATGTTCACCCCGCCGGAGATGATCATGTAGGACTTGCGGTCGGTGAGATAGAGATAGCCCTCGCCGTCGAGATAGCCGACATCGCCGAGCGTCGACCAGCCGCGCGCATTGTAGGCGCGCTTCGTCTTGTCGGGATCGTTGTGATAGGAGAACTCCGGCGCGTCGGCGAAATACACCGTGCCGATCTCGCCGATCGGCACTTCCTCGTCGTTCTCGTCGAGGATTTTCACCTTGCCGACCACCGCGCGGCCGACCGTGCCGCGATGCGTCAGCCATTCCTTCGAGTTCGACACCGTGACGCCGTTGCCCTCGGAGCCGGCGTAATACTCGATCAGGATCGGTCCCCACCATTCGATCATCCTGGCTTTCACGTCGACCGGGCAGGGCGCGGCGGCGTGGATCGCGCCCTTCAGCGAGGAGATGTCGTATTGCGCGCGCACCTCGTCCGGCAGCTTCAGCATGCGCACGAACATGGTCGGCACCAGCTGCGATTGCGTGACCTTGTGGGTCTCGACCAGCTTCAGGAACTGCTCGGCGTCGAAGGATTCCATGATGATGGAGGTGCCGCCGAGCATGATCGCCATCATGTTGAAGCGCAGCGGCGCCGCATGATAGAGCGGCGCCGGCGACAGATAGATGCTGTCGCGTTCATGCCGCACATGGTGGCGCAGAGAATTTTCAGGAACGGGTTCGGCACGTCGATCGGGTTGCCTTCGAACTGCGCGCTTGATGCCCTTCGGCCGGCCGGTGGTGCCGGACGAATAGAGCATGTCGTAGCCTGCGACCTCGTCCGCGATCGGCGTCGTCGGCTGCGCGATCGCTTCCGCATCGAACGAGCGGAAGCCGGGCTCCGGCGCGTCCATCATGTAGAGCAGCGGCCCGCCGGGCTGATCGACCAGTCCTTTCACCTGCTCGTGGCATTTCGGCGTGGTGATGAAGACTTTCGCGCCGCAGTCTTTGACGATGTAGGCGATCTCGTCCTGCGTCAGATAGCGGCTGATCGCGGTGTAATAGAGCCCCGCGCGCTGCGCGGCCCAGCAGATCTCCATGAAGGCGAGGCGGTTCTCCATCAGCAGCGCGATGTGATCGCCGGCCTTGAGGCCGAGCTTGCGGAACAGATGCGCGCCCTGGTTCGAGAGCTCGTCGAGCTCGCGATAGGTGATGGCCTTGCCGGTGGCGGCCATCTGGTAGGCGATCTTGTCGGGATGGGTGCGGGCGTGGATTGAGGGATGGGTCATGCAACTACCAAACACAAATTCGGTGTCGTCCCCGCGAAAGCGGGGCACCGCATGAACCACCGATCACAGCTGCGAGTGCGAACTGGGGCCCCAGCTCTGCGACAACGCACAGCGACTCCTGTGGTTATGGGTCCCGCGCTCGCGTGCGCATCGCGCCGGGACGACGACGAGCTCTACAGCCGCTCCACGATCGTCACATTGGCCATGCCGCCGCCTTCGCACATGGTCTGCAGCCCGTAGCGCTTGTTGCGCTGCTTCAGCGCGTTGACCAGCGTGGTCATCAGCTTGGTGCCGCTGCCGCCGAGGGGATGGCCGAGCGCGATCGCGCCGCCATTGACGTTGAGCCGCGCCGGATCGGCGCCGGTCGTCTTCAGCCACGCGGTCGGCACCGAGGCAAAGGCCTCGTTGACCTCGAACAGGTCGATGTCGTCGACGCTCATGCCGGCCTTCTTCAGCGCGCGCTCGGTGGCGTGCAGCGGCGCGTCCAGCATGATCACGGGATCGCCGCCCATCATGGTCATGTGATGGATGCGCGCCAACGGCTTGGCGCCGAGCTGCTTCAGGCCCTTCTCGTTGACCACGACCACGCCGGAGGCGCCGTCGCAGATCTGGCTGGCGCTCGCCGCGGTCAGCTTGCCGTTCTCGGCGATCAGCTTGACGCCCTTGATGCCGTCGAGGCTGACGTCGAAGCGGATGCCTTCGTCGATGGTGTGGGTATCGGTCGAGCCGTCGGCGCGGGTGATCTGCAGCGGCACGATCTCGTTCTTGAAGGCGCCGGCCTGCGTCGCCGCAATCGCGCGCTGGTGGCTGTTGTAGGAATATTCGTCGAGTTCGTCCTTCGAGAGCCCGTATTTCTGCGCCATCATCTCCGCGCCGGTGAACTGGCTGAACACGATGTTCGGATATTTCTGCTCGATGCCCGGGCTCTTGTAGCGGCCGAAGCCGTTCTTGGCCGGCAGCTGCGAGGTGAGGCCCATCGGCACCCGCGTCATCGATTCCACGCCGGCCGCGATCACGATGTCCATGGTGCCGCTCATCACCGCTTGCGCGGCGAAATGCAGCGCCTGCTGCGAGGAGCCGCACTGCCGGTCGATCGAGGTGCCCGGCACGCTCTCCGGCAGCTTCGAGGCCATGATGGCATTGCGCGCGATGTTGTTGGACTGCTCGCCCGCCTGCATCACGCAGCCCATGATCACGTCTTCGATCTGGTCGGGCGCGGCGCCCGAGCGTTCCACCAGCGCGTCCAGCACCTTGGCGGCGAGATCGGCCGGATGCCAGCCGGCGAGACGTCCTCCCTTGCGGCCGCCGGCGGTGCGGGCGGCGGCGACGATATAAGCCTCGGCCATCTCTGCTTCTCCCTGATCATTTCCTGGAATTGATGGGCGCGGGTTTAAGGTATGCATTGCGACTTAGTCAATCGATCAATTAACTCTTGAGTGCGGGCCCGGCATGCGCTTATGTGCGGCCACTTTCGAAACCCCGCAGCGAATGGCACCCCAGTTGAATACCAGCGTACCGATCAGGCCCGCGGCGACAAATCCCACGGCCGACAAGCTGCTCGTTGCGGCCAGCGCATTGATGATCGAGCGCGCCTCGATCGAGGTGTCGCTGTCGGACATCGCGCAGAAGTCCGGCGTCAACTCCGCGCTGGTGAAATACCATTTCGGCAACAAGGACGGCCTGTTGCTGGCGCTGCTCGCGCGCGACGCCGAGACCGAAGTCGCCAATCTCGAATATCTGCTGGCGCAGCCGATCACGCCGACCGCGAAGCTGAAGCTGCACATCGCCGGCATCATCCGCGCCTATCACCGCTTTCCCTACATGAACCGGCTGATCCATTATCTGCTGCACGAGACCAGCGCGGAAGCCGCCGAGCAGGTCTCGAAATTCTTTGTCGCACCCTTGCTCGACTTTCATCGCCGCCTGCTCAACCAGGGCGTCAAGGCCGGCGAGTTTCGCAAAGTCGATCCGGTGCTGTTCTACACCAGCCTGATCGGCGCCTGCGATCACCTGTTCTTCGGCCGCCAGACCATGTCGCGCGCGAGCGGCGTCGGTCCCGTCACCGAGGAGGTCTGCCGGCAATATATCAGGCACATGGAAGCGCTGATCTGCGGCGGCATCCTCGACGTCGACGGAGCAGCGAATAGCGACGGAGCCGCGGCCGGATACGCCAGTCGCTATTCGAAGTCCAGAGAAGAAACGCCCAAGGAGAGGTTTGACATGCAGTTGAAAGACGTTGCCGTTCTCATCACCGGCGGTGGTTCGGGCCTTGGCGCCGCGACCGCGCGCGCCATGGCCGAAAAGGGCGCGAAGATCGGCGTGCTCGACCAGAGCAAGGAAAACGCCGAGAAGGTCGCGGCCGAGGTGAAGGGCGTCGCGCTGCACGCCGACGTCACCGACGAGGCCGCGGTCAAGGCCGCGATCGCCAAGGCCGAAGCCGCGCACGGCGTCGCGCGCATCCTGATGAACTGCGCCGGCATCGGCGGCTCGCAGCGCATCGTCGGCCGCGACGGCGTCTATCCGCTGGCGAAGTTCGCGCGCATCATCAATGTCAATCTGATCGGCACCTTCAATTGCCTGCGGCTGTTCGCCGAGCGTCTGGTCACGGCCGAGCCGATCGGCGAAGAGCGCGGCGTCATCATCAACACCGCGAGCGTCGCGGCCTATGAAGGCCAGATCGGCCAGATCGCCTATTCGGCCTCGAAGGGCGGCATCGTCGGCCTCACCTTGCCGGCGGCGCGCGATCTCGCCAGCCAGAAGATCCGCGTCAACACCATCGCGCCCGGCATCTTCTTCACGCCGCTGCTGATGGGTCTGAACGAGGAAGCGCGCAAGAGCCTCGGCGCGCAGGTGCCGCATCCCGCGCGTCTCGGCGAGCCGAGCGAATACGCCAACCTCGCGGTCCACATCGTCGAGAACGCGATGCTCAACGGCGAGACCATCCGTCTCGACGGCGCGATCCGCATGGCGCCGCGGTAACAACAAACTCTGCCGTCGTCCCCGCCTGTGCGCAAGCGCACGAGCGGGGACCCATACCGCGTGATGTCTCGGCTCAAGGGAAGGTGGTTGACGCCTTTCGCAACGACAAAGTCCTGTGGTTATGGATCCCGGCTCGCGCTTCGCTTGGCCGGGACGACAGCGGGGGTCTATATCAGAAGATAACAAGAGCTCGCCAAGAGCCGATATTTCGGGAGACGCAATATGGATGGGAATGCTGCGGCAGTGCTGGAGAAGCCGGCCTTTCGCAAGATCGAATGGCTGAAGCGCGACATCGCGGTCGACCGGCGCGCCGACGGCACGCATCGTGCTGAAGTCGCGCATTCCGCTGCAGCCTTACGAGAAGCACATCCCGGCCTCGCTGGCGAAATGGGCGAGAGCAGGCGCCGGAGCGCATCTGGCTGGCGCAGCGCGGCGGTCCCGACCGGCAGTGGCGCAAGGTGTCCTATGGCGAGGCCAAGCGCACCGTCGATGCGCTGACGCAGGGCCTGCTCAATCTCGGCATCGCCGAGGGCCGTCCGGTCGCGATCCTCTCCGGCAATTCGATCGAGCATGCGCTGATGACGCAGGCCGCGATGCAGGCGCGGCTTCCGGCGGCGCCGGTGTCGCCGGCCTATTCGCTGATGAGCCAGGATCACGCCAAGCTGAAATATCTGTTCGGCCTGATCAAGCCGGCGGTCGTGATGGTGCAGGACGGCCCGACCTTCGAGAAGGCGCTGCAGCGCGCTCGATCTCGACCGGCGTCACCGTGATCCATGTCGCGCGGCCGGTCGAGGGCATCACGAGCATCGCCTATGCCGATCTCGCCGCGACGCCGGTGACGAAAGACGTCGAGGACTCGATCGCGAAGATCACGCCCGACACGACGGCAAGCTGCTTGTTCACCTCGGGCTCGACCGGCATGCCCAAGGCCGTCATCAACACGCAGGCGATGATGTGCGCCGGCGCTGCGATGACGATGCAGGCGCGGCCGCGGCAGCCGGGTGGACCGGTTTCCACCGTGCTCGACTGGATGCCGTGGAATCACACCATGGGCGGCAATGCCTCGTTCAACCCGATCCTGGTCGACGGCGGCACGCTCTATATCGACGACGGCCGGCCGCTGCCGGGGCAACTGGAAGAAACCATCCGCAATCTGCGCGAGGTGTCGCCGACCCATTACTCCAACGTTCCCGCCGGCTACGCCGCGCTCGCGGCCGCGATGGAGAAGGACGACGCGCTCTGCCGCAGCTTCTTCAAGAATCTCTCCATGATGGCCTATGGCGGCGCGCGGCTGCCCGACGATCTCTACGACCGCATGCAGGCGCTGGCGGTGAAGACCACAGGCGAGCGCATCGTGTTCTACACCGGCTGGGGCTCGACCGAGACCGCGCCGACCGCGACCGGCACCTATTGGGACACCGAGCGCGTCGGCCTGATCGGCCTGCCGTTCCCCGGCGTCGAATTGAAGATGGTGCCGTGCGGCTCGAAATACGAGCTGCGGCTGCGCGGCATCAACGTCACGCCGGGCTATTTCGACCAGCCCGAGCTGACGGCAGAAGATGTTCGACGAGGAAGGATTTTACTGCATCGGCGATGCCGGCGTGTTCGTCGATCCCGACGATCCCGTGGCCGGCATCATCTTCGCCGGCCGCGTGGTCGAGGATTTCAAGCTGACCACCGGCACCTTCGTCCATGTCGGCTCGCTCCGCACCGATGCGATCGCGGCCGCCACGCCCGTGGTGCATGACGCGCTGGTCGCGGGACAGGATCGTCCTTTCATCGGGTTGCTGGCCTGGCCGAACCTGCATGCCTGCCGTCAGATCGTCGGCAATCCCGAGGCGAGTTTCGAGGATGTCGTGAAGCATCCCGCCGTGATCGCCTGCCTCAAGCGCGGACTGGAAGCGCACAACAAATCGGTCGCCGGCGTCAGCAGCATGCGCGTCGCGCGCGCGATGCTGATGGTCGAGCCGCCCTCGATCGACGGCAATGAGCTGACCGACAAGGGCTACATCAATCAGCGCGCGGGGCTCGAGCGCCGCGCCGACCTGGTCGAGCGGCTGTATGCCGATCGCCCGGGCGAAGACGTGATTGTGCTGCAATGAAACTGACTCTCTCCACTCGTCATTCCGGGACGATGCGCAGCGATAGACCCGGAATCCATACAGCATCGTGGTATCGATTCCGGGTCTCGCTTCGCTCCACGCATCCCGGAATGACAACATCAGTACAAGAGTAGACACGCCATGAACTTCGATTTCTCCGACGACCAGAAGCAGATGCGCGATGCCGCGCGCAAATTCCTCGTCGAGCAGTGTCCGCCGAAGGCGGTGCGCGCCGTGCTCGACGGCAAGGCGGCCTACGACAAGGAGCTGTGGAAGGGCCTCGCCGAGATGGGCTTTCTCGGCGTCGCGATCCCCGAGGAGTTCGGCGGCGCGGGCGCCGGCCATCTCGAGCTTTGCGTGATCGCGGAGGAGATGGGCCGCGCGCTGGCGCCGGTGCCGTTCTCCTCGACGGTCTATCTCGCCGCCGAGGCGCTGCTGCTCGCGGGCTCCGACGCGCAGAAGAAGAAATGGCTGCCGAAGATCGCCAGCGGCGAGGCGATCGGCACGCTGGCGCTGTTCGAGGGCAAGGGCAATCCGTCGCCGCAGGCGATCAAGCTCTCGGCCAACGGCGGCACGCTCAACGGCGTCAAGAAGCCGGTCGCCGACGGCGCGATTGCCGATTTCGCCGTGGTCGCCGCGCGCACGGGATCGAGCGGCCGCGAGAGCGATATCTCGCTGTTCCTGGTCGACATGAAGGGCGACGGCGTCGAGGTCAAGGAGCCTCACCAATGTCGATCCGACCCGCGGCCAGGCCGAGGTCACCTTCAAGAACGCCAAGGCCGAGCCGCTCGGCAAGGCCGGCGAAGGCTGGAGCGTGCTCACGCAGGTGCTCGACCGCGCCGCGGTGCTGATCGCCTTCGAGCAGCTCGGCGGCGCCGACCGCGCGCTGGAGATGGGCCGCGACTACGCGCTCGACCGCATCGCCTTCGGCCGGCCGATCGGCTCGTTCCAGGCGGTCAAGCACATGCTGGCCGACATGTATGTCTCGGCGACGCTGGCGCGCTCCAATTGCTATTACGGCGCCTGGGCGCTCTCGACCAATGCCGGCGAGCTGCCGGAAGCGGCGGCCTCGGCGCGCATCAGCGCGACGCAGGCGTTCCAGCACTGCGCCAAGAACAACATCCAGGTCCATGGCGGCATGGGCTTCACCTGGGAGTTCGACTGCCACATGTACTACCGCCGCGCCAACGCGCTCGCGCTCGGGCTCGGCAGCCAGTCGTACTGGGAAGACGCGCTGATCGACCGCATGCGCAAGCCAAGAACGCGGCGTGAAGATGGACGTCAACGCGACATGAACTTCGACGACACCCCGCAGGAAGCCGCGTTCCGCAGCCGAGGCGAAAGCCTGGATCGCGGCCAATGCGCCGAAGCAATATGAGGACGAGCTGCGCAAATCCTCGCTCGGCCGCACGCGGCTCGAGGGCGTCAACATCCTCGACGTCGCCAAGGCCTGGCAGAAGAAGAAGGCCGACGCCGGCTGGGCCTGCCTGCACTGGCCGAAGGAATATGGCGGCCGCGGCGCCTCGCCGATCGAGCGCGTGATCTGGCAGCAGGAGGAAGGCCCGTTCGGCAAGCTCTCCGGCGATGTTCATCATCGGCCACGGCATGTGCGGGCCGACCATGATGGCGTTCGCCGGCGAGGAGCAGAAGCGCAAATATCTGCCGCCGCTCGCCTCCGGCGAGAAGATCTGGTGCCAGCTGTTCTCCGAGCCGGCCGGCGGCTCCGACGTCGCGGGCCTGCGCACCCGCGCGGAGAAGAAGGGCGACGACTGGATCATCAACGGCCAGAAGATCTGGACCTCGGGCGCGCATTATTCCGACTACGGCATCCTGCTGACGCGCACCGATCCCAATGTGCCCAAGCACAAGGGCCTCACCATGTTCTTCCTGGACATGAAGAGCCCGGGCGTCGAGGTGCGGCCGATCAAGCAGGCCAGCGGGCAGTCCGACTTCAACGAGGTCTATTTCACCGACGTGAAAATCCCGGACAGCCAGCGGCTCGGCAATGTCAATGACGGCTGGAACGTGTCGCTGACCACGCTGATGAACGAGCGCATGTCGATCGGCGCCGGCGTGTCGACCGGCTTCCCCGAGATTTTCGAGTTCTGCTCGCAACCTGATGCTGGAGGACGGCCCCGCGATCGAGGATCGCGCGGTGCGCTCGAAGCTCGCGAACTGGGCGGTGAAGGCGAGCGGGCTGAAATACACGAGCATGCGGACCATCTCGGCGCTGTCCAAGGGCGAGCGGCCGGGACCGGAGAATTCCATCGGCAAGCTGGTGGCGGGCTCGATGATGCAGGATGTCGCGATGTACGCGCTGGATCTGCAGGGCGCGGCCGGCGCGTTGAGCGGCGAGGGCGCCGAGCTCGCCGGCAAATTCCAGGCGATGCTGCTGCGCGCGCCCGGCACCCGCGTCGAGGGCGGCACCGACGAGATCATGCGCAACATCATCGCCGAGCGCGTGCTGGGCCTGCCCGGCGATATCCGGGTCGACAAGGACGTGCCGTTCAACAAGATACCGACCAAGGGAAGAGCGATGATCGTGTCCCGGACGCGGCGCAGCGTCTTCACGGTGCGCCGCAGATCCGGGACCCACTAACAGGCGAGTAATGGACCCCGGATCAGCAGCGCAACACTTCGCGTTGCGCAGCGTCCGGGGAACGCCGGAGAGACAGGAGAAGCGCCATGAATTTCGATGACACGCCGCAGGAAGCCGAGTTCCGCACCATCGCCCGCAAATGGGTCGAGGCCAACGCGCCGAAGGAGCTGGAGGCGGAGCTGTCGAAATCCTCGCTCGGCCGCATCCGCCTGCAGCACCACGACATGGTCGAGGTCGGCAAGGCCTGGCAGAAGAAGAAGGCCGAAGGCGGCTGGGCCTGCCTGCACTGGCCGAAGGAATATGGCGGCCGCGGCGCCACGCCGATCGAGCGCGTGATCTGGCAGCAGGAAGAGGGCGTCTACGGCAAGCTGACGCAGCCGTTCCAGATCGGCGAGGGCATGTGCGGCCCGACCGTGATGGCCTATGGCAGCGAGGACGCGAAGCGCCGCTATTTGCCGAAGCTCGCCTCCGGCGAGGAAATCTGGTGCCAGCTGTTCTCCGAGCCGGCCGGCGGCTCCGACGTCGCGGGCCTGCGCACCCGCGCCGAGAAGAAGGGCGACAACTGGATCGTCAACGGCCAGAAGATCTGGACCTCCGGCGCGCATTATTCCGACTACGGCCTGCTGATCACCCGCACCGATCCCAATGTGCCCAAGCACAAGGGGCTCACCATGTTCTTCCTCGACATGAAGAGCCCGGGCGTGGAGGTGCGGCCGATCAAGCAGGCCAACGGCATGCAGGAGTTCAACGAGGTCTATTTCACCGACGTGGTGATTCCGGACTCGCAGCGGCTCGGCAATGTCGGCGACGGCTGGAACGTGTCGCTGACCACGCTGATGAACGAGCGCATGTCGATCGGCGCGCGGCTCGCGACCGGCTTTCCCGAGATGTTCGAGTTCTGCTCGAACCTGATGACGGAGGACGGACCGGCGATCGACGACCGCGGCGTGCGCTCGAAGCTCGCGAGCTGGGCGGTGAAGGCGAGCGGGCTGAAATACACCAGCTACCGCGCGATCTCGGCGCTGTCCAAGGGCGAGCGTCCGGGTCCGGAAAATTCGATCGGCAAGCTCGTCGCCGGCTCGATGCTGCAGGACATCGCGATGTATGCGATGGACCTCGAAGGCGCGGCCGGCGTGTTCACGGGCGCCGCGGAAGAGCAGGCGCGCGGCCAGTTCCAGCAGATGATGCTGTCCTCGCCCTCGATGCGCATCGCCGGCGGCACCGACGAGATCCTGCGCAACATCATCGCCGAGCGCGTGCTCGGCCTGCCCGGCGACATCAGGGTCGACAAGGACGTGCCGTTCAACAAGATCCCGACCAAGGGGCGGTGAGCTACGCGGTCTCGACTCGTCCCCGAAGGCGGAGCGGTTGCGGAGCGAAGTCGCTGCATCGCAGACACGGTGACCCACACCTGGCGCTGCGCGCCGACTCGCCCTTTCAGCGAGCGACGTGAAGACGGCTAGCGCACCGCTACGGACACTGCAAGCGAGTCGAGCCATGGACGCAGCAACACAACACAAGACCGCATCGGCGTGCTCGAAGAGCTCCTGGGCGAGCGCTACTCGGTGCGCGCCTTCCTGCCGAAGCCGGTGCCGCGCGAGACCATCGAGCATGTGCTCACCGTCGCGCAGCGCACCGCGTCGTGGTGCAACAGCCAGCCCTGGCAGGTGGTGATCGCGAGCGGCGAGGCCAAGGAGCGCTTCCGCAAGGCGATCTACGCCGAGGCCGCGTCCGGCGCGCCGGAGAGCAGCGACTTTCCGTTCCCGCGCGAATATCTCGGCGTCTATCTCGAGCGCCGCCGCGAGAGCGGCTTCCAGCTCTACAACACGCTCGGCATTGTCAGAGGCGACAAGGCGGCCTACGCCAAGCAGGCGCTGGAGAATTACAATTTCTTCGGCGCGCCGCATGTCGCGATCATCCACACCGACGAGCCGCTCGGCATCTACGGCGCGATCGATTGCGGCGCCTATGTCTCGAATTTCATGCTGGCGGCGCAGGCGCTCGGGCTCGGCACCATTCCGCAGGCGGCGCTGGCGCGGCATTCGGCGCTGATCCGCAAGCATTTCGATCTCGCCGACGACCGCCGCGTGGTCTGCGGCATCTCGTTCGGCTATGCGGACCACGGCCACAAGGTCAACAGCTACCGCACCTCGCGCGCCAAGGTCGCCGACACCGTGACCTTCATCGACGGCTAGTCTTCCTTGTCGCGGTTGCCTCTGGCGACATACGCCTCGAGCAGCGCGATCGACAGGATATGTTCCAGCATCTCGAGCTTCAGCGCCCTGGCGCTGAGGATGCAGGTTTGCAGCTGTTCGATGATGTCCTCGAGCACGGGATCGGTCACGGTAGGACGCCCGCTGCCCGGCGAACTCATACTATCGGTGCGGCTCAATATGCGCCGCTCTGACCTAAAATCCGTCCCCGGCATAAAAATATCCCGCACGAGCGTTTAATGCTAACGCGGGACAACTTTGAGTCAATGCCGACGCGAATAGGCCGAAACGTCGCGACGGCGAGCGGACGGAATAGCTGCCGTGTCCGTGTCGATGCACCGATCAGCCTCAGAACTTCGGCGGCCGCTTCTCGGCGCGGGCGCGGACGCCTTCCTTGATCTCCGGCGCCGCGCATCGAGTCGCGGGCGCGGGCGTCGGCTGCGGCCTCGTCGAGCTTGCCGCGCGCGATCTCGTTGATGGTGCGCTTCATGCCGGCCATCGCGACCGGCGCGTTGGCCGCCGAGCAGCGTCGCGAGCCGGTCGACTTCCTCGTCCAGCGCCTCCGCCGGCACCATGGCGGTGAGATAGCCGATCCGCAGCATTTCCGGCGCGCCGATCTTCTCGGCGGTCAGGAACAGCTTCTTCGCATTGTCGGCGCCGAGCCGCGACACGTAGCGGCGGATGCCGCTGGTGTAATAATGCAGGCCGAGCCGCGCCGCCGGCATGAACATCTCCGCGGTGTCGACGCCGATCCGGAAATCGCAGGCCAGCGCCAGATCGGTCGAGCCGCCATAGACCCCGCCATTGAGCCGGCAGATCGTGGGCACGCCGAGGTCCTCCAGCCGGTCGACCATCACCTCGAAGGCGCTGCCCGCGGTCTGGCCGGTGGTCGCGGCGCTGCGTTCGGCGACCGAGTTGAGATCGTAGCCCGACGGAGAAGGCGCGTCCGGTGCCGGTGATGACGAGCACGCGGATCGCGGGATCGGCTTCGACCTGATCGAACAGCGCAAGCAGCGCCTGCAAATCCTCCGCCTGGATGCGGTTCACATGGCGCGGACGGTTGAGGCGGATGGTGGCGCGCGCGCCCTCGACGGTGAAGACCGGCGTGCTCGCCGCCTCGAGCGCTTCAGCCGTCTCGTTGCATCACTTGTTCTCCAGCGTCGCGCCGCTTGGCCTCGGCGTCGATGGTCTGGGCGAGATCGGGATGGCGCGCCATCAACAGGCGGAAGTCGACGAGATCGAGCACCAGCAGCTTGGACAGCCGCGTGGTGGCTGATGTTGGCCGAGCGCAGATTGTTGCCGAGCAGCGCCATCTCGCCGAAGAACGCGCCTTCGCCGAGCCGCACCTTCTTGCCGGCGGGCAGGTCGACCTCGACCTCGCCGGCGGCGATGAAATACATGCAGTCGCCCTGCTGGCCCTTGCGCATGATCATGACGCGCGGCGGCAGGTCGATGGTGCGCAGCATGTGCGTGACGTCGGCGATCGCCGCAGGTCCGAGCGTGGCGAAGAACGGCACCTTGCTGACGGATTCCCAGGTCTTCAGGAAATTGTCGCGCCGCGTCTCGGCGGCAAATCCGGTCGCCAGGATACCGGTCCACAGTCCGAACACGCCGAGGCCGCAGATCATCACCAGCGCGGCGACGAAACGTCCCATCGGCGTGATCGGCACCACGTCGCCATAGCCGGTCGTGGTCAGGGTCGCGACCGCCCACCACAGCGCGGCGGGGATGCTGCTGAAGACGCCGGGCTGGGCGTCGCGCTCGAGGAAATAGACGGCGACCGAGCCGAGGAACAGCACGATCAGGAAGATCATGAGCACGCTGAGCAGCGGGCCGGATTCCAGCACCAGCACGCGGCGCAATTGCCGCAAGCCCGGCACGGCGGGGATCACCTTGACGAGCCAGATCACCGACAACAGCCATGCGGTCTTCGGCTGGCGCGCCGAGCAGGATCGCAGCCGGCACCGCGAGCACGGCGGCGGCATCCATCACGCCGCGGAACGAGGTCAGGTAGGCAGACCCGCGCTGCGCATGCACGGCATGCCGGATGCGCACCAGCCATTCGAAGGCGAAGAAGGCGAGGCAGGCCCAGAGGATGGCGTCGACCCAGTGATGCGCCGCCTCATAGGCGGGATTCACGGTGAGCAGGATCATGGTGGCGACGCCGATCAGCACCACCACATAGGCCGGCCTGGTCATGTTGCGGCCGGCGGTCGCCGCCACAAATCGCGCCAGCAGCGGCGGAAGCACCGGCTTGGATGTGTTGATAAGGTCGCTCATCGCCTCGAGAAATCCGGCTGTCGCCCGACAAAGTGCCCCCAAGGGCAGGGGCCGTCAACGACGCAAGCGCGAAACCGCGATTATCGCAGTGCAGGAGATCGCTGTTCCGCTGCCGTTAACCTTTGGTCAGGATGCGCAGGACACCGGTCTCACCTCTCCCCTCGCGACGGGGGAGGGTCGGCTCGCATGAGCGAAGCGAAGCGGGGTGGGTGCGCGTTCAACTCCTGCGAGTTCACCACCACCCCAGCCGCTCCACGCGCAAGCGGGGGCGGGCCTGCCCAGCCATCCACCGTGGAGGTAGAAATGAGCGATGCTGCGGCCTAATGCGCCTCGTCCCAGTTGTTCGCGGCGCGGGCGTCGACCTGCAGCGGCAGCGACAGCGACCACCGCCGGGAACGGCGCGTCCTGCATCACCTTCTGCACGACCGGCAGGGTCGCCGCGACCTCGCCCTCCGGCACCTCGAAGATCAGTTCGTCATGCACCTGCAGCAGCATCTGCGCCGAGAGCTTCTTCGCGGCCAGCGCGTCCTCCATGCGGATCATGGCGCGGCGGATGATGTCGGCCGCCGTGCCCTGCAGTCGCGCGTTGATCGCGGCGCGCTCGTTGAAGGAGCGGATCGAGGCGTTCGAGGCCTTGATGTCGGGGTAGTAGCATTTGCGCCCGAACAGCGTGGTGACGTAGCCGTTCTTGCGGCAGAACTCCCTGGTCTCGTCCATGTAGGCGCGGATGCCCGGGAAGCGCTCGAAATATTTCTTGATGTAGGCGGACGCCTCCTCGCGCGCGATGCCGAGCTGGTTGGCGAGGCCGAACGCCGAGATGCCGTAGATGATGCCGAAATTGATCGCCTTGGCGCGGCGCCGCACCTCGCTCGGCATGTCCTTGATCGGCACGCCGAACATTTCCGACGCCGTCATGGCGTGAATGTCGAGCCCGTCGCGGAACGCCTGCCGCAGCGCCGGCACGTCGGCGATCTCGGCGAGCAGCCGCAGCTCGATCTGCGAATAGTCCGCCGAGACCAGCTTGTGGCCGGGCGTCGCGATGAAGGCGCGGCGGATCTTGCGGCCGTCCTCGGTGCGAACCGGGATGTTCTGCAGGTTCGGCTCGTTCGACGACAGCCGGCCCGTGGTGGTCGCGGCCAGCGCGTAGGTCGTGTGCACGCGATGGGTCTGCGGGTTGACGTATTCCGGCAGCGCGTCGGTGTAGGTCGATTTCAGCTTCGAGACCTGCCGCCAGTCCAGGATCTTCTTCGGGAAGTCGTGGCCCTGCTCGGCGAGATCGTCGAGGATCTGCGCCGAGGTCGACCACGCGCCGGTCTTGGTCTTGGTGCCGCCCGGCAATGCCCATCTTGCCGAAGATGATGTCGCCGATCTGCTTGGGGCTGCCGACATTGATCGGCTCGCCGGCGAGCTCCTGCATCTCGGCCTCGACCCGCGCCGCGGTCTGCGCGAACTCGCCCGACAGCCGCGACAGCACCTGGCGGTCGATCGAGATGCCGCGGCGCTCCATCCGCGCCAGCACCGAGACCAGCGGCCGCTCCAGCGTCTCGTAGACGGTGGTCATGCGATCGGCGACCAGGCGCGGCTTCAACAGCCGCCACAGCCGCACGATGACGTCGGCGTCCTCGGCGCGAATAGGCGGTCGCCCGGTCGATCGCGACCTGGTCGAAGGACAGCTTGTTCTTGCCGCTGCCGATCAGCTCGCCATGGGTCAGCGTGGCATGACCGAGCCAGAGCTCGGCCAGCGTGTCGAGGCCGTGCGCGTTGCGCCCGGCATCGAGCGCGTAGGACATCAGCTGCACGTCTTCGTAGTTGCGCAAGGTGATGCCGGCCTGCGCCAGCATCACGGCGCCGAACTTGATGTTGAAGCCGATCTTGAGGATGCCTGCGGATTCCAGCAGCGGCTTCAGCGCCTCCAGCGCGTCGCTCTCCTTGATCTGGTCGGGCGCGAGGCCTGCGTCGAACAGGCCGGCGCCGCCGCCCGCCTGCTTGTGCGCCAGCGGCACGTAGGCGGCATCGTTCGGCGCCAGCGCCAGCGCGATGCCGCAGATGTCGGCCTGCATCGGATCGATCGAATTGGCCTTGAGCTCGATCGCGAAGCGGCCGGCCTCGCGCGCGCGGCCGATCCAGGCCTTCAGCTCGTCGAGCGTGCGGATGGTCTGGTACTTCGCGCGATCGACCGGCAGTTTGCGCGCGGCCTCTTTGCGCGCGTCCGCCAGCGAGATCGGCGTGCCCTTGAGGCTGGAGGCCTTGTCGGACTTGTCGCCCGGCTTGGCCGGCGCGCCGCCGCCGGCGCCGCCGCGCTCTTTCGCTGTGGGGCGTCGAAGGTGCGAGCAGGTCGACGCCTTGCCGCGCGCAGGCGGGCGCAGCGCAGGCGCGCTCTTGCCGCCGCCATCCGCCGCCACGTCCGACGCATCGATCTCCGAATATTCCGCGACGCGCTTGGTCAGCGTCGAAAACTCCATCGCCTTCAGGAACGCGATCAGCTTGCGCGCGTCCGGCTCGTGCACGGCGAGCTCGTCGAGCGGCACTTCGAGCTCGACCTTGTCGTCGAGCAGCACCAGCTGCCGCGAGATCCGCGCCTTCTCGGCATTCTCGATCAGCGACTCGCGCCGCTTCGGCTGCTTGATCTCGCCGGCGCGGAACAGCAGCTGCTCCAGGTCGCCATATTCGACGATCAGCTGCGCCGCGGTCTTGACGCCGATGCCGGGCACGCCCGGCACGTTGTCGGTGGAGTCGCCGGCCAGCGCCTGCACCTCGACCACCTTCTCCGGCGGCACGCCGAATTTCTCGATCACCTCGGGGATGCCGATGCGGCGGTCCTTCATGGTGTCGTACATCACGACCTTGTCGGTCACGAGCTGCATCAGGTCCTTGTCGGAGGAGACGATGGTCGTGGTGGCGCCGCGCTCGCGTCGCAAGCCGCGCATAGGTCGCGATCAGATCGTCGGCCTCGAAGCCGGCCTGCTCCAGGCAGGGCAGGTCGAAGGCGCGCACCGCGTCGCGGATCAGCGCGAATTGCGGGATGAGATCGTCGGGCGCCGGCGGCCGGTGCGCCTTGTAGTCGGGATAGAGCTTGTTGCGGAAGGTGATCTCGGACTTGTCGAAGACGATGGCGAGATGCGTCGGCCGGTTGTCCTCGGGCATGTCGCGCAGCAGCTTCCACAGCATGTTGCAGAAGCCGAGCACGGCATTGACCTGCAGCCCGTCGGACTTGCGGTTGAGCGGCGGCAGCGCGTGATAGGCGCGGAAAATGTAGGAGGAGCCGTCGACCAGGAAGACGTGGTCGCCCTTGCCGGAGGCCTTTGCGGGCGGCTTTGCCGGGCTGCCGGTTTGGCGGGAACCGGTTTGGCGGCGGCGGGTTTGGCGGGAGCGGCTTTTTGCGGGGATTTCGGCATGGCCGCAATTTAAGAATTTTTGCGGCGATTGACAGCCTTGAGAGGGCGAATTTGGCCTGCTGACACATTCACTGTCATCCCGGCCGCGAGCATGCGCGCGGCCGGATCCACGTCATTGCGATCGCCGAGTGAGAACAAGCCGTGGTCATGCCCGGCACAGGCCGGGCATGACGCGCTGCGAGACGCATGCTACTCCGCCGCCTGCAGCGCGGGCCCGCCTTGCGCGGCGCGATCCAGAACGCATCCGGCCGCTCGAACAGGAAGTTGGCGTGCACGGCGAGCGCCGCGCGCCAGATCAGCAAGCGCGCCGGCGACGCCGACGACGGTGACGATCAGCGAGACCATGCCGATGTCGGGGATGATGCCGGTCTTGAGCAGCAGCGTGCGCGTCGACGCCATCGGCAGGAAGAAGGCGAGATAGATCACGATCGAATGCTCGCCGCAGAAGCGCAGGACGTTGAGCCAGTGCATCCGCGCCAGCAGCGTGCCGATCGTGATGATGGCGCAGGCGCCGGCGAGGCCGAGCGCCAGCGAGACGATCGGCAACTCGCTATAGCCGAGCGCGACGAGCCCGCCATTGACGAGCGCCCACAGCGCGAGGCCCGCAAGCGCCAGCATCGGATGCGCCCGCGCGCGATCCGACAGCGCGAAGACATAGTCGGCGAACAGATAGCCGGAATAGATGTAGACGAAGCGCGCGCAGAACTCGTCGATCACGGTCCAGCCGGTCGCGACATGCGTCATCTCCAGCGCGGCGGCGATCGAGCCAGACCAGAATCGGCGGAACGTTGCGTGTCAGTTTTATGACGACGAAGAAGATCGGCAGCAGGTAGATGAACCACAGCGTGCCGAACGGCTCGATGAAGGATTCCAGATACTCGAAGCCGACATGGCGCCCAGCCCTGCTCGGCGGCGAAGGCCGGCGCCTTGAAGCCGAACTGGATCGTCACCCACAGCACGTAGAAGTAGGCGAAGTGCACGACCTTGCGGTCGAGATAGGTGCGCCAGTCGCGGTCGATGACGAGGGCCAGGAAAAGCCCGGAAATCAGGAAGAAGTCCGGCATCCGGAACGGCTTGGCGAACATCACGACCGCATGCATGAAGCCGGTCTGGCCGGCGGCCAGCTTCGACGCCCAGCACCGAATGCATCATCACCACCATGACGATGCAGATGCCCTTGGCGTAGTCGACCCAGTCGACGCGGTCCGGATGTGCCGTTTGCAGTCATCCCTGTCCTGTTCTGGCGCGCGAAAGCCGCATCATGGGGGGTAGCGGTTTCTTTCCCCTTTATTCATTCAAGCAGCATGCCGATTTCGGCTTTCCCCATCAGGCCTGCAAATGTTTTAAGAGGCGGGCGCGTTAACCATGAGAGGCGGGTTGATCCATGCGGATTGCCATGATTGGCACGGGCTATGTGGGGCTGGTCTCCGGCGCCTGCTTTGCGGATTTCGGCCACGACGTCACCTGCGTCGACAAGGACGCCGGCAAGATCGACGCGCTGAAGCGGGGCGAGATTCCGATCTTCGAGCCGGGCCTCGATGCGCTGGTCGCCGGCAACGTCAAGGCCAGGCGGCTCGGCTTCACCACCGACCTGAAGGCGCCGGTCGCGGAGGCCGATGCGGTGTTCATCGCGGTCGGCACGCCGTCGCGGCGCGGCGACGGCCATGCCGATCTCACCTATGTCTACGCCGCCGCGCGCGAGATCGCCGCGGCGCTGTACGGCTTCACCGTGGTCGTCACCAAATCGACCGTGCCGGTCGGCACCGGCGACGAGGTCGAGCGCATCATCCGCGAGGCCAATCCGTCCGCCGACGTCGTGGTCGCCTCCAATCCGGAATTCCTGCGCGAGGGCGCGGCGATCCGCGATTTCAAATTCCCCGACCGCATCGTGGTCGGCACCGACGACGAGCGCGGGCGCAAGGTGCTCGGCGACGTCTACCGGCCGCTGTCGCTGAACCAGGCGCCGCTGATGTTCACCAAGCGGCGCACCGCCGAGCTGATCAAATACGCCGCGAATGCGTTCCTCGCGACCAAGATCACCTTCATCAACGAGATCGCCGATCTCTCCGAAAAGGTCGGCGCCGACGTGCAGGAGGTCGCGCGCGGCATCGGGCTCGACAACCGCATCGGCTCGAAATTCCTGCATGCCGGTCCCGGCTTCGGCGGCTCCTGCTTTCCAAAGGACACCCGCGCGCTGGTCAAGATCGCACAGGACCACGACGTGCAGCTGCGCATCGTCGAGGCGGTGCTCGGCGGTCAACGACAACCGCAAGCGCGCGATGGCGCGCAAGGTCTCGACCGCGGCCGGCGGCTCGCTGCGCGGCAAGACGGTCGCCGTGCTCGGCCTCACCTTCAAGCCCGACACCGACGACATGCGCGAGGCGCCGTCGATCCCGCTGGTCACCGGCCTGCTCGACATGGGCGCCAAGGTGCGCGCGCACGATCCGGTCGGCATGGAGCAGGCGCGCAAGGAATTGCCCGAGATCGAATATGTCGACGACCCCTACGCCTGCGTGAAGGGCGCCGACGCGATGGTGGTGGTCACCGAATGGGTGCAGTACCGCACGCTCGATCTGGAGCGGCTGAAGCAGGAGATGAAGCAGCCGGTCGTGATCGACCTGCGCAACATCTACCGGCCCGAGGACATGGCCGCGAACGGCTTTATCTACGAAAGCGTCGGCCGCCCGCCGCTGGGAGAGAAGTAAGTCTGTCATCATTCCGTCATGGCCGGGCTTGTCCCGGCCATCCACGTCTTGTTTCCTTGCGACAGAAAGACGTGGATGCCCGCGCTCAAGGCCGGGCATGACGAGTGGTGAAGGTCTTGCGCAGCTTCGACACGCCCCTTCCGATCGACGCGGTGCTCGACGATCTCGCGCGCACGCTTGCCGCGCACAACGCCGCCGTGCTGGTGGCGCCGCCCGGCGCCGGCAAGACCACGCGGGTGCCGCTGGCGCTGCTCGATGAGCCCTGGGCCAAGGGCAAGAAGATCATCGTGCTGGAGCCGCGGCGGATCGCGGCGCGCGCCAGCGCCGATCGGATGGCGAAGACGCTGGGCGAGCGCGCCGGCGAGACCGTCGGCTATCGCGTCCGCTTCGGCTCGAAAATCTCGCGCGCGACGCGGATCGAGGTCGTCACCGAAGGCATCTTCTCGCGCCAGATTCTCGACGATCCGGAATGCTCGACGGCGTCGCCGCGGTGCTGTTCGACGAATTCCACGAGCGCTCGCTCGATGCCGATCTCGGGCTGGCGCTGGCGCGCGACGCGCAGACCGGCCTGCGCGAGGATCTGCGCATCCTGGTGATGTCGGCGACGCTGGACGGCGCGCGGGTGGCGAAGCTGCTCGGCGATGCGCCGGTGGTCGAAAGCGAGGGCCGCGCCTTTCCGGTCGAGACGCGCTATCTCGGCCGCAAGCCCGACGTGCCGCTGGAGCGGCAGATGGCGGACAGCATCGCGCAGCGCGCTGCGCGCCGATGCCGGCTCGGTGCTGGCGTTCCTGCCGGGCGCCGCCGAAATCCGCCGCACCCAGAATTTCCTCGAAGAGCGCGTGCGCGACGCCGGCACCGAGATCGTGCCGCTGTTCGGCGCGCTCGATGCCAGCGTGCAGGACCGCGCCATTGCGCCGGCGCCGAAGGGCACGCGCAAGGTCGTGCTGGCGACCTCGATCGCCGAGACCTCGCTCACCATCGAGGGCGTGCGCATCGTGGTCGATTCCGGGCTGTCGCGCGTGCCGCGCTACGAGCCGGACATCGCGCTGACGCGGCTCGAGACCGTGCGCGCCTCGCGCGCGGCGGTCGATCAGCGCCGCGGCCGCGCCGGCCGCACCGAGCCCGGCATCTGCTACCGGCTGTGGGACGAGCCGCAGACCGCATCGCTCGCCGCCTACACCCAGCCGGAAATTCTCTCCGCCGATCTGTCCTCGCTGGTGCTCGACCTCGCGCAATGGGGCGTGACCGATCCCGCGACGCTGTCGTTCCTCGATCCGCCGCCCGCGCCGGCGCTGAAGGAGGCGAAGAGCCTGCTGCATGAGCTCGGCGCGCTCGATGCCGACGGCCGCATCACGGCTGAGGGCAAGCGCCTGCGCGCGCTGGCGCTGCCGCCGCGGCTGGCGCGCATGATCGTGGACTCCGATCGCTTCGGTGCCGGCGAGCAGGCCGCGGAGATCGCGGCTGTCCTCACCGAGCGCGGGCTCGGCGGCGACAGCGTCGATCTCGAGCACGGCTCGATCAATTCCGCCGCGACCGCTCGCAGCGCGCGTCCAGCGCCCGCGACATGGCGCGCCGCTGGGCCTCGCAGGTCGCTTCTGCCAAAAGCGCGCGGGCTGAAGCGGATTTGAGCACCGGCGTCATGCTCGCCTTCGCCTTTCCCGATCGCGTCGCGAAGAACCGCGGCAATGGCAGCTTCGTGCTCGCCAATGGCCGCGGCGCCGCGGTCGAGCAGACCTCGGCGCTGGCGCGCGCGCCCTATATCGCCGTCGGCGAGCTCACGGGCACCGCGGCGGCCGGCCGCATCCTGCTGGCGGCGCCGATCACGGAAGGCGAGATCGAGGCGCAATTCGCCGATCACATCGAAACCTCGGACGAGATCAGCTTCGATCGCGCCGCGCTGGCGCTGCGCGCGCGCCGCAGGAAGACGCTGCATGCGATCACGCTGTCGGAAGCGCCGCTGACGCTCGACGCCGTCGGCGGACACCGCGCGCATTTTCGCCGACGGGCTGATCGCCGCCGGTCTCGACAGATTGCCGTGGTCGAAATCCGCCAAGCAATGGCGCGACCGCGTGATGTTCCTGCGCAAGGCGGAAGGCGAGAGCTGGCCCGACCTGTCCGACGACGGGCTGATCGCGTCCGCAGCCGAATGGCTGGTGCCCGCGCTCTACGACAAGACGTCGCTGAAGGAGTTCTCCGCCGGCGACCTGTCGGAGGCGCTGCAGACGCTGTTGCCCTGGGAGTTGCGGGCGCGGCTGGAGCGCGAGGCGCCGACCCATTTCGAGGCGCCGACCGGCACCATGCTCGCGATCGACTACGAGGCCGAGCAGGGCCCGACCATCGCGGTGCGGCTGCAGGAATTGTTCGGGCTCAACACCCATCCCTCGATCGCCAAGGGCAAGGTGCCGCTGGTGCTGGAATTGCTGTCGCCGGCGCAGCGGCCGGTGCAGGTGACGCGCGACCTGCCCGGGTTTCTGGCGCGGCAGCTATGCCGCCGTGCGCTCCGACCTGCGCGGCCGCTATCCGCGCCATCCCTGGCCGGAGGATCCCGCCAACGCGCTGCCGACCCGCCGGGTCAAGCCGCGCGGGACGTGAGCCTCCGTTAACGCTTCGCTCATCCTTTTCGCGAAAATGGCGGCCTCGGCCGGTCCGGTTTAGTCGCGCCCTCGCAGCGGACGTGGTGAAATCGGGCAGGGCTTGCGTAAGCAGAGTGGCGTCATGCGTAACATCGTGATTACCGCGGCCGTGATCGGCGGCCTTGGCGTCTTCATGGCGCAGATGGCGGACAAGATCACGCCTGCGACGGCGACAGCCGTCGCGGCAAAGCCGGCGGCGACCGTGGCGATGGCGACGTCGGCTTCAGCCGGTTCGCGCACGCTCAGCATTCCGCGCGACTTCCGCGGTCATTTCGCCACCGAAGGCCGCATCGACGGCCAGCGCATCGCCTTCATGGTCGACACCGGCGCCTCCGTGATTGCGCTGAACGAATCCTCCGCGGCGCGGTTCGGCCTGCGCCCGGTGCCGAACCAGTACACCGCTGTTGTCTCGACCGCGAACGGCACCATCAAGGCGGCGCGCGCCCGGCTCGACCGGGTCGAGGTCGGCGGCCTCGTGGTGCGCGACGTCGATGCCATGGTGCTGCCCGACGAGGCGCTGTCGGAAAACCTGCTCGGCCTGTCGTTCCTGTCGAAGCTCCGGCGCTTCGAATATGCCAACGGCACGATGGTGCTGGAGCAGTAAGAAGGCGGACATACAAGGAGCATCGAAGAAATTGAGGACGCTGCTTGTTCACATTTTGGGAACGAGAGGATGATCGAGTCGATCTTCGCAATCACGGCGGCATTGCATTCGCGCGAGACGCTCCCGAGCAACCTCAGCTCTGAGGCGTTTTCTCAGCGTGTCGAGCCGGATGCCCTTCTCGCTCCAGGGTTTTCATCAGATCTGACGGCGCGACACCTCGTCGCGAGCACATGTCGGCGAAGGCTTTGTCGACAAGATCTTCCGATAGCAAACCCGCTATCTCGCCCCTTGCGATCCCAAACAAGTCTATAGACAACTCACGGATCACGTCTTCCCTGCCGACCTGTTTTTGCGCAAGCAGCAAATCGAGCCTGGTGCGCTGGTCAACATCATCCTCGGTGATGAGCTGGAGGTCGGTTGTGATGGCCACGCGCCGTGTTCGAGTCTGCAGATAGATTCTGGCATGTGCAGGAAAGACAACCAGCGCAGCCAGACACAGCTAAGAGACGGATAGCCAGAAGATCATCTCCTCGGCGAAGCGATTCGGACGGCTCTCAATTCCGAAGTCCGCGCCGATAGACCATCGCAGTAAGACTCAATGCGGCGACTTCGCTGTCCTCGCGACATAGCGGACTGCGCATAGCCACGCGTCGAAGGATCGGCATCCGGACGATCGCCTGGTAGCAGATGCGCGGCCGCATGGCAAATGTCTATCGTCACGCACTACGAAGATCGTCGCCGCGCAGATTGGTCTGGGACACTGATGCAACAGGCTCTGCCGGCTTCTGAGCGCGGTCATTCGACGAGGAAATCGATGCGGCTGGCTGATCGTTCAGGCCTCGTGCGTCCGAATTAATCGCCATCTGAGCGCCTGATCCCGCCTTCCGCTTCCCGCCTGCATTCGCTATGGCTGCGGGGACGCGTTCCCATGAGGCCTAAATGTTTCCGAAGCCGAAACCGCAGCTATTGCCCAACACCTACGCCTTCGAATCCGAGCCGATGGTGAAGGCGACCGGCTTTCGCGAATACGACGCGCGCTGGCTGTTCAACACCGAAATCAACCTGATGGGGGTGCAGGCGCTCGGCATGGGGCTGGGCGCGCTGATCGCAGAACTCGGCGTCAAGCAGGAGATCGTCACCGGCCACGATTTCCGCGGCTATTCGGCCTCGATCAAATACGCGCTGATCTCCGGCCTGATGGCGGCGGGCTGCAAGGTGCACGACATCGGGCTTGCGGTGACGCCGATGGCCTATTTCGCGCAGTTCGATCTCGACGTGCCCTGCGTCGCCATGGTGACGGCGTCGCACAACGACAATGGCTGGACCGGCGTCAAGATGGGCGCCAACCGTCCGCTCACCTTCGGCCCGGACGAGATGACGCGGCTGAAGGAGATCGTGCTCAACGCGCAGTTCAGGAACAAGGCGGGCGGCTCCTATCAGTTTCACGAGAATTTCCCGGCGCGCTACATCGCCGACCTCACCAGCCGCACCAAGCTCAAGCGCAAGCTGAAGGTCGTGGTGGCCTGCGGCAACGGCACCGCGGGCGCGTTCGCGCCGCAGGTGATGCAGGCGATCGGCTGCGAGGTGGTGCCGCTCGACACCGAGCTCGACTACACCTTCCCGAAATACAATCCGAACCCCGAAGATCTGGAGATGCTGCACGCGATCCGCGACGCGGTGCTCGCGAGCCAAGGCCGATGTCGGTCTCGGCTTCGACGGCGACGGCGATCGCTGCGGCGTGGTCGACAACACCGGCGAGGAGATTTTCGCCGACAAGGTCGGCGTCATGCTGGCGCGCGACATGTCGGCGATCCACAAGAATGCGCAGTTCGTGGTCGACGTGAAATCGACCGGGCTGTTCCTGACCGATCCGGTGCTGCAGAAGCAGGGCGCGAAAACCACCTACTGGAAGACCGGCCATTCCTACATGAAGCGGCGCACCAACGAGCTCGGCGCGCTGGCCGGCTTCGAGAAGTCCGGCCACTTCTTCTTCAACAAGCCGTTCGGCCGCGGCTATGACGACGGCCTGGTCTCGGCGATCGCGATCTGCGAGATGCTCGATCGCGCGGCGGGCAAGTCGATGGCCGACCTGAAGAACGCGCTGCCGAAAACCTGGTCGTCGCCGACCATGTCGCCGCATTGCGCCGATGAGGCCAAATACGGCGTGGTCGACGCCGTGGTGCAGCATTTCGAGGCAATGCAGAAGCGTGGCGAAAAGATCGGTGGGCAAGCGATCCGCGATCTCGTCACCGTCAACGGCGTGCGCGTCACCGTGGAAGACGGCAGCTGGGGCCTGGTGCGCGCCTCCTCCAACAAGCCGGAGCTCGTGGTGGTGGTCGAAAGCCCGGTCTCGGAGCAGCGCATGCGCGACATGTTCGAAATGGTCGACGGCGTGCTGCGCACGCCATCCCGAGGTCGGCGCGTACAATCAGAAGATTTGAGATCGGGTCGCGTACGGGCGCTGCGCAGCATCAGCGCAGCGTCATGCTCCGCTGCTGAAGCGGGACCGCATCCAGTGACAGCTGCGGTCCTCGGCTCAAGCGGCGTACCGTCACTGGGATGCTGGGTCGCCCGCGTCGCGGGCGACGACGAGCATTGATGGCAGCCTACGCCGCGCTCAGCGATCCGAGGAAGCTTCGCACCTCGGCCTTGAGCTGGTCGGACTGCGCCGACAGGCCGTTGGCTGCCTCCAGCATCTTCGCGGTCGCCTTCGAGGCCTCGTCGGAAGCGCGGCGAGACGCTGATGATGCTGTCGTTGACCTCGGCGGTGCCGTTGGCGGCCTGCTGCACATTGGCGGCGATCTCCGTCGTCGCGGTGCCCTGCTGCTCGACGGCAGCCGCAATCTCGTTGGAGATGCCGTCGATCTCGGCAATGGTGCCGCCGATCGCCTGAATCGCGCTGACGGCCTGGTTGGTGGCGTTCTGGATGTCCTGCACCTGCGCGGAGATTTCCTCCGTCGCCTTCGCGGTCTGATTGGCCAGCGCCTTCACTTCGCTGGCGACCACCGCAAAACCCTTGCCGTGCTCGCCGGCGCGCGCCGCCTCGATGGTGGCGTTGAGCGCCAGCAAATTGGTCTGGCTGGCGATGCTCTGGATCAGCGTCACCACCTCGCCGATCTTCTGGGTGCCGCTGGCGAGGCCCTCGACCACCTTATTGGTGCGTTGTGCCTCATCGGCGGCCTTGGCGGCGATCGCGGCCGAGCGCGTCACCTGCTGGGCGATGCTGTTGATCGATGCGGAGAGTTCTTCGGTGGCCGAGGCCACCGTTCCGACGTTGGACGATGCCTGGCTCGAGGCGGCGGCCGCGGCCGCGGTCTGCCGCGCGGTTTCCGCGTTGCTCGCGCTCATCGCCGACGACAGGCCCTGCATCTCGCCGGCCGCCACCGCGACCGCCTCGACGATGCTGCCGACCTTGCGCTCGAAACCGGCCGCAAGCTCGCGCCGCGCGGCGTCGCGTTCCTGCTTGGCATGACGATCCGCCTCGGTGCGCTCGCTGTTGGCGCGCGCCTCGGCGGCGCTGGCCGCTTCGGCTTCGGCGGTCTTCTGCGCGGTGGTTGCAAACAGCTGAGTGAGCTTGTGGGTCAGCCAGATCAGCACGCCGGCTTCCATCAGCAGGATCACGGCATGCAGCACCACCCGGCCGAGATCGGAGCCGCCGGGATAGACCGCGCCGGGCAAGATGAAATTCAGCACCAGGTGGTGCAGGGCGACCGCGACCGCGCCGATGATGATTGGCCGATAGTCGCAATAGGCGACGAGGGTGGCCAGTAACGCAAAGAAATACATGTGCGTGTCGGCTTGCCAGGGATGGCCTGACATTTCGAATACGAGCAGCGATGGAGCCCCCATCAATGCCACCGCAATCAGGAGCCGCGTCGAAGTTCCGTTGCCCGCGGCGCGCCAGGATATGGTTGCGGCCAGCGCCATTGCTGCCAGGACGGCAGTCGGCGCCATCCAGTCGGTGCCGCGCATCATGCCGACAATCGCAACAACGGGAACATGCAACCATAGCAGGAGCAGGAGTGTCCGGCTGGTGGTTTCGCGCAAGGCTTCCAGATCGTCGCTTTCGAAGTGCATTCCCATTCCCCAAACAACAAATTCAAAGGCAGGCGGCGATTGCCTGCGGATCGACAGCGAGCCAGACGCCGGCCTTGCGCAGGCGCGCGAGGCCGTCATGCTGATCCGGACGGACCACCAGGAGTGACGGAATTGCCGTCATCCTGACGATTGCGGCATCGGCTGAGGCGGCAGCGAGGAAGGCTCGCTCTGCGCTCCACCATGGCGGGAAGGCCACGGCCACGATCTCGGCCCCGGGACGGACCTGCAATGACAGCGCCGCGACCGCGAGGAAGCTCGCGACCAGCAACGCTGCTGCGTTCAGCCAGGCGGGCCATCGCCACATTCTGATGGTATTCGCCTGCGCCATCTGCACGGGAGAATACGAAGCCGAACCTAATGTGCGGTAAACGTTCGGTTAGCGGATGCAACGCGCACGCGCATTTGTCCCGCGCAAGGCGAGACAGCCGCGTCGTTCAATCAGAGATACGAATCAGGCGGCAGGCACCGGCAGCGCGGTGACCGACTTGATCTTCTCCATCGCGAAGCGCGAGGTGACGTTCTTCAGCGGCACCGCGGAGATCAGCTTCTTGTAGAACACGTCGTAGCTCTGCATGTCCGCGACCACGACGCGCAGCATGTAATCGACGTCGCCGGCCATCCGGTAGAATTCCATCACCTCGGGCATGGCGCTGACGGCGTCGGCGAACTTCTTCAGCCAGGCTTCGGAGTGATCGGCGCTCTCGACCGAGACGAACACGGAAATGCCGAGCCCGATCTTGTTCTGGTCGACGAGGGCGACGCGGCGCAGGATCACGCCGTCGGCCTCGAGGCGCTGGATGCGCTTCCAGCATGGCGTCGAGGACAGGCCGACGCGGTCGCCGATCTCGGCCACGGAGAGGGAGGCGTCCTCCTGCAGCACCATCAGGATCTTGCGGTCGATGGCGTCGAGGCGGCGGTTGGTGTCGGGATGGAGTTGGGTGGCAAGCTCGCTCATGAGAAGAACTTTGTTCCATTTGAGGGGATTAATTCCCTCATATAGAGAAAATTCTTCTATTACAAGACCGTCATCGGTCTCAATTCACGACGTCGGGGCCGGGGAGGCGCGCTGGTCCCGGCTCAAAAGCTCTTCAACTTCAGCACGTTGCGGGGCGGCGAAGGCGCCCCCGAAGCGGGTGCATTTCAGCGCTGCGGCGGCCGAGGCAAAGCGCAGCGCCTGCCGCAGCTCCTGCTTCTCGGTGACGGCGAGCGCAAAGGCGCCGTGAAAGACGTCGCCGGCCCCGAGCGTATCCACGGTGTGGACCGGGAAAGCCGGCGTCTCCTGCAGCTCGCCCTTTTCGTCGAGCCAGAGCGTGCCGCGCGGCCCGCGCGTGCCCGCCAGGAACGATGGCGTCAGCTTCGGCGATCTTCTTCAGGGCCTCGCCGTCGTCCGGGGTCCCCGCGGTCTCCTGCAGCGGCTCGCTGGAGAACACCAGATGCGTCGAGGCCGTCAGCAGGCCCTCGCGCAGCGACATCGCGCGATCGGCATCGACGATCACGGGGATGCCGCGCCGGACCGCCTCGGCGCAGATGTCGGTACAGAATTCCGCGCAGCGGCTCTCGACGAGAATGGCGTGACAATCGTCCAGCAGCGTGTCGGCCTTGGGCAGCTTCACCTTCCACAATTCCGGATCGCGGAATGTGACGATGGTGCGCTCGCCGGTCGGATCGATCATGACCGCCGAGATCGGCGTGACCAGGCCCGGCATGTGAATCAGGTGTTTGGTATCGATGCCCTCATGCGCCATCTGCTCGTGGATGAAGCGCGCCGAGGTCTCCCTGGCGTCGCCCATCGGTCCGCACAGCGCGGCGCGGCCGCCGAGCCGCACGATTGATATCGCGGCATTGAGCGCGTTGCCGCCGCAAATCTCGGCAAAACCGGTGGCGTTCTCCTTGGAACCGCGGGCGGGAACGCCGGGCGTGCGGAAGGTGAGATCGCGCACCGGCATGCCGATGCAGAGGATTTTCGGCGGGATTTTCGGCGCCCTGGCCTGAAAGTTCATGCCCGTATCCGTCATCCGTGCAGGAACCCCTTCAGTCAATCGGGCAGGGCGGGTGTCGTTCCCCGCTATGCGCCCGCGGTCTTTCCCCCATGCAGCCAATCGCCGATCAGATGGTGCGCGATCGCGAAGGGATGCGCGGCAAACAGGCCATCGGGATGCTTGCGCTTGTGCATCAGTGCGAGTTCGTCGCGGTCGAACCAGCGCGCGTCCTCCAGCTCGCTGCGATCGACGACGATGTCCTCGTTGATGGCGCGCGCCGAGCATCCGATCATCAGCGACGACGGATACGGCCAGGGCTGCGTCATGTAATAGGTCACGTCTTTGACCCGGATGCCGGATTCCTCGAAGATTTCGCGGGTCACCGCGTCCTCGATGGTCTCCGCGGCTTCGACGAAGCCGGCGAGACAGGAATACATGCCGGGCAGGAATTGCTTCTGCCGGCCGAGCAGCGCGCGGTCGCCCGAGCTCACCATCATGATGACGACGGGATCGGTACGCGGAAAATGCTCGGCCTTGCAGCTCGGACATTCGCGCTTCCAGCCGCCTTCCTTCATGGCGCTGCGCGTGCCGCAATTGGCGCAAAAGCCGTGGCGCTGATGCCAGCCCACCATCGACTTCGCCATCGCGATGGCGGACAGTTGCTCGACCGGCAGCACGCTTTGCATCACCATGCCGCGCAGCTCGCTCACCGCGACGTCGTTGCGGCCGATCAGTTTCTCCGCTGCCGCGGCCGATATGCCCATGCCGAAGATCGGCGCGCCATCGCGCAGGCCCAGGAAGACCGTGCCGGGATTGGCGCCGTAGCCGAGCGCCTCCTTGATCGTGAGCAGCGCGCGCGGGCCGCCCTCGTCCTGCTTCATGACGAGCGAGTCGCGATAGACCACATAGGCGCGGGCATTGGACTGGCCTTCCAGCGCGAACAGCTTTTCGTCGTTGGTGCGCAGATGCGCGGCGCGGTCGAGGATGTGGGTGACGAAGGCCGGACGCCCGAGCGGAAATGAATCGAAGATCGACATTTTGTTTCTCAACCCAACCAGATTTTGCGGCGAAGCGTACTGATGAATGTCTGCACTTCCTCGGCGTCGTGCGGCAGCGGCTGCATCACGCCCCAGACCGGGCGCGGCCAGGCGGCGTCGCCGGCGCGGCGCGCGATGACATGCACATGAAGCTGCGGCACCAAATTGCCGAGGGCGGCGATATTGAGCTTGTCGCAGCGGGTCACCTCTTTCAGCGCGCGCGCGACGCGGGAAACTTCGGTCATCAGCTGCGCCTGCTCGACCTCGGCGAGGTCGATGATCTCGACGATGTCGGGCCGGCGCGGCACCAGCAGGAGCCAGGGATAGTTGGCGTCCTTGATGACGAGCACTTTCGACAGCGGCAGGTCGCCGATGTCGATGGTGTCTTTTTTTAATTGTGAGTGCAGCGACCAGGCGGAATCGGGCATGAGGCTCGCGGGAGGAATTGCAGAAAGGGCAATAACGCCCGGCACCTAATGCCTTTCCGAGTTCCTGCACAAGTCCCGCAGAGGCATTGCAGCGCGCTTGCTTTCCGGCCCTTTTGGCCCCAAATAGGGACCGGGAGATTGGCGGTGGACGAGCCACTCGCCAACCGGGTCAGGTCCGGAAGGAAGCAGCCCTAACGAGGTCCGGATCGGGTCGCTCGTCAGTCTCCTACCTGTTTTTTCGAGCGAATCGCGCGGCTGGCGCTCGAGCGCCGCCGCTGCTCCTTTCCGCAAAAGCCGGCCCTGAGAGAAAGAGAATTGCGGATCGATCGATGACCGACGCTGGCGCCCCTCCTTCACAGCCTGATGGCGACCAGGGCGGTTTCGACCTCGGCGGCGCGCCGGAGGGCAAAGCCTATCGCGTGCTCGCGCGCAAATACCGCCCCGCCAGCTTCGAGGATCTGATCGGCCAGGACGCCGTGGTGCGCACGGTGTCGAACGCGTTCGAGACAGGGCGCATTCCGCAAGCCTGGATCCTGACCGGCGTGCGCGGGGTCGGCAAGACCACGACCGCGCGCATCCTGGCGCGCGCGCTGAATTACGAGTTGCCGGACGGATCGGTGAAGGGACCGACCATCCACATGCCGACGCTCGGCGTGCACTGCAAGGCGATCATGGAAAGCCGGCACATGGACGTGCTGGAAATGGACGCGGCGTCCCACACCGGCGTCGACGACGTGCGCGCCATCAATGACAGCGTGCGCTATGCGCCGGCCAGCGCGCGCTACAAGGTCTACATCATCGACGAAGTCCACATGCTGTCGACGGCGGCCTTCAACGCCTTCCTGAAGACGCTGGAGGAGCCGCCGGAGCACGCCAAGTTCGTGTTCGCCACGACTGAAATCCGCAAAGTTCCGGTCACGGTGCTGTCGCGCTGCCAGCGCTTCGACCTGCGCCGGGTCGAGGCCGACGTGCTGATGAAGCATCTCTCCAGCATCGCCGCGAAAGAGAAGGTCGAGATCGAGCCGGAAGCGCTCGGCATCATCGCGCGCGCCGCCGAAGGCTCGGTGCGCGACTCGCTGTCGCTGCTCGACCAGGCGATCGCGCATGCGGCAGGTCCCGTGCAGGCCGAGCAGGTGCGGCAGATGCTGGGCCTCGCCGACCGCACGCGGGTGATCGATCTGTTCGATGCGCTGGCGCGCGGCGACATCGAAAGCGCGTTCCGCGAATTCCGCGATCAATACGACACCGGCGCCGATCCGATCGTGGTGCTGTCCGACCTCGCCGAATTCGTCAATTTCGTCACCCGCGTGAAGGTCGTCCCGGGTATCGCCGACAATGTCGCCTTCGGCGAGACCGAACGGACTGCGCGCGCGGGAATTTGCGTCAAAACTCTCGATGCGCGTGCTGTCGCGGATGTTCCAGATGCTGCTCAAGGGCATCACCGAGGCGCAAGGCGCGACCCGGCCGGCTGCCGCCGCCGAAATGGTGCTGGTGCGCATCGCCTATGTCGCCGACCTGCCGACGCCGGACGAGGCGATCCGCATGATCGAGCAGAATGGCGGCGCCTCGCCCGTGATCGCCGCGAGCCCCGTGCCGCGCAGCGCGCCGGCCTCGCCGGTGTCGTCGATGACATCGTCGCCTGCGCGCGCCTCCGCCGCGCCGCGCACCGAAGCGTCCGCGCGACCGCAGGCGATCGCATCGACTGCCGAAGCGCCGTCGACGCCGGCACTTCGGATCAACAGCTTTCCCGAACTGGTCGCGCTCGCCGCCTCGCAGCGCGATCTCCTGATCAAGGCCGCGCTGGAAGCCGATGTGCGGCTGGTACGGATCGAGGATGGCCGGCTGGAAGTCTCTCTTGAGCGCAGCGCCGCGCGCGCGCTCGTCAACGAACTCTCCCGCAAGCTCGAGCAATGGACCGGCCGGCGCTGGACCGTGATCGTCTCCAATGAGACCGGGCAGCCGACCGTGCGCGAGCAAAGCCTGGTCGAGAAAGGCCAGCGCGAGCGCGCCGCCGAGGCCGACCCGCGCGTCAAGGAAGTGCTCGCGCGCTTTCCCGGCGCCAAGGTGGTCGAGGTGCGCAAGCTTGCCGCCGAGCCGCCGGAATCCGATGCTGGCGGCGGCACCGGCGATGACGGCTTCACCGGAGAGCCGGGCGACGATTCCGACAACGATCTCTAGAGGATTTGAACCGATGCCCGATTTTCTCGGCATGATGAAGCAGGCGGCGCAGCTGCAGTCGAAGATGCAGGCGATGCAGGACGAACTCGGCCAGATCGAGGTCGAGGGCTCGTCCGGCGGCGGCCTCGTCAACGTGCGCATTTCGGGCAAGATGGAAGTGAAGGCGGTCAGGATCGATCCCTCGCTGATGAAGGCCGAGGAGCGCGAGGTGCTCGAGGATCTGCTGGTCACCGCCTGCAACGATGCGCGGCGCAAGGCGGAGACCGCGATGCAGGAGAAGATGCAGTCGCTGACCGGCGGGCTCGGCCTGCCGCCGGGACTGTTCGGTACCTGAGCGATGCCTGCTGCGGTTGCCGGCCCCGAAATCGAACGCCTGATCCAGCTGCTGGCGCGCCTGCCGGGCCTGGGTCCGCGCTCGGCGCGGCGCGCCGCGCTGCATCTGATCAAGAAGCGCGAAGCGCTGATGACGCCGCTGTCCTCGGCGCTGCAGGTCGCGATCGACAAGATCCAGGTCTGCAAGACCTGCGGCAATATCGACACGCAAAATCCCTGCACGGTCTGCACCGATCCGCGCCGCGATCCCTCGATCATCGTCGTGGTCGCCGACGTCGCCGATCTCTGGGCGCTGGAACGCGCCAATGCGATCAACGGCCGCTATCACGTGCTGGGCGGAACATTGTCGCCGCTCGACGGCGTCGGCCCGCAGGACCTCACGATCGATTCATTGGTGGCGCGCGCGCATGAGGCGCAGGTGAACGAGATCATCCTGGCGCTGAATGCGACCGTGGATGGGCAAACCACCGCGCATTACATCACGGATTTGCTGCAAGACGCCAATGTCAAGGTGACGCGGCTCGCGCACGGAGTTCCCGTCGGCGGCGAGCTTGATTATCTGGACGAAGGTACGCTATCTGCAGCGATGCGCCAGCGCACGCTGTTCTAGCCAAAACATAACGACGGAATCCTGATGACGAAACACCGATTCGCCAAACGCTTGGCCTGTGCGTCCGTGATTGCGGCGGGCTTCGCGATTTCGCCCGCGCCGGCGCAGCAGGCCGACCCGGCCAAGCCGGCGGAAGCCGCGCCGAAGGTGGCGAAGCCGATCAACACGGGCGACGTGTTGTCTGGGGAGCTCACCGCGATGCGCCTGCGCGGTGGTGGCAAGAAGCGCGTTGCGACCTATCAGATCACCAGCGAGCCGCGGCGGCTGCCGCCGCCGAACGGGCTCTGCAATCTCGAGACCGGGCCGGAGACGTTCCAGCTCATCACCTCGAGCGATTCGCAGGCCGCTGAACTGAAGCGCCTGGTCGGCAAGGAAATCTCGGTGAAGGTCGACGAAATCTCCTGCGCGCAGGACGCAGGCCAGATGACGGAAGCCGTCGTCACCAGATGGAGCGTGGTGAGGCGCTAAACCCTTACCGGTCCGAGTGCATCGAAATGCCGGCGCTTCTGCAGCCACGCCAGCAGGATGAGACTCGGGATCGCGACCAGCACGCAGATCACGAAGAACAACTGCCAGCCGACGGCCTTCGCGACATAGCCCGCGCCTGACGACAGATAGGTGCGGCCGACCGCGGCGAGCGCGGTCAAGCAGCGCATATTGGGTCGCGGTGTGCAGCGGGTTCTGGCACAGCGCCGAGAGATAGGCGACGAAGATCACGGTGCCGATTGCGCTGGTGAAATTCTCCGCGCAGATCGCCAGCGCCAGCGCCCATTCGTTGACGCCGACATGGGCGAGCCATGAGAAGGAGAGATTGGCGAGCGCCTGCAAGCTGCCGCCGATCCACAGACTCGTGGCCAGCGAATAGCGCCGCGCGACGAAGCCGCCGGCAAAGCCGCCGATCAGGGTCGCGGCGAGGCCGACGCCCTTGACGATCGCGGCATAGTCGACCTTGCTGAAGCCGAGGTCGATCACGAACGGCGCGGTCATGGTTCCGGAAAACGCGTCGGTGAACTTGAACAGCACCACGAAGGCGAGCGCGGCGAAGGCGTCGCGCCGCGTGAGGAATTCCGAGAACGCGCCATACGCCGCGCGCAGCACGCGCGCGAAGGCGGTCTCGTTGGCCGTCGCCGCCTCGGCGTCCCTGGATTGCGATGGTTCGGTGGCGGCGAGCGCCGTGATGGTGCCGATCACGACCATGGCCGCCATCACCACATAGCCCCACATCCACGCCGAGGTGCGGATCAGGCCCGCGCCCTCGAAGCCGGAGACGATGAACAGCGCGCCGGCGGTCGAGACCAGCATGCCGATGCGATAGGCCGCGACATAGGCGGCCATGCCCGCGGCCTGCTCGCTCTCGGGCAGGCTCTCGACGCGGAAGGCGTCGACCACGATGTCCTGGGTCGAGGATGCCGTTGCGACCAGAAGTGCGGCGAGCGCGACCGCGAAGGCCGAACGCGCGGGATCGGTCAGCGCCAGCAGCACGATCGATACGATCAGCAGCAGTTGCGAGAACACCAGCCAGCCGCGGCGGCGGCCGAAGGCGCGCGTGAACAGCGGCACGTGCAGCGCGTCGACCAGCGGCGCCCACAGGAATTTCAGGGTGTAGGGCGTGCCGATCAGGGCAAACAGGCCGATGGTGCCGAGATCGACGCCGGCCTCGCGCATCCACACCTGCAGCGTCGAGCCCGACAGCGCCAGCGGCAGGCCGGAGGAGAAGCCGAGCAGCATCACGATCAGCACGCGCGGCTGCAGGTAGACGGCGAGGCTCTCGCGCCATGAGGGGGCGGGGTTGGCGCGCTGCTGGCGTCGATTCGGAGGTGACTTCGGGGGCGGTCATTGCAGATGTCGTACCAGATTCTCCAGGAAACGCTGTCGTCGCCCGGCCTTGTGCGCAATTGCGCGTCAGGACCGGGCGACGACATCGCTTGTGTGGACAGCGACTCGTGACGTACGCTTTACGCGCTCCGCGCCGTCTTCACGACGGCCAGATTGTCGTCGGCGACCTTGTCGCCGGCATGCCGCTTGAGGTGGTCGCGGCGCATCGCGATATCGTCGCGCACGAACTCATAGCCGAGCTTGAACGTCTCCAGCCCGTCGCCGCTGATGCTGCCGTCGCGCAAGCCTATGATGACGCCGCGCAGGATGGCCTCGAGCTGGTCCTGCAGCTCGTCGAGCTCGTCCAGCGAATGCGCGTGCTCGATCTTCTCGCCGATGCTCAAGAGCTCGGTCGCGAGCTCGCCGGCCCGTTCCGGCGCGACGCGGGTGATCTTGGTGTAGATCGCCGCGAAGATCGAGCCGATGACGCTGAGCGCGCCGGCGCCGAGATACATCACGTCGCTGTATTTATCCATGAACGACTTGGTGTCGTCGTTGATGTATTCGGCGGCGCCCGGATGGGCGATGACGAAGGCGTCCTTGTCGGTCTCGGCCGGCTCGATCTTGGAGGCGAAGCCGTCGTCGAGCGCAAGCTCGGCATGGTTCTCGTAGATGATGCGGGCGAGATCGGCGGCCGTCGATGTCGCCATCTTCGATTGCGCCACCAGCAGCCATTGCAGCCCGATGGTGTCGAGATCGTCGTCGGGAATTTGCGGCGATGCCGAGATCGTGCCGGCCGACAGCGTCTCCTCGCTGATGCCCGGGATCTTGCGCGCCAGCGCCTTGGCGGACTCGATCGCGTTCAGGGTGAAGCCGCCCTTCTTGGCGAACTGTTCGTAGCTCTTGTCCTGCATCACCTTCGAGGTGTGCGCGCACCGCGATGACGGCGCCGAAGCCGGAGGCAAACAGCTTGTCCAGCGTCGAGCCCGGCGGCGCGATCTGCACCTTCGCGGCGGTCTCGGGGCTGTCGGTGAAGCCGAAGATGTTGCGGACGAACGAGGCGCTGTTGTCGCCGTCGGCCCACACCGCGATCTTCTTGATCTTCTTCAGGTCGTCGAACGACTTGATCTTTTTGCTGCCGGGGCTGAGCAGCAGCACCACGTCATGTTCGAGGATCGCGATCGCGCGCGCCCGCGGCGGGATTTTGGAGTCCGTGCGCAGCACCGTGAGATCGGCCTCGCGCCGGTCGAATTGCGCCGCCGCCTTCGCGGCGTCGCCGGCGGTGACGATCTTCAGCTTCAGCCGCGAATTGGTGCTCTTCATCACGGCGGCGAGCTTGGCGGCGAAATGCGCCTCGTCGCCATTGGGGTCGCCGACGGCAAAGGTGAGCGTTTCGGAATTCTTCAGGAGGATGCGGCCGCCCCACACGGTCGCGAGCGACAGCACGAGGGTGAACACGGTGAACAGCAGCATCTGCCGGCGGTTGCTTTTGACGACCTGTGACCGCGGCGGGGGCTGGTAGGCCGGTGCTGGGACGTCGGCGCTCATGGCTTCGACCTCAGGGGCGGGCGTCCCTGGGGATCGCCCGGCAAAATCGTAACTGCCTAAAAAAGAAAGAAAATTCCTGCTCTCGGGATGATATCCGCATGGCCCGCGGATTGCAAATTAACCAATCCGGTAACCTTACCGCGGCGGCGGCACCCGGTTGCCACACCTGCCGTCAAGTTTGTTTTTGCGGTTCCCGACAGGTGCAATCCGTCCCGGGAGATGTCATAAAAGGCCATTACGGGGCAAATTGGCCGGTTTGAAAAGAAAGTGCGCTGAGCGCCTCCAGTCCCCGTGCGGTTCAGGTCTCAGCGAGGGGTGAGCTTGTCGTTTCCAGCCATGTCGTCTTCAGTCCCGGTCGGTCTGTTGATCGGCTGGATGCTGCTTTTGACCGTCAAGCACGTCATCGCCGATTTCCTGTTGCAGAACGCCTGGATGGCGCAAGGCAAGGACCAGAAGAAGGGCTGGGCCCTGCCGCTGCTGGTGCATTGCCTGATCCATCTGGCGGTGGCGCTCGCGATGATCCTGATCGTCGCGCCGCGGTTCTGGTTCGTCGCCTTCATCGACTTCGCCATCCACATCATCATCGACCGCGCCAAGGGATTTTGCGTCTCCACCTTCAACGTGACCATGGAGCACCAGTGGTTTTGGTGGCTGATCGGCATCGACCAGGCGTTGCATCATCTCACGGGCTTCGGCCTGTCGATTTTCATGGCGGCGAACTAGCCGCGCCGGTTTCCTTCACGAACACGTTGAGCTGATGCGCGGCCGACCTTTCGCTCGATGAGGGTCCAGCCGAGCCGTTCGTAGAAGCGCGTCATCCGCGGCCTCGCGCAGAGATAGGCACGCGGAAAGCCGAGCGTGAAAGCGGCGCGCGCGGCGGCATCGACAAGCGCGGCGCCGACGCCGTGACCTCGCGCGCGATTCCTCGACCCACACCGCGGCCACCCAGGGCGTGAGGTCAGGACGTTCGTCGAGATCGGATGCGATCACCGAGGCGGTGCCGAGGAAGGTGCCGCCGTCATGGGCGACCAGCGCCAGCGGGATCGGCGTGTCCTGCATGTTCTCCTCGAGGCGTCCTTTGATGTACGCGAGCGGATGGCCGTTCGGCTCCCACCATGCCTGCCAGATGCGGTCGGCGACGGAATCGAAGAATTCCGGCCGCTGCCGCAGGTCGGAGATGGTGAAGGCGAGGGGCATTGGTTCATCTGGGGAGTGATGCGCAGGCGCACTCTTACTCCACCCCTGGAACCCGCGCACTGATTCGGCAGCGTCAATTGCCTCCGGAAAGCCACGGGATGGGGTGGTTAACCCTTCGTTAGACAATTGCATTGCATCTTCGAAGGCCGAGGGGGCCCTTGCGATGATCCCAAGCCGCGACGCTTACGACAGCGATACCTGCCCGGTCCGCGACGAGTTGCTTGGCGAGATGTACCGCGCCAGCGAACATGGCCTGCCCATGCTGGTCGAGAGCGTCTCGCCGCAAGTCCGCGCCATGCTGGCGCTGTTCTGCTATCGCCGCAGCCACCTTCATTCGCTGGCGCTATCGATCGCCGCGAGCTGCAGCGAGCGCGACCTGGTCAATATCGGCGGCCGCGTCGGCTCCACGCTTTACGCCCTGTCGCGCGAGGCGCCCGCAAGCCGCGCCGCCCCGTCCACCTCCTATGGCGGCCGCAAGCCGATCACGCTGTCGACCAAGCCGCTGTCGACCTTCGTGCCGCTCGATGACGAGCTCGACGACGACGTCACCGAAGCCGTGACGGCGTAGGCGCCTGCAGCAAAACGTCCGCCTGTCTTTTCACGCGCGGCGGCAACGCAAGTGCAGGAACAGCGGTATGCGCTGCCAACGGCGTCCGCCTTCGCTGACGACGGCATGATCGGGAATTTTCGGCTCGCGCAGCGCCTCGATCACAAATCCAGCATTCTCCAACGCGCGAGAAATAGCTCTCGAGCGGGCGATGCCGACTATGGAACGTCATTGAAAGCCCGCTCGCGCTCGACCGCGTCCGAATAGCCGAACGACTGGAGATAACCGCCCTTGATCACGAAGGGCGCGTCGGCGGCAGTTGCCTTCGAACTTTGCCGGCGGAACTGACGGGATGAACGATCGCGACGCAGAAGCGGCCGCCGGGCTTGAGGACGCGCGCGACTTCGCCGACGGCCTCGCGCATCGGTTCGATATCGTGAAGCGACATGAAGGCGACGGCGAGATCGGCGCAATTGTCCGCCAGCGGGAGCGCTGCCGCGTCCGCGCGCAGAATGGACATCGAAGGATCGCTTGCGCGCGCGGCGGCGACCAGCGACGGCGAGGCGTCGATCCCGATCACCTGATGTCCTGAGTGATTTGAGGTGCCGCGTCAGGCGGCCTTCGCCGCAGCCGATGTCGATCGTCAGGACGCCCGGGAGCAGGCACGAGTTCGAAGGAACTGGTCGCGATGGAATCGCCAGTAGCTGTCATGACCGGGCGTCCGCGCCCAGTCGATCCACTCGTTCGCGTGTGTTTCCCATCGGGTGCGCAGGCTCATGGCCCGTTGCGTAGCGGCTCAGGCGAGGGCCGGCAATCCCCATTTCTTCCGCGCGATCGCGCATTCGGCGTCGCCGGGCATGCAGGTCCGGCAGACGTCGGGCCGCATCGTCATAGATCGAGCACGAGGTCGCTTCGCCGACCTTGCCCTTCAGCGCCGCGCAGCGGTCGCCGTCGCAGCGCATGCCCGAGCCGCGCGCGTTGACGAGCTCGGCGGGGATGAGATCGAGCGCGGCGTCGTCCTCGGTCGAGAAGCGCGGCCAGTTCGCCGAGGTCGCGCAGCAGGCGCCGCAGCTCTGGCAGATGCTTTCGACCGCGATGGCTGGTTCGTGCGCGGCCATCACGTGTCCTTCGGCCGTTCCCAGACCATGCTCTGGCGCCAGCGCGCGCGCAGGATGTCGCGTCGTTCCGGATATTTCTCGTCGAGATAATCGGCGTTGAGGACGCGGTCGGTGCGGAAGCTGCGGAAATCCTTGCGCAGCTCGCACCAGCCCGCGAGCAGCCGCACCGCTTCGTAATAGCCGACCGCGATCGGCCAGATCGTGCGCTCGGTGGCGCGGCCCTGCTCGTCGCGATAATGCAGCGTGATCTTCTTGCCCTCGTGGATCTGCGCGCGCGTCTTCACCATGTCGATGCGGTCGGGCTCGCGATTCCATCCCGGCCGCGCGCCGCTCGCCGGCTCCAGCACGAACGGCCGCAGCCGCTCCGGCACGGTGTCGGCGATCTTGGCAATGAGATCTTCGGCGGCGCGCGCCAGCGCGGGATCGGCATGGCCCGAGACCCATTGCGCGCCCAGCACCGCGGCCTCGATCTCGTCGGGCGTCAGCATCAAGGGCGGCATGTCGAAGCCCTTTTCGAGGATGTAGCCCATGCCGGCCTCGCCGCGGATCGGCACGCGCTGGCCGATCAGCGTCGGCGATATCGCGATAAATCGTGCGTTTCGAGGTCTCGAGCTCGAGCCGCAATCGCGTCCGCCGTCAATGGCTTACGGGTGCGCCGAAGCACCTGGATGATCTGAAACAAGCCGGTCGGCGCGTCTCATCGAATTTCTCTTCTGCCGTAAGGCCTTACGGATGCTGACAGCATGTTGTCAGCAGGGGCTTTCTATAACGGGACAACACTTCAATGAAGGGGATTCCCCATGATGTTCTCTCGTGCATGCGCTGTCCACGCCGGCCTTTCGCCGCTGTGGCGGCTCCAGGCCTGGGCGATCGAGCGTCTTGTCTCGGTTCTCTCGCCCTCCGGTGACCTGCGTTGGGCGATCGCGGCGCTGGCGATTGCCGCGCTCGCGACGCTGGAGGCCATGATCCACCGGCAACTCGTCTCACTGGCCCGCCATATCATGCGCCGGGCGCTCAGGGGCGCGCGGTTCGCCGGCGCGGCCGCGACTGCTGACAGCATGGTGGCAGCAGCCAGCCGCTAGCGTCGACAGACATGTTTGGAAGCGGGAGCTATCGCATGATCACCCTTTACGGCTTCGGGCCGGGCTTTGGCCTGCCGGAAATCAGCCCGTTCGTGACCAAGACCGAGGTCCAGCTCAGGATGGCGGGCCTCGCCTATCGCAAGGAGCGGGCGATGCCGCCGGCCTCGCCCAAGGGGCAGTTGCCCTTCATCGACGATGCGGGCGAGGTGGTCGCCGATTCGACCTTCATCCGCGCCCATATCGAGCGCAAATACGGCTTCGATTTCGACGCCGGCCTCGACCAGAAGAGCCGCGCGCAGGCCTGGGCGTTCGAGCGCATGATCGAGCACCATGTCTACTGGGCGCTGGTCGGCGCGCGCTGGGTCGAGCCTGAGAATTTCGCGAAAGGGCCTTCGCATTTCTTCGATGGCGCGCCGGACGACCGCCGCGAGAAGCTGCGCGAGGACGCGCAGTTCCGCGTCGCCGAGAACTATCTGTTGAGCGGTCTCGGCCGCCACGCGCCCGACGACGACGTCGATCTCGCGCTTCGCTCGATCTTCGCACTGTCGGTGCAGCTCGGCGACAAGCCCTATCTGATGGGCGACAAGCCGTGCGGCGTCGACGCCACCGCGTTCGGCGCGCTCGCCGGCATCCTGACGCCGTTCTTTGCGTCGAAATTGCGCAGCGAGGTCGAGACGTTCGGCAACCTCACCGCCTATGTCGACCGCATGATGCGGCAGTATTATCCCGACTTCGCGTGGGCCAAGGTGCGGGAGGCGGCGTAGCGCGTCTTCACTTCCGTAGGGCGGGTTAGGCGCGAAGCGCGTAACCCGCCGCTCTGCTCCGCGGTAGACGGCGGGTTACGCTTCGCTAACCCGCCCTACGCTGTCGCCGCCACCTGCGCCTTCAACTTCGCCACCTCCGCCTCCAGCTCGGCGATCTTCGCCGCCGCCTCGCTCATCGCGGCCGCGACATCGGCCGCATCGAACTTCTGCGGAATGTGCTGCGGGCAGTTGGTGTCCCAGGCCGCGATCTTGAACAGGATCACCTGCTCGGGCCGCGCGCGATAGCCCTTCGGCATCAGCGATTGCAGCAGCGCCGGATCGTCGTCGACGACGCGCGCCTCGCCCCAGATCTTCACGCGGCGGCGGTGCGCGTAATCCATGATGAAGATGTGCGCCTTGTGGTTCTCCGAGAGATTGCCCTGCGTCAGATATTGCCGGTTGCCGGCGTAGTCGGCGAACGCGATCGTGTTCTTGTCCAGCACCTTGACGAATCCCTTCGGCCCGCCGCGATGCTGGATGTAGGGCTGCCCGTCCGCGGTCGCGGTCGCCATGTAGAAGCTGTTGGTGTCGGCGAGGAAGCCCGCGAGCTTGTCGTCGATCTCGGTGCGCCAGCCGCCGTTGCGCTCGACCTCGGCATAGCCGTCGCGCGAGCCCTTCTTCGCCTGGATGGCTTTCACCGCCGGCGTGAAGGCGACGTCGCTGGAATAGGTGTGCGTGTCTGACATCGGAATTTCTCCTGTGTCTTTCGGCGCTCGAAAATGGGGCTTTTCCCTGCTTGGAACAATGATGTGAATTGACACTTCATCATTGCAGATTATGAAATAATGCCATGGACCGGATCGACGCCATGCAGGCCTTCGTCACGGTGGCCGACCTGCAAGGGGTTTGCGCCCGCCGCGCGCAAGCTGAAACTGTCGCCGCCGGCGGTGACGCGGCTGATCGCGGCGCTGGAAGAGCGGCTCGGCGCGCGGCTGCTGCAGCGGACCACGCGCAAGGTCGCGCTGACCGACGTCGGCGCGCGCTATCTCGAACGCGCGCGGCGCATCCTCGCCGATATCGAGGAGGCCGAAAGCGCGGCCGAGGGCGAGAGCACGCGGCCGAGCGGACAACTCGTGGTGTCGGCGCCGCTCGGCTTCGGCCGGCTGCATGTCAGTCCGGTGATGTCGGCCTATCTGAAACGCTATCCGGAAGTGTCGGGCGAGTTGCGGCTGGAAGACCGCATGGTCAGCCTGGTCGAGGACGGCATCGACCTGGCGGTGCGGATCGGCGATCTCGCCGATTCCTCGCTGGTCGCGCGCCATGTCGGCGAGATGCGGCGGATCGTGGTGGCGTCGCCCGCCTATCTGAAGGCGCGCGGCGAGCCGAGGCGGCCCGCCGATATCGCCTCACACGACACCATCCAGTTCGGCTCGACCGCGGGGCTCTCGGACTGGCGCTTTCTCGACGGCGGCGAGGAGGTTCGCATCGCCTACGCGCCGCGCTTTCTGACCAACAGCTCGGATGCCGCGGTCCAGTATGCCGAGGACGGCGGCGGGCTGACGCGCGTGCTGGCCTATCAGGCGGCGGCCTCGCTGAAGGCCGGGCGGCTCAAAATCGTGCTGGAGAAATTCGAGCTGCCGGCGTCGCCGATCCACATCGTCTATCCGACCTCGCGGCTGTTGTCGGCCAAGGTGCGCACCTTCATCGATCTGGTGATCGAGACCACGGATTGGCATTTCGGGTGATGTCGTTGCGGCACCGGCATCCGCGAGAGCGTCTCGGCATGCCGGGTCAGCCCGCGACGCGGAAGCAGCTTACTCCGGCTTCGGCACCACGCGGAACGTCGCGCTGGCGCGCGCGATCACGACGTCATCGGCCTTGATCAGGCTTTGCGCAAAGCAGAGCGTGCTGCCGGTCTTGATCACCTCGCATCTCGACCGCGAGCCATTGTCCGATCTTCGCGCGAGCCGATGATAGTCGATCGACAGCGACACGGTCACGTAAGGACGTCGTCCAGCCCGTCACCTGCGCGCAGCTATAGCCCATCGCATTGTCGGCGAGCGAGGCAATCAAGCCCGCCATGGATCAGCCCGCGCGCGTTGGTGTGCGGCTTCGCCAGCCGCAGTCCCATGATGACGGCCTTCTCGGTCTTCTTCGAATAGAGCGGCTCCCAGGGATCGGTGAAGCGGGCTTTGCGGAAATGCGGCTCGAAGCCGGCGGGAATGTCGGTTGCGGTCATGCTGGTCTCGCGCGTTGATGGGTCGCGCGCATTGAACGCGAGATGCGACGCGGATTTCACCGCCTACAAAGTTTTAAACGTGATTTGCGCAGGTGTTTGAAACGCACTCGTAGCGAGGGTCGTACACGCGCGATGACAAATGACGATGGCAGTGATGCTCACGCCGGCAACTCATACCCGACCGCCGTCTCCGCCTCGATCGTTCGTCTGACGGCCGGCCGCGCCATCATCCGCGCGTAGTGCGCGTCGAGATTCGGAAACGTCGCCCGGTGCCGGATGCAGCGAGTTGAACATCCGCCAATAGAGCCGGAACAGATGAATGTCGGCGATCGAATAACGTGCGCCGAGCGTCCAGCCGTGGCCGAGCCGCTGGTCGGCGATGCGATAGACCTGCGCGCACATGGTCGAGGCCCTGCCGGCGCGCCGGATGCAGGGTCGAGGCGATGAAACGACATCCAGGACATCGCCTGCGCTTCGGCCTCGATATCGTCATGCGGCAACAGCCCGGCTTCCGGAAAGCGCTTGGCCAGATAGAACAGGATGCCCGCGACCTCGGTCAGCGGCCGGCCGTCGATCAGCAGCGTCGGCACCTTGCCGGCCGGATTGATCTTGAGGAATTCCGCCGTGCGCATGTCGTTGGCTCTTGAACGACATCGGCTTGCGCCTCGAACGGCACGCCGATCTCATGCAGCGCGATGTGCACGGCGATCGAGCTTGCGCCCGGCGCGAAATAGAGTGTGAGCATCGTGCTCCTGCTTCGTCATTGCGAGGAGCGAAGCGACGAGCATCCAGAGCGTCACAAGCGGGTACTGGATTGCTCCGCTTCGCTCGCAATGACAGCGTGTCGCAGGCACCGTCTAAAACGGCAGCCCCACATAATTCTCCGACAGCGACGTCATCGCCGCCTTCGAGTTCACGACATAGTCGAGCTCGGCGAGCTGGAAGCGCGCGCCGATGGCGCCGGTGTCCGGGAATTTGTGCAGGATCGGGTCATCCACCAGGAGAAGCGCACCGCCTTCCAGACCCGCTTCAGCGCCGTCGCCGAATAATTGTCGATCCCGGCCGACGACTTCTCGTCGTAATATTCGCGCAAGCGCCGTCGCCAGGTAATGCGCGTCGCTGGCCGCGAGATTCAGTCCCTTGGCGCCGGTCGGCGGCACGATGTGGGCGGCGTCGCCGGCGAGGAACATGCGGCCGAACCGCATCGGCTCGGCGACGAAGCTGCGCAGCGGCGCGATGCTCTTCTCGATCGAGGGGCCGGTGACGAGCGTGTCGGCGGCCTTCTGGTCCAGCCGCCGCTTCAATTCGTCCCAGAACCGGTCGTCCGACCAGTCCTCGACGCGATCGTCGAGCGGGCATTGCACGTAATAGCGGCTGCGTTTGGTCGAGCGCATGGTGCAGAGCGCAAAGCCGCGCGCATGGTTGGAATAGATCAGCTCATGCGAGACCGGCGGCGTCTCGGAGAGGATGCCGAGCCAGCCGAACGGATATACCCGCTCGAAGGTTTCGATCGCCTCCGGCTTGACGCTGGCGCGGCTGACGCCGTGAAAGCCGTCGCAGCCGGCGATGAAGTCGCAGGCGATCTCATGCGTCACGCCGTCCTTCTCGTAGGTGACGCGCGGATGATCGGTGTCGAAATCGTGCGGCGTGACGTCGGCCGCCTCGTAGACCGAGGTCAGCCCGGCGGCCTTGCGCGCATTCATCAGATCGAGCGTGACCTCGGTCTGGCCGTAGATCATCACGGTCTTGCCGGTCAGCGGCGCTCATGTCGATGCGATGGCGGTGGCCGCCAAAGGCGAGCTCGATGCCGTCATGGACCAGGCCTTCGGCATGCGCGCGCTCGCCGGCGCCGACCTCGTCCATCAGCGCCACCGTGCCTTCTTCCAGCAGGCCGGCGCGGATGCGGCCGAGCACATATTCGCGGCGTCTGGCGCTCCAGGATGACGTTGTCGATGCCGTAACTGCGAAGAAGTTGCCCAAGCAACAATCCCGCCGGACCGGCGCCGATGATTGCTACTTTCGTTCGCAATGCCCTGATCTCCCGGCATATTGTAGGCTTTGGTCGGGTACGAAGCCGCGCGCGTCGTCGCAGGCTTGCAATGATAATTATCTCATATAACAGTAGCTGCAAAGGGCGACCAAAGCCCCAGCCACACGGAATTCAGGGAGATCGACCGATGAGGAAGACGTTTTTGGCGTTGCTGCTGGCCGCCAGCGTGACGCCGGCCTTCGCGCAGGAAAAAACCTTCGAGCTGAAGATTTCGCACTGGGTGCCGGCCTCGCATCCGCTGCAGAAGGCGCTGGAGGACTGGGGCGCCGCGGTCGAGAAGGCCTCCGGCGGCACCATCAAGTACAAGGTCTTCCCGGCGCAGCAGCTCGGCAAGGCGTTCGACCATTACGACATGGCGCGCGACGGCATCGCCGACGTCACCTATGTCAATCCCGGCTACCAGCCCGGCCGCTTCCCGATCATCGGCGCCGGCGAACTGCCGTTCCTGATGTCGGACGCCAAGGGCGGCTCCGAAGGCGCTCGACGCCTGGTATCGCAAATATGCCGAGCAAGGAGATGAAGGACGTCAAGTTCTGCCTCGCCTTCATCCATTCGCCGTCGTCGTTCCACTCGCGCACCAAGAAGATCGTGGTGCCCGACGACATCAAGGGCATGAAGATCCGCCCGGCGCACGCCACCATGGCGAATTTCGTCACGCTGCTCGGCGGCACCAACGTGCAGTCCTCGGCGCCGGAAGTGCGCGACATCATCGAGCGCGGCGTCGCCGACGCCGTCACCTTCCCGTGGGGCTCGCTGGTGCTGTTCGGCATCGACAAGGTGACGAAGTATCACATGGACGCGCCGCTCTATGTCACGACCTTCGTCTTCGTGATGAACAAGGACAACTACAACGCAGATGTCGGATCGCCAGAAGAAGGCGATCGACGACAACTGCAACACCGAGGCCGCCGGCCGCGTCGGCGAGCCCTGGGGCAAGTTCGAGGACGCCGGCGTCGACAAGGTCAAGGCGCGAGCCGGGCCACGAGGTCTACAAGCTGACGCCGGAGCAGCTCGCGCTGTGGAAGAAGGCCTCCGAGCCGCTGGTCAAGACCTGGGCCGACAACGTCAAGAAGACCGGCGTCGATCCGGACGCGGCGATGACGGAATTGAAGGCCTCGCTCGCCAAGTACAACGCGCTGACGCAGTAACGCGCTCATCTCGCTGCGATCGCGATGCAGCGGCGGCGGGAACTCCCTCCTGCCGCCGCTCATCCTCGCCGCAGCAGTGACGACAGCTCGATTCGGGAGCAGGACGCATGCAGCGCGCGTCGATGGACCGCTTCATCGATACCATCGAATGGATCGCGGCCGGCTTCGTCGGCATCGTCGCGCTCGACATCTTCCTCTCGGTCCTGCTGCGCAACACGCTGAACTATGCGATCCCCGATTCCTTCGACATCGGGCGCATGCTGCTCGGCATCCTGATCTTCTGGGGCATCGCCGCGACCTCCTATCGCGGCACCCACATCACCGTCGATCTGGTCTGGGCCAATGTCGGCCCGCGCTATCAGCGCTGGATCGACGTGTTCGCGACGCTGGTGCTGCTGTTCGTGGTGACGGTGCAGACCTGGACGCTGTTCGACAAGGTGCGCGGCACCTATAACGACAACGTGCTGACCTTCGACATGCACATGCCGACCTGGCCGTTCTTCGCGGTCGCCTGGGTCGGCGACGTCTCGGCGGTGCTGCTGATCGCGATCCGCACCTATCGGCTGATCTTCCATCCCGAAGAGATGCACGATCCCGCGATCAAGGCGACGGAGTAGCGCGTGAGCACCAACGCCGTCGCCATCATCGGCTTTGTCTCGCTGTTCGCGCTTGATGCTGCTGCGCGTGCCCGTCGGCATGGCGATGGGCCTCGTCGGCGTCTCCGGCTTCGGCTATCTCGTCGGCGGCACGCGCGGCGCTGAAGCTGGTCGGCCAGACCTCGATGCGCACGGTGACCGACTACACCTTCGGCGTGATCCCGATGTTCCTGCTGATGGGCACCTTCGTCGTCCAATTCCGGCATGAGCCGCGAGCTGTTCCGCGCCGCCAACGGCTTTGTCGGACATCTGCGCGGCGGGCTCGGCATCGCCACCGTCGCCGCCTGCGGCGGCTTTGCCGCGATCTCGCGGCTCGTCGGTCGCGACCGCCGCGACCTTCTCCGCGGTCGCCTATCCCGAGATGCGCCGCTTCGGCTATCCGCAGTCCTTTGCGACCGGCGTGATCGCGGCCGGCGGCACGCTCGGCGCGATGCTGCCGCCGTCCACCGTGCTCGCGGTCTACGGCATCATCACCGAGCAGGACATCGGCAAGCTGTTCATGGCCGGCATCATTCCCGGCCTGCTGGCGATGACCATGTACATGATCACCATCGCGCTGATCGGCTGTCATCAAGCCGGACTTCCTGCCGCGCGGGCCCGCGATCCCCTGGCGCGAGCGCTTCGCCGGCCTGCGCGACATCTGGGCGCCGGTGCTGCTGTTCATCTTCGTGATCGGCGGGCTCTATGGCCTGCCCTATCCTGCCGCGCTTCACGCCGACCGAAGCCGGCGGCGTCGGCGCCACCGGCGCGTTCCTGATCGGCGTCGCCACCGGCCGGCTCGACAGGGAGAAGATCCTCGCCTCGCTGCTGCAGGCGACGCGCACCGCGGCCGCCGTGTTCACCGTGCTGATCGGCGCGCTGATCTTCGGCTATTTCCTCACGGTGACGCAGACGCCGCAGAAGGTGACGGAATTCCTCACCGGCCTCGGGCTCGGCAGCTACGGCGTGCTCGCGGTCATCATGGTGATGTATCTGGTGCTCGGCTGCCTGATGGACGCGATGGCGATGATCATCCTCACCGTGCCGATCATCTTCCCGGTGGTGACGCATCTCGGCTTCGATCCGATCTGGTTCGGCGTCATCATCGTGATGACGGTCGAACTCGGCCTGATCCATCCGCCGGTCGGCATGAACGTGTTCGTCATCAAGAGCGTGGTGAAGGACGTCTCCTTTGCCACCATCTTCAAGGGCGTGATCCCGTTCGTGCTGACCGATCTGGTGCGGCTGGTGATCCTGATCGCGTTCCCGATCCTGGCGCTGTGGCTGCCGACGCGCATGGCGGGGTGAGCGATGACGCCGGAACTCCACACCCAATACGTCTTCACCATCACCGCCGAGATCGCCGAGGTGACGACCGCCGGCGATCTCGGCCATGGCGTCCGCCGCATCATTCCGATCATCGGCGGCGAGGTGAGGGGCGAGAAGGTCAACGGCAAGGTGCTGCCGTTCGGCGCCGACTTCCAGATCATCCGCCCCAACGAGCTGATCGATCTCGAGGCCAGATACGCCTTCGAGACCGACGACGGCGCGGTCGTCTATGTCGAGAACAAGGGCATCCGCTTCGGGCCGGTCGATCTGCTGCAGAAGCTCAAGCGCGGCGAGCCGGTCGATCCGAAGCTGATCTATTTCCGCACCATGCCGAAATTCGAGACCGGCGCACGAAAAGTATCGCTGGCTGATGGAGCACATCTTCGTCGCGCTCCGCCGCGCGCCACGCCGACCGCGTCGTGATCGACGTGCATATGGTGTTGTAAGCCAGCTGTCGTGCTCCGGCCATGCGAGCGCAATGAGCGCAGCCGGAACCTATGACCACCGATTGCGGTCTGCGCGAGCGATAGATCTTGCTTGCGGAACAGCGTCTCGGACCTGTGCAAGTTGCGGCGTGCCCGCGTCCGCGGGGACGACCAGCCGCATTCGATTGACTCCCCCGCCAATAGTTATAAAACATAACTATTCTGGTCAGGACATAATAATTCCATGGGAAACGCCGCCGCCTCGCGCGAGGACGACCTCGCCGCTGCTCAAGGTCGAACGATCGGGCGCGGTGCTGACCGTCGGCCTCAACCGGCCGGCCAAGCGCAACGCGCTCAACGACGGCATCATCCTCGCGATCGGCGAGTGTTTTGCCGAGCTGCCCGACGACATCGGCGCGGTGGTGATCCACGGCATCGGCGACCATTTCTCCTCCGGCCTCGATCTCTCCGAGCTGACCGATCATGACGCCACCGGCGGCCTGATCCATTCGCAGATGTGGCACCGCGTGTTCGACCGCATCCAGTACAGCCGCGTGCCGGTCATCGCCGCGCTGAAAGGCGCGGTGATCGGCGGCGGGCTGGAGCTCGCCTGCGCCGCGCATATCCGCGTCGCCGAGCCCTCGGCCTATTTCGCGCTGCCCGAGGGCCAGCGCGGCATCTTCGTCGGCGGCGGCGGATCGGTGCGGCTGCCGCGGCTGATCGGCGTCGCGCGGATGACCGACATGATGCTGACCGGCCGGGTCTATTCCGCGACCGAAGGCTCGTCCTACGGCTTTGCGCAATATCTGGTCGAGGCGGGCGGCGCGCTGACGAAGGCGCTGGAGCTCGCCGCGCGCATCGCCTCCAATGCGCCGCTGACCAATTTCGCCGTGCTGCAGGCGCTGCCGATGATCGCGGAAGCCAATCCGCAGACCGGGCTTCTGATGGAATCGCTGATGGCGACGGTGGCGCAGAGCGACAAGGAGGCCAAGCGCCGCATCCGCGAATTCCTCGACCGCAAGACCGCCAAGGTGAAACCGGCATGAGCGCGCAGGCCACCACCGCGCGCGCGCCGCCGCGCATCCGCTGCGCCGGATTTCGTTCGGCGATCCCGCCGTCACGATCGAGCGCAAGAGCGACGGCACGATCTATCTGCGCCCGACGCGAGCGGCTCGCCGATTATCCGCGCCGGCTGACCGACCGCCTGCATCATTGGGCAGCGGCGACGCCTGACAATGTCTACATGGCCGAGCGCGTCGCCGGCGGCGGCTGGCGCAAGCTGACTTACGCCGAGTTGCTGACCGCGAGCCGGCACATCGCCTCCGCGCTGCTGGCGCGCGGGCTGTCCGCCGAGAAGCCGGTCGTCATCCTCTCCGGCAATTCGATCGACCACGCGCTGGTCGCGTTCGGCGCGCTCTATGCCGGCATTCCCTTCTGTCCGGTGTCGCCGGCCTATTCGCTGATCTCGAAGGACTACGGCAAGCTCGCCTATGTGATGAAGCTGCTGACGCCGGGTCTGGTCTTTGCCGACGACGCCGACAAATTTGCCGCGGCGCTGACGGCCAACGTGCCCGACGGCGTCGAGATCGCGGCGACCTCAGGCACCGTGCCCGGCCGCGATGTCACGAGGCTCGCCGATCTCCTGCGCACGCCGCTGCATCGCGAGCCTCGACGCCGCGCATGACGCGCATCGGTCCCGACACCATCGCGAAATTCCTGCTGACCTCGGGCTCGACCGGCAATCCCAAGGCCGTCATCAACACCCAGCGCATGATCTGCGCCAACCAGGTGATGATCCGCGAGACCATGGCGTTCCTGAAGGACGAGCCGCCTGTCATCGTGGATTGGCTGCCGTGGAATCACACCTTTGGCGGCAACCACAATATCGGGCTGACGCTCTATCAACGGCGGTTCGATGTATCTCGACCAGGGCAAGCCGATGCCCGGCGGCATCGAGGAGACCGTGCGGAATCTGCGCGAGATTTCGCCGACGGTCTATTTCAACGTGCCCAAGGGCTACGAGTCGCTGCTGCCCTATCTGCGCGACGACGCGGCGTTGCGCGCAAAATTCTTCGCGCAGGCTGCATGCGATGTTCTTCTCCGGCGCGGCGCTGTCGCCCTATGTCTGGAACAGCCTCGACGAATTGTCGGTGCGCGAGACCGGCGCGCGCGTGCCGATGCTGACGGGACTTGGCGCCACCGAGACCGCGCCGTTCTTCATGTCGGTCAATCCGCGCACCTCGCGCTCCGGCCATGTCGGGCTGCCGGTGCCCGGCAACGACGCCAAGCTGGTGCCCGATCAACGGCAAGCTCGAGGTGCGCGCGAAGGGACCCAACGTCACGCCCGGCTACTGGCGCCAGCCCGAGCTGACCAAGGCCGCGTTCGACGAGGAAGGCTTTTACAAGTTCGGCGACGCCATCAAGCCGGCGGATGCCAACGATCTCGACGCCGGCTTCGATTTCGACGGCCGCATTGCCGAGGATTTCAAGCTGGCGAGCGGCACCTGGGTCAGCGTCGGTCCGTTGCGCGCGCGCTTCATCGCGGCCTGCGCGCCGCTGGTGCGCGACGTGGTGATTGCCGGCATCAATCGCGACGAACTCGCCGCGATCGTGATCCTCGATCTCGACGGCTGCCGCCTGATCAATCCGAAGCTCGCCGCGGACGATATCGCGGCGGCGGCGAATGACGCCGCGGTGCGCGCCGCCTTCCGCGAGCGCTTCGAAAAGCTGCTGGCGACCGCGACCGGCTCGTCGAACCGCATCACCCGCGCGATCCTGCTCGATGCGCCGCTGTCGATCGATCGCGGCGAGGTCACCGACAAGGGTTCGATCAACCAGCGCGCGGTGCTGGAGCATCGCGCTGATCTGATCGAGGAGCTTTACGCAGCGTCGCCGTCAGCGCGCGTGATCGCGCTTCGCTAGACAAATTCAGGGAGGAACAAGATGCAGTTGAAGGATCAGGCCGCGATCGTCACCGGCGGCGCATCGGGACTGGGCGCGGCGACCGCGCGAAAACTGGCCGCGGCGGGCGCGAAGGTCGCGGTGTGCGATCTCAATGCCAAGCTGGCCGAAAGCGTCGCCGCCGAGATCAAGGGCACGGCGATCGCCTGCGACGTCACCGATGCCGCCTCGGCCGAAGCCGCGATCGTGCAGGCCGCCAAGGCACACGGTCCGGCGCGCGTGCTGGTCAACTGCGCCGGCATCGGCGTCGCCAAGCGCGTGGTCGGCCGCGACGGGCCGCATCCGCTCGCCGATTTCGAGCGGGTCATCAAGGTCAATCTGATCGGCTCCTTCAACATGCTGCGGCTTGCGACCACCGAGATGTCGAAGCTCGCGCCGCTCGACGGCGGCGAGCGCGGCGTCGTGGTCAACACGGCATCGGTCGCCGCCTATGACGGCCAGATCGGGCAGGCGGCCTATTCGGCCTCGAAGGGCGGCATCGTCGGCATGACCTTGCCGATCGCGCGCGAGCTCGCGCAGTTCGGCATCCGCGTGCTCACCATCGCGCCCGGCCTGTTCCTGACGCCGCTGCTCGGCGGCCTGCCGCAGGAAGCGCAGGACTCGCTCGCGGCCGCGATCCCGTTCCCGCACCGGCTCGGCCAGCCCGACGAGTTCGCGCTGCTGGCGATGCACATGATCGACAATCCCTATCTCAACGGCGAGGTGGTGCGGCTCGATGCATCGCTGCGCATGGCGCCGAAATAGGCCGCGCCATGTTCGTGCACCGGCGCGATGTCCAGATCCAGTGGGGCGATTGCGACCCCGCCAACATCGTCTATTACCCGCGCTATTTCGCGATGTTCGACGATTCCACCTCGATCATGTTCGAGGCGGCCGGCTTCTCCAAGCAGGACATCATCCACAAATACGGGCTGGTCGGCATTCCCATGGTCGACACGCGCGCGAAATTCTACATCGCCTCGACCCATGGCGACTGGATCACGATCGAAAGCCGGATCGAAAGTTTCGGGCGCTCCAGCTTCGAGGTCACCCACAAGGTGTTCAAGGGCGAGGCGCTGGCGATCGAAGCCTTCGAGAAGCGCGTGCTGGTCGGCCGTCATCCCGACGATCCCGACAAGCTGAAATCGGCGCCGATGCCGCAGGAAATCATCGAGAAGTTCATGCGCGGCTAGGACGACGGACGACTGTCGCACCGTCCGAAAGATCATGCGTAAATGACGCTGCGCTGACACTAAAGAGGGTTGAATTAACGCCGGAAGTTCTGCAAATCGACAACAAATACGTTCAGGGAGGAAGCAATGAAATCGAGTCTATCTCGCGGCCGCGGCGCTCGCCGCCGTTCTCGCGCTGCCGGGCTCGCCGGCCTCGGCGCAGACCAATGAAATCAATATCGGCATCACCATCATCACGACGGGCCCTGCCGCCGCGCTCGGCATTCCCGAGCGCAATGCGCTCGAGTTCGTGCCGAAGGAGATCGCGGGCGTGCCGCTGAAGCTGATCGTGCTCGACGACGCCGGCGACCCCACGACCGCCACCACCAATGCGCGGCGCTTCGTCATCGAGCAGAAGGCCGACATCATCATGGGCTCGTCGAACACGCCGGCGACGATCGCGGTCTCCAACGTCGCCAACGAGGCCGGCATTCCGCATATCGGGCTGGCGCCGTTTCCGATCACGCCCGAGCGCACCAAATGGTCGGTGACCATGCCGCAGCCGATCCCGATCGTGGGCAAGGTGCTGTACGAGCACATGAAGGCGCACAACGTCAAAACCGTCGGCTATATCGGCTACTCCGATTCCTACGGCGATCTCTGGTTCAACGACTTCAAGGCGCAGGGCATGCCGATGGGCATGACGGTCGTCGACGAGGAGCGCTTTGCGCGGCCCGATACCTCGGTCACCGGACAGGTGCTGAAGCTCGTCGCCGCCAATCCCGATGCGATCCTGGTCGGCGCGTCCGGCACCGCGGCGGGTCTGCCGCAGATCGAGCTGCGCGACCGCGGCTACAAGGGCCTGATCTATCAGACCCACGGCGCCGCCAGCATGGATTTCATCCGCATCGCCGGCAAGGCCGCGGAAGGCGTGCTGATGGCCTCCGGTCCGGTGATGGATCCCGAGGATCAGCCGGACAGCGCACTGACCAAGAAGCCGGGTCTGGCGCTCAACGCCGCCTATGAGGCGAAGTACGGTCCGAACAGCCGCAGCCAGTTCGCCGGTCACTCCTAGGATGCGTTCCTCGTGCTGCAGCGGATCGTGCCGACCGCGCTGAAGACCGCGAAACCCGGCACGCCGGAATTCCGCGAGGCGATCCGCCAGGCGCTGCTGACCGAGCGCGACATCGCGGCGAGCCAGGGCGTCTATAACTTCACCGAGAAGGACCGCTACGGCCTCGACGACCGCTCGCGCATCCTGCTCACGGTGAAGGACGGCAAGTACATGCTGGCGAGGCCGGATTAGCCTTGGCCCCGTGCCCCGGACGCAGCGCAGCGTTCTTCCATAAGCGCGTTCACGCGCGTCTTCGACGCGCTATGGCGCTGCTGATCCGGGGCCTATCTTGCGTCTGATCGAAGAGGTGGTCCCGGATCTGCGTCGCGTCATTTCATGCCGCGCCGCGTCCGGGACACGAGCATAATCACACCGCGCTCGCGCCCTCATGCGTGAAGCCGAGATAGCTCGCGGCGACGCGTTCATTCGTCGCGAGTTCCGCGGCCGGTCCTTCCAGCACGAACTCGCCGAGCTCCATCACATAGGCGCGGTCGGCGACGCGAAGTGCGGCCTTCGCGTTCTGCTCGACCAGCAGCACCGAGACGCCGCTCGAGCGCAACTCGCCGATGGTGCGGAAGATGTCGGCGACGATGATCGGCGCCAGCCCCAGGCTCGGCTCGTCCAGCATCAACAGTCGCGGCGCGCCCATCAGCGCGCGGCCCATCGCCAGCATCTGCTGCTCGCCGCCGGACAGCGTGCCGGCGAGCTGCTTGCGCCGCTCCTTCAGCCGCGGAAACAGCGTGTAGACGCGCTCGAACGACTGCGCCGCTTGCGCCTTCGCGACACGGAAGGCGCCGAGCTGCAGATTGTCCTCGACATTCATGGTCGAGAACAGCTCGCGATGCTCCGGCACCAGGCTCAGGCCCAGCGCGACGCGGTCCTCGATCTCCAGCCGCGCCAGATCCTCGCCGGCAAAGTTCACGCGACCCTTCAGCGGCAGGATGCCCATGACGGCGTTGAGCAGCGTGCTCTTGCCCGCGCCGTTGGCGCCGATGATGGTGACGATCTCGTTGTCGCCGACCTCGAGCGAGACACCGCGCACGGCCTCGACCTTGCCGTAGGCGATATGCGCATCTGCGACCGAGAGCAGCGCGCTCATGCGGCGGCTCCGAGATAGGCCTTGATCACATCAGGATTGCTCTTGATCGCCGCCGGCGTGCCTTCGGCGATCTTGGTGCCGAAATCGAGCACGACGACGCGGTCGGCGAGATCCATCACAAAGCCCATGTCGTGCTCGACCAGCAGCACCGACATGCCGCCGTCGCGCAGTTGCCGCAGCAGCGCCGCGAGCCGCTGCTTTTCCATGTGCCGCAATCCCGCCGCCGGCTCGTCGAGCAGCAGCAGCATCGGATCGGCGCAGAGCGCGCGCGCGATCTCGACGATGCGCTGCTGGCCGAGCGAGAGCGAGCCGGCCGGCTGGTCGATCTGCTCGGTGAGCCCGACGCGCTCGATCTGGCGCGCGGCTTCCGCCAGCAGCGCGGCCTCGTCGGTGCGGTCGAGGCGGAACATGCTGGCGAGCGCGCCGGCGCGTCCGCGCAGATGCGTTCCGATCGCGACGTTCTCCAGCACGGTCATGTCGGGCACCAGCTTGACGTGCTGGAAGGTCCTGGAGACGCCGAGGTCGACGATCTCCTGCGGCGGCGCGTTGTAGATCTTCCTGCCGAGCAGGGAGATGTTGCCGCCGCTGGCGCGCAGCACACCGGTGATGAGATTGAAGGTCGTGCTCTTGCCCGCGCCGTTCGGACCGATCAGCGCCACGATCTCGCGGGCCTGCACGTCGAAGGAGACGTCGTTGACGGCGATCACGCCGCCGAACTGTTTGCGGGCGCCGTCGATCTCGAGCAGCACGTTGGGCGTGCCGGGCGGCCGCGCGCGCGGCGACAGCGCGATCGTTGTATCGGGTTGCTTGCGCGCAGGCTTGAACGGCAGCAGCGACGTCAGCAACGGCCAAACGCCTGCCGGCGCAAGCTGCAGCAGCGTCACCAGCAGAATGCCGAACACGATGGTCTCGAGCTGGCCCTCGCCATGCAGCAGCATCGGCAGATAGCTCTGCAGCACCTCTTTCAGGATCACGACGATGGCGGCGCCCAGCACGCCGCCCCAGACATAGCCGGCGCCGCCGACCACCGCGACGAAGAGATATTCGATGCCGGCCTGGGCACCGAACGGCGTCGGATTGGCGGCGCGCTGGAAATGCGCATAGAGCCAGCCGGAGAGGCCCGCGAGCACCGCGGCATAGATGAAGACCAGCAGTTTGGTGCGCGGCGTCTGCACGCCAAAGGCTTCGGCGGCGACATGGCCGCGGCGCAGCGCGCGGATCGCGCGACCGGTGCGGGAGTCCAAGCAGGTTCATGGTCAGCAGCGCCGCGATCAGGACCGCGATCCAGATCGCGTAATAGATCGTGCCGGGATCGAGCATTTTGAACGATCCGATCGAGAGCGGCGGGATCGACGAGATGCCGTCGTTGCGGCCCAGAAATTCCAGCTTGCTGAAGAGATAGAACAGGCCGAGGCCCCAGGCGATGGTGCCGAGCGGCAGGTAATGGCCCGATAGCCGCACGGTGACGAGGCCGAGCAGCACCGCCGCAAGGCCGCTCACGATCAGCGAGGCCGGCAAGCGTCAGCCATGGCGACAACGCCGTAGGTTGTCGTCAGCACCGCCGTGGTGTAGGCGCCGAAGCCGCAGAACGCGGCCTGGCCGAACGAGGTGAGGCCGCCGACGCCGGTGAGCAGCACCAGCCCCATCGCGACCAGCGCGGACAGGCCGATATTGTCCAAGCAGCACGATCCAGAACGGCGGCACGCCGGGGATATGCGGGATCGCCGCCATGACCAGCGCAAAGATCAGGACCGGCCAGCGCTCGCGCATGCTCACTCCTCTTCCTCGACCGCGGGTGCGGCCAGCGAGCGCAGCAGCAGCACGGGGATGAGCAGCGTGAAGACGATGACCTCCTTGAAGTTGGAGGCATAGAAGGACGAGAACGCCTCGACGATGCCGACCACGATGGCCGCCGCCGCGGTGAGGGGATAGCTGACGAGGCCGCCGATGATCGCGGCGATGAAGCCTTTCAGGCCGATCAGGAAGCCGGTGTCGTAATAGAGGGTTGCGATGGGGACGATCAGAATGCCCGAGAGCGCGCCGATCACGGAGGCGAACAGGAAGGCGATCTGGCCCGACAGCGAGGTGCGGATGCCGGCAAGCCGCGCGCCGATCCGGTTGACCGCGGTGGCGCGCAGCGCCTTGCCGTACAGCGTCAGCCCGAAGAACAGCCACAGCGCGACGATGAAGGCGATCGTCGCGGCATAGACCGCGAGACTCTGGCCGGTGAAGCGCAGCGCGCCGACGGTGAGCGCCGTGTCCGCGAGCGGCGGCCCGCGCTGGCCCTCGGCGCCAAAGAACAGCAGACCCAGTCCCTGCATCGCGAAGTGCGAGCCGACGGAGGCGATCAGCAGCACCAGCACGGAGGTGTGCGCCAGCGGCTGGAAGGCGAGGCGATAGAGAAACAGCCCGATCGAGGCGACGATCACCAGCGACAACAGCACCGCGACAGGGCCAGGCACGCGATGGCTCGCCGCCCACAGGGTCAGCACCAGCACGATGCAAGGCAGCACGACATTGACGGCGAAGGCGCGTGCGATCCGCGGCCAGTGCAGCGCCCGCCGCGCGGCGTAGAGATCGAAGGCGAAGGCCGCAACGCCCATCGCCACGGCGAGCTTGGCCGTGCCCGGCATCTGGCCGGACATCAGCGAGGCATAGGTCAGCGCGCCATAGGTGACGAACTCGCCCTGCGGAATCAGGATCACGCGCGTCACCGCGAACACCAGCACCAGCGCGAGCCCCAGCAGGGCATAGATCGCGCCGTTGGTGATGCCGTCCTGGATCAGGAACAGCATGATCGTCGAGTTCAAGGCCGGACGCTCCCCCTCGAAGGACCGGGCGCGCCGGTCCGTCTTCCGCACAGTTGAAATGGCCTTGCGGATATTTGATATAGTGTATAACAATTATCAAATATAATCTCAAGGCCGACCGCCTCTTGGCTGACCGCCTTGCATTTCAGCCTAACGGGACTTCGAGCCGCACGCGATGACTGTTTCCAAAACCGCCGTGGCAGATCGCGACAAGGGCCGCAAGGAGGCCGCGGACGATCAGGCGACGGCGAGCGCACTTCAGCTCGGCGAATTGTCCGAGCTGCTCGGCTATTCGCTGAAGCGCGCGCAGCTGAAGATCTTCGAGGATTTCCTGCGCTGCGTCGCGCCGCTGCAGCTGACGCCGGCGCAGTTTTCGGTGCTGCTGCTGCTGGAGAAGAATCCCGGCCGCAACCAGACCGAGATCGCCAACACGCTCGGCATCCTCCGCCCGAATTTCGTGGCGATGCTGGATGGGCTGGAGAGCCGCGACCTCTGCACGCGGATGCGCTCGGCCAACGACCGCCGCTCGCATGTGCTGATGCTGACCGACAAGGGCCGCGCCGTGCTGGCGCGCGCCAAGAAGCTGGTGGCGAGCCAAGCACGAGGCGCGGCTGAACGAGTTGCTCGGGCCGGCCAACCGCGCGGCGCTGCTGGCGATGCTGACCAGGATCGCGACGGAGTTTTAGCTCGTCATTCCGAGGAGCGTGCGCTGCGAGCGCGCAGTCTCGACATGCCAGTGAGCGCCCCGATTCGCGCGATCATGCGATTCGGCTACACGCTACGCGCTTCGCTCCGCAATGACGACGGAATCAATCCACCAGAATCACCCTGATATCATTCACATTCGTCAGCGTCGGGCCGGTCTGCAGCAAATCGCCGGTCGCGGCGAAGAACGCGGTGGCGTCGTTGTTCTCCAGGTAAGCGCGCGGATCGAGCCCTTGCGCCTTCATCTTGGCGAATGTCGATGCCATCGACCAGCGCGCCGGCCGGATCGGACGCCGAGCCCGCGCCGCCGTCGGCGCCGTCGGTGTCGCCGGCGATCGCCGCGATATCCTGCGTGTCCTTCAGCAGGTCCGCCAGCGCCAGCGCATATTCCTGGTTGGGGCCGCCGCGGCCATTGCCGCGCACGGTGACGGTGAGCTCGCCGCCGGAGAGGATCGCGACGCGCTTGCCTTTGGCGCGCGCCTCCAGCGCCAGCCGGGCGTGATCGGCCGCGACCTCGCGCGCCTCGCCTTCGAGATCGGCGCCGAGATCGATGGTCTCGTAGCCGTTGTCCTTTGCGAGCTTGACCGCCGCGTCGAGCGATTGCCGCGGCCGCGCGATCAGCTCGAAACGCGCGTGCGCAAAGGCGCCATCGCCTGCCTTGCAGCTTTCGTTCGCGGGATCGTCGAGCGCGCGGCGGATCGCGTCGTCGACTTCGAGCCTGTATTTCGCGACGATGGCGCGCGCATCGGCCAGCGTGGTCGGATCGGGCACGGTCGGACCCGATGCGATCGCGGAGGGATCGTCGCGCGGCACGTCGGAGACCGCGAGCGTCAATATCTCGCTCGCGCGCTGACCGGCGCGCGCCAGCCGTCCGCCCTTGATCCGCGACAGATGCTTGCGAACGGTGTTGACCTCGCCGATCGGCGCGCCCGAGCGCAGCAGCGCGCGGTTCAGCTTCTGTTTTTGCTCGAACGTGATGCCGTCGGCCGGCGCGATCCAGTTCGCCGAGCCGCCGCCGGTGAGCAGCACCAGCAGCAGATCGCCGGCCTCGGCGGTTGCCGCGAGCTTCAGCGTATCGTCCGCGCCCTTCAGTCCGGCTTCATCGGGCATGGGATGGCCGGCCTCGACCACGCGGATGCGCCGCGTCGGCACGCCGTGGCCGTGGCGCGTGGTGGCAATGCCGACCAGCCGCGCCGGATCGAGTTTCAGCGCATCGAGATAGTGCGCTCTCCGCAGCCGCGGCCATCGCGGCGGCACCCTTGCCGGCGGCAAGGCAGATCACGCGGCCTTTGGGAAGTGCGGGCAGATGCTGCGCCAGCACCACGCCGGGATGGGCGGCGGCGACCGCGGCATCGTACATCGCACGCAACAGGGGACGTCGGTCGGTCATGGGCTCACGGACAAAGCGAAAGCAGAGACCGCCGTTATCCATCCTCTCGCCGCAAAAGAAAACCCCCGCGAGCCGAGGTCCGCGGGGGCGAAGCGTTGTCAAGCGCAGAGTCGGGACTCAGCCGCCGACGTCGGCGGAGATGACGTCGCCGAACAGCTCCCACTTCTCGCCCTTGAAGCGCATCAGCTGCAGCTGGCTGATCGGCGCGAAGTCGGTCGGCGAGGTGTTGATCTTGATGCCGGGCAGCAGCATTTCGGTGCGGAAGTCCTTCAGGTTCGCCGCCTGCTTCATGACGTTCTCGCGGGTGAGATCGTCGCCGCACTGCTTCAGCACCTGCACCAGCGTCTGCGCCACGCCGTAGCCGACGATGACGGAGCCGTCGAGCTTGTTGCCTTCCGGGAAATCCTTGGCGAGGAAGTCGAGGAAGTCCTTCATGCCGGCGTCGTTGTCCCACTGCGGGTCGGAGGCGTCCTTCAGATACGCCGCCGAGATGATGTCCTGCGAGTTCTCGTAGCCGGCGGGCTTGATCACGCTGCCGACCGAGGCCGAGACGTTGTTGAGGAGGTGCAGCGGCTTCCAGCCGAGCTCGGCGTTCTTCTTGATCGCCTGCGCCGCGAATTTCGGCGTGGTGACGTTGAAGAACACGTCGGCGCCGGAAGCCTTCAGCTTGACGATGTGGTTGTCGATCGAGGGCTCGGTGGTCTCGTAGCTCTCCTCGGCGACGATCATCGTGGCCGCCTTGGCACCAAGCTCGTCCTTCAGGCCCTTCACATAGTCCTTACCGTAGTCGTCGTTCTGGTAGAGGATCGCGATCTTGGCGCCGGGCTTCTCCTTCAGGAGCCACTTGCCGTAGATGTGCGACTCGCTCTGGTAGTTGGGCTGCCAGCCCATGGTCCAGGGGAAGTCCTTCGGGTCGTTCCACTTGGTGGCGCCGGTGGCGACGAACAGCTGCGGCACCTTCTTGGCGTTCATGTATTTGTGGATCGCCGAGTTCGAGGGCGTGCCGAGCGAGTTGAAGATCGAGCAGCACCTCGTCGCTCTCGACCAGCTTGCGGGCCTGCTCGACGGCCTTCGGCGGCGAGTAGCCGTCGTCATAGGAGATGAAGTTGATCTTGCGGCCGTTGATGCCGCCCGCGGCGTTGATCTTGTTGAAGTAGGCCTGTTCGGTCTTGCCGATCACGCCATAGGCGGACGCCGGCCCCGAATAGGGCATGATGTTGCCGATCTTGATTTCGGTGTCGGTGGCGCCGGTGTCGTATTTCTTCTGCGCGAGCGCGCCGCTGGTGGAAGCGGCGAACAGGGCCAGCGCGGTCGCGGCGATGGCCAGACGAGTGGCGTGCATCAAGTTTCTCCCTTTCAAAATTCCGAATGATCGATGTGGCGGCTTTCTTGACCGGAAGCTCTTGTTTCGATCTGGCCGGTTCGATAGCATTTTGACGGCCAATGCCACAACAAAAAGCCCCTGCGACAAGTGCGCAGGGGCTGCTTCTTTAGTAGCCAGATTCGGAGGGATTAACCGCCGACGTCGGACGTGATGATGTCGCCGAAGCGCTCCCAGGTCTGGCCCTTGAACCGCATCAGCTGGACCGACGAGATCGGCGCGAAGTCGGTCGCCGAGGTGTTAACCTTGATGCCCGGCAACAGGCCGGGAAGCACGAGGTCCTTCATGCTTGCCGCCTGCTTCATGATGTTCTCGCGGGTCAGGTCGTTGCCGCAGTTCTTCAGCACGTGAACCAGGCCCTGGGCGACGGTGTAGCCATACATCACGGAAGCGTCGGCGCGGTCGGCCTCCGGGAAATACTTGTCCAGGAACGCGTTCCAGCCCTTCATGCCGGCGTCGTCCTTCCATTGCGGATCGGTCGGATCCTTGAGATAGGCCGACGGAGATGATGTCCTGCGAGGCCTCCATGCCGGCGGGCTTGATCACGCTGCCGATCGAGGCGGAGACGTTGTTGAGGAAGTGCAGCGGCTTCCAGCCGATCTCGGCGTTCTTCTTGATCGCCTGCGCCGCGAATTTCGGCGTGGTGATGTTGAAGAACACGTCGGCGCCGGACGCCTTCAGCGTGACGATGTGCGAGTCGATGGTGGGCTCGGTGGTCTCGTAGCTCTCCGCGGCGATGATCAGGGAAGCGGCCTTGGCGCCGAGCCCGTCCTTGAAGCCCTTCAGATAGTCCTTGCCGTAATCGTCGTTCTGGTAGAGCACCGCGATCTTGGCGTTCGGGTGGTTCTTCAGGATGTACTTGGCGTAGATCTGCGCCTCGCTCTGGTAGTTCGGCTGCCAGCCCATGGTCCAGGGGAACTCCTTCGGATCGTTCCACTTGGTGGCGCCGGTGGCGACGAACAGCTGCGGCACCTTCTTCGCGTTCATGTATTTCTGGATCGCGGAGTTCGGCGGCGTGCCCAGCGAATTGAAGATCAGCAGCACTTCGTCGCTTTCGACGAGCTTGCGCGCCTGCTCGACCGTCTTGGGCGGCGAGTAGCCGTCGTCCTGCGAGATGAAATTGATCTTGCGGCCGTTGATGCCGCCTTCGGCGTTGATCTTGTTGAAGTAGGCAGCTTCGGTCTTGCCGATCACGCCATAGGCGGAGGCGGGTCCGCTGTAGGGCATGATGTTGCCGATCTTGATCTCGGTGTCGGTGGCGCCGATGTCGTATTTGCCCTTCTGCGCGAAGGCGGGCGTCGAGGCGAGGGCGATGGTCAGGGCAGCCGAAAGCAGCCCCAATCGCATGCGGATAGCAGGCATTTCTGTCTCCCTTGTGGGTTGATGTGTCGCTTTGTTGGAGCGGGAGCACTTCGCGGCCCTTGGCCGGCATTGAATACCTTCCGCCATGGACCGGCAACAAAAAGCCCCCCGCGGTGCAAGCGCGAGGGGCGTCATTTAGTCGAACGTTCCGACGCCGCGGATGCCCGCGGCGTGGAATATTAATCAGCGCATGATCCGGAAAAGTGCGAGGTCTCGCGAAAACGCGGACGCGTGCGCGGAGATAATCGCTGCTGAGGTCGCCGGAGATGATCTCGCCGAACAGGTCCCACTTCTCGCCCTTGAAGCGCATCATCTTGAGCTGGCTGATCGGCGCGAAGTCCTTTGGCGAGGTGTTGATCTTGACGCCCGGCAACAGCGTGTCGGTCTCGAAGTCCTTGAGACTCGCCGCCTGCTTCATGACGTTCTCGCGCGTGAGATCGTCGCCGCATTGCTTGAGCACCTGCACCAGCGTTTGGGCTACGCCATAGCCGTACACCACCGAGCCGTCGAGCTTGTTGGCATCGGGGTAATACTTGGCCAGGAACTCGAAGAACTTCTTCATGCCGGGATCGTTGTCCCATTGCGGATCGGCGCCGTCCTTGGCGTAGGCGGCCGAGAGCATGCCCTGCGAATTCTCGTAGCCGGCCGGCTGCAGCACGCCGCCGACCGAGGCCGAGACGTTGGAGACGATGTGCATCGGATGCCAGTCGATCTCGGCGAGCTTCTTGATCGCCTGCGCTGCGAATTTCGGCGTGGTGATGGAGATGAACACGTCGGCGCCGGACGCCTTCAGCTTGACGATGTGGTTGTCGATCGACGGCTCGGTGGTCTCGTAGCTTTCTTCGGCCACGATCATCGACGACTTGCTGCCGAGACCGTCCTTCAACCCTTTCAGGTAGTCCTTGCCGAAATCGTCGTTCTGATAGAGCACCGCGATCTTGCCGTCCGGCTTCTCCTTCATCAGGTATTTGGCATAGATTCGGGCCTCGCTCTGGTAGGAGGGCTGCCAGCCCATGGTCCAGGGAAAATCCTTCGGATCGTTCCACTTGGTGGCGCCGGTCGCGACGAACAGCTGCGGGACCTTTTTGCCGTTCAGGTACTTCTGGATCGCCGAGTTGGAGGGCGTGCCGAGCGAGTTGAACACGACCAGCACCTCGTCGCTCTCGACGAGCTTGCGCGCCTGCTCCACCGCCTTGGGCGGCGAGTAGCCGTCGTCATAGGAGATGAAGTTGATCTTGCGGCCGTTGATGCCGCCCTCGGCATTGATCTTGTCGAAATAGGCCTTTTCCGTCTTGCCGATCACGCCATAGGCCGACGCCGGGCCGCTGTACGGCATGATGTTGCCGATCTTGATCTCGGTGTCGCTGGCGCCGGTGTCGTATTTCTTCTGCGCGAACGCGGTCGACGAAGTCAAAGCGAAGATTGCCGCCGCAAGTCGCGGCAGCATGAAGTTTGTACGAACGCATTGTTTCTTTTTCTCCTTAAGTCACCTGCGGAATCTGCCCGCCAGCTGTTGGCCGACGATGGCAACCTGCCTCGCGCCATGCGGCACCAGGAAGATCACGAGGAACAGCAGCACGCCGAAGACGGCGCCGGAGAGGCCCTTGGAGATGCTCTCCGAGATGTTCGGCACGAAGATGATGAAGGCGGCGCCTACGAACGATCCGGGAAGCCAGCCGACGCCGCCGACCACCATTCCGAGGAACAGCGAGATCGCAAAGGTGATGGTGTAGCTGTCGGGCGCCACGAATTGCACCGCGATGGCCCCGAGGCCGCCGGCGACGCCGGTGATCCCCGCGGTGACGCCGAACGCCAGCGTCTTGTAGAGCGCGACATTGACGCCCATCGAGGAGGCCGCGATCTCGTTGTCGCGGATCGCCATGAAGGCGCGGCCGGAGCGCGAGCGCAGCAGGTTGACGGACCAGAGATAGATCGCAACCGTGATCGCGAGCGTGAAGTAATACAGCCACATGTCCTGGGACATTTTCAGGTGGACCACCTTCAGCGCGCTTTCCAGCATGTCCGGCGCGTCCGGCTTGGTCACGACCAGGCCCTGCACGCCGCCGGTCCAGTGCTCGAAATAACCGAGCTTGAGCAATTGCGGCATCGCGGTCGCCAGCGCAAAGGTCGCCAGCGCCAGATAGACGCCGGACAGCCGCAGCGCCGGTTGGCCGAACAGGAATCCCGCGGCGAAGCAGATAATGCCCGCGATCGGCAGGGTCAGCGCGTAGTTGACGTTGAAATGCTCCATCAGGATCGCGGAGGTGTAGGCGCCGATCGCATAGAACGCGCTCTGGCCCAGCGAGAATTGTCCGCTGCCGCCGGTCAGGATGTTCAGCGCCAGCACCGCGAGCCCGTAGATCAAGAGCATCGTCAGCTGGAAGATGATGAAGTTCTTCACGAGCAGCGGGATCAGCAGCAGGATCACCAGCACCGTCAGCGAGGTGCCGGCACTGAGCGTCATTGCGCGCTTGGGAACGGCTTCTACGGCCTGGCCTTCGGCGACGACTTCGACTTCGTCAGCTGCGCTCATGATCAAACTCTCTTGATGACGGGCCGGCCGAACAGGCCGGCGGGTTTGACGACCAGGACGGTGACGATCAGCGCGAGCGCGATCGGCAGTTTCAGCTCATTGCCCACGCCGGGGATGTAGGTCCCGACGAGATTCTCGAAGATGCCGACCAGGAAGCCGCCCATCACGGCGCCGAACGGCGAGGTGAGGCCGCCGAGCACGGCCGCGGCAAAGCCGTAGACCAGCGTTCCCAGCATCATGTTGGGCTCCAGGAACACCACCGGTGCGATCAGGATTCCCGCGACGGCGCCGATCGAGGCCGCCATGCCCCAGCCCAGCGCGATCATCCAGGAGGTGTTGATGCCGACCAGCCGCGCCGATTCCGGCAGTGCGGCGGCGGCCCGCATCGCCAGTCCCACCCGGGTGTAGCGGAAGAAGAAAAACAGGCCGAGCAACATCAGCAAGGTGACGCCGATCATGCCGGCCTGGTGGGTCGAGATCAGCTGGCTGCCGAGGAACGGCGAAGAGCCGAACGGGGTCGGATATTGCTTGATGGTGAAGTCCCAGATCAGGCCGGCGCAGGAATTGATGATCGAATACAGGGCGATGAAACCGGCGACCTGCGTCAGGATAGGCGCCTTGGTGAGCGGCTTGAACAAGGCCCGTTCGATTGCGATGCCGGCGGCGAAGGAAAAGGCGATCGTGAGCACGAAGGCGACCCAATAGGGGATGCCCCACTGCATCAACTGCCAGGAGATGAAGGTCGAGAACATCGCCATCTCGCCCTGGGCGAAATTGAGGTGGTCGATCGCCTGGTAGATCATGACCAGCGCGAGCGCCAGACAGGCATAGATCGCGCCGGTCGAGATGCCGGCCAGGATTTGGTTGGTGAAAAGCTCCATGGGCCGGCTCTCCTCAATATCCGAGATAGGATTTGCGAACGTCTTCGTTGTTCGCGATGTCCTTGGCGCCGCCGGACATCACGATCCGGCCGGTCTCGATCACATGGGCCTGGTCGGCGAGCTCGAGCGCAAGCTGCGCGTTCTGCTCGACCACCAGGATGGTGACCTTGTCCTCGCGGTTGATCTTGCCGAGGATCTTGAAGAGGTCGCGCACGATCAACGGCGCCAGTCCGAAGGACGGCTCGTCCAGCAGCATCAGGCGCGGGCGCAGCATCAGCGCGCGGGCGACCGCCAGCATCTGCTGCTCGCCACCGGACAGCGTGCCGGCCTGCTGGGTGTAGCGCTCTTTGAGCACCGGGAAGTGCGCGTACATCCGCTCGATGTCGGAGACGATGCCGGCCTTGTCCTTGCGGCTGATGGCGCCGAGCTGCAGGTTCTCCTCCACCGTCATGGTGGTGAAGGTGCCGCGGCCCTGCGGCACATGCGCAATGCCGAGCCGCACGATGCTCTCGGTGGAGCGGCCGGAGAGCGCGGCGCCCTCGAATTCGATGGCGCCGGTGGAGCGCACCATGTTGCAGATCGCGCGCAGCGTGGTGGTCTTGCCGGCGCCGTTGGCGCCGAGCAGCGTGGTGAGCGAGCCCTCGTCGAGCGAGAAGGACAGCCCGTGCAGCGCCTGCACCTGGCCGTAATAGGCGCGCAGGTCCTTGACGTTGAGCATCGCCGTCATTGGTCCTTGCTCCCGAGATAGGCCTTGATGACGTCGGGGTCGGCCTGCACCTGGGCCGGCGTGCCCTCGGCGAGCTTCTTGCCGAAGTTCAGCGCCACCACGTGGTCGGCGATCGACATGACGAGCCCCATGTGATGCTCGACCAGCAGCACGGTGATCTTGCGGTCGGTGCGGATCTTGCGGATGAGGTCGCCGAGCACATAGACCTCTTCATGGTTGAGGCCGCCGGCGGGTTCGTCGAGCAGCAGGATTCTCGGTTCGGCTGCGAGCGCGCGCGCAAGCTCGACGCGCTTCTGGGTGCCGAACGGCAGGCCCGACACCGTGGTGTGGGCGACGCTTTCGAGGTCGAGATAGCCGAGGATGTCGTGCACCTTCTTGTTCATGTCGGCTTCGCTGCGGCGGACCCAGCCGAGCTTGAGCGCGTCGCTGACGACGTCGGAATTGGTGCGGGAATGAGTGCCGACGCGGACGTTGTCGAGCACCGAAAGATTCTGGAACAGCGCGACGTTCTGGAAGGTACGGCCGATGCCGATCTCGGCGATGCGGTGCGCGGGCCGCGTCAGGATGCTTGACCCTTCCATCAGGATGTCGCCGGAGCTCGGCTGGTAGAGCCGGCTGAGGCAGTTGAAGAGCGTGGTCTTGCCGGCGCCGTTGGGACCGATCAGGCCGAGGATCTGGCCCTGGTGCATGTCGAAGGACACGCCGTTCAACGCGATGATGCCGCCGAACACGACGCTGACGTCGCGCACCGCGAGCAGGGGAGATTGTCCCTGCGCGAGTTGGGCCTGCGTCATGACGCCTCGCCCAACGAAAATGAGCAGGCGCGACGCCTACCGGATGCCCTCGGCCACACGTGCAAGTTTCCCTCCTGATCGCTTCTGTTCTTTTTTTGATTGTGTCAGCTGCGGCGCCATTCCCCCGAGCGCCGCTTCGATGTTCCTTACCATCGCCAACAGGCGAGGTCCAATATCGTTGCGCAAGCGGTCTTCCGTGAAGCGGAATGCCGGTGCGCCGCAGTTAAACGCATATGGCCCGGTCCCGTCATTTAACTTTAGTGCAACGCCGGCGGCGGAAATCTCGTCCTGCCAGTCGCCCGCGGAAATCGCGAAGCCGTATTTTGCAACCGTCTCTCCGGAGCGCTCGAGGCCGTCACGCAGCTTCGTCCAGCGGCTGCCGTAATGCTCGCGCAGGTCGCGGATCAAATTGGCGCGCTCCTCCGGCGCCAGCGCCCAGAAATAGGCGCGGCCCATCGCCGTGGTCGCAATCGGTACCCGCGAACCGACGTCGAGCTGAACGCCGAGCGTCAGCCCGTTACGGCTCTGGCCGAAATAGATCATGCTGTGACGGTCGCGTCCGCCGACCGCGACGGCGCCGCCGGTCTCGCGCATCACTTCCTCTCGGAACGGCTCGGACAAATGACGAACGCCGAGATTGGCCAGCGCGGCATAGCCGAGCGCCATTGCGGACGGCGTCAACTGATACTTCTCAAAGCGCGGAACCGGCGTAAGATAGCCGAGCTTTGTCAGGGTGTAGGTCAGCCGCGAGACCGTGGGCTTCGGCAGTTTGGTGCGGGCCGCGATCTCCTGATTGCCGAGGAGGCCGTCATTGGGCTGGAAGGCGCGCAACACATCGAGGCCGCGGGACAGCGCGACGACAAAGCTGCGATCGGTCGCACCTTTCCTGGGAGAGCGTTTCATGTCCCGCCGTTTTACGGTCCTCGTTGACAAGGGAGGTGCTTCAAAATAACCCTCGCTGTCAAGATGTGGAATTTAGTTTCGCTGTGCGGAACTAACTAATCACTGAAGAGGTGCCCGCCGCCGCAAGACGCGAGCCGCCCGACACAAACCAACAACATAAAACCAAAGCCGCAACCAAGAACAAAACATCCCAAGGAGCGTAGCGTGAACGAAGTGGTCAAGCTCGAACGTCACGACGTCGTCGGCATCGTCACCGTCAACAGTCCTCCGGTCAACGCGCTGAGCGCCGCGGTCCGCGGCGGCATTTTCGAATGCATGAAGCAGGCGATCGCCGATCCCGAAATCAAGGCGATCGTGCTGACCTGCGGTGGCCGCACTTTCATTGCCGGCGCCGACATCACCGAATTCGGCAAGCCGCCGAAGCCGCCCGGCCTGCACGAGGTGCTGACCGCGATGGAGAACTCGCCGAAGCCGATCGTGGCCGCGATCCACGGCACCGCGCTCGGCGGCGGCCTCGAAGTCGCGCTCGCCTGCCATTTCCGCGTCGCCGTCAAGGAAGCGCGGCTTGGCCTGCCCGAGGTGAAGCTCGGCCTGTTGCCGGGCGCCGGCGGCACGCAGCGCCTGCCGCGCGCGGTGGGGCCTGAGCTCGCCGTCAAGATGATCGTCGGCGGCGATCCGATCTCGGCGTCCGAAGCGCTGAAGAACGGCCTGATCGAGGAGATCGTCGAAGGCCCAAGCCGCAGGCGGCGAAGCCTTTGCGCGCAAGGTGCTCGCGGAGAAGCGTCCGCTGCGCAAGCTGCGCGACGATGACTCGAAGCTCAAGGCGGCGAAGGCGGATCGCTCGATCTTCACCAATGCGGTCGCCGCCATGACCAAGCGCGCACGCGGGCTGGAAGCGCCTTTCGCAGCCGCTGACGCCGTGGGTGCGGCGATCGATCTGCCGTTCGACGAAGGTCTCGAAGAAGGAGCGCGAGGGCTTCCTCAAGCTCGTCTCCTCCGACCAGTCCAAGGCGCAGCGCTACGCGTTCTTTGCCGAGCGCGAAGCCTCCAAGGTCGCGGGCGTGCCTGACGGCACCAAGCCGCGGGACGTCAAGCAGGTCGCCATCATCGGCGCCGGCACCATGGGCGGCGGCATCGCGATGTCGTTTGCCAATGCCGGCATCCCCGTCACCTTGATCGAGATGAACGAGGAAAATCTCAAGCGCGGCATGGGCGTGATGCAGAAGAACTGGGAGGCCACCGCGGCGCGGGGCGGTATTCCCGCTGACGCGCCGGCCAAACGCATGGCGCTGATATCAGGCAAGGTCGGCCTCGAGAACGTCAAGGACGCCGACCTCGTGATCGAGGCGGTGTTCGAGACCATGGCGGTGAAGAAGGAAGTGTTCGGCAAGCTCGACCAGTACGCCAAGCCGGGTGCGGTGCTCGCCTCCAACACCTCGTATCTCAACATCGACGAGATCGCCAAGGAGACCAAGCGGCCGCAGGACGTGCTCGGCATGCACTTCTTCTCGCCGGCCAACGTCATGAAGCTGTGCGAGATCGTGCGCGCGGCCAAGACCGCGCCCGACGCGCTCACCACGGCCGTTGCGGTCGCCCGCAAGATCGCGAAAGTGCCGGCGGTGGTCGGCGTCTGCGACGGCTTCGTCGGCAACCGCATGCTGGCGCAGCGCGGCAAGCAGGCCGAGAAGCTGCTGTTCGAAGGCGCGCTGCCGCAGCAGGTCGACGCCGTCGTCACCAAGTTCGGCATGCCGATGGGACCGTTCGCGATGGGCGATCTCGCCGGCCTCGACATCGGCTGGCGCTCGCGCAAGGACCGCGGCCTCAAGTCGGAGATCGCGGACGCGCTGTGCGAGGCCGGCCGCTTCGGCCAGAAGACCGGCAAGGGCTACTACAAATATGAAGGCGGCTCGCGTTCGCCGCTGCCCGATCCCGATGTCGAGAAGCTGATCGACGAGACCCTGCAGAAGCTCGGCAAGAAGCGCCGCAACGTCAGCGACGACGAGATCCTCGAGCGCATGATGTACCCGATGATCAACGAGGGCGCAAAAATCCTCGACGAGGGCGTCGCGGCGCGGCCGAGCGACATCGACGTGATCTGGCTCTATGGCTATGGCTGGCCGATCTATCGCGGCGGCCCGATGTTCTGGGCCGACTCGATCGGTCTCAAGCACATCGCCGACCGGCTGGCTTACTACGCCAAGGAGACCAACGATCCGAATCTCGAGCCGGCGCCGCTGCTCAAGCGTCTCGCCGCCGAGGGCAAGACGTTCGCCTCGCTGGCGTCCGAGAAGTCGAAAGCGGCGTGATGTACGGCATCCGCTCTCTCGTTCCCTTCCCCCTTGCGGGGCGAGGCGCAGGGTGGGCCGGTGAATCGCATACTCACCAGCTCGTGGTTATCGATTCCGGGCCTGACGCCTCGCGGCGCAAGCCGGGAGGACGAGCTGCACGTTGGTGCGCTCACCTCACACAACACTAAGAATCACGTCATGCCCCATCCCGGCGAACAATTTTATCCCGAAGGCGTGCGGTGGGACGCACCGATCACGCAGGGTACACTTGCCTGACCTGCTGTCGCAGGCTGCATCCGAGTACAGCGATCGCACGGCAATCGAATTTCGCGATCGCCCGATCACCTACACAGCGCTCGAGCAACTCGCCGAGGTCGCGGCGTCGGCGTTCCTGCGCGCCGGCTACGGCAAGGACACCTCGGTCGCGCTGTTCCTCGGCAACACGCCGGACCATCCCGCCAATTTCTTCGGCGCGCTGAAGGCCGGCGCCCGGGTCGTGCATCTGTCGCCGCTCGACGGCGAGATCGCGCTGTCGCACAAGCTCTCCGATTCCGGCGCGCGCGTGCTGGTCACCAGCAATCTGTCGGCGCTGCTGCCGACCGCATTGAAGTTTCTGGCGAAGGGCCTGCTCGACCGGCTGATCGTCTGCGAGGACGACAACTGGGGCAAGATCGGCACGCCGCAGACCGCGCTGCCCGATGATCCCAGAGTGATCACCTACAAGACCTTCGTCGACGGCGCGACCAGGCCGGCAAAATGGCCTGCGATTTCTCCGAACGACATCGCGCTGTTGCAATATACCGGCGGCACCACGGGTCTGCCGAAGGGCGCGATGCTCTCCCATGGCAACCTCACCGCGGCGGTGTCGATCTACGACGTCTGGGGCAAGCCCGCGCGGCGAGGCGCGGGTGACCCGATCGAGCGCGTGATCTGCGTGTTGCCGCTGTTCCACATCTTCGCGCTGACGGTGGTGATGCTGTCCTGCCTTCGCCGTGGCTACCTGATCTCGCTGCACCAGCGCTTCGACGTCGAAAGCGTGATGCGCGACATCGAGGTCAAGCGCGCGACCAGCTTTCCCGGCGTGCCGACCATGTGGATCGCGATCGCCGCATTGCCCGATCTCGACAAGCGCGATTTCTCCTCGCTGCGAACCGCCGGCTCGGGCGGCGCGCCGCTGCCGGTCGAGGTCGCCGCGATCTTCGAGCGCAAGGTCGGCATGAAGCTGCGTTCCGGCTGGGGCATGACCGAGACCTGTCCGGCCGGCACCGCGCATCCCGACAACGGACCGGACAAGCCCGGTTCGGTCGGCGTCGCCTTGCCCGCCATCGAGATGGACGTGGTGTCGCTCGACGATCCCACCAAAGTGCTCAGGGACGGCGAGACCGGCGAGATCCGCATCCGCGGTCCGAATGTCACGCGCGGTTACTGGAACAGGCCCGAAGAGACGGCGCAGGCGTTCGTCGGCGACCGCTTCCTCACCGGCGACATCGGCTATCGCGACGACGACGGCTACTTCTTCCTGGTCGACCGCAAGAAGGACATGATCATCTCCGGCGGCTTCAACGTCTATCCGCAGATGATCGAGCAGGCGATCTACACGCATCCGAGCGTGTACGAGGTGATCGTGATCGGCATTCCCGACGATTACCGCGGCGAGGCGGCGAAGGCCTTCATCACGCTGCGTCCCGATGCCAAACCGTTTACGCTGGACGAACTGCGCGCGTTCCTCACCGGCAAGATCGGCAAGCACGAGCTGCCGGCCGCGATGGAATTCGTCAAGGAGCTGCCGCGCACGCCGGTCGGCAAGCTGTCGCGCCACGAGCTGCGCAGCAGCCAGCAAGCGGCGCTGACAAAAAAGATCGCGTAAGAGTTTTCTCTTTTTGCAAGGAGGATCCGATGGATCTCGCTTTTACCAAGGAAGAGCTGGCGTTCCGTGAAGAGGTGCGGGCGTTTTTCCGCGACAACGTGCCGCCGGATACGCGGCGCAAGCTGCAGGAAGGCCGTCATCTGTCCAAGGACGAGATGGTCACCTGGTGGCGCATCCTCAACAAGAAGGGCTGGGGCGTCTCGCACTGGCCGAAGGAATATGGCGGAACGGGGTGGACCTCGGTGCAGAGCTACATCTTCAACGAAGAGCTGCAGATGCATCCGGCGCCGGCGCCGCTCGCCTTCGGCGTCAGCATGGTCGGCCCGGTCATCTACACTTTCGGCAACGAGACGCAGAAGAAGCAGTATCTGCCGCGCATCGCCAATGTCGACGACTGGTGGTGCCAGGGCTTCTCCGAGCCGGGCTCGGGTTCGGACCTTGCCTCGCTCAAGACCAAGGCCGAGCGCAAGGGCGACAAATACATCATCAACGGCCAGAAGACCTGGACCACGCTGGCGCAGCACGCCGACATGATCTTCTGCCTGTGCCGCACCGATCCGGCGGCCAAGAAGCAGATGGGCATTTCCTTCATCGTGTTCGACATGAAGTCGAAGGGCGTCACGGTGCGCCCGATCGAGACCATCGACGGCGGCGTTGAGGTCAACGAAGTCTTCTTCGACGACGTCGAGGTGCCGGTCGAGAACCTGATCGGCGAGGAGAACAAGGGCTGGGATTACGCCAAATTCCTGCTCGGCAACGAGCGCACCGGCATTGCGCGGGTCGGCGTCTCCAAGGAGCGGCTGCGCCGCATCAAGGATCTGGCGTCGAAGGTCGAATCAGAACGGCAAGCCCGTGATGGAGGATCAAGGCTTCCGCGAGAAGCTCGCCGCGGTCGAGATCGAGCTGAAGGCGCTGGAGCTGACGCAGCTGCGCGTCGTCGCCGACGAGGGCAAGCACGGCAAGGGCAAGCCCAATCCGGCGTCCTCGGTGCTTGAAGATCAAGGGCTCGGAGATCCAGCAGGCCACCACCGAGCTTCTGATGGAAGTGATCGGCCCGTTCGCCGCGCCCTATGACGAGCACGGCGACGACGGCTCCAACGAGGCGATGGACTGGACCGCGCAGATCGCGCCGAGCTATTTCAACAACCGCAAGGTCTCGATCTACGGCGGCTCCAACGAGATCCAGCGCAACATCATCAGCAAGGCGGTGCTGGGGCTGTAGGTGCCCCGACGCCGCAACACACCCCGTCGTCATGGCGGGGACCGAGACGCGCGAGCGGTCTGCAATCAACATGATCGGCATCGTGGTTACTGGATCACCGCAGCCGTGCGATGCCCGCGACAAGCGCGGGCATGACGAAGTCAGCGAATACCGGGGAGAGTGGAAGAAAATGGATTTCGATTTGACCGAGGAGCAGCGGCTTCTCAAGGACAGCGTCGACGGGTTGCTCACCGACTCCTACGACTTCGAGGCGCGCAAGAAGTACCAGAAGGAGAAGGGCGGCTGGAGCAAGTCGGTCTGGAGCAAGCTCGCCGAGCAGGGCCTGCTCGGCTTGCCCTTTGCCGAGGCCGACGGCGGCTTCGGCGCCGGCGCGGTCGAGACCATGATCGTGATGGAGGCGCTGGGCAAGGCGCTGGTGCTGGAGCCGTATCTCGCGACGGTGGTGATCGGCGGCGGCTTCCTGCGCCATGGCGGCTCGGACGCGCAGAAGGCCGCGCACATTCCCGGCATCATCGACGGCAGCAAGACCTTTGGCTTTGCGCAGCTCGAGAAGAACTCGCGCTACGATCTCGCCGACGTCTCGACGACGGCGAAGAAGAAGGGCGACGGCTGGGTGATCGACGGCGAGAAGTTCGTCGTGGTCAACGGCGAGAACGCGGACACGCTGATCGTCACCGCGCGCACCAAGGGCAATCGCCGCGACAAGACCGGCGTCGGCGTGTTCCTCGTGCCGGCCAACGCCAAGGGCGTCACGCGCAAGGGCTATCCGACCCAGGACGGCCTGCATGCCGCCGACATCACCTTCACCGGCGTCGAGGTCGGCGCCGATGCCGCGATCGGCGATCCCGAAAACGCGCTGGCCGCTGATCGAGCGCGTGGTCGACGAAGCCCGCACCGCGATGTGCGCCGAGGCGGTCGGCGCGATGGACGAGTCGCTCAAGACCACGGTCGAGTACATCAAGACGCGCAAGCAGTTCGGCGTCGCGATCGGCACCTTCCAGGCGCTGCAGCACCGTGCGTCGGACATGTTCGTGGCGCTGGAGCAGGCGCGCAGCATGTCGATGTTCGCGACCATGGCCGCCGACTTCGACGATGCCGAAGGAGCGCGCCCGCGCGGTCGCCGCGGCGAAAGTGCAGATCGGCAAGTCCGGCAAGTTCGTCGGCCAGCAGTCGATCCAGCTGCATGGCGGCATCGGCATGACCCAGGAGGCGAAGATCGGCCACTACTTCAAGCGGCTGACCATGATCGAGAACACGTTCGGCGACACCGACTATCATCTGCGCCGCGTCACCGACGCCGGCGGGCTGATTTAGTGTACGTCGTCAGCGAGCGAAGCGATACGTCAATGCCGGGCTAGCCCGGCATCCGACGTCATTGCGACATCGGAGAAGTCGTGGATCGCTCGCTCAAGCCCGGGCATGACGACGGAAAAGGGAGGAGCAACAACAATGAAAAACACCCCGTTCGATCTCACCGGCCAGGTCGCCGTCGTCACCGGCTCGAGCCGCGGCATCGGCAAGTCCTCGGCGGAATTGCTGGCGAAGCTCGGCGCCAAGGTCGTGATCTCCTCGCGCAAGGCGGACGCCTGTCACGAGGTCGCCGACGGCATCAAGAAATCCGGCGGCGACGCGCATGTCATTGCCTGCAACATCTCGCGCCACGACGAGGTCAAGGCGCTGATCGAGGGCACCACGAAGCATTACGGCAAGATCGACATCCTGGTCTGCAACGCCGCGGTCAATCCCGTATTACGGCCCGCTGCTCGACATCAAGGACGAGGCCTTCGACAAGATCATGGGCTCGAACGTCAAGAGCAACATCTGGCTGTGCGCGCTGGCGATCCCCGGCATGGCCGCGCGCGGCAAGGGCTCGGTCGTGATCATCTCCTCGATCGGGGGCTTGCGCGGCTCGACCGTGATCGGCGCCTACGGCATTTCGAAAGCCGCCGACTTCGCGCTGTGCCCGCAGCCTCGCCGGCGAGTGGGGCCCGAAGGGCGTGCGCGTCAACTGCGTGGCGCCGGGCCTGGTGAAGACCGATTTCGCCCGCGCGCTGTGGGAGGACGAGGAGCGCTTGAAGCGCCGCTGCGCCACCACGCCGCTTCGAAGGATCGGCGAGCCCGACGAGATCGCGGGCGCGGTCGCCTATCTCGCCTCCGATGCGTCGACCTTCATGACCGGGCAGACCATCGTGGTCGACGGCGGCGTGACCACGGCGGCGGCGTAGTTGTCTTCCCTCGTCCCGGACAAGCGAGGCGTAGCGAGCGGCGATCCGGGACCCATAACCACAGGCCGTGGTGCGGAGGCTGCGGACGCAGTGCGTCTCTCACAATCGCCGCCTGTGGTTATGGCGTCCCCGCGTTCGCGGGGACGACAAGTGAGCGTTGAGGCGTGGCCGCCTGCCTTGACCTTCCCTTGCCAATCCGCTGTCCTTCCGCATCACAAGAAACGCTCCGGGAAGAATCGCCAAGGAAACCGCCATGTCCCACATCCTGGCCATCGATCAGGGCACCACGTCCTCGCGCGCGATCGTGTTCCGCGCCGACATCTCGATCGCCTCCGTGGCGCAGCAGGAATTCCCGCAGCACTTTCCGGCGTCGGGCTGGGTCGAGCACGAGCCCGAGGACATCTGGACCTCGACCATTGCGGTCTGCCGCGAGGCGCTGAAGAAAGCGAACCTCGCGCGCCAAGGACATCGCCGCGATCGGCATCACCAACCAGCGCGAGACCACCGTGGTGTGGGACCGCGCCACCGGCAAGGCCGTGCATCGCGCCATCGTCTGGCAGGACCGCCGCACCGCGACATCTGCGCCAAGCTGAAGAGCGACGGCCACGAGCCGGTCGATCACGCAGAAGACCGGCCTGATCATCGATCCCTATTTCTCCGGCACGAAGGTCGCGTGGATCCTCGACCAGGTGCCCGGCGCGCGCAAACGCGCGGAGGCCGGCGAGCTCCTGTTCGGCACCGTCGATTGTTATCTGCTGTGGCGGCTCACCGGCGGCAAGGTGCATGCGACCGACGCCACCAACGCCTCGCGCACGCTGCTGTTCAACATCCACACCGGGCAGTGGGACGACGAGCTGCTGAAAATCCTGCGCGTGCCGCGCTCGATGCTGCCCGAGGTGAAGGACTCCTCCGCGAAGTTCGGCGACAGCGTGGCCGACCTGTTCGGCGGCGCGATCGCGATCTCCGGCATCGCCGGCGACCAGCAGGCCGCGACCATCGGGCAGGCCTGCTTCACGCCGGGCATGATCAAGTCGACCTACGGCACCGGCTGCTTCGCGCTGCTCAACACCGGCGCGACGCCGGTGGCCTCGAAGAACAAGCTGCTCACCACCATCGCCTATCAGCTCGCGGGCAAGCGCACCTACGCGCTGGAAGGCTCGATCTTCGTCGCCGGCAGCGCGGTGCAGTGGCTGCGCGACGGGCTCGGCCTCATCAAGCAGGCCGCCGAGACCGGCCCGCTCGCCGACAAGTCCGACTCGACGCAGTCGGTCTATCTGGTGCCGGCCTTCGTCGGCATGGGCGCGCCGTACTGGAATCCGAACGTGCGCGGCGCGCTGTTCGGGCTGACGCGCAACACCGGCCCCGCCGAGCTCGCGCATGCCGCGCTGGAGAGCGTGTGCTACCAGACCTACGATCTGCGCGAGCCGCGATGCGCGCCGACTGGCCGGACGGCATCGGCCGCCAACGTGCTGCGCGTCGACGGCGGCATGACCGCGTCGGACTGGACCATGCAGCGGCTCGCCGATCTGCTCGACGCGCCGGTCGACCGCCCGATGATCCAGGAGACCACCGCGCTCGGCGCCGCCTATCTCGCGGGGCTTGCAGGCCGGCGTCTATCCGGAGCCGGCAAAATTCGCCGACAACTGGCGGCTCGAGCACCGCTTCAAGCCGGCCATGAGCGCCGCCACGCGCGAGCGCAAGCTGAAGGGCTGGGCGCGCGCGGTGAAGGGGGTGCTGGCGAGCGATGAGGGGTAGGGTGAGGCTAACTCGTTATGGCCGATCATGAGCGCCCGAGCGAATCCACGGCTTGATCTAGCGGGCTCCGGCTCGTCGCTGAAATTATCGGTTCAGCCGTTTTTGCAAGTACCGAAGTGGTGAACTTGCATCTGAGTTCGCTCGCGGACGAAAATCTTAACGGCGCCCGGGTGCAACAGGGGTTGTGTACAACTTTCGTGGCCCTGACCTGACAAACGATCAGCGCCGCGTCATGCACGAAAGCTGGATTTTAGCGAAGGCATTTCAAGAATTACTTCGAGCTGTTCGTCACGCTCTAGAAGAAGCATATGTGTTAGTCACTCTCCTGACGAAAGAGCATAAGATCAGGTCGAACGATACTTTGGAAAATTTTCTGAAACCATTTCAGCGCAAGGCTGCCGCATTGACGTTCGCTGAACTGTTAGCGACGGTCAACGAGTTGCTTGATCCGAAACTTGATTTCGCCGATTCCTACAAGTCTCTTCAAGCCGCTAGAAATTGCCTTGAGCATCGAGCTGGTATCGTGGGAGCCGCTGACACGAAGGGCGCTGACGAATTGACATTGAGCATTCCAAGATTAAAGATCTTCTACCTCCGCGGGATCGAGGAGATAGAAGTCGTCGCCGGCGAGCGGGTCGATCCTGGGGACGACCGACCGGGCGTGGATATTTTGATGAGAATAGAAACCCGAAAGCGTACGGTTCCGTTGGGAGCGAGGCTCACGTTTAGCCCTCAAGAGTTCAACGAAATTGCATTCGCGTGCAACCATCTGGGGCAGCAGTTGGCTGCTCGACTGCCAAAACCGAAGTACAGCAGTGAATCGTAGGCGGATTAGCGATAGCGTAATCCGCCGGCCAATGAGCGGCGCAATGCGCCTACGGCTTCTCGCCGTCCTTCTCCTGCACCTCCAGCATCGCCTTCAGCGTGTCGTCGCTGAGCTTGCCGTTGGGGGAGGGGACGCGCCGCTCGGCGCTTTCGATCGGAGTTGAATGCGCGGGCAGGGGAGATGCGGCGCGCGGCTGCGTCGTGCGCGAGATCTCGCCGACGCCTTCCGTCTCCTCGGTCTCATCGGTCAAACCCGCGCCGCGCGCGTAGCCGACGCCGCGCTTGCGCCGCGCTTCCTTCGGCTTCGGCGGCTCCGGCGTGTAGATGATCGGCGGCAGGATGTGATGGCGCGACATCGCGGATCTCCGCTGGTCGCATTGAGCCGCTGATTCGCGCGAGCTGCGCCACTGACAAATCGGTAATGTGGACGTCGCGCTCCGGCTTCGTCAGGGCCGGGCTTGACGCAGAGCGTCACCCACGTACTTGTCTCTCCGCGGAAGAGAAGAGGTGGATTCCGGCGCAACGCGGCCTAACCAACCCTACGGCACTACGCGTTCGGCCGCCGCCACCGCCCGTCCGCCATGCGGCCGGAACAGCCGTCCCTTCTCCGTCACCAGCACGACCGCGAGCGAGGCCAGCGTGCAGAGGAAGAACCCGGTCGCGAACGGCACCAGCGTGCCGTCGAAATCCTGGCCGATGGTCGAGCCGATGCCGATCCCGAGCAGGGTCGTGATCGAGCCGTACAGCGAGGAGGCGGTGCCGGCGATGTGGCCCTGCGGCTCCATCGCCAGCGAGGTGAAATTGGCGATCATCAGTCCGAAGAAGAACATCATCAGCGCCGAGAGCGCCATGAACAGCGCCAGCGGCATGATGGCGAGTTTCGCCCCGACCAGCAGGGTCCCGGCCACGGCGACAAAACCCACCAGCGCGCCGTGCGAGATCACGCGCATGCCGAGGCGGCCGACGAAACGCGCGTTGAGAAAGCCCGCAATCGCGGTGCCGACCGCAATCGCCGCAAACGCAATCGGAAAATAAGGCCCGAGCTTGTAAATGCCGGTGAAGACCTGCTGCGAGCAGAGCACGTAGGCGAACAGCGAGCCCATCACGCCGGCGGCCGCCAGCGCATAACCCATCGTCTGCCGGTTGGTCACGGTCTGGCGGAAGGCGCCGAGCACGTCGCGCACGGCGAGCGACCTGCGCTCGCTCTCCGGCAGCGTTTCCGGCATGCGCATCGCGTTCCAGACCAGCGCGACGAATCCGTACAGCAACAGCACGAGGAAGATGCCGCGCCATTGCCCGAACAGCAGCACCGCCTGTCCCAGCGACGGCGCGATCACGGGCACGGCGATGAACACCATCATGGCGAGCGACATCACGCTCGCCATGCGGCGGCCGGCATAGCAGTCGCGCACGATCGAGGTCGCGATCACGCGCGTCGCCGAGGTGCCGAGCCCCTGCAGCGCGCGCGCCAGCAGCAAGGTCTCGAACGATTGCGCCGTGACCGCGATGATGCTGGCGATGCAGTACAGCGCCATGCCGTCGATCAGCACCGCGCGGCGGCCGAACCGGTCGGACAGCGGCCCCATCACGAACTGGCCGATGCCGAAGCCGATCAGGAAGGTCGACAGCACCTCCTGCGGCCGGTTGGCTTCGGTGATGTGAAACGCCGTGGCGATGTCGGGCAGCGCCGGCAGCATCATGTCCATCGCCAGCGGATTGAGCGCCATGATCGAGGCGATCACGACCACGAATTCGGCAAAGCCCATCGGCTGGTGGTTGGAGGAAACCCAACTGTTTGAGAAGTGGTGGAACTGTCAGTCAGTCGTCGCGCCTCATGCTGAAGCGCAAGATTTAGCGAGCTATGCTGCGTTGCACAATGGGCGTTCGGGGATGGCTGATGCGCAGCAAGGTCGGAACATTCCGTTGCTCAGGCGGGCATGACGACGTGGGTCACTTCCCAGGGTCGGCTCTCCCGCGCTACGGCTAACTCTCGAAATTCACCGCCGTGGTGTTGGCGCCGCTGATGATCACGCCGACGCGCTCGCCGCGTGACGGGCGATAGCGCTGCGACAGCAGCGCCGCGAACGCGGCGGCGCCGCCGGGCTCGGCCACCACGCGCAAGGTCTGCCACAGCGCCGCCTGCGCCCGCCTGATGTCGTCCTCGCTGACCAGCAGCACCTCTTCGACATGCGCGCGTGCGATCGGAAACATCAGTTGCCCCACCCGCGGCGGCCCCAGCGCATCGGCGGCGATGCCGCCGGCCGGCGCATCGACCGGCCGGCCGGCGGCGAGCGCCGCATGCAGGGTCGGCGCCTGCTCCGGCTCGACGCCGATGATGCGCACCTGGCCTGCGAACCATGCGGCGAGGCTGCCGATCAGGCCGCCGCCGCCGACCGCGACCAAGAGCGTGTCGAGATTCGCATCCTGCTCCAGCTCCATGCCGACCGAGCCCTGGCCGAGCATCGTCTCGGCCTGGTCGAACGGATGCACCGACATCGCGCCGGTCTCGGCGACAAAGCGCTCGCACGCGACCAGCGCGTCGGCGATGTGCGTGCCGACGATCTTCAGCCGCGCGCCATAGTCGCCGATGCGCTCGGCCTTCGCGGGTGAAGTGATGTCGGGCAGGAAAATCGTCGCCGATATGCCGAGCCGCTGCGCGGCATAGGCGACCGCCGCGCCGTGATTGCCGCCGGACGCCGCGGCGATGCCGGCCGCCGGCACCTTGCGCAACAGCAGGTTCGCAAATGCGCCGCGCACCTTGAAGGAGCCGGAATGCTGCAGCGTCTCCAGCTTGAAGAAGACGGACGAAGGCGGCAGGCCGAAATCGGCGAGGTCGGCCGCAAGACACGGCGTGCGGCGGACATAGGGCCGGATCACGGCTTCGGTCGCCGCAATGCGCTCGCGCGTGATGTCGGTGTTCATGGCGCCTCTGATAGCGCGTCCGGGAGTTGACATCAATTAGGTAATTAGCAAAATGGCTAAATGAAGATCGCGATTGCGCTGCGCGCGCTGGCCAATGAGCGGCGGCTGCAGATCCTGGAATGGCTGCGCGAGCCGCGGAGGCATTTCCGCGCGCAGGTCGACGGCGACCTGGTCGAGGACGGCGTCTGCGGCCTCTTGATCGCGGAAAAGCTCGGGGTCAGCGCGCCGACGGTGAGCGAGCACATGCGGGTGCTGACCGCGGCGAAACTGGTGCGCGCCAAGCGCATCAAGCAGTGGACCATGTACCGGCGCAACGAGGCGGCGATCGCCGCCGTGAAGCGCGCCATCGAGGAGAAGGTGTAGGTCGTCATGCCCGGACTTGATCCGGGCATCCATCAAACTAAGAATGCAACACGAGAAGATGGATGGCCGGGGTATAGGCGAGCGGAAGCGACGCCGTTCTTCGAACGGCTATGCCCGGCCATGACGAATGGAAATCCCATGTTTCTCATCGGCCAGTACGACTCGCCCTTCGTCCGCCGCGTCGCCATCGCGATGCGGCTTTACGGCATCGCCTTCGAGCACAAGCCGTGGTCGACCTTCGGCGAGGGCGACACGATCGCGCCCTATAATCCGCTGCGCCGCGTGCCGACCCTGGTGCTCGACAACGGCGAGGCGCTGATCGAAAGCTCGGCGATTCTCGATCATCTCGACGAGACTGCCCGCGTGCAGGGCAAGCTCGCGGCGATGCGATGCTTCCGTCGCGAGGCGCCGAGCGCCGCCGGCAGCTGCGCCTATGCGCGCTCGCCACCGGCCTCGGCGACAAGGCGGTGAGCCTGCTCTATGAGCGCGTGCTGCGCAAGGAGGGGCTGAAACTCTGGGTCGAGCGCTGCGAGGCGCAGATCGCGGGCGTGCTCGATGTGCTGGAGAAGGAGCGCGCGGCGTGAAAACGCCGTGGCTGTTCGGCGACCGCATCGGCCATTCCGACGTCGCGGTCGCCTGCGTGCTGCGCTTCACGCGCGAGGCGCATCCGCATCTGTTCGATGCGTCGCGCTATCCGGCGCTGGCGGCGCATGCCGCGACGTGCGAGGCGCTGCCGGCGTTTCGCGAGATCGTGCAGCCGCTCGCCCCGCCGAAGGGGTGATGTCCACTTTCCCCCGCTTGCTGGCTATACCGTCTCCCTTGCGGGACGAGGGTGCCGACAGCCGAAGGCTGCGAGGCGGGTGAGCGGGTTCTTGCTGGTGGATACGAGACCCCTCACCCGGTTTCTCGCTGACGCTCGAAACCACCCTCTCCCGCAGGGGGATGCGTAACGGAGTTCGCGGCGCACGCTTGCCCACCCTGCAGATGCGGTGCTATTGAGGACCAATGGCCCAGCCCACCAAAAAAGACATCTGGTTCCGCTCGGGACGCTACTTCCTGCGCACGGTCAAGCGCGAGGACGCGTCCGACCGCTGGGCGGGCTGGCTGTCCGATCCCTGGACCGTGCATGTCCTCAACACCGCGCCGCGCGCCTTCACCAAAAGCGACGTCGCCGACTACATCAAGTCGTTCGACCAGCGCTCGCGGCTGCTGCTCGGCATCTTCGAGATGGGGACGCGGCTGCATGTCGGGTTCATCCGCATCGATCTCGAGACGGGCGGCGATGCACTGGTCAATGCCGTGATCGGCGAGGCCGCGCATCGCAACCGCGGCGCCAACACCGATGTGTTCGTGGCGCTGCTCGATTTCCTGTTCGATACGGTCGGCGTCAAGCGCGTCCGCGCCTCGGTGCTGGAGCGCAACGATGTCACGCTGGCCTATCTGCTCAAGCTCGGCTGGCAAAAGGACGAAGCGCCGGGCGCGCCGGTGAAATCGGTCACCGACGGCTCGGCGCTCGGGACATGCACCGTGAGCTGGACGCGCGACGGCTACAAGGCCTATCGCCAGACGCCGATCGGCAGCCGCATCCTGCGCCGGCTGTCGTCAGCCGAAAACGCGCCCGCGCGAAAGCCCGGGAAGGCCAAATCATAATCCGAGGAAACGACGCCCCGCGCTTGGCGAGGCATCGTCACATGCGCCTCAGTAACGCGCGACGACCGGACCCGGCGACCAGATGCGGTAGTTGACGCCGAACTTGACCGTGTCGATGTCGTGCCTGGCGGTCAGATTGGCGGGAACGGTGACGCCGTTGAGGATGTTCATCTGGATGGTCTTGTTGGCGAAGCCGTAGTGGTCGTATTCGACGAAGGCCGACCAGTTCTCGTAGAACGCATATTCGAGACCAACGCCCGCGGTCCAGCCCCAACGCTGGGTGCTACCATAGGCAATGCAGCCCTGGCCGGCGGCGTTGTTGCAGAAGTTATTGTTGAGGCCCAGGAAATTCTGCGCGATGTAGTTGTCGTGGGCATAGGCTGCGCCGCCCTTGCCGTAGAACAGCACGCGATTCCAGGCGTATCCGATCCGCCCCGTGAGGGTGGCGATCTGGTCGGTCTGCGACGTCAGCAGCGGCGGACCGCCGTTCTTGCCGGCAAAGAACGGATCGTTGGCGACGTGGTTCAGGCTGGTCCAGGCGTAGTCGCCGCCGAAGCCGATGACCCAGTGACTGGCGAACTGATAGTCGCAGCCGCCCTGTACGCCGCCGAGAATGCCGCCCTTGCTGTTGCTGCTGAACGCCGTTCCGGCCGGCGCGAAATTCTGGGCGATGCTCGGCGGAGCGAGACCCAGGAAGCCCGGAGCCAGGGTGCCCGGGTCCGAATAGGTGGTGCGGTCCCAAACCCCGCCGATATTGGCGCCGATATGGCAACCCGACCAGGTGTAGGGCACGGCGGCGACGGGCGCTTTCATCGGCAGGTCGGCGGCGAGCGCCGGACTTGCGGCGACGATGGCGGAGCTCAGGAGAAGGAGCTTCTTCATGGCGGTCGGTCCCAACGAACAATCAAAATGGCTTCGAGTCCGGCCGAAATTACCACGCCGGGACCGCTCAAGATGTGCCCCGCCCGCAACAGCCAAGGTCTTTCATCGCGCCTGTTTTTTAGGCGGACGGGCGGCGCGAAAACCCGCCGCCTGTTTTGCCCGACGAGTCAAGCGCGCGGCGCAAAAATATTCGTCTTTCCGAAAGACAGAAGTTATGATTTAAAGAAGCCAGCCCGCCTCGACACGGGGGACGTGATGGCCATTCGTCACCAGACGTGAGGCGGGTTGCGATGGACGCATTGGTGCCGCAAGACGTGCGGCACGGTGCGTACGGTCAAGCCGTGTGGTCCTGATCCCCCGACGCTGGGATCAAGTCTTGTCGATACGCGATTTCAGCCGTGCGGCCGAAACGCGGAGATCGATGAGACGACGGGGGCTAACAAGCCCGGTACCCCGGGGAGAGCACGGAGTCAGCCGTAAAGCCATTGCGCAGGGAGTGCCGGAGTGATTTCGGCGTACCTGTGTTGGCCTGCGTGCGTCTTTTTCGTTTGCACGCAAGGCAGTGGGTGCGGTCGTGCACCCGGCATTCCCTGCGCCCTCTGTTTCCGAGGGAGCGACGGATTGATGCATCACTCGGACGCGAAATCGCGCCGCGGGGATGCGGAGTCATGTCCTCGTCATTGCGAGCGAAGCGAAGCAATCCATTTATCCGCTTGTGGCGATATGGATTGCTTCGTCGCTTCGCTCCTCGCAATGACGACGATGGGCTGTTTGAAAATCAAATCGGAAACAAACTCGATGTCGTCCCGGACAAGCGAGGCGAAGCCGAGCGCGATCCGGGACCCATAACCACAGGCCTCGCGGTTACGAAGGTTGGTAGAGCAACTGCTTGGCGCAGCGACTCCGGTCTGTGGTTATGGGTCCCCGCGTTCGCGGGGACGACAGCTGAATTTACCCCGCCCCCACCGCCTTCTTGCGCCAGGCGAGATGCACCGCGCAGGCGCAGCCCGGCGGATGCGAGGCGAGATCGCGCGACGCCGCGCGTCCGACGCCGCATCATTCGCAGGCGCCGCAACCGCGACCGCCGCCGGCATCGCGGCGCGCACCGCGCGCTCTTGCGCCGACTGATCCTGCGCGGGGATGTAATTGAGGATCGGCGCCAGCCAGCGCTCGATCTCGGCCACCGTCATGTTTTTGCGCGCAGCGTAGTCTTCGACCTGGTCGCGCTCGATCTTGCCGACGCCGAAATAGTAGCTCTCGGGCGAAGAGAAATAGAGCCCGGACACCGACGAGCCCGGCCACATCGCAAAGCTCTCGGTCAGCTTGACGCCGGAATTCTTCTCCGCGTCGAGCAGCGCGAACAGCGTCGCCTTCTCGGTGTGATCGGGCTGCGCGGGATAGCCGGGCGCGGGACGGATGCCCTGATATTTCTCCAGGATCAGATCGTCCGGCGCAAGCGTCTCGTCCGGCGCATAGCCCCAGAACTCGCGCCGCACCCGCGCATGCATGCGCTCGGCAAAGGCTTCGGCGAGGCGATCGGCCAGCGCCTTGCACGAGAATCGAGGAGTAGTCGTCATTCTTGTGCTTGAAGCGATCGGCGATCACGTCCTCGCCGATGCCCGGCGGTGACCACGAAGCCGCCGATATAGTCGGGCACGCCGGAGGCTGCCGGCGCGATGAAATCGGACAGCGCGGCGTTGAAGCGGCCTTCGCGCTTCTCGAGCTGCTGGCGCAGCGTGTGCAAGGTCGCGATCTTCTTCGTGCGCGCCTCGTCGGCATAGACGGCAATGTCGTCGCCGTCGGCATTGGCCGGCCAGAAGCCGATCGCGGCGCGCGCGGTGAACCATTTCTCCTTGACGATCAGGTCGAGCATCTTGCGCGCATCGTCATAGAGCGCGCGCGCGGCCTCGCCGACCTTGGCGTCGCTGAGAATGGCGGGGAAGCGTCCGGCGAGCTCCCAGGTCTGGAAGAACGGCGTCCAGTCGATGTACTCCACGAGCTCGGCGAGGTCGTAATCGTCAAAGCTCTTCACGCCGAGGAAGGCCGGCTTCTTCGGCGGCGCCTTGGCGAAGTCGACCGGCACGGCGTTGGCGCGGGCAGCCGCCAGCTTCAGCCGCTTCTTGTCGGCCTGCGCGCGGAAATGCGCCGCGGAAATCTTCGCGTATTCCGCGCGCACATCGGCAGCGTAGCCCTCGCGCTTCTCCGGCGACATCAGCGCCGACGCCACGCCGACGGCGCGGCTGGCATCGTTGACATGCACCACCGGACCGCTGCGATAGTTCGGGTCGATCTTGACCGCCGTGTGCACGCGGCTGGTGGTGGCGCCGCCGATCAACAGCGGCACGTCGAGGCCTTCGCGTTCCAGCTCGGCGGCGAAGAACGCCATCTCGTCGAGCGAGGGCGTGATCAGGCCGGAGAGCCCGACGATGTCGGCCTTCTCGGCCTTGACGGTCTCGACGATCTTGGCGGCCGGCACCATCACGCCGAGGTCGATCACCTCGAAATTGTTGCACTGGAGCACGATGCCGACGATGTTCTTGCCGATGTCGTGGACGTCGCCCTTCACGGTCGCGAGCACGATCTTGCCGGCGCTGCTGCGGCCGTCGCCGGTCGACGCCATTGGCGAGATTGCGCGCCTTCTCCTCCTCCATGAACGGCATCAGCCAGGCGACCGCCTGCTTCATCACGCGCGCGGACTTCACCACCTGCGGCAAGAACATCTTGCCGTCGCCGAAGAGGTCGCCGACCACGTTCATGCCGGCCATCAGCGGGCCTTCGATCACGTCCAGCGGACGCGACGCGTTCTGCCGCGCGGCTTCGGTGTCCGCCTCGATGAACTCGGTGATGCCGTGGACCAGCGCGTGCGACAGCCGCTTCTCGACCGGCCATTCGCGCCAGGCGAGATCGCTCTCCTTGGTCTGTTTCTCCTTGCCGCGGAACTTCTCCGCGAGCGCCAGCAGCCGTTCGCTGGCGCCGGGATCGCGATTGAGGACGACGTCCTCGCAAACCTGGCGCAGCTCGGGGTCGATGTCGTCATAGACGACCATCTGGCCGGCATTGACGATGCCCATGTCCATGCCGGCCTTGATGGCGTGATACAGGAACACCGAATGCATGGCTTCGCGCACCGGCTCGTTGCCGCGGAACGAGAAGGAGAGATTGGAGACGCCGCCGGAGACATGCGCGCCCGGCAGGTTCTGCGCGGATCCAGCGCGTCGCCTCGATGAAGTCGACGCCGTAATTGTTGTGCTCCTCGATCCCGGTGGCGATCGCGAAGATGTTGGGATCGAAGATGATGTCTTCCGGCGGGAAGCCGACCTGGCCGACCAGGATGTCGTAGGCGCGCTTGCAGATCTCGGTCTTGCGCGCAAACGTGTCGGCCTGGCCCTTCTCGTCGAACGCCATCACCACGACCGCCGCGCCATGGCGCCGCGCGATCTGCGCCTCGTGGATGAATTTCTCCTCGCCCTCCTTCATGGAGATCGAGTTCACGATCGGCTTGCCCTGGATGCATTTCAGCCCGGCCTCGATCACGGCGAATTTCGAGGAGTCGACCATGACGGGCACGCGCGCGATGTCGGGCTCGGCGGCGACGAGATTGAGGAAGGTCCGCATCGCGGCTTCGGAATCGAGCAAGCCCTTCGTCCATGTTGACGTCGACGACCTGCGCGCCGTTCTCGACCTGGTCGCGCGCGACCTGCAGCGCAGCGGTGTAATCGCCGGCGGTGATCAGCTTGCGGAATTTGGCGGAGCCGGTGACGTTGGTGCGCTCGCCGACATTGACGAAGGGGATCGCGGGCGTCAGCGCGAACGGCTCGAGGCCGGAGAGCCGCAGCCGCGGCTCGATCGTGGGCACGGCGCGCGGCTTGTGCGGCGCGACGGCGGCGGCGATCGCGGCGATATGCTCCGGCGTGGTGCCGCAGCAGCCGCCGACGATGTTGACGAGGCCGTCGCGGGCGAACTCGCCGATCAGCCGCGACATGTATTCGGGCGTCTCGTCGTACTGGCCGAACTCGTTGGGCAGGCCGGCATTCGGATAGGCACACACAAGCGTATCGGCGACGCGGCCGATATCGGCGATATGCGCGCGCAGATCTTCGGCGCCGAGCGCGCAGTTGAAGCCGATGGTGACCGGCCTGGCGTGCCGCACCGAGTTCCAGAACGCTTCCGGCAGTTGGCCGGAGAGCAGGCGGCCGGACTTGTCGGTGATGGTGCCGGACACCATCACGGGCATGTCGATGCCGCGCTCTTCCAGGAGCTCGCTGATCGCGTAAAGCGCGGCCTTGGCGTTCAGCGTGTCGAAGATGGTCTCGACCAGCAGCAGGTCGACGCCGCCGTCGATCAGGCCGCGCGCCTGGTCGCCATAGGCCTGGCGCAGATCGTCGAAGGTCACGGCGCGATAGCCGGGATTGGCGACGTCGGGCGAGATCGAGGCGGTGCGGTTGGTCGGTCCGAGCGCGCCCGACGACAAAGCGCGGCTTGCCGTCCTCGGCCATCACGCGCTCGGCGGCGGCGCGCGCGAGCCTGGCGCCTTCGAGGTTCAGCTCATAGGCGAGGTCCGACATGTCGTAGTCGGCCTGCGCGATCGAGGTCGAGGAGAAGGTGTTGGTCGCGACGATGTCGGCGCCGGCGCGCAGATAGTCGGCGTGGATGTCCTCGATCGCCTTCGGCTGGGTCAGGATCAGGAGGTCGTTGTTGCCGCTGATGTCGCGATGGAAATCCTTGAAGCGTTCGCCGCGGAACTGGGCTTCGTCATATTGCAGCGCCTGGATCATCGTGCCCATGGCGCCGTCGAGCACGAGGATGCGCTTGCTGGCTTCCGCCAGCAGGGCGGTGCGCTTGGGCGAGACGCGCGGACATTTACGCGGCCTCGCGCGAGGTCGGACGAATGCCGAGCAGATGAGAGATCGCAAACACCAGGTCGGCGCGGTTCATGGTGTAGAAATGGAAGGTGTCGACGCCGTGCTTGGCGAGCTTCTGCACCTGGCCGGCGGCCACCGTCGCCGCGACCAGCTTGCGCGTGTCGGGATCGTTGTCGAGCCCGTCGAATTTCTGCGCCAGCCAGTCCGGCACGCTGGTGCCGGCGCGGGTGACGAAATTGCGCGCCTGCTTGAAATTGTGCATCGGCATGATGCCGGGCACGATCGGAATGTCGATGCCGCGGGCGCGGACGCGGTCGAGATAGCGCAGGTAGAAGTCGTTATCGAAGAACACCTGCGTGATCGCGCGCGTGGCGCCGGCGTCGACCTTGGCCTTCAGCGTGTCGATATCGGCGTCGAAGTCGCGCGCCTCGGGATGCTTCTCCGGATAGGCCGACACCGAGACTTCGATGTCGGGATGGCGCTTCTTGATGCCCGCGATCAGCGCGGGCGAGGTCTGGTAGCCGTCGGGATGCGCGACATAGGGCGTGCCGATGCCGGTCGCCGGGATCGCCGCGCAGCGCCACGATGTGGCGGACGCCGACGTCGTGATAGCGGTCGACGATCTCGTCGATCTCGCCGCGCGCTGCGCCGACGCAGGTCAGATGCGCGGCCGGCAGCAGCGCGGTCTCTTTCAGGATGCGCGCGATGGTCGAATGCGTGCGCTCGCGGGTCGATCCGCCCGCGCCGTAGGTGACGGAGACGAAATTGGGAGCGAGCGGCGCCAGCCGGTTGATGGTCTCCCACAGGTTCTTTTCCATCTCCTCGGTCTTCGGCGGGAAGAACTCGAAGGAGATCGCCGGCCTTTTCGGCGGGTGGGGGTTTGTGGAGGTGTCAGTCATGGTGGCGCAAAATCTCGCGGGGCCGGTCACGCTAGCTTGGGAGGACCTAAAATAGGGCAAACGCGGTCGGCCCAAACAGCCCACCAGTGTTGGGAAATTGCCCAATTTTGGTATCATAGTATGATCGAATATAGCGCATTTTTGAAACATTGGGCAGATGAATAAAGATGATAAGTATATGAAATATAATGATATAATTCAATAATAGGGAGTTGGGCTAATTGAAATCAGTATCAAAAATCTGTCATCTGTCCCAACGATGCATCGCGCGCAGGCGCTTGGCTGCCGCTGGCGGGCTGCGATTGCCGCCCTTTGTGCGGCCGCATTCCACACACTAGCTTAGGCCATCATGCTTCCGCTCTCCGTCCTCGACCTTTCCGTCGTCACCACCCAGACAAAGCCCGCCGCGGCGCTGCGCAACAGCATCGATCTGGCGCGCCATGTCGATGGCCTCGGTTATGTCCGCTACTGGCTTGCCGAGCATCACAACCTCGCCTCCGTCGCGAGCCCCGCGCCGGACGTGATGATCGGGCAGATCGCGGCGGTGACGAAAAATATCCGCGTCGGCTCCGGCGGCGTGATGCTGCCGAACCACGCGCCGCTGGTCGTCGCCGAGCGCTTCAAGATGCTGGAGGCGCTGTTTCCCGGCCGCATCGATCTCGGCCTCGGCCGCGCGCCGGGCACCGACGGCGCCACCGCTTATGCGCTGCGCAGCCGGCTCGATCAGCGCCAGGGCGACGATTTCCTGGAGCGGCTGCATGAGCTGACCTTGTGGGAGACGCGCGATTTTCCGGCCGGCCACCCCTACAACAATGTGGTGGCGATGCCCGACGACACGCCGCTGCCGCCGATCTGGCTGCTCGGCTCCAGCGACTACAGCGCCGAGCTTTCCGCGCAGGTCGGCATGGGCTTCGCGTTCGCGCATCATTTCGCGTCCTATGACGCGGTCGAGGCGCTGACGAATTATCGCACGCATTTCAAGCCGTCGGGCTGGCGGCAAACGCCGCACGGCATTCTCGCGGTCGCCGTGGTCGCGGCCGAAACCGATGCGGAAGCGGAGAGGCTGGCGTCATCGATGGATCTCAATCGCCTGCGCCGCGACCGCGGGCAATATCTGCCGCTGCCGAGTCCGGAAGAGGCGCTGGCCTATCCCTACACCGACGCCGAGCGCGTCTCGATCACGCGCAACCGCTCGCGGCTGTTCGTCGGCAGTCCGGCGACCGTGATCGGGCATGCTGCAGCCGATGATCGATGCGAGCAAGCCGGATGAGCTGATGATCATCGGCGCGATCTACGATCACGAGGCGCGCAAGAAGTCGTATTCGCTGCTTGCCGACGCGTTCGGGCTCGCGAAGCAAGGCGGCGGCTTAATTGCGTTCCACGTCGTGCACGCAGCGGTTCAGCGCGCTGCGACACGCTATGGCGCAGTAGATCCGGGTCCATGCCGATGAGTGGGTCCCGGATCAGCGTCGCGCCACTTCGTGCTGCACCGCGTCCGGGACACGAGCAGCTACTCCATCTTCTCGCTGAAGGTCGCGCGGAAGGGATGCGCCGGGTAGACGCCGACGATGCGGAATTCGCGCGAGAAGAATTTCAGCTCTTCCAGCGCGAAGGCCAGCCCCTTGTCGTCGGGATGGCCGTCGACATCGGCATAGAACTGCGTGGCGAAGAAATTGCCGTCGACCATGTAGCTCTCGAGCTTGGTCATGTTGACGCCGTTGGTGGCAAAGCCGCCCATCGCCTTGTACAGCGCCGCCGGCAGGTTGCGCACGCGGAACACGAAACTGGTGACCAGCGCGCCCGAGCCCTGCGCGGCCCATTTTTCCTCGCGCGCCAGCACCACGAAACGCGTGGTGTTATGGGCTTCGTCCTCGACGTCTTCGGCGAGGATGTCGAGGCCGTAGATTTTCGCGGCAAGGCGCGAGGCGATCGCAGCCACCGTCTTGTCGCCGCGCTCGGCGATCTCCCGGGCACTGCCGGCGGTGTCGGCCGCCACGATCGGCTTGAGGCCGAGCTTGCGGATGATGCGGCGCGATTGCCCGAGTGCGTGCACGTGGCTCTCGACCGTCTTGATATCGGCGAGCTTCGCGCCCGGCACCGCCATCAACTGGGCATGGATCGGCAGGAACCACTCGCCGATGATGTAGAGCCCGGAGGCGGGCAGGAGGTGATGGATGTCGGCGACGCGCCCGGCCACCGAGTTCTCGATCGGGATCATGCCGAGATCGGCCTCGCCCGAGGCGATCGCGGCGAGCGCGTCCTCGAAGGTCGCGCAGGGCATCGGTTCCGCGTCGGGATAGGCCTCGGCGATGGCGATGTGGGAGTTGGCGCCGGGCTCGCCCTGGAACGCGATTTTCATTCTTGGTCATGTCTGTCATCCTGGCGGCCTTTTAGCAGCGCCTCAGGCTTTTCGCCAGTATCCGCCGCGCGGTTTCGAGGTCGGCCGGCGTGTCGACCCCGCGCGGCACGGTGTCGACGACGGTGATGTCGATCCGCATGCCCGCTTCCAGCGCGCGAAGCTGCTCCAGCCGTTCCTGCTTCTCCAGCGGCGAGGGCGGCAGCTTGACGAAGCGCTCCAGCGCCGCGCGGCGATAGGCGTAGAGGCCGATGTGGTGGTAGCGCGGGCCGTCGCCGGTCGGCGCGGTGGCGCGGGTGAAATAGAGCGCGCGCATGCGCCGTCCCGCGATGATCGAGCCGACCGCCTTCACCACGTTCGGATTGGTGGCTTCTTCCTCGTCGTGGATCTCGGCGGCCAGCGTCGCGATATCGACCGCGGGATCGTCCAGCGGCGGCAGCACGTCGCGGATATTCTGCGGCGAGATCGTCGGAAAATCGCCCTGCAGATTGACCACGATCTCGGCCTCGCGCCTCGAATCGAGCTTCTCCAGCGCCTCGAAAATCCGGTCCGAGCCGGACGGGTGATCGGGGTTGGTCATGACCGCCTCGCCGCCATGGGCGATGACTGCCGCGGCGATGTCGGGCGTGTCGGTTGCGACCGCAACCCGGCCAATGCCGGCGCTTTCCGCCCGCCGCAGCACGTGGACGATCATCGGCATGCCCGCGATATCGAGCAGCGGCTTGCCGGGCAGGCGGGTCGAGGCCATGCGGGCGGGAATCAGCACCAGGGTGCGGTTTTTGCTCATCGGGACGGGGCTGAAAAAGCCAAGCGAATTGGTGGGGGTTGTCGGAATCCGGCGCGTTTATACGGGTTGCCAGAGCACGGGCAAACCGATATCTCAGGCCGTCTCGGGGTGCGCTGCGAAAGCCTGCTTCCGGGGCTTTCCCACACGGCCGCGGCGCGGCCCAATTCGACCTTCCGGCCTGGAGCCTGATCCGAAATGGACTCCTTCGAAATCAATAAAATCCTCGGTGCCGTGCTCGCCACCTGCCTCGTGCTGCTGATCACGAGCTTCACTGCGAATGCGCTGTTTGCACCGAAGCAGCCGGCAAAGCCGGGCTTTGAGATCGCGGCCAAGGAAGAAGGCGGCAAGGGAGGCGAGGCCAAGCCTGCGGCGGCCCCGAGCGAGCCGATCGAGAAGCTGTTGCAGACGGCGTCCGTCGAGAAGGGCCAGGCGGCCGCGAAGGTCTGCCAGACCTGCCACACCTTCGAGAAGGGCGGCCCCAACCGCGTCGGTCCGAATCTCTACGGCATCGTCGGCGACCACAAGGGCGAGGGCCGCAACGGCTTCAACTTCTCGGCCGCCATCAAGGCCAAGGGCGGCACCTGGACGATCGACGATCTCAACCAGTTCATCACCAATCCGAAGGGCTTCATTCCCGGCACCGCGATGGGCTTTGCCGGCATCCAGAGGGACAGCCAGCGCGCCGACGTGATCGCCTATCTCAATTCGCTGTCCGACAATCCGAAGCCGCTGCCGACGGCGGCGAAGTGACGGCTTGCGTGACGGCTCACGCCTCATGACATTGTGACCCGAACGGGCTGGTGGAGCGGATTTGACGTTCGCCCCTGCCCGACGCGACATCAAGGCGAACGTCAAATCCAAAGCTCCACCAGAATGATTATTTCGCTGGTGGTCCTTTGATGCCAACATTCGCAGAAGTGCCTGCCGCGATAGGTGCGAATGTTGGCATCGGACCACCAGGTTCCCTGGCCGTTTTTGTATGCAACCATTTGCCTCGCGGGCTTGTTATCGGGACGTTTGGTCGCAGAAGGGGCTTGCGATCATGAGGAAAAAGCAACGTAAGCGGTCGAATCCTTGCCGTATATTGCGCCTCTAAAGGGGCGTTAGCTCTGAGAGGGAATTCCTCGTTTGGCCATTACACGACGACAGCTCCTGCAGAGCGGCGCCTATGCCGCGATGACCCCGGCCCTCCCGATCGCGGCGGGCGTCTCACCGATCTCTCCGGCCCACGCCCAATCCGCGATCCGACCTCGTCTGGCACCATGCGCTGTCGCTGTTCGGCGACATCAAGTATCCCGCCGACTTCAAGCGCTTCGATTACGTCAATCCGGATGCGCCCAAGGGCGGCGCGGTGCGCCAGTTCCAGATCGGCACGTTCGACAATTTCAACATTGTCGTCACGGGCCTGAAGGGCAGCACTCGCCGACGGCGTCGGCCTGCATCTACGAGACGCTTGCCAGCCCAGTCGCTCGACGAAGCCTGACGACGAGCCTACGGCCTGCTGGCGGAGGCGGCCGCCTATCCCGAGGACCGCTCCTATGTGATCTATCGGCTGCGTGCCGAGGCGCGCTGGCACGATGGCAAGCCGGTGACGCCGGACGATGTCGATCTTCTCCTTCAACGCGCTGAAGAAGAACAGCCCGATGTACAGCGCGTATTACCGGCATATCGTCAAGTGCGAGAAGGTCGGCGATCGCGACGTCAAGTTCACCTTCGATGGTCCCGGCAATCGCGAACTGCCGATCATCGCGGGCGAGCTCACGGTGCTGCCGAAGCACTGGTGGGAGGGCACCGACGCCCAGGGCAAGAAGCGCGACATCACCGCGACCACGCTGGAAATTCCGCTGGGTTCGGGACCCTATCGCATCAAGGAATTCGTGGCCGGCCGCTCGCTCGTGCTCGAACGCGTCAAGGATTATTGGGGCAAGGATATCCCGGTCAATATCGGCCAGAACAATTTCGACGAGCTGCGCTGGGATTTCTTTCGCGACGACCTGCCGGCCCGCGAGGCCTTCAAGGCGGATCAGATCGACTGGATGCACGAGCGCAGCGCCAAGGAATGGTCGACGTCGTATGATTTCCCCGCGGTGCAGCGAGAAGCGCGTCATCAAGGAGCTGTTTCCGACTCGCAGTTCGGGCGCATGCAGGGCTTTGCCTTCAACCTGCGCCGGCCGCTGTTTGCCGGACGTCAGGCTGCGCCGCGCCTTCAACCTCGCCTATGATTTCGAGGAGAGCAGACCGGCTGCTCTCGACCGGCGAGTATCATCGCGACAACAGCTATTTCGACGGCATTCCCGAGCTGATGGCGACCGGTCTTCCGGAAGGCAAGGAACTGCAGATTCTCGAGACCGTGCGCGACAAGGTGCCTGCCGAGGTCTTCACGACGCCGTACAAGAATCCCGTCGAACGGCAACGCCGGAGAACGTCCGCAACAATCTGCGCGAAGCCGCGCGTCTGCTGAAGGAGGCCGGGTTCGAAACCAGGGACCGCAAGCTGGTCGATCCGAAGGGCCAGCCGGTCAGCGTCGAAATCCTGACCACGGATCCGGGCGACGAGCGATGGCGCTGTTCTACAAGCCCTACGCTCGAACGGCTCGGCGTCACCGTCAGCATACGCACGCGTCGACGACGTGCAGTATCAGAATCGCCTGCGCAATTTCGATTTCGACATCGATCACGCGCGGTTTGGGCGCAGTCGATCTCGCCGGGCAACGAGCAGCGCGACTTCTTCGGCTCGGCCGCCGCCGATCGTCCCGGCAGCCGCAACCTTCCCGGCATCAAGAATCCCGCGGTCGACGCCATCATCGACCGCATCATCTTCGCCAAAGGACCGTGCCGAGCTGGTGGCCGCGCTGCAAGGCGCTGGATCGCGTGTTGCTCTGGAACTGCTATGTGGTCCCGCACTTCAACTATCGACTTCGAGCGCTACGCCTACTGGGATCGCTTCAGCCATCCCGATCCGCTGCCCAAATACGGCGTCTCCGGTTTCCCAACGCTGTGGTGGTGGGATGCGGAGAAGGCGGCCAAGACGGGCAAACGCTCTTGAGCCGCGCGCCGCGTCCGCTCGCACTTTCGCGCCGCCATGTGCTCGGCCTCGGCGCCGCTGCGCTGAGCGCGCCGTGGCTGAAACCCGCGCGCGCCGCGGTGAGCAGCGACAGCCATGGCATCTCGGCCTTCGGTGATCTGAAATATCCGCCGGACTTCCATCATTTCGAATATGTCAATGTCGACGCGCCCAAGGGCGGGCTGATCTCGCTGCTGCCGGGCACGCGCATCAACAACCAGTCCTATTTCACCTTCAATTCGCTCAACGCCTTCATCCTCAAGGGTGAGGGCGCGCAGGGCATGGACCTGACATTCGCGACGCTGATGGCGCGCGCCGGCGACGAACCCGATGCGGTGTATGGCTATGCCGCGAAGTCGGTGGAGATTTCGCCGGACAAGCTGACCTATCTCTTCACCATGCGGCCCGAGGCGCGCTTCCACGACGGCTCGCGGCTGACCGCACGCGACGTGGCGTTCTCGATGACGACGCTGAAAACGAAGGGCCATCCGCTGATCATCCAGCAGATGCGCGACATGGTGAAGGCGGAAGCGCCCGACGACAACACCGTGATCGTCACCTTCGCGCCGAAGCACGGCCGCGACGTGCCGCTCTTTGTCGTGGTGCAGCCGATCTTCTCGCAGGCCTGTTACGCCAACCGCAATTTCGAGGAGTCGACGCTCGACACGCCGCTGGGATCGGGGCCGTACAAGGTCGGCAAGTTCGAGGTCAACCGCTACATCGAATTCGATCGCGTGAAGGATTGGTGGGCCGCCGATCTGCCGGTCAATCGCGGCAGCAACAATTTCGACACCATCCGCTACGAGTTCTATCGCGATCGCGACGTCGCCTTCGAAGGCTTTACCGCGAAGAACTATCTGTTCCGCGAGGAGTTCACCTCGCGGATCTGGGCGACGCGCTACGACTTCCCTGCGATAAAGGACGGCCGGGTCAAGCGCGAGCTGCTGCCCGACGATACGCCGTCGGGCGCGCAGGGCTGGTTCATGAATCTGCGCCGCACGCAGTTTGCCGACCCGCGCGTGCGCGAGGCCTTGATCTACGCCTTCGATTTCGAATGGACCAACAAGACCATCATGTACGGCGCCTATGCGCGCACCTGGTCGCCGTTCCAGAACTCCGACTTGATGGCGAAAGGGCCGCCGTCGCCTGAGGAGGTGAAGCTGCTCGAACCCTTCAGGGGACAGGTGCCCGACGAGGTGTTCGGCGAGCCCTTCGTGCCGCCGGTCTCCGATGGATCGGGACAGGACCGCGCGCTGCTGCGCAAGGCGTCGCAACTGCTGCAGGAAGCCGGACTTCCGGTGAAGGACGGCAAGCGCCGGCTGCCGAACGGCGACGTGTTCAAGATCGAGTTTCTGCTCGACGAGCCATCGATCGAGCCGCATCACGGTCCCTACATCAAGAACCTCGCCGTGCTCGGCATCGATGCAAGCATCCGGCTCATCGACGCCGTGCAATATCGCGCCCGGCTGGAAGATTTCGATTTCGACATGACCATGGAGCGCTTCTCGCTGTCGGCCACGCCAGGCGACAGCATGCGGCCGTTCTTCTCGTCACAGGCTGCCGACACCAAGGGCTCGTACAACCTGGCCGGCATCAAGAATCCGGTCATGGACGCGCTGATCGAGAAGATCATCGCCGCCAACTCGCGCGAAGAACTGACCATCGCCTGCCACGCCTTCGACCGCGTGTTCCGCGCCGGGCGCTATTGGGTGCCGCAATGGTACCGGAACAACCATCCGGTGGCCTATTGGGACGTGTTCGACCATCCGAAGACCTTGCCGCGCTACCAGACCGACACTTATTCCACCGGCATGGGCGAACGGACGCTGTGGTGGTACGACGCCGCCAAGGCCGCCAAGCTCGAGTCTGCGAAGTAATCCATGAGCGCCTATATCGCCCGCCGCCTGCTGTTGATGATTCCGACCCTGTTCGGAATCCTCTTCGTGTCGTTCCTGGTCGTGCAGTTCGCGCCGGGCGGTCCGGTCGATCGCGTCCTCGCGCAGCTCTCGGGCGCCGATACCGGCGGCACCTCGCGCATCTCCGGCGGCGGCGGCGATTTCGGCGCGCGGGCGCAGGGGCAGATCGGCGCCGGCGATGCGATCAATTCGAAGTACCGCGGCGCGACAGGGGCTGGACCCCGAATTCATCAAGAGCCTGGAAAAGCAGTTCGGTTTCGACAAGCCGGCGCCGGAGCGCTTTGCGCTGATGGTCTGGAACTTCGCGCGGTTCGATTTCGGCAAGAGCTATTTCCGCGACATCAGCGTGATCGACCTGATCAAGGAGAAGCTGCCGGTCTCGATGTCGCTCGGGCTGTGGATGACGCTGCTGACCTATCTGATCTCGATTCCGCTCGGCATCCGCAAGGCGGTCAAGGACGGCACGCCCTTCGACACCTGGACATCGGCGGTCATCATCGTCGGCTTCGCGATTCCCGGCTTCCTGTTCGCGATCCTGCTGATCATCCTGTTTGCCGGCGGCTCGTTCCTGAACATCTTCCCGTTGCGCGGGCTGACCGGCGGACGGCTGGTCGCAATTCCCCTGGTACTGGAAGATAACAGACTATTTCTGGCATCTCGACGTTGCCGCTGGTCTCGATGGCGCTGAGCGCATTCGCGACCATGACCCTGCTGACCAAGAACTCGTTCCTCGACGAGATCCGCAAGCAATATGTGATGACCGCGCGCGCCAAGGGCTGCAGCGAGCGTCAGGTGCTCTACAATCACATCTTCCGCAACGCCATGCTGATCGTGATCGCGGGCTTTCCCGGCGCGTTCATTCACGCCTTCTTCTCGGGCTCGCTCCTGATCGAAACCATCTTCTCGCTCGACGGCCTCGGCCTGCTCTCGTTCGAGAGCGTGCTCAACCGCGACTATCCCGTGGTGTTCGGCACGCTCTACATCTTTTCGCTGCTCGGTCTCGTGGTCAATCTGATCGCCGACCTCACCTATATGTGGGTCGATCCGCGGATCGACTTCGAAGCGCGGGAGGTGTGATGACGATCATCGCGCCGCCCCCGCCCCCGGTCGAGACCACGACGGCGACGCCGCTCGGCGATGCCGTGCCGGTCACGCGCAAACCGTTTGCGCCGTCGCCGCTCAATCGCCGGCGCTGGGAGAATTTCAAGGCGAACAAGCGCGGCTACTGGTCGTTCTGGATCTTCATGGTGCTGTTCGTGGTCTCGCTATGTCGCCAAGCTGATCGCCAACGACAAACCGCTCATGGTCAAATATGACGGGCATCTGTATTGGCCTGTCTTCGCCACCTATGCCGAGACCACCTTCGGCGGCGACTTCGAGACCGCGGCCGACTATCGCGATCCCTACTTGCAGAAGCTGATCAAGGACAAGGGCGGCACCATCGTCTGGCCGCTGGTCCGCTATTCCTACGACACGCACAATCTCGACCTGCCGACGCCGGCGCCGTCGAAGCCGACCTGGCTCCTGACCGAGGACCAGTGCCGCAGCGTCGTGCAGAAGAAAGGCCTCTCCGGCTGCCGCGACCTCGAATACAACTGGCTCGGCACCGACGATCAGGGCCGCGATGTGGTCGCGCGCCTGATCTACGGCTTCCGCATCTCGGTGCTGTTCGGCCTCAGTCTGACCCTGATCTCCTCGATCATCGGCATCGTCGCCGGCGGCGTGCAGGGCTATTTCGGCGGCTGGATCGATCTCGGCTTCCAGCGTTTCATCGAAATCTGGAACTCGATTCCCTATCTCTATCTGCTCCTGATCATATCGGCGGTGCTGACGCCGGGCTTCTTTGTGCTGCTCGGCGTCATGGCGCTGTTCTCATGGGTCAGCCTCGTCGGGCTGGTGCGCGCCGAGTTCCTGCGCGGCCGCAACTTCGAATATATCCAGGCGGCGCGCGCGCTCGGCGTCTCCAACGCGACCATCATGTTCCGCCATCTGCTGCCGAACGCGATGGTCGCCACCATGACCTTCCTGCCGTTCATCGTCTCGTCCTCGGTGATGACGCTGACCGCGCTCGACTTCCTCGGCTTCGGCCTGCCGCCCGGCTCGCCGTCGCTCGGCGAACTGCTTGTCGCAGGGCAAGGCCAATGTGCAGGCGCCATGGCTCGGCCTCGCCGGGTTCTTCTCGGTCGCGATCATGCTGTCGCTGCTGATCTTCACCGGCGAGGCCGTGCGCGATGCGTTCGATCCGCGCAAGACGTTCGGAAGGTAGCGCATGGACGCCGTCAACCAGCCGCTGCTCGATGTCCGCGACCTCTCGGTGGCGTTCCGCCACCAGGGCGGCAGTTCGGTCGCGGTCGACCGCATCTCCTTCGACATCAAGCGCGGCGAGTGCGTGGCGCTGGTCGGCGAGTCCGGCTCCGGCAAGTCGGTCAGCGCGCTGTCGGTGCTGAAGCTGTTGCCCTATCCGACGGCCTCGCATCCCTCGGGCAGCATCCGCTTCCGCGGCCGCGAACTGCTGTCGCTGTCGGAGAACGACATCCGCGGCATCCGCGGCAACGACATCTCGATCATCTTCCAGGAGCCGATGACCTCGCTCAATCCGCTGCACACGATCGAGGACCAGATCGTCGAGATCCTGCAGCTGCATGGCCATGTCAGCACGGTGGCGGCCCGGGCGCGCACGCTCGAGCTGTTGACGCAGGTCGGCATTCCCGATCCCGAGACGCGGCTGAAGAGCTATCCGCATCAATTGTCGGGCGGACAGCGCCAGCGCGTGATGATCGCGATGGCGCTCGCCAACGAGCCGGACCTCTTGATCGCGGACGAGCCGACCACGGCGCTCGATGTCACCGTGCAGGCGCAGATCCTGACGCTGCTTGCGGAGATTCGCGCGCGGCTGGGCATGAGTCTGCTGTTCATCACCCACGATCTCGGCATCGTGCGCCGCATCGCCGATCGGGTCTGCGTGATGAACGGCGGCAAGATCGTCGAGCATGGACCGGTGGAACAGGTCTTCACCGCGCCGAAACATCCCTACACCAAGGCGCTGCTCGCGGCCGAGCCGAAGCCCGACCCGGCGCCGCCGCGCCCCGATGCGCCCGTGGTGATGTCCGCCGACAATCTGAAGGTCTGGTTCCCGATCAAACGCGGCTTCTTGCGGCAGACGGTCGGTCACATCAAGGCGGTCGATGGCGTCAGCCTCGCGGTTCGGCAGGGCGAGACGCTCGGCGTCGTCGGCGAATCCGGCTCGGGCAAGACCACGCTCGGGCTGGCGCTGCTCCGGCTGATCTCCTCGAACGGGCCGATCGTCTTTCTCGGCAACGACATCCAGGGCCTGCGCTTCAAGGAGATGCGTCCGTTCCGCCGCGACATGCAGATCGTGTTCCAGGACCCGTTCGGCTCGCTCAGTCCGCGCATGCCGGTGGATGACATCGTCGCCGAAGGCCTCACCGTGCATCAGCCGCAACTGTCGCGCGAGGAGCGCGAGGCGCGGGTGGTCAAGGCGCTCAACGACGTCGGTCTCGATCCCGAGACGCGCTCCCGCTATCCGCACGAATTCTCCGGCGGCCAGCGCCAGCGCATCTCGATCGCGCGCGCGGTGGTGCTGGAGCCTGACTTCGTGGTGCTGGACGAGCCGACCAGCGCGCTCGACATGCTGCTCCAGGCGCAAATGGTCGACCTGTTGCGAGAACTCCAGCGCAAGCGCGACCTCACCTACATGTTCATCTCGCACGATCTGCGCGTGGTGGCTTCGCTGGCGAGCCATCTGATCGTGATGCGTCAGGGCAAGGTGGTGGAGGAGGGGCCGGCCACGGAGCTGTTCAGGAATCCGAAGACGGATTACACCCGCGCGCTGTTTGCCGCCGCCTTCCGCAACGAAGCGACCGACGGGGACGTGGTCGCGAGCTAGGCATACACGTTCGCCGCGGATCACCCATAGCGTTCGCCGAGCAGCTTGTAGAGTGCGCGCGCGCCCTGGCATTCGCCGCCCTCGGGTCGTGCGGGCTTTGCCGAAGGCGTCCAGGCGTAGATGTCGAGATGCAGCCATTGCCTGGCGTGCTCGACGAAGCGCTGCAGGAACAGCGCGCAGGTGATCGAACCGGCGAAGGTGCCGCCCGGCGCGTTGTTGATGGTCGCGACCTTGGAGTCGAGCCAGCTGTCGTAGGGCGGCCACAGCGGCATGCGCCACAGCGGATCGTTCTCCTGTTTCGCGAAGCGCGCAACGTCGGCGGCAAGCCGCTCATCATTGGTGTAAAAGGGCGGCAAATCCGGGCCCAGCGCCACCCGCGCCGCGCCCGTGAGCGTGCCCATGTCGATCAACAGATCGGGCTTCTCCTCATCGGCAAGCGCCAGCGCGTCGGCGAGGATCAGCCGGCCCTCGGCATCGGTGTTGCCGATCTCGACGGTGATGCCCTTGCGCGAGGGGAAGATGTCGAGCGGACGGAAGGCGTTGCCGGCGACCGCGTTCTCCACCGCGGGGATCAGCACGCGCAACCGCAGCTTCAGCTTCGCGTCCATCACCATCTGCGCCAGCGCCAGCACGTTGGCGGCGCCGCCCATGTCCTTTTTCATGATCAGCATGCCGCTCGACGGTTTCAGATCGAGTCCGCCGGTGTCGAAGCAGACACCCTTGCCGACCAGCGTCACCTTGGGATGAGCCGGATCGCCCCAGGAAAAATCGATCAGCCGCGGCGCGCGTGTCGATGCCATGCCGACCGCGTGGATCAGCGGAAAGTTCTGTCGTGTGAGATCGTCGCCGACGATGCAGCTGAAGCTCGCGCCGTATCGTTCGGCAAGCTCGCGTGCCGCATGCTCGAGCTCGGCCGGCCCCATGTCGTTGGGCGGCGTGTTGACGAGGTCGCGCGCAAGCCACGCCGCCTCCGCCATCCGCGCGACATCGGCGGCATCGACGCCCTCGGGCGGCACCAGCTTGACGTCGGGCGCGTCGCCCTTGCGATAGCGGTTGAAGCGATAGCAGCCGAGCGCGAAGGCCAGCGCGGCAAGACGCGTATCATGCGGCGCGTTGGCGAAGCGATAGGTGCCGGCAGGCAACAGCCCCGGCAGCGCACCCGGCCGGAACAGGTCGCGCGATTTCGCAGCCTCATCCTCGATGCCGAACAGCACCTGCGCGATGGCGCCGTCGGCCGCCGGCAGCGTCAGGCAGGCGCCGGGCTTGCCGGCAAAACCGTTGGCACGCGCGAATTGACGCGCCTGCGCCGGCAGGGCGGCCGCGATCGCCTCCCAGGTCGATTTGGTCGCAAAGGTGATCGGGGATGGCGGGCGTTGCGGGAGCGTTTTCGAACGGAGATGGCATGCATGGCTCGTGTAATGTGCGGCGCGGCCGTGTGCGGCTTGCCTCAGACTTCGCAAAGTTTTGACGCGACCGCAAATGCCTCGCGCGATCGCCGCCGCTACCCGCGCGAACGCCCGACTATGCTAGGTTGGGCGCGAAAAGGTTTCCGGGAGGGAATGCAGTTATGGACGTCGTGTGGGGTTTCTTTGCGTCCATCGCTCATGCGATCGAAGCGGTGTTTTCCTATGTCGAAACGCATCACTGGATTTTCGGACTGGCCGCGCTCGGCTACATCTTCTATCTCCACGACCGTGCCGTGCATGCGCGGTTCGATGCCCTCGACAAGCGCCTCGATGAAATCAGGAAGCGGCTGGCGATCGAGTATTGATTCGCGCGGAGGCCGCGGCTGGGGGAGGCAAATTAACCGCTCGTTAGGGTTAACAGTTTATTGCTGACGCGTTCGGACCCCCTCCCGTCCCAGCGCGAGAGTTCACGTGCCCCAGCGTCAGTCCCCCGGCCTTGCCCGCTTGCTCGCCTCCGCGGCGGTGACCGCATTGCTGGCCGCGGGTCTCGGCGGCTGCCAGACCATGGCCGATGTCACGGGAGCGCTGACCAGCCAAGGCCGAGCCGAGCCCGGTCACCGATCCGCAACGCGCCGCCGAGGTCTATGGCGAGCGCTATCGCGCCAATCCCAAGGACCCCAATGTGGCGCTGGCCTATGGCCAGGCGTTGCGCGCCAACGGCCAGCGCGCGCAGGCCGCTGCCGTGCTGGAGCAGGCCAACATCGCCAATCCCGGAAACAAGCCGCTGCTTGCGGCCTGGGGCCGCGCGCTGGCCGACAACGGCAATTTCCAGCAGGCCTTCAACGTGCTGTCGAAGGCGCACACGCCCGACAATCCGGACTGGCGCATCCTGTCGGTGCAGGGCACCGTGCTCGACCAGCTCGGCCGCCATGAGGAAGCGCGCGGCTACTATGCCAGCGCGCTGAAGATCGTGCCCGGCGAGCCGTCGGTGCTGTCCAATCTCGGCATGTCCTATGTGCTGACCCGCGAGCTGCCCAAGGCGGAGGAAGTGCTGCGCCAGGCCTACGCCAACCCGAAGGCGGATTCGCGGGTGCGGCAGAATCTCGGCCTCGTGGTCGGCCTGCAGGGCCGCTTTGCCGAAGCCGAGACCATCGTGAAGGGCGACCTGCCGCCGGATGAGGCGGCCGCCAATGTCGCCTATCTGAAGGACATGCTGCGCAAGGATCCGCGCGCGGACGCAACGGCGTCCCGGTGGCGCAGCTCAACCGGCCGGAATAATTCGTCTGCAAGGATCTGGAAGATGACGGCGGCGCGTGAGATCGCCGCCTTACTGCATCTCGGAGATCTTGATGAAGGTCGGTCCGAGAATGACCACGAACAGCACCGGCAGGAAGAACAGGATCATCGGCACCGTCAGCTTCGGCGGCAGCGCGGCCGCCTTCTTCTCGGCCTCGTTCATGCGCATGTCGCGATTTTCCTGCGCCATCACGCGCAAGGACTGGCCGAGCGGCGTGCCGTAGCGTTCCGACTGCTGCAGCGCCAGGCAGACCGACTTGACGCCCTCGAGGCCGGTGCGCTTGGCAAGGTTCTCATAGGCGACCTTGCGGTCCTGCAGATAGGAGAGCTCGGCGGTGGTCAGCGTGAACTCCTCCGACAGCGCGACCGACTGGGTCACGATCTCGCCGGAGACCTTGCGGAACGCCGCCTCGATCGACATGCCCGATTCGATGCAGATCAGGAGCAGGTCGAGCGCATCGGGGAAGGCGCGCTTGATCTGGAGCTGGCGCTTGCTGATCACGTTCTTGAGGAACAGCATCGGCGCCTGCAGGCCGAGATAGGCCATGCCGACGCAGATGCCGATCTTGATCGGCAGCGGCCTGTCCATGTGCGCGATCAGGAAGACATAGAGGGTCGAGCCGATGAACAGCACGATCGGCGTCACCAGGCGGAAGAACAGGAAGGTGACGTAGGGCGCGTGGCCGCGATAGCCGGCCAGCGTCAGCTTCGCGAGCGCGGACTCCTGCGCCAGGTATTTGGTCAGGTTGAAATCTTCCACGACCCTGGAGACGAGCTGCTTCGGCGACTGCCGCAGCGCGACCTTCTCGGTCTTGTTGAGGCGCTCGCGCTCGCGCTGGCGAATCCGTTCGCGCTCGTTCGCCACCGCCTTCATCCGCTTGTTCAGGCTCTCGCCGGCGAAGAACGGGATGATCAGCGTATAGGCCGTCGCGCTCACCGCGATCGCGGCGAGCAGCATGGTCATGAAGTGCGGGTCATGAAGCTTGGTGGCGACGAAATCGAACATGACACACCGTCAGAAGTCGAAGTTGATCATTTTTTTCATCACCATGATGCCGATCGACATCCAGCAAGCGCAGCCGACCAGCATCACTTGCCCGGTCGGATGGGTCCAGAGCAGCGAGATGTAGCCGGGCGTGGTGATGTAGACGAGGATCATGACGATCGGCGGCAGCGAGCCGATGATGGCGGCGGAGGCCTTGGCTTCCATCGACATCGCCTGGATCTTCTCGGCCATCTTCTTGCGGTCGCGCAGCACCTTGGAGAGGTTGCCGAGCGCTTCCGACAGGTTGCCGCCCGATTTCTGCTGGATCGCCACCACGATGCCGAAGAAGTTGGCTTCCGGCAGCGGCATGCGCTCATAGAGGCGCTGGCAGGCTTCGCCGAGCGGAATGCCGATCGCCTGGGTCTCGATGATCGACAGGAACTCGCCCTTGAGCGGTTCCGGCGAATCGGCGGCGACCACCTTGATCGATTCGAACAGCGGCAGGCCGGCCTTGATGCCGCGCACGATCACGTCGACGGCGTCCGGCAGCGCCTTGAGGAAGGCCTTCTCGCGGCGCTTCTTCAGGAAGCTCAGCCCCCAGCGCGGCAGGCCGAAGCCCGCGGCGAAGGCAAGTCCGGCTGCGCCCAGAATTCCGCCGCCGGCGTACAATCCGCCGGCGAAGAACACCGCGGCGAGCACGGCGGAGAAAATGTAGAATTTCTGCACCGTCCAGCTGAGGCCGGCCTGGGTCAGGCGCGCGCTGAGCGGAACCTTGCTCTGCTTGTCGCGGCGCGCTTCGAGATCCTTCAGCGAGGATTCGACCTGCTCGCGGCGCGAGCGCAGGTTCTTTTCGTTCTGGCGCTTGGCGGCCGGCTCCGGCTTGGCGACGGAGGCGCGGCGGCTTTCGGCCTGCTTCTCGCCCGAGAGCATGGGATAGATGAAGACATAGGCCACGCTGCCGACGGCGACGGTGGCGAGGAAGGCCAGGCTGATGGTTTGCACGTTCATGTCTCGTCCCCGTCAGGCCGTGGTCTTGACTTCGGCGGCGTCGAGCGCCGCGGCGAGGCGCTTCTCCTCGTTGTAGTAGCGGGCACGCTCCCAGAAGCGCGGCCGGCCGATGCCGGTGCGAGCGGTGCTTGCCGATGATCTTGCCGTGCGCGTCCTCGCCGACCAGGTCGTAGAGGAAGATGTCCTGGGTGATGATGGTGTCGCCTTCCATGCCCATCACCTCGGTGATGTGGGTGATGCGGCGCGAGCCGTCGCGCAGGCGCGCGGCCTGGATGATGACGTCGATCGAGGCGCAGATCATCTCGCGGATGGTGCGCGACGGAAGCGAGAAGCCGCCCATGGTGATCATGGATTCGCAGCGCGACAGCGCTTCGCGCGGATTGTTGGCGTGCAGCGTGCCCATCGAGCCGTCATGGCCGGTGTTCATGGCCTGCAGCAGGTCGAACGCCTCGGGTCCGCGGACTTCGCCGACGATGATGCGTTCGGGACGCATACGCAGGCAGTTGCGGACCAGCTCGCGCATGGTGACCTGGCCTTCGCCCTCGATGTTCGGCGGGCGGGTTTCCAGGCGCACCACATGCGGCTGCTGCAGCTGGAGCTCGGCGGCGTCCTCGCAGGTGATGACGCGCTCGTCGTGCTCGATATAGTTGGTCAGGCAGTTCAACAGCGTGGTCTTGCCGGAGCCGGTACCGCCGGAGATCAGCACGTTGCAGCGGACGCGGCCGATGATCTGCAGGATCTCGGCGCCTTCCGGCGAGATCGCGCCGAACTTGACCAGCTGGTCGAGCGTCAGCTTGTCCTTCTTGAATTTGCGGATGGTGAGCGCGGGGCCGTCGATGGCGAGCGGCGGCACGATGGCGTTGACGCGGGAGCCGTCGGCGAGGCGGGCGTCGCAGATCGGCGAGGATTCGTCGACGCGCCGGCCGACCTGGCTGACGATGCGCTGGCAGATGTTGAGCAGCTGCTGGTTGTCGCGGAAGCGGATGCCGGTGCGCTGGATCTTGCCGGCGACTTCGATATAGACCGTGCCGGCGCCGTTCACCATGATGTCGGCGATGTCGTCGCGCGACAGCAAGGGCTCGAGCGGGCCGTAGCCGAGCACGTCGTTGCAGATGTCGTCGAGCAGCTCTTCCTGCTCGGCGATCGACATCACGATGTTCTTGATCGCGATGATCTCGTTGACGATGTCGCGGATTTCCTCGCGCGCCGACTCGCCGTCGAGCTTGGCGAGCTGGGCGAGGTCGATCGCCTCGATCAGCGCGCCGAAGATCGTCGCCTTGACCTGGTAGTAATTGTCGGACTTGCGCGACTCCATCACCGGCGGCGGCGGGGGCGGCGGTGCGGGCCGGGCGGGGGCAAGCGGCGGCGAGGCAACGGTGGGCGCGGCGGCGCGCGGCGCCGCGGCAGCAACCGGCGCAGGCTCCGGCGCCGCAGCCGCTTGCTTCGGCAGCCTTGTTTCGTTCTCTCCGCTACGCTTACCGAACACGACCTGTCACTCCAGGGACTTACTTCTTCCGCAACTTGCTGATCAGGGGCGCGAACAGCCCGCCCCGTTGCTTTTTGGATTCGCTGCGGCCGGTCAGGCGCTGCGCGATCTGCAGGAACATCTCGGTGGTGCGATGGCCCGCATTGATCTCCGCGATCATCTGGCCGTTGTTGGCGGCCGAGCCGAACATCTGCGGATCGAAGGGAATGCTGGCGATCGGCTGGCTTTCGATCGCCTTGGCGAACTCGGCGACGTTGATCTCGGGCCGCTTCGGCACGCCCACCTGGTTCAGGCAGTAGAGCGGCGGACGGTCGTTCGGCCGCGACGCCTTCAGGAGGTCGAAGATGTTCTTGGTGTTGCGCAGATTGGCGAGATCGGGCGCGGCGACGATCAGGATGTCGTCGGCGCTGATCAGCGCGCGCTTGGTCCAGCCCGACCATTGATGCGGGATGTCGAGCACGATGCAGGGCATGGTGGTGCGCAGCGTGTCGAAGATGGAATCGAACGCATCGGCGCCGAAATCATAGACCTTGTCGAGCGTCGCCGGCGCGGCCAGCAGGCTCAGATGGTCGGTGCATTTCGACAGCAGGCGGTCGAGGAAGGCGGTATCGACCCGGTCGGGCGAGAACACCGCGTCCGCGATGCCCTGCGGCGGATCCTGGTTGTAGTCGAGGCCGGCGGTGCCGAAGGCAAGGTCGAGATCGGCGACGACGGAATCCATCGCCAGATCGCGCGCGATCGCGAAAGCCACGTTGTGGGCCACGGTCGAGGCGCCGACGCCGCCCTTGGCGCCGACGACGGCGATGATGCGGCCGACCGACTTGGCCTCGGGCGCCGAGAACAGGTTGCAGATCGAGCGCACGATGTCGATCGGGCCGACCGGCGCGATGACGTAGTCGCTGACGCCGCGGCGCACCAGCTCGCGATAGAGCGTGACGTCGTTGATGCGCCCGATCACCACGACGCGGGTGCCGGGATCGCAGACGGTCGCAAGCTGGTCGAGCCCGCCCAGGATGTCGGTGCGGGCGTCCATTTCCAGCACGATCACGTTCGGGGTCGGCGCGCTGCGATAGGCCTCGATGGCGGCGCCGACGCCGCCCATCTGGATCTTGAGGTGCGCCTTGCCGAGCCGGCGGTCTTCGCCCGCCGACTGCACGGCCGCGGCGGTTTCCACCGACTCGCAGAAGGCCTGCACCGACACCCGTGGGGCCGGCGCAATATGATCCTCCGCGGGCGGCGGCGCTGCCTCCGGCTTCTGCTTCGGAATTCTGGCGAGCGTAGCTGATCATTTGCCTACATCGCTGAGTTTGGCCTTGTCGGATTCAGGATAGGCCGTCGCCGTCGAGCTACCCTGACGATATTTCTCGAAGCCTTCGCGGCGCCGCTCGGTGTAGGCCGGCGTCTCCGGACGCGGTTGCACGAGGTCCGACGGATTGGCGACCATCGCGGCCATGTTGCGCTGATAGGCGCAGCCGAAATTGTAATATTGCTTGTTGTCGAAGTAGCTCGGATTGTGGATCGAGGGTCCGAGGTCTTCCGGCCACAGGCCGCACGGACCGGCTTCCGCCTTCATGCGGGGATAGCTGACCCGGATCGCGGCGAGGTGCTTCGGGTTCTCCGGATGATAGGGACGCAGCGCGACCGCGCGCGGCGGCACGCCGGCGACGCCCAGCGTCGCCTGGATCTCGCGGGCGGAATCGGCGGCGGCCCGCGCATTCGGCGTGTCGACCGGCACGTCGACATTGATCACGCCGGTGCCGGAATGCATCCAGGATTGCGCCACGCCCACCACGTCGGCGCGTTGTTCGGCCGTCAGCCCGCCGCGGCCGCGCCCGACGAACACGACGATGGATTGATTGGCTTCCTCGACCGCGATCGGATGGCGCAGGCGATAATCGCCGGGGACGGCGTCCACCATCTCGTGATTGTCGTGAACGCAGGCGCCGAGTGCGACGGCAACGCCGACCAGCGCCCCTGCCATGCGGAGGCTGCGACCAAAGCTTTGGGATGTCCTGGCTGTCATTGGTTCAAATCCCACTTCAGTCGGTGATGAAGCCGTAGGTGCCGCGATAGCTCGATGCCGGCTCCGGATTGCGGCCGGGTACGCCATAGATGCGATTGAGATTGCCGAGCAGCTGAGCCTGCGGATCGGCCGGCGCGGCGAAGCCGTCATCCGGACGCGACAGGTCCTTCTGCGCCACCGCGCGCACGATGTAGGGCGTCACCAGCACCATCAGCTCGGTCTGGTTGTTCAGGTAGTCGCGGCTGCGGAACAGCGTGCCGAGGATCGGCAGCTGCATCATGCCGGGCAGGCCGTTGACCGCCTGCTTGGTCTGGTCCTGGATCAGGCCGGCCATCGCCATCGCGCCGCCGGAGGGAATTTCCAGCGTGGTCTCGGCGCGCCGGGTCTTGATCGAGGGAATGGTCACGGAGTTCACCGTCGAGGCGGTGACCGACTGCGACAGCGTGATCGAGTTGTCGTTGGAGAGTTCGGAGACCTCGGTCATCACCCGCAGGCTGATGCGGCCCTCGGTCAACACCACCGGCGTGAAGTTCAGGGAGATACCGAACTTCTTGAAGCTGATCTGGGTCGTACAGACATGGGTGACGGGATCGCAGGAATAGCCCGCGGGGATCGGGAACTCGCCGCCGGCGATGAAGGTCGCCGACTCGCCGGAGATCGCGGTCAGGTTGGGTTCGGCCAGCGTGCGGATCACGCCGGCGCTCTCCATCGCCTTCAGGTTCGCCGTCACGCTCGAGCGTGCCGCCGAACGTCGTCTGCACGCCGTTGCCCGCAACCAGCGAGCGGCCCAGCGCCGTGAACGGATTGGAGTTGTTGAACACCACCGACGCGTTGCCGTAGCTGAGGTTGGCGTTGAGGTCGATGCCGAGCTGCTTGATGATGGAGCGGTAGACTTCGGCGACGGTGACCTTGAGCATGACCTGGTCGCGGCCGCGCACCGCGATCGAGTTGACGACCTTGTCGGCGCCGCCGACGAGGCGCGCCGCGACGTCGGCGGCCTGCTGCGATTCGATCGGCGTGTTGCGCCGTGCCGGTCAGCACCACGCTGTCGCCGATGCCCTCGATCTGGATGTCGGAGGTCGGCGCGATCTGCTTGAGCGCGGCGCGCACGCCGTTGAGGTCGCGCGTGACGGCGATGTCATAGGCGGCGATCTGGCCGCCGGAGGCGTCGAAGAACACGATGTTGGTCTGGCCGACCGCGGCGCCGATGATATAGGCGCGCTGCGCCGAGCGGATCACGGCGTTGGCGATCTTGGGATCGCCGACCAGCACGTCCTTGACCTCGCGCGGCAGGTCGATCACGACGGATTTGCCGACGCCGAGCGGCAGGAAGCGCGCGTTCATGGCGCCGGTCGGCGCGGCAGCCATGGCGGGCGCAGGCGTGGCACGATAGTCGCTGGCGACGACCGGCGTCAGCACCGGGTTGAGCGTCAGCGCGGCGACGGCCGAATAGGACAGGGCGCGGGCGAGGAACGCCCGCATCGTCAGCCGATTCACCCTGCATTTCATGTCCTGCATCCTCATCGCTGCGCCGCCGTCGAAGGCGCGATGGCGAAGCGCGCATCGCCGGTGCCGGCCGCGGCCAGCAATCGCACGATCAATTCGGTCCGGGTTGGCTTGATGTCGGCGGGTCGGTTGGCAAGGCACGCGGCAATGCCGCCGGTGCTGAGCGCAATGGTCAGGACCACAATGCGAGCGGTATTCATACGCTTCACTTTCCACAAGACGCCGCGACGCTTCCGCCGCCGTGTTGTGGAGTTGACCAGCTATTCGTCAAAGCATGGTTAATGAGGCGTGAGTAAATTGCCTTAACGGCGAGTTACTTGGGCTGCTTTGCGCAACCTTCAGTGCAATGCGAGGCGGGTGAGGTCGACCGCCTTCACCCAGTCGGTCTCGGGATAGATCATCAGTGCGCCGATCGCCAGCGCAATCCCGTAGGGGATGCCGCTCTCCTTGGCGTGGAGCCGCAGCAGCCAGGTCTGGCCGGTCAGCGCATAGGGCAGCGGCCACTGCCGCATCTGCAGCAGCAGGATGGTGAGCACGCCGCCGAACAGCGAGGCGTAGAGCAGGTAGTTCAGGAGATGGCCGAAGCCGAACCAGAGTGCGGCGGCCGCGGCAACCTTGGCGTCGCCGCCGCCGACCCAACCCATCGCAAAGCAGCCGAAGGCGATCGCCAGCACCAGCGCGCCGGCGCCGAGATGGGAGAGGATATCGGCCGGCGCCATGCCGGTTGCGACCGCCAGCACCAGGAAGGCCGCGGCCAGCAGGATCGAGACGCGGTTGGAGATCGTCATGGTGAAGAGGTCGCTGGCGGCGGCGAACGCCATCAGGGCCGGAAACAGCGACAGGCGGGCGATATCGAGGATCATGTGAAGGCCGTGCGAAGAAATTGGTTCGCCGGAGTCTAGGGCGGAGAAGCCTAACAATCGGAAAACAGGCGTGACTCACCACAGGCTGGCGATCCGGCAGGCCAGCGCCGCGATCGCGAGCAGCAGCGCGAGGCAGACCAGCCGCGCCGGCGTTTCCACGGTTCGCCGGGGCATTCCTTGCCGCCACAACGGCACTCGGCTTACGCATACGCAACACCACTGCAGGCCACAAACAACAAAGGCCCCGGATCGCCCGGGGCCTTCGATGCCGGCTGACCAAGACTTACTTCAGCGAAGTGTTGATCGACGTGAACTTCGTGTTCAGGTTGGTGCCGAGGCCGTTGACGACCGCGATGATCGCGAGCGAGATGCCCGCGGCAATCAGGCCGTACTCGATGGCGGTGGCGCCCGACTCGTCCTTCACGAAACGCGCAATCAGGTTCTTCATAAGCTAAACTCCATGTACACGTGGCTGGTCGAACTAGGGTCTGGTCTCCCGGCGTTCTCAGCACCGTGACCATGGCGCACCCTAAGGTCGACAATTGCGGTGCAGTTAATTCGGGCTGTGCAAAAAGCCCGCAATCGCTGTTCCTTGCGCAGAGTAAATTTCGTTTTAACGGGTTGGTTACAATTGGAGCGTGGTTTCGGGCAGGTATATTATGGAAGCCCGCCCGCCTGGGCGGTTGGGTTCACGCCTCCTTAATCGGCCGGGAGTTAAGCGTTACTACTCCCGAATTGACGAGGTGACCATGTCCGGTCTGCCGCTGGAAATCCTGGTGATGCTGGGCACGACCATCGAGAAGGTGGTGCCGATCACGCTGGCGCTGGCGGTGCTGTTCACGGTGCTCACCCATTTCTGGGCCTGCAACGACGGCGGGCCGTGGTGGCGCAAGCGCGAGATCGTCACCGACGTCGTCTACTGGTTCTTCGCGCCGACTTTCGCGCGGGTGTTCCGCATCGGGCTGCTGGTGGTCGGCGCCGCCGCGATCTTCAACATCCACGACGCCGACGATCTGATCGCCTTCTATGAAAACGGCCACGGCCCGCTGGCGCAGCTGCCGGAATGGGCGCAGGCGCTGGTGTTCCTGGTCGCCGCCGACTTCATGCTGTACTGGCTGCACCGGATGTTCCACGGCACCGGGTTCTGGAAATATCATGCGGTCCATCACTCCTCGAAGGAGCTCGACTGGATTTCGGCGGCGCGCTTCCACCCGGTCAATCTGCTGATCGGAACCATCGGCGTCGACGTGATCCTGCTGATGGCCGGCATCTCGCCCAACGCCATGGTGCTGCTGGCGCCGTTCAACACCTTCCATTCGGCCTTCGTGCACGCCAACCTGAACTGGACGCTCGGTCCGTTCAAATATGTGCTGGCGACGCCGGTGTTCCACCGCTGGCATCACACCCAGCTCGAAGAGGGCGGAAACACCAATTTTGCCGGCACTTTCCCGCTCTGGGACATCCTGTTCGGCACCTTCCGGATGCCGGAGAGCGAGATGCCGAAGGAGTACGGCAAGGACGAAGCGGCGATGCCGGAGGCCTTTGTCGGACAGATGGTTTTTCCCTTCCGCCGCTAGCTAGCGCATGGATTTGCATTCGCTCACATATCGCGGCCGACTAGTGCACGAACGTCTATCCGCGCCTCGCGAACTTCAGCCCCGCATTTGCGGTTCCTTCATCAATTGACACCACACTCGCGGCGTCGGCCGCCGGGTTCCGCTGCGTATCGCCTTGGCCAGTGTTGAGTAGAGGCGCGGAAGAGTAAAAGCGTATGAAAACCGCACGTATCATCGTCCTTGGTATTGCGCTGAGCGCCGGGGGCGTCGCCGCCTGGCTCGCCAGCGGATCGAACGACAGCAAGCCCGCTCCCGCCGAACCGGTCGCGCAATTGCCGACCGTCGACGTGCTGGTCGCCAAGTCCGATATCGGCCTCGGCCAGACCGTCAAGCCCGAGGACATGGTGTGGCAGACCTGGCCGTCGGCGACCGCCAGCAACAGCTTCATCAAGAAGCCCGACCGTCCGGACGCGCTGACCCAGATCGCCGGCTCGATCGCGCGCGACCCCGTCATCGCGGGCGAGCCGATCCGCGAGCAGAAGCTGGTCAAGAGCACCGGCTCCGGCTTCATGGCCGCGATCCTGCCGAGCGGCGCGCGCGCGGTGTCGACCGAAGTCTCGCCGGAGACCGGCGCCGGCGGCTTCATCCTGCCGAACGACCGGGTCGATGTGATCCTCTCCCGCCGCGAGAAGCATCCTGAAAATCCGTCCGTGCCCGAGATCATCGTCTCCGAGGTGATCCTGTCGAACATCCGCGTGCTCGCGATCGACCAGGCGCCCAAGGAGAAGGACGGCCAGACCAATCTGGTCGGCAAGACCGCCACGCTCGAGCTGCAGCCCGGGCAGGCCGAAACGCTGGCCCGCGCCCGCCAGATGGGCATCCTGACGCTGGCGCTGCGCAGCATCACCGACGCCAAGCGCGAGGAAGCCAGGCTCGACCGATCAGTCGCTGGTGACGGTCTATCGCGGTTCCGACCGCCAGACCTATAGCTGCAATCCGTCCTGCGCCAGCCGCTGAGCCGGCCGATTCGCCATCTGCAAGCGCGGTTAACGTTCGGTTAACGCGGCGTCCCGCCGCCCATGCCTTTGGCGCAACAATTCAACAATGAGTTTCGGCTATTTCTGGCGGCATCGATGCAGCCGCAAGCGCTTAGGGATTGCCGATGCCGTCTCGCCGTCTCCTTGAAGAACCTGCTGCGCCGCTTCCGCCGTCATCGCCGCGGTTCCGCCGCGGTGGAATTCGCGCTCGTCGCGCCGGTGTTCTTCGCCCTGCTGTTTGCGATCATCGAGGTGGCGCTGATGTTCTTCGCCACCCAGGTGCTGGAGACCGTCACGCAGGCTTCGGCCCGCTACATCCTGACCGGGCAGGCGCAGAGCGGCGGCGCTCACCCAGGCGCAATTCAAGACCTATGTCTGCAGCCAGATTCCGGCGCTGTTCACCTGCGCCAACGTCAAGGTCAACGTCCAAAGCTATCCTTCGTTTTCGTCGATCAGCAACAGCAGCGTGTACGATGCCAGCGGCAATTTCATTGGCCCGACGAACTACTGCCCCGGCAACGCCGGCGATATCGTGTTCGTGAGCCTCTCGTATCAGTGGCCGTTGTTCGTCACCGGGTTCGGCTTCAACATGTCGAACCCGGGGACGACCAAGAAGTGGCTCACTGCGACCGCGGCATTCCAGAACGAGCCGTTCTCGGCGCCGGCGTCGGGTTGCTGAGGAGCGATGCAATGAGGGCGGCGATCATGACACCGTTTCGGTCCTGCAGGCAGCGCCTGGTCGAACTGTCGGCGTGACCGCAGCGGCGTTGCCGCGACCGAGTTCGCCATCATCGTCCCGATGATGCTGGTGCTGTTCTTCGGAGTCGTCGAGTTCTCATCGGGTGTCGCGGTCGATCGCAAGGTCACCATCGTGGCGCGCACGCTGTCCGACCTGGTGTCGCAGAACCCTCGGTCACCGACACCCAGTTCACCAACTTCTTCAACGCCGGCAATGCAGGTGATGTCGCAATACGCGCAGCCGCCCTATTCGTCGTCGACGCTGCATTCCACCATTTCCGAGCTTTACGTCGACCCCAATACGCACACGGCGAAAGTGCAGTGGAGCAAGGGCTACGCCGTGCGCGCCACCGCATCAGGTGGTGACGATCCCGACCGCGCTCAAGGTCGACGGCACCTATCTGATCTTCAGCGAGGTCAGCTATCTGTACACGCCGACCATCGGCTACGTGATGGCGCCAAGCGGCGTGAACCTCGCAGACGTGTCCTACACCAGGCCGCGTCAGTCGTCCTGCGTGCTCTACGGCACCACGCTCTGTCCGACGAATTAGCGCAGAGACAAGGCGCCGCTTCTCGAATGAAAAAGGCCGCGCCCAAGGCGCGGCCTTTTCCTTCGATGTGTTCAGGCAGGATTCCCCGGGCATCACGCCTCGGGAAATCGCGTCAGTTCGCGGCGCGCAGATTGTCGGCCGACGACTTGCCCGAGCGGCGGTCGGCCACGATCTCGTAGGAGATCTTCTGGCCCTCGCGCAACGTGCCGAGGCCGGCGCGCTCGACGGCGCTGATGTGCACGAACACATCGTTGCCGCCGTCATCCGGCTGGATGAAGCCATAGCCCTTGGTTGCGTTAAACCACTTCACGGTCCCCATGCTCACGGGATAGTCCCTTCTCAGATATAAAACGTCGAAACCCACTCATCGCGGGCTGGTGATATCGAATTTTTGGAAGGGTCGTCAGCGTGTCTGAACCGGCTGTACCGGTGGATAGCTAATGTCGTCCGGCCGAAAATCGACGGCCGCCATATTATTTGAAGCAGGCCCCCAAAACAATCCTGAGGTGCACGAATTTTTTAAGGCCCACGAACCTGCCCACGCGCGACAACATAAAATTGTCACGCATGGGCTAGCCGTTTCGCTGCGATCCGAAGGCCTATCTGCGGCCGCGGAACTGGCCGCCGCGCTGTGCGCCGCGCGCTGGGCCGCCGGCCGGAGCAGAGCCGGCACGCTCGTCCTTGTGGCGGAATATCAGGCGGCCCTTCTCGAGGTCATAGGGCGACATCTCGATGGTGACCCGGTCGCCTGCCAGCGTCTTGATCCGGTTCTTCTTCATCTTGCCGGCGGTGTAGGCCACGATCTCGTGGCCGGCATCGAGCTGCACGCGGTAGCGCGCGTCGGGGAGGATTTCGGTGACCAGTCCTTCGAACTGGATCAGCTCTTCTTTAGCCATGGGTTCTCTCCAGATCGATAGACGGTCAGTTCGGCTTGTTGGTTGCGGTTGGGACGATGATGGGGCCGGGTTTCGCGATGCAAAAAGGCGATGCCTTGTACCCCGTCTGCCTTGCCGCCGCCATGGGACGTGCGGTGCGGCTCCGGACGGTTGGTTGGTGCTGCTCCCTTATTACCACCACCGCGACGCCTGCGGCGAGGACCTTTCGCAGGCTGCGCACTGTCGTGCGGCCGTGAGGCATGCGGCCGCGGCGCCGGGCGTCCGGGACGGTGCTGGCCTTGCGCGGGCGCGGCATCGCGGTTGCCCGGCGTGCGGCGGTCTTCGCGTGGCAGCGCGATGCGGATCAGCCGTTCGATGTCGCGCAAATACGACATCTCGTCCGGCGCCCGCGACCAGCGAGATCGCGGTGCCCTCGGCGCCGGCACGCGCGGTGCGGCCGATGCGGTGGACATAGGTCTCGGGCACGTTCGGCAGGTCGAAATTGACGACATGGCTGATGCCGTCGACGTCGATGCCGCGGGCGGCGATGTCGGTGGCGACGAGGGTGCGGATTTCGCCGGAGCGGAACGCGGCGAGCGTGCGCTCGCGGTGGTTCTGCGACTTGTTGCCGTGAATGGCATTGGCGGCGATGCCGGCCCTGTCGAGGCCCTTCACCACCTTGTCGGCGCCGTGCTTGGTGCGGGTGAAGATCAGCGCGCGATCGACGCTCTCCTGCTTCAGAAGCTGCGCCAGCAATGCGGGCTTCGCTGCGTGATCGACCTGGATGATGCGCTGGGTGATGCGCTCGACCGTCGTGGCAACCGGGGTCACCGCGACCCGCGCGGGATCGCGCAGCATCGCTTCCGCGAGCTCGGCGATGTCCTTCGGCATGGTGGCCGAGAAGAACAGCGTCTGCCGCTTGATCGGCAGCTTGGCGACGATTTTGCGGATGTCGTTGATGAAGCCCATGTCCAGCATGCGGTCGGCTTCGTCGAGCACGAGGTATTCGACCTGGCCGAGCTTGAGGCCGTTGCTCTGCACGAGGTCGAGCAGGCGGCCGGGGGTGGCCACCAGCACTTCGACGCCGCCCATCAGGCTGCGGACCTGACGGCCCATCGGCACGCCGCCGATGGCGAGCGTGGAGGTGAGCCGCATGTGGCGGCCATAGGCATTGAAGCTGTCGAGGATCTGCCCGGACAGTTCGCGGGTCGGGCTCAGCACCAGCACGCGGCAGCTCTTCGGCTGCACCTTGATGCGGTTCTGCAGCAGGCGATGCAGGATCGGCAGCGCAAAGGCCGCGGTCTTGCCGGTGCCGGTCTGGGCGATGCCGACCACGTCGCGCCCTGCGAGCGCGAGCGGGATGGTCTGGGCCTGGATGGGGGTGGGGGTGATGTAGTTTTCTTCACGAAGCGCTCGCGCGATCACGTCGGCGAGGCCGAAATCCTGGAAGGAGGTCAAAAAGGGGGTGTCTTTCATAAAGCAGTGGGCGCCCCGGCAATCGATGCCAGGCGCGGGGTGTCTATCAGGAGCACCCGCGTGTTTGGGGAGCCGGTTTGTTAGCTGAAAAGGGCAAGCCAAAAGCCGCTTTGCAAAGAGGGCTTGGGAACACGCGGCTTGCGATGACCTGGCGATTCGCGAGGTCTTGGGCGCCCATATGGCCTACCAAGGCGGCGCTTTCAAGGTGAATTGCGGTATCCGGGGCATTCGTTTGCGCTGACCCTTAAGGAAACATTCCGCCGGCGACAGCCCGAAGTTGTGCTGCCGGAAATTTAGCCAGACTGTCATATTTGCACAAAAAATAAACAGTTTGCCGCTTAGGCATACATTTCCATCGCCCAAGGATTAGGCAGATGACTCCGAGCCAAGCAGCGATTTCATCAATGGAGTCATCGGCTTACCGCACTCCCGCGCCGTGGCACGGTTCTTGCGATTCCGTTAACGCGGGCGGCCGTGGGGCCGTCGCAGCGTAATAATTCACGCCTGCGTCAGGGAGACGACATTTCATGCTTACTCAACTCACTCACGACATTGCGACGATGAGCCGCCGTCGCGCGCTGGCGGCCACCGCCGGGCTGGTGCTCGGCCTCGCCGCGTTCTCGCCCGCGAAAGCGGCCGACGACACCATCAAGGTCGGCGTCCTGCATTCGCTCTCGGGCACGATGGCGATCAGCGAAACCACGCTGAAGGACACCATCCTGTTTTTGATCGACGAGCAGAACAAGAAGGGCGGCGTGCTCGGCAAGAAGCTCGAGGCCGTCGTGGTCGACCCCGCCTCGAACTGGCCGCTGTTCGCCGAGAAGGCGCGCGAGCTGATCACCAAGGACAAGGTCGCCGTCGTGTTCGGCTGCTGGACCTCGGTGTCGCGCAAGTCCGTGCTGCCGGTGTTCAAGGAGCTGAACAGCATCCTGTTCTATCCGGTGCAGTATGAGGGCGAGGAGTCCGAGCGCAACGTGTTCTACACCGGCGCCGCGCCGAACCAGCAGGCGATCCCCGCCGTCGACTACCTGATGAAGGATGAGAAGGTGAAGCGCTGGGTGCTCGCGGGCACCGACTACGTCTATCCGCGCACCACCAACAAGATCCTGGAAGCCTACCTGAAGTCGAAGGGCGTCGCCCAGGACGACATCATGATCAACTACACGCCGTTCGGTCATTCCGACTGGCAGACGATCGTGGCCGACATCAAGAAGTTCGGCTCGGCCGGCAAGAAGACGGCGGTGGTCTCGACCATCAACGGCGACGCCAACGTGCCCTTCTACAAGGAGCTGGGCAACCAGGGCATCAAGGCGACCGACATTCCGGTGGTCGCGTTCTCGGTGGGTGAGGAAGAACTCGCCGGCCTCGACACCAAGCCGCTGGTCGGCCATCTCGCCGCCTGGAACTACTTCGAGTCGATCAAGACGCCGGCCAACGAGAAGTTCATCAAGGAATGGCAGGCCTACACCAAGAACCCGAAGCGCACCACCAACGACCCGATGGAAGCCCACGTGATCGGCTTCAACATGTGGGTCAAGGCGGTCGAGAAGGTGAAGTCGACGGACGCCGACAAGGTGATCGACGCGCTGCCCGGCACCGAAGCGCCGAACCTGACCGGCGGCATCTCCAAGATGCTGCCCAACCACCACATCACCAAGCCGGTGTTCATCGGCGAGATCAAGGGCGATGGCCAGTTCGCCGTGGTCTACAAGACCAAGGACCTGGTGCCCGGCGACGCCTGGTCGAAGGAGCTGGAAGGCTCCAAGGACCTGATCGGCGATTGGGTCGGCAAGAAGTGCGGCAACTACAACGTCAAGACCAACAAGTGCGGCGGTCAGGCCTCCTGACGACACACGCCTGAGATCGGAAGAGGCGGCATCGTCGCCGCCTCTTCCATTTACTGCTCCTGCCGGGGTCATCACGTGCTCGCCACCATGCATGATCGTTTGCGCGCGCTTGCGCTCGCATTTTTCCTGATCGTCTTTGCAGTGCCGGCCTTCGCCGGTCCGTTCGAGGATGCGGTCGGCAAGTTCGCCACCGACGATTTCTCCGACACCGATGAAGCCATCGGCGCGGTTGCCTCGTCCGGCAATCCGCTGGCTTTTCCCATCATCAGCGCGCTGCAGGACGGGCGGCTGATGTTCGATGCCGACAGCAAGAAGGTCTACATCAAGCAGCCCGACGGCAAGGCGATCGACGCCGCAACCGGCGCTGCGGTCGACGCCATTCCCGACAGCGCCAGCGCCGTGAACCTCAACAACCGCCTGCGCCGCGCGGTCGAGGCCGCGCTCGGCGGGCTGACGCTGTTGTCGCCGGATCCCACCATCGCGGATCACGGCCGCGCAGTCCGTGTTCAAGTCGCATGAGGAGGCCGCTGCTGCCGACGGTCGAGAGCGCGCTCGCCAAGGAAACCAACCGAAGCGCGAAGCAGGCGCTCACCGAGGCGCGCGCCGCCATCATTCTGTTCAAGTCCGACGCCAGCGAGGTCGACAAGCTCGATGCGGTCGCCACCATGAAGGCGCGCGGCGACCAGGACGCGATGGGGATGTTGACCGAGCCTCGGCAGCGACCAGCCGCCGCTGGTCGCCAAGGCTGCCGCTGCTGCGATCTCCTCGATCCAGAGCAATCTGGCGCTGTGGTCGATGGTGCAGAACGCCTGGTACGGCCTGTCGCTCGGCTCGGTGCTGCTGCTCGCCGCGATCGGGCTTGCCATCACCTTCGGCGTGATGGGCGTCATCAACATGGCCCATGGCGAGATGGTGATGCTCGGGGCCTACACCACCTTCGTGGTGCAGGAGGTGATCCGCACCCGCTATCCCGGGCTGTTCGACTATTCGCTGTTCATCGCGGTGCCGCTCGCCTTCCTGGTGTCCGGCGCGGTCGGCGTGCTGATCGAGCGCTCGATCATCCGCTTCCTCTACGGCCGCCCGCTGGAAACCCTGCTCGCCACCTGGGGCCTGTCGCTGGTGCTGCAGCAGGCGGTGCGCACCGCCTTCGGCCCGACCAACCGCGAGGTCGGCAATCCCTCCTGGATGAGCGGCGCGTTCGACCTCGGCCAGATCACCATCACCTATAACCGGCTCTGGATCCTCGTGTTCACGCTCGCGGTGTTCGCGATCCTGCTCGCCATGCTGCGCTTCACCGCGCTCGGGCTGGAGATGCGCGCGGTGACCCAGAACCGCCGCATGGCGGCCTCGATGGGCATCGCCACCTCGCGGGTCGATGCGCTGACCTTCGGCCTCGGCTCGGGCATTGCCGGCATCGCCGGCGTGGCGCTGTCGCAGATCGACAATGTCAGCCCCAATCTCGGCCAGAGCTACATCATCGACAGCTTCATGGTCGTGGTGTTCGGCGGCGTCGGCAATCTCTGGGGCACGCTGGTCGGCGCCTTCACGCTCGGCATCGCCAACAAGTTCCTGGAGCCGGTGGCCGGCGCCGTGCTCGGCAAGATCGCGATCCTGGTGCTGATCATCCTGTTCATCCAGAAGCGCCCGCGCGGCCTGTTCGCGCTGAAGGGGCGGGCGGTGGAAGCATGATGGCCGCATGTGCTCACGCGCTCGCTCGATCGCGCCGCCACCATCTTCATCCTCGTGGTCGCCGCTTGCGGCATCCTGATTCCGCTGTCGAACCTGCTGTTGCCGGCGGGCTCGGTGTTCCAGGTGCCGACCTATCTCGTGGCGCTGTGGGGCAAATATGTCTGCTACGCCATCCTCGCGCTGTCGATCGACCTGATCTGGGGTTATTGCGGCATCCTTTCGCTCGGCCATGGCGCGTTCTTCGCGCTCGGCGGCTACGCCATGGGCATGTACCTGATGCGCCAGATCGGCACCCGCGGCGTCTACGGCAATCCGATCCTGCCCGATTTCATGGTGTTCCTGAACTATCCGCGGCTGCCCTGGTACTGGAACGGCTTCGACATGTTCTGGTTCGCGGCGATCATGGTGGTGCTGGTGCCCGGCCTGCTCGCCTTCTGCTTCGGCTGGTTCGCCTTCCGCTCGCGCGTGACCGGCGTCTATCTGTCGATCATCACGCAGGCGATGACCTATGCGCTGCTGCTCGGCTTCTTCCGCAACAATTTCGGCTTCGGCGGCAACAACGGCCTGACCGACTTCAAGGACATCCTCGGCTTCAACGTGCAGGCCGAGGGCACCCGCTGCGCCTTGTTCGCGCTGAGCTGTCTTGCGCTGATCGTCGCCTTCCTGATCTGCCGCAGCGTGGTCACCTCCAAGCTCGGCAAGGTGCTGATCGCGATCCGCGACGCGGAATCGCGCACGCGCTTCATCGGCTACCGCGTCGAATCCTACAAGCTGTTCGTGTTCACGCTGTCGGCCTGCATGGCGGGCGTCGCCGGCGCGCTCTATGTGCCGCAGGTCGGCATCATCAACCCGAGCGAATTCGCGCCGGGCAATTCGATCGAGGCGGTGATCTGGGTCGCGGTCGGCGGCCGCGGCACGCTGGTCGGCGCCGCGCTCGGCGCCATCGTCGTCAACTATGCGAAGACCTTCTTCACCTCGGGTCCGCTCGCGCCGTACTGGCTGTTCATGCTGGGCGCGATGTTCATCCTGGTGACGCTGCTGCTGCCAAAGGGCATCGTCGGCACCTTCAATACGTTCTGGGAGCCGTTCAAGGCGAAGCGGCTCGCGGCAGATGCCGCGAGCGCCGCGCGCGAGGACGGCGTCAGCGAACCGAAGATGGCGGAGTGAGCGCATGAACGTCATGGACACCCGCGCCACCTCCGCGCTGCTCTATCTCGACGGCGTGCACGTCTCGTTCGACGGCTTCCACGCCATCAACAATCTCTCGCTGACGCTGGCGCCCGGCGAGATGCGCGCCATCATCGGCCCGAACGGCGCCGGCAAGACCACGATGATGGACATCATCACCGGCAAGACCAAGCCCGACGAGGGCACGGTGCTGTTCGACGGCGTCACCGACCTGACGCGGCTCGACGAGACCCGCATCGCCGAACTCGGCATCGGCCGCAAATTCCAGAAGCCGACGGTGTTCGAAAGCCAGACCGTCGAGGACAATCTGCTGCTCGCGCTCAACGTCGACCACTCTGTCCGCGGCACGCTGTTCTGGCGCGAGACCAAGCCCGAGACCGAGCGCATCGAGCGCGTGCTGGAGACCATCCGCCTGACCGACGCGCGCAACCGCCTCGCCGGCAGCCTGTCGCATGGCCAGAAGCAGTGGCTCGAGATCGGCATGCTGCTGGCGCAGGACCCGAAACTCCTGCTGGTCGACGAGCCCGTCGCGGGCATGACCGACGTCGAGACGCATCAGACCGCGGAGCTGTTGAAGGAGATCAACAAGGACCACACCGTGATGGTGGTCGAGCACGACATGACCTTCGTCCGCGAGCTCGGCGTCAAGGTGACCTGCCTGCACGAAGGCACGGTGCTGGCGGAAGGCACCATCGACCAGGTCTCGTCGAACGAGCGGGTCATCGAAGTGTATCTGGGACGCTAGAGCCGATGCTCGAAGTCGAAAGACATCAATCTGTTCTACGGCGCGGCGCAGGCGCTGCGCGGCGTCTCGCTCAAGGCCGAGCCCGGCAAGGTGACCTGCGTGCTCGGCCGCAACGGCGTCGGCAAGACCTCGCTGTTGCGCTCGCTGGTCGGGCAATATCCGATCGCGTCGGGCTCGATCGTGTTCGACGGCGCCGACATCACCGGCCTGAAACCCTATGAGCGCGCGCGCAAAGGCATCGGCTTCGTGCCGCAGGGCCGCGAGATCTTTCCGCTGCTGACGGTGGAAGAGAACCTGAAGACCGGCTTCGGCCCGCTGAAGCGCGACGACCGCCACATTCCCGACGACGTGTTCTCGCTGTTCCCGATCCTGCAGACCATGCTCGGACGGCGCGGCGGCGATCTCTCCGGCGGCCAGCAGCAGCAGCTTGCGATCGGCCGCGCGCTGGTGATGCGGCCGAAACTGCTTCTGCTCGACGAGCCGACCGAGGGCATCCAGCCCTCGATCATCAAGGACATCGGCCGCGCGATCTCCTACCTGCGCAGCCTCGGCAACATCGCCATCGTGCTGGTCGAACAATATCTCGACTTTGCCTGCGAGCTCGGCGACAATTTCGCGGTCATGGACCGGGGCGCGGTGAAATATGCCTGCGACCGCGCCAGCCTCGATCCGGCCGAGATCAGCCGGCAGATGGCGCTCTGATCATTTCGTGCGGCCGCAAGAAGCCGCGCTCCGAGGGGTGGATGCGGACCGAAGCTTTCAGCGCATCTGTGTTTGCGGCCAACCGCGCCCGCGGCGCGGTCGCCTTCGACGTGCGCTCGGTCGACGGCGTGACGCGCCGCGGCGTCTTGCATGAATCCGGCTCGCTGCGCGTGCGCTTTCCCTCGCCGGAAGGCGACGGGCTGTCGGCGGTGTTCGTCAATACCGCCGGCGGCGTCGCCGGCGGCGATCGTTTCGATATCGAGATCACGGCGCAAGAAGGCGCGCGGCTGACCCTGACCACGGCGGCCGCGGAGAAGGTTTATCGCGCGACCGGCGCAGCCGGCCGAGCTCAACATCGCCCTGAAGGTCGCCGATGGCGCGCATCTCTCCTGGCTGCCGCAGGAAACCATCCTGTTCGATCGCGCGCGGATGTCGCGCCGCATCGATATCGATCTCGCCGAGGGCGCCTCGCTCCTGCTCTGCGAAATCGTCGTGTTCGGCCGCGCGGCGATGGGCGAGACGGATGGCGCAGGGCGCTTTCGTCGACCGCTGGCGCGTGCGCCGCGGCGGCAAACTGGTCTTCGCCGAAACGGTGCGGCTCGACGGCGACATCGGCGCGAAGCTCACGCGGCCGGCGATTGCCAAAGGCGGCGTCGCGATCGGCACGGCGCTGATCGTTCCCGGCGATGAGGCCCTGGTCGAGCGCGTCAGGGAGATCGCATCTTCGTTCGGCGGCGAGGCCGCCATCTCCGCCTGGAATGGATTTGCAATGGCGCGCTTCTGTGCCCAAGATGCCGCGCGCCTGCGCGCCGACATGATGGCGGTGCTGGGCCGCGCTTCGCCCGCGCCGCTGCCGCGGCTCTGGCTCAACTAGATCGACCAACGCGAGTGCTCTCATGAACCTGTCTCCCCGCGAAAAGGACAAGCTTCTGATTTCGATGGCGGCCATGGTGGCGCGGCGCCGGCTGGAGCGCGGCGTCAAGCTCAACCATCCCGAGGCCATCGCCATCATCTCCGATTTCATCGTCGAGGGCGCGCGCGACGGCCGCACCGTGGCCGATCTGATGCAGGCCGGCGCGCAGGTGTTGACCCGCGCGCAGGTGATGGACGGCATCCCCGAGATGATCCACGACATCCAGGTCGAGGCGACATTTCCCGACGGCACCAAACTCGTCACCGTGCATGAGCCGATCCGGTAGGAGCAACGCATGATCCCCGGCGAACTCTTCATCAAGGACGGCGAGATCGAGCTCAATGCCGGCCGCAAGACCGTGACGCTGACGGTGGCCAACACCGGCGACCGGCCGATCCAGGTCGGCTCGCACTATCATTTCTTCGAGACCAATCCGGCGCTGAAATTCGACCGCAAGAAGGCCCGCGGCATGCGGCTCGACATCGCGGCCGGCACCGCCGTGCGCTTCGAGCCCGGCCAGACCCGCGACGTGCAGCTGGTCGCGCTCGCGGGCAAGAAGACCATCTACGGCTTCCGCGGCGACGTGATGGGGAAGCTGTGAGCAATGCTCGCGCCGTTGCGCCTCGTCTCTGAAGCCGCCGAGCTCGCCGCGCGCCGCCACAACGGCATGGCGCGCAAGGGCCGCGGCAACGAGCCCTACATCAATCATCTTGCCGAGGTCGCGAACCTGCTGTCGGCGGCGACCGACGGCGCGGATGCCGAGCTGGTCGCGGCCGGCTGGCTGCACGACACGATCGAGGACACCGAGACCACGCGCGAGGAGCTGGCGCAGAAATTCTCCGAGCGCGTCGCCTCGCTGGTCGTCGAGTGCACCGACGACATGCGCTTGCCGAAGGCGGAGCGCCGCCGCCGGCAGGTGATCGACGCGCCCGCACAAATCGCCCGGCGCCAAGCTGATCAAGATCGCCGACAAGATCAGCAATATCGGCGCGCGCGTTCATCCGCGATCCGAGCCGCGGAGGAGCGCGACGATCTGATCGATTACACCGACTGGGCCGAGCAGGTCGTCGCGGCTGCCGCGGCGGCAACGCCTGGCTCGATGCGAAATTCGACCAAACGATTGCGATGGCAAGGAGCACCTTGTGAGCACGAAGATCAAACGTTCCGTCTATGCCGACATGTTCGGGCCGACCACCGGCGACAAGGTGCGGCTGGCCGACACCGATCTCATCATCGAGGTGGAGAAGGATTTCACCATCTATGGCGAGGAGGTGAAGTTCGGCGGCGGCAAGGTGATCCGCGACGGCATGGGCCAGTCGCAGGTGACCAACAAGCAGGGCGCGGTCGACACCGTCATCACCAACGCGCTGATCGTCGACCACTGGGGCATCGTCAAGGCCGACGTCGCGATCAAGGAAGGCATGATCAGCGCGATCGGCAAGGCCGGCAATCCCGACATCCAGCCCGGCGTGACCATCGTCATCGGTCCCGGCACCGACGTGATCGCGGGCGAGGGCAAGATCCTCACCGCCGGCGGCTTCGACAGCCACATCCATTTCATCTGCCCGCAGCAGATCGAGCACGCGCTGATGTCCGGCGTCACCTCGATGCTCGGCGGCGGCACCGGGCCCTCGCACGGCACCTACGCCACCACCTGCACGCCGGGCCCGTGGCACATGATGCGGATGATGCAGTCGTTCGACGCCTTCCCGGTCAATCTCGGCATTTCCGGCAAGGGCAACGCGTCGCGCCCGGCCGCGCTGGTCGAGATGATCAAGGGCGGCGCCTGCGCGCTGAAGCTGCACGAGGACTGGGGCACCACGCCGGCCGCGATCGACAATTGCCTGTCGGTCGCCGACGACTACGACGTCCAGGTGATGCTGCACTCGGATACGCTGAACGAGTCCGGCTTTGTCGAGGACACGGTGAAGGCCTTCAAGGGCCGCACCATCCATGCCTTCCACACCGAAGGCGCCGGCGGCGGCCATGCGCCGGACATCATCAAGATCGCCGGCCTGAAGAACGTGCTGCCGTCCTCGACCAATCCGACGCGGCCGTTCACGCGCAACACCATCGACGAGCATCTGGACATGCTGATGGTGTGCCACCATCTCGATCCCTCGATCGCGGAAGACCTGGCCTTCGCGGAAAGCCGCATCCGCAAGGAGACCATCGCGGCCGAAGACATCCTGCACGATCTCGGCGCGCTCTCGATGATGTCGTCGGACTCGCAGGCCATGGGCCGGCTCGGCGAGGTCATCATCCGCACCTGGCAGACCGCCGACAAGATGAAGAAGCAGCGCGGGTCGTTGCCGCAGGACAAGGGCAAGGACAACGACAATTTCCGCGTCAAGCGCTACATCGCCAAATACACCATCAATCCCGCGATCGCGCATGGCGTCTCGAAGCTGATCGGCTCGGTCGAGAAGGGCAAGCTCGCCGATCTCGTGCTGTGGAAGCCCGCCTTCTTCGGCGTCAAGCCGGAATGCGTCATCAAGGGCGGCTCGATCGTGGCGGCGCCCATGGGCGATCCCAATGCCTCGATCCCGACGCCGCAGCCGGTGCATTACCAGCCGATGTTCGCGGCCTTCGGCAAGTCGCTGACGGCCTCCTCGGTGATCTTCACCTCGAAGGCGGCGGTCACCTCCGGTCTCGCGCGCAAGCTCGGCGTGGCCAAGAAGCTCTATGCGGTGCAGAACACCCGCGGGAAAATCTCCAAGAAGAGCATGATCCACAACGACGCCACGCCCAATATCGAGGTCGACCCCGAAACCTATGAGGTGCGCGCCGACGGCGAGCTTCTGACCTGCCCGCCGGCCGAGGTGCTGCCCTTGGCGCAGCGCTACTTCATGTTCTAAAGCGCGACTGGCACCGTGCGTCCGGTCGCGCTTCAGTAGGTCCTCAAAACCAGAACGAATGCCGGGAGGACTATCGTGATCTATGTCGTTGCCACATTGATGGTAAAGCCTGAAACGCGCGCCGAATTCATCGCGGCCGCGACCGCCTGCATCAAGGAGACCCGCAAAGAGCCCGGCAACATCGCCTATGACCTGCACGAGAGCGTCACCGATCCCGCCAAGATGGTGTTCGTCGAGCAGTGGCAGAATGAGGAGGCGCTGGTGCCGCATCGCGCCGCCGAGCACATGAAGACCTTCGGCCGCGTCGTGGTGAAATGCATCACCGCGCCGCCGAAGATCGAGGTCATCACGCCCGCCAACGTCACCGTTCGCTAAACAAGAACAAAGGGAGAGAACAATGATCTACGTCGTCGCCACCACGAAGGTGAAGCCGGGCCAGCGCGATGCCTACATCGCCGGGCACAAGAAGTGCATCGCCGAGACGCTGAAGGAAAAGGGCTGCATCTCCTATGAAGGCCATACCACCATCCACGATCCCGACACCTATGTCGTGGTGGAGCGCTGGGAGACCCGCGACGATCTCAACGCGCATGGCAAGGCGCCGCACATGAAGGTCTGGCGTGAATTTGGCGCGCCGCTGAAGGCCGAGCCGACGGTGATCGAGATCATCACGGCCGACAAGGTGGATACCATCAGGGCATGACCCGGAAAAGTGTGAAGCGGTTTTCCCTGCGACAAACGCGAAGCGTTTGCGCGGAGATCATGCCTCAAAGGATAAAGGCATGATCCGCGCGACCGAGGTCAAGGGGCAGCATCGCTGGACGCGAAGCGCCGGCCGACACCGTCGTGCTCGATTTCGACGACCGTCACCGGCGGCGCATGGCGATGACGGGCACGCGCGGCCTCGAATTCCTGCTCGACCTGGAGAACGCCGTCGCCTTGCGCGGCGGCGACGCGCTGGTGCTGGAGGACGGCCGGCTGATCGAGGTGGTGGCCGCGCCCGAGCCGCTGCTCGAGATCAAGGGCTCCGATCCGCATCATCTGATCCGCGTCGCCTGGCATCTCGGCAACCGTCATCTGCCGACCCAGCTCATGCCGAAGGGCCTGCGCATCCGCAGGGATCACGTGATCGAGGCGATGGTGAAGGGGCTGGGCGCCGCGTGATCGAGATCGAGGCGCCCTTCGATCCCGAGGGCGGCGCCTATGCCGCCAGCGCCCATGATCACGGGCACGAGCATCACGATCACGCGCATGGTCATGATCACCATCATGGTCATGCGCATGGCCACGATCACCACGATCACGATCATCGACCACGATCACGATCACGGTCACGGGCACTCCCATGCTCATGACCACAAATAGCGCCGGCGCCGCCTGCGCGCGCCGCGATGACGGACGCGGAGGCGGCGGCGCTGTACCGGCTGATGACCTGGCTGTCGCCGGCCTTTCCGGTCGGCGGCTTCTCCTATTCCAGCGGCATCGAATGGGCGGTCGAGGCCGGCGATATCAACGATGCAGCCTCGCTGAAGGACTGGCTCGCCGCGTGCTGACCGACGGCTCCGGCTTTTGCGACGGCGTGTTTCTGGCGCAGGCGCATCGCGCGGTCGCGGCCGACGACGATCGCGCCTTGCGCGAGGTCGCCGAGCTTGCCGCCGCCTTCGTGCCCTCGCGCGAGCGGCAACTGGAGACGACGACGCAGGGCCGCGCCTTCATCGAGATCGCGCGCGCGGCCTGGGATTGCGACGGGCTCGCGCAGGCGATCGCGCAATGCGATGGCGCGATCGTCTATCCCGTCGCGGTCGGCATCGTCAGCGCCGCGCATGCGATTCCGCTGGAGCCGGCGCTGCACGCCTTCCTGCATGCGCTGGTGTCGAACTGGATTTCCGCCGGCAGCCGCCTCATTCCGCTCGGGCAGACCGACAGCCAGCGCGTGCTGGCCGCGCTGGAGCAAACGGTGTCGGAGACCGCCAAGCGCGCGATCGCCGCCAAGCTCGACGATCTCGGCAGCGCCACCTTCCGCGCCGATCTCGCCAGCCTGCGCCACGAGACGCAATATACGAGGCTGTTCCGGTCATGATCCTCTCAACTGTCGTCCCCGCGAAAGCGGGGACCCATAACCACAAGTGTTCGTGGTGGCGCGAAGCTGGAGCCGCAGCGGAGCGCAACGATTGCTTTTGGCGGTTATGGGTCCCGGATCGCGCTCGCTTCGCTCGCTTGTCCGGGACGACGAATGGAGAGTGATGATGCCTAAATCCCACGGCCCGCTTCGGATCGGCGTCGGCGGTCCGGTCGGATCGGGCAAGACCGCGCTGATGGACCTGCTCTGCAAGGCGATGCGCGAGCGCTACGACATCGCCGCGATCACCAACGACATCTACACCAAATGGGACGCCGAGTTCCTGGTGCGCTCGGGCTCGCTGACGCCGGACCGCATCGCCGGCGTCGAGACCGGCGGCTGCCCGCATACCGCGATCCGCGAGGACGCCTCGATGAATCTCGCGGCGGTTGCAGACATGCGCGCCAAATTTCCCGAATCTCGACCTGGTGCTGATCGAATCCGGCGGCGACAATCTCGCCGCGACGTTCTCGCCGGAACTGGCCGACCTCACCATCTATGTCATCGACGTCGCGGCCGGCGACAAGATTCCCTCCAAGGGCGGCCCCGGCATCACGCGTTCCGATCTGCTGGTCATCAACAAGATCGATCTGGCGCCGCATGTCGGCGCCTCGCTGGAGAAGATGGACACCGACGCCAGGCGCATGCGCGGCGAACGGCCCTTCGTCATGACCAATCTGAAGAAGAGCGAGGGGCTCGACCGCATCATCTCGTTCATCGAGGCCAAGGGCGGGCTCAAGCCGCAACCGCAGGCCAAGCGCGCGTGAGCGCGTTAACCTCTGTGGCAGCCGTTCGCGAAGCGTTCAGTCAATGAAGCTGTCTTAGAAGCATTACAAACTGCCGCTTCGGAACAATTTGGCCCGTTCGCGATTAGCGTCCTCCGGGTTTCGCCCGATGCAGCGTCCGCTTGAGAGTTCGTTGAGTATTGCAGCCGACCGCAGTTGCGCATCCACCATGGCTCCCCCACTATGCGTCCCGCTGGCCATTCGGTCGCTCTTCATTGCTCTTCCGGCGGACTCTCGATGACCGTATTGCGCTTCCGCCAACCCCCTATTTCAGAGTAGTCGCGTGCTTCGGCTGGGCTTCACCATCGGCTTGATCGCGCTGATCGGCGTGCTGCTCTCGGGGCTTGCGGCCTATCGCGTGCACGAGCAGGAGCTGACGCTCGATGGCATCGCGCTGGCGCGCGCCATCGACGTCCATGCGAGCCTGGTGCAGGACCGGCTCACCGAGCGCGAATTGCTGGCGCGCGTCTCCTCCGGCCTGTTTCGCGCGCCTTCGGTGGTGAAGGCCAACATGCTGGAGCCGCTGCGCTCCTCGATCTACGCCTTCAAGACCGACTTCGTGATCGCGAGCTGGATTGCGCGGCTGAAGCCGGCCGAGCTCGACGCGGCCCAGAAGGAGCTGCAGGCCGCGGGCTTTCCCAATCCGACCATCCGCAGTTACGACGACAAGCCGCTCGACATCCGCGCGATCGCCCAGCCGATCGACGTGCTGATGGATCTCGAGCCGCGCAACGAACGCGACCAGGGCCTTTGCGGGACGCGCGCTGGACGGCAATCCGGTCGTCGGTCCGATGCTGGCGCGCGCGATGGCCGAGAGCAAGCCGATCGCCTCCGATCCGTTTCCCTTGCAGGGCCCGAACGGACCGATCGGGCTCGCGCTTGCCGCGCCGGTGACTCCGGAAGGCGCCACGTCGCCGGCCGGCTTCGTGACGTTTTCCTATGAGCTGGCGCCGCTGATGCTCACCAATGACGATCTGTCGCTGTTCTCGGTGGTGCTGAAGGATCCGCGCAAGGCGGACGGCGAGTTGATCGCCAACGATCGCGGCGTCGTCAGCGCGCGCACGGCGGCCGCCGACGGACCCGCGCCGTCGGCGATGCGCACCGTCACCTTCGGCAATCGCGACTGGTCGCTGGCCTATTACGCCAAGACCAATGCGGCCAGGCGCGCCGAGCAGACCGCGGCGATCGTCGGCGCGATCGGGCTGGCGCTGACCGGCATCATCTGCGGGCTGTTCGGCTATGTCGTCTACAACAACGTGCGGCTGCAGCGCGAAATCCAGGTGCGGATCGGCTTCGAGCGGCGCCTCACCGCCGTCATCGACGAGCTCAATCACCGGGTCAAGAACATCCTGGCGGTGATCCAGTCGATCGTGACGCGCACCCTGCGCCACGGCTCCGACATCGATGTCGCGCGCGAGCTGCTGATCGGGCGCATTCACGCCATGGCCAACGTGGTCTCGCTGCTCAGCGAGAGCCAGTGGCAGGGCGTCAAGCTGAAAGGCCTGTTCGAGGCGCGGGCGATACCGCATGCCGATCGTATCGCGGTCAACGGTCCCGATATCGCGGTCTCCGCGCGCGCCGCGCAAAGCCTGTCGCTGTTGTTCTTCGAGCTCGCCTCGCATTCCGACGAAGGCCTGTCGCTGGTCGGCAAGCATCCGAACATCGTCGCGAAATGGGAGGTGACGGGAGACGACCCGAACCGGACCTTCACCTTCCGCTGGGAGGAGTTCAACACCAGCCAGGCGACGCGCCGCGCCGACAGCGATTTCGGCTTGATCCTGCTCGATCGCGTCGCGCCGGAGGCGCTCGGCGGCACCGCGAAGCGCTATTTCACCGAAGTGTCCTACGTCTATGAGCTGACCGCGCCGATGGAGACGGTGGTCGACATGACCGAGCGCGACCGCACGGGCAGATCAGCGCGCCGGTGAAATAGGCCTCGTCACTGGCTGCGGCATAGCGCCGAAGCGCGTCTTCGCCGCAAGATGTCCGGATCCGCGACTTCGTCTCCGAGGCTGGCAACGAGACGTGCATGCCCGGCGTCAAGGCCGGGCATGACGATGTCCTCGGTTGATGGCTGTTACCCGTTCCCGCCGATCACGGCGCGCACGGTCTCGTCCGGGCCGAAATCCTCCGCGCCGTCGACATAGAGCAGCGCGGCGAGCTTGGAGCGCGCGCGGTTGACGCGGCTCTTGATGGTGCCGACCGCGCAGCCGCAGATCGCCGCCGCGTCCTCATAGGAGAAGCCGCGAGGCGCCGACCAGGATCAGCGCCTCGCGCTGGTCCTGCGGCAGCTTGTCGAGCGCGGTGCGGAATTCCTCGAACTCCAGATGCGCGCCCTGCGACGGCTGCGTCTTCAGCGTCTTGGCATAGTTGCCTTCGGCATCCTCGACCTCGCGCCGCCGCTTCCGATAGTCGGAGCGGAACAGGTTGCGCAGGATCGTGAACAGCCACGCCGGCAGGTTCGAGCCCGGCTGGAACGAGTCGATATTGGCGAGCGCCCGCAGCAACGTTTCCTGCACCAGATCGTCGGCGCGGTCCGCGTTGCCGCTGAGCGAGATCGCGAACGCACGCAGGCTCGGTACCGAGGCCAGGATGTCGTCGCGAAGGGCATCAGTGAGAGGCATTACTCCCTCCCGTCATTGTTGCCACCGCCCGTACTGCCCACTTGGGGAGAGTCCGGGGGTGTATCAAGCTTGCGGATCAGGTCCGCAAAGCGATCCGGCACCCCCTGGCGCACGACATCGTCGTACATGGCGCGAAGCTGATGGCCGATCCGGGACTGGATTTCGGCATTGAGGCCGCCTTGCTTGCCTGGTGCGGCATTTCTGGCTTGCGACTTTACATCTTTCATGACCTGTTCCACGTTTCCCCGAGGGTTAAGTCCTTGACGCGTCGCGAATTTTCCAATTTCGAGGACTTCCGTAAGGAACCTAATGCGATTGTGGCCGAATAGTTCCCAGAGTTACATGGAACTTTTCTTTTGTTCGGGCGTAGACAGGCCGTCAGGGGAACCCGGGCCACCCCTTCTGCTGCGCGGCCCGAAAATACCAATGGAGTGGGGATGTCCCGATCACAGCTTGTTGCTGAACATTTGCCGCTGTTGCGGCGCTATGCCCGCGCCCTGACGGGCAGCCAGTCGTCCGGCGACGCCTATGTCGCGGCCATGCTCGAGGCCCTGCTGCAGGATCCGTCGCTGCTCGACGAGCAGTATGGCGCGCGGTCGGGCCTGTTCCGGCTGTTCACCCGGATCTGGAATTCGGTCTCGCTCAACGAGAACGCCGACGTCGCGACCTTGCCGATGCCGCCCGAGCGGCGGCTGTCCAACATCACGCCGCTGCCGCGGCAGGCGTTCCTGCTGCTGTCGCTGGAAGGCTTTCCGGAGCAGGAGGTCGCCTACATTCTCGGCACCGACATCGCGGAGACGCGACGGCTCGCCGATACGGCCGGCCGCGAGATGGCCGCCGAGATCGCAACCGACGTGCTGATCATCGAGGACGAGACCTTCATCGCGATGGACCTCGAGAGCCTGGTGCGCAATCTCGGCCACAACGTCATCGGCGTCGCCCGCACCCACGCGGACGCCGTGGCGCTGGCCAAGAACAGGAAGCCCGGCCTGATCCTCGCCGACATCCAGCTCGCCGACGGCTCGTCGGGGCTGGATGCCGTCAACGAGCTGCTGCGGACCTTCGAGGTGCCGGTGGTGTTCATCACCGCCTATCCGGAGCGCTTCCTGACCGGCGAACGCCCGGAGCCGGCGTTCCTGATCTCCAAACCGTTCCAGCCGGCGATGGTGTCGGCGGTGGCGAGCCAGGCGCTGTTCTTCCAGCGCAATTCGCGCAACCGCGCGGTGAAGGCCGCCTCCTGATTGGGGTCTGGTAGCGTAACGAGTTCGATCCGGCGCGCCCTCAAAGGCGCGCCGGATTTTTTGGTGCGGCTGGAATTGCTCAGTTCGGCCAGCAACGCTCGCGCTGCGGCCCGAGATGGAATCCCGGAGGACACGCGCGCTCAAATCCCCGGTTCGGCCAGCACTGCTGTCCCTCCGGCCCCAGATGCCACCCGACCGGGCAGACCCGGGCGACGGCCATCGGATGGCACCAGCCACCGGGTCCGCGCCACCATCCCGGTCCGCAGCCCTCGGCCGCGCTGGCGCTGCCGGCAAAGCCCGCGACACCGGCGGCCAGAGCCGCGCTCAAAATCAACGTCTTCAGCATTGTGATTCCTCCAAATCGACTGACCCCTCATGGGGCGGCGCGATGAGAGCTTCGGTCGGCTGAACCGTGTCTGAACGCTGGCGGGCGTAAAGGGGAGCCGGCTGGTATGCCACCTCCAAATCGTCGGCAGATACTGGCCGACAACCCGCCTCTAAAACTGAAATGGATCGACTGAGACGGAGATCTTGCCGTCCGGCGCCTGCTGGACCGTGAAATTCACGTCTTTCGAGGCCTTCGTCGCGCCGACAGTCGCCGAGATCGCGCCGCTGCATTTGAGCGTTCGCTTGTCCTGCGCTCGTCGACATCGTGACGATCTTTTCGCCCAGGAGATACAACGGCTGTTGTCGCGATTTTTCAGCCTCGGCGCTCCCGTCGCTCGGCTTCGCCGTGTTGGGATTTTCGGCGGCGTATCTGGCGAGCGGATTGTTGTGGTCGTTCGAAACGATCTGGAGCACGGCATTGCGGGTTTCGATGGAGTCGCATTCGGGCCTGGCGCCGCAGCCGCTGAGAAAAATCAGAACAGGGAAGATTGCAAAGCGCCAGCGATCGCCTGGAAAAATACCTCATCGAAATCCCGGAATGCTCCTGCGCCGCTCCCAGCAGGCAAACCGGTGCGGAGCGATATGTTCCGGAGCGGGCGGCCTGCGCTGAGTGGCTGAAAACGCGAAAAAAGCAGGGCGCGACCGGCATCACCACGGTCGCGCCCTACATCGCCGGTCAATGGGGCAGGGGGGAATAACCGGCTGCCGGGATGACTCCCGACGAAAAAAGTCGTTCCGATCCCGTTAAAATTTTTTCGCACACGGTTATGTGATCGGCCCGACCAAGAACTCCGCTGCCGCGACTAACTTGAGTCACCGATCGCCTCTGGGGCGAGGGACCAAGCCATGTCACAGAAAGTAACGGGAATTCTCGCCGCGCTCGCCGTCTCACTGACGTGCGGCGCCGTGCAATTTGCCTCCGGCCACGACCTGACCGTGGGGCTCGCCACGCCGGGCGATCCGGCCGCACCCAGCGTCAATCGCACCGCCAAGGCCGACCGCGAGGCGGTGCTTCCGGAGGCGACCGTCGCCACCCGGACGATCTCCATCCATGTGGACAAGGTGCCGGATACCTCCGTGCTGGTGCGGGTGCCGCTCACCCATCAGGCGCGCAGCACGCCGCCGGCGTCGCTGTTGCTGCGCTCGAGCGAGAGCAAGAATGCGGTCGCCTGCGAGCCCTCCGTCAGCGTGCTGACCGAGATCGCCAAGAGCCTGCAGCCGGGCCGCTGCATCACCTGATCGAATTGAAAGAGCTTGGTTATTCCGCGGGCGCCTGATCGCCCGCGGCGCTGTTGCGTCCCGCCAGCAGGCCCAGCGCCAGCCCGCCGACCGCCAGGATCGGGATCAGCCGCTTGATGCCGATCGCGCGCACCACCTGCAGTCCGGCCGCCATCACCATCGGATCCGCCAGCATGGCGTGCGCGGCGGATTTGGCGTGCTCCTTCACCTGCCTCTCGATCTGGCGCTTGCGCACCATGTAGGTGCCGGCGGCGATCAGCGTGACGATGAAGAACAGCCCGGCGCCGGCCAGGCAGGCCTCGATCAGTCCGTAGCGGTTGAGCACGGCGACGAAGGCCGCCGCGCACAGGAATGAGGTGGTGATGAACAGCGCCACCGCGGCCATCGCCGCCAGCGAGGTCTGCCGCACGCCCGTGCCGATCGACAGTTTGATGTCATCAATGATGCGCTGGAACATCTGCCCGCCTCGCCCTGTAGAGCGCGTCGACGAAGGCGACCGCCGCCCACCATCGCCGCCATTCGCCCAAAAGATCGGACTTCCGGTTGGGCTTCCGCTTGGTTCGCATGTGTGTTCTGGAGACCATTGCTGCTCTCCGTGCTGCCCGGCTTACCGGCGCCAGGTCACGCCGATCAGGAAGCCGAGGCCGAGCGCGATACCGACGGTGGCGAGCGGCCGCTGCACGATCACGTCTTCGATCGTGTCCTCGAGCGAGACGGCGGCATCCTGCGCCGCGCTCAGCATGGCGCTGCCGCGATCGGAGGCGTCGTCCAGCGCCGAATCCACCTGCGCGCGCGCGTCCTTGTAGCTGCGGCGGGCCTGCTTTTTCGCCGCACCGGCAAAGCTGTTGAGCGCGTCGGTAATCTGGTCGGTCAGGGCTGCGATATCGTCTTTCACGGCTGTGACATCCTTCTCAAGGCGTTCATAGGTGGCATTGTCGGTCATGTCTTTCATGGCAGCTTCACCATCGCTCATCGAACGCTCCCACTTCTCGTTGAGAGGAAAACGCGCCGTTGTTGCCGAAGTTCCGTTTGCGGAAACCGTTACGCCTGCGGCAATTGCGGCCCTTCGACGGGCCACAGATGCTCTTTCAGGATCAGCGCCACGATCAGCAGCGGCGACGACAGGAAGGCGCCCATCGGGCCCCACAGCCAGGTCCAGAACGCGAGCCCGAGGAAGACCGCGAGCGCGTTCAGCGCCAGCCTGCGGCCGATGATGGTCGGCGTGACGAAATGTCCTTCGAGGAAGGCGATGCCGACGAACGCAATGGGAGCCACCAGCCCGGCGCCCAGCGTCGGCATCGAGATGATGCCGACAGCGACCAGGACGACGAACATCGCCACCGGCCCGATGATCGGGATGAAGTTCAGCGTCGCCGCCAGCGCGCCGAGGCCCGCGGGATTGGGCATATGCGCGATGGCGCAGACGATGCCGGTCGCGATGCCGACGCCGGTGTTGATCATCGTCACCGTGAGCAGATAGTTGCCGAGATGGATCTCGATCTCGTTGAGGATGCGCAGCATTCGCAGCCGCGCGTCGCGGTCGCCGAAATTCATGATCAGCGCACGCCGCAAATCGCGCCAGCTCGCGACGAACAGCACCAGGGTTGCGAAGAACAGCAGGCCTTCGGTGAAGGTCGGCGACAGGAATTCGACGGCGGGCTGCACGATCCAGTCGAGTTTCGGGAACTGGAACGATCCGAGCGCGTCGGGCCCGCCGACCATGGTCTGCAGCTCCTGCCAGAGCGCGAGCGGCCGGTCGAACACGTGCAGCTTGTCCTTCAGCCGCGCGGCCGAGCTCGGGCAGGTGCGCGCTCCAGTCCATCAGGGGCGAGGAGATCAGGCCGATCATGAAGATGCGATGGTGGCCGTCACGGCGGTCACGATCAGGATCGCGCCGACCGAGCGCGGAATTCGGTAGCGCTCCAGAAGGTTCGCGGCCGGCGACAGCATGGTGCCGACCACGAAGGCCAGCACGACCGGCAGGAAGAAGGGTTTGGCGAAATAGAGGACGGCGACAATGGAGATGACGAGGAGGGCGACAAGCGCGAAGGCCACGACCTCGGCGCGGCGGATGACCGGCGGCTGCTCGTCGCGGCTCTCGGGCACCGGCGAGCCGACAGCGTCGGAATGCAGGCGTTCAGTCGGCAAGGCACGCACAACCAGTTCTCCCCCTGCAAGGCGATCAAAGTGCGGTCGCGAAGCCGCGCCCTCGAACCGACTCACAGCGAGCTAACCCGTGCTGCCCTGCGGAGTTCCATCGCGGCTTCGTGAAGTGCGGCGTGCTTGACAGTCGCGTGTGCGACACGAGCGCGCACGGAACTGTCAGGAGCCTCATCGGCGTTGTCCGGATAACAGCATCACCCGATGCGCATCCGATGGGGCAGTCCATGACACAGTTTTCCGCGTTACCGCGCCGGCCGCAGCCGCGCGTCACCCGCACGCTTGTCTTCGCGAGCGCAGTTCTGCTCGCATCCGGCTTCGCAAGCGCGGCGAGCGCACAATCGCTCGGCTACGCACCGCGCGAGCAGAGCGCATTCCCGCAGGGCTATGTCGGCAACGATGCCGCGGTTGAGAGCGAGGACAGCGTGTTGCCGGAGCGGCTGCGCCGCCAGGTCGTGAATTTCGACACGCGCGAGGCGCCCGGCACCATCATCATCGATACCGGCAACACCGTGCTTTATCTCGTGCAGGGCGGCGGCCGCGCGATCCGCTACGGCGTCGGCGTCGGACGCCAGGGTTTCACCTGGGCCGGCATCCAGACCATCACCAACAAGAAGGAATGGCCCGACTGGTATCCGCCGTCCGAGATGATCGCGCGCCAGCCCTATCTGCCGCGCTTCGTCGCCGGCGGGCCCGGCAATCCGCTCGGCGCGCGTGCGATGTATCTCGGCTCCAGCGAATACCGCATCCACGGCACCAACGATCCCACCACCATCGGCAAGTTCGTCTCGTCGGGCTGCATCCGCCTGACCAACGAGGATGTCAGCGACCTGTTCAGCCGGGTCGATGTCGGAACCAAGGTCGTGGTGCTGCCGAAGAATGCGCCGCTGCTGGCCCGCGATCCCTCTGGCCCGCCGCTGCGCTCCGTCCGGTCGTGACCCGCCTGCCCTCGGGCCGCCAGGCCATGAACATTCCGCCCGCCTCGCGCGTTGAGTGACATCGACGGTTTGAGGAGGCTGCGCATGAGATCGGGCATTGGCGCAACAGTCGCGCTGCGCTGGCGGTTGCCCTTGCAGCCTGCCGCTTCCGGCGCAGGCCGGCGACTTCTTCTCGAACTTCTTCGGCGTGTTCGGCGGCCGCCCGCACCGTCCGCCGGTGGCGCTCCCCTTTGACGGTGACGACAATCCAGCCGACGCGCCGCGCGCCCGCGCCAGTTATGGCGGCGGTCCGGCCTGGTGCGTGCGCACCTGCGACGGCCGCCACTTCCCGGCCTCGGGAACGGACGAGCAGAGCCGCCAGGCCTCGTGCAACAGTCTCTGCCCGGCCGGCAACACCGAAGTCGTCTACGGCAACGACATCGATCATGCCGCCACCAGCGCGGGCAAACCCTACTCGCAATTGCCGAACGCCTTCCGCTATCGCACCGAGGCGGTGGCGGGCTGCACCTGCAACGGCAAGGACCAGGCGGGTCTCGCGTCTGTGCCGGTCGAGAACGATCCGACCTTGCGCAAGGGCGACATCGTCGCCGGCGCCGACGGGCTCATGGTCGCCAATCCCTCCGGCGGCAAGCATGCGGAAGCGAATTTCACGCCGCTGCCGGACAAGGTGCGGACACGCCTCAAGAACGTGCCCGTGGTGGCGCGGGAGTAGCGGAAAAAGACGCCGCAATCCGTCTGGCTGATTGCGCTCGATTGCCGTAGCGTCAGGGTTCCAGACATGGAACCGGAGCGCGAGCAACGCGTTCAAACAGGGTGAAACAAAGGGGGCTCTCAAATGTCGCTTCTCATCAGCGCACTCATCACCTTTCTCGTCGTCATCCTCATCCTCTATTTGATCAACATGCTGCCGATCGACGGCCGCGCGAAGCAGATTTGCCGGATCATCGTCATCATCCTCGGCGTGCTCTCGCTGCTTCGGATGATCATGTAGCCGATCGTCGCTGACGCGCAACAAAAAACCCCGGCTTGCGGCCGGGGCTTTTGCGTCGTGCCGATCATTTCAGCGTGTTGAACCAGTCGTCCACGTCCTTGCGGACCTGATCCTTGGCGTAGCCGTAGCGCTGCTGCAGCTTGCCTTCGAGTTGCTCGCGGCGCCCCTCGATGACGTTGAGGTCGTCATCGGTGAGCTTGCCCCATTTCTCCTTGGCCGAGCCCTTGAACTGCTTCCAGTTGCCTTCGAGCCTGTTCCAATCCATCGCGGTCTCCTTCGCGTTGAGCGAAGTCAACGATGGATGCGCCGACGTTCCTGAAGTTCCGCGCGTCAGCCCGCCGCCTTCGCCTCGCGGCGGCGCGCGGTGAGGATGTATTCGGTGTAGCCGTTCGGCTGCTCGCGCCCCTTGAACACGAGATCGCAGGCCGCCTTGAAGGCGACGCCGTCGAACGACGGCGCCATCGGCTTGTAGAGCTTGTCGCCGGCGTTCTGCTTGTCGACCACGACGGCCATGCGCTTCAGCGACTCCATCACCTGGTCTTTGGTGATGACGCCCTGATGCAGCCAGTTCGCCAGATGCTGGCTCGAGATGCGCAAGGTGGCGCGGTCTTCCATCAGCCCGACGTCGTGGATGTCGGGCACCTTGGAGCAGCCGACGCCCTGGTCGATCCAGCGCACGACATAGCCGAGGATGCCCTGGCAGTTGTTGTCGATCTCCTGCTTCACGTCGTCGGGCGCCCAGTTCGACTGCGACACCGGAATGGTGAGGATGTCGGACAGTTTTGCGCGCTGGCCGCCCTTGGTGAGCTCCTGCTGGCGCGCATGCACATTGACCTGGTGATAATGCAGCGCATGCAGCGTCGCCGCGGTCGGCGAGGGCACCCATGCCGTGGTGGCGCCGGCCTGCGGATGGCCGATCTTCTGCGCCAGCATGTCCGCCATCTTGTCGGGCGCGGCCCACATGCCCTTGCCGATCTGGGCGTGGCCGGGCAGGCCGTCGATCAGGCCCATGTCGACGTTCCAGTCTTCATAGGCCTTGATCCAGGGCTGCGCCTTCATGTCGTTCTTGCGGATCATCGGACCCGCTTCCATCGAGGTGTGGATCTCGTCGCCGGTGCGGTCGAGGAAGCCGGTGTTGATGAACATGATGCGCTTCGAGGCGCGCTGGATGCAGGCCTTGAGGTTGACCGTGGTGCGGCGCTCCTCGTCCATGATGCCGACCTTCATGGTGTCGGCAGGCAGCGACAGCATCTTCTCGACGCGGCGCGAAGATGATCGCAGGTCAGCGAAACCTCGTCGGGACCGTGCATCTTCGGCTTGACGATATAGACCGAGCCGGTGCGGCTGTTCTTGGTCTTCGAGCTGCCCTTGAGGTCGTGGATCGCGAGCAGGCCCGCGACGGCGGCATCCAGAATGCCTTCCGGAATTTCCTCGCCCTTGTCGTCGAGCACGGCGTCGGTGAACATGTGATGGCCGACATTGCGCATCAGCAGCAGGCTGCGGCCGTGCAGCTTGAGCTCGCCGCCCGCGGGCGTCTTGTAGACGCGGTCGGCATTGAGCGCGCGGGTCATGGTCTTGCCGCCCTTGTCGAAATCGGCGGACAGCGTGCCGTTCATCAGGCCGAGCGTGTTGCGATAGACCAGCACCTTGTCCTCGGCATCGACGGCGGCGACGCTGTCCTCCATGTCGAGGATGGTGGAGACGGCGGCTTCCATGACCATGTCGGCGACACCGGCGGCATCGTCCTTGCCGATTGGATGCTTGCGGTCGATCTGGACGTCGACATGCAGGCCGTTGTTGACCAGCAGGATCGCGCTCGGCGCCTCCGCGCTGCCCTGATAGCCCGCGAACTGGGCGGCGTTCTTCAGCCCGGTGGCGTTGCCGCTCTTGAGTTTTGCTGAAAGCTGGCCGGCGATGACGCTGTAGGAGGTGACGTCGGTGTGGCTTGCGGTCGCGAGCGGCACGGCGGCATCGAGGAAGGTCTTGGCTTTCGCGATCACCTTGTCGCCGCGCGCCTTGTTGTAGCCCTTGCCGCTTTCGCTCGGATCATGCGGAATCGCGTCGGTGCCGTAGAAGGCGTCATAGAGCGAGCCCCAGCGCGCATTCGCCGCGTTCAGCGCGTAGCGCGCATTGGTCAGCGGCACGACCAGCTGCGGACCGCAGATCTTGCCGATCTCCTCGTCGACATTGGCGGTCTCGACCTTGTGGGTCGCGGGCTCCGGCTGCGAGATAACCGATCTCCTTCAGGAACGCGGTGTAGGCGTTGATGTCGAACTTGCCCTTGTGGGCGCGATGCCAGTCGTCGATCTTGGCCTGCAGGGTGTCGCGCACCTTGAGCAGCTCGCGGTTCTTCGGTCCGAGATCGCGGATGATGGCGGCAAGCCCGGCCCAGAATGCGTCGGGCGAAATCCCGGTCTTCGGCGTCGCCTCCTTGGCGATGAAGTCGTGGAGCAGGGGGGCGATCTTCAATCCGTGGGCTTCGATACGCTTCATAATGGAGCTTTTCTCGCGAGATACCGCGATATGCGGTGTTCAGGGAATAAACGATAAAATGCCCCTGTGAGGGGCATTGTTCCGGGGCCTTTTAGCCACTGGGCAACGGTCTGCAAAGGGCTTTGGCATGCGGCATTTCTGCCCATTTCGCCGCCATACCCGCTTCAGGCGGGACTATCCGGTACGCTGCGGCTCATCAGCGAAATCTGCGCGGCTAGATCGACCACAACTCCTCGATCAGAACACCGCTCCCGGCCAGCATCCGCTCGATCTCGTCGGTCGCATCCGCGACCGAGCGCGCGGAGGTGTCGAGCGTCAGCTCGCTCGCGAGCGGTGGCTGATAGTCGCTGCCGATGCCGGTGAACGAGGCGAGCGCGACCGGCCCGCGCCTTGGCATAATGACCCTTGGGATCGCGCGCCTCGCAGACCTCGGCGGGCGTCGCGACATAGACCTCGCGGAACAGACGGTCGGCGATGCGGCGCGCCGCGGTGCGGTCCTCGCGCGACGGCGAGACGGCGGCGACGATCGCGATGTGTCCGTTCTTCGCCAGATGCGTCGCGATTTCGGCGAGCCGGCGGATGTTCTCGGCGCGATCCTCGGCGGTGAAGCCGAGATCGCCGTTGAGGCCGTCGCGCAGGGTGTCGCCGTCGAGCAGGATCGGCGAGCCGCCGCGGGAGAACAGCCGCCGCTCCAGCGCGCGCGCCAGGGTCGACTTGCCGGCGCCGGGCAGCCCCGTCAGCCAGAGCACGGCGCCGCTGTGGCGGTAGCGCGCCGAACGCTCGTCCGGCCGCAACGCGGATTCGACCGGCACGATATCGGTCGCAGCGCGCTCGTCACCATCGACCGACAGCACGAGGCCACCGCCGGCGATGCGGCCGTTGACCTCGATCACCAGCCGCCCGGTGCGCGGATTGTCGGCATAGGCGTCGGCGGCGATCGGCTGCGCCAGCGCGATATCGATCTCGCCGACATGGTTGCGCGCGATCGCGGTGTTCTCCGCGTTCGACAGCGCGCCGGGATCGATCGCCTTCTCGATCGCGACCACACTGGCGCGCGCCTCGCGCGTGCCGAGCCGGACCAGGATCTGGTCGCCCTTGGCGAGCGGCTTGTCATGCAGCCAGAAAATCCGCGCGCGCAGCCGGCGCGTATCGCGCGGGCTTTTTCCGGCATGCGCGATGATGTCGCCGCGCTCGATGAACAGCTCGCGGTCGAGCGTGATGCCGACCGAGCGGCCGGCGCCCTGCTTGCCCTGGAGCGCCGTGACCGGCCAGCCCTCGACGGACTTGATCTTGGCGATCTTGCCGGCCGGCATGATCACGATCTCGTCGCCGGCAGCGAGATGGCCGGACTCGATCCGGCCTGCGACAATGCGGCGGTCGTCGAACTTGTAGATCGCCTGCACCGGCAGCCGCAGCGCGAGAGCTTCCAGCGGCCGCGCCGGCTCCAGCGCATCCAGCGCCTCGACCACGGTCGGGCCGTCGTACCAGCCGATGCGCGGCGTGTGCTCGGCAACGCCGTCGCCGTCGCGCGCGGAAATCGGAATGACGGCCGACGGCGTCACGCCGAGGCCGGTCAGATGCGCGGAAATCTCGTCGCTGATCTCCTCGAAGCGCGCGGCCGAGAAATCGACGCGGTCCATCTTGTTGACGACCACCGCGACCTGCTTGATGCCGAGCAGATGCAGCAGATAGCCGTGGCGGCGGGTCTGGTCGCGCACGCCTTCCAGCGCGTCGATGATCAGCACCGCGCCGTCGGCCTGCGAGGCGCCGGTGATCATGTTGCGCAGGAATTCGGCGTGGCCGGGCGCGTCGATCAGCACGATGTCGCGCGAGCCGGTGCGGAAGCGGATTTGCGTGGTGTCGATGGTGATGCCCTGGTCGCGCTCGGTCTGCAGCGCGTCGAGCAGGAACGACCATTCGAACGGCATGCCGCGCCGCGCGCTGACCGCTTTCAGCATCTCGAGCTTGCCCTCGGGCAGGCTGCCGGTCTCGTGCAGGAGACGGCCGACCAGGGTCGACTTGCCGTGATCGACATGGCCGACGATGACGATGCGCACCTGCGGGCGCGTCGTGCCGTTGGGCGTGGCGGAAACCGGATTGGTGACGATCATGTTCATCGCGCCGCCCTCTTAGAGATAGCCGGCGACGCGAAGCCGCTCGAAAGCGTCTTCGGTCTCGTGGTCGAGCGCGCGGCCGGCGCGCTCCGGCACCTTGGTCTGTTCGAGCTCGGCGAGGATTTCGTCGATGTTCTCGGCGTGCGAGGCGACCGGGAAGGTGATGTCGGCATCGCCCAGCGAGCGGTAGCGCTTGCCGTCTTTCGCGAGATAAAGCGGGATGATCGGAATGTTCTCGCGCCGCGTATAGGCCCAGATGTCGGCCTCGGTCCAATGCAGGATCGGATGGATGCGCAGATGCGCGCCCGGCGGCGGCGAGGCGTTGAACTGGTCCCAGAACTCCGGCGGCTGGTCGCGCACGTCCCATCCGCCTTCGAGCCCGCGCGGCGAGAACACGCGCTCCTTGGCGCGCGTCGCTTCCTCGTCGCGGCGGATGCCGGCGATCAGGCCGTCGAAGCCGTGCTTGGCGAGCGCCATCTTCAGGCCTTCGGTCTTGCGCGCGGCGGAGCGCGCGGCCGGCGGCAGGGTCGGATCGACCGCATCGATCGGCGGGCAGGGCTCGATGCGCAGATCGAGTCCCCATTCCTTGCCGTAGCGATCGCGGAACGCGTACATCTCCGGAAACTTCTTGCCGGTGTCGACATGCATGGCCGGGAACGGCACGCGGCCGAAGAAGGCCTTGCGCGCGAGCCAGATCATCACGTTGGAATCCTTGCCGAGCGACCACAGCAGCGCGAGCTTCTTCAGCCGCGCGAAGGCCTCGCGCAGGATGTAGATGCTCTGCGCCTCCAGCGCGTCGAGGTGGTCCATGCTCGGTGGATCGGAGAGGATTTGCGGCACGGAAGCTGCTTGGAACAACGGCGCGTCGCGCAACCGATCCCTTGTGTTGTCGTTGGTGAGAACATGCATGGCGTCGACCTTGGCCTTCGGAGGCGAAAATTCCATCTGCCATCAGCAAAAGAGAAGAAATAATTTTCTCTTTCTGAGGGTTGCAAGACACTTAGAGAGAAAATAATTTCAGTCAACCCCAAAGCGGGAAAGTGAGTTTCGAATGCGCTATCTGCCGGTCTTCCTCGATTTGCAAACCGGTCCGGTCGTTCTGGCCGGCTCCGGCGAGCTTGCGCTGGCGAAGCTGCGCGTTCTGTTGGCAGCCGGCGCGCGCATCCGCTGGTATGCGACCTCTGGCGCGCATGACGCGCACGGTCTGGAACCGGCGCAGCTCGCGCGCATCGATTTCGCCAAGGGCGATCCGCTGACCGCCGATCTCTCGGGCGTGGTCGCGATGTTCTGCGCGGGCGCAGGCGATGTCGGCGTTGCGATGGCGTTGCGTGCGAAATCGCTCGGGCTGCCCGTCAATGTGATGGACGACATCGCGCATTCCACTTTCATTTTTCCGGCGATCGTCGACCGCGGCGATGTCGTGGTCGCGATCGGCACCGGCGGCACTTCGCCGGTGGTGGCGCGCCGCCTGCGCGAGAAGATCGAGGCTGTCGTCCCGGCGCGCATCGGCGATCTCGCGAAATTCATCGGCCGTTTCCGCAAACCCATTCACGCCCGCATTCCCGAGACCTCGCAGCGCCGCCGCTTCTGGGAGCGCGTGATCGATGGTCCGATCGGCGCGCTGGTGCTGTCCGGTCACCGGGACGATGCCGAGGCCGCGCTGACAGAAAATTCACGATCCCGCCGCCTATGCCGGCGGCGAAGGCCGCGTCACGATTGTCGGCGCCGGTCCCGGCGATCCCGATCTGCTGACGGTGAAGGCGCTGCGCGCATTGCAGGACGCCGACATCGTGTTCTACGACGAGCTGGTTTCATCAGAGGTTCTCGACCGCATCCGCCGCGATGCTGCGCGCGTGCCGGTCGGCCGCCGCGCCGGCAAGGTCGGCATCGGCCAGGACGCCATCAACAAGCTGCTGATCGAGGCCGCGAGAGGCGGCAAGCGTGTGGTGCGGCTGAAGGGCGGCGACGCCTTCGTGTTCGGCCGCGGCGGCGAAGAGGTCGAAGCGCTGCGTGATGCGCGCGTCGCCTATGCGATCGTGCCGGGCATCACCGCCGCGCTGGGTGCCGGCGCCGAATTCGAGGTGCCGCTGACCTATCGCGACGAAGCGCGCCGCATCACCTTCGTCACCGCGCATCAGGCCGACGACACCGGCAGCATCGACTGGTCGACGCTGACCGACCCCAAGGCGACCCTCGTCGTTTACATGGGCCTGACCTCGGCGCCGTCGGTGCGCGAAGGCCTGCTCGCCGCCGGCCGCTCGCCGGAGACGCCGGCCGGCGTGTTTGCGCGCGTCAGCCGCGACGATGCCAAGGCCGCCGTCGGCACGCTCGATCAATTGCCTTCCCTCGTCGAACAGGTTCAGGGCGGGCCCGCCATCCTCATCATCGGCGACGTCGTCGCGCGCTCCGCGCCCTGGCGCCGCCAGAACGTCTCCTCTCTCATCTCGCAACTATTGGAAGCAGCCGAATGACCTCCCCGCTCGAACAGAAGAAGATCAAGATCACGGGCCCCTCGATCGTCACCGCCAACCGCACCTGGGACGGCGCCGTGATCTATCGCACCGCGCAGCAAGGCTGGTCGGCCGAACTCGGCGATGCCGCCATCGTCCGCACCAGCGACGACGCCCGCGCGCTGCTGGCCGAATCCGTCGCCGACGATGTCGGCGCGGTCGGCGCCTATATCGCGCCGGTCCTCGTCAGCGAGAGCGGCAAGGTCGAGCCGGGCAATCTGCGCGAGCAGATCCGCCGCTCCGGCGTTACCATCGGCCTGCCGGCGCAGGCGCTCGGTCTGCCGGTGCAAGTCTAAAGGCATTTTGCCATGTACGCGTATGACGAGATCGACCGCACGCTGGTCAACGAGCGCGTCGCCGAATTCCGCGACCAGGTGAAGCGGCGCCTGTCCGGCGAGCTCACCGAGGACGAGTTCAAGATGCTGCGGCTGCAGAACGGCGTCTATCTGCAGCTTCATGCCTACATGTTCCGCGTCGCCATTCCCTACGGCACGCTGTCGTCGGAGCAGCTGCGGCGGCTGGCGCATGTCGCCCGCCGCTACGACCGCGGCTACGGCCATTTCACCACGCGCCAGAACATCCAGTTCAACTGGATCAAGCTCGCCGAGCTGCCCGATGCGCTCGCCGATCTCGCCGAAGTCGGCATCCACGCGATGCAGACCTCCGGCAACAACACCCGCAACGTCACCTCGGATCAATGGGCGGGCGTCGCGCCCGGCGAGATCGAGGATCCCGCGCATCTGGTCGGAAATCCTGCGGCAATACACCACGCTGCATCCGGAATTTTCCTTCCTGCCGCGCAAGTTCAAGTTCGCGATCACCGCCTCCGCGCATGACCGCTCCGCGATCAAGATCCACGACATCGGCCTGCGGCTGCACAAGAACGCGCAGAGCGAGACCGGCTTCGAGGTGCTGGTCGGCGGCGGCCTCGGCCGCACGCCCTTCATCGGCAAGACCATCAAGCCGTTCGTGCATGGCCGCGATCTGCTTGAGCTATGTCGAAGCGATCATGCGCGTCTACAACCAGTACGGCCGCCGCGACAACATCTACAAGGCGCGCATCAAGATCCTGGTGCACGAGCTCGGCATCGAGAAGTTCGCCGCCGAAGTCGAGGAAGAGTGGCAGCAGATGCGCGACGGCGCGCTGAAGCTCGACGACGACGTGGTCGAGGACATCCGCGCGCGCTTCTTCTATCCGAAATACGCGAAGCTGCCGCACATGCCGGACGAGCTGAAACAGGCGTCCGCCGATGCCTCGTTCGAGCGCTGGCGCAAGAACTCGGTCGCTACGCACAAGGTGCAGGGCTATTCCATCGTCACGATCTCGCTGAAGCCGATCGGCGGCCCGCCTGGCGATGCCACCGCCGACCAGATGGATGCGCTGGCCGATCTCGCCGACAAATATTCCTTCGGCGAAATCCGCGTCGGCCATGAGCAGAACCTGGCGCTGCCGCATGTCGCCAAGCACGATCTGCCGGCGCTGTGGAAGGCGCTGGACAAGCTCGGCCTCGCCACGCCGAACGTGAACCTCGTCTCCGACATCATCGCCTGTCCGGGGCTGGATTACTGCTCGCTGGCGAATGCGCGCTCGATCCCGATCGCGCAGGAGCTGACGCGGCGCTTCGCCAATCACGACACCGCCGAGCTGATCGGCCGGCTGCACATCAACATCTCCGGCTGCATCAATGCCTGCGGCCATCACCATGTCGGCCATATCGGCATTCTCGGCGTCGAGAAGAACGGCGAGGAGGTCTATCAGATCACCATCGGCGGCCGCGCCGACGAGAAGGCCGAGCTCGGCACGTTGATCGGACCGGGCGTCAAGTACGACGAGGTCGCCGACGTGATCGAGGACATCGTCGAGGCCTATCTCGCGCTGCGCGCCACGCCCGAGGAGCTGTTCGTCGACACGGTGAAGCGGCTCGGCGTCGAACCGTTCAGGGAGCGCGTCTATGCCACTCGTTAAGGGCGGAAAGATCGTCGGCGATCCCTTTGCGCACGTCGCCGACGGCGCGGAGCTGCCGGCGGGCTGCGTTCTGGTCTCGACCGCGCGTTTCCTGGAAGATCCGGAAGCGCTGTTGAAGCGCGGCAAGGTCGGCGTGATCTGGCCGAACAACCGCGACGTCGACGACCTCGTGCCGTATCTCGATCGGCTGGCCGCGGTCGCGCTGGTGTTCCCGACCTTCCGCGACGGCCGTGCCTACAGCCAGGCGCGTTTGTTGCGCGAGCGTTATCGTTATCGCGGCGAGCTGCGCGCCACCGGCCAGGTGCTGCGCGACCAGTTCGTGTTCATGCTGCGCGCCGGCTTCGATGCCTTCGACGTCAAGAAGCAGGCCGACGCCGAAGCGTTCGCGCAGACGGTGCAGCGCTATTCGGTGTTCTATCAGCCGACCGGCGACGGAAAGCTCACCGCGCTGCATCGGCGCATGCAGCTGCGCCATTCCGAGAGTGCCGGCCTGTGAACGCGCTCGCGCCGCATATCGCGCTCCGAGCACGGCGTGCTGCCGCCGGCGGACACGCTCGACCGCGCGCTCCGCGATGCCTCGCCGCAGGAGGTGATCGCGGCCGCGCTGCAGACAGTCGGCCGCGACAAGCTGGCGCTGGTGTCGTCGTTCGGCACGCAGTCGGCGGCGCTGTTGAAGGTGATGGCGGATGTCGATCCGGCGATCCCCGTGATCTTCCTCGATACCGGCTGGCTGTTCGAGGAGACGCTGGCCTATCGCGATACGCTGGTCGAGAAACTGGGCTTGCGCGATGTACGCTCGATCAAGCCTTCGACGAAGACGCTGTCGCGCGAGGATCCCGAGCGCGATCTCTGGTTCAACAATCCCGACGCCTGCTGCCGCATCCGCAAAGTCGAGCCGCTCGCGCGCGCGCTGCAACCGTTCGATGCCTGGATCAACGGCCGCAAGCGTTTTCAGGGCGGCCTGCGCGCCGACATCGCCGTGGTCGAGCAGGACGGCGCGCGGCTGAAGTTCAATCCCTTCGCCAATGTCTCGCGCGAAGAGATCGAGGCGATCTTCAAGGCTGCCAATCTGCCGCCGCATCCGCTGGCCGCCTCCGGCTACCTCTCGGTCGGCTGCATGCCCTGCACCAGCCGCACCTCGCGCGGATGAGGACGAGCGCGCCGGCCGCTGGCGCGGCCGCTCCAAGACCGAATGCGGCATCCATACGATGCAGACGGCGTAATCGGCCGGATTTTCGCGTTTCCGCTGCCGGAAAATTCACCTTTCAGCCACGGTTGGTATGCAACAACGGCCCCTGATTCTGGGGCTTATGAATGTCTTTGCGCGCGGCGGCCGCGATCCTGCTAACATTATTGCTTGCAGCTTGTGCATCGGAGGCGCCGGTCGAGACGCCTGCGATGTATGTCGACATGACCACGCCCGGCGCGCGGCTCGATCCCATCGCGGCCGCCTCGATGATCTCGCAATACCGCGGCAATAACGGCCTCGGCGCGGTCGCCGTCGATCCCGAGCTGATGCGGCTTGCGGAGGCCCAGTCGCAGGTCGATGGCGGACAAGAACAAGCTCGACCATGACGTGCGCGCGCCGCTGGCGAAGCGGCTCGCGGGCGCCGGTTATCCGGCCACCGTCGCGGTCGAGAACGTCTCGGCCGGCTATCACACGCTGGCGGAAGCCTTTTCCGGCTGGCGCGACTCGCCGCCGCACAAGGCCAATATGCTCAAAAGCGGTGTCACAAAATTGGGCATAGCCGCCAGCTATGCTCCCAATACAAAATACAAGGTTTTCTGGACCCTGATTTTGGCGTCAACTGAGCGCTGACGATTTTAGAAAACGCCCGCCCGCCGCATCCGTTGACGCTATCGTGAACTGACGCCGCGCCTCGGCCGACATATCCGAACAGCCATGATGGACGACACGCATCCCGATCATTCGACGACGCCTGCGCAGGCCCGGCGCGTGCTGGTGCTGCAGGGCGGCGGCGCGCTCGGCTCCTACCAGGCCGGCGCGTTTCAGGCGCTGTGCGCGGCCAGCTTCGAGCCGGAGTGGGTCGCCGGCATCTCGATCGGCGCCATCAATGCCGCGATCATCGCCGGCAACGACGCCCGCAAGCGCGTCGATCGCCTGAAGGAATTCTGGGAGATGGTGTCGGCGCCGGTGCCGTGGAATCCGGTGCTGAAGGGCGAGCGCAACCGCTCGCTGTTCAACGAGACCAGCGCCGCCGTCATCGCGACCTTCGGCGTGCCCGGCTTCTTCACCCCGCGGATTCCGCCCGCGCCGCTGTGGCCGCAGGGCAGTCCGCAGGCGCTGAGCTATTACGACACCGCGCCGTTGAAGAAGACGCTGGAGCGGCTGGTCGACTTCGACCGCATCAACGATCTGAAATGCCGGCTCAGCGTCGGCGCGGTCGGCATCACCTCGGGCAATTTCCGCTATTTCGACAATGTCGAGTTCAAGCGGCAGGGCAAGCTGATCGGCCCCGAGCACATCATGGCCTCAGGCGCGCTGCCGCCCGGCTTTCCCGCCGTGCTGATCGAGGGCGAATATTACTGGGATGGCGGCATCGCCTCCAACACGCCGCTCGATTTTGTGCTGGACGCCGAGACCGACCGCGATCTGCTGATCTTCCAGGTCGATCTGTTCAGCGCGCGCGGCCCGCTGCCGGAGACGCTGCTGGAAGCGGCCGAGCGCGAAAAGGACATCCGCTTTTCCAGCCGCACCCGGATGAACACCGACAAGAACCGGCAGATCCACAACGCCCGCAAGGCGGTGCTCGATCTCATCAGCAAGCTGCCGGCGGATCTGCAGCACGATCCGTCCGTCGAATATCTGCGCAAGGTGGCGAAGGAGAACACGGTCACGGTCGTGCACCTGATCTACAAGAGCAAGAACTACGAGACCAATTCCAAGGACTACGATTTTTCCCACGTCGCCATGGTCGAGCACTGGAATGCCGGCGTGCGCGACGTGCATTTGTCGATGCGTCACAAGGAATGGCTGGAACGGCCGCAGTCCGGCGAGACCATGGTGACCTACGATCTCACGGGGGACGAAGGCGAGACCCCAACCAATAAGCAGGAGTGAAGACGATATGGGTACTTTGACAGGCAGGAATGCGGTCGTGACCGGATCGACCAGCGGCATCGGGCTCGCATATGCGCGCGCCTTCGCGAAAGAGGGCGCCAATGTCGTGATCAACGGCTTCGGCGCGCCCGCCGACATCGAGAAGGAACGCTCGGCGATCGAGACCGACTACAAGGTCAAGGCGATCTATTCGTCCGCCGACATGACCAAGCCGGCCGAGATCGCCGACATGATCGCGACCGGCGAGAAGACCTTCGGTTCGGTCGACATCCTCGTCAACAATGCCGGCATCCAGTTCGTCTCGCCGATCGAGGAATTCCCGATCGAGAAATGGGACGCCATCATCGCCATCAACCTGTCGTCGGCGTTCCACGGCATCCGCGCCGCGGTGCCCGGCATGAAGAAGCGCGGCTGGGGCCGCATCATCAACACCGCGTCCGCGCATTCGCTGGTCGCCTCGCCCTTCAAGTCGGCCTATGTCTCGGCCAAGCACGGCATCGCCGGCCTCACCAAGACCGTGGCGCTGGAGGTCGCGCAGCACAAGATCACCTGCAACTGCATCTCGCCCGGCTATGTCTGGACGCCGCTGGTCGAGCACCAGATTCCCGACACCATGAAGGCGCGCAACATGACCAAGGAGCAGGTCATCAAGGACGTGCTGCTGGCGGCGCAGCCGACCAAGGAGTTCGTCACCTCCGAGCAGGTCGCGGCACTCGCGCTGTTCCTGTGCGGCGACGACGCCGCGCAGATCACCGGCGCCAATCTCTCGATCGACGGCGGCTGGACCGCGGAGTAGGGGCAGGTCCATCACCTGCATACTGGCTGTCATGCCCCGCGAAAGCGGGGCATCCAGTATTCCAGAGGCGGCAGAGCATAGAGCCGAAAGTCCGGCGTCGGATGCCGCAGCAACGTCCTGCGATCGCCCGGTCGAGCCTGGCGACGACAGCGAGTTTGCTGATTATGCTGATCGAAACTTCGCGAAGGCCGCTTTGATCTCGGCCTCTGTGGCGATCTCGCCGGCATCAAGCGATGCAATCGCCTCGTCTATGATCCGCAACTCTTCCTCGGTCGCGAGATATTCGCCGTCGCGATTTTGTCGATCGGTCATCGGCTCCCCACGCAGTCAGTGCGCCAGCACTTGCGGGTCTCTCAAGCCCGCTCTCCGTGCGCTGAAAAACACATACAACAAACAGGCGTCGATCAGGATCGCGGCCGCCATCACGCTGTAGGCCGACGGGCTCTCCATCAGGTGCAGCTCGATCAACACGCGGGACAGACCGAAGCCGACGACCCACGCATCGAAGCTCATGCAGATCCGGCGGAACGTCTCGGCATCCATCCGTCGCAGCAGATACGCCCCGAGCGGGATGCCAATGACGGCGCAGGGAGCGAGCACCCATAACAGGCTGGTGCTTTCGGCAACGAAGAGGCCGAGATTGCAGTACACGATCGCGGTCAGGCAGGACTCGGCGACGCGAACCAGCGCCAGACCGGCCCGAAACTGATCCTTGACCAGGCCCTGATTGTTGAACAACAACGCCAGCGGCGGGCCGGAGATGGTCGTGACCGAGTACAGCACCCCCAACATCGATCCAAAGGGCAGGCCAACCGCCCATCGCGACTGAATGGGCCTTCGCCAGCCTGCTGCCTGCAACAGAATGAGGGGCAGGATGACCGAGATAGGTCGCGAATTTGATCCAGACCGGCTGCAGCGAAGCCAGAAGATAGGCTCCGAGCCCGATGCCCGGCAGCAATCCGATGAGAATGGGAAACACGCGCTTCCAGACCGCCGGAACGCCGCTTCGATTGATGAAGAGAACGTACAGGTTGACGAAGACTTCGATCAGCACCAACGCGGGGTTGAGCACGCGATTGGCATAGAAGACGAGCGCGACCGGCACGGTGAGGGATGAAAACCCGTAGCCAAGCGCGCCGTTCACAGAGGCCGCAAGCAGGGCAATGCCTGCAAGAACGATCACGGCGGTGTCAATTGGAGGCATCTCTGGCTTTATCCTTGCAGGTGCCGACCGAATCCCGAAGCGACATCAAGCGGATCGATCATGTGCACACGATTTGCAGTGACATCTGCGGCTATCTAATGGCGCCGCAGTTTCCGCTGCAATGCACGCACAGAAATAAGAATGTTTCAGCCGCGCGAAAGGGCTAGGTGGTGATTTTACCCACCTCCCGCGCGTCGAGCGGAATCGCCGTTCTCTCTGATTTGGCTAGAAAATAGTCACAATTCGATATGCCCGTTTTCGGGCAATGAACCGGCGGTGCGCCGCTACTTCCCGAACGCCAGCACGTGCAGCCCGAGCCGGCGGCGCACGATCCAGAACAGCAGCACGGTCTCGAAGGTCAGCGACAGCGAGGTCGCGGCCGCCGCGCCATGGCCGCCGAAGCGCGGCACCAGCGCGACGCAGAGCACGACGTTCATGACGAAGGCCAGCGCATAGGCGAGCGCGCAGATGTGCTGATGGCCGAGCATGTTGAGCAGCCGCTCGACCGGGCCGATCGCGGAACGCACCACGAGGCCGACCGCGGCGACGAACATGATGTCGTAGCCGACGACGAATTGCGGTCCAAACAGCCAGAGCAGCGGCTTGCCCAGCGCGAGCAGGACGATGGTCGCCGCCAGCGACGGCCAGAACGTCCAGTTGATCGCATGCGCGACATAGGCCGACAGCCGCGCCTTGTCGCCGAGCGCGTTGTATTCGGCGAAGCGATGCGCCGTCGTCGCCGACATCGCGTAGTGGATGAAGGACACCAGCGCCAGCGTCTTCACCACGGCGAAGTAGACGCCGACCTCCTCGGAGGAGCGGAATTGCTGCAGCACCAGCACGTCGGTGTAGGACAGCAGCAGATAGAAGCTTTCCACCAGCAGGATCGGCAGCGAGATCGCGAGCCAGCCTCTGACGTCGTAGGCCTTCGGGCCGGCCTCGACATGCGAGGCCAGGCGGCGATTGAGCACGATCATCTGCCCGATCATGGCGACCCACACCGCGCCGGCGCTGGCGATCATCGCGGCGGTGGCGCCGAGATTGAAGCCGAGCGCGAACAGGCCGAAGGTGAAGCCGATGATCAGCGCCTGGCGCACGATGAATTGCGGCATCAGGCCGAGCCGCATCCAGTCATGCGAGCGCGCGATGCCGTCCTGGGTGTTGGCGACCACGAAGGGCGGCAAGCGTCGCGCAGCCGATATAGAGCGGCACGACGGCGCCGGCCTCGATCCACGGCGACAGCAGCTTGACGAGGCCCGCGAGCGCGAGCGAGATGACCGTCGAGACGGCGAAGGTCATCCAGCGGCTGCCGGACAGGAAGCCGCGCAGCAGCGCGTGCTCGCCGCTCGTGCGATATTCCGGAATGATCTTTTGCGCCGAGGCCGAGATGCCGAAATCCATCATGCTGCCGAGCAGCAGCACCCAGGTCCAGACATAGACGTAGACGCCGTAGTCGGAGCCGCCCATCCAGCGCGCCAGCAGGATCTGCGAGAGATAGGCGAGGCCCGCGCTGAGCACGCGGATGACGAAGATGGTGCCGGCGAGCTTTCGCGTCAGCGACGCCTCGTTGCTGCCGCCTGTCAGCTTCGATTTCAGCCGTGCGATCAGGCCGACATGCATGGCTGGCTCGGGTTGGGCGTCGATGGCGGCCACGAGGAATCCGGATGCAATGCCGCTGAGGGCGGCGATGCTTTCCGATCTATCAACCATTCGTTAAGATTTGGTTGGGTGACGAAGCCAGTTGACGCGAACTCGGTGCACCCTCTGCCCCTTGCGGGAGACGGGCGGCGAGCATCGTCAGATGCGAGCCGGGCGAGGGGTTGCTCTTCGTTCTGTGGCGAAAAACCCCTCACCCGGTTTCTCGCGGAGTATCATCGGGCCGCGCGGTCGTCATTCCGGGGACGCGCGAAGCGCGAACCACGGAGATGCGGGATTCGTTCCGACGGGTAGCCGAGCGGCCTCACTGGATTTCTCGCGTCGCTCGAAGCCGCCCTTCCCGCAGGGGGAGGGTAAGACGTGGGCATCCCGGAATGCACGGACGCGTCGGAATGCGCGGAGCGCTTCGCGTCAATTCAGATTGACATTGAACTCATACGACCGATCGGCGCCGACCAGGGTCAGCTTCAGCGCCGCGCCGTCCGGATTGACGCCCGGCGGCACGCCCTCGAGCTGGAACGAGAAGCGCTTCACCCCGGGCGGGCTGTGCTCGACCGGCTTCGGCACCGGCAGGCCCCAGTCCGGCGTCGGTCCCTCGACGAACAGGCTGACATTGCGCGCATCCGGCGTCACCACGTCGACCAGCACTTGCGCTTTGCCCTCGCGCTTGACGTCGCGGATGGTGAGCGGATTGGGATCGCCGACATTGGCGGGCTTCGGAACGGTGTCGAGCGCCGCGAACAGCGCGCTGTCCTCGGTGCTGGCGACGCTGGAGAAGGTGAGCTCGGCATTGGCCTGCACGGGAATGCAGATCTTCTCGCACACCGCATAGTCGATGGCAGCGCGCAGCGTCACCGGCTTGTCGACGCTCTTGGCGACGATGCGCAAGGGCAGCACGAGCTGGTCGTGATAGCCGAGCGAGACGCCGCCGGCGCCATCGTCGAATTTTTGCGGCGCCGGCCACAAAACCGTCACCGCCTCGACATTGTCCGACTTGGAGAAATCGAACCGCGGCGGCACGCCGGAATCGCCCGGGTTGCGCCAGTAGGTGTGCCATCCCTGCTGCAGCTGGAAGGCAATGCCGCCGAGCAGCACGGTGCCGCTGCGCGAGCCCGCAAGCAGGCGCAGCTGGGAATGGCTGTCCTTCTGCCAGGGCGAGGCATCCTCGGCGCGGGCTTCGGCTCGACGAGCGCGAAGATGAACAGGGCGGCGAGCGCGGCGCGGGCTGGAACAATTGTGATCATGACACGTCTTTACAGGCGGCCGCCGGGCCGAACCATTGAATTGCTTGTGACCACTAAACTCCAAGCTTGATTGACACAAACGCCGCCCAATATCAGGATATGGCTGATCTCGAGAGTGCTTCGCGGATGGACCCTGAAGGCAAAAAACCGGGCAAGGTTCGCCGCAAGCAAGCCGGCATCGGCGACAATTCGGCCAAAGAGAGCTATCTCGACGGCCAGCTCCTGATCGCCATGCCGGTGATGGGCGATCCCCGCTTCGAGCGATCCGTGATCTATATGTGCGCGCACTCCTCCGAGGGCGCGATGGGCATCATGGTCAACCGCCCGGCGGGCAGCATCGACTTTCCGGAGTTGCTGAGCGCAGCTCAACATCATCAAGAAGGCCGACCAGATCAAGCTGCCGGAAAGCGCCGAGACCATGAAGGTCTTGAGCGGCGGTCCGGTCGATACCGGCCGCGGCTTCGTGCTGCATTCCAGCGACTTCTTCCTCGCCAACGCCACGCTGCCGATCGACGACAAGATCTGCCTGACCGCCACCGTCGACATCCTCAAGGCGATCGCCAACGGCACCGGACCGCGACACGCCATCCTCGCGCTCGGCTATGCCGGCTGGGGACCGGGTCAGCTCGAAAACGAGATCCAGGGCAATGGCTGGCTGCATTGCGACGCCGATCCCGAGCTGGTGTTCGGCGGCGACGTCGACGACAAGTACGCGCGTGCGCTTGCGCAAGATCGGCATCGATCCCGGCATGCTGTCGAACGACGCGGGGCATGCGTAGCTCGATTTTGCGATGCTGTCGACACAGCTAAAGCTGTCGTCCCCGCGAACGCGGGGACCCATAACCACAGGCCGGAGTTGTTGCGACACGAAGCGGTGTCAGTGCTCGAACAACAAAGGCCTGTCGAGCCGAGTGACCCCTCACCCGGCTCGCATTCCGCCTTCGCTCATGCTCGCACGCTATCCCGCAGCGGACAGGGTCTAGCGAGTGCGCGGCCGGTTTCGCTCTGCTTCCGCCTTCGCTCTTCGAGCTACGGCGGACAAGTCGCTCGCCCGGGACGACGGAAAACTACTCCGCCGCCTGTTGCGCCAGTTGCCGCTCCGCCGCCTCCTGCGGCACGGTCGGCATCGTGCCCGCCACCGTGGCGCGGCGCATGTCGCGCGGCTGGCTCTGGTCGTAGCGGCGCACGCGATGCATGGTCTGGCGGTTGTCCCACATCACGAGGTCATGCAGCGTCCATTTGTGGACGTAGACGAACTCCGGCTGCGTGGCGTGCTCGTTGAGATCGCGCAGCAAGAGCCGGCCTTCCGGCATGCTCATGCCTTGTATCTTGCCGGCATGCGAGGACAAATACAGCGACTTGCGTCTGTGCACCGGATGCGTGCGCACCAGGCGCTGCAGCACCGGCTTGAACAATTCCTTTTCCTCGTCGGTGTAATCGAGGAAGCCGAGCGAGCCGCGCGAATACATCAGCGAGTGCTCGCAGATCATGTCCTCGATCTCGGCCTTGGTCTCGTCGTCGAGCGCGTCATAGCCGGCGCGCATGTCGGCGAATTCGGTGTTGCCGCCCTTCGGATTCACCACCCGCGCCGACAGCAGCGAGAATTTCGCAGGGATGGCACGGAACGAAGAGTCGGAATGCCACAGGCAGTTGCCGAGGTTGAACAGATGCGTGCGACTGTCCTTTGCCAGCGGCTTGCCGTCCTTGCCGAGATTGGAGACGTCGTTGAGCCCCGCGGAGCCGAGGCGGTAATCCTGCTTCTTGGTGATGTTGCCGCCGCGCGGGTTCTCGCGCGCGCCGAAATTCAGCGCGAACGCCATCTGCTGGTCGTCTGATATGTCCTGGCCGTGGAACACCAGCACGGCATATTTGTCCATGCCGGCCTCGATCGTGGCCGCCTCGTCCCTGGTCAGCGGTTGCCGCAAATCCACGCCCGAGACCTCGCCCACAAAATGCTTGTGGATCTGCCGGATCGCGATCGCCATGGCGTTCTCTCCTGATCGTCGTGCGGGCGGTTTTCCGCCTGATTTGCCGGCCAAGGCTACTCCCGCGACGGGCGGTGTCAACGCCTGCCGAGCATGCCTGCCTTACGCATTGCGCGCCATCAGCCCGCCGTCCACGGTAATGACCGCGCCGGTCAGGTAACGATGCCGCCGGCAGGCACAGGCTCAACGTCATGTGCGCGACCTCTTCGGGATCGCCGTAGCGGCCGAGCGCGGTGCGGCGCTTGGCATAGATGGTCTTGTGCTCCTCGGAGATGCGGTCGGTGATGGCGGTGCGGATCGGCCCCGGGCAGATGCAGTTGACGGTGATGCCTTCGCGGCCGAGCTCGACCGCGAGCGAGCGCGTCAGGCTGGTGACGCCGCCTTTCGCCGCGGAGTAGGGGCTGTGCAGCGCGGTCGCGCCCAGCGCTTCGGTCGAGGCGATGTTGACGATGCGCGGGCATTTCGATTTGCGCAGATGAGGCAGCGCCGCGCGAATGATGCGCGGATGCGCCGTCAGCATCACCGCGAGCGCTCTTGCCCAGGCCTCATCGTATGCCGGGTCGTCGATCGCAACCCGTACGGAAATGCCGGCATTGTTGACGATGATGTCGAGCGAACCGAAATGCGCGGCGATCTCGCCGACCACGGCTTCGATCGCTTTGGCGTCGGCGACGTCGAGCCGCCACGCTTTCGCGCGTCCGCCGGCGGCGGCGATCTCATCCGCAACGGCCTTCGCGCCGTCCGCGCTCACATCGGTCACCGCGACATTGGCGCCTTCGTCGGCGAACACGCGCGCGGTGGCGCGGCCCATGCCGCTCGCGCCCCCGGTGACGAGCACGGTCAATCCTTGCACCGAGCGGCTGAGTTGCTTGAATTCCGGCATGGCGTTCCCCGATCTGATTGACAAGCCTTTCGGTCATCCTAAGACGGGAGCAACGCGAGAGGGAAGGGATGGAAATGAACGAGCTCGATTTCGGCAACAAGCAGGTCCTGGTGGTCGGCGGCTCCTCCGGGATCGGCAACGGCATCGCGCAGGCGTTTCGCGCGCGTGGCGCAAAGGTCGCGGTCTGCGGCACGCGCGCGTCGGCGTCGGACTATTCGGCCGAAGACGGCTCGCATCTCGCCGGCCTCGATTATTTCAGGCTCGATGTCAGCGACGCGAGCGCGATCGAGACATTCAAGCCCGCTTTCGAAAGGCTCGATGTGCTGGTGCTGGCGCAGGGCGCGGTGCTCTATCGCCGCGGCGAATTCGAGATGGACGGCTTTCGCAAGGTGCTCGAAGTCAATCTGATGAGCCTGATGGCCTGCGCGACGAAGTTTCATGCGATGCTCAGCCGAGCCAGGGGCTCGCTCATCATCGTCAGCTCGACCGCGGCCTATCACTCGACGATGGGCAATCCCGCCTACAACGCCTCGAAGACCGGCGCGATGGGGTTGACGCGCACGCTCGGCGAGGCCTGGGCGGAGGACGGCATCCGCGTCAACGGCATCGCGCCGGGGCTGGTCGACACCAAGATGACGAAGGTCACGACATCGAATCCGAAGCGGCTGGAAGGCGCGCTGTCGCGGATTCCGCTGCGGCGGCTCGGCACGCCCGAGGACATGGCCGGCGCGGCGCTGTTTCTGGCGTCGCCGTTGTCGTCCTACATCGTGGGACAGACCATCATCGTCGATGGCGGGTTGATTCTCTGAACTTCGTCATGGCAGGGCTTGCCGCGTCATCCACGTTTTCGTCCGGGCACGGAGACGTGAGCCCGGCGCATCGCACTGACGGAAATATATTCGATAAAGCCTACTGAACCGCGGCGCGTTGCCCGACCGGTGCCGGCGGACGCGGTGCGGCCGGTGCGCGCGGTGGCGGTGCCTGGCGCGGCGGCGATGAATTGCCGAATCCGTTGCCGAAGAAATTGCCGAACGGATTGGTCTGCGCGGGCTTCTTCGGTGCTTGCGGCTTGGGCGGCGCGAGCGCCGCATTGGGCGCGGTGCCTGGCGCACCCGGAACGGCCCCGGGCGTGCCCGGCGTGGCGTTGGCAACCGGCACGTCGCCCTTGGCCTGCTCGCGGCCGACCTCGCGGCGCGGCCACATGAAATCGTCGGCGCGTCCGGCCGGCGGCGTCAGCGCCTCGCCCTTGACCAGCGTGCGCGCGGCGAGCGCATCGACCGCGGCGGGCCGCGTGCCCGGGCCGCCGAGCAGCTGATCCGAGTTCACGCTGGCCGCGACCAGCGGCATGATCGGTCCGGCCATCGGCCGTGGCGCGGGCTGGCCGGGCACGGCATTGGCGTCAGGCGTCGCCGGCTCCTGCGGCAGCGCGATCGGCGCCGAGCGCGTCGCGAGCAGGCGCGTGATCTCGCGCTCGACATAATGCGCGAGCTTGCGCGCGCCGTATTTGGTGAAATAGACGCCGTCATAGGAGCGCAGCTGGCGCGGCTGGCCCTCGAAGTCGGGACCCTTCTGCATGAACAGGCCGCGCTCGTCGACGAAACCGTCCCAGACATCGACATAGGTGATGCCGGCCTTGCCGGCGGCCTCGCGATACAGCGAGTCGAGGAACAGCATGTCCTTGGGGCCGTTGCCGCCGCGGATCGCGGGCAGGCCGACCCAGATCACCGGCACGCCCTTGGACTTCACCACCGCGATCATGTCCTCGATCTTCTTCGAGTAGAGCTCGACCCAGCGGTCGTCGCGGAATTCGTAAACGCCGTTCGGCGAGCGCGCGGTCTTCTCCGGCGTGACCACCGGCGCCGGCTCGTTCTCGGCGTCGTCCTGCGGCAACTCGGCATCCACCTTGTCGTTGGGCTTGGCCGCGGCGTCGTCGGATTTCGGCTTCTCGGGCGCACCCTTCTCCTTGCGCGCATCCTTCTTGTCGCTCTTCTTGTCGGCGGCCTTGTCCTTGTCTTTATCCTTGTCCTTGTCGGATTTTTCCGACGACCGGCTCGCGGATCGCGACGCGGTCGTTGATGCCAAGCATCACGACGATGACGTCGGGCTTCTCGGTGGCGAGAATGCCCTTGGCGGCCGCGGCCCAGTCGGCCGGATCGCCCTTGGGCTGATACTTGATCAGGCCCGAGGTGTTCTTGGCCTTGCGGATCACGCCCATGTCGGGCTGCTCGACATAGGCGTCCTCGAGACCGGAGGAGAGCCAGTCCGCCATGCCGTCGCCCATCACCATGACATTGCGCTCGGGCGTGCCTTCGCGCTTCTCCGGCGGCGGCGCCTTGGAGAAATCCTGATAGACGCGCTTGGGCGCCTGCGGCTGGAACGGCGCGAAGAAGTCGCTGCCGAACCATCCGCCGCCGCCGCCACCGCGCGAGCGTTGCGGGGGACCGCCGAAATTGAAGAACTGCGCGTAGGCCGGCGCCACGATCCCGACCAGCAGCGCAATCGTCACCCCCAGCACGATCAGCGGGCCGGGTTCGGTGATGAGTTTGATGAAGCGGGTTTCTTTGAACATTGCGCTCGGGTCGGACGGTGCGGGTTTGCTCGCTATATAACGAAAATCAGGCCGCAAGCAGGCAGTTTCTACCCGAAAAATCTGCTGTCCGCAGCCCCGTTCAAGGCTGCGAGCGAAATCAACTGTTTAAGGGTTACTTTCGGATCGAAAACCGCGCGTTCAGCGGCTCCGCAGCTGTTCCAGCACGCCTGCGGTGGCGAATCCGTCGGCGGCTGCCCCGATCGAGGCCTGGAAGTTGCGCAGCGCCTGCCTCGTCTCGCCGCCGAACTGGCCGTCCGGCGTGCCCTTGTAGAAGCCGCGCTGGGCCAGCAGTTGCTGCAGCTCCAGCCGCTCGGCCCGGGTCAACTCGCGCTCCTGCCGCGGCCAGGGCTGCACGAAGGGCGGTCCGCCGCGCAAGCGGTCGGCGAAGTGGCCGATCGCGAGCGCATAGGCCTCGGCCGGGTTGTATTTCATGATGACGCGGAAATTCTGCATCATCAGGAAGCCCGGCCCCTCGGCGCCGGCCGGCGCCAGCAGATAAGCCTTGTCGTTCGGATGAGGGAACGGCTGGTTGTTGGCGCGCACCACGCCGAGATGCTGCCACTGCGCGAAGGTCTGCGGCTTGGCCCGGTCGGCCAGCATGTAGTTGAAGCCCTTGGGCACCGAGACCTCGTAGCCCCAGCTCGCGCCGGTCTGCCAGCCGTCCTTTTTCAGATTGTTCGCGGTCGACGCGATCAGGTCGGCGGGATCGTCGACCACGTCGCGGCGGCCGTCGCCGTCGGCATCGACCGCGTAGCGCTTGAAGGCGGTCGGCATGAACTGCGTCGGCCCGAACGCGCCGGCCCATGAGCCGCGCATCTGCTCGGGCCGCAGGTCGCCGCGATTGAGGATTTCCAGCGCGGTGAGGAATTCGTCCTTGAAATAGCCCTGCCGCCGCCCGACGCAGGCGAGCGTCGCGGTGGAATTCACCACGTTACGGTCGCCCATCTGGGTCGAGTAGTTGGACTCGATGCCCCAGATCGCGGCGACCGTATAGCGATCGACGCCATAGGCCTTCTCGGTCGCGTCGAACTGCGGCTTGTACTTCGCAAGGATCTCCTTGCCCTTGGCGAGACGATTGTCGTTCACGAGGATGTCGAGATAGTCCCAGATCGACTTGGTGAACTCGGGCTGCGCGTCCATCAGGTCCATCAGGCGCAGGTCGGGCGTGAGCCCCGCGGTGAAGCGGCGGAAGTTGTCCTCGGTGATGCCGCGCCGTGCGGCATCGGGCCACATGCCGGCGACGCAGTTGTCGAAATTCGCCGCCGCCTGCCGGATCGCGCTCGCAGTCATCAGCGGATGGCCGCTCGCGCCGTCCTCGCCGCTCCAGGGCAGCGGTCCGGTCGTGCCGGGCGCGGCCTGCGGTTGCTGGGCTGGCGCGTCGGGTTTGGGACCGGAGAAGATGCCGCCGAACAGATTGGACAGGCCGTTGCCTGGACGGACTGGGCAAGGGCAGGGGCGGACAGCATCATGCCCGCCAGCAACACTGTCGCAGCCGTCAGTCGCCTTGCCATTGGTTCCCTTGTCATACCTGAGTCATACCTGACCCGTTGCCGCCGAATTCAGGCATTCAGGAGGCCCGTCGGCGGTTTCCAGACGTTTAACAAAATCGGAGATTTCACGTCAGTAGCCGGCGCGCCGCCCTTGTAACAGTCCCAAAACCGGCTACGAACGGCGACCTCAATCGTTTCATCCCGACTGCACCCATGAAAATCCGCAAAGCCGTCTTCCCCGTCGCCGGCCTCGGCACCCGCGTCCTGCCCGCCACCAAGGCGATGCCGAAGGAAATGCTGACCATCGTCGACAAGCCGCTGATCCAGTACGTGGTCGACGAGGCGCGCGAAGCCGGCATCGAGCACTTCGTGTTCGTCACCGGCCGCAACAAGGGCGTGATCGAGGACCATTTCGACCGCATGTTCGAGCTCGACACCACGCTGGCCGCGCGCGGCAAGAAAGCCGAGCAGGAGATTCTGGCGCGCGACCAGCCCGAGGCCGGCGCGATGAGCTTTACGCGGCAGCAGGCGCCGCTCGGCCTCGGCCACGCGGTGTGGTGCGCGCGCGACATTGTCGGCGACGAGCCGTTCGCGGTGCTGCTGCCGGACGAACTCGTGCTCAACACGCCGGGCTGCCTCGCGCAGATGATCGCGGCCGCGTCAAGCCTCGGCGACAAGTCCAATCTGCTTGCGGTGCAGGAAGTGCCGGCCGATCAGACCCAGAACTACGGCATCTGCGGCGTCGGCAAAGCGCCATGGCGAAGGGCGTGTTCGAGGTCGACGGCATGGTGGAGAAGCCGGCCAAGGGCACGGCGCCGTCGAATTTCTCCATCACCGGGCGCTACATCCTGCAGCCGGAGATTTTCAAGATCCTGGAGAAGCAGGAGCGCGGCGCCGGCGGCGAGATCCAGCTCACCGACGCGATGATCGGGCTGTCGAAGTCGCAAAAATTCTTCGGCGTCGAGTTCGCGGGCGAGCGGCACGATTGCGGCTCGAAGCCCGGCTTCCTGCGCGCCAACATCGCCTACGGCCTGGCGCGGCCGGATTTGCGCGACGGTCTGCGCGCGGAGATGAAGAAGTATCTGGAGAAATAATTCTCGTCATTGCGAGGAGCGACGAAGCACGTAGCCCAAGCGGTGAGGATTGCTGCTACGCGCAAGCCTTCGCCGACCTACGGCGTAGCTCGCGCAGCGAGCGTCGGGTCGCTCGCAATGACGAGGAGTAGGGCCTAAGCCACCAGCGACAGCGCCGGCGCCTCCGCCAGCACACAGCGGTTGCGGCCTGCGGCCTTGGCGGCATAGAGCGCCTTGTCGGCGGCGTGCACCAGTTGCGGCCAGTCCGCGCCGGCATTGGGCACCGTGCTGGCAATGCCGACGCTGACCGTCGATTGCATGGCATCGTCGGACCAGCCCATCACCTTGGTGCGGACGGTCTCGGCCACCTTCAGCGCGTCGGCGGCATTGGTGCCCGGCAGCAGCACCGCGAATTCCTCGCCGCCATAGCGCGCGGCGCAGTCGCCGGCGCGCTTCACCGAATCGGAGATGCAGATCGCGATCCCGACCAGCACCTGGTCGCCGGCCTGGTGGCCGAAGGTGTCGTTGTAGGCCTTGAAGTGGTCGGCATCGATCATCAGCAGCGACAGCGCGGTGCGCTGCCGCATCGCGCGGCGCCATTCGTCGTCCATGGCCGCATCGAACCTGCGGCGATTTTTCAGTCCGGTCAGCGGATCGGTGGTGGCGAGTTCCTCGAGCTGGTCCTCGGCGGAGGCGCGGCGGCCGATCTCGCGCGCCAGGAACAGCGTCACCGCCAGCACGAAGGTGATCAGCGCCAGCATGATCGCGCCGATCCGCGTCGCCTCGACCCGCCACAGGTTCAGCACGTTGGTCCAGGGCTTGCCGACCAGCACGACCAGCGGCTGCGAGCCGCCGCGCCAGACCATCAGCCGCGTGACGCCGTCATATTTGCCGGGCGCGGACAGCGATCCGGCGGGCTCGGCGAGCGCGCTCTTGACCGCGAGCAGGTGGCCGAGATTCTTGCCGATCACGTCGAGATCGAACGGCGTGCGCATGATCACCGTGCCGTCGTGACGGAACACCGAGATCACGTCCTCCGGATCGAGGTTGAGGCGCCCGAACAGATCGTGGAAATAGCTGAAGCGGATCGAGCCGGCCACCACGCCCTGAAAACTGCCGTCGTCGCCGGAGATGCGGCGGCTCAGCACGATCGAATAGGCGCCCCGATGCAGCATCGGGCGGCTGATGAACAGGCCGAGGTCGCGGTTGTCGCGATGGGCGCTGAAATATTCCTCGTCGGCGCGGTTCTCGGGCAGCGGGTCGAGCGTGGAGGCGTCGACCGTGAGATTGCCCTTGGCGTCGAACACCTGGATTGCGCCGAAATGCTTGGCGGTCGCGGCGTGATCGAACAGGATCAGATGGCGCAGCGTCTTGGGCACGCCGACCAGCTCGGGCATCACCATGTTGCTGACGACCGCGCGCAGCGACAGGTCGTACAGCTCGATATTGCGGCAGAGGTCGGCCTCGATGCCGGAGGCGAGGTTTTCCAGCGATTGCCGCGCCAGCTGTTCCTCGCCGCGGCGCATGTCGAGCAGCACGCTGGCGCAAACGCCGGAGAAGCCGATGACGGTCGCGACCGAGGAGGCGATCAGCAATTTTGCCGACAGCCGCCATGGCCTGGCCCCTTCCTGGCGCTTTCCAATCCGCATCCGTGCACTCCGCAACCTCAACGGATGCGCCATAAACATTGCCGCGGGCTTAAATAAAGACAACGATGCCTTAATCGGTTAACGCTTCGTTGCTGCGGCGAGCCGTGAATTTCTGCGGCGTCGCTGCGAACGGAGACGGATTTGAAGTGAACGACTATGACGGCTTGCGCGATTATCTCGCCCGGCAAACCCTGACCGAGCTGACGCTGGGCTTCGATGCGATCGAGGAGATCGTCGGCCACGCGCTGCCGCGGGCGTCGCATCGCGCCTCCTGGTGGGAGACGCTGCGCAGCCCGCAGGAGAAGATGCCGCAGCGCGAGGCGTGCCTGGCTGCCGGCTATGTCGCCACCCGTCTGCCCGACGGAAAGGGCGTGCGGTTTCGGCGGATGAAGCGGAAATAAGGGGCCAAACAGGCCATCCACGCGGCCGCCCAACGTCGCCGCGGGCGTTCAGAATTCCGCCCTTCCGCGCTCGCCCAAATGCGCTCCGAGCCTGCTTTTTAAGGGGTCAGACCGCCCCACCTCGCAAATTTGCCTGTTTTTCTAGGCTAAAATCGCCCTTGCACCCAACAAAGCTGTGCAGAACGCACTTGCGTCTGCGCATACTGGTCTATTGTCAGACCGATTCGAATCGAAGGAGACCCTATGGCTACCCAACTTTCCAAGTCCGCGCTCATTGAGCGGATCGCCACCGGCACCTCGCTGTCCAAGCGCGACGTCAAGAACGTGATGGATACGCTGGTCGACGTCGGCCACAAGGAGCTGAAGAAGAACGGTCTGTTCCTCGTGCCGGGCTTCGCCAAGTTCGTCGTCGTCAAGAAGCCGGCGACCAAGGCGCGCAAGGGCACCAACCCCTTCACGGGCGAAGAGATGATGTTCAAGGCCAAGCCCGCCCGCAAGATCGTCCGGGCACGGCCGGTCAAGGCTGCCAAGGACGCCGTCTGAGATCTGGCGCAGTCCAAGGCAAAGGCCCCCGCAAGGGGGCCTTTTGTTTTTGAGCCGCCGCGTTTTACGCAATGCTCGACTGACCCGAGGGATTGCGCGTGGACGGACAACGGACACCCATCATCACACTCTATCTCGCCCGGGCCTTGCGCGGCTTCGGCGACGGTTTCGCCATCATCATCCTGCCGGCCTACATGACCGCGCTCGGTTACGACGCCGCGCGCGTCGGCCTGGTGGCGACCGCCTCGCTGCTCGGCACCGCGGTGCTGACGCTCGCGGTCGGGCTTGATCTCGCCACGGCACGACATCCGCGCGCTGATGCTGTTCGGCGCCGCGCTGACCGCGGCCACCGGCCTTGCCTTTCCCAATGTCGAGCAATTCGTCCTGATCGCGACTGTCGCCTTCATCGGCACCATCAATCCGTCCGGCGGCGATCTCGGCGTGCTGGTGCCGCTGGAGCACGCCATGCTGGCGCGCGGTGCTGTGAGCAGCGACCGCACCCGCATCTTTGCGCGCTACAGCCTGATCGGCGCGCTGTCGATGGCGGCGGGATCGCTGGCCTCATCGCTGCCGGACGCGCTGGCGCCATCAGGCATCTCGAACCTCGCCGCGTTCCGGCTGATGTTCTATGCCTATGCCGCGCTCGGCCTCGATCTGCGGGCTGATCTATCTGCGCCTGCCGCGCGCGCAGGGCGAGGAGCAGCACCATGCGCCGCTCGGCCCGTCGCGCGGCACCGTCTACAAGCTGGCGGCGCTGTTCTGCATCGATGCCTTCGCCGGCGGCTTCATCGCGCAATCGCTGCTGGTGCTGTGGCTGTTCCAGCGCTTCGACCTGTCGCTGTCGGCGGCCGGATTGTTCTTCTTCTGGTCGAGCACGCTCGGCGCCTTCTCCTTTCCGGTCGCGGCATGGATCGCCAAACGCGTCGGCCTCGTCAACACCATGGTGTTCACCCACATTCCCTCGAGCGTGTTCCTGATCCTGGCCGCGTTCGCGCCCAATCTTTACGTCGCGCTCGGCCTGCTGCTGCTGCGCGCCGCGCTGTCGCAGATGGATGTGCCGACGCGCACCTCCTACGTGATGGCGGTGGTGACGCCGGCGGAGCGGCCGGCGGCGGCGAGCGTCACCGCCGTGCCGCGCAGCCTGGCTTCCGCGATCAGTCCGGCGATTTCAGGCGTGCTGCTGACGACGGCGTTTTCCGGCCTGCCGCTCGTGCTGTGCGGCGCGCTCAAGATCGCCTACGACCTCGCGCTGCTGTGGTCGTTCCGGCACATCAAGCCGCCGGAGGAGACGTCGTGAGCACTCGGGCATGATCCGGAAAAGTGTGAAGCGGTTTTCCGAAAAGATCATGCCCAAAGACAAGGCTTATCGCCGCCGCGCGACCATCACGCCCAGCGCGAAAGCGACCGCCAGCGACCGCAGCGGCGCTTCGCGCGCCAACAGGCGCAGCGCGTTCAGCAGCGGTTCGCGTCTCGGCATCAACTCCGCGTCCATGTCATCGCTCATGGCGTTGATCGCCTTCGCCGCGCGATAGACGCGGGCAGCCTCGGGTGACAGCTCTTCGGTCCGGTCTTCGATCGTCATGGTTCCGTTCCTGGGTCACCTGCTCTAGTCAATCGTCTCGCGGGAGCGGAGTTCCAGATTTTCAACCGGCGGAACGGCGCGGACGAGGTCGGCGTTTGCAACAGGCAGGTTTTTGTTCGGAGATTTTCCGCCATGCATCTGTCAGCCGATGAAGTGCTCGCCCAATGCCCCAACTGCGGCGCCTGGCCGATGGCGACCAAGGCCATTGAGACCGGCGTCTCCTGGGGCCGATTGCTCTTCAGGTGTCCGCGCTGCCATCGCGACGAGACGCGCTCGATCGCAGGCGGAGCCGCGCGCTAGCGCCCAAAGGCGAGCGCTTTGCGACCGTCAGTTGGCCGGCATGCAGGCGCCGTGCTTCCAGCGCAAGCCGATCGGGCAGGGCGGGCGCGGCTGGCTCGGCACCGGACATTCGTTGCGCACCGTGCCCCAGCCGTCGACGACGCAGGCGCCGAGCGCGCTCATGTGGCAGCCCGGGCCGCATCCGGCATCGGCGGTCGCCGAGTAATAGAGCAGGGCGCCGGCGGCGATCAGACCCGTCACGAACAGACTTCGCATGTTGCACCTCATTGGGGCGAACCGCCCCTGCCGGATGCATGTTAGCCCAGCCGTTCAATGCCGCTCAAACGAAATCTGCATCAAGATCGGCACCATCAACCAGCAGGCGGTGAAACCCTGACGACCGCAAGCATCGTCAGCGCGGCGTAGATGCAGAAGCCGGCGGCAATGGCTGCGAACAGGCCAGTCACACCGAGATTGAACCAGTAGACCGCGGCGAGCCCTGCGCCCGCGCTCACGAGCAACCGCACCGCGTTCGCGGTCATCGCTGCGAAACCACGGCCGTATCCCTGGCAAACGAAGAACAGCCCGAGACCGAGACCGAAGCAGACATAGACCGGGCCCACGATCTGCAAGTACATCGCTCCGAGCCGCGCGACTTCGGCGTCGTCACTGAACAGGCCCAGCCACACGCCGGGACGTACCGCCACGATCAGTCCCAGGGTGCCGCAAACAAGCGCAATCGTCACTGCGCCCGTCCAGGCGATCCGGCGAGCGCGGTCATATTGCTGCGCGCCCCAATTCGTGCCCACCATCGCGACGATCGCCGTTCCAAAGCCGAAGGCGATGGGCTGCATGATGTATTCGAGCCGCGATCCCATGGCGTAGCCGATGGCGGCCTCGGGGCCGAACTGGCCGGCGATGCCCGTCAGCACGACCACTGACAGATTGGTGATCGCGGTATTGATCAGGCCCGGCACGCCGACCTTGAGAATATCGGCAAACAGCGCCCATCGCGGCGCCAGTCCGAAGAAATTCAAACGAATGATCGAGCGCGACGAGCGCAGGTAGCCGATCATGATGAGGCTGCCGACGCCGAAGGGAATCACCAGCCCCCAGCCGGCACCCGCAGGCCCCATCGCCGGAAACGGTCCATATCCGAACATCAGGGCAGGCGCGAGTGCGATGTGCGCGATCACGCAACCGACCAGCACGCCCGCATGCAGGCTCATGTTGCCGGTTCCCCGCACGGCGTTGCCAAGCAGATTGAGCACGGTGATGCAGACCGCGCCGCCGAAGGCCGCGTTCGCGTATGACAGCGCGTCCAGCAGCATCCTGTCGCGGCCGCCCATCCAGCCGAACAGAGAGGGCGCGGCGAGCAGCATCACCGTCGAGAAGATCGCGCCAAGCGCAAGAGCCAGCAGCAATGCGTGAAACGCCAGCTCGTCGGCCCGCTCGCGATTGCCCGCTCCGAGCGCGCGCGCGACCGCGGATGACACCCCGGCGCCCATACCGCTGTTGGTGGTTTGCAGGACCAGCATGATCCAGGGAAACGCCAGTGAGGCGCCCGCGAGCGCGTCCGTTCCGATCCGTCCGAGGAAAAAGCCGTCGAAGATGATCACGGCAACAAACGCGACGAGGTTGAGAATGTTCGGCGCCGCCAGCCGCAACAGTGTCGCGAAGACCGGCCCTTCCAGCAGCAATTTCGTTCGTGCGGCCACCGGACGGGCGGCAGGTGGCGCGGGCTTCGTGACCGGCACTGGCGAATACGGCGAAGGTGGATCGGCAATGGACGGATCGGTCATAGGCGCTCCTCCCCATGCGGGGCTGGAGCAGCGCTTGAGACGAACCGTCTTCAAGAGCCGGGCGGCTGCGTGAGGAGCCCGGCCGCTTCGAGGAAAGCAGCGGGATTTATCCGCAAATGGCGGGATTCCGCAAAGCATCCTTTCTCAGGCATGCCTGAGAAAATTTCATCAACTGGAAGCGAGGATGATCGTCCGACGACATTGTCATCAAACGGTAGCAAGCTATAGTCTTGATTAGATTTATTCATGATTAGGTCAGGCCGATGGCGCGTCGTCTTCCACCATTGAACGGCGTGAAAGCCTTCGAAGCCGCGGCCCGCAGCGAAAGCTTCACACGCGCCGCCGAGGAGTTGAACGTCACGCAGGGCGCCATCAGCCATCAGGTGAAGGCGCTCGAAACCACACTCGGGCTCAAGCTGTTCCATCGCGAACGGCAACGGTTGATCCTCACCGAAGCCGGACGCGACTATCTGGCGATCATTCGCGATGCGCTGGATCAGATCGCCGCCGGCACCGAACGGCTGCTGCAGCGTCAGCAGAGCGGCGTTCTGACCGTCAGCACCTCGCCGGACTTCGCGGCAAAATGGCTGGTCAATCGCCTGGGCCGCTTCGCCGAAAAGCATCCCGGCGTGGATTTGCGCGTTTCGGCCACGACCCACTACGTCGATTTTGCACGCGACGACGTCGATGTCGCGATCCGGCACGGTGACGGGAACTGGCCGGGGCTCGACGTGCAGCGGCTCTATTCGGAACGGCTGTTTCCGGTTTGCAGCCCAAAGCTGGTCACCGGACGCAACCGCATCAGGAAAGCGGCGGACCTTTTGAAGTTTCCGCTGCTGCGTCTGGAAGACACGAAGAACTGGACGCGGCTGTTTGAAGCCGCGGGCGTCAAGGCCGATGTCGGTCCCGGACCGGTTCTGAACCGCGCGAGCATGTTGATCGACGCTGCCATCGACGGCCAGGGCATTGCGCTGGCGCGCACCGCGCTTGCGGCGTGGGATCTCGTCAACGGCCGTCTTGTGCGGCCGATCGACGTATCGTTGCGGATGGCCAATACTTACTGGTTCGTCTGTCCGAAGGCAGCATCGAACGTGCCGAAGGTCGCGGCATTCCGAAATTGGGTCTTCGCGGAAAGCGACGAGGATGCGCGCCGTCTCAAGGCGCTTGCGTCACGATCGTGATCGCCGAAGTTGATTGCATTCGCGGGTATGCTGAATTAAAACGTGTTCAGGGGAATACAGTCTCCCCTTGAGGCTTCGGTCCAAGAACTGTGCAACGCTCGATTTGTCGGGGCCTGATGCACATGGACGCAAGCAAGCCTTCATTCCCTTCGCATCAAGTCTGCATGAAGCCCGCTTCGGGGCCGTGCCGGCATAACGTTGCAAGCTCTGCTGTTGCACGAGCGAAAGCCGTGGCGCGCGCTCGTCGACGGCTGCCGCCGAGCGTGTTCCTCGCGGCGCTCAAGCCGCGCCCGCGCCTGGCCATCATCATGATGACTTTTTTCCTCCTGGAGGTCTATGACATGTCAAACCGCGCGATGAGTTTCGAAGGCACTCAAACCGGGGTTGCGCCCGAAGGTTGGACCGCCACCCTGACTGGATCGGGCGATCCAAAATGGACGGTCGAAGGCGATGAAACAGCGCCGTCGAAATCGAACGTTCTCAAGCAATCGGGACGAGCAACCTTCCCACTGATCCTGAAGAACGACACCAACATCAAGGACGGCTTCATCGAGGTGAAGTTCAAGGCGGTCGCAGGGTCTCAGGACCGCGCGGCCGGCATTGTCTGGCGCGCAAGAGATGCGAACAACTATTACGTGACCCGCGCCAATGCGCTTGAAGACAAGTCGTTCGAAGACTCGTCGCCTCAAGCCGCTTACGTCATGATGAGGCCGGGTGCGGCCACACCAGTGACCTCGACGTCTCCACTTGCGTGTTGCGACGGCGAGCACTCCCGCGCCCGGGGCCTCGGCGCGGCGCCGCGTGCGCAGGCGCATCAAATGGGAGCAGCGCTCGAAAGAAACGAATCGAGCGCAAACGGACCGAACGCAAATGCCAGCACCATCACGATCAGCGACAGTCCGGCAAACAGCAGAAGCCAAAGTCCAGGTCCATCCATAGGGTCGCTCCTCTTAAACGAGGTGGGCGGCGCTTGGATGGACATCCATCTGTTGGGGAGGCTGCAGGTCCCCGATTGGTCGGTTAGTATTTCGGCCGATGCGAATTCGCCCATTCGCGCGCGTGAGGAATCGGTTCGCGCGGCGGCAGGATGGCCCGCAGCTTCTTCGTGGTCGGCAAATTCTCCATGCGCTCGCGCCAGCGGCAGAAGGCGGGGAATTTCGGATACAGCTTGCGGCCTTCCTCGGTCTGAGGCTGAACGCAGAACGTGCTCGGCAGGAGGAAGAAGTCGGCGAGCGTGAGCTCGGCGCCGAGCACGTAATCCTGCGCCGTGCGACAGCTCGCGCTCGAGAACGCCGAGCCCGAGCTCGACCTTGGGCAACGCGTGCGCGACGACCTTCTCGTCGGACGCGATCCCGAGCTCGGGGAAGACGAGCCGCTCGTGCGTCACGTGGTAGATCATGTAGGGGTAGTAGTAGGAATTGACCGCGCTGATCCACTGGTTCATGCGGCGCGCGGGCGCGCGACGTCCTGCGGCGTCAGCTTTGGGCCGGCAAAGGCTTCGTCGACATAGGAGACGATCGCGCTGGTCTCATAGACGGTGAAATCGCCATGCCGCAGGATCGGCACGCGGTTGAACGGATGCAGCGCCAGATGCTCCGGCTTGCCCATGACCGGTTCAAGATCGTGGAAGGTGTAAGGCACGTCCTTGTGGGTCAGGACCAGCCTGGACGATGTTGACAAAGGTGCTTCGCGGGAAAGCCGTAGACGATCGGATCGGACATGGAGTCTCTCTTTGCGATCAATGGTGCGACGTAGACGTCGTCAGCGCCAGAACGGCTTGTCGGCTTCTTCCAGCGCCTGCTTGCCGCGTCAGGCCGAGGTCGTTGAGCCGATGCGGGTCGTCGGCGAGGTCGCGCAGCGCCGCGCGCTGCCGCTGCCGCGCCCACAGGCCAAGCCATCCGGGCCACCGACGATCGACCGCCCGGCCCAAGTTTTGCTGATGAAGTTGTGAACCCCGGCCGGCCGGCCGCATGATCAGGGTGGGCATCGACAAGCTCCGGAAGCTGTGAAATGCTGTTTCGGAGCCTTTCAATAGTGCCGCCGGACGACCTCCCGGCAAACCATGCTTTCTCGCGCCTGCCCTAGTTTTTCTTATGAAGTCGCCCGATGCGCCCGCGCCTGCCGCCATTGAACACGCTGAAGGCCTTCGAGGCCGCGGCCCGGCATGAGAGCTTCACCCGCGCCGCCGAGGAGCTCTGCGTCACGCAGGGCGCGGTGAGCCAGCAGGTCAAGGCGCTGGAAGCCGGGCTCGGCCTCAAGCTGTTCAATCGCGAGCGCCAGCGCCTGATCATCACCGAGGCGGGCCGCGATTATCTCACCGTGGTGCGCGACGCGCTCGACCGCATCGCGGTCGGCACCGAGCGGCTGCTGCAGCGCCAGAACGCCGGCGTGCTCACCGTCAGCACCTCGCCGGACTTCGCGGCGAAATGGCTGGTGCATCGGCTCGGCCATTTCGCCGAGGCGCATCCCGAGATCGACCTGCGCGTTTCGGCGACGCTGCATCATGTCGATTTTGCGCGGGAGGAGGTGGACCTCGCCGTGCGTCACGGCGACGGCAACTGGCCGGGCCTCGATCCGGTTCAGCTGAGCAGCGAGCAGCTGTTTGCGGTTTGCAGCCCCAAGCTGCTGTCCGGCCGCCGCAAGCTCGGCAAGCCGGCCGATATCCTGAAGCTCCCGCTGATCCATCTCGACAACCGCGAGGATTGGAAGAAATGGCTGCGCGCCGTCGGCGTCGAACGACGCCGACGTCAGCCACGGGCCGGTGCTCAATCGCGTGAGCATGGTGATCGATGCCGCCATCAACGGCCAGGGCGTTGCGCTGGCGCGAACGACGCTGGCGGCCTGGGATCTGATCAACGGCCGGCTGGTGCGGCCGTTTCCGGAGTCGCTTGCCGCTGTCGAAGACCTATTGGATCCTCTGTCCCAAGGCGACGTCGAACCTGCCGAAGATCGTGACCTTCCGGAACTGGCTGCTGGCCGAGGCAGCTGCCGATACGCGCCGCCTCAAGGCGATGCGGCGGTGATGATTGTGGTCATTTCTTGCAGGACTTCATGCACATCTGATACTCGGACTTGCAGGTCGGGCCCGCGTAGTTCTTCATGCAGGCCGCTCGCTGGTCGGCGCACACCTTGCAACTCGTCTGTGCGAGCGCGGTATTCACGCCCCCGCAAGTCGCAATCAGCATCAGAAGCGCGATTGCAAGACTACGCATGGTCATTTCCCCCTTTTGTTGAACGTCAGCTCTTGGTGCTCGCGGTCTTGTCGAGCGCGGCGCGCAGGCCCTTGGCGAGCTTGATGGCGTCGTCATTGGCCCAGAAATGCATGAAGAACAGCCGCGGCTGCTCGTCCAGCATGTGACTGTGCAGCGCCGTCACCTCGATGCCGTTCGACGCGCAGCGCCTTGATCACGGGATTGACCTCGTCACTGGTCAGGACGAAGTCGCCGGTGATGGCGGCCTTGCCGCCGCCGGTCGGCTGGAAGTTGATGGCGATCGCAACGCCCATCGCTCCGACGGGCGCAAGCTGCATGCCGCCTTCGCTGATGGGATCGCGTCGCGGCACGTTGAAGGCGTAAACGCCGCCATTGTTCTGACCCTTGACGCCGATGATGGATCGAGCTGCGCCGTGTCGAGATCGACCGCCGGCGGCGGACTCGACGGTGCGGCGATCGTCAACGGCGTCTTGCTCTCGCCGAGCGCGTCATGGATCGTGGCCGCGATCTTGGCGGGGTCGCCGTGACCGGCAATGTGCATATAGAAGGTCGCAGGCGTCGCGCGCAGCAGATGATTGTGCACGGCGGTGATCTCCAGGCCGCCCGCGATCATCTTCGCCATCACCGGATTGATCTCGGTCTCCAGCAACACGAGGTCGCCCATCGCCATGACGCCGCCATGCATCGGCTTGAACGCGACCCAGCCGCCGAGCGCCAGCGCCGGCTTGATGGTGACGCCGTCCAGCGTCACCGAGAGATCGGTGCGCGGAAAGCCGTAGCGATGCACGTCGCCGGAGACGGCGGGCTTGCGGCCCAGCGTCTCGTCGACCTTTTGCCAGTCGACGTCCTGAGCGTGCGCCGCCGACACGAAGGGTTCGACGAACACCTTCCAGTCGACGCTTTGAGCGTACGCAGCCGTGCCTGCCAGCGCGATGCAGGCGGCAACGATCGTTGCCCATGACCGCGTTGATGTTGTTGGCGAAATCCGAGGTGTTGTCCGGTTGTATTCGTCCATGCGCAATCCTCCCGAAAAATCGAGTGTTGCGCAGAGCTTGGACGGGAACCGTCTGATGGGGAGTCTGCAGGACCCCAAGCGATTTGCAGCCGCGTGCACGGAGAATGCGCGTGGCTCATCACAAAACACTGCGGCGTGACGGTTGCTCCAGGGCCCGCAGATCACAACTTCGTGCAGGTCAGTTCGCGCAGTCCCTAAAAAATCAGCACAACGCCCGACACGAACAGCAATGCGAGGACGACCTTGCGGAAGGTCGCTTCGTCGATGCGGCCGAACAGTTTGAGACCGAGCCATGTCCCCGCGATCAGGCAGGGCAAGCCCAGTAGCGAACAGCTTGGCTGTCTCCATCGTGACAGTGCCCCTGGCGCCGAGCCACAACGCGCTCATCAGGAAGATCGCGACCGCGACCGGCTGGAACACCGCGCGCTGGGCTTCCTTGGACCAGCCGCGCAGGCCGGTCCAGATCGTCACCAGGATTCCGGCGAGCCCGGTAAGACCTGCGAGTATGCCGTTAGCGAAGCCGACCGCAGCGTCGGCTGCAGGGCCTCCCGTGGTGACCGGCTTCAGCGCCGGGCGGAAATACGCATAGAGACTGTACAGCACGAGAAAGACGCCCACCGCGACACGAATGCTGCGTGGGTCGGACCATGTCAGGAGCGCAACGCCGGCCGGCACGCCAAATGCCGCGCCCAGCCACGAACGGCCAGAGCTTCCGCCAGTCGAGGGCGTGGCGCAATTTCCAGACCGAATAACCCTGCGCCGGTCAGGCCGAGGTCGTTGAGACGATGCAGGGTCGCGCTCGGCGACGGGTCAGGACGCAGCGCCGCAGCGATGCCGCTGCCGCGCCCACAGGCCAAGCCATCCGGAGCGACCGGCGACCAGGCCGCCGCGTCGCCAAGTTTTGCTGATGAAGTTGTGAACCCCGGCCGGCAGGCCGCATGATCAGGGTGGGCATCGACAAGCTCCGGAAGCTGTGAAATGCTGTTTCGGAGCCTTTCAATAGTGCCGCCGACGACCTCCCGGCAAACCATGCTTTCTCGCGCCTGCCCTAGTTTTGCTAATGAAGTCGCCCGATGCGCCCGCGCCTGCCGCCATTGAACACGCTGAAGGCCTTCGAGGCCGCGGCCCGGCATGAGAGCTTCACCCGCGCCGCCGAAGAACTCTTCGTCACCCAGGGCGCGGTGAGCCAGCAGGTCAAGGCGCTGGAATCCGGGCTCGGCCTCAAGCTGTTCAATCGCGAGCGCCAGCGTCTGATCATCACCGAGGCGGGCCGCGATTATCTCACCGTGGTGCGCGACGCGCTCGACCGCATCGCGGTCGGCACCGAGCGGCTGCTGCAGCGCCAGAACGCCGGCGTGCTCACGGTCAGCACCTCGCCGGACTTCGCGGCGAAATGGCTGGTGCACCGGCTCGGCCATTTCGCCGAGGCGCATCCCGAGATCGACCTGCGCGTCTCGGCGACGCTGCATCATGTCGATTTTGCGCGCGAGGAAGTGGACCTCGCCGTGCGTCACGGCGACGGCAACTGGCCGGGCCTCGATGCCGGTGCAGCTGAGCAGCGAGCAGCTGTTTGCGGTCTGCAGCCCCAAGCTGCTGTCCGGCCGGCGCAAGCTCGGCAAGCCGGCCGACATCCTGAAGCTCCCGCTGATCCATCTCGACAACCGCGAGGATTGGAACAAATGGCTGCGCGCCGTCGGCGTCGAACGACGCCGACGTCAGCCACGGGCCGGTGCTCAACCGCGTCGAGCATGGTGATCGACGCCGCGATCAACGGCCAGGGCGTTGCGCTGGCGCGAACGACGCTGGCGGCCTGGGACCTGATCAACGGCCGGCTGGTGCGGCCGTTTCCGGAGGCGCTTGCCGCTGTCGAAGACCTATTGGATCCTCTGTCCCAAGGCGACGTCGAACCTGCCGAAGATCGTGACCTTCCGGAACTGGCTGCTGGCCGAAGCAGCTGCCGACACGCGCCGCCTCAAGGCGATGCGGCGGTGATGATTGTGGGTCATTTCTTGCAGGACTTCATGCACATCTGATACTCGGACTTGCAGGTCGGGCCCGCATAGTTCTTCATGCAGGCCGCTTGTTGGTCGGCGCACACCTTGCAACTCGTCTGTGCGCGCGCGGCATCCATGCTGGCGAGTGTCCCCGCCAGCATCAGAATTGCGATTGCAAGAATACGCGCGGTTCTGCCGCTTGGTTGAATGTCAGCTTTTCGTGCTCGCGGTCTTGTCGAGCGCGGCGCGCAGGCCCCGGGCGAGCTTGATGGCGTCGTCATTGGCCCAGAAATGCATGAAGAACAGCCGCGGCTGCTCGTCCAGCATGTGGCTGTGCAGCGCCGTCACCTCGATGCCGTTCGACGCGCAGCGCCTTGATCACGGGATTGACCTCGTCACCGGTCAGGACGAAGTCGCCGGTGATGGCGGCCTTGCCGCCGCCGGTCGGCTGGAAGTTGATGGCGATCGCAACGCCCATCGGTCCGACAGGCGCAAGCTGCATGCCGCCTTCGCTGATGGGATCGCGTCGCGGCACGTTGAAGGCGTAAACGCCGCCATTGTTCTGACCCTTGACGCCGATGATGGAGTCGAGCTGCGCGGTGTCGAGATCGACCGCCGGCGGCGGACTGCGACGGTGCGGCGACCGTCAGCGGCGTCTTGCTCTCGGCGAGCGCGTCATGGATCGTGGCCGCGATCTTGGCGGGATCGCCGTGACCGGCGATGTGCATATAGAAGGTCGCCGGCGTCGCGCGCAGCAGATGATTGTGCACGGCGGTGATCTCGAGGCCGCCCGCGATCATCTTCGCCATCACCGGATTGATCTCGGTCTCCAGCAACACGAGGTCGCCCATCGCCATGACGCCGCCATGCATCGGCTTGAACGCGACCCAGCCGCCGAGCGCCAGCGCCGGCTTGATGGTGACGCCGTCCAGCGTCACCGAGAGATCGCTGCGCGGAAAGCCGTAGCGATGCACGTCGCCGGAGACGGCGGGCTTGCGGCCCAGCGTCTCGTCGACCTTTTGCCAGTCGACGTCCTGAGCGTGCGCCGCCGACACGAAGGGTTCGACGAACACCTTCCAGTCGACGCTTTGAGCGTACGCAGCCGTGCCTGCCAGCGCGATGCAGGCGGCAACGATCGTTGCCCATGACCGCGTTGATGTCGTTGGCGAAATCCGAGGTGTTGTCCGGTTGTATTCGTCCACGCGCAATCCTCCCGAAAAATCGAGTGTTGCGCAGAGCTTGGACGGGAACCGTCTGATGGGGAGTCTGCAGGACCCCAAGCGATTTGCAGCCGCGTGCACGCGAGAATGCGCGTGGCTCATCACAAAACACTGCGGCGTGCCGATTGCTCCAGGGCCCGCAGATCACAACTTCGTCGGTCAGCGCGCGTCAGAAAATCAGCGCAACGCCCGACACGAACAGCAATGCGAGAACGATCTTGCGGAAGGTCGCTTCGTCGATGCGGCCGAACAGTTTGAGACCGAGCCATGTCCCCGCGATGAGGCAGGGCAGGCCGAGTACGAACAGCTTGGCTGTCTCGGCCGTGACAGTGCCCTTGGCGCCGAGCCACAACGCGCTCATCAGGAAGATCGCGACCGCGACCGGCTGGAACACCGCGCGCTGGGCTTCCTTGGACCAGCCGCGCAGGCCGGTCCAGATCGTCACCAGGATTCCGGCGAGCCCGGTAAGACCTGCGAGTATGCCGTTAGCGAAGCCGACCGCAGCGTCGGCTGCAGGGCCTCCCGTAGTGACCGGCTTCAGCGCCGGTCGGAAATACGCATAGAGACTGTACAGTACGAGAAAGACGCCCACCGCGACACGAATGCTGCGTGGGTCGGACCATGTCAGGAGCGCAACGCCGGCCGGGACGCCGAATGCCGCGCCCAGCACGAACGGCCAGAGCTTCCGCCAGTCGAGCGCGTGACGCAATTTCCAGACCGAATAACCCTGCACGATAAGCCCGAATGCGACGATCAGGGTCGCGCTCTGCAACGGCGTCAGGATGTAAAGCCACAGCGATGCGGCAACGAGGCCAAACGCAAAGCCGGAAAGCCCGGCGACGACGGCGCCGGCAAAAGTCGCAATCAGGAACAGTGGAAGTTCGAAAGGAATCCCGTCCATGTGCTCGCCCCAATAGATCAGCGAGCAGCGCTTGCATGGGGTCACCACTTGACGGGGAGGCTGCGACACCCCCGAGCAATCATGCTATCGGGTGGGCGCGTCAGACAAGATCACCGGAATTTAAACGCGGTCGAACGCATCGCAGCATTATCGTCGTGAGGGAGAGGAGCCATGAGGGCGCACACCGCGATACTGGCCGTCTTTCTGGTTGCGCCATTATCGGCGGCGCAGGCGCAATTCGCGCGCGATCCGCCGTGGAACGCCGAGCATATCGATCGCCTCCCCGCCGACGTTCGCAGCGTCGTGCTGGCGAAATGTCCGACGCGCCCGGATGCGGGGCATTATTTCGCGACCTATTTCCACGACGAGGTGCATCTGCATTACGAGCATTTGCACTGCGCAGGCGCCAGCTTCTGCAATGCATCGGGATGCCTGCATCAAACCTACAAGTTGAGCGCGGGACACTACCACCTCGCAAAGACCGCCTATGGCTCGCGCAACGACTGAGAACAAGACCGCCGCGAAACACGGAATGACTGGTCGACTAAAAACCTGGGCGCGCAGCATCAGGCGCGACGTGCACGCGCTCTATCTTGCGAGCCGCGACCCTCGCGTTCCCTGGTACGCGAAAGCGCTGGCGTTGATCGTCGCCGGCTACGCCTTGTCCCCGATCGATCTCATTCCCGATTTCATTCCGGTGCTGGGATATCTCGACGATTTGATCCTGGTGCCCGCCGGCATCTGGCTCGTCATCCACCTGATTCCGCCGCACGTGATGGCCGAACATCGCGAACTCGCGGCGGCCGCGCAGGATCGGCCGGTCAGCCGCACGGCCGGCATCGTCGTTGTCTGCATTTGGGTCATCCTCGCCGCAATGTGTGGCTTGCTCTTCTATCGACTGATCCTTTCCCGCACGGGATCGTGATTGCCGGTCGCGGACGTGACGGCCGCTCGCCGGCCTCCGTCATTGACTCCTCGTGTTCCGAGGCATAGCATAACTATGTATGATGGAGGAGCGAGCATGAGTGCAGGCGATACTGGTTCAGTTTCACGGCGCGCAGCGGTCCTGGGGGCCGCCGCCTTTGCGGCCGGTCTTGCCGCATCGACGCAGCGCGCCCGCGCCGCGGACACCAACGACGCCTACAACAAGCTGCTTGACCGTTATTCCGCCGCGGTGAACGCGCACGACACCAGCACATTCCCGGAGATTTTCACCGACGCCTATGTCCAGCACTCCGGACGCAGCCCCAGCCGGATTGCAGGCCCAGATCGCCAACTTCCAGCGGATTTTCGAGAACTGGCCGGATTTCCAGTCGCGCTTCGAGGACCGCATCTTCGGTGCCGACAAGATCGTTGTGCGCACGACGTTCACTGGAACGCACGCGAAGACCGTGCTGGGCTTTGCGCCAACCGGCAAGCGCGTGAGCTGGGGCGCGATCGATATCTGGCGCGTCGAGAACGGCAAGCTTGCCGAGCACTGGGACATGGTGGATGTTGCGGGGCTGCAGAAGCAACTGCGCGGAGAGTGATAGGACCGGTATGGAAGGCGAAATGCTCAAGGGGCATCTGGACATGATCGTCCTCGCCGCCCTCTCCCCCGGTCCGGCCCATGGCTATGCGATCATCGAGGAAATCCGCCGCCGCACCGGCAAGGCCTTCGATCTGCCCGAGGGCACCATCTATCCGGCGCTGCATCGGCTGCAGCAGGCGGGACTGTTGTCGAGCCGCTGGGTCACATCCGAGACCGGGCGGCGGCGGCGCGTCTACACCCTGACCCGAAGCGGAACGCGCGCGCTGGCCGACCGGCGCGCGGTGTGGCAGCAATTCTCCGATGCCGTCCACGCACTGCTCGACGGCAAACGGTCGGGGAAGCCGGCATGATCGCGGCCTATCTCAGCAAGCTTGCAGGCGCGCTGGCGTTCGATCCCGCGCTTGCCGCGCGCGTCGTGATCGAAGCGCGGGAGCATCTGCGGATGCGGCCGCCGAGGATGCCAGCGGGAACCGCGACGAAGCGGAACGCCGCGCGGTTGCCCGGTTCGGCGACCCGCGCGAGCTCGCCGCGCAGTTCGCGACCGTCTCGCTGGCCAGGCAGGCCTGGCGCGTCGGTGTCGTCATCGTGCTCGCGATCGTTGTCGCGATGGCGATGATGAAGGCGAGGCTCGTGTGGTACGCGCTCGTGCAGTGGACGATCGCGGACGATGCGCGGGCAGTGGCCGCCATCGTCCTGTCAGTCAATCGCTATGCGTTCTGGGTGGCGGTCCTGATCGGGCTCGGTTCGCTGTTTCATGTCGGACGGCGGACTGCGCCCGCGCGCCTCCACGCCGAATACCGAAGCCATCTGCGCCGCGCCACCTTGCTGTTTTCCGCCGCAACAGTCGCGCTTGCGGTGTCCGTCACCGGCGATCTCATTCTCATGGCGTTGCGCGTGAAGCTCACGCTCGACTCCATCATTCCCATCGCGTCCGTCGCGGTCGAGATCGGAAGCGTCGCGTTCCTCATCGTCATGATCGCAAGGGCATCGCGCCTGATGGCGCGAACGGCCGGCGCATTGGGCGTTTGATTTGCCGATGTGGCCGCCCAGCTGGCCAGCGTGCCGCTGGCTCATCACGCCGTGAGCAAGTGAAGCTGTTCTTTCAGCTGCCAGGGCGAATACGGTTTCGGAATGAACCGCGCGCCATCAGGCATGTCGTCCGTGGGAGGGCGCACCTTGCCGGACGTGATCAGCAGCGCGACCGGCGGCCAGCGGTCGCGTATGGCGGCTGCCAGCTTCAGCCCATCCATCGATCCCGGCATCTGAATGTCGGTGAATACCGCCTTGATATCGGGAACGGACTCCAGAAGGGAAATTGCCTGATCGGCGTCAACGGCCTCGATCACCTCGAAGCCGAGATCCCTTATCATTTCGGCGGAATGCATACGGATCAGGGCTTCATCCTCGACAACCAGAATCAGGTCCTTGGGTTTGTTGGATTCGGCCACTTCTACTCCGGCATAAGACTGGCTAACCTGCGCGCCGGCCCATTCGTTCCCCGAACATTCGTTGCCCCAGCGCGTTATCTCGGGAGATCACCGGGCAGGCCCAGTTTGTCATGACAATCGATATCAAGGCGGAAGTCGACGCCATCCAGCAGATTGGCGCCGTCCCGAAAATTCTGGACGTGGTCGGCCGCATGACCGGCATGGGCTTCGTCGCCATCGCCCGCGTCACCTCGAGCCAATGGGTGTGCTGCGCGGTTCGCGACAACATCAGCTTCGGCCTCAAGGAAGGCGGCGAGCTCAAGGTCGAAACCACCATCTGCAACGAGATCCGCCAGCACGGGCAGACGGTGGTCATCAACGACGTCGAGACCGACGGCGCCTTCTGCAATCACCCGACGCCGGCCATGTACGGCTTCAGGAGCTACATCTCCGCGCCGATCATCCAGAGCGACGGAACGATCTGGGGCACGCTCTGCGCCATCGATCCGCAGCCGCGCGACCTGAAGAAGCCCGAGATCCTCGGCTCGTTCCAGCTGTTGGGCGAGCTGATCGCGGCGCAGCTCGAGCTCAACCAGCGGCTGGAGCAGAGCCAGTCGGACCTTCGGACCAGCCAGGCCGATCTGCTCGACGAAAGAAAGACCGCCGAGCTTCGCGAACAGTTCATCGGCGTTCTCGGCCACGATCTTCGCAACCCGCTGGCGTCCGTCGACGCCGGCATGCGCGTCCTGCTCAGGAATCCCGACAGGCTGAAAGCGCCGGAGATCATCCTGGGGATTCAGAAATCCGTGCTGCGCATGGCGGGCCTGGTCGACAACATCATGGACTTCGCCAGGGGACGTCTCGGCGGCGGCCTCACCATCAGGCGCGATACAAAGCAGCCCCTCACTCCCGTTCTGGAGCAGGTGATCGCCGAACTCCGGTCGGTATGGCCCGATGTCGCGATCGAAGCCGCGATCGATATCGACGAACCCGTCGATTGCGATCGCGGCAAGATGGGACAGCTGTTCTCCAACCTGCTTGGCAACGCCATCACCTATGGCGATCAGGGACAAGCCGGTTCGCGTCTCCGCGCGAACGATCGATGGCATGTTCGAACTGGCCGTGACGAACTACGGCGAGCCGCTGTCCGACAAGGCGATGGAGAACCTGTTCACGCCCTACACGCGCGGCGACCGCCCGAGCCAGCAGGGCCTCGGGCTCGGCCTCTACATCGCCTCGCAGATCGCGAAGGCGCATGGCGGCACGCTGAAGGCCTCCTCAACTCCGGCAGAGACGAGATTCGTTTTCGAGATGCCGCAGCGGACCGGCTGAAGCAGCCGGCGGTTCGCTAGCGCAACGTCGCGGCTTCCTTGGTGATGGCCGCGATCGAGCTTCCGGACTTCCGGACGATGCTGCTGAACTGCTCGCCCGACAACTTCAGGCGCTTGCGCAGCACCTTGACCTGCACTCTGTCTCTCAGGTCCAGCGAATTGCGAAAAAAGGTGGGTTTGCGCCTGATCATGTGACGGTCTCGCGATGCGTGGTTGGGCAGTACCGCGACCGGGCGGGCTTTAGGCCGCCCCAATCGCGATGGTGACTGTCCCGCTCCTCGCGTAAATTCCGTCGCCATGAGGGCAACATCCGATGTAGACCGGCGTTCCGCGGTTTCAGGAATTATCTCTGCGAAGCGTTCGGGCCAGGCCCAGTGTCACGAAGTAATGGCCGAGCGCGACGCGACCCCAACTCACTTCGGCGACCGCAGTCCCGGCGAGTTGAGCCACTCGTCCATATGGACTGCGGTTTCCGCCTGCCGCGCCTTCCTCAGCATGTCCTGCTGCTCCAGCTCCGGCGGAAGCGCGGAGGCCTTCTCGCGCGTCTCCTGCGCGAACGCCGGAGCCTGTCCTGAAGAGAGATTTCGAATTGACGCCGCTTCAACATGGCTGCTCCCTTGCTTGAGTGGGCGGGAGCGCGAGCGGGCGTTCTCATCACCGATGAATGCCGCGAGCCTGGCGGTGATTCGGCGATAGTGCGCCTCAATCAACGGGATAGCGAGCCCTGTATTCGCCTTTCCATCTGGAACTTTCGGCTCAGTGACCTGATCCATCGGGCGACTCCTTGGTCGAAGTCACGAGGATGTGGTCGTCGGTGCCGTTTTTGAAACAGCGCCGCGGCGAGGAGAGTGTTGCCAACGCTCTGGGGTAACATTCAAAGCTGCGCAGCCTCGGCCTGCTCCCGCCACAGCCAGCGTGCCAGCAACGAGGCAAGACCGGCGCCTGCGAGTTGCGCGGCGATGAATGCCGGCACGCCGGACGGTGCGATGCCGGCGAAGGTATCGGACAGTGAGCGCGCGATCGTCACGGCCGGATTGGCGAACGACGTCGAGGCGGTGAACCAGTAGGCCGAGGTGATGTAGAGGCCGACCGCGTAGGGCACGGCCGTCGGCGCGCGCGCGACGCAGCCGAAGATGGTGAGCAGCAGCCCGAAGGTCGCCACGCCCTCGGCAAGCCATTGGCCGGCCGCCGGTGCGCGCGGTGAGCGAGAACTGCCAGACCGGCAGCTCGAACATCAGATGCGCGCACCACGACGCCGGCAATGCCGCCGGCGATTTGCGCGACGATGTAGAGACCGGCCGCGGCCCAGCGGCAGATTCGCCGCTGGCACGCAAAGGCAAGCGTGACGGCCGGATTGAAATGCGCGCCCGAGACCGGGCCGAAGATCAGGATCAGCACGACGAGGATCGCGCCGGTCGGGATGGTGTTGCAGAGCAGCGCCAGCGCGACGTTTCCGCCCGCGAGCCGTTGCGCCATGATTCCCGAGCCGACGACGGCGGCCAGCAGAAAGGCCGTGCCGAGCCATTCGGCGGCGAGGCGCCGCGAGAGGTCGAGCGGTCATCAGCCGGCCTTCGGCGTCTGCAACGTCGCGCCTTCGAAGCGGCCGATGTCGCGCAGCTTCGTGCCGAGCGACAGCCTGTCGATGCTGCGCAACGGAAGGTTGATGAAAGCGCCGATGCGGTTCTTCATGTAGCGGAAGGCGGTCTGGAACGCCGCCCGCTTCTCCAGGTCGGTGCCCTCGACGGCGGCCGGATCCTCGATGCCCCAATGCGCCGTCATCGGCTGGCCGGGCCAGATCGGGCAGGCCTCGCCCGCGGCGTTGTCGCAGACGGTGAAGACGAAATCCATCGATCGGCGCGCCCGCGACGGCGAACTCCTGCCAGCTCTTCGAGCGCATGCCGTCGATCGGGATAGCCGGCCTCGGCGAGGACGCGCAGCGCCATCGGATGCACCGCGCCCTTCGGCGTGCTGCCGGCCGAGAAGCTGCGGAAGCGGCCGGCGCCGTCCTTGCGCAGGATCGACTCCGCGAGGATCGAGCGCGCCGAGTTGCCGGTGCAGAGGAAGAGGACGTTGTAGGTCCTCAGGCACGGGATCGCTCCTTGCGTTTCGGAGGGCAACAGGGCTGCAGGCTTTCGATGACGGGCGCGCAGATTTCCGGCCGTCCGCCGCAACAGTCCTGCAGCAGGAACAGCGCGACCTTCTGAAATTCGGCGAGGCTGGCGCGGTAGACGATCGAACGGCTGTGCCGTTCGGAGGTGACGAGACCGGCGCGCGACAAGCACCGACAGATGGGCGGACAGCGTGTTCTGGGGCACTTCGAGCAGGCGGGCGAGGTCGCCGGCGGCGAGCCCGTCGGGCTCATGGCGGACCAGCGTCCGGAAGGCCTCCAGACGAGTCGATTGCGAAAGCGCGGCGAGCGCCATGACGGCTTGTTCGATTTCCATATATCCAGATTTATGGAAATATGAGCGGCGCGTCAATCCGGAAATGCGGACTGGCCGCCGCGACGCAAACCTATATTTCGAATATTCTAGAAATACGGTTGACTCTTGGAGGACCGTGCTATCTTCGTCCGCATGAAGATCGACGACGCAGCAGCCCGCCTCGAAGCCCTCGGCAACCCGACCCGGCTGCGGATTTATCGCGCGCTTGTCCGGGCAGGCGATGCCGGCATGAGCGTCGGCAAGTTGCAGACGAAGCTCGAACTCGCGGCCTCGACCCTGTCTCATCATCTCAAGGCGCTCTTGACCGTCGGTCTGATCGGCCAGGAGCGGCAGGCAACGACGCTGATCTGCCGCGCCAATTATGACGTGATGCGGGGCATCGTGGATTTCCTGGTTGCCGAATGCTGCGCCGACGCCGCCTGCGCGGAGGCGGCAAAGCCGGCGAAGGTCGCCTGACGATTTTGACCCATATTTCTATCTTTCTAGAAGGAGTGCAAGAATGAGCAAATCTGTTGCGGTGATCGGTGCCGGTCCGGTCGGTCTCGCGGCTGCGGCCCATCTGCTTGAACGCGGCCTTCAGCCGATCGTGCTGGAGGCGGGACCGGAGGCCGGTCACTCGGTGCGCCAGTGGCAGCATGTGCAGCTGTTCTCGCCGTGGGAATACAATGTCGACAAGGCCGCGGTGCGGCTGCTCGCGCCGACGGGATGGAATTCGCCGGACCCGCACGTCTATCCGACCGGCGCCGAATTGCTGGAGCGCTACATCGAGCCGCTGGCGACGAAAACTGCCGTTGAAGGACGTGATCCGTACGTCGAGCCGCGTCACCTCCGTCGGTCGCGTCGGCTTCGACAAGGCAAAGACCAAGGGACGCGAGAACGCGCCGTTCGAGATTCGCTATCAGAACGGCAAGGGGCCTGAAATCGCTGCGCTCCGACGCCGTCATTGACGCGTCCGGCACCTGGCAATCACCCAACCCGGCAGGCGCCAACGGACTTCCGGCCATCGGTGAGCGCGAGGCGCAAGCGCAGATTTCGTACGGCATGCCGGATGTCCTGGAAAGGATCGCGCGCGCTTTGCCGGCAAGACCGTGGCCGTGCTGGGAGCGGGACATTCCGCGATCGGCACGCTGATCGACCTGACGACGCTTGCCCGGCAGGTGCCGGGAACGCGCGTGATCTGGCTTCTGCGCGGCAACTGACCCGGCAAAGTCGTTCGGCGGCGGGGCGAACGACAAGCTGGTCGCGCGCGGCGAGCTCGGCAGGCATTTCGCCTCTCTCGTCGCATCGGGACAGGTGCGCGTGGAAGCCGGATTTCCTGTCGCATCCATCGCGCCGGCCGACGGCCGGCTGCAGATTGCCACGGGCTCGGGTTGCGGCGCTCGCCAGATCGTCGTCGACGAACTCGTCGTGGCGACCGGCTTTCGCCCGGACTTGTCGATCCTCGAGCGAAATCCGCCTGCGGCTCGATCCCGCGATCGAGGCGCCAGTCGCGCTTGCCCCGCTGATCGATCCGAATGAACATTCGTGCGGTACAGTGCGTCCGCACGGCGCTCGCGAGCTGGCGCAGGACGATCCCGGCTTTTACCTCGCCGGCATCAAGAGCTATGGCCGGGCGCCGACCTTTCTGATGATGACTGGCTACGAGCAGGTGCGCTCGATCGCTGCCGACATCGCCGGCGACAAGGAAGCGGCTGCGCGCGTCGAGCTTGAATTGCCCGAGACCGGTGTCTGCACGCGCAGTAGCGTGAACGTCGGCGTCGCGGCGTCGAGTTGCTGTGGAGGCCCGGCACCGCTTGATGTCGTGGCTTGCTGCGCAGAGGATGCGATTGCCAAGACTGCGGGCAAATCCGGTTGCGGCTGTTCATGAGGGCTGTTGAGTGGATCGACGACGATTGGGAGTGATCGCGGCGCTGGGCACGGCCCAGACGCTGGCGTGGGGATCGAGCTATTATCTGCCGGCCATTCTGGCCGATCCGATCGCACGCGACCTCGGCATCTCCAGCAACTGGTTCTTCGCCGCCTTTTCGGCTTCGCTTGTGATCTCGGGATTGCTCGGTCCACGCGTCGGCCGCCAGATCGACCGCGTCGGCGGACGACAGGTGCTGTGCATCTCCAATCTCCTGCTCGCCGGCGGACTCGCGCTGCTCGGGGCGTCGACCTCGCTGTGGATGATGTCGGCGGCGTGGCTGCTGCTCGGCATCGGCATGGGCTTCGGCCTCTACGACGCGGCATTCGGCACCCTCGGGCGCATCTATGGCAAGCAATGCGCGGAGCGCGATCACCGGCATCACGCTGATCGCGGGTTTTGCCAGCACTGTCGGCTGGCCGTTGAGCTCGCTCGGCCTCGACACGATCGGCTGGCGCGACACTTGTTACGCGTGGGCGGTCGCGCACATCGTGATCGGTCTGCCGCTCAATCTGTCGCTGCCGCGGGCCGAGACCGGGAGATTATCGAAGGGCCTGTCGTCAAGCCGCATATTCCGATCGACCGGACGATGGTGCTGCTGTCGTTCGCTTTCGCCGCTGCGTGGACGGTGACATCGGCGATGGCAGCGCACCTGCCGCGGATCGTCGAGGCGTTCGGCGCGACGCCGGCGCAGGCCGTGTTCGCCGGCATGATGATCGGGCCGGCGCAGGTCGCCGCGCGCGTGATGGAAGCGAGCCTGCTCAATCGTTTTCATCCGATCGTCTCAACGCGGCTGGCCTGCATCACCCATCCGATCGGCGCGTGCGTGATCGGAATCTTCGGCGGCGGCGCCGCGGCTGCCTTCGCCTTGTTGCACGGCGCCGGCAACGGCATCCTGACCATCGCGCGCGGCACGCTTGCCGCTGGCGATCTTCGGGCCGGAAAACTACGCCTACCGGCTCGGGTTGATCGGCGCGCCGTCGCGCATCTGCCAGGCGCTGGCGCCGCTCGGCTTCGGTCTGCTGATCGAGCCGATGGGCCGGCTGGTGGTCGCGGTCTCGGCCGGTCTCCTCCTGGCGGCACTTGCGGCATTGATGGCGTTGCGCCGAACGGAGGCGACCGGCGCAATGGCGCGCGCGGCCGAGTAAAGCGCATGAGCGAGCAGAGCTTCCCTCGAAAATTCATCTGGTCGATCGTCGCGGCCCAGGTGCTGGTGCAGATCGGCGCCTTCACGCTTCCCGCGCTGCTGCCCAGCTACATCGATCGGTGGCATCTGACCAAGACCGAGGCCGGGTCGCTGGTCGGTGTGTTCTTCGCGGCCTATGTGGTCGCCGTTCCCGTACTCGTGGCGCTGACAGACCGCGTTGCAACCCGCAATGTCTATGTCGTCGGCGCCGGCCTGACGGCGCTGTCGCATCTCGGCTTCGCTTTCGTGGCCGATGGGTTTTGGTCAGGCCTGATCCTGCGCGCCGCCGCCGGTATCGGCTGGGCCGGCGCGTATATGCCGGGGCTAAAAGCCATCGCCGATACGCTGGAGAGCAACGCGCAATCGCGCGCCGTGTCGGCTCACGCCGCGGGCGTCGGGGTCGCCGGCGCTGCCTCCTATGCCGTCGCGGGTGCAATCGCTGGCCTTTGCGGATCGGAAGCGGCGTTCCTGTTCGGCGGTATCGCAGCCTTGATTGCTGTAGTCATTGCGCTGTTCGTCATGCCCGGCAAGCCACCCGCTCATGCGAAGAGCGGCGGTCCGCGCGCCTTGCTCGACTTCCGTCCCGTCTTCCGCAATCGCGCGGCGATGGCATGGATCGCCGGCTACACATTCCATACCTGGGAGATGGCCGGACTGCGTGCCTGGGGTGTCACATTTCTGACGCTCGCCGTCGCGCAGGCCGGCGCGCCGCCATGGTTTCCTTCGCCGACCGTGCTCTTCACCATTGCGGGTCTTGTCGGCATCGCGGTCTCCATTTTCGGCAATGAGATGTCGCAGCGCTTGGGACGCATTCGCATTGTCACGCTGGCAATGACGATCTCCGCCCTACTTGCCTTGTGCACGGGTTGGACCGTCGGATGGTCTTCGAGCCTCGCTGCGGCACTCGTCATCGCCTGGCTTGCTTTTATCTTCCTCGACAGTTCGGCATTGACGGCAGGCACGGTGCAGGCCGCCGATCCCGCGCTGCGCGGCGCCACCATGGGGCTTCACAGCATGTGTGGGTATGTGGGCGGCGTTCCTCGGCCCGCTCGGCGTCGGCTACGCGCTCGATCTTGCCGGAACGAATCGCCGTTCTCGGCTGGGGTTTGGGCTTCGGACAGTTGGCGCTGGTTTCGATCATCGGATTGGTATTCGTGCGGCGGCTGCGCTGATGTTTCCGCGAGGCCACATAGTGTTGCCGCCGCGAGCACGACGGGCAAAACAGCAAAACACGCCGCCTGTTTTGCCCGACGAGTCAAGCGCGCTCGCGCAAAAATATTCTGTCTTTCCGAAATACGGAGAATTTATGAAATAACGAAGCCGTCCCGCGCTCACTGAGGGCGCGTCGCGATCGTCACGAACGTCGAGGGCGGGATGCGATGGACGCTGTTGGTGCCGCAAGACGTGCGGCACTGAACGCGTACGGTCAAGCCGTGTGGTCCTGATCCCTCGACGCTGGGATCAAGTTGGTCGAGATGATCGATCGGCGACGGGGGCTAACAAGCCCGACACCCCGGGGAGAGCACGGAGTAAGCCGTAAAGCCATTGCGCAGGGAGTGCCGGATGTTTCGGCCAACCTGTGGTGACTTTGCTTGTGGGCCGCCTACCCTTTTCTGCCCACGAGGCTGCGGGTGCGCCAGGCGCCCGGCATTCCCTGCGCCCTCTTTCTTCCGGAGGGACAACGAATTGCAAGACCCGGACGCGAATTCGCGCCGCGGGGATGCTGAAACCTGCCTTCTACCGAATTGGTGTTTCCTGCCGCAGCGTCGTGACAAGCACGCGTCGGTATCGCGACGCGCTCCCGCGTTTTGCGGTCTTGAAGTCGGCGACCACCTCGTATTTGATCGGCCTCTCGATCTGACAACACAAGAAGAAAAAACAGGGATGAATCGATGCCGGCAAAATTCACCACCAGGACGACGATCGGCGGCGCGATTGCGCTGTTGATGGGGTTGGTGCCCGCGTTTGCGCAGGACGGGGCGCGGTTTCCCAAACCCGCGATGGAGCAGTTGAACGCCGAACAACAGGCCGTCGCGGCTGAAGTCTTGAAGCAATCCAGTGCCGGACTCGGCGGTCCCGTACGGCATGCTGATCAAAAGCCCGGAGCTTTTGAAACGCTATCTGATGATGACCGAATATCTGCGCCAGAAGACATCGCTGCCGCGCCGTCTCAACGAGATGGCGATCCTGCTGGAGGCACGGATCTGGGATGCGCAATACGAATGGTGGGCGCACGAACCGCTGGCACGCAAAGCGGGGCTGTCGGATGCCATCATCAAGGATATTCGCGAGGGCAAGCGCCCGGACGCGATGCAGGCGGACGAAGCTGTCGTCTACGATCTCGTCACCGAATTGCTCAACAAGCGGCAATTGTCGGACGACACTTTCGGCAGGGCAAAACAAATTCTCGGCGAACAGCAAGTCGTGGATCTGGTCGCGGTCGCCGGTTTCTACGTCATGGTCTCGGCGGTCATCATCGCCGGGCGGATCGCAATACCGGACGGCGCGCCGGCGCCGATGCCGGTGCTGGTCAAGTGACGCGCGGGACGACACATGCCGGCAAATAAGATCGGGCTCGGGATCGTCGGATCCGGACGTATCGGGACTTTGCGGGGCCGCCTGGCGGTTGGACATCCCGCTGTTGCCAGCGTCGCGGTGTCCGACCTCGATCCGGCAAACGCGACGAAGCTTGCGACGCTGATCGGCGCGCGCAGTCACGGCCGCGATAATCTCGCCGTTATCGAGGATCCCGATGTCACCGCCGTGATCGTCGCCACCAGCGAAGGGGAGCATCTGGCCCCCATGCTGGCGGCAATTCAGTGCGGAAAGCCGGTGCTGGTGGAGAAGCCGATCGCGCTGACGGTGCGGGAAGCCGATCAGGTGCTCGAAGCGCTGGCGAAGTACGGGGGCAACGTCAGGGTAGGCTATAGCCGGCGCTACAAGGAGCGTTACCAGATCGCGAAGGAGCAGGTCCTGAAAGGACGCATCGGCACGCTGACCGGCGGCGCCGCGCGGGTCTTCAACTCGCGCTCGCAGGCGCTCGCCATGATGGCGCGTAATCCGCACGCGACGCCGGTTGTCGACGCGCTGACCTACTACGTCGATCTGATGAACTGGTTGTTCGAGGGCCGGCATATCGTCGAGATCTATGCGCGCGGGCAAACCGGCGTGCTGAAGGCCGCCGGCCATGACGTCCCCGACGTGAGCTATGCGGTGTTGACCTACGATGACGGCGCGGTGGTCAACCTGGGCGTCAGTTATGCGCTGCCGGAAAAATATCCGGCATTGGGCCACGCCGCGCGCGTCGAGGTGTTGGGAACGGGCGGCGTGATGATTCTCGATGACGATCACACCGACCAGATCATGTATAGCGAGACCGGCGTGCCGCATGTCTATCTGCCGGACCACAACGTCAACATGGTGTTCCTGCAGAGTGGAACGCCGGGCGATTGGGCGCTGGGAGAATTCTGGGGTCCGATCGCCAACGAGACGCGGGCCTGGCTCGATCATCTTGCCACCGGTCGGGCCTGTACGTTGGCGACCCCGGTGGATGCGCGCGCCACGCTGGAGGCGACGCTGGCGATCGAACATTCCATGCGGATCGGCGCGCCGGTCACGCTGCCGTTGCGGGCGGGATACGGATCGGACTCAGGCGGCCGTTCGAGGAGATATGACATGACGGATCATGGCCTGCTCACGCGCCGTGCATTGCTCCGCAGCGCCGGCGCTGTCGCTCTCGGTGCGACCGTGTCCACGCGATCGGCGCTCGCCGCGGATTATCCGGATCGTCCCGTCCGCATCATCGCGCCGTTCGCGGCGGGCGGTCCGAGCGACCTGCTGTCCCGGCTGCTGAGCGTCAAGTTGGGCGAGGCGCTGGGCGGGACCTTCATCGTGGAGAACCGGCCCGGCGCCGGCAGCAACATCGGCACTGCGGCCGTGGCCCGCGCCGCTCCGGACGGCACCACGCTGCTGCTGACGTCCAGCGCGTTCGTCGTGAACCCCGGCTTTTACAAGCAGGTGCCATACGATCCGGTGAAGGATTTCGCTCCGGTCGCCGAACTCGTGACCTCTCCCAACGTGTTCATCGCAACGCCCGCATCGGGAATAACTTCGATGGCGGAGTTGGTCGCGCGGGCCAAGGCAGAAGCCGGAAACGCTCAACTATGCCAGTGCCGGTATCGGCACCACGCCGCATTTGACGGTGGAGTGGCTGAAGTCGATCACCGGGATCAGCATCGCACACGTGCCCTTTGCCGGAGCCGGACCGGCATTGCAGGCAATTCTGTCCGGCACAGTGCCGATCGTGTGTGCGTCACTGCCGGGCGCGCATCCGCTCATCCTCAATCGCGACGTTGTCGCGCTTGCCGTCACGGGTTCGGAACGCTGGTACGACCTGCCGAACGTGCCGACCATGATCGACCTCGGCTACAAGGATTTCGTGTCCGACACTTTCCACGGCATGTTCGCGCCGGCTGCAACACCGCCCGAGATCGTCGCGCGTCTTGCCGCTGTCTTGCTGGAAGCGCTGCGCCCGCCGGCATTCCGCGAGCAGTTGCGCTCGCTCGGCTTCGAGGTGATCGGCAACGGGCCGGACGGCTTGCGACGGAGGATCGAGATCGAATTGCCGCGTTACCGCGACCTGATCGTCAAGGCGGGCATCGAGCGCGTGTGAACTCAGCCGGGTCAGCTCGCGGCTTCGAGCCGCTCTTCGGTGAGCAGCCGCATCGCGGCGTCCGCGTCCATCGGCTCGCCGAAGGCAAAGCCCTGCGCGTATTCGCAGCCCAGCTGATAGAGCTCGACCGCGTCCGAGTCGGTCTCCGCGCCCTCGGCGACCACGTCCATGCCGAGATCGTGCGCCAGCGCGATGATCGATTTCAGGATCACCGGCCGCACGCCGCGGCTGGTGGTGCGCACGAAGGACTGGTCGATCTTGAGCGTGTCGAACGGGAAGCGCTGCAGATAGGCGAGCGAGGAATGGCCGGTGCCGAAATCGTCGATCGAGAGCCCGACGCCGAGCTCCTTGATGCGCGTCAGCATCTGGGCGGCGTGCTCGGGATTTTCCATCACCAGCGATTCCGTCAATTCCAGCTTCAGCGTGCCGCGCGCCACCGAGGAGCGCGACAGCACGGTGCGGATGTCGTGCAGGAGGTCGTGACGCAGCAATTGCCGCGAGGAGACGTTGACGGAGGCGAAGATCGGCAGGCGCGAGCGCATCGCGCGCTGCCACACCGCGAGCTGCCGCGCGGTCTGGTCCATCACGAACGTTCCGAGGTCGACAATAAGTCCGATCTCCTCGGCGATGGTGATGAACTCCATCGGCGACATCCGCCCGAGCTTGGGATGATCCCAGCGCGCCAGCGCCTCGAAGCCGGCAATCGCGCGGTCTTCCAGCCGCACGATCGGCTGGTACAGGATGGTGATCTCCTGGCGCTCGATGGCGCGGCGCAGCTCGCTTTCCAGCGTCAGGCGGTCGGTCTTGCGCGCGCGCATCGCCGGCTTGTAGACGTCGATGCGGTCGCCGCCGATCCGCTTGGAGTGATACATCGCAAGCTCGGCGTCCTTGATGATCTCGTCGGAGAGCTGCGTCTGCGGGTCGGACAACGCGAGGCCGATCGAGGCGGTCAGGAAGATCTCGCGGTCGTTGAAGGCGATCGGCGCGCGGATGGTCTTGCGGATGGTTTCGGCGAAATTGGTGATGCGCGCCGGGATCCTGCTCGCTAGAGCAGGATCAGGCCGAACTGGTCGCCGGCGAGCCGCGCCAGCGTGTCCTGCGGTTTGAGGATGCGGGTCAGCCGCCGCGCCAGGGTCAGCAGGATGGAATCGCCGACCGCGATGCCGACGGAATCGTTGACCTGCTTGAAGCGGTCGAGATCGATCACCATCAAGGTCGGCCGCAGGGTCGGCATGGTCTTGGCGAAATTGGCGACCGCGCCGAGCCGGTCCATGAACAGCTTGCGGTTCGGCAGGCCCGTGAGATTGTCGTGCACGGAGTCGTGCAGCATGCGCTCTTCGGCGTTGCGCAGATCGGTGACGTCGGTGAGCGTGCCGATCACGCGCGAGACCTCGCCGTCGGAGCCGACCACGGGCCGCGCCTTCAGCGCAAACCACATGAAGTGGCCGTCGGGCGTGCGCAGGCGGAAATCCTGCACCAGGCGGCCGCGGCGCTGGTCGAGCACGCTGTCGAGCGCGGCGCGGAAGCGGTCCTGGTCGAGCGGATGCAGCACCTCCAGCCATTTCGCGGCGGGGCCTTCCAGCGTGCCGCGCTTCAGGCCGAGCAGGGTTTCGGTCTCGGGGCTGGTGAACACCTTGTCGGCGGAGACGTCCCAGTCCCAGATCAGATCGCCGGAGCCGGCCAGCGCCAGCGCGCGGCGCTCGACGTCGGAGACGATGCCGGTGGTGGCGCCGCCGCCGGCAAAGGCGTGCTGCATGACGGTGAAGCCGATCAGCATCACGATCAGCACGAGGCCGCCGAGCAGCGCAGGGCCGACGATGTCGTTGGTGACGGAGCCGGCAATGGTCATGCCGGCCGCGATCACCCAGATCACGAGCAGGAACCAGGTCGGGATCAGCAGCACCGCGCGGTCGAAGCCGTGGGTCGAGAGATAGACGATCAGCGCGAAGCCCGCGAAGGCGATCAGCACCAGCGACATCCGCGCGATGCCGGAGGCGACCGCCGGATCGAACACAGCGCGAGCGCGACCAGCGCGCCGAGGAAGGTGAGCCAGCCCACCGTGATGTGGGAATAGCGCACATGCCAGCGGCTGAGATTGAGATAGGCGAACAGGAACACCAGCAAGGTCGCGGCGAGGATGGCTTCGCCCGCCGCGCGCCAGATGCGCTCGGCGTTGTTCGACATGTCGAGCACCTTGCCCCAGAAGCCGAAGTCGACGCCGATATAGACCAGCACCGCCCAGGCGAGCGCCGCGGCGGCCGGGAACATGATCGAGCCCTTCACCACGAACAGGATGGTGAGCACCAGCGCAAGCAAGCCGGAGATGCCGATCACGATGCCCTGGTACAGCGTGAAGGAGTTGACCTTGTCCTTGTAGGCGTCGGGCTCCCAGAGATAGAGCTGCGGCAGCTTGTCGGTGCGCAATTCCGCGACGAAGGTGATGACCGCGCCGGGATCGAGCGTGATGCGGAACACGTCGGCGGTCGGGCTCTCCTGACGCTCGGGCCGGTCGCCGGTCGACGGCGTGATGGTGGCGATGCGCGACAGCCCGAGATCGGGCCACAGCAGGCCGGATGCGACGATGCGGTAATGCGGCGCGACGATCAGGCGATCGAGCTGGTCGTCGGTGTTGTTGGCGAGCGCGAACACCACCCAGTTCTGTCCGCCTTCACGCGCGCGCACCTCGATGCGGCGGACGATGCCGTCGGTGCCGGGCGCGGTGGAGACCTGGATGCGGTCGGTGTCGCTGCGCTGATGTTCCAGCACCGCGGTGAGGTCGATTGCGGGCGCGTCGCTGCGGACGCTGACGGCGTCGAGCGCGTGGGCCGCCGGCGCGGCAGCCACAATCATGAGCCCCAGCATCAATGCTGCCAGGCGCCTGATCAGACGCAAATTCAGTCTCCGCGTTCGCCCGCTCGTAGGCTCGGTGATTAACGGATCATTGCCATGAAAGCGTGCGAAATCAAAGGGTTTCCGGCAGATCCTTTGGTCGTCAGCGTTAAAGCGCCAACACAATTTTGCCAATATGTTCGGAGGTCTCCATCCGCCGGTGCGCATCCGCGGCCTTTTCCAGCGGGAATGTGCTGTCCATCACCGGTTTGATCTTCCCCTCGCGCAGCAGCGGCATCACCTTGGCCTCGATGGCGGCGACCATGGCGGCCTTATCCGCATTACTACGGGGGCGCAGCGTCGAGCCGGTATGGGTGAGGCGCTTCACCATCAGCTTGATGAAGTTGGCGGTGGCCTTCGGCGCATTCGACAGGAACGCGATCTGCACGATGCGGCCGTCGATGGCGGCGGCCTCATAGTTGCGGTCGATATAGTCGCCGCCGACCATGTCGAGGATGACATTGGCGCCGTTGCCGACGGTGAACTTCTTCACGGCCTCGACGAAGTCCTCGGTCTTGTAGTTGATGGCGTGATCGGCGCCGAGCTTCAGGCAGGCGTCGGCCTTGTCCTTGGAGCCGACGGTGACGATCACCTTCGATCCCAGCGCTTTCGCCAGCATGATCGCCATGGTGCCGATGCCGGAGGAGCCGCCATGAACCAGCAAGCGTCTCGCCGGGCTTGAGCGCGCCGCGCTCGAACACATTGTGCCAGACCGTCATCAGCGTTTCCGGAAGGGCGCCGGCCTCGGCCATCGTGAGCGACGGCGGCACCGCCATCGCCTGCGCATCCTGCGCGATGCAGTACTGCGCGTAGCCGCCGCCTGCGACCAGCGACATCACCCTGTCGCCGACCTTGTGGCGCTTGGCATTGCTGCCGACCGCGGCGACGACGCCGGCGACCTCGAGGCCGGGCAGGTCGCTCGCGCCGGGCGGCGGCGGGTAGGAGCCGGAGCGCTGCGCGACATCGGGCCGGTTGACGCCGGCGGCCTGCACCTTGATCAGGATCTCGTCCGCGCCGGGCTGCGGCACCGGCCGCTGTTCCGGGATCAGCACCTCGGGACCGCCGGGCTTGGAGATGGCGACGGCGGTCATTTGCGCAGGCAGCTTTTCCATGATTTGTCCTTGCGAAATGCTGAAAATTGCCACCTGCTTAGCCAGCGCGCGCGTGGCTTGCAACCGCTCAAGAGGTCGGGGAGGACGACGATGCCAATCGAAGACGACGACCGGCCGCGCAAGAAGATCACCCACGAGATCGGGCAGGACCTGTCGCTGCTCTCGGTCGAGGAGCTCAACGAGCGCATCGCGCTGCTCACATGCCGAAGCCGAGCGCCTGCGCGAGGCCGCCGCGAAGAAGCGCGCGTCGAAGGATGCCGCGAGCAGTTTTTTCAAGACGTAGCACTCCTGTCGTCCCGGCGCGAGCGCAGCGAGGCGGTCCGGGACCCATAACCACAGGCCTGCATGGTTGCGAAGGCTGGCAGTGCCAGCTCGCGCAACGACTCCGCCCTGTGGTTATGGGTCCCCGCTTTCGCGGGGACGACGGTTGAGGGTACGCGAACCACTCGGCCAATGGCCGACATGGCTAACGGAGGATAAAAAATTCCGCTCGTTTACGATCGATTAAGCTTTCGCCTTTATGACTATGAGTGTCCTCGTTTGGACACCGAGTGGCTCCTGTCCACTCTGTTTGACGCCTCCCTGTTATCAACTTCAAAAGCCGCCGGTCTCCGGCGGCTCTTTTTTTGCGCGCGCGCCGCTTCCGCCGCTCCGCGTTCCACCCCATCTGTCGGAAACCATATTAACGGTTGTCGCTGGACTCTCGTCCCCTCCCGCGCAATGATTTGTTCATCATACCGGCGCGCGAAGCCGGACCGTAACCGTTGCGTGAAGGGCGTTAACCATGACCGATCGTTCGCATCACGATGGCGCACTGGTTCATTTCAGCGAACGGCTCACCAATTCCGCCGCGTTCTCCACCTTGTTTCGCGAGGGCATGGACCTCGTCGAGGAGACCGCGGCCTATCTCGACGGCGTCGGCCGCACCGAGGCCAAGGCGCTCGACCGCGCCGCGAGCCTGACCTACGCCACCGAAAGCATGCGGCTGACCACGCGCCTGATGCAGCTCGCCTCCTGGCTGTTGCTGCACCGTGCGGTGAAGGAAGGCGAGATGACGCTGACGCAGGCCAACCGCGAGAAGACCAAGGTCAAGCTGTCGGCCGCCGATCCCAGCCCGACCGACATGCTGGAGAAATTGCCGGCGCAGCTGCAGGAGCTGATCGCGCGCTCGATGAGCCTGCAGTCGCGTGTCCGCCGCCTCGACGTGTCCATGCATTCGCCGTCGACCGAGCGTGCGCCGATCGGCAATCCGCTGGTGCCGCAGCTCAACCGGCTCAAGGCCGCGTTCGAGCAGTAAGGCCGCCCGTCGGGCACAAACAAAAACGCCCCCGAAACCGGGGGCGTTTTGCTGTCGAACGTCGCGAAGGCTCACTCCTTCTTGAGGAAGCCCGAAAACTTCTTCTGGAAGCGCGAGACGCGGCCGCCGCGGTCCATGAGCTGCTGGGTGCCGCCGGTCCAGGCCGGATGCGACCTCGGATCGATGTCGAGGTGCAGCTTGTCGCCTTCCTTGCCCCAGGTGGAGCGGGTCTGGTACTCGGTGCCGTCGGTCATCACGACCGTAATCGTATGATAATTCGGGTGAATTTCGGCTTTCATGGCATATCCTGTGGGCGGGGCGCGCCTGTCTTCAAATACGGCGATGACGGATTTGGGCGGCTCTATAACGCATGGCCCCCCGCCAAAACAAGCCGCCGGCACCTCGCTATCTCGCCCGATTTGCCAGCCTCGCGTGAGGGGCCTATCTGAGCACCATGAGCGCACATGGAACGGCTGGAAGAGCAAAGCGACGGCGACGCCGCCGCGGCCCGATGCCGCGCCCGAGACGATCGAAACCGAGATCGCGGAGCTGCCGGCGAAAAGCCGCGCGCGGCTGCGGCCGCTGTTTGCGCTCGCGCCCTATGTCGCGCGCTATCGCGGCCGCGCGTTTCTCGCGCTGATCGCGTTGACGGTCGCTGCCATCACCACGCTGGTGGTGCCGATCGCGGTGCGCCGCATGATCGACTTCGGCCTGACGCCGAAGGGCATCGCGATGATCAACAACTACTTCAGCGTGATGATCGCCGTCGTCGCGGTGCTCGCGCTCGCCAGCGCCTCGCGCTACTACCTCGTGATGACCATCGGCGAGCGCATCGTCGCCGATCTTGCGGCGCGACGTGTTCGCGCATCTGATCTCGCTGTCGCCGGCCTTTTTCGATTCCGCGCGGTCGGGCGAGTTGATCTCGCGGCTCACCGCCGACACCACGCAGATCAAGTCCGCGGTCGGCGCCTCCGTCTCGATCGCGCTGCGCAATGTGATGCTGTTCATCGGCGCGGTCGCGATGATGGTGGTGACGAGCCCGCGGCTGTCCGGCTTCGTGCTGCTGGCGATTCCGCTGATCGTGATCCCGCTGGTCGCGTTCGGGCGCTGGGTGCGGCGGCTGTCGCGCAACGCGCAGGACACGCTTGCCGAGGCCACGGCCTATGCCTCCGAGCTGGTCGGCGCGATCAGGACGGTGCAGGCCTATACCGGCGAGCGGCTGGCCAATGCGCGCTTCGGCGGCGAGGTCGAGCAGGCCTATGAAGCCGCGCGGGTCTCGACCCAGGCGCGCGCGATCCTGACCGCGATCATCATCTTCATCGTGTTCTCGAGCGTGGTCGCGATCCTCTGGATCGGCTCGCACGACGTCTCGACCGGCACGATCACGCCGGGCCGGCTCGGCCAGTTCGTGCTGTACACGGCGTTCGCCGCCGCCGGCCTCGGCCAGCTCAGCGAGGTCTGGGGCGAGGTCTCGGCCGGCGTCAGGCGCGGCGGAGCGGCTGTTCGAGATCCTGCGCGTGACGCCGGAGATCACCGCGCCCGCATCGCCCCGCGCGCTGCCGACGCCGGCGCGCGGCGACGTCGCCTTCGACAATGTCAGCTTCGCCTATCCGATGCGGAAGGACATTCCCGCCATCGAGCGCGTGTCGTTTGCGGTGCGCGCCGGCGAGAAGGTCGCGATCGTCGGTCCCTCCGGCGCCGGAAAGAGCACGCTGTTTCATCTGCTGCTGCGCTTCTACGATCCCTCATCCGGCACGATCTCCTATCGACGGCGTGCCGGTCCGCGACGCCGATCCGCAAGGCGTGCGCAGCCACATCGCGCTGGTGCCGCAGGACTCGGTGGTGTTCGCCGCGAGCGCGCGCGACAACATCCGCTTCGGCCGGCCCGGAGGCAAGCGACGCCGAGGTCGAGCGCGCCGCGGAGCTGGCGCATGCCACCGAGTTCATCCGCCGCCTGCCCGGCGGCTTCGACGCGCCGCTCGGCGAGCGCGGCGTGACGCTGTCGGGCGGCCAGCGCCAGCGCATCGCGATCGCGCGCGCGATCCTGCGCGATGCGCCGCTGCTGCTGCTCGATGAGGCGACCTCGTCGCTCGATGCCGAAAGCGAGACGCTGGTGCAGACCGCGCTGGAAGAGCTGATGCGTCACCGCACCACCATCGTGATCGCGCATCGGCTCGCCACCGTGCTGTCCTGCGACCGCATCCTGGTGCTGGACCAGGGCCGCATCGTCGAGCAGGGCACGCATTCGTCGCTGGTCGCCGCGAACGGGCTCTATGCCAAGCTGGCGCGGCTGCAGTTCGAGGGGATTTGATCAGCGCTTCACGGTCTGATGTCTCGGGCCGGAATCGCAGCTTGCTTGCGCTAACCTAAGCGAAATTGCTTGATGAATTCAGGGGCGGAGGCGAACCATGCGCGTACTCATTGCGGGCGGCGGCATCGGCGGTCTGACGACTGCGATTGCGTTGCGTCATCAGGGCATCGATGCGCTGGTGCTGGAGCAGGCCGGCAAACTGGCCGAGATCGGTGCCGGCATCCAGATCGCTGCCAATGCGGCGATCGTGCTGCGCGAGCTCGGCCTCGAGGCGGCGATCCGCAGCGTCGGCGTCAAGCCGCAATCCTATGACTATCGCGACCTGCGCACCGGCCGGAAGCTTTACCAGGCGCCGCTCGGCGACGAGGCGGCCAAGCGTTACGGCGCGCCGATGTACAACATCCATCGCGCCGATCTCGTGCAGATCCTGTCCGACGCGGTGCCGGCGGAGGCCAAGCGGTTCGGCGCGCGCGTGTCGCCGATGTGTCGCAGAACGCCGATGGCGTCGAGGTCAGGCTGGAGAACGGCGACGCCGTGCGCGGCGACGTGCTGATCGGCTGCGACGGCATTCATTCGGCGGTGCGCCGGCATTTGCGCGGCGAAGAGCAGAAGCACTTCGCCAACATCCTGATGTGGCGCTCGCTGATCCCCGCCGAGCGGCTCGAAGGCCTCAATCTCGAAGAGCGCGGCAATTACTGGTTCGGGCCGGGCCGCACGCTGATCACCTATTGGGTACGGCCGAAGAAGCTCTACAGCATTCTGGCTTCGGTGCCGGCGAACGAGGTGCAGCGCGAATCCTGGGACGACAGCGGCGACATCTCCGACATGCTGCGCTCGTTCGACGACGCCGAGCCGCGCGCGCGAAAGATGCTCGAACAGTGCCCCAGCGTCTTCATCACCGGCATGTTCTATCGCGACCCGATCGACAACTGGACCAGCGGCCGGATCACGCTGCTCGGCGACGCCGCGCATCCGATGGTGCCGTTCCTGGCGGCGGGCGCGGGCCAAAGCATCGAGGATGCCTGGACCTTTGCGCGCGTGCTGTCGCGGCGGCAGGACGACGTGCCCGGCGCGCTGCTCGAATATCAGCGGCGGCGTTTGCCGCGCACGACGCGCATCCAGGCCGGCGCGCGCGCCGCGGTCAAGCTGATGCATGAGCAGGACGCCCAGCGCGTGCGCGACCGCAACGGCCGCTGGAAAGGCATGGCGCGGATCGATCCGATGGCCGAGACGAGTTGGGGACTCGCCTGGGCCTATGACGTGGTCAAGGCGGTGGAGGGACCGCCCGGCGAGGTGCTCAACGTTACCGGCCTGCGCGAAGGCAAGCGGCTGCAGCGCCCCGAGGGCCAGCGCGCCTTCGATCTCTGGAAATATGCCTTCCGGCCCGAAGACGTCGCGCGCGGACACGACGGCTTGCGCGAGGCCTATGACCGCTTCCTCACCACCAATTTCCCGCTGCCGGACGGCGTGGCCGCGGTCGAGGATGAACTCGGCGACGTCAAGGCTTGGCGCGTGGCAGCTCCGGATGTCCCGCGCGGCAATGTCGTGCTGCATTTCCATGGCGGCGGCTATCTGATCGGCTCGGCCAGGGGCTCGCTGGAATATGCAAGCCGGCTGGCGGCTGCCGTCGACGGCATCTGCTATACGGTCGACTATCGGCTGGCGCCGGAGCATCCCTATCCGGCGGCGATCGACGATGCGGTGGCGTCCTATCGCGCGCTGCTCGCGCGTGGCATTCCCGCGAGCGCGATCCTCGTCTCCGGAGAGTCTGCCGGAGGCGGCCTCGCGATCGCGCTGGTGCTGGCCTTGCGCAACGCCGGCGATCCCTTGCCGGCGGCGATCTTCGCCGCGGCGCCGTTCGCCGATTTGACCCTGTCAGGTCCGAGCGTTCGCGCTTTCAACGGCGACGACCCCGCTGCCAATCGCGATCTCCTGACCTTCATGGGCGCGTCCTACTTCCAGGGCCACGAGCCGACCGATCCGCTGGTGTCGCCGCTGTTCGGCGATCTCGCAGGCCTACCGCCGCTGTTCGTCACGGCGAGCGCAGGGCGAGGTGCTGCTCAGCGACACCACGCGGCTGGCCGAGCGCGCGGAGAAAGCCGGCGTCGACGTGACGCTGCGGCTGGTCGAGGATTCCGTGCACGTCTATCCGATCTTCCCGTTCCTGCCGGAAACCAGGAGCACGATGGAGGAGGTCGCGGCCTGGGCGCGGCGTAATCTGCGCCGCAACGATACGAGGCCGCAGGCCGCGGAGTAATCGCAGCGAAGCGCTACCGCTCCGTCAGCTTCAGCTCGATGCGGCGGTTGCGCTTGTAGGCCTCTTCGGTGTTGGCGGTGTCGAGCGGCTGGAATTCGGCAAAGCCCGCCGCGACCAGCCGCTGCGCCGGGATGCCGAGCGAGACCAGATACTGCACCACCGAGATCGCGCGCGCCGACGACAGCTCCCAGTTCGACTTGAACATCGGGCTGTTGATCGGCCGCACGTCGGTGTGGCCGTCGACCCGCAGCACCCAGGCGATCTCGCTCGGGATCTTCTTGTCGATCTCGAGTCAGCGCGCCGCCACCGTGTCGAGCTCGGCGCGGCCTTCGGGCAACAGCGTCGCCTGGCCGGTGTCGAAGAACACTTCGGACTGGAACACGAAGCGGTCGCCGACGATGCGGATGTCGGGCCGGTTGCCGAGAATGGCGCGCAGGCGGCCGAAGAATTCGGAGCGATAGCGCGACAATTCCTGCACGCGCTGCGCCAGCGCGACGTTGAGCCGGGTGCCGAGATCGGCGATGCGGTTCTGCGATTCCTTGTCGCGCTTCTCGGAGGCGTCGAGCGCTTCCTCGAGCGCGGCAAGCTGGCGGCGCAGCGCGCTGATCTGCTGGTTCAGCACCTCGATCTGCGCCAGCGCGCGCGCCGAGACCGACTTCTCCGAATCCAGCGCCTTGTTCAGTTCGTTGGCGCGGCCGGCGGCATCGTTGCCGGCGCCGGCGAGCCCCTCATAGAGGCCCTTGACGCGGTCGCGCTCGCCTTCGGCGGAGGCGAGGCCTGCGCTTGCAATTGCGTGAGCTGGTCGGCGAGGTCGAGCTTGCCGAGCTTCTCGACCGAGAGGAGATCGTTGAGCTGCGCGATCTTGGCGTTGAGCTCTTCCAGCGCCTTGTCCTTGCCGGTGACCTCCTGCGACAGGAAGAACTGCACGACCAGGAACACCGACAGCAGGAACACGATCGACAGCACCAGCGTCGACAATGCGTCGACGAAGCCCGGCCAGTAGTTGAAACCGGATTCGCTGCGGCGGGCGCGGGCGAGAGCCATTCAATATCCCTTGCTTCCGGTTGCAGACGTCATGACTGGGACGTGTGACAGACGGCCTCGATATTGTGACCGTCGGGATCGAGGACAAATGCGCCGTAGTAGTTGGCGTGATAGTGCGGGCGAAGTCCGGGTCGGTCCATTGTCTCGACCGCCCGCGGCGATTGCCGCTTCATGGAATCGTTCCACGGTTACGCGGTCATGTGCCACAAAGGCGATATGGGCTCCGGTCTGATGGGCGTCCCGCGTTCCGATCCAGAAGAATGCTTTTGGACTGACGCCATATCCCGCAAACCGCGCACCTTCCGCGTAAAGCCGCGCGATCCCGAGCGGAGCCAGCGCCCGGTCGTAGAACCTCTTCGACTGCTCAACGTCGCGAACGCCGATGGTTACGTGATCCAGCATGCCGTCAGCTCTTCTCCGGCTGGCGCGCGATGCGCTCGAGCAGCCGCTTGATCTCGCGGTTCTGTTCGCCCTGGCCGTCGGCCCATTCCCGGATCATCTGCTGCTCGGTGCGCATATGCGCGACCAGTCCCTGGATCGCTTCGGCAAGATTGGCCATCGCCGCCGTGGTGCTGCGGTTGCTGCCGCCTTCCTCCACCGCGGCGCGCAGCCGATCGACCGCGCCCTGCATGTCGCCGGCCGGCGTGTCGCTGCCATATTCGCGCACGGTGGTGGCGAGCCAGTCTTCGAGGTCGGTGTAGAAGCGGTTCTGCGCCTGGCTCGATTGCAGGTCGAGGAAGCCGAGGATCAGCGAGCCCGCGAGACCGAACAGCGAGGACGAGAACGAAATGCCCATGCCGCCGAGCGGCGCGGCAAGGCCGCCCTTCAGCGTCTCGAACAGCGCGCCGGCATCGCCGCCGACCTTCAGGCCGTCGATCACCTTGCCGACCGAGCCGACCGTCTCGATCAGGCCCCAGAAGGTGCCGAGCAGGCCGAGGAACACGAGCAGCCCGGTCATGTAGCGGGAGATGTCGCGCGCTTCGTCGAGACGGGTCGCGATGGAGTCGAGCAGATGCCGCATGGTCTGCTGCGAAATGCTCATCCGCCCGGTGCGTTCGCCGCCGAGGATCGCGGCCATCGGCGCCAGCAAGGTCGGGTGCCGCGCAATCGCAAGGCCGGGATCGGCGATGCGGAAATTGTTGACCCAGGCGACTTCCGGATAGAGCCGGATCACCTGCCGGAACGCCAGGATGATGCCGACCAGCAGCACCACGCCGATCAGCGCGTTCAGGCCGGGATTGGCGAAGAAAGCCTGGATGATCTGCTTGTACAGCACGACCATGACCAGCGCGCAGAGCACGAGGAACACCAGCATCCGCACCAGGAAGATCCGGGGCGAGGACAGCTTGGTCAGTTCGACTTCCATGGCGGAGCGGGACGATGCGGGCATTCTGATATCCGTGGCCGGGACCGGTCTGGAGCCACACTATGGCACAGCGGTGGCGGGAAAAAAGCTTGGTTTCGGGGCCTCCGGCGAGCCGGTTAACGCGAAACCAAATGCCATGTTTGCGCGTAGTAGATGAGCCGGAACACTACCCGGTGGCGGGACGCGGACTCCATATGACCATCGTGTACCTCTGGGCGCTGCTGGCGATCGCGCTGTCGCTGTGCGTCCTGATGGCGTTGGCCTGGCTGGTGCAGCAGCGCACCGGCAATTCCGGCTGGGTCGACACCATCTGGACCTTTGCGGTCGGGCTGGTCGGGGCGGGGAGTGCGCTGTGGCCGATCGCGGGTGCTGCGCCCGAACGCGCGGCAATGGCTGGTGGCGGCGCTGGTTGCGATCTGGTCGCTGCGGCTTGGCCTGCACATCGCGGTGCGCACGGCAGGCATCATCGGACGATCCCCGCTATGCGTCCTTTGCCAAAGCGTGGGGCCTCAACGCGCCGCGGCGCATGTTCATCTTCCTGCAGAATCAGGCGCTCGGTTCGATTCCGCTGGCGTTTGCGATCTTTGTTGCAGCGCGATTCCCCGATGATGCGTTGCGATGGCAGGACATCCTCGGCGCGCTGATCCTGTTCGTCGGCATCGCCGGCGAGGCGCTGGCGGATTTCCAGCTCAAGCAGTTTCGGACTGATCCAGCCAACAAGGGTCGCGTCTGCGACGCCGGCCTGTGGCGCTGGTCGCGCCATCCGAACTATTTCTTCGAATGGTTCTGCTGGCTGGCCTATCCGGTGATCAGCGCTCTCGCCTGCTTATCCCTGGGGCTTCGCCACCTTGCTGGCGCCCATCTTCATGTACTGGATTCTGGTCTACGTCACCGGCATCCCGCCGCTCGAGGAGCAGATGCTGCGCTCGCGCGGCGATCGCTATCGCGCGTACCAGTCCCGCACCAGCAAGTTCTTTCCGCTGCCGCCGCACGCCTAGCGCATGATCCCGAAAAGTGGAGACCGGTTTTCGGGAAAGATCATGCGCCAACAAAAGGGAGTGGTCACATGAGCTTCGTCTCCACCGTCATCAAGTCCGCCGAACGAGTGCCGCTGCCGGACGCGATCATCCGCGCCGCCATTCACCGGCTCTGCTCGCGCTCCGCGGTCAAGCTCGCGGACGGCAGCGCCGCGCGCGATGCCGCCTTCGCGCGCGAGATGGCGGCGCGGGCGATTGCCGAGCACACCGATGCCGCCAATGCGCAGCATTACGAGGTGCCGGCCGCATTCTTTGCAAAAGTGCTCGGACCGAACCGCAAATACTCGTCCTGCTTCTACAGGGACGACCACTCGACCCTGCAGGAGGCCGAGGAGGAGGCGCTGCGCCAGACCGTCGAGCATGCCGAGCTCGCGGACGGGCAGGATATCCTCGAACTCGGCTGCGGCTGGGGCTCGCTGTCGCTGTTCGCGGCGCGGCAGTTTCCGAACGCGCGGATCGTTGCGGTGTCGAACTCGAATTCGCAGCGCGAATATATCATGGGCGAAGCGGCCAGGCGCGGCCTGACCAATCTGCGCGTGATCACCGCTGATATGAACGTGTTCGATCCGGAGGCGCAATTCGATCGCATCGTCTCGGTCGAGATGTTCGAGCACATGATGAACTGGCGCGAACTGCTCGTCGCGCGTGCGCTCATGGCTGAAGGGCGACGGGCGCTTCTTCATGCACATCTTCACCCATCGCTCCGGCTCCTATCTGTTCGACCGCAACGACCGCGAGGACTGGATCGCGCAGCATTTCTTCACCGGTGGCGTGATGCCGAGCCATCATCTGATCCGGCAATATGCCGATCTGCTCGAGGTCGAGAAGGAATGGCGCTGGAGCGGCACGCATTATCAACGCACCGCGCTCGACTGGCTCGCCAGGTTCGACGCACATGCCAGCGAGGTCGAAGGCCGTGCTGCGCGAGGTCTATGGCAGCGACACGAATTTATGGATGCGGCGCTGGCGCTGGTTCTTTCTCGCGACCGCGGGCCTGTTCGGCTATGCCGACGGCAGCGAGTGGGGCGTCAGCCATTACCGGATGAAGGCGGCGTAATCAGCGCCGGAGAACCTATTGACTCGGCCGAACTGCCCACGCCCGTGGCGCCGGCCTGGGCTTCCGCATTTTGCGCGCTCTTTGCGCCAGCCGCAGGATCGATCCGCAGTTTGGGCATTTGAAGCTTCTGATCTCGTAGCCTCTCCTCACCGGTTCGGCCGATACGAACAGCCGCTCGCGATCGCAAGCCATGCAGACCGGCGGAGCAGGAGCGCTGTCCGCCATGCTCAGTCCGGTTGCCTGATCCGGCCCTTGCCGCCGCATTTCTTGCACGGTCCCGGATAGATCCGGCGCATCGGCGAAGGTTTCGCCGCTGCCGGCGAGCCGCGGCCGTCGCAGGCCTCACACCTGATTTCCTCCGCTGCGTCCTCAATCCCCGAATTCGACCTCCGCAATTTGCCCTGCGCTGCGCCCGCGATCATCATGAAGCCCCGATGGTGTCTGGATAGGTCGAGTTTCGGCACTGGTAGGGTCAATTTGCAAGTTGATCGCTACCCATTTTGGGTAGGCACGGGCCGCCGTCCCGCCTATTGTCGGATCGAAGGACAACTTTCGGCTCGTCGGCCGCCCGGTTCCATCATGCGCAAATCCGATGACCTCATCCGCGCCGTATCGCGTCACACGCTGGCCTACATGCTGTGCGCGATCAGCGAAATGTTTCGTCATTACGAGGATTTCGATCCGCTCGATCTCTTGATCATTCACAACGTTCTCAATGCCAACGTCATCAACATCATGAGCGATCAGGCGCTCGATGAGCGCTTTGCCAGCATCCATACGGTCGAACCGGACGAGATCAAGCAGGGCATTTCGCGCGCGACGCTGTCGCGATTTCTCAACCTGCCGCTGGAAACGATCCGCCGCCGGGTCGCACGCCTGAAGAAGAAGGGCATCCTCGCCGAGGAGAAGTCGGGCCTGATCGTGTCGCAGAAGAACATGTTCAGGTTCGGCAACAATCACCATCTGCAAAACATCAACATCCAGCTTGTCCGCAAGCTGCTGCGCGATTTGAGGCGCGCGGGCGTCAAGGGGCCCGACGATCTCTGAGCCCGGCGGCGCTCTTGATTTCGCCAGCGCTCCGGACCCCGCCATCTGCTCCCGGCACTGGACACAGCCCTCTCGCATTGGCCAAACTCGGCAAAAAACAGGAGGAGCGTCCGCGATGGCCATCATCGATTCCCAGGTCCATGCCTACGAGGCCAACACGCCGAAGCGGCCGTGGGCCAACGTGCCGAACTGGCCGCCTCACGTCACCGGCGACGAGATGGTGGCGGCGATGGACAAGGTCGGCGTCGACGGCGCGATCTTCATCTCGGCCTTTTCGCTCTATCGCTATGACGCGAGCTATGCCGTGGAGGTGCAGCGCGCCCATCCCGGCCGGCTCGCCATCGTCAAGCCGCTCGACCCCGACGATCCCGCGACCGACGACGTCGTCGCCGAATGGAAGAAGACGCCCGGCGCGGTCGGCATCCGCATCTTCTGGACGGAGGCCGACCGCGGCGCTGACGATCCCGGCTTCAACCGCATCGCGCGCGCGGCGGTGCGCTACGACCTTCCGGTCAATCTGCACTGCTGGGGCAATCTGGACGGCGGCACCGCGCTGATCGACCGCAATCCCGACACGCGCTTCATCATCGACCATATCGGCATCCTGCAGCCGCGCGTGCCGCCGGCGCCGGCCGAGCCGTGGCGCGACCTGCCGAAGGTGATCGAGCTTGCCAAGCGCAAGAACGCGGTGATCAAGATCAGCGGCGCCTGCACGCTGTCGAAGCAGCCCTATCCCTATCCCGACATCTGGGATCCGCTTTCGCCGCGTGTTCGACGCCTGGGGCATCGATCGCTGCCTGTGGGGCACCGACTGGACGCGCGCCTTTGCCGTCGTCAATTACGAGCAGGGCGTCGAGCCGTTCCGTACCACGAACCGCCTCACCGAGAGCGAGCGCGCGATGCTGATGGGCGGGGCGTGCGCGAAGGCGTATCGCTGGGAGCCGAAGAAGGGATAGCATCGCAACAAGAGACGGAGGACGCGGATGACGAAATCCCTGAGCGAGCGCGAGGTCGCTGATTATCGCGAGCGCGGCTATCACTTCCCGGTCGACGTGCTGACCGAGCGCGAGGTCGCCGAATTTCGCGGCAAGCTCGAGGATTACGAGGCGAGGACCGGCGGCCCGATCAAGGGCGAGATGCGCCATCGCAGCCATGTGCTGTTTCCCTGGATCAACGACATGATCCGCCATCCCAAAATCCTCGATGCGATCGAGGACCTTCTGGGCCCGGATATCCTGTGCTGGAACACCAGCTTCTTCATCAAGGAGCCGCGCGATCCCGGCTTCGTGTCCTGGCATCAGGATGCGACCTATTGGGGGCTGAGCTCGTCCGATGTGGCGACCGCCTGGGTCGCGATGTCGCCGGCCAACAAGGTCTCCGGCTGCATGAAGTTCGTCGCCGGCACCCACAGGCAGCAGGTCAAGCACGAGGATACGTTCGACCAGAACAACCTTCTGACCCGCGGTCAGGAGATCGCCGTCGAGGTCGACGAATCCGACGCGGTCCTCGTCGAGCTGAAACCCGGTCAGGCCTCGCTGCATCACGTGCTGCTGTTCCACGGCTCGGAACCCAATCGTTCCGATGACCGGCGCATCGGTCTCGCCATCCGCTACATTCCGACCCGCCTGAAACAGGCGGTCGGACAGCGGGATTGGGCGACCTTGGTGCGCGGCAAGGACAGCTTTGGGCATTTCGAGCCGGAACATGTGCCGAAGCGCGACCTCGAGCCCGAGGCGCTGGCGTTCCACAAGGCGGTCACCGAAGAGCAGGTGCGTGTGCTCTATCGCGGCACCGGCAAGACCGCTTATCGCGCCTGATGGAGGCGAGAGTGACGAGGACGAGATGGCTTGCCCGGCTGCTGCTCGTAGCCGCCGCGATGGCGCTGCCGAATGCGGCCTTCGCCGCCGATGTCCGCGTGATGATCTCGGCCGGCTTCTATCACGTCTATTCCGAGCTCGGCCCGGCCTTCGAACGCGCCAGCGGCCATCATCTGATCACGACCCGCGGTCCGTCGATGGGCGACTCGCCGGAGTCGATCCCGACGCGGCTGGCGCATGGCGAAGCCGCCGATGTCGTGATCCTCGACGGCGGCGCGGCCGACAAGCTCGCGAGCGCCGGTCTGCTGCGCGCCGACAGCAAGGTCACCTTGGCGCGCTCGCTGATCGGCATGGTGGTGCGCGCGGGCGCGCCGAAGCCCGACATCGGCAGCGTCGAGGCCTTCAAGGCGACGCTGCTCGCCGCGAAGTCGATCGCCTGCTCGGACTCCGGCAGCGGCACCTATCTGTCGACGCAGTTGTTCGCGAAGCTCGGCATTGCGGACCAGGTGCTGCCGAAGAACCGCCGGATTCGCGGGCCGCCGTCGGGCGAGCCGGTCGCCGCCGTGGTGGCGCGCGGCGAGGCCGAGATCGGCTTCCAGCAGGTCAGCGAGCTGATGAATGTGGCCGGCACCGATTACGTCGGCACCATTCCGGCGGAGCTGCAGCCGGGCTTCACCTTCGCAGGGGTGCTGACGCGCTCGGCCGAGAATGCCGACGCCGCGACCGCGCTGCTGCGCTTCCTCAATTCGCCGGAGGCCGACGCGGTCAAGACCAAGGCGGGGTTGATGCCGGCCGCGGGCCGTAGCGCCTTCAGGCCGTGAGTCCCATTTGAAGCGCCTGGTCCGGTCGCTATGCGCTACGGTCGTCGAGCAATTCTTCAAGGAAATTCTGTACGGCAACCCAGGAACGCCGATCTGCCTGCGCGTTGTAAAGCGTGCCCTTCATGGTCGAAGGTCCGGCAATCGGGTTGGTGAATGCGTGAAGCGTGTTTCCGTAACTGATCACCTGCCAGTCCCGAACATTTGCCGCGCGCATCTCGTTTTCGAACGCGGCCACCTGGTCCGGAGGGGCAAGCGGATCGTCAGCGCCGGTGCACACCAGCACGCTCGCCTTCACTTTGCCGGCTTCAGCAGGAGCCTTGTCGAGAGAACGCCGTGCAGGCTGACGACGGCCCTGAGATCGGCGCCGTCGCGCGCAAGCTCGAGCACGACCGAGCCACCGAAGCAAAACCCGACGGCCGCGAGCCGCGTTGCGTCGACCTGAGGCAGGGAGGCGAGTGTTGCAAGCGCGGCCCGGCCGCGTGCGCGTAGCGTTGGAAGGTCGTTGCGAAGCTCTCCAACGAGCTTGCTCATATGTTGGAGGTCAGAAGCCTGAAGGCGGCCGCCGAACATATCGGCGGCGAAAACGACATACCCGAGCCTCGCAATTCTGCGCGCCCGCTCCATGATGTGCTCGCCCAATCCCAATCCCTCGTGAACGACGAGCACGCCCGGCCGCCTGTCTTGGGCGGCTTCGTCGAAAGCCAGCGTATCCGAGGAATTCGACGGCTCCTTCGCTGTAACGAACGTCCAGAGTCTGCACCGGATGCTCCCTTGTCGTGACGATGCAATCCTATGCTCCCGGTTTCGAAAGGGACAGCTTTCGACGAGGTGCGGCTGAGTTCATTGAAAGCGACGCGATAAGCCGTGGGCCATGCTGATGGGTGGCGGCTGTGAAAGGCTTGCCGGAATGGCAGAGAGGCCTACACCCCCCTCAAAATCCCCACCAGCTCCGCCTGCACGAACTCATTGCCGGCCACCACATTGCCCCGTCGTCAGCGCGTTGTCGTGCCCGTCCACCCCGGAGACGATGCCGCCGGCCTCGCGCACGATGATCTGGCCGGCCGCGATGTCCCAGGGCGACAGGTTGCGCTCCCAGTAGCCGTCGAGCCGCCCTGCGGCGACGAAGGCGAGGTCGAGCGCGGCGGCGCCGAAGCGGCGCAGCCCCGCCACGCGGTTCTGCAATTCCGTCATCTCGCGGCGCGACTGCTCGTGGTCGCCGCGGCCGATATGCGGCAGCCCGCAGGCGATCACGCATTCGTTGAGCTTGCGGCGGCCGGCCACCCTCAGGCGCTGGTCGTTGAGGAAGGCGCCCTTGCCGCGCTCGGCGATGTAGAGCTCCTCATTGGCGGGATTGTAGATCACGCCCGCGATGATCGTGTCCTCGCGCTTCAGCCCGATCGAGATCGCGAATTGCGGGATGCCGTGCAGGAAATTGGTGGTGCCGTCCAGGGGATCGACGATCCAGGTGTGGGTCTTGTCCGCGCCCTCGCGTGTGCCGCCTTCCTCGCCGATGAAGCCATAGCCCGGCCGCGCCTTGGAGAGATCGGTGTAGAGCATCTCCTCGGCGCGCTTGTCGGCGAGCGTGACGAAGTTCGCCGGCCCCTTCAGCGACACCTGCAGATGCTCGATCTCGCCGAGATCGCGCTTCAGGCTGCGGCCGGCGCGGCGCGCGGCCTTGACCATGACATTGATGAGGGCGGAATGGAGCATTCAGGGCTTCGGCGTCGGAGGGAAATTGTAGAGAAACGGAATGGGCTGCGGGCCGGCCTTCGGTCGGCCGAGAGGAATGGGCGCCGGCACTGGTTGCCCTTTGGGCGCAGTCGCGTCAAGCGTGTCGCCGAGCCAGCGATGCGCCAGCGCCTCGGCCTTGGCGCGATCCTCCGGGCTGAGCTTGGCAAACTCCGCGTCGAGCTCCGGATCGCCCTTGCCGGCGGTCTTGGCGACGAGGTGCCACTTGAAACCCTCGATCTTGTCCATCGGCACGCCCATGCCCTTGACCAGCACGAAGGCGAGCCTGTTCTGCGCGATCGGGCTGTTCTGCTTCGCCGCCTTGCGCAGCAGCGCCACCGCGGCGGGCTGGTTGCGCGGCGTGCCGGTGCCGTTGAACAGCGCGATGGCATATTCGACCTCGGCGTCGACATTGTCGGCGAGCGCGGCCGCCTGCAGCAGCCGCGCCGCCTTCTCGGGGTCCTTCTCGACGCCGGTGCCTTCCTTGTAGAACGTCGCGAGCGCGTATTGCGCTTCCGGGTTGCCGGCGTCCGCCGCCTGCCGCAGCAGCTCCGCCGAACGCTTGACGTCCTGCGGCAGCGTCTGGCCGTCGAGATAGAGCAAAGCGAGATTGTAGGCGGCCTTGGGTTCGCCGAGCTTGGCGGCGGACGCCAGCAGCCGCACGGCATCCTGCTTGTCGACGGGACCGCCGCGTCCGGCAAGGCGCATCATGGCGAGCGCGAACATCGCCTCGCGGTCGCCGCCATCGGAGGCGCGCTTGTACCAGTCGGCCGCCTTGGCGAAGTCGCGCTTGACGCCGAACCCGTTGGAATAGATCTCGCCCAGCATGGTCATCGCCTTGGGATCGCCGGCCTGCGCGCGCGGCAGCGCGAGCTCGCGCGCGGTCTTGTACTCGCCGCGCTGAAACGCGCCGTAGACCAGGTCGGCATTGGGATTGTCGACGGGCGCGGGCGTCGCGGTTGCGGCGGGAGGCGGCTTGGTCTCCGGCACGGCCGGTTTCTTGGCGGCCGGCGCCGGCTTCTTCGCCTCGGATTTTGGTGCGGCCTCCGACTTTGCAGCCGGCGGCGTGGTCGGCGTCTGCGCGATCGCAGCCGTGGCGAACAGAGCTCGCAAGGAGCGATATGGCGAGGGCGCGCTTCATCAAGCCTGCCGCGCCTTGTCGGCTGTCTTGGCCGTTTCGCGCGCCGAAACATGCGCCTGCCGGATCGCCTGGCCGATCTCGGCGAGCACGGCGGAGGCGCCGCGCGGATCGGCCCAGACGGCATCGCCGAGGAGAATGAAATCCGCGCCTGCCAGCACGAACGCATGGGCCTCGTCGCGCGAGGCGGCATAGGCGATGCAGGGCGGCTCGAACAATTCGGCCCACCAGTCCAGCCGCTCGGCGACCGCGTCCATCGACGGACGCTTGCCCTTCGGCGTCGGGCTCGCCGAACAGCACGTAGTCCGCGCCCTTCTCGCCCGCGGTCATGGAGTCGTGCCGGGTCGCGAGACCGCCGACACCGGCAATGCGATCCGGCTTCAGCGACGGCAAGCGCCTCCTCCAGTGCGGCAAGACCGTTCACATGCGCGCCGTCGGCGCCGGCGCGCGCCACCAGTTCGACATGACCGTCGAGCAGCAACGCCGCGCCGGCATTCTGGATCGCGGGCGCCAGCGTCTTCACCCGCGAAATCATGCTGCGCTGGTCGGCCATCTTCAGCCGCAGCAGCACGGCGGCGATGTCGGCGCCCGCGAGCAGGCCCGGCAGGCTCGAGACCAGCGATGAGGGATCGTCGACCTCGGGTGTCGCGAGGTAGAGCCGCGGCAGCGGGCGTGACGGCGGGGTTCTTAGACACGCGCGAAAGCTCTCGTGTCCCGGACGCGATGCAGCGCGTTGCGGTGCATCGCTGATCCGGGACCCACGAGCGGATCAATGGGTCCCGGTTCTGCAGCGCACCGTTGCATTGCGCGCGTGAACGCGCTGGCGATGCGCTGCGCCGGACACGGACCATTGCTGCGCGACCGTCGGGCTGGCCAACCCTACGCCGCCTTCTTTTCGAGGTCGGTCGCCCACTCGCCTCGGCTCGCCAGCGCATTCATGCGCGCGCGATGGGTGAAGGCGCGCTGGCCGGCGGCGACGTTCTCGGATTTGCCCGACCACGCCTTCTGCGGCGCGGCCTGCAGCGCGCGGCCATAGGAGAAGGTCAGCTTCCACGGCAGATGGCCGATCGCGTTCATGGCGTTGAGATGCGCGGTCGCTTCCTCGTCCGACTGGCCGCCGGACAGGAAGGCGATGCCCGGCACCGCGGCCGGCACGCAGGCCTTCAGCATGCGGATGGTCTTCTCCGCGACCTCCGCGACCTGCGCCTGCTTCGCGCACTTCTTGCCTGAGATGGCCATGTTCGGCTTCAGGATCATGCCTTCCAGCTCGACCCGCTGCACCCGCAACTCGCGGAAGGTCTGTTGAGCACGCGCTGCGTCACGTCGTAGCAGCGGTCGATGTCGTGATCGCCGTCCATCAGCACTTCCGGCTCGACGATCGGCACGATCTGCGCGGCCTGGCACAGCGCGGCGTAGCGCGCCAGCGCATGCGCATTGACGCGGATCGCGGTCATCGTGGGAATGCCGCTGCCGATATCGATCACCGCGCGCCATTTCGCAAAGCGCGCGCCGCGCTCGTAATATTTCTTCAGCCGCTCGGCGAGCTTGTCGAGCCCGACGGTGACCAGCTCGCCCGGGCAGTTCGGCAGCGCCTGCGTGCCCTCGTCGACCTTGATGCCGGGAATGGCGCCGGACTGCTCGATCAGCTTCACCAGCGGCGTGCCGTCTTTCGCGTTCTGCCAGATGGTCTCGTCATAGAGGATGACGCCGGAGATGTATTTGCTCATCGCCTCCTGCGAGCGGAACAGCATCTCGCGATAGTCGCGGCGGTTGTCCTCGGTCGATTCCACCTTGATGGCGTCGAAGCGCTTCTTGATGGTGCCGGAGGATTCATCGGCGGCAAGGATGCCCTTGCCCGGCGCGACCATGGCATTGGCGACTTTGTTGAGATCGGCGAGATTCATGGGACGTCCTCCGGCAAGGTGCTTGTTTGCCCGGAAAATAGACCGTTCTCGGGCAAATGCCGAGGTTAACGTTGGTCGCAGGGTGGGAACCGCACTGTGGGAAATGCGCTCGTCACTCTCCGCGGGCGGCGGCGAAGGTCGCGCGAGCGCGGCGGAATCGCATAACCCACAGGCCGGTGCGTTATGCGATTCCGAGGCCTGCCGCTCGCCTCGGCGCCATCGCCCCGCGAATGACGGGGAGAGGGAGGGACGAGGCGCACCGGCGGGATCGCTACGCCACCTGCGGATCGAGCTCGCCCTTGCCGTAGCGCTTGGCCATCTCGGCGGTGGTCAGCACCTTCTTGATCTTGCTGGCCTGGCCCGCGGTATTGAACTCCTGCAGGCGCTGCTTGCACAGCTTCGCCATCGCTTCCATCGCCGGCTTCAGATATTTGCGCGGATCGAACTCTTCCGGGTTTTCCTTGAACACCTTCCGGATCTGGCCGGTCATCGCCATGCGGTTGTCGGTGTCGATGTTGATCTTGCGCACGCCATTCTTGATGCCGCGCTGAATTTCCTTCACCGGCACGCCCCAGGTCGGCTTCATCTTGCCGCCATTGGCGTTGATGATCGCCTGCAGATCCTCCGGCACCGAGGACGAGCCGTGCATCACCAGATGCGTGTTCGGCAGCTTGCGGTGGATCTCCTCGATCACCTTCATGGCGAGGATGTCGCCGTCCGGCTTGCGGGTGAACTTGTAGGCGCCGTGCGAGGTGCCCATCGCGATCGCCAGCGCGTCGACCTTGGTCTCCTTGACGAACTTCACGGCCTCGTCGGGATTGGTCAGCAGCTGGTCGTGCGACAGCTTGCCTTCGGCGCCGTGGCCGTCTTCCTTGTCGCCCATGCCGGTCTCGAGCGAGCCGAGCACGCCGAGCTCGCCCTCGACCGAGATGCCGCCGAGATGCGCCATGTCGGTGACGGTCTTGGTCACGCCGACATTGTAGTCCCAGTCGCCGGGCGTCTTGCCGTCGGCCTTCAGCGAGCCGTCCATCATCACCGAGGTGAAGCCGGCCTGGATCGCGGTCATGCAGGTCGCGGGCTCGTTGCCGTGGTCGAGATGCACGCAGACCGGAATCTGCGGATAGATTTCGGTGACGCGCGTCCATCATGTGACGCAGCATCACGTCGTTGGCGTAGGCGCGGGCGCCGCGCGAGGCCTGGATGATGACGGGCGCATCCAGCGTCGAGGCGGCGTCCATGATCGCCAGCGCCTGCTCCATATTGTTGATGTTGAAGGCCGGCACGCCGTAGTCGTGCTCCGCCGCGTGGTCGAGCAATTGCCGCAACGTAATGCGAGCCATCGGTCCTGTCTCCGCGTTGTGCCTAAAAAATCAGCGTGTTTTCAAAACCTCGACGCCGGGCAAGGGTTTCCCCTCCATCCATTCAAGAAACGCGCCGCCCGCGGTCGAGACATAGGAGAAATCGCCGGCCACGCCGGCCTGGTTCAGCGCCGCGACCGTGTCGCCGCCGCCGGCGACCGAGACCAGCTTCTTCGCTTTGGTGCGTTCGGCGGCATGTTTCGCCGCCACCATGGTGCCGCGGTCGAACGGCGTCATCTCGAAGGCGCCGAGCGGGCCGTTCCAGACCAGCGTCGCGGCATCGTCGATCGCCGAATGGATGCGCGCGGTCGATTGCGGGCCGACGTCGAGGATCATGCCGTCGGCGGGGATCGCATCGAGGCCGTAGGCATGCGACGGCGCATTGGCCGCGAACTGGTTGGCGACCACGGCATCGACCGGCAGGATGATCGCGCAATTGGCGCTCTTCGGCCTTGTCCATGATGCGCAGCGCGGTCGCGGCGAGGTCCTTTTCGGCCAGCGACTTGCCGACATCGATGCCCTGCGCATGCAGGAAGGTGTTGGCCATGCCGCCGCCGATCACCAGCGCATCGACCTTGCTGACGAGGTTTTCCAGCAGGTCGATCTTGGTCGAGACCTTGGCGCCGCCGATGATGGCGATCACCGGCTTGGTCGGGTGGTCCAGCGCCTTGTCCAGCGCATCGAGCTCGGCCTGCATGGTGCGGCCGGCATAGGCCGGCAGCTTGTGGCCGAGGCCTTCGGTCGAGGCATGCGCGCGATGCGCGGCGGAGAAGGCGTCGTTGACCCAGATGTCGCCGAGCTTCGCCAGCTCCGCGACGAAGGCCGGATCGTTCTTCTCTTCTTCCTTGTGGAAGCGCGTGTTCTCCAGACAGAGGATGTCGCCGTCCTTCATCGCGCCGACGGCCTTTTGCGCGGGCTCGCCGACGCAGTCGGCCGCGAACGCGACCGGGCGCTTGATCACGCGCGACAGTTCGGCGGCGACGGGTTTCAGCGACTCCTTCTCGTCGCGGCCCTTGGGCCGGCCGAAATGCGCCAGCAGGATCACCTTGCCGCCCTTGTCGGAAATCTCGGTGATGGTCGGCGCGACGCGCTCCAGCCGCGTGGTGTCGGTGACGCGGCCGTTTTCGGTTGGCACGTTGAGGTCGACGCGCAGCAGCACGCGTTTGCCTTTGACGTCGACGTCGTCGAGGGTGCGGAATGGTTTGGTCATCTCTTGTCCCGGGCGCTGCGCAGCGCGAAGCGGTGCGCTGCAGAACCGGGACCCATGGTGACGACAGGTCCCGCGTGAGTGGGTCCCGGATCAGCGATGCACCGCAAGGGCGCTGCATCGCATCCGGGACGCGAGAGCCTCAAATCTTCTTCGCCATCGCCACGGCGGTGTCGGCCATGCGGTTGGAGAAGCCCCACTCGTTGTCGTACCAGCTCATCACGCGCACCAGCTTGCCGTTCATCACCTTGGTCTGGTCCATGTGGACCGTCGACGAGTGCGGATCGTGGTTGAAGTCGATCGAGACGTTGGGCGCGTTGGTGTAGTTCAAAATGCCCTTGAGCTGCTGCTCGGCGGCGCGCTTCATCGCCTCGTTGATTTCCTTGGCGTCGGTGTTGCGCTTGGCGACGATCTTGAGATCGACCACCGAGACGTTCGGCATCGGCACGCGGATCGCGACGCCGTCGAGCTTGCCCTTCAACTCCGGCAGCACCAGGCCGATCGCCTTCGCCGCACCCGTCGAGGTCGGGATCATCGACATCGCCGCCGCGCGGCCGCGATAGAGATCCTTGTGCATGGTGTCGAGCGTCGGCTGGTCGCCGGTATAGGCGTGGATCGTGGTCATGAAGCCGGTCTCGATGCCGACGGTGTCGTTCAGGACCTTGGCGACCGGCGCGAGGCAGTTGGTGGTGCACGAACCGTTGGAGACGACGAGGTGATCCTTGGTCAGCGTGTCGTGGTTGACGCCGTAGACGATGGTGGCGTCGGCATTGTCGGCGGGCGCGGAGACCAGCACGCGCTTGGCGCCGGCGGTCAGATGCGCGGACGGCCTTGTCCCTGGCGGTGAAGATGCCGGTGCATTCCAGCGCGATGTCGACGCCGAGCTCCTTCCACGGCAGTTTCGACGGATCGCGCTCGGCCGACACCTTGATCTTGCCGTTGCCGAGCGAGATCGAGTCGCCCTCGACGGTCACCGTGCCGGGGAAGCGGCCGTGCACGCTGTCGAAGCGCAGCAGGTGCGCGTTGGTCTCGACCGGGCCGAGATCGTTGATGCCGACCACCTCGATGTCGTGGCGGCCGGACTCGGCGATGGCGCGCAGGATGTTGCGGCCGATGCGGCCAAACCCGTTGATTGCGACGCGGACAGCCATGCTGTTTCTCCTCTAAATGCCGCTGGCGTCCCCGCGAGGCGTGCCCCTCGGAGATGCTGACGGCGGATCGCCCGGTTCGGCCGGACGGAAGCGGAAAAGATGACCGTCTAAGTAGACCCTTTTCCGGGCAATCTCAACCGCTAGCCCAGGCGCTTCAGGACTGCGTTAACCGCAGCCTCGGCGGTAATGCCGAAATGCTTGAAAAGGTCCTTGGCCGGGCCGCTTTCGCCGAAAGAATGCATGCCGATGAAGATGCCGTCATGGCCGATCACGGCATCCCAGCCCCAGCGCACGGCGGCTTCGATGGCGACCTTCACCGGCGCGTTACCGATCACGGCCTTCTGCCGCGCCTCCGGCTGCTCCAGCAGCAATTCCAGCGACGGCACCGAGACGACGCGGGCCGCGATGCCGCGCTCGGCAAGCTGCTTCTGCGCGGCGACCGCGATCTCGACCTCGGAGCCCGAGGCGAACAGCGACACTTTTGCGTCGCCCTGCGCGCCCATCAGCTCGTAGGCGCCATGGCTGCACGGATTTTCGGCAGGCGCATTGTTGCGAAGCTGCGGCAGGTTCTGCCGCGTCAGCGCCAGCACGGTCGGACCCTTGGTGCGGTTCAGCGCCAGCTCCCAGCACTCGGCGGTCTCGACCGCGTCGCAGGGCCGGAACACCCGCATGTTCGGCATCGCGCGCAGCGAGGAGAGATGCTCGATCGGCTGGTGCGTCGGGCCGTCCTCGCCGAGGCCGATGGAGTCGTGGGTCATGACATAGACCACGCCGGTGCCCATCAGCGCCGCGAGCCGCATCGCGGGCCGCGCGTAATCGCTGAAGATCAGGAAGGTCGCGCCGTTCGGCGCAAAGCCGCCATGCAGGAAGATGCCGTTCATGCAGGCGGCCATGCCGTGCTCGCGCACGCCGTAATGGATGAAGCGGCCCTTCGGCTTCTTCGCCGCGAACTCGATCGCGGTCTTCGCCTTGTTGTTGTTGGAGCCGGTGAGGTCGGCCGAGCCCGCCAGAAATTCCATCGGCATCGCGGCGGCAATCGCATCGATCGCGGCTTCCGAGGATTTGCGGGTGGCGATGTTGAGCGGGCTTTCCAGCAGCTTCTTCTTGAGATCGCGCAGCGCCTTCGCAAGCGAGGCCGGCCGCTCATGCCGCAGCCGCCGCTCGAACTCGGCGCGCTTGCGCGGACCGAGCTCGGCAGTAACGATCCTCCCACTCCTTCGCGCGCCGCAGCGCCGCGCGCGCCCGCCTCGCGCCAGGCCTTCAGCACGTCGTCGGGCACCGAGAACGGCTCCTGCGAGATGCCGAGCTTCTCCTTGGCGCCCTTCAACTCGTCGGCGCCGAGCGCCTCGCCATGCGCCTTGTTGGTGCCGGCCTTGGTGCGGCGCGCCGTAGCCGATCGTGGTCTTGCAGGCGATCAGGCTCGGCTTGTTGGATTTCTGCGCGCGCGTGATCGCGGCGGCGACCGCCTTCTGGTCCTGGCCGTCGATCAATTCGGCGGCCCAGCCGGCCGACTTGAAGCGCTTCACCTGGTCGACGGAATCGGACAGCGAGGTCGGGCCGTCGATCGAGATGCCGTTGTCGTCATAGAGCACGATCAGCTTGTTGAGCCGCCAGACCCCGGCGAGCGCGATCGCCTCCTGCGACACGCCCTCCATCAAATCGCCGTCGGAGCACAGCACATAGGTGTGGTGGTCGACGATCTTCTTGCCGAACTCGGCGGCCAGCATCTTCTCCGCCAGCGCCATGCCGATCGAGGTGGCGAGGCCCTGGCCGAGCGGGCCGGTGGTGGTCTCCACGCCCTTGGTGCGGAAATTCTCGGGGTGGCCCGGCGTCAGCGAATCGACCTGGCGGAAGCGCTTGATCTGGTCGAGCGTCATCTCCGGATTGCCGGTCAGATACAGCAGCGAATAGAGCAGCATCGAGCCGTGGCCGGCCGACAGCACGAAGCGGTCGCGGTCCGGCCAGTCCGGCTTGGCGGCGTCGTATTTCAGGAACTGGGTGAACAGCACGGTCGCGAGATCGGCGCAGCCCATCGGCAGGCCGGGATGGCCGGATTTCGCCTTCTCGACGGCGTCCATCGAGAGCCCGCGAATCGCGTTCGCCATACGGGGATGATCGACCTGCGTCATGATGAAAATCCGTGTGGAATGAGAATTGGTTGCGTGCACAACGCGGGGAGGAACTGGGCGCTCGCGGCGTTTTTGGTCCTTAGCAACGCCGGTTCCACGAGTCCAACGCCTTTCAGGCCGGAAAAGTTGCTTTGTTGTGCATAGCTTTCGCCGCGGCGTTGCGCGGCCAAATTCCGCCACGTAAGCTTCTCTCCGTAAACGCTTGCCGAACCGCTGGATTCGCGGGTCACGGCGGCACAACTTCCGGCCTGCACCTCAAGTCTGCGTATCCCCTGATGAACGATCGCCCCGTCAACGGTTCCGCCGCCTCCGAGCAGCCTCACGCCGACATCGAATCCGCCACGCGGCGGCTGATGGCGGCGCTGGATTCGCTGGAGAGCGCGGTCGAGCGGCGGCGCGACGCCGACCGCGACGAGGACGAACTGGCGACCCGGATTCACGCGCTCGGCACCGACCGCTCGCGGCTCGCCGACGAGCTCGACAGCTCGCTGGTCAAGACGCGCAGGCTCGAGCGCGCCAACCGCGAGCTCGGCGACCGGCTCGATGCGGCGATCGCCGCGATCCGCGAGGTGCTCGGCGGCGGCTGAGGACGCGCAGGACAGCGGAGAGGCCGCATGAACCACATCAACGTCACCATCAACGGCCGGCAATACCGCATGGCGTGCGAGGAGGGGCAGGAGGCGCGGCTGATGCGGCTCGCCGAGAGCCTGGAGTCCAAGGTCGAGATCGTTGCGCGGAAAATTCGGCGAGATCGGCGATCAGCGGCTCACCGTGATGGCGGCGCTCACCGCCTGCGACGAGCTGCTCGACGCCAATGCGCGCCTGGAGAAGCTGGAGCAGGAGCTGGCGTCACTGCGCGACGTGCGCGTCGCGGCCGGCGATCGCGCGCGGGCGACGCAGGTCGCGGTGGCGAATGCGCTCAACGCGGCGGCCGAGCGCATCGAGAAGACCACGCAGGTGCTGAACCGCACGGTCGGCGGGGGCGTCGCGATCGGGTGAAGTGCAAAATCGCGCTAGTTCGATTGTCGGCCTGATCTCTTTCTTAGTTTGCCTAGCACGTGATTGGCGCCCTTAAGCCTGCGAATGCGGACCGGCCCAAATTAGATAATACAGCGGGTTGCCTCGCGTGTTTTCTATTAGGCCCGGTGTCGACACATTTCCAAACAGCGCCTTTACGCCTCCGCTTGCTGCCGTCGTCTATCGAGACACTGAACCAAATATGACTCGCGCGTTGACCACCATACACGCCGACGCAAGAAATTGCGCGTCAATGAAGAGCGCTTAGTCAATCCTGGGAACGTGTGCCAATGTGCCTTCTCCATCGTGATCGAACACCCGGGAGATGACAGGAATCTGGGATTTCCTTGTGCAAGAGATCAGCTCACGAATTTACGACGATCATCGCGGTTCGACGCCAGCGCTAGCGGCTGGTCAACGCGCTGCTGTCGCAAAGTCAGACAAATGTACCTGCGTGCGAAGGGAATCGCCAATGTCGTGCCACGAAAACGTTCGGAGAAGCGTTCAGCGTAGCAGTTGTCGCAGCCGGCGCTGATCTTGGTACATCCTGTCACCGGATTCCAAGTGGCGTCAGTCCATTCGATTTTCGTCGCGTTCGCCATTGTCAACCTTCGAGAGAATTTTGATGTTGCACATTCATCAGTAGAGTTGCTCACGTTGTGCTCAATCGCGAATCGTACCCGAAAATCCTTGCTCACCGTTGCGCACCATCAGGTCGCGCAGTCCGTTTGTTCATGTTTTGTACTCACAGCGCTTTGCTGTCAAGTGGCGGGTCGCTCGGCCAAAACCGGTCCTAACGATGATTCCGGCACTCGACGGCATGCGGAGCCTGATAATCCTGCAGTATGAACCGGATTGACGCTCTCACTAAACTTCGGTCCCACGCGGAGGCTTTAAAAGTGCTCGGCGCAACGTCGCTTTATTTGTTCGGCTCCGCCGCGCGCAACGAAGCCGGAAGCAAGAGCGATCTCGACCCCTTTCTCGACTATGATCCAAAGAGCAAGTTCAACGTGTTGGACCTTGTAGCCGCACGGCGCCTCTTGCGGCGGGGTCTCGGCATCAAGGTCGACCTGACCACCCGAAACGGGCTGCATCCGTTGATCCGGAAGGAGATCGAGGCTGAGGCAGTCCGGGTCTTCTGAGTTGCGATGCTATCGCGCCTCCCCCACAAATCCCTTCTGCAACTCCGCCAGCCGCTCCAGCGCCGCCTTCGGCAGCGGTCCTTTCTCCACCGCGCGCCAGCGCGCCGTCGAACTGCTCCGGCGTGGCGATGCCGACCAGGATGGTGCCCATCGCATCATGCGAAATCGCAAAGCGCGTCGCGGCTTCGGTGAGGCTGCCGGCAAAGCCGTCCTTCACCAGCGGCATCAGGCGGCGGGCGCGCTCGATGTCGGCGTCGTAGTCCATGGCCGAGCCGATCGGCTCGGGCGGCGGGCTGGCGATCGGGTGACGCTCGGCCGAGCCGGACAGCGCGCCGCCGGCCAGCACGCGGATGCCGACCACGCCGACGCCGGCTTTCACGGTGTGATCGAACAGCCGCCCGTAATCATGGGCCGGATAGTTTTCCGGCAGCGCCTCGGCGGCGGACGGATTGAGCATGTTGTAGACGACCTGCGCGCTGTCGAAGGCGCTCGCGATCGATCACTTGATGCAGTGCCGCGGTGTCGCCGATCGCGGTGATGCCGAGGAAGCGGGTCTTGCCCTGCGCGCGCAGGCGCTCGAACGCCGGCACCACCTCGTCGAGCACCTGCTTGGCGCTCAGCGTCGTCCCGCCGCCTTTTTCGGTGATCGGATTGTGCAGATGGAAAATGTCGACGTGATCGCAGCCGCAGCCGCGTCAGGCTCGCTTCGAGCGACGCCGTCACCGTATCGGCAATGCGGCCGTAAGCGTCGGGCGGAATCCGCACCTTGGTGCCGACGACGGCGTTGGCCGGCTTCAGCTTTTGCAGGACGCGGCCGAGATTTTTCTCGGACTCGCCGTCGCCATATTGCACGGCCGTGTCGAAATAGTTCACGCCGGCGGCAAGCGCCCGGGCGACGGTGCGCTCCTGATCGGCGTGATTCGCCGCGCACCATCAAGCCGCCGACGGCGCCGCAGCCAAAACCCAGCACCGAGAGCTTTAACCCGGTGCGTCCGAATGTTCGCAATTGCATGGCGTTTCCTGCTGGCGGTTATTAGTGGTGCACGCGCTTCTCGGCGCGGGCCGGGCGCAGCCCGTCCCTTGTAATAGGGATTGACGACGCATGACGCCGAGCGGCCGGACGCCGAGGCCTGACACTGCGCCATGTTCATGTAGGCGCATTCGAAATAGTAGTCGACGAAACCCTGATAGACCTGCAGGCAGACCGGATAGGCCGGATCGTAGGTTTGCGCGAGGGCGGGCGCGGCGAGCGCGAGCGATGCGGCAATGATTGCAATGGCCGATCGCAGCGTGCGCGAAGTCGTGTCGGTTGCATGATGTGCTCCTGCGTGCCCCCAATGGAGTGTAACGCAGGCCAGCCGCTATTGCGACGCTGCCATTCGCAACAGCTCATCCGGATCGACCTCCCAGGGCTTGCCCTTGGTGACGCGCCCGGCCGTGTCGACGCACACCGGCGTCAGCTTCGTCCCGCGGCCGAGACCGTGGGACCGCAGTGCCCGGCCGATCTCTTCGTAGGACACGATGTATCGCGCGCGCTGTCCGTCATCCAGGCTGGCCGGCAATCGCGTGCTCTCGACCTCGGCAATGCCGGTGTAGGGCGTGAAGATGCGCGCGCCGGACGGCAGTTCCAGCGTCAGGATGTCGATCCTGACGCTGCGTGGGCCGACATTGATGGCTTCGACCTTGAGATAGGGCGGCCCGGGCTGCGGACCGGTCGCCGGCCACATCGTGCCGATCACGACCTTGATCTGCGCCGCGTCGCGCTTCGCCGCATGCCGCCAGTTGATGGTTGAGAGAATTGCGCCGTACAGCGCCAGCGCGAGCAGGCCCAAATCCTTCGCGAGATGGCCATCTTCCATGTCAGCGCCCCGTCCATCTACGCAGATGAGGTCGATCGGAATTCTCTTCGCTTCTCGTTTTTGACTTGACTCTTTGTTCATGTTTTGTACTTATTCTCCGCCCCTGTCAAGGAGGCACCAATGGACAACCGGCTGAACAAAATTCGTAAGGAAATGAACCTCTTGCGGGAGGAAATGCGGCTCGCCGAGGCGATCATGCATGACCAGATCGCACGCGACCAGGATTTCACCGAAGCCGCCGTGCACGTGCTGGAAATGCGCATGCAACTCGCCGCCAAAGTCGCCGAATGGACCGCCATGGGCGGGCTCGCGATCCTGCCGACGGTGGAGGAGCGGCTGAAGGAAAGGCGCGAGCCGCTCGCGCGGCCGCGGCTCTATGTGGTGCCGATCCGTAAAGCGCAGCCGGCGCCGCACGAAGGTGTCGCCGCCAAGAGCGAAGAAGCGCCGCCTCGCCGCGAGGGCGTGAGCAGCAGGCCGCTGTAGCGGTTCCGCTATAGCGGTTGCGATCGGTGCACTTTTGCACCGAGGTTTCGCGATTGAGCCGCGCAAATCTGCCGTTCCGCCGGAACGACATCGCCGGGGCTACGTTCTCAGGGGATGGATCGTATCTTTCTCGCCGTCATCGTGTCCGGGCTGCTGCTGGCGGCCACGTCGATGTCGCTGCTCGTGGCAACGGACGGCGCGATGACGGTTGCCGAGTTGAAGGTTCCACCGTCGGCGACTGTGCTGGCAAGCGTCAGGCCGCAACGGCCGGACTACCGGACGACATTGGCGCGCGACGACAGCGCGCGGTGATGCAAACAGGGCCTCTCACTCTATGTCGTCCCGGACAAGCGAGCGCATGCGAGCGCGATCCGGACCCAACCACAGGACGAAGTCGTTGCGCGAAGTCGACACTCCGAATCCTTGCAAAACCGTGGCCTGTGGTTATAGGTCCCCGCTTTCGCGGGGACGACGGAGGAGCGGCTGTTTGACATCTTGAATCATCGCAGGGGCAAAGCACCCCAACACAGCGGTGAATCCCTCATCCCCAGTCCTCGCGCCGCTGGCGCTGCCGCCACTTCGTCGCTACATTAGCCCTCGCGAGGCTGTGTCGCGCGTCAGGAGCCATATATCCCCGGGGCCTTATCGATCCTTTAGGGAACTGTCCCTGGCCGGGTCCGTGGATCCGGACATATGGTGCCCACCTACTTTCGTAGGGAACTCCGGGATCGAGTGCTTCAACGGCGAACGCGGCCTCGCACTTTTTCATTGCTCCATTTTCGCCAGATGGCCGAACCGAAATCGAAGGCCGAGCTTCGCGCCACCGCGCTCGCGGCGCGCGAAAAACTCTCCGACAAGCAGCGCACGGCGGCGGCCGGCGCGCTGGCGAAACGCGGTTTGCCGATCGACATCGTCAACGGCCTGATCGTGTCAGGCTATTCGCCGATCAGGAACGAGATCGATCCGGAGCCGCTGATGAAGCAACTCGCCGCGCTTGGCGCGCGGCTCGCGCTGCCGAGCGTGAATGCGCGCGGCAAGGCGCTGATCTTTCGCGCATGGACGCCGGGCGATCGCTTGATGATGGGCATGCTCGGCATTCCCGAGCCGTCGACCGCGGCAGCCATTGTCGTGCCCGACATCATGCTGGTGCCGCTCGCGGCCTTCGACCAGGCGGGCCATCGCATCGGCTATGGCGCCGGACATTACGACCACACCTTTGCGCATTTGCGAAAGTCGAAGGCGATCACCGGCATCGGGCTCGCCTTCGCCGTGCAGGAAATCGAGAGCATCCCCGCGCTATCGCACGACGTGCCGCTCGATTATGTGCTAACGGAAAAGCGGGTGTTCGATTTCCGGAGTGCGTAGTTGAGGATATTGTTTATCGGCGATGTCGTCGGCCGCACCGGTCGCGCCGCGGTCACGGATCATCTGCCGGGACTGATCAGGGACTGGTCGCTCGATCTCGTCGTGGTCAATGGCGAGAACTCGGCCGGCGGCTTCGGCATCACCGAGGCGATCTATCAGGAGCTGCTCGATGCCGGCGCCGACGCCATCACGCTCGGCAATCATTCCTGGGACCAGCGCGAGGCGCTGGTCTTCATCGAGCGCGCCTCGCGGCTCATTCGTCCCGCCAACATGCCGAAGGGCACGCCGGGCCGCGGCGCGGCGTTGATCGAGACCAAGAACGGCAAGCGCGCGCTCGTCATCAATGCGCTCGGCCGCGTCTTCATGACGCCGTTCGACGATCCCTTTGCGACGCTGGCGCGCGAGCTCGAGGCGTGTCCGCTTCGAGAGGCGGCCGACGCGGTCGTGGTCGATTTTCATTGCGAGGCGACCAGCGAGAAGCAGGCGGTCGGCTTCTTCTGCGATGGCCGCGCCAGCCTCGTGGTCGGCACGCATACGCATGTGCCGACCGCCGATCACCAGATTTTGGCCGGCGGCACCGCCTACATGACCGACGCCGGCATGACCGGCGATTACGACTCCATCATCGGCATGATCAAGGAGGAGCCGCTGCGGCGCTTCACGACCGGCATTCCCTCCGGCCGGTTCGAGGCCTCCGGTGGCGTGGCGACGCTGTCGGGCGTTGCGGTCGAGACCGACGATGCGACGGGGCTTGCGGTGAAAATCGCGCCGGTGCGTATCGGCGGACGGCTCGCGCCGGCGCTGCCGGAGTTCTGGAAGGTTGAATGACGGACGAGCGCATCGAGCGGCGCCTTGCGGCGATCCTGGCGGCGGATGTCGCCGGCTATAGCCGCATGATGGGCCGGAACGAAGAACGCACGCTGGCCGATCTCAAGAGCGCGCGGCGCACCTTGGTCGATCCCGCCATCGCCGCGCATCGCGGCCGCATCGTCAAGACCACCGGCGACGGCCTTCTGGTGGAGTTTGCGAGCGCGGTCGATGCGGTCCGTTGCGCGATCGAACTTCAGGCCAGCATGGCCCGGCGCAATGGCGATTTGCCGCAGGACGTCAGGCTCGATTACCGCGTCGGCATTCACGTCGGCGACATCATCATCGACGACAACGATATCTTCGGCGACGGCGTCAACATCGCCGCGCGGCTTGAAGGGATCGCGGAGCCGGGCGGTATCTGCATCTCCGACGACGCCCATCGCCAGGTTCGCGGCAAGGTCGATGCCGCATTTCACGACATGGGGCCTCAGGCGCTGAAGAACATCACTGAGCCCGTGCGCGCCTGGCAAGTACGTGTCGATGGTGTCGCGCACGTCGCCGCAGGCGGTTCGCCTCCCGCACTGCCCGAGAAGCCATCGATCGCAGTGCTGCCGTTCCAGAACATGAGCGGCGATTCCGAGCAGGAATATTTTGCCGATGGCATGGTGGAGGACATCATCACCGCGTTGTCGCGGTTCAAGTCGCTGTTCGTGATCGCGCGCAATTCCAGCTTTACCTACAAGGGAAAGGCGATCGACATCAGGAATGTCGGCCGCGAACTCGGCGTCCGCTACGTGCTGGAAGGCAGCGTGCGCAAGGCCGGCAATCGGGTGCGCATCACGGCGCAGCTCATCGAGGCCGCGAGCAATCGGCATCTTTGGGCCGACAAGTTCGACGGCGGACTCGAGGATGTCTTCGATCTGCAAGACAAGGTGACATCCGCCGTGGTCGGCCTGATCGCGCCGCGGCTCGAGATGGCGGAGATCGAACGCGCAAGACAGAAGCCGACGGAGAAGCTCGACAGCTATGATCACTATTTGCGTGGCATGACCGCCCAGTATGGACGGCAATGGTCGGAAGCCTACACTCTCTTCAAGAAGGCAATCGGGCTTGATCCCGATTACGCGTCCGCGCACGCGATGCTGGCCTGGTCGCTGCTGCTCCAGCAGGCCGTGCGCGGGTCGCCGCTGTCGGAGGAATCGCGGGATGAAGCCATTCGCCATGCGAGGGTGGCGTCGAGACTGGCGGACGAGGACGCCTTCTCGCTGGCGAGAGCCGGGCATGTGCTCACCTACCTCGGTCACGAATATGATCTCGGCGCATCGATGGTGCAGCAGGCGGTCGACTTGAATCCGAATCTTGCAGCGGCCTGGTATTCGCGCGGATGGGTCATGCTGCTCTGTGTCGAAGGGTCGGAGTCGGTCGAAAGCTTCGACCGGATGCTCCGGCTCAGTCCGCTCGATCCGCTGAAAGCAGGCGCATGGTGCGGCAAGTCATGGGCGCTGTTCTCGCTCGAACGATACGAGGAAGGGCGCACGGTGGCGCTGAAGGCCGTCCAGCAAGGCGCCGATGCGCATTCACTGAGCGCGTTGGCCGCCAATGCCGTGGGCGGCGGACATGCAGCCGAAGCGCGCGAGGCGGTTGCGCGAATTCTTCGGTTCAATCCCGATTTCGGCTCAGCCCAGGCACGCGAGGCGTTTCCCGTCCGCCATCCGCAGGAGCGTGAGCGGATCGTCGCCGCGCTTCGTGAAGGCGGGGCTGCCAGATTGAGACGTCACTTGGAGGTGGGGGAACTGATGCAATTGTCTCGCCGAACGACATGGGCTGTCGCGATCCTCATCCTCGCCGTTTGCTGCGGCACGCCTGCACAGGCCGAAAAACGCGTCGCGCTCGTGATCGGCAATTCGCACTACAAGAACGTCACGCCGCTCGATAACCCCGTCAATGATGCGAAGCTGATGGCCGAGACATTGCGCGCGCTCGGCTTTGTCATCGTCGGCGGCAGCGCGCAGCTCGATCTCGACAAGGCGCAATTCGACGGCGCCGTGCAGGGGTTCAGCGACCAGATCCAGGGCGCCGATGTCGGCCTGTTCTATTATGCCGGACATGGCCTGCAGGTGCGCGGCCAGAACTATCTGGTGCCGGTCGGCGCCAATCCGGCGCGGGAGACCGACGTCGATTTCCAGATGGTCGATACCGCGCTGGTGTTGCGGCAGATGGAGGGCGCGGGCACCAAGCTCAACATCGTGATCCTCGATGCCTGCCGCAACAATCCGTTCGGCGGCCGCGGCCTGCGGGCGACCGAGGGCGGGCTCGCGCAGATGCGCGCGCCGGAGGGCACGCTGATTTCCTATGCGACACAGCCCGGCAACGTGGCGCGCGATGGCGCCAACGGCAACAGTCCCTATACCAGGGCGCTTGCGGACGCGATCCGCAAGCCGGGCAGGGACATTTTCCAGACTTTCAACGCGGTCGGTCTTGCCGTGAAGGAGGCAACCGGCGGCGTCGCAGCAGCCCTGGGTGTCGTCGTCGCCGATCGCGGGCAGCTTCTATTTTGCGGGCCAGGCCGCGGGCGCGCCGGTGACCGCAGCGGCGCCGCCGCCAACCGTTGCCGCGCCGACCGTGGCGGATGAAGCGGCGCGCGCCTGGTCGGTGACGCAAAACACCACGAGCATCGCCGTGATGGAGGATTTCATCCGTCAGTTCGGCGGCACGGCCTACGGCAGCATGGCGCGAGCACGGCTCCAGGAAATGAAGAAGAGCCAGCTCGGCTCGCAATCGTCCCCAAGGCAAGTCGAGCGCAACCAGAGCCCGCATTGTCAGCGGGCAGTATGACGTCGATTGCCAGCGGCTTTGCCTCGACCTTCACCATCACGGTGACCGGCTCGACATTTTCCGGCTCCTCAAAATGGACGTGCTGTCCCGGGCCGCGGACCGATCCGATCGTCCAGGGCGTCGTTCAGGACGGAAAAATCAGTTTCTTCCGCGATTGCACCGGCCAGGGCTAGCCGGGCGAGTGCAAGCAGTCCTATACCGGTTCGCTCATGCAGGATGGCGCGTCCGGCCAGTGGGCAGGGACCGGCGGCGGCGGCTCCTGGACGATGCGCAAACGTTGAAGACTGAGCTGCGTCGAACGCGTGCGCCTTCACCGCATCCTCGTTCCAGTCGAGGCCGAGGCCGGGCGCATCGGGAATGTGCAGCAGGCCGTCGCGGATGGCGTAGGGGCGTTGCAGGATCGGATCGGCCCAGTCCTGCCACTCCAGCCAGTGCGCGGTCTCGGTCACGCGCATCACATGCGCGCCGACCTCGGGATAAAGATGCGTCGACATCGGAATGCCCGCCGCGCCCGCGATTGCGGCCGCGCGCAGCCAGCCGGTGACGCCGCCGATGCGCATGAAGTCGGGCATCACGAGGTCGCAGGCGTTGCGCTGCAGCGCCTTGTGCAGCTCGCGCGGCCCGTAGAAATTCTCGCCGATCTGGATCGGCGTCTTCAGTTGCGCGGTGAGCTGCGCGTAGCCGTCGAGATTGTCGTAGACGATCGGCTCCTCGATCCAGGCAAGGCCGAGATCGTCGACCATGTGGCAGCGCTGCAGCGCTTCGGCGAAATTGAGCCCCTGATTGTAGTCGGCCATCAGCGCCATGTCGTCGCCGACGGCGGAGCGCACCGCCGCGATGGCGGCGAGATCGTCCTGCGGGCGGTCGCGGCCGAGCCGGATCTTCAGGCCGGCAAAGCCGCCTTCGTCGCGCAGCGCGATCGCATCCGCGGCAAGCGCTCTGCGGCGGCTGCAGCCACAGCCCGTTGCTGTTGTAGGCCTTCACCGGGCCGACCGAGCCGCCGAGCAGCACGCACAGCGGCAGGTTCGCCGCTCTGGCCAGCGCATCCCACGCCGCCATGTCGAGGCCCGCGACCGCGATCATCGACTGGCCCTCATAGCCGACGAAATGCAGCGATTTGCGCGCGACGTCGTAGAGCTCGAACGGCGCGACGCGGCGGCCCTTCAGCAGCTCGCCGAAATCGTGCAGCGCCGGCACCAGGTAGCGCATCGCCTTGATGGTGTAGGGCTCGAGATAGGCGCGGCCGACGACGCCCTCTTCGGTGAAGAGGTCGATCAGGATCAGCGGCCATTCGGGAATGGTCGCGATCTTGGCGACCACCGGGCGCTTCAGCTTCAGCACGACGGGGCGCGCGCGGATCGATTTGAAGGTGAGCGAGGCCAGTTGCATGACAAACGCCTCCGTTACGCAGGACGCAGCGCGCCGATGGATGCAGTCTTGCAGAGCGTTGCGGAGGTGTAAATGCGCTGACGGCGCTCGCCGTCAGCCCTGCCTGAAGCCCATGCGGAACGCGCCCCAGTGGCGGCCGCGCACGAAGATCGGAGCCGACGCATCCTTCATCAGCACGAAGTTGCCGCCGCCCATGTCGCGCCGGTAGGTCTGCAGCAGGAAGGCCCTGGTGTTGGCCGCGACCTTCTTCACCGCGCGATCGCTGAACAGGCGGCGGTTGCGGCAGTTGGCGTTGTTCCAGACCGGGTCCTTGCCCTGCGGATGGCGATAGTTCGGATTGTGCGTCGGCAGGTAGCCGCCTTTGGCCCAGGCGACGCAGAACACGATGCGCGGATCGGACTTCTGGATCGGGTCCTGGATCGCAGGCAGCACGCGGTCGGTGAACGCGACATAGTCGGTCATGAACTGCTTGGGATCGGTGCCGGGAATCTCGCGGTACTTCTCGTCCATCAATTGCTCGAGCGTGATCTCGCCGCGCGCGATGCCCGCCTCGAAGGCCTCGGCGATCTGCCTTCGCCGTTGTGACGACGGTGCGGATCAAGCGGCGCATCGGAGGTCTCGACGCCGCTGTCGGCGATCAGCGCGATCAGCCCCTCGGAGGTCTCGAGCAGTTTGGCGACCCGCTCGTCGGCGTTCTTGAGATGGCTGGAGGAGAGGTCGACGCCCTTGGCGAGATGGGCGAGCTCCTCGATCACCTCGTCGCAATGGGCGAGGTTGGAGGTCGCAGCCCGCGTGACGCCGTCGATCTCCTGGCCGACCTTGGTGACGCCGTTCTGCACGCGGGCGATGATGCCCTGGATTTGCGAGGCGCCACTGCCGGCATTCTTGGCGCGCAGCGAGGCCTCGCCGCTTTCGCCGATCAGGCGAGCCGACCTGGCCGTCGAGCCCGCGCACGGTGTCGCCGATCTGCACGGTGGCCTGCCGCGTGGCTTCGGCGAGGCTCTTCACTTCGCTCGCGACCACGGCAAAGCCCTTGCCGGCAGCGCCGGCGCGCGCGGCCTCGATGGTGGCGTTGAGCGCGAGCAGATTGGTCTGTTTCGCGATCGCCTCGATCGAGCCGGAGACTTTGGCGACCTGGGAGAGCGCGGAGGACACCGCGCCGAGCCTGCTTTCGATGCGGCCGACCGCCTCGATCAGCTCGGCGATGTGCTTGACCGCGGTCTCGACCGCGTCGCGCGACTGGGTGATGTCGTCGACGGCGGCGGAGGCCGCCGTCTGCACCGACTTCGAGGCGTCGGCGATGCCGTGATTGGCGGAGACCATGGTCTCGGCGGTCTTCTGCAGATGGCCGAAGCGCTCGGACTGGGTCGAGACGCGCTGCGCCACCTCCTGCACGTTGCCGGCGACGTCGGCGAGCTCGACGCCGAGGCCGCCGATCTTGTTGGAGAGCTGGTCGACCAGCCGCTCGCTTGCGGAGGCGCCGGTCGCGATGGAGTCGGATTTTGCTGCTTGGGAGGTCATAGCTTGTAGGCCGTGCGAAAGCCGCCCCAGTGACGGCCCTGGACGCGGATCGGCACGTCGATCTCGCGCATCATGATGGTGACGCCGTTGCCCATGTCGCGCGCGTAGCTCTGGATCAGGTAGCTGCGCTGGTTGCGGCCTGCGGCAAGGCCCGCGGTGTCGTTGAAGATGCGGCGGTTGCGGCTGTTGGCGGTGTTCCAGGCGACGTCGCCCGGACGCTGCGGATGGGAGTAGATCTTGTTGTGAACGGGCAGATAGCCGTTGCGGTCGACCATGGCGCAGAACGCCATGCGCTGGTCTTTGTCGCGGAACGCTTCCTGGAAGGCGGGCAGCGCGCGGTCGGCCCAGTCGAGGAATTTGGTGCGGTGTTGAACGGGATTGCTGCCGGCGATTTCGACGTAGTTCTCGTCGAACAGATCGTCGATCGCGATCGCGCCGGAGGCGACCGCGTTCTCGAAGATTTTGGTCAGCGCGACGCCGGCCTCGAGCGCGCGCGTCACCGCCTCGACATTCTCCTCGCGGATCGCCCAGAGCTTGTCTTCGATCTTCTCGGCGAGCTTGGCAGCGCGGCGCTTCGAACCGCGCCCGCGCGCCGGCCGGGCGAATGCTCAACGATGCGGATGCGGCAGGCGCCGACGCCGTCGAGCGTGGCGTTCAGGCTTGCATGCAGCGGCAGCTTCGCAGCGTCCGCGCCGGAGATCAGGATGTCGTCGGCGGAAATCTCGTAGACCGGCGCGGTGCCATGCCCCTCGATATCGATCTTGATGTGGCAGGGCAGCCGTTCGGCCTGACGCCGCTCGTCGCTTTGGCCCTGGCGCAGCAGCACGGCGCTGCGCGTCTTCAGCTTCTGCGCAAACATCGTCACGGCCTTGCCGGCGCTCGCGACCTCTTCGCCATGGGTCGCAGCTTCGCTGGTGGCCATGTTGATCTCGGCCGCGCTGTCGCCGACCTCGACGATGAAATGCGAGGCGGAGGCCGCATTCTCCGACATCTCGCCGGTGGTGCGGTTCTGCTCGGCGACCGCGCCATCGACGTTGGCGAATACCGGGCGGATCGCCTCGATCGCCTGCGAGATCCGGTGCACGGCTTCCGCCGAGCCCGCCGCGTCCTTTTGCAGCGCCTCGATCTTCTTGCTGATTTCCTCGGTCGCCTTCTGGGTCTGCACCGCCAGCGCCTTGACCTCGGTTGCGACCACCGCAAAGCCGCGGCCGGCTTCGCCCGCGCGCGCCGCCTCGATGGTGGAGTTGAGCGCCAGCAGCGTGGTCTGCCGCGCGATCTGCGCGATCAGGTTGACCACATTGCCGATGGCGGCCGAGGATTCACGCAGACGATCGACATTGGCGCGGGCCTCGCGGGCCGCGGCGCTCGCCTGGTCGGCAAGCTTGCCGGCATCGCGCACCTGCGCGCCGATGCCTTCGGCGGAGCGGGTGAATTTCTCCGCGGTCTGCGCGAACGTCGTCGCGGTGTCCCTGGCGGCCGAGGTGCGGCCGGTCAGCGCGTCGGTGCGCTCGCGGATCGCGGCAAGGGTCGTGGCGGTGGCTTCGGCGCCGCCGGCAACCGAATTGGCCGCGCGCTCGAGCTGGCGGATCATGCCGCCGAGCTCGAGCTCCAGAAGTTCGAGGATGTCCTTGGCCGAATCGGTGTCCGCGATCGCGGCTTCAGCCGGCGGGGCCGCCGGCTTTGCGGGAGGGCCAGACACAGCCGGTTCCGGCAGTCGCTTTCGAAACAGACCGAACGCCATGGGCTTCTCTGGAAGGAGCGGGAATAATGCCCGCCATCCTTGCACCGAGGCGTGAAGTCATGGTTAACGATTGCCTGATATTCCGGCAGGCGGGCCCGCCCAAATCTAGCCAAACTTTGATCTGCGGGAACGGCCTATAAGCCGCGCCCCGCCAACATCTGAACGATTCCTTAACGAGACCCGCATGGCCGGCCATTCCCAATTCAAGAACATCATGCACCGCAAGGGGCGGCAGGATGCCCAGAAGTCGAAGCTGTTCGGCAAGCTGGCCCGCGAAATCACGGTCGCGGCCAAGATGGGCATGCCCGATCCCGCCATGAACGCGCGGCTGCGTGCGGCCATCATCGCCGCCCGCCAGGAAAACATGTCGAAGGATTCGATCGATCGCGCGGTCAAGAAGGCGATCGGCAGCGAAGGCGAGAATTACGACGAGATCCGTTACGAGGGTTATGGCCCGGGCGGCGTCGCCGTCATCGTCGAGGCGCTGACCGACAACCGCAACCGCGCCGCCTCCGACATCCGCTCCTATTTCACCAAATCCGGCGGCAATCTCGGCGAAACCAATTCGGTCGCCTTCATGTTCGATCGCACCGGCGTCATCGAATATGATTCGAGCGTCGCCTCCGACGACGCCATGCTGGATGCGGCGATCGAGGCCGGCGCCGACGACGTGATCTCAAGCGAAAGCGGGCACGAGATCTACGCCTCGCCGGAAAGCTATCGCGAGGTGGCCAAGGCGCTGGAAGCCAAGTTCGGCGAGCCGCGCAAGGCGGCGCTGACCTGGAAGCCGCAGAACACGGTCGCGGTCGACGACGAGACCGGCGAGAAGCTTTTGAAGCTGATCGACCTGCTCAACGAGCATGACGACGTGCAGAACGTGTTCGCCAATTTCGAGGTCTCCGACGCGCTGATGGCGAAGATGGGCGGGTAGGGCGGCTCAGCCTTTTCCGCGGCGACCCGGCATTTCCTGGGGAAGACGTTCTGTTTCTGTTTCGCCCGATGTCGGCAGGCGGTATCACTGGGACATGTCACCGCCTGCGATTCGCGTTCCCATCCGCATCCTCGGCATCGATCCGGGCCTCCGCCGCACCGGCTGGGGCGTGATCGAGAGCGAGGGCAATCGCCTGACCTTCGTCGGCTGCGGATCGGTCGAGCCGCCGGACAATTTGCCGCTCGCGCGCCGGCTGCTCGCGATTCATGAGGGGCTCGCGGCCGTGCTCAACGAGTTCAAGCCGGCGGAGGCCGCGGTCGAGCAGACCTTCGTCAACAAGGACGGCGTTGCGACCTTGAAGCTCGGCCAGGCGCGCGGCGTCGCCATGCTCGCGCCCGCGATGTTCGGCATTTCGGTTTCGGAATATGCGCCGAACCAGGTGAAGAAGACCGTGGTCGGCGCCGGCCACGCCGACAAGCACCAGGTCATGGTGATGCTGAAGCTGCTGTTGCCCAAGGCCGAGCCGGCATCCGCGGACGCCGCCGACGCGCTCGCGATCGCGATCACGCATGCGCATCATCGCGGCAGCGCGGCGCTGAAGCTGAGGGTGGTCGGCGCATGATCGGCAAGCTCAAGGGCCTGATCGATTCCTACGGCGAGGATTTCGTCATCCTCGACGTCGGCGGCGTCGGCTATCAGGTGCACTGCTCGGTTCGCACGCTGCAGGCGCTGCCGTCGCCCGGCGAAGCCGCCGTGCTGTCGATCGAGACCTATGTGCGCGAGGACCAGATCAAGCTGTTCGGCTTCAGGAGCGACATCGAGCGCGAGTGGTTTCGCCTGCTGCAGACCGTGCAGGGCGTCGGCGCCAAGGTGGCGCTGGCCGTGCTCGGCACGCTGCCGCCGGCTGAACTCGCCAATGCCATCGCGCTGCGCGACAAGGCCGCGGTGACGCGCACGCCGGGCGTCGGACCGAAGGTCGCCGAGCGCATCGTCACCGAATTGAAGGACAAGGCGCCGGCCTTCGCCAATGTCGATCCGTGCCGTGGTGCATCTTGCCGGCGCGATCGACGATGCGCGCGCGCCGCGCCCGGTGACGGATGCGATCTCCGCGCTGGTCAATCTCGGTTACGGCCAGCCGCAGGCGGCGGCCGCGATCGCAGCGGCCTCGCGCAGCGCCGGCGAGAAGGCCGAGACCGCGCAGCTGATCCGGCTCGGCCTCAAGGAACTCGCGAAGTGAGCACGTCCCCGCGCATCGTCACGCCGGAGCGCCGCCATGAGGATGCCGGCGACACCGCGCTGCGCCCGCAACTGCTGTCGGAGTTCGTCGGCCAGGCGCAGGCGCGCGCCAATCTGTCCATATTCATCGAGGCCGCGCGCAAGCGCGGCGAGGCGCTCGATCACGTGCTGTTCGTCGGCCCGCCGGGCCTCGGCAAGACCACGCTGGCGCAGATCGTGGCGCGCGAGCTCGGCGTCGGCTTTCGCGCCACCTCGGGTCCCGTGATCGCCAAGGCCGGCGATCTCGCGGCACTTCTCACCAATCTCGAAGAGCGCGACGTGCTCTTCATCGACGAGATCCATCGCCTCAGTCCCGCGGTCGAGGAGGTGCTCTATCCCGCGATGGAGGATTTCCAGCTCGACCTCATCATCGGCGAGGGACCGGCGGCGCGCTCGGTCAAGATCGAGCTTGCGAAGTTCACCCTGGTCGGCGCCACCACGCGCGCAGGGCTTCTCACCAATCCGCTTGCGCGATCGCTTCGGCATTCCGGTGCGGCTCAATTTCTACACCGAGGAGGAACTGGAGAAGATCGTCACCCGCGGCGCCCGCGTGCTCAAGATCGGCATGACCGCGGACGGCGCCAACGAGATCGCGCGCCGTGCGCGCGGCACGCCGCGCATCGCCGGTCGTCTGCTGCGGCGGGTGCGCGATTTCGCCTCCGCCGCGGACGCCGAGTCGATCGACCGCAAGATCGCCGATCACGCGCTGAGCGCGCTGGAGGTCGACGCCGCCGGTCTCGATGCGATGGACCGCCGCTACCTCACGACGATCGCGATGAACTATGGCGGCGGTCCGGTCGGCGTCGAGACGCTTGCCGCCGCGCTGTCGGAGCCGCGCGATGCCATCGAGGACATCATCGAGCCGTTCCTGATCCAGTGCGGCTATCTGCAGCGCACGCCGCGCGGGCGGCTGCTCACCTCGCACGCCTTCCGGCATCTCGGCCTCGCCGAGCCCGCGCGCGATCCGTCGCAGTTCGGACTGTTCGGCAACGGCGGCGAGGACGAATGACTGAGCGCCATCCGAAGCGTGCGCACCGGTTCCGGAAGATCATGGCAACCAGAGTTAATGCGGCCTGCTGACAAGCTGCACAACCGCATCCCGATTTCCGCTGCAATCGCAAAGCCAGCAAGGATGAGCATCACCAGCGCTTGTCCTCATGCTTTCACGTCGCACAATTCCTGCGATTCACGGCCGGTCTCGGCGCGCTCGGCGCCTCGACGGCGGCCTACGGTTTCGGCGTCGAGCCGCTGCTGCGGCTGCGCGTGACGCGATATCACCTCTCGCCGCGCGGCTGGCCCGCCGGCCTCGAACTGAAGATCGCGGCCATCGCCGACCTTCACGCCTGCGATCCCTGGATGTCGCTCGACCACATCGCCGCGATCGTGGCGCGCACCAACGCGCTCGATGCCGACATCATCGTGCTGCTCGGCGACTACGTGGCGGGCCATCGCCATGTGACGCGGCGAATTCCGGCAGAGCGAATGGGCGGCGGCGCTTGCCGGCTTGCGCGCGCCGCTCGGGGTTCACGCGATCCTCGGCAATCACGACTATTGGGACGACACGGCCGTGCAGCGGAGCGGGCAGGGCAGCACGGCGGCGCGCCGCGCGCTCGAGGCGGCCGGCATCCCGGTCTACGAGAACGACGTCGTGCGGCTCATCGAAAGAGAACCAGCCGTTCTGGCTCGCCGGGCTCGGCGATCAGCTCGCCTACCTTCCGGCGCGGCGCTTCAGGCCGGTGCGCCGCATCGGCGTCGACGATCTCGGCGCGACGCTGGCGAAGGTCACCGACGATGCGCCGGTCATCCTGCTGGCGCACGAGCCCGATGTCGCCGGACGCGTGCCGCGGCGTGTCGCGCTGCAGCTGTCCGGGCACACCCATGGCGGTCAGGTGCGCCTGCTCGGCTGGTCGCCGGTCAAGGCAACACGCTACGGCAATCGGCTGGTGTACGGCCACGCGAAGTTCAATTGCGACGTGATCGTCTCGGGCGGCCTCGGCTGCAGCATCATGCCGTTCCGTCTCGGCGTGCCGCCCGAAATCGTGCTGGTCACTCTGAGCGCGGCGCCTGCGGTCGCCTGACCACAGCTTGCGCGGCAAGCGGATTTGCGCAAAACGATCGCCTGGATGATCGAAGGCCGCGATGACCATGTCCATTCCTCGACGGCGAAATCCGCGACGGCCGGCATCACATGCAGGTCCGCGTCTATTACGAGGACACGGATTTCTCCGGCATCGTCTATCACGCCAACTATCTGCGCTTCATGGAGCGCGGGCGCACCAATCATTTGCGGCTGATGGGCGCCGAGCAGCATGCGCTGTTCGCGGAAGCCGAGACCGAGACGCCGGGCTTTGCCTTCGTGGTGCGCTCGATGACGCTCGATTTCCTCAAACCCGCGCGGATGGACGACGTGCTCGACGTCGTGACCTGGCCGGTCGCGGTGAAGGGCGCCTCGATCGTGCTGGCGCAGGAAGTCCGCCGCGGCGACGATGTGCTGGTGAAAGCCGAGGTGCGCGTCGCCTTCATCAGCGAGGGCCGGGCGCAGCCGATTCCGAAATCGATCCGCGCGCTGATGAAGGCCGATTTGATTTAGCTATCGCGCGATAGGATTTGGCCTATCGACTGACATGCAGCGCGGCGCTAGACTAGCGGTCCCGCTCAAAGTCCGAGGCCGTCATGTCCCGTCCGCCATTTCCGCCGTTCACCAGAGAGACCGCCGCCCAGAAGGCCCGCATGGCGGAAGATGCCTGGAACTCGCGCGATCCCGAGCGCGTGGCGCTCGCCTATACCGAGGACAGCCGCTGGCGCAATCGCTCGGAATTCTTCGAAGGCCGCGCGGCGATCGTCGCCTTCCTCACGCGCAAATGGACGACCGAGCTCGACTATCGCCTGATCAAGGATCTCTGGGCGTTCGACAACAACCGCATCGCGGTGCGCTTCCAGTACGAGTGGCACGATGCCAGAGGGACAGTGGCATCGCTCCTACGGCAACGAGCAGTGGGAGTTCGACGAGCACGGCCTGATGCGCCGGCGCGAGGCCTCGATCAACGACATCGAGATCGCCGAGAAGGATCGCCGCTTCCATTGGCCGGCGCCGGGCCCGCGGCCTGCCGATGTGCCGGGATTGGGGGAGAGTCCGTTTTGAATTGCGTTCCCGGATGCTGCGCACCGCTTCGTAGCGATGCGCTGCTGATCGGGGTCCACGCAAAGATGGGTCCCGGATCGCGGTGCATCGTGAAGACACGCTGCACCGCGTCCGGGACACGAGAGCTCGCTACGCCGCCGCCTTGTGGCGCGCGAGTTCGGCCTTGTAGAGCTCGAACTCCTCGGCCAGCGCTTTCGCGATCGCCGGACGCTTCTTCATCCGCTCCAGATAATCCTTCACCGCGGGATATTTCGCGAAGTCGATCATCGGGGTCGCGATGCTCCAGTTCAGCACGGTGGCGAGATAGGCGTCCGCGACGCTGAAATGATCGAGCAGGAATTCGCGGCCCTGCAGATATTTGTCGAGGTAGTCGAGCCGCGAGAGATATTTTTGCAGCGTGTAGGACTTCACTTCGGCCGGCGCGTCCTTGCTCAAGAGCGGCACGAACAGGCCCTTGTGCAGCTCGGTGCCGACGAAGCAGAGCCATTGATGCAGCCGGCTGCGTTCGGTGCCGTCGCTGGCCGAGATGCCGGCCTTCGGGAAGCGATCGGCGACATATTGCAGGATCGCGGCATTCTCGGTCAGCACGGTGCCGTCGTCGGTGCGCAAGGTCGGCACCAGGCCGAGCGGGTTCACCTTGCGGAAATCGGAGCCGTCCTTCTGCACCACCTTGGTCTTGGGATCGACCTCGACATAGGCGGCGTCTGCGCCGGCCTCATACAGCGCGATCCGGGTCGCCATCGAGCAGGCGAGCGGGGAGAAATAGAGATCCATGGGTGCCTCCTTGGCGGTTCTGACCCGAGCGACGATGCCGGGTTGATTTTTATACTGTCTCGCATAATATAAATCCGGTCAAGGAATTTATTGCGAAATGGTACAAAAAAAGAAGCCGCCGCCATCTGCTGCCAACGAAGCGCGCGGCAGCGCCGAAGCGCCGCGGGCGGCCGCGCGCCTATCAGCCCGATGTCGCGCTCGGCAAGGCGCTCGATCTGTTCCGCAAGGGCGGCTTCGCCGCGACCTCGCTGGACGATCTCAGCGCCGCCACCGGCATGAACCGTCCGAGCCTCTATGGCGCGTTCGGCGACAAGCGCGAGCTCTACATCAAGAGCTATCAGCGCTATCGCGACGACGCGCGCGCGGCGATGATCGAGATTTTTCGCGACGAGATGCCGGTCCGCAAACGGCTGCAGCGCATCTATGCGATCGCGCTCGACATCTATCTCGAAGGCGAAAGCCCGCGCGGCTGTTTCACGGTGATGACGGCGGCCTCCGAAGCGGTCGCCGATCCCGGTATCCGCGCCATGGTGCTGGAAGGATTTGTCGAGCTCGACAGGGCGTTCGCGTCCTGCTTCCGCACGGCCAAGGAGAAGGGCGAGATATCAGCCACGGCCGATCCGACTCGTGCTGGCGCAGCTGGCTCCGCCACGCTGCATACGGTCGCGATCCGCGCGCGCGCCGGCGTGCCGCGCAAGGAGCTGGAAGCGATCGTCAAGGGCGCGCTCGACGTGATGCTGGGCGCGAAGCGGCTAATAGCCCCGCGTGCGGTCGACGACGTTCTCCAGCGCGCCGCCGGCCTCGAAGCGCTCGATCTGCCGCGCCACATATTTCGAAATCTCGTCGGGATCGGTGTCGGCCGCATTGTGCGGCGTCAGCACGACCTTCGGATGGGTCCAGAACGGACTGTCCGGCGGCAGCGGCTCCTGCGCGTAGACATCGAGCGAGGCCGCGCCGAGCGTGCCGTCGTCGAGACAGGCGAGGATGTCGGCTTCGTTCTGCAGGCCGCCGCGGCCGGCATTGATCAGCACGGGCGCGCCGAGCGGGCTGTTGCGGTTCAGTTTGCCGAACAGATCGCGATTGAGGATGTGCCGCGTGTCCGGCGTCAGCGGCAGCAGGCAGACCAGGATGTCGGTTCGCTCGAGAAACGCGTCGAGCTGCTCGCGCCCGGCAAAGCATTCGACGCCGTCGATCTGCTTCCTGCTGCGGCTCCAGCCCACGACCTTGAAGCCGATGCGGCGCAGGACGTCGGCGGCATTGGCGCCGAGCACGCCCAGCCCCATGATGCCGACCGAGATCGCGTTCGCCGGCCACTGATATTTCGGCGCCCAGCGCTTCACCCGTTGCGACTCGCGCAAGATAAAGCTCCTGCCGGTGATGCATCAGCACATGCAGCACGACATATTCGGCCATGCGGTCGGTGAGGTCGTCGACGGCGACGCGGACCAGCGGCACGTCCGGCAAGGTCTTGTCCGCCATCAGCGCATCGACGCCGGCGCCGAGATTGAAGATCACCTTCAGGTTCGGAAAGCCGGCCAGCTCTCCCGGGACCGGCTTCCAGACCGCGGCATAGTGCACCTCGGCCGGATCGAAGCCCGCAGCCGGCATTTGCAGCACGCGGCGGTCGCGGCAGACCTCGTCGAACCTGGTATTCCAGCGCTCCGGCGACCAATTGTCGGTTCCGCCATGGATCAACAGCGCCAGCGCGCCTTTGCTCATTGTTCGTGCCCCAAAATCAGCCCAAAAGTCTACGTGACCTCGACCACATAACAAATCACAGAGCGGGTCTAGTCTCCCTCGCATCAAACAAGGAGACACCCAATGCGCAAACTGGTCCTGATCACCGCCCTGTTACTGGCGTCCGCCTCCGCCCATGCCGGCGAGAGCCGCGGCCTCGTGCTCGCCGCCAACGACACGCCGGCCGCGACCGATACCGCCGCGCCGCTTCCTCCGGCCGCGCCTGCCGCCACGACCGATGCGCCAAAGCCGCAAGCCGATGCCGCGCCGGCAAAGCCTGCCGCCGCGAAGCCGGCCAAGCGCGCCTCCGGCCACGGCCATCAGAGCGACGAAGCGAAGGCCCGCAGCATCGCCGCCCGCTACGGCGTCTACTGGTAATCCCGACATTTCGGGTCGCGGCGACGCGTTCGCCGCGGCCTCAGCCCCGCCTCGGGGAGGCACGCATGAAAATCCTCAAGAACGTCGTTCTCGTCCTCTGCGTCTGCAGCCTTTGCTCGAAGGTCGTCGTGCACACCTACCGGCATTTCCAGCCAACGCCGGCGACGATCGTCGGCCCGTGAGCGGAACCGCTCAAATTTATTGACCGCACGCTGTCGGCACGGGACAACCCCCGTTCGTCATTCTGATGAACGGGGACCTGCTCAGATGCTCTACGCCATCCTTTGCTACAACGATGAGGACATCGTCGGCTCCTGGAGCAAGGAGCAGGACGCGGACGTCATGAAGAAGCTCGCCGTGGTGCAGGACAAGCTTGCCAAGCAGGGCCGGCTCGGTCCGGTGGCGCGGCTGCTGCCGACCACGGCCGCGACCACCCTGCGCAAGGAGAATCCGCCGCTGGTGCTGGACGGCCCCTATGCCGAGACCAAGGAGCAGCTGCTCGGCTTCTATCTGATCGATTGCAACAACCTCGACGAGGCGCTCGACGTCGCGCGCGATCTCGGCGCGGCCAATCCCGGCGGCGCCTATGAGATCCGCCCGGTCGGCATGTTCGCGCCCGGAGGCGTTGCGAAATGACCGACACCGCCTGGATCGATGCCGCGCTGACCTCGGCGCGTCCCCAGGCGGTCGGTGCGCTGCTGCGCTATTTCCGCGATCTCGATACGGCCGAGGAGGCGTTCCAGAACGCGTGCCTGCGCGCGCTGAAGACCTGGCCGCAGAACGGCCCGCCGCGCGATGCCGCGGCCTGGCTGATCATGGTCGGCCGCAATGTCGCGATCGACGAGGTGCGCCGCAACCGCCGGCAGCAGCCGCTGCCGGAGGACGATCGCGCCATCTCCGATCTCGGCGACGCCGAGGACGAGATCGCCGAGCGGCTCGACGGCTCGCATTATCGCGACGACATTCTGCGGCTGCTGTTCATCTGCTGCCATCCGGAATTGCCGGCGACCCAGCAGATCGCGCTGGCGCTGCGCATCGTCTCGGGTCTGACGGTCAAGCAGATCGCGCGCGCGTTTCTGGTCAGCGAAGCCGCGATGGAGCAGCGCATCACGCGCGCCAAGGCGCGCGTCGCCGAGGCCAACGTGCCGTTCGAGACGCCGGGCGCGGTCGAGCGCTCCGAGCGGCTCGCGGCGGTGGCCGCGATGATCTATCTCATCTTCAACGAGGGCTATTCGGCGGGCGGCGACACCGCCGAAATCCGCAAACCGCTGTGCGAGGAGGCGATCCGGCTGGCGCGGCTGCTGTTGCGGCTGTTCCAGAGCGAGCCGGAGATCATGGGGCTGACGGCGCTGTTGCTGCTGCAGCATGCGCGCAGCGAGGCGCGCTTCGACAAGGACGGCGCGCTGATCCTGCTCGACGACCAGGATCGCTCCCTGTGGAATCAGAAGCTGATCGCGGAAGGGCTCGCGCTGATCGACAAGGCGATGCGGCATCGCGCCAGCGGGCCCTATCAGATCCAGGCCGCGATCGCGGCGCTGCATTCGCGCGCGGCCAAGCCCGAAGACACCGACTGGCAGCAGATCGACCTGCTCTATGGCGCGCTGGAATTGATGCAGCCGTCGCCGGTGATCACGCTCAACCGCGCGGTCGCGGTGTCGAAGGTGAGGGGGCCGGAAGCCGCGCTCGACGATGATCGAGCCGCTGGCGCCGCGGCTGTCGAATTATTTCCATTTCTTCGGCGTGCGCGGCGCGTTCCTGATGCAGCTCGGCCGCAACGAGGAGGCGCGTGTCGCCTTCGACCGCGCCATTGCGCTGGCCAATACCACGGCGGAAGCCGCGCATATCCGCATGCATCTCGACCGGTTGATGCGCGACAGCAAGGCTGCCAAAATCTCAAAAAAATAATCGCCGCCGTGTCGGCTCGGCTCTCCCCCGTTCGTCTATTGGGCAGACCATCGGATTTCTTGGGGAGCCAATCATGTCAACCTATGTGCTGGAGCAGACCGTTCCGATAAGAACGCTATTGCTGTCGCGCACGCTCGGCGCGATCAGTGCGCCGGCATGGCGCTCACGACCATTCCGCCGAGTTCGATCGTGGGCGCGATGCTGTGGGCGGGCTATCTCGGCAATGTCGTCGTTACGCATCTCAATATGATCCAGGCCTGAAGGAGCCATTGATGTTCGAGACCGTTGTCATCATCGCGATCGTGCTCGCGGTCGCTATCGTCGCCGTGCTGATCCTTGCCGCCACCAAGCCGGACAGTTTCAGCGTGCAGCGCGCCGACTGTCATCAACGCGCCGGCCGACAAGGTCTTTCCGCTGATCGCGGATTTCCACGAATGGCGGAAATGGTCGCCCTGGGAAGACCGCGATCCCGAGCTGAAGCGGACCTATGGCGGCGCCGAGCGCGGCAAGGGCGCGGTCTATGCCTGGGAGGGCAACAAGAATGTCGGTTCCGGCCGCATGGAAATCCTCGAGGCCAATTCTCCGTCGCTGGTGAAGATCCAGCTCGATTTCCTGAAGCCGTTCGAAGCCCACAACATCGCCGAGTTCACAATGCTGCCGCAGGGCAATGCGACACAATCTCAACTGGGTGATGCAGCGGGCCCGCGCCCTTCATGTCGAAGGTGATGCAGGTGTTCATGAGTTTCGACAAGATGATCGGCAAGGATTTCGAGGCCGGCCTCGCCAAAATCAAATCCGTCTCCGAGAAATAATCACGACAACACCAAGCGAGGAGCAAGCGATGATCACGCCCTATCTGAACTTCAGCGGCAATTGCGAGGCCGCGTTCAAATATTACGAGAAGCATCTCGGCGGAAAGGTCGACATGATGATGCGCTATGCCGACGCGCCGCCCGACATGCCGGTGCCGCCGGAACACAAGAATTACGTCATGCACGCCCACATGACGATCGGCGACGCCAACATCATGGGCGCCGATGCGCCGCCCGAGCGCTTCCACAAGCCGATGGGATTTTCGGTGTCGCTGACGGTCACGGACCTCGCCGAGGCCGAGCGCAAGTTCAAGGCGCTGAACGAGGGCGGCACCGAGATCATGCCGTTCGGCAAGACCTTCTTCGCCAAGGGATTCGGCATGTGCCGCGATCAGTTCGACATCCCCTGGATGGTGAACTGCCCGGCGGAAGGCATGTGATCGCGCTGACGGAACCTGCGCGTTATCCGGCATCGACGGCCGGTACATCGCGCTGAGCTCGCGCCCGCGCAGCAACAGCAGCCGCGACGTCAATCCGCCGCGGCGGACGATCCAGTCCCGGACCGGGCCGGGATAGGCCTGCAGCACCAGCTTGGAGGCCTCCGGCTCGGCATAGAGCCGGCCGCGGCGGTCCATCGAGCGCGCGGCGTGGAAGCCGAGCACCGCGCGCCGCGTCACGCAGATGCGCTCGCTCGGCACCATGCTCAGCACCAGCGTGCAGGCCGACAGGCACGGCCCGTCGATGACGACGCGCTCGCCGGAATTGCGCACCTTCTCGAACAGATCGATGAACGGGCCGACCTGGCCGCCGGGACTGGCGAGGATACGCACCTCCGCGCGCGCCAGCATGGTCGCGAAGACCCACAGCGCGACCGCGAGCAGCAGGGTGAAGACGATACGCATCACGCTCATGTGTCCGTCATCCGTTTCGCCGCTGGCCGCGCAGGGTCGGCAGCCCGATGCCCGCGGCATCGAAGCCGCCGTCGACCGCGAGCACCTGGCCGGTGATGTAGCTCGCGCGCTCGCTGCTCAGGAAGAAGATGGCCTCCGCCAGCTCCTCTTCAAGGCCGTAGCGGTTGAGCGGAATCGCATCGTGATAATCGGCGCGGATTTCCGGCGTGTGTACGGCCTTGGCCATCGCGGTGTCGACCGGGCCCGGCGCCACCGCGTTGACGCGGATGCCCGAGGAGGCCAGTTCCACCGCGAGCTGCTTGGTGAGATGCGCCAGCCCCGCCTTGCTGGTGCCATAGGCCGAGCGCAGGGTCGAGGCGCGCACCGCCGAGATCGAGGTGATGTTGACGATGGCGCCGCCGCCATGCTCGCGCATCAGCGGGACGGCAGCCTTCGTGCACAGGAACGGCCCGGTGAGGTTGACCGCGAGCACGCGGCTCCAGTCGTCGTCCGACGTCTCCATCACGGCTGCGAACACCGCGACGCCGGCATTGTTGACGAGCGCATCGAGCCGGCCGAAGCGCTGCGCGATGCTGTCCATGCTGGCTGCGACCTGCCTCGCGTCCGACACGTCGCAGACGAGCATCAACGTCGACTCCGGTTTGGCGAGCGATGCGACCGCGGCCTTCAACGTCGCCGCATCGATGTCGAGCAGCGCCACGCGCCATCCCTCGGCCAGGAATTGCTTCGCGGTCGCAAGCCCAATGCCGCGCGCGGCACCGGTGACGAGGGCGACTTTTGCGGCAGCATCAGGCATCGGCAATCCATCGTGATCCTGCGCCGGATGCTGGCACGGCGGCTGCCGTGTCTGCTTAGCTTGCCCAAGGCACAAGCGAAAGGTTTTAGCCATGCAAATCAGCGAGTCCCGATGACAGGCCGCTGGAGCAGTGGCGCGAGGGCGTGCAGACCCGCATGGTGGTCTCGGCCCAGAACGGCGCCACGCAGCTCTGCGTGTTCGAGCAGTGGGTCGCGCCCGGCAACGGCGCGCCGACCCATTGGCATCCGGTCGAGGAAGTCCTGACGGTGCGCGAGGGCGAAGCGGAGATGTGGATCGATGAGGCGCGAACCCTGGTCCGTGCAGGCCAGTCGTTGATCGTGCCGGCGCGCCGCCTGCACGGCTTCCGCAACGCCGGGACCGGCACGCTGTACGTTCATGCGATCCTGGCTTCACCGATCTTTGAGCAGATTCCGGAAGGCGCAAGCGAGGTCATACGGCGGTGGACGACGCGTAACGTTCCCGCGCGCATGATCCGGACCGAAGCCCGAAGCGGTGTGACGTCGCGCAAATCGGAACCTCGGAAATAATTTTCACGGGCCATGTCGGTGCCGTAAAAGGCCAATCGTCTTATCAATGAGTGCCCGCAGGCGCCGAAGATCGAACGGAGAGACCAATGCGCTTCATGATGCTGATGATCCCGAAAGGCTACGAGGCGGCGGCGCCCGGCACCATGCCGCCGGCGGACGCCGTCGCGGCGATGATGAAATACAACGAGGCGCTGAAGGAGGCGGGCGTGCTGATCACGCTCGACGGGCTGCATCCGCCGTCGATGGGCGCGCGCGTCTCGTTCGCGGGCGGCAAGCCTGTCGTGACCGACGGGCCCTTCACCGAGGCCAAGGAAGTGCTCGGCGGCTACTGGATGATCGACGTGAAATCGCGCGAGGAGGCGATCGAATGGGCCAGGAAGTGCCCGGCCTCCAACAACGAGATCATCGAGATCCGCCAGGTGCAGGAGATGGCGGATTTTCCGCCCGATGTTGCGAAGGCAGCCGCGGGCTTCACCGAACTGCAGGGCCGCAAGGGCTGATCAGAACGGCAGAAGAAGAACGATGAGCGATACCTATCTGGCCGTTTTCGTCGGCAGCAAGAACAGCGCGAAATTCGCAGCGTGGAATGCGCTGTCCGAGACCGAGCGCAAGGCCAAGGAGCAGCAAGGCATGGCCGCCTGGAAGGCGTGGGTGGAGAAGCACCAGTCTTCGCTCGCCGAGATGGGCGGGCCGCTCGGCAAGACCAAGCGGGTCGGCACGACCGGCATTGCGGATTACAGCAACGAGCTCGGCGCCTTCACCGTCGTTCGCGCCGCCTCGCATGAGGCGGCGGCGAAAATGTTCGAGAACCATCCGCATTTCGCGATCTTCCCCGGCGAGGCCGTGGAGATCATGCCGGTGCTGCCGATCCCGGGCGGTTAACGATTCCGTTGAGGCGCCGCGGCGTTCATTCACGTGAATGCGCGCGGCCGCCATGCGCGACATCCACTAGTGACCTTTGCGCGCGGCTCATGTAAACGTCTTTCACATGAGCTGGCGCAAGGATCAGCGCCGCGCCGAGCGCGGCTATCATCACGGCAATCTCAGGGAAGCGCTGCTGCAGGCGGCGCTCGACCTGATCGCGCAGAAGGGCGCGGCCGGCTTCACCTTTGCCGATGCCGCGCGCATGGCGGGCGTCAGTCCCGCCGCGCCCTATCGCCATTTCCGCGACCGCGACGAATTGTTGTCCTCGATCGCGCAGCGCGGCTTCGAGCAGTTCGAGGCGGCGCTCACCGCAGCCTGGGACGACGGCAGGCCCGACACCGTCACGGCGTTCGAGCGCGTCGGCAAGGCCTATCTCGCCTTTGCGCGCGAGGAGCCCGCGTTCTATTCGGCGATGTTCGAATCGGGCCTTCCGCCCGATGTAAACCCTGCGCTGATGGCCGCAAGCGAGCGCGCATTCGGCATCATCCGCGCCGCCGCCGAGCGTCTTGCCGCGCTGGCGCCGCCCGGCATGCCGCGCCCGCCGGCGATGATGATGGCGCTGCACATCTGGTCGATGTCGCATGGCGTGGCGTCGTTGTTTGCGCGTGGCGATGCGGCGCGGCGCAAGCTGCCGATGTCGGCGGATGAGTTGCTGGAAGCCGAAGTGCTGATCTATCTGCGCGGTCTCGGCTTCCCGACCGATCGCCGGGCCGAGCCGAACGCACAGGCCGACGAGAAGCCTGCCGGTCCCTGGGGCAAGCCGAAATAAAATTCCAAAAATAATTCGGCGGAAGCCCCCGGCGGTCGGCTTGACAAAAATCCGGGTTGAGCTACCTATGTAAATGTTATTTACATTCACAACGGCGTGATGCCGTATGGAGAGGGAAATGGCCTACACCGCAGATGTCAATCGATGGCGCGGTCCCACGGAACAACCCTATCGCCCCCACATGCTGGAGACGCCCTGGCATCCCGGCTGGATCGCCGTGACCATCCTCGGCTTCCTGATCTGGTGGCCGATCGGACTAGCCCTTCTCTTTTTCACACTCGGGAGCAGACGCATGAGTTGCTGGAGCCACCAGGATCGCTGGCAGAACAAGATGGAACGGATGCAGTGGAAGATGGAGCGGATGAAGGGCCGCATGGAGCGTCACGGCTTCGGCGGCTTCGGCTTCGGCCCGCCCTCCAGCGGCAACCGCGCCTTCGACGAATATCGCAGCGAGACGCTGCGGCGCCTCGAGGAAGAGCAGCAGGAGTTCAAGGATTTCCTCGGCCGCCTGCGCCACGCCAAGGACAAGGAAGAGTTCGACGCGTTCATGAGGCAGCACCGCGACCGCCCGACGCCGCCGAACGACCAGCCGCCGCAGAACTGACGTCCGAGCCCTTCGCCTTCAGGCCTAACGCCCCCAACCTCCTGACGGCATGAGCCGCCCGCTTGCGAAACCGCAGGCGGGCGGTTCGCCGTTTCTGGCCCGAAATCTCGGGATTTCAGCTGTTCCCAAGCCCTTGGCGGGCCGCCATTTCCCCTATCCAAAATCCCCTTTGGTAACCGGGTTTTAACCCTGATTAGCGTTTGGTTAGGGGCGTAAAGTCGCGCGAACAGCCCTCGTTTTGACATGTTGGCAGGGGAATGCAGGCCCAGGCTTCGGCGGGCCTCCCATGCGACCAAATCAGGCTCCTTCGTGCAGGCTTACCGCCCGCGCCGAACGCGCGGCCGTGGGAACCCGGAAGCCATCGCTCCGGGGGATTTGGGACCATTGCGTTGAGGGGATTTTTCCAATGCCCGAGGGTGCATCGCTTCCGGCGATAGGCTCCGGAGTCTCGCTGTTCGATCTCGCCTGGCACGCAAGCTTCGTCGTGCAGGTGGTGATGGCCGGACTTCTGTCGTGCTCGGTCTGGGTCTGGGCCATCGCAATCGACAAGATCTTCCTCTATTCGCGCACGCGCCGCGCGATGGATCGCTTCGAGCAGGCGTTCTGGTCCGGTGAATCGATCGAGGAACTCTATCGCACGCTCGCGGCGAAGCCGACGCAATCGATGGCGGCCTGTTTCGTCGCCGCGATGCGCGAGTGGAAACGCTCCTTCGAGACGCCAATCGCGCTCCTTCACCGGCCTTCAGACGCGGATCGAGAAGGTGATGAACGTGTCGATCGCGCGCGAGGTGGAGCGGCTGGAGCGCCGGCTGCTGGTGCTCGCGACCGTCGGCTCGGCCGGCCCCTTTGTCGGCCTGTTTGGAACCGTCTGGGGCATCATGACGAGCTTCCAGTCGATCGCGGCCTCGAAAAACACCTCGCTGGCGGTGGTCGCGCCGGGCATCGCGGAAGCCCTGTTTGCCACCGCAATCGGTCTCGTCGCCGCAATTCCGGCGACAATTTTCTACAACAAGTTCACCTCCGAGGTGAACCGGCAGGCCCAGCGGCTCGAGGGCTTTGCCGACGAATTTTCAGCCATCCTGTCGCGCCAGATCGACGAGCGGGCGTGAGGAACGTGATAGTATGAACGGACCGGTGAGCATCAGACCATGGCGATGAACGTAGCTGGTTCGTCCGCCGGCGGCGGACGCCGCAGGGCGCGCAAGCCCGTGATGGCCGAGATCAACGTCACGCCGATGGTCGACGTGATGCTGGTGCTGCTTGATCATTTTCATGGTGTCGGCGCCGCTGCTCACGGTCGGCGTGCCGCTCGACCTGCCGCAGACCCAGGCCAAGAGCCTCGACCAGGACAAGAACCCGCTGACGCTGTCGGTCAACATCAAGGGGCAGGTCTATCTCAACGATACCGAGATCGCGCTCGACGAGCTGGTGCCGAAGCTGAAGGCGATCACGGACGCCCGCGGCGGGATGGATGAACGCATCTTCGTGCGCGGCGACAAGAAGGTCGACTACGGCACGGTGATGAAGGTGATGGGACGGCTGTCGTCCGCCGGTTTCCGCCGCGTGGCGCTGGTGACGGAAGTGGATCAGGGGTAACCGCGAAGGTGAAGCTCAAGGTCGACAAGACAATCGTTGCGTCGGTCGCGCTCCACGTCCTCGTGATCGGATGGGGGCTGATCACCTTTTCCACGCGCGCGCTCGAAGTCACGCCGGAAGCGCTGCCGGTCGACATCATCTCCTCGGCCGACCTCAGCAAGATGACCGCGGGCCTGAAGAACGGCGAAAAGGACAAGCCGAAGCCGCTGGTGGAGAAGGTCGCCGACGCCAAGCCGGTCGATGAGGCCGTCGGCAAGATCGACGACAAGAAGAAGGAAGTCGTGACCTCGACCTCGACGCCGGAGCCGCCGCCCAAGCCGGTCGAGAAGAAGGTGGACGTCAAGCCGAAGGAAGAGCCGAAGCAGGCCGAGAAGAAACCGGAGCCGCAAAGAGGATCCGATCGCCGAAGCGCTGAAATCGGACGAGGCCAAGAAGCCGAAACCGAAGCCGGAAGCCAAGGCCGCGCCGCCGCAGCCGCAAAAGCCGAAGGAGCGCGCGTTCGATCAGTCGAAGATCGCGAACCTGCTCGACAAGCGCGATCCGACGCGGCAGTCGATCACGGGCGCTGCGCTCAACCCGACGTCCTCGCTCGGCACGCGCACCGGCAACTCCGAAGCCATCGTCGCGACCTGGAAGGGCAGGTTCGTCTCCGCCGTCAAGACCTGCTTCAACTTCCCCTATAACGGGCAGGACGCCGACCAGTTCGAAGTCGATATCGACATCAACATGAAGCCCGACGGGAACGCTTGCTGTCGACACCCGTGGTCGTCGCGGTGCGCGGACCGTCGAAATCGGTTGCCGACGCGTTGGGCGAAAGCGCGCGGCGCGCCGTCCAGCAATGTCAGGCCTATGCGTTCCTGCCGAAAGAACAATACGAGACCTGGAAATACATTCCCATGACCTTCGGCCTGCGAGACATGATGTGAGCGATTTGATCAAGCCAATCGTCCCGATGAGCAATGTCCTGACGCGACGCCCTTCATGGCGGCAACCGGCTCCGCGCTCGCCGCATGGAGTGCCGCGCCCGCGCTTGCGCAGCGCATTCGCATCGATCCCAACTCGTTCCAGCCGCTGCCGATCGCGATTCCCAATTTCGTGGCCGGGATCGCCGGCGGATGCCCAGGTCGGCGCCGACGTCGCCGGCGTCATCACCAACAATCTCAAGCGCAGCGGACTGTTTGCCCCGATCGACCAGGCCGCCTTCATCGAGCGCATCACCAACATCGACGTCGCGCCGAAATTCCAGAACTGGAAAACCATCAACGCGCAGGATCTCGTCACCGGCCGCATGACGCGCCAGGGCGACGGCCGCCTGAAGGCCGAGTTCCGGCTGTGGGACGTCGCCTTGGGCTCGCAGGCCACCGGCGCAGCAATATTTCACCGCGCCGGAATACTGGCGCCGCATCGCCCATATCATCTCCGACCAGATCTACGAGAAGCTGACCGGCGAGAAGGGCTATTTCGACAGCCGCGTCGTCTTCGTCGATGAGACCGGTCCGTCGGAGCGGCGCGTCAAGCGGCTCGCGCTGATGGATCAGGACGGCGCCAATGTGCGCTATCTGACGCGGGGCGCCGACCTCGTGCTGACGCCGCGCTTCTCGCCCTCGACCCAGGAAATCACCTACATGGAATTCGGGCAGGGCGATCCGAAGGTCTATCTCTACAACATCGAGACCGGCCAGCGCGAAATCGTCGGCAACTTCCCGGGCATGTCGTTCTCGCCGCGCTTCTCGCCGGACGGCCAGCGCATCATCATGAGCCTGCAGCAGGGCGGCAACTCGAACCTGTTCGTGATGGACCTGCGCTCCAAATCGACCACGCGCCTGACCGACACGCCGGCGATCGACACCTCGCCGTCCTACGCGCCCGACGGCAGCCGCATCTGCTTCGAGTCCGACCGCGGCGGCAAGCCGCAGATCTATGTGATGCCGGCGGCCGGCGGTCCGGCGCAGCGCATCTCCTTCGGCGACGGCACCTACTCGACGCCGGTGTGGTCGCCGCGCGGCGATTACATCGCCTTTACCAAGCAGGGCGGCGGCCAGTTCGCCATCGGCATCATGAAGACCGACGGCTCCGGCGAGCGCATCCTGACCTCCGGCTTCCACAATGAGGGGCCGACCTTCTCGCCGAACGGCCGGGTGCTGATGTTCTTCCGCGATCCCGGCGGCACCGGCGGACCCTCGCTGTTCACGGTCGATGTCTCCGGCCGCAACGAGCAGCGGGTGCCGACCCCGGGCTTCGCCTCCGACCCGGCCTGGTCGCCACTCCTCTCCTGAAGGTTGTATGATCTTAAGGTCTGTATAACTGCTGGCACCCGGCAAGGCTTGCCTAGCGTGCTGATTTAACGGGCAGATTTGCGCCGGCGTTGGCGAAAAACAACCTCCCGGTAACGATGTTCGCTCAGAAAGACTTCATCTGGGACCGGTAAGAGTACGCGAGCCGGAGAGGACGCGTACCCTGCCCATGCAGTTGGTCAACCAGAAGAAGCCAAGCGACCAGGAAGAACTCGAGCCCGTACTTTACGCGGCGCTCGTCGATTCCATGTGCCAGAATTTCTGGCCGATGATGTTCGGCACGATCTGCACGTTCGCGGCCGCGCTGATGACCCTGGTGAGGACCGGCAACGATGCGCTGTGGCCCTGCGTGGTCGCTGATCATCGGCATCGGCACCGCCCGCGCCTTCCAGATGCGCAAGCATGAGCGGCGCACCACCGTCCTGAGCTTCGACGAAGCCAAGGCCTTCGAGCCGCGCTATGCGATCGGCTGCATCTCCTATGCGGCGGTGGTCGGCATCTGGGCGTTCATCACGATCTACGGCAGCGACGACGCGGTCGCGCATATGATCGTGGTCGCGCTCACGATCGGCTATACCGCCGGCGGCGCGGCGCGCAATTACGGCCGGCCCTGGCTGCCGCAGCTTCACATCCTGTTCGCCTGCGCGCCGCTGGCATTGGCGCTCGCGCTGCACGGCGGCGTCTACTATATCGGGCTCGCGATCCTGCTCGGGCTGTTCTTCATCGCGCTCAAGGGCATCAATCTCAGCCTGCACCAGATCTTCGTCAAGGCAATGACGTCGAGCTTCCGCGAAGCGGCGCTGGCCGGCCAGTTCGACACCGCGCTCAACAACATGCCGCACGGGCTGTGCATGTTCCGCGCCGACGGCCGGCTCGCGGTGATGAACCACCGCTTCAGCGAGATGATGAGCCTGCCCGACGATTTCGTGGAGCGCGGCGTGTTCGCCTCCGATATCGTCGACGCCTGCGTGCTCGCGGGCGCGATCACGGCCGCCAGCGGCAAGATCATCCTCGCCGAGATCGAGGATTCGCAGGCGCGCGACGTCATCACCACCGATCCGGACACAGTCCCGCGACCGCTCGCTGTCGTGGAAATTCCAGCCGATGGCCGGCGGCGGCGCCGTCGTGCTGGTGGAGGACATCACCGAGCGCCGCGCCGCCGAAGCCAAGATCAGCCATCTGGCGCGCTTCGACGAACTGACCGAGCTGCCCAACCGGGTCAATTTCCGCGACGAGATCGAACGCCTGCTCAAGCTGTCGCACGGCGCCGATCAGCTCTCGGCGCTGCTGTTCATCGATCTCGACCAGTTCAAGCAGGTCAACGACACGCTCGGTCATCCCTGCGGCGACCAGCTGCTCTGCGCGGTCGCCGAGCGGCTGCGCGAGATGCTGCGGCCCGAGGATTTCGTGGCGCGGTTCGGCGGCGACGAGTTCGTCGTGTTCCAGCAGAACATCAAGTCGAACGAGGACGCCGCCGTGCTGGCGCGGCGCATCGTCGATCATTTGAGCGAGCGCTACAAGATCGACAATCACCTGGTCGAGATCGGCGCCAGCGTCGGCATCGCCATGACCGCGCCCGGCATCACGCGCCGACACGCTGTTGAAGAATGCCGACATGGCGCTGTACCGCGCCAAGGCCGACGGCCGCGGCACCTTCTGCTTCTTCCGCGAGGAGCTGGCGCAGACGGTGGAGTCGCGCCGCATCCTCGAGCTCGATCTGCGCAAGGCGCTCGCCAACGAGGAGTTCGAGCTGTACTTCCAGCCGCTGGTCAACCTCAAGTCCGGCAAGATCACGACCTGCGAGGCGCTGCTGCGCTGGAACCATCCGGCGCGCGGCACGGTGTCGCCGGTCGACATCATTCCGGTCGCCGAGGACATGGGACTGATCGTCGACCTCGGCCGCTGGATCCTGCGCAAGGCCTGCATGGAATGCATGAAGTGGCCGGAGGGCGTCAGCGTCGCCGTCAATTTCTCGCCGCAGCAGTTCCATCAGCGCGACGTGCTCAGCGAAGTGCGCTACGCGCTGGAAGTGTCGGGCCTGCCGGCCAACCGGCTCGAGATCGAGATCACCGAATCCTCGCTGCTGCACAACACCCAGCTCACCCACGACGCGCTGTCGCAGCTTCGCGCCATCGGCGTGCGGATTTCGCTGGACGATTTCGGCACCGGCTATTCGAGCCTGAGCTATCTGCATAACTTCCCGCTGCAGAAGGTGAAGATCGACCGCTCGTTCCTCGAAGGCATCGACAGCGACCGTCCGCTGACCCTGCTGCGCGGCGTGGCGCGGCTCTCCGCCGACCTCGGCATGTCGGTCGTGGTCGAAGGCGTCGAGACCAACGAGCAGCTGGAGCTGATCTCGGCCGATGGAACCGTGTCCGAGGCGCAGGGCTACCTCTTCAGCCGACCGGTTCCCGCCGTCCGCGTGCGCCAGCTCCTGAACGCCTCGCACGGCCGGCGCGTGCCGGAAGAGCAGTTGCATCTCGTTCCGGCGCGTTCGATCGCCTGAAAAGCGGCCGAAAACCTGTCCGTGTAGAATCTCCTTCTCTCCTTGCAGGTTGCACTCCGTAGCTTTACGGTGGATTAACCCTAACGTTGCGATCCCTTTGCTCCTTCGTTAAGAACGTGTTAAGGGTCTTGAACTCGCGTTGGGGTTGCTTGGGCGTTTCATGGGTTATCGAATGGGGCCGGTCGCTGACACTACAGCGGCCATGAGACGATCACTGAACCTGCTGGAGCGGGTTGACTATCGTCTCGCGCAGACAGCGGCCGAGAAAGACGAAATCTATCATCTGCGCTATCGCGCCTACTCGCGCGAAGGCATGGTCAAGGAATCCGCCGAACGGCGCGTGACCGACCAGTTCGACGATCTGCCCAACACCTGGACCTTCGGCGTTCATCTCTTCGGCGAGCTGTTCAGCTCGGTCCGGATCAGCCTGCTGAACGCGGAGTGGCGGCAATCCACCTCGGCGCATGTGTTCGGCGAAATCCTCATGCCGAAGCTCGATCGCGGCGAGGTCCTGGTCGATCCCTCGCGTTTCGTCGCCGATCCCGACAAGGCCGGGCGGTTCCCGGAATTGCCCTACCTCACGCTGCGGCTCGCCTACATGGCGTGCGAATATTTCAAGGCCGATTTCGGACTGGCGATCGTGCGCCCCGAGCATCAGGCGTTCTATCGCCGCGTGTTCCTGCATGAGACCATCGCCGAGCCGCGCCTGGTTCCGGGGCTGGCGAAACCGTTCGGGCTGATGGCGGCGGATTTCCCCGCCCTGCATGAGCGGGTGTTCGAGCGCTATCCGATCATGCGTTCGACCGCCTTCGAACGGCGCATGCTGTTCGAGCGTTCCGCCGACCGGCTGCCTGCGTCCGAGTTCGTGGCGGCGGCTGAGCCAACCATGGTCCCCCACACCTGAAGTCGGTGTTCCCGGCCGTATCGGCTTACGACGGTGCTGCCGAAAGGTGACACCGGCCGATTGTCTTGGGAAATCAGCGCAAAATCGCCCCAAGGGAGTGGGCGAGGCGGCTTGCTTTCACCCTCGCGCCACATTTACAAATCATTAACTATCGCGGTCGCTTTTCGCCGTTTCCCGGCATTTGAGGGGTTTCTGCAACACCCCATCAAGGTTGACGGAACGTCTGCTTAACCATCGCCCTGTAGACCGGATGACAGTACCAAGACGTGAGCGTGGAGGCTCCGGAATGAAACATCAAAAGCGTATCCTCCAGGGATTGAAGCTGGCCGCGGTGCTCGCGGTCGCGCTCTCCATGGGCGCTTGCGCCAACAAGAGCGTCGGCACCGATGCGATGGCAAGCGCGGCTGTTCCGGGCAGCCAGCAGGATTTCGTCGTCAATGTCGGCGACCGCGTGTTTTTCGAGAGCGACCAGACCGATCTGACGCCGCAGGCGATCGCCACCCTGGAAAAGCAGGTGCAGTGGCTGCAGGCCTATCCGCGCTACACCTTCACCATCGAAGGCCACGCGGATGAACGCGGCACCCGCGAATACAACATCGCGCTCGGCGCCCGCCGCGCCCAGTCGGTCCGCACCTTCATGGCTTCGAAGGGCATCGACGCGGGCCGCATGCGCACCATCTCCTACGGCAAGGAGCGCCCGGTCGCGGTCTGTAACGACATCTCCTGCTGGTCGCAGAACCGCCGCGCGGTCACGGTGCTGAACGCGAGCTCGTAAGCCCGGCGTACATCGATCAGATGATTTTCCGGCGCCTTCGGGCGCCGGTTTCATTTTGAGCGCATGATGAAGTCGCGGATCACGGCAAACGCGCGTTCGGGCGCGTCCGGGATCACCGCGTGCCTGCAATCGTCGAACCGCTCGAATTGCACGAGGTGCGGCGGCAGGGCCGCTGCGATGTCGGCCTGGCTCTCGATCGGGTGGATGGGATCATCTTCGCCGCCGAGCACCAGCGTCGGGCATCGGATACGGCCGAGCTCCGCGAGCATGTTGAAGGACTGGCTCTCGCCGCCGGGCTTGCTGAACCAGCGCAGCACCTCGGGCCGGTTGACCGCGCGCCGCGCCGCGTCGGGATCGCGCGGGATGCGCGTGTAGTGCGGCATCGCGAGCCGCCGCCATGCGTCGAGCCAGGCCTGGTCCGGCTGGCCGCGAAGCTCCAGGAAGCGCCGCCGCGCCAGCGCGCCGACTTCAGGCCCGCCAAAGCGCTCGAACAGTTCGACGCGCCGCTCCGGCCAGGAGCCGCCGACCGCCTCGGTGCTGATCAGAATGAGTTTCGAAGGGTGATCCGGGTGGCGCGTCGCATAGGACATCGCGACCATGCCGCCGAACGATGCGCCCAGCACGATCGGATCGACGATGCCGAGCACCTCGCAGAACGCGCGGACGTCGTCGCCCCATTGCGCGAGCGTCCATCTCTCCCGCGGCCCGTCCTCGCTGCGGCCATTGCCGCGATGATCGAGATAGACGATCTGGGCGATGTCCGACAACGCGGAGTAGGCCGGGCGGTAGATCGAATGGTCGGCGCCGGGGCCGCCATGCAGCAGCAGCAGTGTCGGCTTTTCCCGCATGACGGGTCCGTCGGGCACGAGTTTCGTGCCCTCGACATCGAAGAACAGCCGTACCCCGTTCACCGACACGTGCATGGACCGAGCCCCTTCATGTTGATGAATGGTGCGACCGAAAGGTGACTTGCTTGTTTCGAAGCCGACACTAAACCATACCGCCTGAAACGGCGCCGGATTCGGCGGCCAGTCACAAATTCCGGCGCACTCCCGCTCATTGTGAGTTCCGCTTTTCGACCTCGACGTCAGGGCAAAATGTCATCCAGATCCCATAAGCTTTTCGCGTGCCGCGGCGATTGCCGCGCTCCTCGTCCTTCCCGCGCAGGCGCTCGCGCAATCGGATGACGCGGACGCCGAGATGCGCATCCAGCGGCTGGAGAACCAGCTGCGGCAGCTCACCGGCCAGAACGAGGAACTGCAATACCGTAACCGCCAGCTCGAGGAGCGGCTGCGCCAGCTTGGCGCCGGCGTGCCGGCGCCGGGCGCCGGCTGCGGCCCAGCCCAGCGTGGCGGCCGTGCCTCCGGCGCAAACCGGCCCGTCCTATGGCCAGCCGCCGGCCCAGCAGCAACAGGGCGGCTACGCCCAGCCCGGCTACGGCCAGCAACCGCAGGGCGGCTATCCGCCGCCGCAGCAGGGCTATCCGCAGCAGCAGATCGCAAGCCCCGCGCCGATCGCCCAGGAGCCGGCCGGCCCGCGCGGCGGCCGTCGCGATGCCTTCGATCCCAACCAGAACCCGAACGCGCCCGGCGCGCCGAAGGCGCTCGGCGGCGGACAGATGCCGATGCCGGCGGAGGCCTCCGTCGGTCCGCCCGGCGGGCGTAGATCCCGGCGAGCCGCTCGAACTGTCGGGCTCGCGCTACCAGCAGCAGGGCGCGATGCCGCCGCAGCAGGCGGCCGCCCCGCCGGCAGGCGCGCCGCAGGCCGCGTTGCCGGCGCCGCCGCCGCGCAATCTCAACGGCACCGGCGGCGGTCTTGTCACCGCGCCGCCGTCGAACTCGCCGCGCGACGAATACGACCTCGGCATCGGCTACATGCAGCGCAAGGACTACGCGCTCGCCGAAGAGACCATGCGCAATTTCGCGCAGAAATATCCCAATGACGCGCTGGTCGGCGATTCCCAGTACTGGCTCGGCGAGAGCTTCTTCCAGCGCCAGCAATATCGCGACGCCGCCGAGATCTTCCTCAACGTCACCAGCAAATACGAGAAGTCGCCCAAGGCGCCGGACTCGCTGTTGCGGCTCGGGCAGTCGCTCGCGGCGTTGAAGGAAAAGGAAGCGGCCTGCGCCGCCTTCGGCGAGGTGACGCGCAAATATCCGCGCGCCTCCGCCGGCGTCAAAAGCGCCGTCGACCGCGAGCAGAAGAAAGAGAAGTGCTGACGCGCTTCTTGTTCGGGCATGATCTTGTCGGAAAACCGCTTCACACTTTTCCGGATCATGCCCTAGCGCGCCGCCGTCGCGCGACCGATGCGTCCATGGTCGCGACCCGGAGCATCTCGCCGGATTTGAACATCTCGGGATCGTCGAGATAGGCGCGCGCCATCGGCAATGCGTCGGCGCCCCAGAACAGCTCGTCGTCGATCTGCAAGGTCGGCACGCCGAACAGTTTCGCTGCTACTGCCGCATCGGTGTTGGCGCGAAGCTTTGCCTTGGTCTCCGCGGCGTTGATCAATTCGACGGCGCGGTCCGGATCGAGCCCGAGCGCGGCGCATGTCGCGTCCCAATTCTCTTTCAGCGACAGGTCGAGGCCGTCGCGCCAGATGCGGTCCATCACGATGCGCACCGCCGCGGGTCGGCATCGAGCGCGGCGAGCAGGCGGAGCGGCTTCAGCGGATTGAAGGGATGCGAAGGCGGGAAGCGGAACGGGATGCCGCGGCGCTGCGCCTCGAACAGCACCAGCCGGTAGGTGTGAATCCGCTTCGGCGGGATTTCCGCGGGGCCCAGATGCTTCCAGTGCTCCAGCAGCGCGGCAAACAGGATCGGCCGGTACGTGACGGTGATCCGCTGCGCCAGCTCTTCGATCTCGCCGAGCGCGAGATAGGAGAACGGCGAGATCACGTCGAAATACCAGGTCGCCTGTGTCGGTGATTTGGACGCGTTCATCGCGGCGTTCCTCCGCTGCGGAAAAGCGTGAATCTTGTCCGGGCGCTCGCCCGCATCAAGTCTTGGCACTATGGCATCAAGCCGTGCATGTGCGCATAATCGCCGCCATGCGTGACGACGACAATTCACCGATCTCGGCCAGCGAGGCGAAGACGCTGTTCGCCGGCTGGAGGGATTTGCCGGCGCTGGTGCTCGCGGTGTCCGGCGGGCCGGACTCGGTCGCGCTGATGTGGCTCGCCGCGCGCTGGCGCAAGGGTTTCGCGCGAGGCCCACAGCTGATCGCGGTCACGATCGATCATGGCTTGCGCAAGGAGGCGGCGCGCGAGGCCCGCGAGGTCAAGCGGCTCGCACGCAGCCTCGAGATCGAGCATCGCACCTTGCGCTGGACCGGCGACAAGCCGAGCCGTGGCGTGCCGGCCGCGGCGCGCGATGCACGCTATCGTCTGCTGGCGCAGGCGGCGCGCGCCGCACGCGCCACGCATGTCGCGACCGCGCACACGAGGGATGATCAGGCCGAGACGCTGCTGATGCGGCTGTTCCGCGGCAGCGGCATCGCGGGGCTGTCGGCGAATGGCGCGCGAGAGCGAGCGCGACGGCATTCTGCTTGCGCGTCCATTGCTGGACGTGCCGAAAGCGCGGCTGATTGCGACCCTGAATCAGCGCGAAGGTCGCCTTTGCCGACGATCCGACCAACCGCGATACGGCGTTCACCCGGCCGCGGCTGCGCGCGCTGCTGCCGCTGCTCGCGGCCGAAGGCGGCGATGCGCGCGGGCTGGCGCGATTGGCGTCGCGGCTGGCGCGGGCCAATGCCGCCGTGGAAGTGCTCGCCGATGGCGCCGAGCGCTATCTGGCGCTCAGGGCTGACCCATTGCGTCCCGGATTAGATGCGCGCGCTTTCGCTGGCCTGCCCGAGGAAATCCGGCTGCGGTTGCTCAGGCGCAGCCTCGACCGCGTCGGCCATGAAGGGCCCGCCGAGCTCGGCAAGGTCGAGGCGCTCCTGACGATGCTCGATCAGGCCATTGCCGCGCAAAGCGGCCTGAAAACGACCCTTGCCGGTGCAGTGGTAAGCCTTGCGCGAGGCCGGATTCGCATCGCGCCCGCGCCATTGCGCAGGCAGAAGAGAACATGAACAGCGTTGATGCCGTCATATTCCCCGCGAGAGCCTTAACCACCGCCGGAAAACATTGCTGAAATGCCATTTTTTCAACGGGAATCGCGTTAGGATGCGTTAAATAGTCCCCGGCGGTTCCCTTGGCATCGCGACCAGCGGCACCTAGATTGTGATACGGTCGAGCGGGGGAATTCCCTCGTGGTTACCCAAAGATAGGTCCGAAGGACTAAGGCCGCGATCCGCGCGACCACGAAGGAAGATCAATGAACGCCAACCTGCGCAATTTCGCCCTCTGGGTCATCATTGTCCTGTTGCTGCTGGCGCTGTTCACGCTCTTCCAGAATCCCGGTCAACGCGCGTCCTCGCAGGATATCTCCTTCTCGCAGCTTTTGACCGAAGTCGACCAGGGCCATGTCCGCGACGTCGTGATCCAGGGGCCGGAGATTCACGGCACCTTCACCAGCGGCCAGACCTTCCAGACCTATGCGCCGAACGATCCGACGCTGGTGACGCGCCTCTATAACGGCAAGGTGCAGATCACCGCCAAGCCGCCCGGCGACAACGTGCCGTGGTTCGTCTCGCTGCTGGTCTCCTGGCTGCCGTTCATCGCGCTGATCGGCGTGTGGATCTTCCTGTCGCGGCAGATGCAGGGCGGCGCCGGCAAGGCGATGGGCTTTGGCAAGTCGCGCGCGAAAATGCTGACCGAGGCGCATGGCCGCGTCACCTTCGAGGACGTCGCCGGCGTCGACGAGGCCAAGCAGGACCTGCAGGAGATCGTCGAGTTCCTGCGCGACCCCGGAAAATTCCAGCGCCTCGGCGGACGGATTCCGCGCGGCGTGCTGCTGGTCGGCCCGCCCGGCACCGGCAAGACGCTGATCGCGCGCGCGGTCGCGGGCGAAGCCAACGTGCCGTTCTTCACCATTTCCGGCTCCGACTTCGTCGAGATGTTCGTCGGCGTCGGCGCCTCGCGCGTGCGCGACATGTTCGAGCAGGCCAAGAAGAACGCGCCCTGCATCATCTTCATCGACGAAATCGACGCGGTCGGCCGTCATCGCGGCGCCGGCCTCGGCGGCGGCAATGACGAGCGCGAGCAGACGCTGAACCAGTTGCTGGTCGAGATGGACGGCTTCGAGGCCAACGAAGGCGTGATCCTGATCGCCGCGACCAACCGTCCCGACGTGCTCGATCCGGCGCTGCTGCGGCCGGGCCGCTTCGACCGCCAGGTCGTGGTGCCGAACCCGGACGTGGTCGGCCGCGAGCAGATTTTGAAGGTGCATGTGCGCAAGGTGCCGCTGGCGCCGGATATCAACCTGAAGACCATCGCCCGCGGCACGCCCGGCTTTTCGGGCGCCGACCTGATGAACCTCGTCAACGAGGCGGCGCTGACCGCCGCGCGCCGCAACAAGCGCATGGTGACGCAGGCCGAGTTCGAGGAGGCCAAGGACAAGGTGATGATGGGCGCCGAGCGCAAGTCGCTCGTGATGACCGAGGAAGAAAAGATGCTGACCGCCTATCACGAGGGCGGCCACGCCATCGTCGGCCTCAACGTCGTCGCCACCGATCCGATCCACAAGGCCACGATCATTCCGCGCGGCCGCGCGCTCGGCATGGTGATGCAGCTGCCCGAGCGCGACAAGCTGTCGATGTCGCTGGAGCAGATGACCTCGCGGCTTGCCATCATGATGGGCGGCCGCGTCGCCGAAGAGCTGATCTTCGGCCGCGAGAAGGTGACCTCGGGTGCGGCCTCCGACATCGAGCAGGCCACGCGCCTGGCGCGCATGATGGTGACGCGCTGGGGCCTCTCCGAAGAGCTCGGCACCGTGTCCTATGGCGAGAACCAGGACGAGGTGTTCCTGGGCATGTCGGTGTCGCGCACGCAGAACGCCTCCGAAGCGACCGTGCAGAAGATCGACACCGAGATCAGGCGGCTGGTCGAGCAGGGCTACAACGAGGCGACGAAGATTCTCACCGAGAAGCGCGCCGATCTCGAGACGCTGGCCAAGGGCCTGCTCGAGTTCGAGACGCTGAGCGGCGACGAGATCATCGATCTGCTCGAAGGGCAAGAAGCCGAACCGCGAGTCGGTGCTGGAGCCGACCACGCCGCGCGCCTCCGCCGTGCCGCCGGCCGGTACCGCCGGCAAGCCGCGGCCGCGTCCCGATCCGGATCCCGGCCTGGAGCCGCAGCCGCAGGCGTAAGCCCACGCATGGCCGGTTATTCCGGCAAGCCACTCTCGCAAAAGCTCGGCATCAAGCCGGGCTTTCGCATTTTTGCGGACAGCCCACCCAAGCCCTACCGCGATATCGTCGGCGAGCTGCCCGACGGCGCGAAGGTTCGTCGCGCGAGCGGCGGCATCGCTCGACATGGTGCACCTGTTTGCGACCGAGGCGGCGGGACTGGCCGGCAAGCTCAAGCGCCTTCGCGCGGCGATCGCACCTGACGGCATGATCTGGGTGTCATGGCCGAAGAAGGCGAGCGGCGTTGCGACCGATCTCAGCGATGTCGTGGTGCGTGACACCGCGCTGCCGCTCGGCCTGGTCGACGTCAAGGTCTGCGCGGTCGACGAGACCTGGTCGGGACTGAAGTTCGTGATCCCGGTGGCGCAGCGCGGCAAGCGCGCTTCGTGAAGCGGTGCGAGTTCGAAGCCGTCGCGTGGTATGGTGCGATCGTTTGCAGCAGGGCTGCGGCATTGAACGAGGCAACGATGCGATTGCGAACGATCGTAAGAGTCCTGATCTTGACCGTCATGACGTTTGTCGTGGCTCCCGGCGCGTCGGCCGAGAGTGCGGCGGGTTTGGTTGCCATTCCCGCCGGCCACGACAGCGATCTCAAGCTCTATGCCGCTGATGGGTCGATCGTGACGGGAGCCGGCGCGCTCGAACGGATGCCGGGCGCCGGCCTGGTGCTCTGGGTCGCCGGCAATCAGTTCTTTGCGATGGACAAGGTGATCGGCGAATTCCAGCGCAGCGAGCCCGGATTGTCGGTGGGCCTGATCACGCTGCCGCCCGGCCTGATCCTGTCGGCCATTCTCGGCGGCGGCTGGACCTACAGCGGGCACGAATACCGCTTCACTCCGGACGTCTATGCGTCGGTCAATCTCGGCCATCTCAAGAAGCTGAAAGCGGCGGGGCTGATGAGCCAATACGCGACCTACATGCACAATGAGCTGCAGATCATGGTCGCCAAAGCCAACCCCAGGCATGTCGCCGGAATAGACGATCTTGTGCGCGCCGATGTCCGTACCTCGATGCCCAACCCGGTCAACGAGGGCATCATGCAGTTCTATGCGCGCAAGGTGCTGGAGCGGCATGGCATCTGGCAGACGATTTCGGGCGGAAAGGAATGCGCGTCCTGTCAGGCGACCGACAACAACTACTTCACCGCGGTTCATCATCGCGAGACGCCTGAGCGCATCCGCGATGGAAAATCCGATGCCGGTATCGTCTGGAAGACCGAAGTTCTGGAAGCGCAGCGTCACGGCGCGGAGGTGGATGCGGTGGAGTTGCCGGTGTCCGACAGCCTGCGGGATGAGGTGTCCTATGCCATCGGCGCATTGGACGAGGGCAAGCACAAGGCGGTCGCCGATCGTTATCTGGCGTTTGTCGCAAGCAGCGGCGGACAGGCCGCCTACGCCGCATTCGGCTTCGTCAACGCAAGCCCTGACGAGTTGCGGTTGAAGCCGATCGAATGACCGGGCCTCCCGAGCGCACCTGAATTTTGATTGGTTCCGTCGCTATCCGGCTTTCTTTAGCACCGCGCATGCTCGGCGGCGCGGCTGATTTCGGAACTCGCGCCTGCGTCGGCGGATTATCCCGACATGCACGAGCGTCCTCACATCAACCGGAAGGGACTTGCGCTGATCGTCGCTGGCGATCGCCCTCGTATGCGCCATCGTCCTGTTCACGCAGGTACGCGACCGCTGGAACAGCCCGGAGGTCAAGACCGCCGCGGAGGCGCAGCACACGACGACCGGACAGGCCGCGCGTCAGGCCGGCGCGCGCATCTCGCAAACCGAGCCGAAGCCCGCGGTCGAGCCCGATCCCGCCGGCCCGAAGCCGGCGCAGCCGGCCCATCCGGATTGACGCATCAGACCAGATGGAAATCGCTGGCGTGCTGTTGCAGCACCTGCGTCGACACGTGGTCGAAAGTGATCGACTGATCGGCGCCGATGGTGACCACGGCGCTGCCGGCCGCATTGTCGGCCGTGTGGCTGAACAGGTCCGCGATGCTCGCAGCCAGGGTGTGGTCGAGATTGACCTGGTCCACGCCGGGCTGGAAGCCCGTCACCACGTCGTTGCCGAAGTGAGCATTGAACACGAAGGTGTCGCTTGCTGCGCTGCCCGACAGGATGGCATTTCCGGCGGCCGGCGCAACGATGGAAGGCGTTGCGGTGATGATGGCCGAGCCGGCGGTGCTGCTGTTAGCGAGGGTGAACGTGGCGACGGTGCTGGTGTTAGAGACGCTGATCGTTACTGCCGACGTATGGCTTGGCGGTCCGATCACGTTGTCGCCGTTGAGGTCCTGCTGGAAGCTGGTCTCGATCGATTCCAGCGCGGTGTTGGTGCCGGAAACGCCCGCGATCGAAGACGAAACCACGTTGCCGCTGCTGTCGGTGTTCCACACCGAGTAAAGCTGGCTCGACGCATTGAACAACGCCACCTCGTAGCCGCTCGAGATTTTCTCCACGCCAATCGGCGCCCAGGCGGTCGCGACAAAGGGGGAGCCGCCATATTTGAGTTCGGGTCCCGTCCCGCCGGCGACGGGATTGAAGAAGTAATTGTTGCCGACCTCCGCGAGCTCGGTCGCGCCGAACGTTTCGATGATGCCGGGGATGCCGATGACACCGTCGCCGTTCAGGTCCTGGTGGAAACTGCCCTCGATCGATTCCAGCGCCGTGTTGGTGCCGGCAACACCCGCGAGCGAAGCTGAAAGCACGTTGCCGGTGCTGTCGGTATTCCAGATCGTGTAGAGATTGCTCGCCGCATTGAACAACGCCACCTCGTAACCGGTCGCCGTGTGCTCCGCGCCGATCGGCACCCAGGCGCCGGCGACGAACGGGCTGCCCCCGTACTTCAACTCGGGCCCTGTCCCGCCGGAAACCGGATTGAAGAAGAAATCGTTACCGACCACCACGAGCTCGGTCGCGCCGGACGTTTCGATGACGCCGGGAATGCCGACGTTGTTGTCGCCATTCAGGTCCTGGTGGAAACTGACCTCGATGGATTCCAGCGCCGTGTTGGTGCCGGACACGCCCGCGAGCGAAGCTGAAAGCACGTTGCCGCTGCTGTCGGTATTCCAGATCGTGTAGAGATTGCTGGACGCGTTGAACAACGCCACCTCGAAGCCAGCCGCGGTTTTCTCCACGCCAATGGGTGCCCAGGCGCCGGCGACAAAGGGGCTGCCGCCATATTTCAGTTCAGGCCCGCTCCCGCCGGCGATGGGATCGAAGAAATAGTTGTTGCCGACCTCCGTGAGCTCGGTCGCGCCGAACGATTCGATGACGCCGGGAATGCCGATGGTGTGGTCGCCATTCAGGTCCTGGTGGAAACTCGTCTCGATGAATTCCAGCGAGGTGTTGGTGCCGGAAACACCCGCGAGCGAAGCTGAGAGCACGTTGCCGCTGCTGTCGGTATTCCAGATCGTGTAGAGATTGCTGGACGCATTGAACAACGCCACTTCATAGCCGGTCGACGTCTGCTCGGCGCCGATCGGCACCCAGGCGCCGGCGACGAAGGGGGCGCCGGTGTATTTCAACTCGGGGCCGGTCCCGCCCGCAACCGGATCCATGTAATAGAAGGTACTCGCCTGTCCCAGCTCGGTCGATCCGAAGGTCTCGATCGCCGTGACGTTGGGGACGCCGATGATCCCGTCATTATTCAGGTCCTGGCTGAACGTGCTGCTCTCGAGCGCTTCCAGCACCTGGTCGCTCGCCACGACCGGGCCGAGGAGCGTGGAGACGTAGTTGCCGTTGCTGTCGACGTTCCAGACCTGGAACATGGGAGTGCCGCTGGGATTGCTGAAGCTCTCCCAGGCGACCTCGTAGCCGCCGCCCGCGACCTGTTCGGCGCCGACGGCGAACAAGTTGGAGTGGGTGACGGAAACGGGAGAGCCCTGAAACTTCAACTCGGGCTCGCCGGCCGTCCCGTTGGTAAAGAGAAAATAGTTGTCGCCGACGTATCCCAGGATCGTGGAGCCCGAATTCTCGATCTCGCTGAGCGCGTTGAGCTGGGCAAGCGAGTAGGTGCCATCCGAGAACTGGAACGAATGAACGCCCGGAAGATCATCCGTGCCGTCCGGCGAGCCTGGACGCAGGTCGGTGACCTTGACCTCGTCCGAATTCACAAAGAGGACAAAGTAGTCCGATCGTGCGCCGCTGAAGCCGGCGGTCTCGCTGCCTACGCCGAGTATCTTGTCGTCGCCGCCGCCGCCGAAAATGACGTCGCCAGCACTGGAAAAAATCGTGTCGTCGTGCGAGGAGCCGATCACGCTGCTGATGTTGCCGAACGTGTCGAAGCCGCCGAAGCCATTGTTCGCATCGATCGGAAGGCTGATGAAAACGCCGGCTGGCGCCAGCGCGTAACTCACCGTCACGTTGGTCCCGCTGATCGAGTTGCTGCCGGGTTCCGAGAAGAAAATGACGGGGTCGGAGCCACCGGAGTATACATTTTCGCCGGCGACCAGGGTGCCGCCACTGTGATGCGTGTTGAAGGAGCCTGAACCCAGATCGTGGTTCAGCGTGTCGGAGATCGAGTAGCTGAACAGGTCGGATCCCGAGCCGCTGCCATCGTCGGTGTAAACGACCAGGCCTTGATCGAACTGGTCCTGCGTGATCTGGCCGCCATCGGTGACGGCAACGCCGTTGACGGTCAGCGTGCCGAGCGACGGCAAGACGTCGATCGTATAGACGATATGCGATCCCGGATCCGCAACGCCGGTGAGGGCCGGATCGGCAACCGCCATCTTGATCGTCAGCGACTGAGCAGTCATCACGTTTTTCCCGAGTTGAAGTGTCGTTCTTCGGCAGCTCCGGCGTATCCGGCCGGCCGTGCGTCAAGCGGAGTTCCTCGCGCGATTGCGTTTCATATCGTCGCGATGTTCAGATGATGCGATCGGCGCTACAGCGCATAAGGGTGCGCGCCGGCGAGCGGTCGCGGTGACAGGCAATCAATGGAATTCCCCAAAATAACGGAACCAGCCCCCAGGCTCCGGTCACGATTTGCGCGCGTAACAGCACGCAACTTTGGTGCGAGTCAATATAAATTTACCTCTTATTAAACAACGGAACCCGGTTCCTTCGTGTCGTTTTTGTGACGCCGAAAACTACTTCACCGCGCCTTCGCCGACCACGCTGAACGGCCCCCAATAAGCGGGGTTGGCGTTGTCGTCGTTCGACTTGTCGCCGAGATAGTCCAGCATCGCGCGGCGCAGCGCCTCGGCGCGGCCGATGCTCGCGTCCTTGCTCATGATGTCGAAGGTGGAGGTGGTGAGCCGCGTCGCCGCTTCCGACTCGACCGCCCAGTGCGAGACCAGCAGCGCGCGGGTGCCGGCATAGAAGAAGGCGCGCGCCAGTCCCGACAGCGCTTCCGCGCCGGGCTTGTCGCCGGCCACCGTGTTGCAGGCCGACAGCACCACCCAGTCGGCATTGAGCTTGAGCTGCGCGACTTCGCTCGAGGTCAACAGGCCGTCGTCGATCTCGGTCGGATTGGCCGGGATCGACAGCGCGAGCGACGGCTCGCCGACGCCCTTGACGTCGCCGGCGACGAGGCCGTGGGTCGCAAAATAAACCACGCGGTAATTGGCAAGCGGCGCCTTCTTGACGGTGGTCTCGCTCGCGGCGGCGCCGAGATAGATGTCGCCCGCGGACGCACCCAGCTTCTCGCCGATCTTCTTGATCTCGTCGGCGGTGTCGGTGAGCCGCGGCAGCGAGGCGGCGAGCAGGCCGCGATCGATGCCGCCGCTCCGCGTCCAGTAGTCGGCATAGCCGCGCGTCTTCGTCGCCCCGCGCGAGTTGTTCGGGGTGGGCGTGCTCTGGAACAGCGGATCGCCGAAGCCGACGAACGGCCGCGCGCCGTTATCGGCGCGCTTCTCCGAACGCAGCGCGCGCAGGCTCGCAACCGACGGCAGCACGGTGACGGCGTGACGGCGCAACAGCCAGGCCGCGTCGCGGTACGGTCCGGCGTTTTTTCCGTCATTGAGCGGCGCCGGCGGTTTCTCGGTCACCAGCAGATGGAACGGCAACGCCGTCAGCGCGCCCGAGGGCACGACGGCGAGATTCTTCTTGTCCTTGATGGTGGCCTCGACCGGTCGCAACAGCTGCGAATAGAGCTCGTAAGCCGTGTCGAGATTGAACAGCACCGGCTTGCCGTCGGCAATCGACTTGTTCAACGCGTCGACGTCGAGCCCCCTGCGGAACGCCGCGACCTTGTCGCTGAGCTGTGCTTTGGTGAGCGGAATCACGCGCCAGTCGAAGGCATCGTGGGTCAGGGCGAAGACGTAGGATTCCTTGTCGCCGGCGAGGAAGAAGGCGAGCGCCTCGTCGGCGCCGAGCAGCTTTTGCACATTGTCGACATTGAGCGGCCGCGGGCTGGAGAGCGCGGCATAGTCCGGGAAAGTCGGTCTCGATCTTCGCCTGCAGGGTCCTCTGCTTGTCCTCGAGCTGGGCGATCTGCTTGCGCAGCGCATCGATGCCGCCGCGGCTTTGCTGGTTGGCCGGCTTCGACATTTCCGCGATCAGCGCGCGGTCGCGGTCGCGCCACAGCCCGGCCGTATCCTGGCTGTCGCGCACCAGCGCCGCCATGGCGTCGCCGCCGGACGCCAGCCGCACGCCGAGCTGCTGCACCGCCGCCGCGGTCGAGGATTGCGCCGCCCATTGCGCCGTCACCAGCGCCTCATTGTCGAGCTCGGGCGCGGGATTTGCGGCCCTCGCGGCCGCAAGATTGGCGACGTGCAACACGAAATAGCCCGTGCGCTGCTCGACCAGGCCGCCCGAGCCCTGGCTCTGGCGGACCAGCGCCGTCTCGGTCTGGGCGTGGGCGATCACCGCGCCGGTTGCCTTGCGCGAGTAATCGGCCGCGGCTGATGTGTTGCCGCTGGCGGCATAGAGACGCGACAGGGCATCGAGATTTCGCGCCGTGCTCGGATGGTTCGGACCCAGCACTTCGGTTCGGGTCGCAAGCGCTGCGAGCAGCAGCTGTTCGGCCTCGGGATATTTCTTCTCCGCCACCAGCGCATTGGCGAGATTGTTCTGGACGGTGGCGACCGCCTGATGCTTCGGCCCCAGCGCCTGCGTCCGCACCTTGAGCGCATCGCGCAGATCGGCTTCGGCGCGGTCATATTGCTGCTTCTTGGAATAGGCCTCGCCGCGGTTCGCCACCAGATTGGCGACGGCCTGGTTGGTCGGCCCGAACACCTTCGACCAGATCGGGATCACCTCGTTGAGCAACGGCGATCATGCGGTCATAGGCCGCGTTGGCCTCGCTCGGTCTGGCCGTTGTCGGCAAGCGCGTTGGCCTGGTTGCCGTAGACCACCGCGAGGCTGTTGAGGCTGTTGCCGCGCTGATAGTCGCGCAACTTGCCGGCCGGCAGCTTGTCGGCGAGAGCCAGCGAGCGGCGGAACAGCGCCTCGGCCTCCGGATAGATGTCCTGGTTCAGATAGACCCCGCCGAGATTGTTCAGCGCCCCCGCAAGATTCTGGATGTCGGCCTGGCCGCTGCGTTCGAGAATGGCGACCGCGGTCTTCAATGCCTTCTCGGCATCGGCATAGCGTCCGACCTCGCGATAGAAGTTGCCGAGCTGCGAAAGCAGGATGCCGGTCACCCTGTTGTCGGCACCGAGCGTCGCCTTCGACTTGTCGACGCTCTTCTCCGCGAGCGAGATCGCCTCGGTCTTCTGGCCCGACTGATAGAGCCGGATGACCTGGTTGTTCATTTCCACGATCTCGCGCTGCTGCGCGGCGGCGTTCGACATGGGAAACATCAGGCCTGACAGAGCGAGGATCGGGATCAGAAGACGACGGATACGGCGGAGGGCGGATTTTCCAGACAACAGGGAGGCGCGCATAGGGACCTCGGGAAAAAATCAAAAGGACGTGCAAACTCTCAGCTCTTGATTCTCAACTTTTGGACTTCCAGTCGGCGATGGTCATGATGTCCGGGTTCTGGCCATAGGCCTTGGTCCAGGAATCGACCGACCACTCGGTGCCGGTCGCGTTCTCGACGATGACCGCGGTGGTGTGCGGCTGTTTGCCGTCGACGAAGACGCCGCGCGACACCGGCTCGCCGACATGATGGAATTTGAGCATCTTGTTGCGGTCGAGCACGATCAGGAGCTCGGTGATGTTGGCGGTGAGGTCGATGCAGTCCATCTGCTTCGGGCCGCTTTTGGTCGCGGCACTTGCGCGCGCGATGCGGCCGACCGTGCCGGCCGTGCGACCGCCCTCGCGATCGAACCATGCCACGACCGTCGCCAGCGCCTTGCGCTCGTCCTTGGCGGATCTGGGCGAGCCCAGCATGCCCCGCAGCATCGCGACGCGCCCGGGCGTCAGCGGGAAGGTGTTGCGATAGGCGCAGCCGAAGCCGTGGCAAACGACCAGCACCGAGGACGGCGAGGAATTGAGCGACAGCTTTTCCAGGAAGGCCGCGCCGCCGTCACTCGCGGCGCCGGCGGGCAATAGCGATGCCGCGACGATGGCGGCGGCGATCAAAAGTTTGGTCGGGTGAAATGCGTGCATGGCTTGAAAACGATCAGGTGCTTGCGGCAGTTGATGTGCCTTTGCGGGCCGCCAATTTACGCATTTTCCCCTCGCTGCCAAGCGCGCAGCGCGCTGAGGGCAGGCAATTTTGAATGGCATCCACGCAGCCAACATGGCATGTTTTGATGACAAAGAGAGCGATGGCGCCGGCACGGCGTCATCCAGCTCGAGAAAATGAATCGGGGAGGGGAGCCGGATCGCGCTTCCGCCTTCGCTCTTCGAGCTACGGCGGACAGGCGCGTGCGCGCGCTTGTCCGGGACGACAGGAGAGGTGCTACGCCGTCTGATACCGCTTCAGGAAGGTGCGCGCGCGGTTGATGGTGCGCGCCTTCAGCTCCGGCGGATCCTTCCAGGGAAACACCGTGATCTCGGCATTCGGGCAGAGCGAGGCGACGTCGATCGACGTCACCAGCGGATGCGCATCGACGTCATCAGGCAGCACCAGCATCGACGTCTGGCATGATTTCGCGAAATCGCGCGATACGCTGTACACGAAATCGGGCCGCGTGCGGTAAAGGTTGTGCAGATATGTCTCGATGGTCTCCATCGCGACGTCGCCCCGACGCTCGCGCAGCTCTTTGGCCCAGACGGTCTTGCCGGCGTCGAACATGTAATCCGGCTTGCCCGGGTTGTGCCCGACCGGCTGGCTCAAGATCGCGGCAGCGACGCGCCGCGGCGCCCGCTCCATCAACTTCATCGCGAACGGGCCGCCGATGCAGTTGCCGAAGAAGAAGAACTTGTCGATGCCGAGATGGTCCATCACGCCCAGCTGGTCGTCGGCGAACGCGCCCCAGGGATCGTCGACCTGCACCGGTCCGGTGGATTCGCCGCCCGTGGCGTTGCGCTGGTCCATGGTGATCACGCGGAAGTCGTTTTTGAACTCCTCGGGAATGTTGATCACCGCACGTGCCCACACGGCGATACAGGAGTTCAGGCCGCCGCCGGGCGTCGCCAGCAGCGGGAAGCCGGAGCCGATCTCGGCATAGCGGATGCGGACATTGCCCTTCTCGTAGAAGCCGACCTTGGCGCCGGCAGGCAATCCCGGTAACTGCCCCGGCCGGCTGGGTCTGCGCGAACACTTGCGGCACTGCGCTTGCCGCCGCCGCGGCGGCACCGGTTGCCAGAATGGTGCGTCGGTTCGAATCGATCATCGGCTACCTCCCATGTCGTGTACGCGGTTCGTGCAGTCGGCGCCGCACCTGAGCCGTCGCGACAGTTTCGAGGATATTTAAGCGCGATTTGTCGGGCGCGGCAATCGTGGTGTGACGCAACACCGTCGACGTTGCCGCCCATCCATGAATGGCAGGAGTTGCAGGAATCAAACCCACGCTAGCGGAGTTGGAAGCCGCTGTGCTGTCATTACACCAAACTCCTGAGATTGGCACTGCCCCGGCGATTGGCACTGCCCTGGCGATTCGAACGCCATCCCACCGGTTCACAGCCGGCGTGCTCATTGCCATCGAGCATAGGCAGCATGGTCGCGCGGCCTTGTGAGAGCCGCCTCTTCGCCGGAAGGATCGCGGCTGGCAGCGGCCCTCGGTGTCGATCCGAGCTGTCCGGCTTCAAAGGCCGGAGTCCTCGCCGGAGGTGCCGCATCGAAATGGCAGAGCGTAGCGGTTTCGATCCGCTTCCTTCCGGGTGAAGGCCGGAGATTCTAGCCAGTAAACTAACGCTCCATGGTGCGGACGCCCGGTGCCGCCCCGGGGACCTCTGGTTGGAAGCCAGACACGTTGCTGTTACGCCACGCCCGCGCGGAAGGCCGGAGACACGATCACCACACCGTCGCCGGTGCCGCATCCTTAGCAGGGAGCGCCGGCGCCTCGCCGGTTGACCTTCCATGAATTGGTCTCGACGGGACGACTCGAACGTCCACGTTGCGATTTAGGAGATCGCGGCTCTGTCCTGTTGAGCTACGTCGAGATGGCGCTTCCGCGATGACTCGAACATCGATTGCCCGTTTAGAAGACGGGAGCCTGTCCCGTTGGCGGACGGAAGCATTGGACACGAAGGCGAGAGTCGAACTCGCTTGTCGGGTTTTGCAGACCGTACCCTGGCCGTCTGGGTCCTTCGTGATGGCAGCCCCACCCGGTGTTGATCCGAGGTCTCGCGGTTCAGAGCCGCGCGCTCTGCCCGTTGAGCTATGGGGCAGTCGAATGGAGCACACGGCAGGAGTCGAACCCGCATCTTCCGTCCGGTTACCTTTGTCCTGCTTCGTAGGCAGGAGGGCTACGTGTGCATGGTAGAGCCGGCTTGACGACGGCTCCGTATTGGCTCCCGCAGCACGATTCGAACGTGCCTTCGCCGGTTAACAGCCGGCTGCCCTCGCCGAGATGGCTCTACGGGAATGGTGGAGCAACGCGGTAACGCTCCGCGCGCGACAATCTTGCAAGGATCGTCTGCACTCTTGTGCCTGCCCCATGGTGCTCAGTCACGGTTTCGAGCCGCGCTCTCCGAGGCTTCAGCTCGGCGCTTTCACCAGATTAGCTTACTGAGCGAAATTGGTGCGGACACGGGGAGTTCGAACCCCGGCTGCAAGTGTGGCACACTCGCCGACTGCCGTAATCTTTCATCCGCGTTGTTGGTGCCTCGTCGTGGTAACGATCCACGCCAGCGCTTAAGGCTTCAGTTTTACAGACCGCGCAGCGTCCTTAGCTGCATACCGAGGCATGTTGGTCGCGGGTGCCGGAGTCGAACCGGCTATCGCCAGGTTATGAGTCTGGCGTGGTTATCCGTTCCACTCACCCGCTATTGGTTGCGAGGCTTGAACTCTCTCGCGTGCGCGGCGTACATCCGGCCTGCACAGAATTGGATGGAGGATGGCGGAGGAGTTCGAACCCCTCACCCGAAGGTGCCACGGTTTTCAGGACCGCTGCCCGCCCACGCAGGCTTCACCATCCATATTCATGATTGCGCATGATCTCCGCGCAACGCGTTCCGCGTTTGTCGCGAGGGAAAACCGCTGCACACCCCGCACGTGCGGGGCAGGTTTTGCGGATCATGCGCTGTGGCGATCTCCCGAGGACTCTAACCTCGACCCCCCGCCTTCGGAGGGCGGCGCTCTGTACGGTTAAGCTAGGAGACCGTTACTTCTTCTTCCTCTCTGGTGCGCGCCCGGAGAATCGAACTCCGTCGTCATGCAGTTATGAGCTGCGGGCCGTCCCATCTGGCTCGACGCGCGAATTGGTCTCCATGCGGTGCTCCGACCACCGACCTCCCGCTTCCAAGGCGGGTGCTCTTCCACACGAGCTTCACAGAGATGGCGACCGCTGCGGGGAACGATCCCGCCTCACGTCATGGACAGTGACGCTGCCTCACCTGATGCATAAGCGGCCATGGTGTGCCGAGGGAGATTCGAACTCCCACTGAATGCGCTCTCAACGCATTTCCTCTGCCGTTGGGATACCGGCACGAATCTCTCACGCTTCAGCGCGGCTTGCCACGCCGAAGCGTGAGCGAAGGCGGATGGTGGATCACCGGGGATTCGAACCCCGACCTGACGGATTAAGAATCCGCTGCTCTGCCGATCGATGCTCGTGATCCAGCTCGCGAAGCTCTTCCATCGAGGTCGGAAGCTTCGCGGTCTTGATTTTTCGCTTGGTCGCTCCGCCCTTGGCGGAGTTGCAAACAAACTTCAGTTCGTCGGATTGGTGGACCGCCACGGTACTGCCCCGCGTTCTCATGGGTTAAAAGGCCAGCGTGCTACTTTCCTACTCGCGGTCCTCTGGCTCGCGATTGCGATGCCCAGGCTCGCGATTGCGATGCCTCAGGCTCGCGATAGCGATGCCTGGTCAGGATCCGCGTTTGGTGAAGCGCGCCGTTTGCTCGGCACTGCGCTCTGCAATTCTCTTCATCGTTGCGGCGCTTTCGTCGGAAAGACGATGCACGCCGTCAGGTAGCTTCTCGTTCATCGTGATCTCCGTTTGAGTTGGTTGTCCCGCACGGTTTCGATCCGTGTTTTCGCGCTCATCGGGCGCGTGCCTTAGCCACTAGACGACGGGACAAGCGGCGCTGGCTAAAGCGCTGGTACTCCGTCCGTGGATCGAACACGGTCAATGTCGGTGTGTAAGACCGATGCTCTCCCATTGAGCTAACGGAGCGTGGTGCCTGACGCAGGATTTGAACCCGCACTGTGGCTTGTTTTGAGCAAGCGGCCTCTGCCGTTGGGCTAGTCAGGCGATTTGTTGGTAGGCGCGGGGAGATTCGAACTCCCAAAACCACGGTTTCTAAGACCGCAAGCTGTGCCAGGTTCGCTACAAGGTCACGCGCCATGGTGCTCTCTGCTGGTTACGATCCAGCGTCTGCCCCTTACCAAAGGGCAATCCTGCCATTTGAACGAAGAGAGCATGAAACTGGAGCTGCTTGGGCGGAATTCGAACCCCCGACTTCGATCTTACAAGGATCGCGGTCTGCCACTGACCTAAAGCAGCATGGTGCTGGTTGGCTGAATCAAACAGCCGCTTCGGCCTTACGAGGGGCGCGTTCTGTCACTGAACTAAACCAGCAAGAAGAAATTGCTTTTCCAAAGCTGGAGACCGGCCAAAAATGACCACCAGACATCGGGCAGACTTATCCATATGGTCTGCCAGCAAACGTCAGGCGGAGTTTGGGGATTTGGGAGTGTCGAACCCGAGGGTCCTTGCTCTCTGCCTGTCTCGGCAGAGGTTGGACCTTTGCCGACTTAGTCGAAACTGCGCCCGGATTCGGGCTTGGTATTCCTGAAGAGACCTCTCACGACGCACGACATCGCCCACGGATACGACTGCGGTTGCAGTCGCCGTGTGGCGGCGGTGGTATCGATATGTGCTAACTGGCGCACGGGTCTTTCCTTCAATTCGGGTCGCGGTCCCTAAGGGCTAATTTCAAATCCGTCAAGCGAAATAGTTTTAACGAGGTCTTAAAGGGCGGATGCGCTGTCGCCGCAGACCTGAAGCCGCCGCTTGTGGCCGCGCTGCAAATTCATCCGAAACGTAATATCGTGTCGTCTTTCGAGATGATCGTGCGCGCCTTGCAAGAGCGATACGGAGGGCCAGTGAAACGTCATTTCCCAATTCGGGCAGGCCGAGGTGTTTTCGTCGCTGCCATGCTCATGGGCTTCGCCACGGCACCGGCGCCGGGCTCGGAGCTGTCCCATGCGATCGTCGAAAACTATCCGGGCGCAGCTTTCGAGACGACGACGCCGGAAGCCGCGGGATGGTCGGTCGAGAAACTCGCGCAAGCCAGATCCTGGTCGCAGCAGATCGCGCCGACCGCCGCCGTCATGATCATCCAGCACGGCCTCGTCGTTGCCCAATGGGGCGATATCGAGGTCAAGTCCAACCTGCATTCCGTGCGCAAGAGCCTGCTCAGCGCACTCATCGGCATCGCGGTCGACGAGCACAAGATCGATCTCGGCGCGACCCTGGGCAACCTCGGCATAGACGACAATGCGCCGAGCCTGACGCCTGCGGAAAAGACCGCGACCGTTGCCGATCTCCTGAAGGCACGCTCCGGCGTCTACCACGCCGCGCTGTACGAGACTGAAGGCATGGCGCGGTTACGTCCCGCGCGCGGCAGTCACCCTCCCGGCACCTTCTGGTATTACAACAACTGGGACTTCAATGCGCTTGGGACGATCTACGAGCGCGCCGCGGGAGAATTGATCTTTACGGCACTGCAGGACAAGATCGCCCGACCGATCGGGATGCAGGACTATCAGCCTGGCGACGGCGAATACTTCAAGGGCGCGGCGTCGGACCACCCGGCCTATCCCATTCGCATGAGCGCGCGGGATCTCGCCCGGTTTGCGCTGCTCTATCTCCATGACGGCCGATGGAAGGATCGCCAGATCGTTCCGAGCGCGTGGGTTCGCGAAAGCACACAGGCCTACTCGGAGGCGTTTCCCGCCTTCGAGACAGGTTACGGCTACGGATATCTGTGGTGGATCGGATTTCCGACCAACAATGGAGCACCGATGGTGATCGTTCCTCCGGGCACGTTTGCCGCCATGGGCGCGGAGGGACAATATGCCTTTGTGATTCCGGCGCTCGATCTGGTCTTCGTTCACCGCATCAACAGCGATGTCCCGGTCGGGACGCTGCCGGGTCAACGCAAGCCCGAACCTACCGCCCAGCAGCTCGCGCGGTTGCTTTGGCTGCTGCTGTCGGCGGCCGGCGACAACGACGTCGGGCCGGACATCGCTCTTGCGCACGCGGCCGGCGATCGTCTCGCAGGTCAAGCGCTCAAGACGGCGCTGAGCGGAGCAACGCTGTCGTCGGGTGAGGTGCTGAAGGGCGGTCCTTATACCTGGCAATTGGGAACCGATGGCGCCCTGACGGTGCTTGGGGGAGCCGAGCGTCGGGAAAGCTTCACGGGGACCTGGCGCATCGACAACGACCGCTATTGCAGAACATTGAAACTGCCGGACGCACGCGAGGCCTGTTTCTCCGTCGTTGCCAACAAGTCCCGGCTGCAATTCTACGATGCGGACGGCTTGATGCGATTCGATACGAAACCGGAGTAGCCCCGCGACTATCGTGTCGGGCGCGTCTGCTGACTGCCAAACCTTAAGATTTCCTCAACGCGTTCGGGCCTATTGCTTTGGGGATGCGCGTTTGCCCGCGCGAAGGATTTGGCATGGCCGCACAGCACACGATCCCGACGTCAACGCCCGGCACAATTCCGCCGGCGCTGTTCAACGCCTGCTTTGCGCTGCTCGGTCATCAACGCCTGCTATTTCCCGGTGGCTTACATCTCGGGCATGTGGATCTGGGAGGCGGGCGGGCTCGGCATCCCCACCGATTTCGTCAACGTCTGGGCCGCGGGCAGGCTCGTGCTCGATGGCCATCCTGCGCTGGCCTATGACTGGGACATCCAGCGGCAAATCGAGCTCGCGCTGCTCGGCCAGGATTTCCCCGGCTATTTCGCCTGGCACTATCCGCCGCCGTTCCTGTTCGTCGCTTCGCTGCTTGCGATGCTGCCCTATTCCGCGGCCTTCATCGGCTGGATGGTCGCGAGCTTCATTCCCTATCTCGCGGTCATGCGCGGCATCGTCGGCCGCCCGTTCGGCCTGATGTTCGCCGCTGCGTTCCCGATGGTGTTCAACAACACGCTCGTCGGCCAGAACGGCTTTCTGACCGCGGCCTTGATCGGCGGCACGCTGTATCTGTTGCCGGTGCGGCCGGTCCTCGCCGGCGTCTGCCTCGGGCTTCTCACCTACAAACCGCAATACGGCCTGCTGTTTCCGCTCGTGCTGATCGCCGCCTCCCACTGGCGCGCCTTCATCTCCGCGGGCGTCACCGCCGTTGCGCTGGCGTTCGTGTCATGGCTCGCCTTCGGCACCGAGAGCTGGCTCGCCTTCTTCCACTGGATGCCGAAATTCTCGCAGGCCTTCCTCACCGAAGGCAAGGCGACCTGGTGGAAGCTGCAGAGCATCTTCTCGCTGGTGCGCTATCTCGGCGGCAGCGAGCAGCTCGCCTGGGCGTTCCAGTGGGTGCTCACGGCCTCGGTTGCGACCGTGCTGGTGCTGATGTGGCGGAGCCGCGTGCCCTACACGCTGAAGGCCGCCGCACTCGCCGTCGGCACGCTGCTGACGACGCCCTATCTCTTCATGTACGACATGATGGTGCTGGCGATTCCCGTCGCGTTCCTGGTGCGCATCGGTCTCAAGCGCGGCTTCCGCGCCTACGAACTTCCGGCTCTCGGCTGCGCGCTCGCGCTGTTCCTGACCTTCACCTTCACCGGCGAGCCGACCGGCTTTGCCGTCAACCTGATCGTCGGCGCTCTGATCCTGCGCCGCGCCGGGCCGTGGTGGCGCCGCGCGCCGGTGCCTGCGCTGGCGACCGTCGGCGCCTGACTTCCGTATCTCGAACCCTGAACACTGCTGACATAACGCTGTCAGCAGGCGGCGACGATGTTTGCCATCGAGGGGGATCGACCATGGCGAGATACCGGCTGCACTGCGTCGGCGCCTCGGGCAATTCATTCAAGGTCGCGCTGTTCCTCAATTGCGCGCGCCTCGATTGGGAGCCGGTGGGTGTCGACTTCGCCGGCGGTCAGACCCGCGACGCAGCCTGGCGCGCCGCGACCAACGAGATGGGTGAGGTCCCGGTCCTCGAGGTCGACGGCAGGCGCATGAGCCAGTCCGGCGCGATCCTGATATGGCTGGCCGAGACCCACGGTGTGTTCGGACCGGCCGGAGCCGAGGAGACGTTCGAGGCGATGCGCTGGCTGCTGTTCGACAACCACAAATTCACCGGCAACTTCGCCCCACACCGGATTCTCCATTCGATGACGCCGGAGCCGGCGCATCCGGCCGTGCTGGCCTATATGCGATCGAGGGTCGACAGCGCGTTCTCGATCGTCGACCGACACCTCGCCAGACCGGCGCTTCATGCTGGGCGACCGGCCAACGATCGTGGATTTCTCGCTGTTGGGATATTTGTATTACCCGACCGAGGAAACCGGGTTCGATCTTGCCACGGCGTTTCCCGCGATCGACGCATGGCGTGGGCGCGTGGCGGCCCTGCCGGGCTGGAAGCCACCCTATGAGATGATGCCGGTCGGAAATTCCTTGCCTGTGCGCCGCTGAAAATTCAGGCTTTGGGCTCGGCCGTCGGCAGCACCGCTCGCCGGAGCAAGTCGCTGCTTTCGGCGAGAATGGAATGATGCAAGCCTGCTTGCGAAATTTGATTTACTCTCTTGGCCGGCAGGAAGCGCTTCATTTCCGCAAGAAAGGCATTCGCTGTCGCATCCTTTGACAATTCAGTGACCCGTTTTTCTGCCTTCTGCTCCGTCCCGGTGGTTCCGTAATCGACGAATTTCTTTTGAACCACTTCGCGGTCGACGGCGGCATTAAGCATGGTTTGCAGATACCAGACGTCCCACACATCGCGATATTTCAATGCTGGGCGCGCCGTGAGAGCGACAGCCTTGTCGGCAAGGATTTCATGGATTGTCTCTGCGTTCAGGATCACGTCTTGTATCTGGACCAGGCCGGGCGTCGCCCTCACCGGCACCGGCTTCACGTCGTAAGCCGGAACATTCGCAAATTCGATCTTGATACGCGACCTGGGCGCGTGCGGCGTCGCCTCGACGGGAACGATGATCTGCCACGCGGCCACGGTGACTGGCGCTTGCTTCACGAGCTCCGGGTGCTGCGGCTTCTTGAGCGAGATCAGGTTTGTGGCGATGCCAAAATCCCTGCCAAGGGTCTTCTTCGTCGTCTCCAGCGCAGCCTCGATGAGTTCATTGAACTCGACATCCGTAAAGTAAGATCCCGCCTCTCCGCAGACGAAGTTGAGATCCTCACTGTAGCGTTCGCCGCCGTAGCAGAGACGCAGAGCCGTCCCACCCTGAAACACTGCGTGACGGAGGATGCCCGCGTCGGACATCGCCGAGAGCAAATGGAGGTGGATCGCCTCTTTGACGAGGTTCTGCTCTATCTCCGCGCCGATCCCTTGTCGGCGGATGAATGCCTGGATCGAGCTCTTAAGGCTGGAAGTTTTGTTGTTGTTCATGGCTCTCCTCCTCGGCGATGGCCTCGGCGAGCGTTTCGGGATCGATGAGATCGACGTTACGTCCGACCCGACGCAGGTCGCGAGCGGCCCGGGCTACAGTGGCCTCAAGCGTGCCGTCGTCGCGTCGATAAACGTCCTTTTCAAGGTCGATGTCGCGGTCGGTGTGCGTGAACTCGATGATCCCCCACGGCGTCTCGAAGGTGCCCGGCGAGCCCGTGGTCATGCACGTCAGGGCGGTGGCGATCTGTGAGATCGCTCCCGCCTCGGACAGCTTGCTTTCGAGGCTTACGTAGCTGACCTCACGTCGCCTGAGGAATCGAAGCAGACCCCTCCGCACGTCCGCCGGCAGCGACCGGGCCAGCGGGTTCACGTACACTCCGCGCGCGGCCCGGATGAGGACCTCCTGGTCTGTCAGCCGCTTCATCATCAATCTGATGTAGTTGGGATCGGGTTTACCCATGAGTGCGCCAAAGCTGGCCGGGGTAAAGGCCCAAACGGACCCTAAGTCGGCTTCAACAAGACGCTTTGTCAGTTCAGAACGCTTCATAAGTCATATTGTAATTATCAAATATGATAACTTCAACTAGGTATCCTGAGAAAGCGCGCTGAACGCTTCTTGTCATCCGGCCTGAATAGTTGTTCACTTCTTCAGGCGATTTGCGCAAGCAGCCGCCAGAAAAGATGAAGACGTGTTCGGTCGAGTGATGTCGTCCGATTGCGTACCGGGACGGAAAGCCCATGGTTTATCGGCGGACGCATCAGGTCGTGAAGCGCCTTGCGGCGCGGCGCAGCGCCATTCTCGCGGCGGCCCGCGATGCCGCCGCCGAAGCCGGCATGGCCGCGGTGCAGATCGCGCCCGTCGCGGTGCGCGCCAATGTCGCCGCCGGCACCGTCTATCGCTATTTCCCGTCGAAAGCCGATCTGATTTCCGAGCTGATCGCCGACGTCTCGCGCGACGAGCTCGCCGCGATCCGCCGCGCGGCCGATGCCGCGCCGGGGCCGTCCTCGGCGCTGGCCTCCGCGGTGTCGACGGTGGCGATGCATGTGCTGTCCCAGCGCAAGCTCGCCTGGGGCATTCTGGCCGAGCCGGTCGATGTCGACGTCACGGCCTCGCGGCTTGCGAGCCGGCGCGAGATCGCGGGCGAGATCGCCGGCCGCATCGATGCGGCGGTGCGCGCCGGACATCTGCCGGCGCAGGACACCGCGCTCGCCGCAACCGCGCTGCTCGGCGCGCTGCATGAGTCGCTGGTCGGTCCGCTCGCGCCCGACAATCTCGACGATCCCGCAAAACTGCGCGACGCGGTGCAGACCGTGACGTTGCTGGCGCTGCGCGCCGTCGGCGTGATGGATGCGCGCGCCCGCGGGCTGGTGGTGCAGGCGGTGCCGCCGACCAGGACGCTTGTCGGGGCTTGAGGCATGCCCGGACGCGGAGTTCTCAAACTCGTTTTCATCACGGCGTGTTGGCTAGCTGCGCCGTCCGCTGACGCGGCAGGTCTCCAGTTGCTCGAGGTTCCGGCGGCGGACGGCGGCCTGCCGCTCACTGGCATCGTCTGGACTCCCTGCGCGGGTCCGGCGTCGGAGGTCGTGCTGGATGGTGGGGTCGTGTTGCCCGGGGTGAGGGACTGTCCGATCAGTGGCAATCGATTGCCGCTCATTGTCGTCTCGCACGGACGGCGCGGCTCATCGCTCGGCCACAACGACACGACCGCTATTCTGGCAGACGCAGGTTTTGTGGTCGCCGCGATCAACCATCCCGGCGACAATGTGCGGGACTTCAGCCGGACCGATGAATTTTCCGTCCTGGTCGAGCGCCCGGCCGACATGAAACGCCTGACTGATTTCATGCTCGGTGCATGGAACGGCGCGGCGAGCCTCGACCCTCAACGGATAGGTCTGTTCGGTTTCTCGCGTGGCGCCTATACCGGCCTGGTCGTGATCGGCGGCGACCCCGATTTCGGCGCGCTTGCGCCGCTTTGCCAGCAGGGAGCAGCCGCGGCGCCGAAATGCGCGGCGATCCGCGAGGGACGTGTCCCAACCGCGCCGCCGGTTCACGACCCTCGCGTCAAGACCGCTGTCCTGGCGGATCCGCCGCTATTCGAAGGCCTGTTCAGTCGCGAGCGCCTGGCCGGCGTGACGATTTCGCTTCTGCTATGGCGCTCCGAGTTTGGCGGCGATGGTGTAACGCCCGAGGCGATCGACGCCCTTGAGCCGCTTCTTCCGAGACGACCGGATTACCGCAAGGTCGCGAACTCCTCGCACTTTTCCTTTATCGCTCCGTGCCCGTCCGAATTTGCGAAAGCGGCGCCGGTCCTGTGCACCGATCCTCCGGGCTTCGACCGCACGGCCTTTCACAACGCGTTCAATGCCGCCGTGGTGGCATTCTTCCGCACACAGTTGGGGTCAAACGACAAACGGTGACGGTGACGGCGACTTGTTCAAGGCACCGGAGTGCGGTGGGATTTTGAGAAGGTGTCCATGCAGAAGCTCAACGTCCTGGCCATCCAGCGCATCAGCGCTGAGGATCGCGCGAAGATCGAGGCCGTCGATCCCTCCGTCGCATTGACCGACGCCGGCGGCTGGTATGACGGGGAAATTCGCGAGACGTGGCCTGCCTTCACCGTGGCGCGCTATCTGGCGCCGGGCGCGACCGGCGCAGGCACGCGGGAGGAACGCGATCGCCTGCTCAGCGAGGCCGAGATCATCCTTGGCGGCTGGCCGTTTCCGCTCGACCTGCGCAAGAGGGCGCCGCGGTTGAAATGGTTTCATCAGCGCCCCGCGGGCGCCAGTAACCTGCTGCTCGGCGATCTCTGGGGCAGCCATGTGGTGGTGACGACCTCACGAGGTCTGGGCAATAATCTGGCGATGGCGGAATACGCGCTGGCCGGCATTTTGCACTTTGCCAAGGGCCTGCACCGCGCCGCGGTCGATCGGGGCGCGGGCGCGTTCGACCATCGCGCCTATCGGCCGCTTCTCGTGGAAGGCAAGACGGCGTGCGTCGTCGGCGCCGGCGGAATCGGCCTCGATGTCGGCAAGCTCTGCGCTGCGCTGGGCATGCGGGTGGTCGGCACCCGCCGCCAGGCGCAGCCGGACCGGCCCCTGCCGGCGGGATTCAGCGAGCTTGGCGGCGCAGAGCGATCTCGACCGGTTCTTGCCGCAGAGCGATTTCGTGGTGATCTGCTGCCAATGGACGCCGGAGACGACCCGTCTGTTCGACAAGGACCGCTTCGCGGCGATGAAGCCGGGGAGCGTGCTCGTCAATGTCGCGCGCGGCGAGATCGTCGACGAGGAGGCGCTGGCCGACGCACTCGCGCGCGATCATTTGCGCGGCGCGGCGCTCGATGTCTATGTCGGCGAATTCGAGCGCACGCCGATGTCACGGTTGTGGTCCGATCCGAGGGTGCTGATTACGCCGCATATCTCCGGCCGCCAGCGATCAGGACCGTCATGGCGCCACCAATCTGTTCTGCGACAACCTGCGCGCCTATATCGACGGCGCGCCGCTCCGCAATGTCATCGATTGGGAGCGGGGCTATTAGGCACGGATGAGTTCGATCTGCCCACTTGCTCTGTTCACCTCTCCCCGGCGGGGAGAGGTCGAATTGCGAAGCAATTCGGGTGAGGGGGCTTAGTTTTCACGAGATACCTGAACCCCTCACCCGGATTGCATCTAACGATGCAATCCGACCTCTCCCTATGGAGACCTCTGCAAAAAGGTCGCCGTCGGGAGAGGAAGTATGATTCTGTACGAATCGGAAGCTCTGGAGGAGCCAATGTCCGATCAGCAGATAAGCTTTGCCGAGGCGTTGTTGGACCCGCGAATGGGACTGCGGGGCAGATTGAAAGCGCTGTCGGAGGTGATCGATTGGACGCCTTTGGCGGCTCTGGCAGGCAAAGTGCGATCGGGAGAGGTTGGGCGCAAGCCTTACGACCCGCTCGCCATGCTCAAAGCGCTTTATCTGGCGAGTTTGTACGATTTGTCCGATCCGGCCCTGGAGGAGGCGCTGATCGACCGCGTGTCCTTCCGCTTGTTCTGCGGCTTCTCGCTGGAAGAAGGCACGCCGGACGAGACCACGCTGTGCCGGTTTCGCAACGATTGTGCCGCGGCCGGAGTTCTCGAAGCCGGGTTTGCGGAGGTAAACCGGCAGTTGGACGCCAAGCAGTTGATTGTGCGCAAAGGCACGTTGCTGGATGCGACCATCGTGGCAGCTGCCAGTCGCCGTCCGCCAGCGGAAGCCGGATCGAAGCCCTCGTTGCCGAACGAGCCGGCGGCCTCCTTCACCCGCAAGGGCGGCAAGAGCTATTTCGGCTATCGCGTGCACATTGGCGCCGACAAAGGCTCCACCATCATTCGCCGGGTGGCGCTGACGCCTGCGCACGTGAACGAAAGCTGTGTGGCCGAGGCATTGATCTGTGGCGACGAGACGGCGGTCTACGCCGACAAGGGATACGAGAACAAGAAACGACGAGCCGCGCTCAAGGCCAATCACATCAAAGACCGGATCATGCATCGATCGCACAAGAACCAACCGGAGTTGCCGTACTGGCAACAGCGACGCAATGCCCTGATCGCTCCCGCGCGAGCCCCAGTCGAGAGGATATTCGGCAGCATCAAGCGGCTCTATGGCCGGACGCGCATGCGATACTACGAGTTTCGCCGGAACTACGCCGATATCTACCGCGTCGCCACCATCTACAATCTGCGGCGCGCCGTAACGATCCTGAGCAAACGTCACGCGACAACCCTCAGCCCCGCCTGACCCAACAAACCGCCCACCAGTTTCGCCAGAACACCGTCTCGAAGAATGCATCAGCAACACCCTTCCACAGCTCAAACTCCGCATTTCGCAGAGGTCTCCAAAGGGAGAGGTGAAGGTTCGACACCGCTCAAGCTTACGTCACCCCAGCGCGGCAACGTCCATGGCCTTCCCGTAGCGGCGGCCGCATTCGAGGAAATCGCCGTACTTCCTGTGCGCGGCGGTGTGCTGCACGCAGGCGAGCAGCAGCCGGTCGCGGTCGAAGCCGCGGTTCTTCGCGTAGTCCTCGAGCAGGCACTGCGCGATCTCCTGGTTGTGCGGGTCGTTGCCGAGGCGGCAGGCGGTCAGCGCCAGCTGTTGCACCAGCAGTTGGCGGTCGCCGCTGCCAGCGAGATACGCCCTGGCCCAGGCGACGGCCTGCGGTCCATCGAGCGCGACGATGGCGGCGATCGTGCGCTCCAGCAGTTGCGGCTCGCTCATGCGCTCGGCGCCGGCAGGAAGCTCGGCCACGCGGGCCTTGCCATCGCCGATGTTCCGCTGATGCCAGGCGTTGCGGTTGAGGAACGAGGCGGCCGAGTACAACAGCTTCAGGCGCTGCGGATGCTCGAAGGTGTCGTAGAACCAGCCGAGCGTGTTGCAGTACTCGTAGCAGTGCTGCGAAATCGAGAAGTTGAGGCTGTCCTGCGTCTCGAGCAGCACCTGAGCGGCGCCGATCTGCAGGACGTCGAGGATCTGGCGCGGCCCCTTGCCCGCGAGCAGCAGCCGGCTCAAGTGCTCGAGATAGGCCGGCTCGTGCTGACGCAGCACGACGTCGAGGAAGGCTTCCGCCTCGGCCGCGGTCAGCGGCTCCGGTGTTCGCAAGCAGTGCCAGCTTCCTTGGCCGTGGTGCCGGCGTAGGGGATGGCGGAGATCTTCTGCTGCTCGAGATAGTGGGTGACGCAGTTGCACGCCATCTCGTAGGTCGAATACCAGCGCGGACCGACGGCGATATCGAGCGCGCCGGCATAGAGCACGGCATGCGCGTCGTCCCAGCCGATCGCCGTTGCCCAGTTCGACCGTGGCGCGCGCCCGATAGGACTTGTGGCCGGTGGTGTAGGAGCGGTTGAGGAAGGCGCGGTCCTGCAAATCGATCAGGCCGGCGAACACCAGCTCGGCGAGCACCGCCTTGCGCTCCGGCTTGTTCTGCATCAGTCCGAGGAAGACGCGATAGGCTTCGAGCACGCGGCCGCGATGCACCAGCGTCAGCCAGTGGTCGAGGCGGTCGCGCAACGGCCCGTCGAGATGCTCCGGCTCCTGGTCCGGCCAGTGCACGACGGGCTTTGGCGGCGCGCCGCTCTGGCGGTCCCATGCCACGGGCGTAGTGGCCGGGCGCCTTGTTGATCTTCTGGTTCCAGATGTCGAGACCGGTCGGAATGTACCAGATGGTCTGCGCCATCGGCAGTCCGGCCATCTCCGCAGGCAGCCACTTCGACAGGTGCAGCGTGGCGCGGGCGCTCAGCAGGCAATGGTCGTTGTTGACGAAGTTGACGAAGCCGTCGTCGATCCGCTCGTGGTAGGGAACGTGGGTGTAGGGCCCGTGGATGCGCACGGCCTCGCGCAGCATCTCGGGCAGCGGCCGGCCGCTCGCGCACCAGATCGTAGTAGCATTCGCTGGCGCCGACCTGGTCGCGCGCAAGGACGCGATCCTCGAGCTTGTCGTAGAGCGCACGCGCTGACGCGCCCTGTTCATTGACAGCTTCGGCAAGCGACATCGCCAAACTCCCTGCTCGAGACTCCCTGACATCCGGTTCGTCAGAGGACCGGCTATGCGCTCCATGATGTCACATCGGGACGGGAAAGGGGAGTGCGCCCGGGCATATCTGACGTTGCCCGTATGCCGGGGCTTCGTGCGCCGACGACACCGGAATCCGGCATCAGTCCACCTGCAAGCCGGCGGCCTTGATCGGACCTTCCCAGCGCGCGATCTCGTCCGCGACATATCTGGCAAGGTATTCGGGCCCGCGGCGCTCGGGTGCAACGCCGACGACGCCGACGTCGTTGAACCGTGTCTTGATCGCAGGCGTGTCCATCGCGGCATGGGTTGCCTCGTTCAGCCTGGCCACGATCTCCTTCGGCGCGCCCTTGGGCAGGAAGAAGGCCGTCCAGGTTACGACATCATAGTCCTTGATACCCTGCTCCTGCGCGGTCGCAAGCTCCGGCATCAGCGGCGTTCGCTCGCGCGACAACAGCGCGAGCGCCTTGGTTTGCTTTGCGGCGGCACGCGCCACGGTGGTCCCCAGATTGCCGCACATGTAATCGATCTGGCCGCCGATCAGATCATTCGCGGCAGGCCCGCCACCCCGATAGGGAACGTGGGTCACGTCGACGCCGATCCGCGCGTTGAGCAACGCGCAAGCAAGATGCGTGGTCGATCCAACGCCCGCGGAGCCGTATTGCATCTTCGTGCCGTTCTGCTTGAGCAGGGCGATAAACTCCGCAAGGTTGTTGGCGGGCAGATCCTTGCGGCCTTCGAGCACCATCGGCTGGTCGGAGAAGAGCGTGACAGGGGTGAAGTCGTTCACCGCATCATAGCGGCGTTTCCGGTATATCGATTGATTGTAGGCGTGGGTGCCGACGGTCCCGAGCAGCACCGTATAGCCATCCGGTTTCGCGCTCATCACCCGCTGGACGCCGATGATGCCCCCCGCGCCGGTCACGTTCTCCACGATCACCGACTGGCCGAGCAGTTCGCCCATCCGCACTCCGACGATGCGGGCGATCGTATCGAATACGCCACCGGCCGCATACGGCACCACCATCGTGATGGGCCGCGTCGGATAGGATTGCGCTCCCGCCGCAACCGACCAGACCGCCGCTCCGGCAACCACCAGCAACGCAAGACGCCGCGCCATCATGCATCGACCCGATTTTTGGACGTTGAGAAGACACTAGCTGATTTTCGACCGCTTGTCCTGTCGGAGGGGCAGGGGTCGCGTCATGCCGCGCCGGCGATCCATCGATACCGATTTGCCCCTGGACGGTTGAGCTTCAGGCGGCGTCACTGTCGGCTTCTGACCCGACCGCGGCGGATTTGCCGCGAGTTAGACCTGCCAGAATGTGATAGGTTAGGCCCGCTTGCCCGGCAGGAGGGAGCTTCCAATGAGGCGGCGCGAATTCATCACTCTCGCCGGAACCGCCGCGGTGTTGCCGATCGCGGCCCGCGCCCAAAATACAACGATCCCGACGGTTGGATATGTCGGCGGCCAGTCGCGCTCGTTTTATGACGATCGCCTGCGCGCGTTTCATGAAGGTCTCGGCGAAGCCGGTCTTCGAGAGGGTCGCGACGTGTTGTTCGAGTATCGCTGGGCCGAAGGTCATGTTGATCGACTGCCCCAACTCCTCTCTGATCTGGTCGACCGCCGAGATCGACCTCATCACCTTGCCGGACAGCACTGCGGGATCGATTGCCGCCAAGCGAATGACAAACACAATTCCTGTTGTGTTCGGCATGTCCGGTGATCCAATCCAGCTCGGCCTGGTTGCGAGCTGGAATCGGCCCGGTGGCAACTTCACCGGCATAGTGCTCGGCAACACGGAGCTGGTGGCCAAGCGCATGGACCTGCTGCATCAGCTCGCGCCTGTTGCCAAAAATGTTGGCTTGCTGGTGAATCAGGAAAATTCCGGCGCAGCTGATATCAAATCCGGTCAGCAGGCCGCGCGAGCGCTCGGGCTGGGGCTTCGTGTACTGAACGCCACCAATCAAGACGAAATCAGAACGGCGATCGAAAGCCTGGCCGAAGAGGAGGGGCGGGCGCTATTGGTGGGGAGCGATACGCTTTTCTATGTTCATCGCGAATGGATGACGAGGTTGGCGGCTCAACACCGGCTGATAGCGGTTTATGACAGGCGCGAGTACGTTCTGGCGGGCGGGTTGATGAGTTATGGCGCAAACCTGCTCGCCTTCCACAGGCAGGTAGGCGTGTACGTTGGACGTAGTTTGCGAGGTGAAAAGCCTAGCACGATCGTGCTCGGTACAGTCTGCCAACGAAATTCGAAATGGCGATCAACCTCAAGATCGCAAAGGCACTCGACTTGACGATACCGCCAGCGGTGCTCGCTACAGCGGACGAGGTCATCGAGTAAGCGCAGCCACGTTGCGCCATCATTCGGCCGCCTCCATGCGGTCGATCGCGGCGGCGCCGGCCCTGATGCGCGGGATGAGCTCTCTGCCGAATTCGATCGCATCGTTGATCGGATCGAAGCCGCGGATCAGGAACGAGCCGATCCCCAGCCGGTAGTATCTGAGGATCGCCTCGGCGACCTGTTCGGGCGTGCCGACCAGACAGGAGGTGTTGCCGAGCGCGCCGGTCGCCTTCGCAATCGGCATCCACAGGCGCTCGTCATGAATATCGCTCTCGAGCGCGAAGCACATCAGCCGCTTGCCGGCATTGTCGATCGGTCCGGTCGCCTCTTCCTGTCGCTTCCATCCCTTCGCCCCGGTCATCGCGCCGAGAATGCGATTGGCCTTGTCCCACGCGGCGCCCTCGGTGTCGGCGATGATGGGGCGAACCGAGACGTTGAACCCGACCACCCGTCCGAACGCCGCCGCCTGCGCGCGGAACTGCGCGATGCGCTCGCGCGTCGAGGCCAGCGGCTCGGCATAGATCGCGTAGACGTCGCACAGTCGCGCGCCCATCTCGAGCGCGCCGGGCGAAGCGCCGCCGAAGAACAGCGGAGGATGCGGCTGCTGCAGCGGGCGCACATCGGAATGCGCGCGCTCGACGCGATAGAAGTCGCCCGCGAAATCGAACGGTTCGTCGCTCGACCAGGTGAGCTTCATCAATTCCAGATATTCCGCCGCCCGCCGATAGCGCTCGTCCTTGGGGGTGAAATCGCCGTCGCCATGCTGCTCGTCGTCCGACTTGCCGGTGATGATGTGAACGGCGAGCCTGCCGCCGGTCAGATGATCGAACGTGGCGATCTTGCGCGCCAGCAAGGTCGGCGCCACGAAGCCGGGACGATGCGCAACGAGATAGCCGAGCCGCTCCGTCTGCATGGCCGCATAAAGCGCGATCAGAAATCCTTCCGCCGACGAGGACGAATAGCCGACCAGCACCAGGTCGAAGCCGGCCCGATCATGGGCGCGGGCAAATTCGGTGAGATAGGGCGGCGACAGGCCGCCCTCGATCACATGCAGGGTGGCTTCGCCGCTCGGCGGCGCCACGCCGATCATTCCGATGATTTTGACGGGCATGACCGTTTCCCTTCGAAGGCACAGACGCTGGCCAATGGAGAGGGTGCAGTCAAGTCGGAGGGGTGACCCAACTCGGACATCGGCGATGGCTTTTCATGACCCAGGCCAAGTTACACTCTCTTTCCATTATGGTAGCCTGACCCCTGGTTGGTGGGGGTTTCTTCGAAAATGAAGCGGCGCGAGTTCATTGCCTTGGCCGGAGGCACAGCCGCTGCATGGCCGCTGGTGGCGCGAGCGCAATCATGACGGATTGGCGCAATTCAGACTCGCCCGAGCCAACCAGGAAGCCGCCAGGTGAAATTGCGAAAAAACTGATCCATATGGTCACGAAAGTTCTTGGCTTTAATTTGCCGGACTATCGCGAATTCATCACGGCAAAAGAAAAAAATACGGGCGCGTCCGCGGATGGACGCGCACATGTTTCGTCGCGTCGTCAGGAAAGCGCCTCGCCGGCGGACGTCAAGCAAACGACGACCTTCCTTCAGCTGGTTCGTCGCGAAATGCGCGCGTCGCTTCCGAAACTCGTTTTCATGGCGGCCCTCAGTGGAATATGCGACGCCGCTATTCTCGCAGCGATCAATACGGGTGCTTCCGCTGTCGAAACGGGCAGCGGACTCGATAAATGGGCGGCTGCGCTCTTCGTCGCTTCGCTTGTCGTCTCCATCAACGCTCAGCAATACATCATGATCACGACGACAGCTGAAATCGAAGCTATCGTTCACCGGTTACGGCTGCGGCTGATAGATCAAATCAGGCACTCCGAACTTCTGGCGCTGGAAAAGATCGGTCGAGCAAACGTTGTCGCTGCAATCACCAGCGATACTGCCGTGCTGACGCAATCGAGCAGAACGCTGATCTTTGCGATTCAGGGGGTCGTCCTTGTCTTTTGCGTGGCGATATACGTGGCGTATTTGTCGATTGCAGCCTTCGTGCTGAGCGTGATTGTCGTCGGCACCGGCGTGTTCATGTTTCACTCGGCGAGCCGATCGACCGTGGAGGCGGACAAGGCAGCCGAGCGAGAGCGCGAGCTGCTCGATCGTCTCAATGATTTCCTGGATGGCTTCAAGGAGGTGCGGCTCAACGCTTCACGAAGCGCAGATTTGTTCGACCATACGTTCGAGATATCGAGAGCTGCGGTCAACGCAAAAATATCCAGCCAGAGCGAAAACCACAGACGGATCGTTTGGGCGCAGACGGCAATGTATCTTGCGCTCGGCGCCGTTGTCTTCGTGGCGCCCAGATTCGGCGCCCCGCTTGGGGGCGGGTCCATCGTGATGACAGCCACAGCCCTGCTGTTTGTCGTCGGAGCATGCTTCGGTCTCGTGCAATCAATGCCGGTTCTGATGGCCGCGGATGCCGCGGCCGGTCGGCTTGCCCAATTGGAGATTGAACTGAGGAACGCCGTGGTCTCGGCCGATGCGCCCGAAACCGGGGCGAGGAGGCATTTCGAACGGATCGAGATGCGCGACATCGTGTTTCGTTACGTCGATAAGTCGTCAAATGCCGTGTTCCAGGTCGGACCATTGGACCTGAGCTTGCGACCCGGCGATCTCGTATTCGTGACGGGCGGAAACGGCTCCGGGAAATCGACTTTCATGCGGCTGCTGGCCGGATTGTATCGTCCGGATTCGGGCACGATCACGGTCGACGGCGCACGCGTGGACGACAATACACGCGAGGCGTACCGCTCACTGATGTCGGCGATTTTTTCCGACTACCATTTGTTTCGACATCTCTACGGAATATCCACGGCCGTACGACACCGAGGCCGAGCAGCTGCTGCAAAAATTCCGATTGACCGACAAGACAGCACTGTCAAACAGCGAATTTCGTACGCTGGATCTGTCGGGCGGCCAACGCAAGCGCCTCGCACTCGTCGTAAGTCTGCTTGAAAAGCGTCCCATCCTGCTGTTGGACGAATGGACGGCCGATCAGGATCCGGAATTTCGGTACAAATTCTACCATGAAGTCCTGCCGGAATTGATGCAGGCTGGCTTGACGATCGTCATGATCACGCACGACGATCGCTATCTTGCCGAGCTGGATTTTCCTGCCTGCCGGCTTCGTATGGACGAAGGCAGGATCATAGAGCGCAGCTCGAAGCAAGGTGACGATACGGATCGCAGCACAACCGCCTGATGGGTCCGGTTGGGGGGCTTGCGGTTGCTCCAGCGTTTCCGACCATGGGGTCTATCGAGGGAATCGACGCCGGCTTTTTGGGGAGAAAGCGCATGGATGCGTTTTTTGAGCGTCTGGGGGTTCGCGCCGCAACGATTGACGAACTGCTTTCCGACGCGTTCGAGACACTGCCTGGCCAAAAAGCACATTGTGATTTGGCTGCGCATCGCCTTTCCGCCTGGTGCCAGTCGTGTGCCAGCGGCGATTGGTCGATGTTCAACCGACGTCTTGAGCGGGACGGCTTGTCGCTCGCGCATGTTCTGGGACGATTTGCCACCGTTCGCCGCAAGGCCTCCGCGGCGCTGCCGGCATGGATCGAGGATGCGATCTGGATTGAGGAAGCGCTGCAAAGCCGCGGCAGCGCCGGTCCCGAAGAAACCGAGCAACCGAGCCGAAGCTTATCCATTCGAAGGCCTGTTCAGGCCGGTCGTGAAAAAGGCCGAGGCTCTGCTGTGGGCCAGTGCTCTCCCAGGGAGCTACGACAGGCTGAACGAATCCGCTCATGCCAGTCTGCGCCGGTCGTTGCTGAAGGCTCTCGCAAACCACTGCGCTCCGGCGATCTACGAGCGCTTCGCCGAGGCGCGGAAAGCTCAAGCTTCTCCGGCCGATTCAGCAAATGATGCAGCGCCGCGCCAGGACGCCGGAACGTCGGTCTACGACCGGTTCGCCGCAGAAATGAGAGAGGGCGGGTTCCGGCGTCTTTTTGAAGACAAGCCGGTGCTGCTGCGAACGATTGCGACCATTGCGCGCCAATGGATCGATACGTCACGCGAGTTCATCGCGCGCCTGGACGCCGATTGGGCGGCAATCGAGCGCGACCTTCTTTCCGGAGCGGCCACGCGAAAAGTCGACAAGATCGAAGGCGACTTGTCCGATTTTCACAATGACGGTCATTCGGTGCAAATCGTTCGGTTCGACGATGGCTCGCGTGTTGTTTACAAGCCCAAAGACCTGCGCCTCGATGCGGCCTGGCACGAGCTTGTCGCGCGATTGAATCGCTCGGGCGCGCCAATGGAGCTCAAAGCAACGCCTGCGATCGTGCGCGACGGCTACGGCTGGGTCGAATTCATCGACCATACCGGCTGTGCCGACCAGGAGGGGGTCAAGCGTTTTTTCCGACGCGCCGGCGCGTGGCTGGCGCTGTTTCATTGCTTTGCCGCCGCCGACATGCATGAGGAAAACCTCATCGCCTGCGGCGAGCATCCGACGCCGATCGACATTGAATTGATCCTGCAAGCTCTTCCCGAGGAGCGAAGATCCGGCGATCCCAGAGGCGGAGGCCTTCGAAGCCTCCACGAAACTCGTCGCCAATTCGATCATGATGGTCGGTTTGCTTCCTGCCTTCGGACGGTCTCCAAACAACGATGTCTTCGCCGTCGGCGGAATGAATAATTGGCAGTCTCGAAAGGAGATTTTTACGTGGGTCGACGCGAATACCGACGCCATGCGGCCGACGAGATCGACTGAACGCGCCGACGGCACTCCGAACATTCCACATATCGACAATGACTATGCCAAATTCAGCGATCATATCGACGATTTCATCGCGGGCTTCGAGGAGTATGCGCGATTTGTCCTGCAGAAGACCGAGGACAACGGGCAGGGATTTCTATTCGACGGTTTCGCCGGTTTGCGTGTCCGCAAGGTTATTCACCCGACCCGCTTTTACGCGCTGCTCGCACAACGCCTGAAGAATCATCGTACGATGGACGACGGCGTCATCTGGTCTGCACAAGCCGATTTCCTCGCCAGGTTGACGGACTGGGAGAAGGCTTTCGATCCCCTTTGGCCGTTGCAGCGCTGCGAACGTTCAGCTCTGCTCGCACTGAACGTGCCATATTTCGCGGCGCCCAGCGACGGCAAGGAAATCCGTGACGCCGGCGGAGTTTCCATTCCCACGCAGGTCATCTCGGGACTGGACCATGCGCGGGCCCGTGTGGAGTCGCTCAACGAACAGGATATTGCCTGGCAGGTCGAGATCATCCAGCAGAACACGATTTCCACGCTGGATTCCGACGGCAAGCTGCAGATCGACAGGAAGAGCAAGACCGCTGCTGCGCCCGGAGAACCCGGTCGCGCCGACCAGGGAAACGTTCGTTGCGGAGGCCGGCAGGATCGCTCGGGAAATATCGAGCCACGCGATCCGCCGCGGTTCGAGCGCCGCCTGGATCGGCCTCGACTGGTTGGGAGACTTCGAGGTGGCCCAGCTTGTTCCGTTGGGCCTGGATCTTTACAACGGCGTCGCCGGAATTGCGGTGTTTCTCGCCGCTCACGCCGCCACCGCAGGAAGCGAATTGTCAGCCGAACTTGCGCTCGCCGCAACTTCCCATTTGCGCAAGACGATGCGCGGCAGCAACGCCGCGCGCGTCGCGCGCGCTCTCGGGCTCGGCGGCGCCACCGGTCTGGGGTCAATCGTTTATGCTCTGACGCTGATGGGAAAATTTCTCGGCGACGAAGCCTTGCTTGACGACGCGCTGGCGACGGCGAACTTGTTGACCGACGATCTGATCGCGGCCGATAAACAATTCGACCTTACCGGAGGCGGCGCCGGCGCGATTCTCGCGCTGCTTCGGCTTCATCGTGATACCCGATCGAACGAGGCGCTTCGGCGCGCGATAGCGTGCGGCGAGTACCTTCTTCGTCAAGAGCGGGTCGGGCCGGAAGGCCGCCGCAGTTGGGTCGCGCAGGGTGTTGGCGGGCTGGCGCTCAATGGCATGTCGCACGGCGCCGCGGGCTTTGCCCATGCATTCGCTTCATTGGGGGCGGTGACGGAGCGGGAGGATTTCATCGGCGCATCCGCGGAATGCATCGCGTTCGAGGATTCAAGCTTTAACGCGGAGCATCATGGCTGGCCTCGTCTGCACGCCGATGGCGAGGCGACCTGGCCGTGCCAATGGTGTCACGGCGCTGCGGGAATTGGCCTCGCGCGCATTGCGATGGTCAAGCAACGCGTCTCGAAGTCCGAGCCGAATGCAAAGTTGGACGCCGATATTTTGATCGCCGATATCCGCAATGCTCTCGAATGCGTCGATCGACATTGGCCAGGCTCGGTCGATACGCTGTGTTGCGGAACGCTGGGCAATATCGAATTCATTCATGAGGCGGGCTGCGTCCTTGGACGCAACGAACTTCGCGAACTTGCCGCACAGCGGTCGATGGCGGTTCTGGAAAACGCGATGTTGACCGGCCAATACAGATGGGATGTCAGTCAAAACAAATTCAATCTCGGGCTTTTTCGCGGGCTTGCAGGTGTCGGCTACACGCTATTGCGACGGACCGATCGATCCCTTCCGAATATTCTGGTTTGGGAATAGAAGCGCGTGGGAGCCTGAAGGTCGCGCCTCTGGAATGCGCGCGCCGCCGCAGCGTGGCCAATGCAAAAATTGAAAACAGCCAGACAGCCCTGGCAGAAATCACGAGGTTCGGGCTGTCATGCGCCTTTCGCCGGGCCTTGATCTGCCCGGCAACGAGCCCTGTTCAGCACTTGCCTGAGCAGAAGGTGGACGCCATGCATGGTGCAGAGGTGCAGGGCAGCAAGTACATCGGCAGATTCTCGATTCCCGAGGAGGCTTCCAGCGCCTCGTCGGAGATATCGTTCGTGAGGATATCCATTTCATTCAGGTGGAATTCGCGTGCGACCGCCGCGAGGCTTTGGCGACCCGTCTCAACGAAGTTCAGAGCGCGATCATTCATGGCATGCTCCTGTGATGCAGCTTGCAATGGTTATGGCATTTCGAATCCGGGCGCAAGGTACCATGTTGCCGTGCGGGCAGCTATCTTGCAGCCCGCAGGATGCTTCTCCTCGGGCTAAATCGTGCCTTCCTTCCCCACCATCAGGGCGTCGGCGATGGCCTCGGTGATCGGCAGGCCGGTGTAGTGCTCGATCCACAGGTACTGACCGCGTGGGTTGCTTTCCAGGAAGACGTGACGGCCCTCGGGCGTGACGATGAAATCAATGCAGCTATAGATCAGTCCGGCTTCAGCCATGAAAGCGCTGACCTTGTCGCAAATGTCGGCTGGCAATTCGATTGGTTCGTATTCCACGTCGTGGGGCGCAATTCGCCAGTCGAGCCTCGTACGCTCATTCCGCTGTGACAGAATTTTCGCGGCGAACATTTTGCCCGCCACAACGGTCAGCCGGACCTCGTAATCCTTGAGAACGAGCTCCTGGAATATTCCGGGTGTATGCCGGATCAGACCAAGTGACGACAACATCTCATCCGTCACGATGCCGGTGAAACCGGCCTTGCCAGGCTCGAGACTGAGCGTCTGCGACAACGTTTTGAAGACGATGCTGCCGCCACATTCTTCGCGGAAGGCGCTGACCTCGGCCGGATCGTTGGTGATCACCGTGCGCGGGACCGCCATACCCAGCCGGTGGGCCGCAGCAAGCTGGGCCGGTTTCCACGTTGCGTCGCGATGGCGTCGCGGCTCATTGATCCAATGCCAATCGGTGACCAGCGGCAAGGAATTGAGCGCGCTTTCGGCCTCGCGCGTAGCGAATTCGAGCTCTTCGGGCTTGAGGCTGGCCGGAAAGCCGCGGCAACGCGAAGCGCGATACCAGACACTGCCGACGAGGTCCAAAGGCGCAATTCGACCCTCGGTGGCGATGCGAGCCACCGAACTCACGTGACGAGATCGCGATAGGTCAGCGTTGATTCCTGCGGATATTGGTCGAGATTCCATCGCAGGACCGGGCAGCCTCGCCGTCGGATGACTTGAATGAGATGATCTGCGGTCGGATCAAATTGCTCGGTAACGAGCAGAATGGTTTTCATACGCGGCGTATCCTGACATCGCGACCAAACTGTCGCGACGCGCGCCGGTTCTGAACCGGCGCGCCCGCAATTGATCTTGAAAAGCTATGGGTCGCTGTCGTGCGTGCGGGCCTTTCCCGTTGGGTCCGGACCCCTGCGTCACGGCACTCGTCCCCGCGACCTTGAACGAACCCGGGCGCGCGTCGCTATACACGGGATCAGTGGTCCCGGGCTTGACCATGAGTTGAAGCTCCGGGCTGTAGACCATCCCGAGATTTGGTCCCGGAGCCATGTCCTGGAGAAACTGATGCGCAAACACCTGACTACTCGTGAAGCGATACCAGTCCGGTACCGGCTGCAGCCACTCCAGCGATGCCCAAGATACGCCGGACGATCACGCTGCCCATTCCAAACGTGATCTTCATGTGCCTTCTCCCTGTCGCGCAGCCGGACCGAGCCGGTAGCACCGCAAAAGCCTAGATTGGAGGCACTCGGTTGTCAAAGTTTCGCGCACGGATGTCGTCCCTGGACAGCGCAACATCCGTTGGCACAGTACGCCTCACCGGCCGAAGGCCGGCTTTTTCGGACGGCGCGACGACGATTTGACTTGTTTCTTGTTCTCAATCTCCTCATTCTTGGCCGACTGTGCTGATTGTTCGTGGTGACCACGTTCGATCGCTGGCGAGAAAAGGGGGACTTCATGACCGCGCGCGCTATACGTTTGGTGTCATTTTTAGTTCTGCTTGTCGTCCTGGCCTCCGGGCTATCGCTGCTATCGTCGGGTTCGGCGATCGCCGACGCCAGCGCGTGCCGACCCGCTGGCTATTGCCTCAACGAGCGCGGTTTGCCCGGTCGGGGAGCCGGCCAGGGCAATTATTCTCCCATCCGCCTGGCTCAGTTCGGTCATTGTCGCTGTTGCGGACGGGACGAAAACGGACATTGCAACCATCAATGTTGCAACTAGTCGTCTCGTGAATTTTGCCGGACCTGGTTCGTGGCAGGGGCCGCAGGCGGGCTTCGCGTTGGTGCGTCGTTAAAACGCCTTCGCGTTGATCTCTGTTCGCTCACTCCGCGCGCACGCCGCTCTCCTCGATCACCCTGGCCCACTTCGCGGTTTCGCTGTCGATGTAGGTCTTGAATTCCTCCGGCGACTTGCTGCTCACCGCGATCGCGCCACCCTTGCGCATGCGCGCCTGAATTTCGGGATCGGCAAGCACCTTGGCGATCGCGGCGTGCAGCTTGTCTATGATCGGCCGCGGCGTACCTGACGGCACCAGCACGCCCTGCCAGGAGGACGTCACGAGGTTTGTCCATCCGAGCTCGTACATGGTCGGTATATCAGGCAGATCGGCCATTCGCTCGCGCGTGGTGACGGCAAGCGCCTTGACCTTGTTCGCCTTCACGAACTCCATCGCCGACGAAAGCGTCGTGAACATGAGGTCGACGTGCCCGCCGACGACGTCCGTCACCGCGGGGCCAGCGCCGCCCTTGTAGGGCACATGCACCATGTCGAGCCCCGCGTCCTTCTTGAGAACCTCCATTTCCAGCCGATTGAGCGTGCTGCTGCCGGGTGTGGCAAAGGTGACCTTGCCCTGGTTCGCCTTCACATAGGCGATCAGTTCGCCGACGGTGTTGACGGGCAAGTCCAGCCGGGTGATCAGGATGCTCGGCGTGTCGGCGCAAATCGTGACCGGCGCGAGATCCTTGTCCGGCTTGATGCGCATGCTGGACGCGTAGACGCCGGGGTTGATCGAAAGCGTGCCGATATTGCCGAGAAACGTCGTGTAGCCGTCCGGCGCCGCGCGGGCTGCGGACTCGGTCCCGATCAGACCCGCCGCGCCCGGCCGATTGTCGACCACGATCTGCTGGCCGAGAATGTCGCTGACGCCGTGCTGGATGATGCGGGCGACGAAATCGGAAGCGCCGCCCGGCGCGAACGGCACGATCATCATGACCGGTCTGTTCGGATAGTGGCCGGCGTCCTGGGCAGAGGCCGCCGCACCAAGCAGGAAAAACAGTGTACTCGCGAAGCCAATTCCGGTTGCCACTCGCGCTCGCAATGCCATGGTTCGCCTCGATCCCGGTCGTCGCCTGAACAGCTCGATCAGGCCGCCGCCGCATGGGCGGCGGGCCGGTCGAGCGGGGCCGACCATGCATCGTAACCATAGAGCCAGCTCGTGTCGCCCGTGCCTTCGCGCATCCAGGTGTTGGCGCTCGAAATCGCCTGGATCACCGTGGTGCGCGGTTTGCGGTGCGTTTCGTAACGGGCGAATGCGCCTTCGATGTCGTCGCCGTCGACAGCCTTCAGACATCGCGCGAGCACCGCCGCGTCTTCGATCGAGGTCGCGGCACCCTGCGCCATGTAGGGCGTCATCGGATGGCAGGCATCGCCGAGCAGGGCCACACGGCCATCGCTCCAGCGCGACAGCGGCTCGCGCTCCAGGATCGCCCATTTGTGGCAATCCGGACAGGCGGCGAGCACGTCGCGCACCTCCTCGTGGAAATCCTCGTACGCGGCGCGCAATTGCTCCACGTCGCCCTTCGCCGACCACGATTCGCGCGTCAGCCCTTCGAACGGCTCGGGAACGCTGGTGACGAAGTAGACCTCGCTCCTTGCTCTCGTCGTGTAGTAGATGACGATATGACGGTCGGTGCCCCACCATTTGGTGCGCGAGCGGCCGATGTCCTTGCCGCCCATCAGCGCCGCAGGAAACACCGCCCGGTAGGCGATGCGGCCCTTGTGCACCGGCTCGTCGCGGCCGATCAGGAGCTCCCGCACCGTCGAATGCACGCCATCGGCGCCGATGACGGCATCCGCGGTCGCCTGCGACCCGTCGGCAAAGCTGAGCCTCACGCAACCGTTCGCCTGATCGAGTCCGACGAGCTTCCGCGCCGTGTGGACACATTCCGCAGGCACGGTCGAGAGTAGCGCGTCGTGCAGGTCGCCGCGGTGCATGCAGAGATAGGGCGCGTCATAGAGGCTTTCCGGCATCGGCAATTCGCGGGTGATCTCGCCGGTATCGCCGATCCGGTTGAGATGCGAATAGGGTGCGAACGAAGATTCGCGCAGCCGCTGCTCGATGCCGATGCCGCGCAGCACCTTCATCGAGTTCGGCATCATCTGGATGCCGGCGCCGATGCGCGCAAAGCGCGTTGCTTGCTCGTAGACCTGCACGTCGGCGCCGATCTGCCGCAGCGTGGCGGCGGCCGCAAGGCCCCCCATGCCGGCACCGACGATGGCGATGGACAATGGACGCTTCGGCATCTTCCGCTACTCCCGGTCTATTTCTTTTCGATGCCGGCGGCGACGATGACGTCGCCCCATTTCTTCACATCGGCCTTGAACAGCGTCATCAGCTCCTCGGGACTGCTCGGCCGCGCCTCGATGCCGAGCTCGAGCAGGCGCGCCTTGACGTCGGCCTGCGCCAGCACGTCCTTCACCGTCGCGTTGATCAAGGCGACGATCGGCAGCGGCGTGCCGCGTGGCGCGAACAGGCCGTTCCATGATGTCACCTCATAGCCGCTCACGCCGGCCTCCGCGACGGTCACCAGGTCCGGCATCGAGGGCGAGCGCTTCGGGCCGGAGGTCGCGAGCAATCGAAGCTTGCCGTCGTCGACCTGACCTTTCACGGCCGGTGGAAAGTCCACCATCATCTGAATATCGCTGCGCAGCAGTCCGACCACGATGTCCGGCGAATTGCGGAACGGGACGATCTGCACGTCGACGCCGGCCGCCGATTTGAACAGCTCCGCGCCGAGGTTTTGCGTGCTGCCGACATTGACGGTGCCGAGGTTGAGCTTGCCCGGCGACGCCTTGGCGGCGGTGATGAAATCCGCAAGCCGCCTGTACGGCGAAGTGGCGTCGACGGCGAAAACGAGGTCGAATGCGCCGAGCGTGGAGATCATCGCGAAGTCCACGGTCGGGTCGAACGGCAGCTCGTTGAAGAGTGCGGCGCTGATCGCGGTTCCGTTGGTCACCAGGCCGAGCGTGTAGCCGTCCGCTGGCGCCGCGAGCACGGCCTTGGCCGCGCTGATGCCGCCGGCGCCCGGCATGTTTTCGATCAGGAAGCGCTGGCCGAGACGCTCGCCGAGCTTGTCGGCAATGATGCGCGAGCTGACATCGGCGACGCCGCCTGCCCCGAACGGCAGCACGATTTTGACCGGGCGGGTGGGCCAGGTTTGCCCGCTCGCCGGCATCGCCGCCAATACGGCAAGAAGCGCGGCCACCATTCGCAGCGCATTCAATCTCCCCATGATCGTCCTCCGGGACGTTTCATTGTGCCGCAAGCCATGTCCGCTGGCTATGGCCAGCCGGCACACCCAATCCTCACAGGCGTTTCCATCCGTTCCGATGTCCGTTACCATCGCTGCAAAAAAGTGGCCGTTGGGGAGAAGCAATGGAATTCGGCTTGTTCCACGAGTTTCAAAAGTCCGGGGACACCAGCGAAGAGGAGGCCTTCGCGCAGTCCTTTGCGCTGGTCGACGCCGCCGAGGCGTGGGGGCTCGACGCCATGTGGCTTGCGGAGCTGCATTTCGTGCCCGATCGCTCGGTGCTGGCCTCGCCCTTGATCCTCGCCGCCGCCATTGCCCAGCGCACGCGCCGGATGAAGATCGGCACCGCAGTCCAGGTGTTGCCGCTCTGCCATCCGCTGCGGCTCGCCGAGGAAGCCGCCACCGTCGACCAGATCAGCGACGGACGGCTCATCTTCGGTGTCGGACGTAGCGGGTTTCCCCGCACCTATGAGGCCTACGGCGTTCCCTATGAGGAAAGTCGCGAGCGTTTCGCCGAGACGCTGGAGATCGTCAAACGGGCCTGGACCGAGGAGCGCTTCTCGTTCCGGGGAAAATATTTCGCCTACGACAAGGTGGCATTGGTGCCAAAACCTCGCCAGAAGCCGTACCCGCCGATCCGCATTGCCGCCACCAGCGTCGATACCTATGCCGCGATCGGCGCGCAGGGTCATGCCATCTTCGTCGCCGCCCGTATCGGCACGATCTCCGAGCTGGCGCCGCTGGTGCGCGGCTATCGTGAAGCTTATCGGGCCGCCGGCCATCCCGGCAACGGACGAGGTCTATCTGCGTGTGCCGGTCTATGTCGCCGAGACCGAGGAGCGGGCGCGGCGCGAGCCCGAGGAAAGCGTCATGCATCTGTTCCGCACCATCGGCGGCCAGCTCGAGGCTTCCGCGAACCTGTCGGGGGCGCGCGCCATCGAGCAGCGCGCCGAGCGTGGCGCGCGGCTGCAGAGCGTCGACTACGAAGAAGCGCTGCGCGACAAGATGATCGTTGGCACGCCCGATCAGGTGAGCGAAAAACTGCAACGCCTGCGTCAGGAGATCGGGCTCGATGGCATTCTGGCCGAACTCAACCCCGGCAGCCTCATTCCGCATGCGCTTGTGATGAACGCCCTGCGCCTGCTCTGCCAGGAAGTCATGCCGCGCTTCCACTAAAATTTCGTCAGTTGCCGCCGCGTTGCAAAAAAATCAGGGAGGAGCCACCATGCCAACGTCAACCGTGAGCAGCCTGGAATCGGAAACCATCCGTCGAATTACCTGGCGCCTGATGCCGTTCCTGATCGCGGCCTATCTGGTCAACTACATCGACCGTGTGAATGTCGGCTTCGCCGCGCTGCAGATGAACAAGGCGGTCGGCATCGATCCCAAGACCTACGGTCTCGGCGCAGGCATCTTCTTTCTCGGCTATTTCCTGCTCGAAGTGCCGAGCAATCTGGCGCTGCAGCGCTTTGGCGCGCGCACCTGGATCGCCCGCATCATGATCACCTGGGGACTGGTCTCCGCCGCGTTCGCGCTGATCGGCGGACCGACTTCGTTTTTGGTGTTGCGATTCCTGCTCGGCGCCGCCGAAGCCGGCTTCTTCCCCGGCGTGATCCTCTACATCACCTATTGGTATCCCGCGCAGTATCGGGCGATCATCGTCGGCATCTTCATGGTGGCCCTGCCGGTGGCGGGCCTGATCGGCTCGCCGATCTCGGGCGCCATCCTCTATATGGACGGCATTCTCGGACTGGGCGGCTGGCAGTGGATTTTCATTCTCGAAGCCGTGCCGGCGGTGCTGCTCGGGTTCGCAAGCTTCGTCTATTTGACCGATCGGCCGGAGCATGCCGCGTGGTTGACGGCGGAGCAGCGCCAATGGCTGGTGGCGACGCTGGAGGCTGAACGCAAGCGCGCGCCGCGCATTTCCCACGACTCGGTCTGGCGCGTGATCTCCAACAAATACGTGCTGATCATGGCGCTGGTTTATGCGGGCGCTGCGGGGGCTTCGACGTCACTCTCGCTGTGGATGCCGCAGCTGGTCAAGTCGTTCGGACTGACGAACTGGCAGACCGGCGTGATCACCGCCGTGCCGTTCGGCATCTCTGCCGTGTGGATGGTGTTGTGGGGCCGCAACTCCGATCGCACCGGAGAGCGGGTGTGGCACAATGCGCTGCCGCTCGCCTGGATGGTCGTCGCCATGATCGCGACGTTCTTCGCGATCGGCAACATCTGGATAATGATTCCGCTGCTGACCCTGATCGCGGCCGGCACCTATGCCAGCAAGGGGCCGTTCTGGGCGCTGTCGTCGGAATGGCTTGGTGCAGCATCGGCCGCGGCCGGGCTCGCGCAAATCAACGCGCTGGGAAATCTGTCCGCATTCGCCTTCAACTATTTGATCGGTTACATCCAGGCCGAGACCGGCAGCTTCCCGCTCGCCATGATGCCGATCGCCGCGACAGCCACGGTCGGCGTGATCTGCGTGTTGACCATCGGCCGCCGCCAGCCGCGCACGGTGGCGGCGGTGCCGTGAGGGTCTCGTCGCGCCTCAGCATGAGGCAAATTCAGCAGCCACGATCTGGTTGAGTTCGACGACGGTTGGAAGCGTCGCGAGCGACGCGCATAACTCGATCAGGCGGGTCCGAACGGGAGGCTTCAGAAGACCATCCACATTGGCGTTGAACTTGCGCTCGATGTCGGGCCGCTCGACCGGATTTTCGGGGCTGCCGCGCCGATGCAGAACCTCGCGCGTAAACCGTACGTCCATCGGCGGTCAGGACGCGCAGACGGGCGGCGTGGCGGAAGGCGGCTCCCCGGCTTTCGAGTTCGGCGTCTTCTTCGATCCGGATCCTCGGGATGAATGACAGGATGTCCGGATTGGCGATCTCGGCCTCGCCATAATCGGCGGCGGTCACGTCCTGCCGGAGCGCCATGACGCCGAGGCCGTAATACATGTTCATTTGTGCCGCGGTGACGCCGGCCGGCCGATAGTCCCAGGCGGTATGGACGAACGTCATGTGACCGCATCCGACGTGGACTTCGCTGATCTCGGCGGAAGGTCAGCTTTTCCTCGGTCAGGATCGACCGGAATGCATCGAGGGCGGCATGGATGCTGGTGACGTTGGGATACATCTTGAAGCCGACCTTGCCGGCTTCCCAGTCGCTCCCCAGACCTTCCAGCAACCTTGCCGGATTGGGCGTTCGCGCAAACGAGCTCAGGAAGCCGCCATAGCCGGCCTCGACGACATCGGAGGTGCCGGTAAATCCGCGCCTGGCCAGCAACGCCGCCAGTCAGCCCGCCTTGCGCCGCGCGGCCGGCATGGAGGCGCTTGACCATCGCGCCTTCCTGCGCGGCCATCAGGCCGGCGGCCATCGAACCGGCGATGCCCAGCGCATTCTGCATCTGCTCGGCGTCGAGCCCGAGCAGCTTTCCGGCCGTCGCGGCTGCGACGAACGCACCGGAAGTGCCCTGCGGATGGAAGCCATTCAGGAACAGCGACATGGTCGCTGCATTGCCGATGCGAAGCCCGACCTCGTAACCGACGCTCAAGGCGAGGGCGATGTCCCGCCCGGAAATGGTGGGATCGGCCTCGGCCAGCGCCATCGCCACCGGCACCGCCAGCGAATTGGGATGAACGATCGATTCCTTGTGGATGTCGTCCATCTCGAAGGCGTGGCCGGCCGTGCTGTTGGCGAGCACGGCGTTCGTCAGCGACGTGCGCCGGCCGCGTCCCCAGACCGAGGCGACCGGCTTGCCGCCTTCTTCGCCGACGATGTCGTGAACGATCCGCGTCCAGGGCAAGGTCGAACCCTGCAGGCAGACGCCGAGGCCGTCGATCAGGCTCAGCTTGATGCGTTCGATGACCTCGGGCGGAATCTGCTCGAAGCGGGTCGTCGCGGCAAATTCCGCGAGCTCACGCGTCGCGTGAGGAAGCAGGGAAGGTTGCGCACTGCTCATGACGTCTCGGCTTCCGGCCACGGCTTTATCGTCACCTCGATCTTCCTCCTGCGTTGGGCGATAAGGGGCCGCGCGCTCGTAAACTTGTCAAGCTGCGCGCACAAAAACCCGCCGCCTGTTTTGCCCGACGAGTCAAGCGCGCCGCGCAAAAATATTTTTCTTTCCGAAAGACAGAAGTTATGATTTAAAGAAGCCAGCCCGCCTCGACACGGGGGACGTGATGGCCATTCGTCACCAGACGTGAGGCGGGTTGCGATGGACGCGTTGGGCCGCAAGACGTGCGGCACGATGCGTACGGTCAAGCCGTGTGGTCCTGATCCCCCGACGCTGGGATCAAGCTTTATCGATACGCGATTTCGGCCTTACGGCCGAAACGCGGAGATCGATAACGCGACGGGGGCTAACAAGCCCGGTACCCCGGGGAGAGCACGGAGTAAGCCGTAAAGCCATTGCGCAGGGAGTGCCGGAGTGATTTCGGCGTACCTGTGTTGGCCTGCGTGCGTTCTTTTCGTTTTGCACGCAAGGCAGTGGGTGCGGCGTGCACCCGGCATTCCCTGCGCCCTCTGTTTTCAGAGGGAGCGACGGTTAGATGCATCACTCGGACGCAAAATCGCGCCGCGGGAATGCGGCTTCATGTCCTATTCACGTCGTCGCGCGCGCAGCGCGGGCGACCCGAGTATTCCGCGAGGCCCTTCGGCTCAAGCACTGCTGTCTCGCGGAATGTCTGGGTCGTCCGGTCAAGCCGGACGACGACACCGAATGTCTGTTTGACAGGTCTGAATCAGAAACTTGCGGAAGCGCGAGCCAGACGGCGCACCCCTCACATATTCGCATCGCCATCCGGACCGACGGAGGCGATGCGCACCATGTTGGTGGTGCCGGGAATGCCGAGCGGCACGCCGGCGACGATCAGCACGCGCTGGCCGGCGCGGACGAAGCCATCGCGGAAGGCGATCTTGCCGGCGCGGTCCACCATGTCGTCGAGATCATGCGCGTCCTCGGCGACCACGCAATGCACGCCCCACACCACCGAGAGCTTGCGCCCCGCGGTGATGTTCGGCGTGATCGCGACGATCGGCGGCTTCGGGCGTTCGCGCGCCACGCGGATCGCGGTCGAGCCCGACGAGGTCCAGCAGATCACCGCGGGCAGATCGAGCGTCTCGGCGATTTGTCGCGCGGCGTCGGCGATCGCGTCGCCGGCGGTCGCTTCCGGATCGGGACGCTGCGCGGTGATGACCTGGCGATAGGTCGGATCGCGCTCCACCTCCTCGCCGATGCGGTTCATGGTCGCGACCGCCTCGACCGGGAATTTGCCGGCGGCCGATTCCGCCGACAGCATGATCGCGTCCGCGCCCTCATAGACGGCGGTGGCGACGTCGGAGACTTCGGCGCGGGTCGGCACCGGCGCCTGGATCATCGACTCCAGCATTTGGGTTGCGATCACCACCGGCTTGCCGGCGCGGCGCGCCATCCGCGTCATCTGCTTTTGCAGGCTCGGCACGCGCTCCAGCGGCAGCTCGACGCCGAGATCGCCGCGCGCCACCATCAGCGCGTCGGAGGCCTCGAGGATTTCGGCGAGGCGGTCGATCGCCTGCGGCTTCTCGATCTTCGCCATCACGGCGGCGCGGCCGCGGATCATCTTCTTGGCCTCGATCACGTCGTCGGCGCGCTGCACGAAGGACAGCGCGATCCAGTCGACGCCGGTGACCAGCGCCGCCTCGAGATCGGCCTTGTCCTTTGGCGTCATCGCCGACACCGGCAGGTCGGTGTCGGGCAGGCTGACGCCCTTGCGGTCCGACATCCTGCCGCCGATCACGACGCGGGTGACGGCGCGCTCGGGCGAGCACTCTTCCGCGATCAGCCGCACCTTGCCGTCGTCGAGCAGCAGCGCGTGTCCGGGCTTGAGCGCGGCGAGGATTTCCGGATGCGGCAGGTTTACGCGCGAGACGTCGCCGGGCGCCTTGTCGGAATCGAGCGTAAAGCTCTGGCCGTTCTTGAGCTGCACCGCGCCTTCGGCGAACGAGCCGAGCCGCAGCTTCGGTCCCTGCAGATCGACGAGGATGCCGATCGGCCGGCCGTAGCTGCTCTCGACATTGCGGATGGTCGCGACCAGCTCCCGCATCTTGTCATGCGAGGTGTGGCTCATGTTGATGCGGAAGATGTCGGCGCCTGCCTCGAACAGGCGTCGGATCATCGCGCTATCCGAAGATGCGGGACCGAGCGTCGCGAGGATCTTGATACGGCGCAGCCGTCTCATTTCTTGCTTCCGGGGGCTGGCGGCAGGCCCGCACCCGGTGCGTTCGGCAGGCCCGGAACGCCGCCGGGGCCGACCGTTCCCGGGATACCCGGAACGCGCTGCTGTGCTGCCGGCTGCTCATTGGCATCGGTGAGTTGCACGGTCCAGGCGCGCTGGTCGGCGGTGTCGACTTCGAAGAAGCCGGTGCGGTCGAAGCCGCGCGCCAGGCAATTCTCGGTGCCCTTGATGGTGAACTCCTTGTCGCGCGAGCACATGAAGGCCTGGCCCGACCATTCGCCGCCGCGATCGTAGTCGAGCGCGTAGATGTAGTAGAAGCGCGCCACCAATGTTCCCTTCAGCAAGGTCTCACAGCTTCGCGAGGACACGTTCCACCAGCCTTCGGTGGTCCATCCTTCCGCGTCCTTGTAGCCGAGCGCGATTCCGACCCGGCTGGAGGTGTTGTTGCACAGACGAAAGTCCGCGCGCGCCGAACCGTTCCCGGCGCAGAGCAGGAAAAGCGCCGTCACAAATGTGACGGCGATCGAACTGGGACGAACGGAAGTGAAGGGGAATCATTGCGCGAAGCTATATCTCAAATCAGCGACGATTTCGCGTAAGGCGGCGGCGACTGTCAACGGCCAAAGCGGCAATTTCCGTGCGCCGTGGGTCGCACGCGTCACCTGCAAAATCGGCCCCACAAGCCATTGTTTGCGCTGCGATATGGCGGAATCTGTGGCAAGCTCCATATGAATAGCGAAGCTCTGCAACGACGGGATTTACGGCCATGGCCATTGACGACAAGACCCGAACGGAACTCGAAGCCGCCGCCTTTCGCCGCCTGCTCGGCCATCTGCGCGAGCGCACCGACGTCCAGAACCTCGATTTGATGAATCTCGCCGGCTTCTGCCGCAACTGCCTGTCCAACTGGCTGAAGGACGCCGCCGACGAGCAAGGGCGTGGCGCTCTCCAAGGACGAGAGCCGCGAGGCGGTCTACGGCATGCCCTACGAGACCTGGAAATCGAAATATCAGGGCAGCGCCAGCCCCGAGCAATTGGCGGCGATGAAGAAGTCCCATCCCGGGCACTGATTCGCGTTTCATATTGTCACGCGCAAGGGCGATCATCGCGCGCCCGCAACTCCTGTGGGCGCGCTGTGGATGAGCGCGATGCTGCCTTGACCCAGTGAGGCGAAATTCGAGTGTCGCGGCGCGATGCGTCGAGCGCGCCTCGCATTTGTCAGGTTGATTTCGGGAGTTTGGGATGGCCACCGCCGCCGCCGCCGCTACGCAAGAACACGCGACACGTTTCGCCAAGGACCAGCTCAAGGCCATCATCGAGCGCATCGAGCGGCTGGAAGAGGAGAAGAAGACCATCTCCGACGACATCCGCGACGTCTATGCCGAGGGCAAGGGCAACGGCTTCGACGTCAAGGCGCTGCGCGCCATCGTGCGCCTGCGCAAGCAGGATCCCAACGAGCGGCAGGAGGCCGAGACCATTCTCGAGACCTACATGCAGGCGCTGGGGATGATTGAGGCGCGCGCCTTCACTGTCGTCCCGCGAGCAGGCCATAACCACCGCTGGCCAGCGCTGTGGCGGCGGACAACGCCGATACGGGTTGGAGACGACGCTTACCGCAGCGAGGCGGTGCGCAGCGAGAACGACGTCATCTCGAGCCTGGTGGTCGCCGATCCCGAGAAGCGATCGACGCTCATGCCGAGCAGCGGATCGTCGGTGAAGCCCATCGCGATCATGCTTGCCGGCTTGACGAAGAAGGCGCGCATCGCGCTCATATCTGAATCGCCCATCACGGTTACCGACATCGCGCGGCTCGCGCTCGGCGCCAGCATCATGATGCGCATCCAGATGTCGTTGCCCTTGCCGGCTGAAACGCGCGTCGCCGTCGTGACCGGGCGTCGCCCCTTGGTCGCGATGGTGTTGATCTCGGTCGCCGCGGCCGCCGCATTGCGCGCAGGGCGCGCGGCTCGCGCGGGAATCGGCGCGGAGGCCGCCACGATGTTGGAGTGATCGACCGGCGAGGTCGAGGGCGGCGCATAGGCCAGCGCCTGATAGGCCGCGGCGGCACGCTCGCGGTGGCTTGCGGATCGGCGGTCTCGAGCGCCTTGCGCGCGGTGAGCGCGGCCAACTGGGCCGGCGTCGCCTGCTTCGGAGCGGAATCATCGCCCCAGAAGCCGCGCGCGTTGATGATGTCGGCGGGCGTCTGCGGCTTCGGCTCGGCCTTGTCGGCGACCGGTGCTGCTTGCGGCTTCGGCAGCTGCACCGACTGCACGTCAGCCGAGGCCAGCTGGATCGCGGGCATTTTCGCACGCGCCGCCGGCGCCGGCGCGGCTGGAGCGGGCTTGGCGGCGGCGACGACGACCGGCGCGGGCTTCGCCGGCTCGAACGGGCGCGGGCGCCGCCGCCTCTTCCTCGTCGTCGTTCGCCTTGGCCTTGCCTTTGCCCTTGAACAGCGACGCCAGGAACGAGGTCTTGCCGACGGTGGCGGCATCGTCGCCGTCGCCGCGCTTCTCGATGTCGGCCTTGGCGAGCTCATAGTTCTTCAGCGGCTTGCCATCGGTCGGGACATGCACGGTGCGGCCGTCGGGGAACACCTTGGCCAGCTGGTCATGCGTCATGCGCGGCCAGTGGCGGATGCTGCCGGTGTCGAGATGCACGAAGGGCGAGCCGGAGGTCGGATAGAAGCCGACGCCGCCGCGCTGCAGCCGCAGGCCGGCGGCGCGGATCTGCTCCAGCGGCACGCCGGGAATGTAGAAGTCCATCGCATGCCCCAGCATGTGCTGGGAGAAGCGCGCCACGCCGGAGTTGGCGGAGCGGTGGCGGAGCATGGCGTTGGTGGCGGGAGAACGATACGAGGAGATGATCTGGATCGGCTGCTTGCCGTCGACGTCGCGATAGACTTCCCAGAGGATGTCGAACAGGTGGCGGTCCATCACGGTCTCGTCCTGGCTGCGCCAGTCGCGGAGATAATGATTGAGCTGCTTCAGCGCGTCTTCGTCATAGCGGCCGTCGCGCTTGAAGGTGACGGTGAGGTCTTCCTCGGAATGGGTGTGATGGAAGGAGAGGGTGCGGGTCTCGTTCTGCGCGGTGGCGTCGTGAACCGAGCCGGCCCCGAGCATCAGCAATGCCGATGCGAGCCCGATGCGGGCTCCAGCCTTGATGCCCTTGCGGGGCGCAGACAGCGAGTTGAATTGGCGTGCGAAACCAATCGGCACGATGAGCCCACCCAATCGACGAGCGTTCAGTGGACCTTCCGCCAACCCCTGTAAGGCGAAAGAGAATGAACGCTTCCTAAAGCGGGATGGTTAACAGACCGTTACCATCCCGTTCCCAAGTTAGGGTTAAGCTAACCGGTCAAGTATGGCGAAAAAGTGCCGGCTGCCCGTTTCGGGGTGGACAATGGTTAACGTGAAACGGCCCCGCCCGAGGGGCGAGGCCGTTGAATTTTCTACCGAAATGGGGGTCGCGCTTACCGGGTCATGACCCGGCGCGGCTGCTGCTGGGCGCGGCGGCCGACCGGGGCGGGCGGCGTCGGCGGTCCGAACAGCCGGTCGAAGAACGACGGCCCGGAATAGCCGCCGCCGTTCGCAAAGGCGACGCCCGGCGGCAGCTGCGTGTTTCGGCTTGGCCCGTAGCCCGGCTGCGAGTGCGCAACCACGTTCTCCAGCTCTCTCGCCCGGCCGGTCTTGATCAGCGAGATCATGGTGGCGTCGCGGCCATAGACGTCCTTGCGGAACTGCAGCTTGCCGGCGTCGTCCACGAAGGCGGTCTGATAGGTGATGTTGACCGGGATCGGCGTGGGGAATTTCAGGTCGATCTCGCTGTGCCCGTACATGCCGCGGATCTTCTCCGGCGTCCATTTCTGGTCGGGCAGCGCGATGTTGAGCAGCGTGGAAGCGTACTGATCGGGATACTGCACGCGCATGCAGCCATGGCTGTAGGCGCGCTCGGTCTTCTCGAACAGATACTTGTCCGGGGTGTCGTGCTGATAGACCAGGAACTTGTTCGGGAAGTTGAAGCGGACGCGGCCGAGCGCGTTGGCTTCACCCGGCGGCTGCGAAATGTGGATGCTGCCGTCGGGATTCTTGTCGAGCCGCAGGCCCATGCGCTGCAGCACGGTCGGATCCTGCTGCAAGGCCGGCAGATATTCGTTGTAGACGATCGACGGCGGCACGTTCCAGGTCGGATTGACCGTGATGTACTTCATCGTCTCGGTCAAAAGCGGCGTCGCATGCGTGCCCGGCTTGCCCGTCACCACGCGCGTGGTCCAGACCTGCGCGCCGTGCTGCATCACCTTCAGCGTATAGTCGGGAATGTTGAGGATGACATAGGCGTCGCCGAGCGAAGCCACGCCGAGGTCGCGCGGCAGCCAGCGCCATCGCTCCATGTTGACGAGCACGACGTCGATCTGCTTGTCGCGCTTCGGGCTGTTCAGCGCCTTGACGGTGGCGTTGTCGAGCGCCCCGGTGACCTTGATGTCGGCGTTGTCCTGGAATTTGCGGACGGCTTCCGAAACCGCCGCGTCGAAATGCGCGTCATCGGCATTCTCGGTGATGCCGAGCTTGGCGCGCAGCTGCGGCACGCGCGGATCTTCCGGCGCGACCGCGGGCTGCTTCTTGTTGGCCGGCTTGAAGGTGAGCGTCTGGCCTTCGGCAATGGTGATGACGGGGCCGTCGCCCTGGCCGCGCAACTCGGCGAGCTTCTGCTTCAGCTCCTGATAAAGCTTTTGCGGCGGATTGTAGCTGTCGAGCGTGGCGGAGGCGTCCTTTGCGCCGGTGACATTGGCCAGCACTTCCGACGCATCGATCGGATGATCCGGATACTGGATGTCGGCGGAGACCTGTGACCAGTGCATGCGGCCGCTCTGCGCCTGGCGCGCATAGTCGAGCATGCTGGCGGTGAGCTTCAGATCGGCTTCGGCGAGCGCGTCGGGTGAAGTTGCGGCGGCAAAATCCGGCACCGCATAATCATTCGGATTGAGGCCGTCGGAGCCGGCGTCCTTGAGGCGGGCGATGACGCCCTTGCCGTTATCGGTCAGGCTGCCCGACTGCGTCCACAGCGGCGCGTAGTCGCGGGCGCTGTAGAATTTCTCGACGGCGGCGCGCTCGGCCTTGCGGTCGAAATAGCGCAGCGACTTCGCCGCGAGCATGTCCTTCAATTTGTCGGCGACCGGCTGATCGGCGGCAGGAACCGTGCTGACCTTGACCGGGGGCTCGGCGGGCGGCGCCGCGGCAGTTGCGGGCGCCGTAACAGGTGCGGCGGCGGGCGCGGCCGGAGCTGCGGCAGCAGGCGCGGCGCTGTCGGTCGATGCCGTCAGCGGCGTGCTCGGCAGCGGCACGCTCGGCTCCATCGTTGCCATCGCGGGCATCGTCGTGCTGGGAACCGCGGGCGCGGGAGCGGCGATATCGATCGGCTTGGTATCGGTTGGCTTTACATCAGAAGATTTGGCCTCGACCGCAGGCGCGGTGGAAGCCGTGGTGTCCATCTTGAAATCGCTGGCGGTCGGAGGCGGAAGGTTGCGGGCTCGGGGCGCGGGACCGCGGCATCGATTGCGAGTTCGGCGGGAGTGGCGCGGTTCGGGCCTTGGGCCATTGCCGAGGTTGCGGACACCGTGAGGAAGGTTGCGGCGACCGCCATCAAGACGCGGTCAAACCCACCACGGTTGTTCGAGTAGTCTCGCATCGTCGCACCCCTCTGGGTGAAACCGCCCCGGCAAGGAACAGTTCCGGTTATCGTCGGTCTTCGCTGAAGCCAGCCCCGTCAGCCTGGCACGCCTGCACGCAAATCATTCACGCACACCACGAAACAGGCGCCCCTTATCAGCAGACCGCGCTAGATGGGGCAACTCACGACAAACTGACCACAACTCCTTTGCAACGGATGGTGCGCTTTTGCCACGCACACCCCCCTTTGTCTGTCACCTGCAAGCCACGGTTCGAAAGTTCTGCAATGACCGAAGGTTGTGGTCGATTTTCGCAATCCCGAGACCGAGGGGCAACAGTCAACTGTTTCGCCTCAATTGGTCTCTTTCGTGTCATCGGGCGAAGGTTCTTGCCCCGCGGCTTCATCGAGCTTGCGATAGAGCGTGGAGCGGCCGATTTTCAGGCGCCGCGCCACCTCGGACATCTGGCCGCGGTAGTGCGCGATCGCGAAACGGATGATCTCGTTCTCCATCTCTTCCAGCGGCCGCATCTCACCGGCGCTGGTCAGCATCGCCAGGGTGCCATGGGCGGGCAGGGGCGCTATCGGTATTTCATTACCGGAAACCATCGCAGGCGCGGTATGCTGGATCGCCGGAGACACCACCAGCGGCTCGCTTGGTGCGTGAGGGGCGACCGTCGCGTGGGAGGGCAGCGAGGGGAAGTCGGACACCCCCAGCTGGTCGCCGTCGCTCATGACCACCGCGCGATAGACCGCGTTCTCGAGCTGGCGAATGTTGCCGGGCCAGTCGAGCTGGGCGAGATGCGCCATCGCCTCGCCGCTGATGCCGGTGATGGTCCGGTTTTCTTCCGCACCGAACCGCGCGAGGAAATGCCGGAGCAGATGCGGGATGTCCTCGCGCCGCGCGCGCAGCGGCGGAATCGTCAGCGGCAGCACATGCAGGCGATAGAACAGGTCTTCGCGGAAGTGACCGCTTTTGACGCGGTCGAGCAGCTTTCGGTTGGTCGCCGAGATGATCCGGACATCGACCTTCACGGGCTTGCGGCCGCCGACGGCTTCGACCGCGCCTTCCTGCAAAGCGCGCAAGCAGTTTCACCTGCGCGGCAAGCGGCAGTTCGGAGACCTCGTCCAGGAACAGCGTGCCGCCGCTGGCCTCGACGAACTTGCCGGTGTGGCGTTCGGTCGCGCCGGTGAAGGCGCCCTTCTCATGACCGAACAGGATCGATTCCACGAGATTGTCGGGGATCGCGCCGCAATTGACCGCGACGAACGGCTTTGACTTGCGCTCGCCGCTGCCGTGAATGGCGCGGGCGAACAATTCCTTGCCGACGCCGGATTCGCCTTCGATCAGCACCGGAATCTGCGAAGCGGCCGCCTTCTGCGCGGTGCGCAGCACCGCAGCCATCGCATCGCTGCGGGTAATGATGTCGGAGAAGGTCAGCCGGCCTTCGCGGCTGTGGCGGATACGCTGCAATTCGCCCTTCAGCGCGCTGGTATTGAGCGCGTTGCGCAAGGAGACCTGCAGCCGCTCCATGCCGACCGGCTTGACCACGAAATCCTGGGCGCCGGCGCGCATCGCCGAAATCACATTGTCGATACCGCCATGGGCGGTCTGCACGATCACGGGAATGGAAAGGCCGGCCTCGCGGATTTTCGCCAGCACGCCCATGCCGTCGAGGCCGGGCATCACGAGGTCGAGCACCACGGCATCGATCGCGGGCGCGTCCGCCGCCGTCAGCATGGCGATCGCGGCGTCGCCGCTGTCGACCACGACTGCCTCATAGCCGCATTTCTGCACCATGTTCTCGACCAGGCGGCGCTGTACGGCGTCGTCGTCGGCGATCAAAATGCTGGCAGCCATGGTTTTCCCCGCGCGCTACGACTATCTGTATCGAATCGGGGCACTGTCGCCGATGCCGATTAACGCGCGCTTAAACCTTGCCGTCCCGCCCTCACGCTCTTCCGACTGACAGGTTTTGAACACGATGACGTCCACGTCCGCTCTCCGCAAACCGAACTCAGGCAAGTCCACCGCCAAGGCGAAGATCAAGACCGGTAAATTACCGGAATGGAACCTTGGCGATCTCTATGCCGGCATCGACGCGCCCGAGATCGCGCGCGACCTCGAGAAGATGGATTCCGAATGCGTCGCGTTTGAGACGGACTACAAGGGCAAGCTTGCGGACAAGACCGCGGGCGAGGGCGGCGGTGAATGGCTTGCCGAAGCGGTGAAACGCTACGAGGCAATCGACGATCTCGCCGGCCGGCTCGGTTCCTACGCCAGTCTCGTTCATGCCGGCGACAGCGTCGATGCCGCGATCTCGAAATTCTACGGCGACATTTCCGAGCGGCTGACGACGGCCTCGACGCATCTGCTGTTCTTTGCCCTCGAGCTCAACCGCATTGACGATGCCGTGATCGAGCGCGCGATGCAGACCCCGGCGCTCGGGCATTATCGCCCGTGGATCGAAGATCTGCGCAAGGAAAAGCCGTATCAGCTCGAGGACCGCATCGAGCAGCTGTTTCACGAGAAGTCGCAGACCGGCTATTCGGCCTTCAACCGGCTGTTCGACCAGACCATCTCCGCGCTGCGCTTCAAGGTCGGGGCCAAGGAGCTGGCGATCGAGCCGGCGCTGAGCCTGTTGCAGGACCGCGACGGCAAGAAGCGCAAGCTTGCGGCCGAAGCGCTGGCCAAAACCTTCAAGGCCAATGAGCGGACCTTTGCGCTGATCACCAATACGCTCGCCAAGGACAAGGACATTTCCGACCGCTGGCGCGGCTTCGCCGATGTCGCCGACTCCCGCCATCTCAACAATCGCGTCGAGCGCGAGGTGGTCGATGCGCTGGTCGCCTCCGTGCGCGCGGCCTATCCGAAACTGTCGCATCGCTACTACGCGCTGAAGGCCGGCTGGTTCAAAAAGAAGAAGCTCGCGCATTGGGACCGCAATGCGCCGCTGCCGTTTGCCGCGACCACCACGATCGCCTGGCCCGAAGCGCAGAACATGGTGCTGACGGCCTATCGCGGTTTCTCGCCCGAGATGGCCGATATCGCCGCGCGGTTTTTCAGCGATCGCTGGATCGATGCGCCGGTGCGTCCGGGCAAGGCGCCGGGCGCGTTCTCGCATCCGACCACGCCGTCGGCGCATCCCTATGTGCTGATGAACTATCAGGGCAAGCCGCGCGACGTGATGACGCTCGCGCATGAGCTTGGCCACGGCGTGCATCAGGTGCTGGCGGCGAAGAACGGCGCGCTGATGGCGCCGACGCCGCTGACGCTTGCGGAGACCGCGAGCGTGTTCGGCGAGATGCTGACGTTCCGCCGGCTGCTGGCGCAGACGAAGAATGCCAAACAGCGCCAGGCGCTGCTCGCCGGCAAGGTCGAGGACATGATCAACACCGTGGTGCGGCAGATCGCGTTCTATTCCTTCGAGCGCGCGGTCCATACCGAGCGCAAGAACGGCGAGTTGACCGCGGAGCGTCTCGGCCAGCTCTGGCTGTCGGTGCAGGGCGAGAGCCTCGGTCCGGCGATCGAGATCAAGCCGGGCTATGAGACCTTCTGGATGTACATCCCGCACTTCATCCATTCGCCGTTCTATGTCTACGCCTACGCCTTCGGCGATTGCCTGGTGAACTCGCTCTATGCGGTCTACGAGAAGGCCGCCGACGGCTTCGCCGAACGCTATCTCGCCATGCTCGCGGCCGGCGGCACCAAGCACTATTCGGAGCTGCTGAAGCCGTTCGGCCTCGACGCCAGGGATCCGAAATTCTGGGACGGCGGGCTGTCGGTCATCGCAGGGATGATCGACGAGCTGGAGGCGATGGGTTAGGACGTAAAACAATTGTTGAACGAGTGGCGAAGGTCTGTTATACATCTGTATAACGGAGACTGACCATGACCGACGCCCCGAAGGATACCAAGAGCGAATTCCAGTACCTTGCAGGTCCGCAAGATCGGCAATTCCATCGGCTTTATCCTGCCGAAGGAGACGGCTGCGCGGCTCGATCTCAAGGAGGGCGACCAGCTATTCCTGGTCGACCAGCCCGGACGGCGGCATCGTGCTCACGCGGGACGACCCGGATTTCGAACGGACGATGGAGATCGCCCGCAAGCTCATGGACGAGTATCGCGATACGCTCGCGGCGCTCGCCAAATGAGTGAGGCGGAAGAGCCGCTCTGGATTACCTACGAACAAGTCGTTGCGATCCATGGCGAGCAACTCCGCCGCTTCGGCGGCGCGCCGGGCTTGCGCGATGAAGGCATGCTGCGATCGGCGCTGGAACGCCCGGTCAACAAATGGACCTATGAGCAGGCGCCGCTGGCGGAACTCGCGGCGGCTTATGCCTTCGGTCTCGCCAAGAATCACGCCTTTGTCGACGGCAACAAGCGCATCGCCTTCATGGCCATGATGACGTTCCTGCACAAGAACGGCGTGCCGTTCGCGCCCGATCCTGCGCAGTCGACGGTCATCATTCTCGCGCTCGCCGCCGGCGAAGTCAGCGAGGAAAGCCTGACCCGCTGGATCAGGGACAACTGGCCGGCAAAATGAGCGGTATGCTGTGGCCGATGGCCGCGTGCGGCGTTGCCCTGCCAGCGGCTTTGCGGTATTTCGGCGCAAGAAATCGATCTCACTGGGGACAGCAATGGCAGACCATAGCGAAGTGGCCTACTCGACCGCCGACGGCAACGACTACGAAGCCCATGAAGCGACCTATGAGGGCTTCATCATGCTCGTGAAGTACGGCAGTGCGACCGTCGCCCTGATCCTGATCCTGATGGCGTACTTCCTGGTCTGATCCGCGCCGTCCTGCGCCGCGGCGTACGCCGAAAAACTCCGCAGCCGGCTTCGCGAAAACCGGTATTCATCCTCGCGGAAATCGCGTCTAGTTTGACGCTAGCGCGCACCTTGCCCGCCGGAGGCCTCATGAAGATTGCCGTCGCCAGGGAAATCGATCCCTCCGAGCCGCGGGTCGCGGTTTCGCCCGACACGATCAAGAAATTCAAGGCGCTCGGCGCCGAGGTCGCAATCGAACCGGGCGCCGGCATCAAGTCGGGTCTGCTGGATTCCGATTTCACGGCTGCGGGCGCCACCGTCATCGCTGACGCGTTGAAGGACGCCGACCTCGTCATCAAGGTGAAGCGGCCGGAAGCATCCGAGCTTGGCAACTACAAGCGCGGCGCGCTGGTGATCGCGATCATGGATCCCTATGGCAACGACGCCGCGCTGAAGGCGATGGCGGATGCCGGCGTTGCCGCCTTTGCCATGGAACTGATGCCGCGCATCACCCGCGCCCAGGTGATGGACGTGTTGTCGTCGCAGGCGAACCTTGCGGGCTATCGCGCCGTGATCGAGGGCGCCGAAGCCTTCGGCCGCGCCTTTCCGATGATGATGACGGCGGCGGGCACCATTCCGGCCGCGAAGGTCTTCGTGATGGGTGTCGGCGTCGCCGGCCTGCAGGCGATCGCGACCGCGCGGCGTCTCGGCGCCATCGTCACCGCGACCGACGTGCGGCCCGCGACCAAGGAACAGGTGGAATCGCTCGGCGCCAAATTCCTCGCGGTCGAGGACGAGGAGTTCAAGAACGCGCAGACCGCCGGCGGCTACGCCAAGGAGATGTCGAAAGAGTATCAGGCCAAGCAGGCCGCGTTGACCGCCGAGCACATCAAGAAGCAGGACATCGTGATCACCACCGCGCTGATTCCCGGCCGGCCCGCGCCCAAGCTCGTCTCCGGCGAGATGGTGAAATCGATGCGGCCGGGCTCGGTGCTGGTCGATCTCGCGGTCGAGCGCGGCGGCAATGTCGAGGGCGCGAAGCCCGGCGAGGTCGCCGAGGTCGATGGCGTCAAGATCGTCGGCTACACCAATGTCGCCGGCCGCGTCGCCGCCTCGGCCTCCAGCCTCTACGCGCGCAACCTGTTCTCGTTCATCGAGACGCTGGTCGACAAGGCCAACAAGACGCTCGCGGTCAACTGGGACGACGAGCTGGTGAAGGCCACCGCGCTCACCAAAGACGGCGCGGTGATCCATCCGAACTTCCAGCCGAAAGCCTGAGGAGAGAAGCCATGGAGCATGTCGCCCAAGCCGTCGATCCCTTCGTGTTTCGGCTGTCGATCTTCGTGCTGGCGGTTTTCGTCGGCTATTTCGTGGTGTGGTCGGTGACCCCTGCGCTGCATACGCCGCTGATGTCGGTGACCAACGCGATCTCGTCGGTGATCGTGGTCGGCGCGCTGCTCGCGGTCGGCGTCGGCATGATCTCCAGCGGCTCGGGATGGGCGCGCGGCTTCGGCTTCGTCGCGCTGATCTTCGCCTGCGTGAACATTTTTGGCGGCTTCCTTGTCACCCAGCGCATGCTGGCGATGTACAAGAAGAAGGTGAAGTGAGCGGCGTGCAGAAGACAAAAGGGGCCTCTCGATGAACGCCAATCTCGCTGCCGTCCTGTACCTCGTCGCGGGCGTGCTCTTCATCCTGTCGCTGCGCGGGCTGTCCAGTCCCGCCACATCCCGCCAGGGCAACTTGTTCGGCATGATCGGCATGGCGATCGCGATCGCGACCACGCTGGCGAGCCATCCGCCGGCCGACGGCCTCGCCTGGCTTCTGGTCGTGCTTGGTGTCGCGATCGGCGGGTCGATCGGCGCGGTCATCGCGCGCCGCGTGCCGATGACCTCGATGCCGGAGCTCGTCGCCGCCTTCCACTCGCTGGTCGGCATGGCCGCGGTGCTGGTCGCCGCCGGCGCCTTCTATGCGCCGGAAGCCTTCGACATCGGCACGCCCGGCCACATCCATCCGCAGAGCCTGGTCGAAATGTCGCTCGGCGTCGCCATCGGCGCGCTGACCTTCACCGGCTCGGTGATCGCGTTCCTGAAACTGTCGGCGCGGATGAGCGGCGCGCCGATCATCCTGCCGTTCCGTCACGTCATCAACATCGCGCTCTTCATCGCGCTGGTCGTGTTCATCGTCGGCCTGGTGCTGTCAGGCAGCGCGCTCGATTTCTGGCTGATCACCATCATCGCGCTGGTGCTCGGCGTGCTCATGATCATCCCGATCGGCGGCGCCGACATGCCGGTCGTGATCTCGATGCTCAACTCCTATTCCGGCTGGGCCGCGGCCGGCATCGGCTTCACGCTGGGCAATTCGGCGCTGATCATCACCGGCGCGCTGGTCGGCTCGTCCGGCGCGATCCTGTCCTACATCATGTGCCATGCGATGAACCGCTCCTTCATCTCGGTCATCCTCGGCGGCTTCGGCGGCGAGACCGCTGCGGTCGGCGGCGGCGACCGGCGAGCAGAAGCCGGCCAAGCTCGGCTCGGCCGATGACGCGGCCTTCATCATGAAGAACGCCTCCAAGGTCATCATCGTGCCCGGCTACGGCATGGCGGTCGCTCAGGCGCAACACGCCCTGCGCGAAATGGCCGACACGCTGAAGAAGGAAGGCGTCGAGGTGAAATACGCCATTCACCCGGTCGCGGGCCGCATGCCCGGCCACATGAACGTGCTGCTGGCCGAAGCCAACGTGCCCTATGACGAGGTGTTCGAGCTCGAGGACATCAACTCCGAGTTCGCGCAGGCCGACGTCGCCTTCGTGATCGGCGCCAACGACGTCACCAATCCGGCGGCCGAAGACGACAAGACCTCGCCGATCTACGGCATGCCGGTGCTGCAGGTCTGGAAGGCCGGCACCGTGATGTTCATCAAGCGCTCGCTGGCGTCGGGCTATGCCGGCATCGACAATCCGCTGTTCTATCGCGACAACACCATGATGTTGCTCGGCGACGCCAAGAAGATGACCGAGAACATCGTCAAGGGCATGTAGCGCTCGCGACGAGGCGCCATGACCGTCCTGAAATGGATCGCGATCGTTCTCGTCGCTCGTCTATCTCGGCGGCGTCGCGGTGCTCTACGTCAGGCAGCGCGCGATGCTGTTTCCGATTCCGCCGGTCGGGCGCACCGCGCCGCCGCCGCCGGTCTTCCCGAGGCCGAGGAACATGTGCTCACCACCGCCGACGGCGAGAAGGTCATCGTCTGGCATGTGCCGGCCAAGCCCGGCCGTCCCGTCGTTCTGTTTTTCCACGGCAATGGCGATTTCCTCGCCGGCCGTGTCCGCCGCTTCAAGGGCATCACCTCCGACGGCACCGGTCTGGTCGCGCTGTCCTTTCGCGGCTATGCGGGATCGACGGGATCGCCGAGCGAGCAGGGGTTGTTGCAGGACGCGGCCGCGGCCTACGCTTTCACGACGGCGCGCTATGCCGCCGACCGCATCGTGGTCTGGGGCTTTTCGCTCGGCACCGGTGTTGCCGTCGCGGTCGCCTCCGAACATCCGATCGGCAAGCTGATTCTGGAAGCGCCCTACACGTCGACGGTCGACGTCGCAGCATCGCTTCTGCCGATCGTCCCGGTCGGTCTTCTGATGCGCGATCAATTTCATTCCGACCGGCGCATTGCGCGAGGTCAAGGTGCCGCTGCTGATCATGCATGGCGAAAACGATCCCGCGATTCCCATCCGGTTCGGCGAGCGCCTGTTCGGCATGGCCAACGAGCCCAAGCAATTCGTCCGTTTTCCCGGTGGCGGCCACGACAATCTCGATGATTTCGGCGCCGTCGAAACGGCTCGACAATTCATCGATGGTTTGAAAGGCTGACGCGGCTTGAAGGAGTCGAGCTCGCATGAGCGCGCACGCCCCGATGCCGAAATCGGCATGGATTTTCCCTCTACTCGCGGTGCTGCTGTTCGCGGCCGTCACCGCGACCGGCTACGGCTTCACGCCGTCGGCGGGCGGAATCGTGTTCGCCATCGTCCTGCTGGTGATCCTGTTCGGCACGGTGTTCGCCGCCGTGCATCATGCCGAGGTGATCGCGCACCGGATCGGCGAGCCCTACGGCACGCTGCTGTTGACGCTCGTCCGTCACCATCATCGAGGTCGCGCTGATCGCGACCCTGATGCTCGGCGACACCGCGGTGCCGGCGCTGGCGCGCGACACCGTGTTTGCGGTGGTCATGATCGTCTGCAACGGCCTGGTCGGCGTCTGCATCTTCATCGGCGGCCTGCGCTATCGCGAGCAGGACGTCCAGATTTCCGGCGCCAATGCCTATCTCAGCGTGCTGTTCACGATGGCGACCATCACGCTGGTGCTGCCCAACTATACTTTCACCACGCCGGGACCGGTCTATTCGGGCGTCCAGCTCGAATTCGTCAGCGTCATCACCATCCTGCTCTATGCGGTCTTCCTTTACATCCAGACCAGCCGGCACCGCGATTTCTTCGTGCGGCAAGCGCCCGGTCTCACCGAGGACAGTCCGCTGATCTCGGGCAGGGAGCTCGCGCTCAGCGTTGCACTCTTGCTCGTGTCGCTTGCTCGCGGTGGTGCTGCTGGCAAAGAAGTTCTCGCTGGTGGTCGATGCCGGGACCGCGGCGATCGGCGCGCCGCCGGCCTTTGCCGGCGTCGTGGTGGCGCTGCTGATCCTGCTGCCGGAGTGCGTGGCCGCGGTCGGCGCCGCGCGCAAGAACGACCTGCAGAAGAGCATCAACCTGGCGCTCGGCTCGTCGCTCGCCACCATCGGCCTGACGATTCCCGCGGTCGCCGTGGCCGTCCGCCTCATGGACAAGGAACTGGTGCTCGGACTGCCCGAGCAGAATGTGGTGGAGCTGGTGCTCACCTTCATCCTGAGCATGCTGACCTTCGGCACCGGCCGCACCAACATCCTGTTCGGGCTGGTCCATATGGTGGTGTTCGCCGTCTTCGTGTTCATGGTCTTCGTGCCGTACGCCGGAGGATTCGACGATGCTTCCCGCCAAATCCGAGGTCCAGGTCGACACCCCCGAGGTCCGCGTCACCCAGTGGCGGCTCGCGCCGGGCAGCGCCACCGGCCATCACATCCATGAGATGGACTATGTGATCGTCCCGGTGACGGCGGGCGAGATGACCATCGTGGCGCCCGGCGGGGAGCGCTCCAAGGCCCAGCTTGCGGCCGGCAAATCCTACTTCCGGAAAGCCGGCGTGGAGCACGACGTGCTCAACGAAACCGCCTCCGAAATCGTGTTCCTGGAAGTGGAATTGAAACCGTAAGATAAGCTTTTTGCGGTAATTGCCATCGATCTGTCGCAGTTGATCCCTCAATGTGCCTCAAAGTTCCCGCATCAAAGCCATCGGGGAGTGTGGTCGGCATGCTGAATTATCTGAAGAAATTCACGATGGAGATCCTGCCGTCGGTGGCCGCGACCATCATCGGCGCCTAGATCGTCAATCACTACATCAATGCGAAGCCGGCCGAGGCGCCGGCGGCTGCCGTCGTGTCCACGATCTCCCCCAAGGCCAAGGCCGCCCCCAAGCCGGCTTCGGCCGAGACCGCCGCCATCCCCGAGGCCGGCATCAAGGCCAAGGGCATCTCCGAGCGCGCGATGATCGAGAACCCGCGCGGCCGAGAAGCCGTCGGAGGTGAAGCCTGACGCCAAGCCGACCGAGGCGACGGCCGAGACCAAGCCCACTGAAGGCGCCAAGCCTTCCGATGTTAAGCCGCCGTCCGAGGTCGCGACCGCTCCCCACCGCCGCGACGCCACCGACCTCGCGCGCGCCGCGATCGAGCGGCTGCGTGGGTCCAAGGATACTGCAAAGGATACCGCGCCTCGCAGGAAGCTCCCCGCGTGCAGGAGGCGGTCCGCACCCCGCCCGCCGCGCCCACCGCACCTCGGCTCGAAGAAGCCCCGCGGACCGTTGTCGCTGCGCCGGTGGCGCCGCAGCCGGCCGCCGCGCCCGAAGCGCTGCGCCCGTTGCCGCCGCCGATCACGGTCTCGCGCCGCCGGCCGATGCGCTGGCCGCAAGCGCTCCGCCCGCGAACCCGCCCTACACCGCTTCGGTCGATCCGAGCCGGCCGGTGCCGCCTGCGGAAATTCCGCCTCCGCCGCCGCGTCCGCCGATCGATCTCAGGGCCGATGCCGACAAGCTCGCGACCCGCACCACCAACATGGCGCAGGACGTGCTGGCGAAGACCAAAAACATGTTCCATGCGCTGTTGCCGAACAGCGACCGGCAGAGCAGCAGCAGCGCCAGCCAGTTCACGGACTAGCGCAGTCCTGGCACGCAATCCGATCATCGTATCAAAACGTATCGTAGGTCTGGCCGAGCTTGCCGCCGACGCGCGCAAAGCCGGTGCGCGCGGTCTCATCCTTCGGACGCAGATTGATCGCGCGGCCGTAGGAGCCGGCGGCCTTCATCTTGTCGCCGAGCCGCTCATAGGCGAGCCCGCGCGTCAGCCAGGCCTGCGGGTTCTGCGGATCGGCCTGCACCGCCTCGTCGAGATCGGCGGCCGCTTCCTTCGGCCGGTCGGTGGCGAGATAGCTCAGCGCCCGCGCCAGCAGCGGCTCGCGCCTGTTGCGGCACCAGGCCGTTCGCCGCGGTGAAATCGTCGATCGCAAATTGGTGCTGCTTCTCGGCCTGATAGAGCAGGCCGCGATTGTAATAGGCCTCGGCATTGTCGGGCGCGAGCGTGATCGCCTTGTTGAAGTCGGCGAGCGCCTCCGCCGGCTGCTTGCGCGCCTTGTAGACCATGCCGCGGCCGAGATAGGCGGGCGCGTAATTGGCATCGAGCGAGATCGCGCGCTCGTAGTCGGCCATCGCCTGGTCGAGCCGCCGGGTCTGGCGATAGATCAGGCCGCGATTGGCATAGGCCTGGCCGTAGTTCGGATCGAGGCTGATCGCCTTGTTGAAATCGGCGAGCGCTTCCTCGGTCTTGCCGGCCTGGGCCAGCACCGAGCCGCGCATGTTGTAGGCCTGCGGATCGTTCGGATGGCTTTTGATCGTCTCGGTCAGCGAGGCGATATTGGTCGAGGAGGTGAGCTTGGCCGGCTCCGGCGTGGCCGGACGAGGACGGCGTCAGCGATCCCAGATTGATCGAACAGCCGCGAGCAGCGCAGCGCGATCAGCGCGACGGCGACAGGCGCGCGCAGGCGCGATGCTCGCGAGATGCCGGAGAATCGATAGCGAAACCGCGGCTAGCCATGATCCGAAATGCACGTCAAGCAGCGCAGACAATGGGCCTATTGGTAACGCGCCACGCCGCAAAATACAGCCGCCAAAAACAAAAACGCGGACCCGAAGGCCCGCGTTGGTCAAACTCGAAATACGCTGATATCAGCGCATGCCCGCCGCGCGAACCGCCGCCGGGGCCGCCACGGCCGCCGCCCGCGCCACCACGCTCGCCACCGGGACCGGCGCCGAACACCGGCTTCGGCTTCATCGGCAACAGGCCTTCGCGCTGCAGCTTCTTGCGCGCGAGCTTGCGCGCGCGGCGCACGGCTTCGGCCTTTTCGCGGGCCTTCTTCTCGGAGGGCTTTTCGTAGTGGCCGCGGAGCTTCATCTCGCGGAAGATGCCCTCACGCTGCATCTTTTTCTTCAGCGCCTTGAGGGCTTGATCGACATTGTTATCGCGAACGAGAACCTGCACGCGGCATCCTCTTTTCAGTGTCCGGAGTGGAATTAGGTCAGGCTTAAGGGGTGGAAACAGACCGCGCCCTTGGCCTTGAGCGCGCGGATGTATCAGACAAAAGTGGAAATGTCCACCTCGAGAACCCCAATAAGTTCAGCATCCGCCTTGCAAAATCGCGCTGTTTTGAAGGCTCACCGCTCTCAGGCTCCCTTGGGCGGCACCACCTGGGTGACATGGCCCATCTTGCGGCCCGGCCGCGGCGACGCCCTTGCCATAGAGGTGGACGGTCGCGCCGGGCACCGTCAGCCACTGCTCGTAGGAATTGATCTCGTCCCCGATCAGATTGGTCATGGTGACCGCGCCATGACGCAACGGCTTGCCGAGCGGCCAGCCGGCGATCGCCCGGATGTGCTGCTCGAATTGCGAGACCGAGGCGCCGTCCAGCGTCCAGTGGCCGGAATTGTGCACCCGCGGCGCGATCTCGTTGACCAGGATCTTCGGCCCGTTCTCGCTCTGCAGCACGAACATCTCGACCGCGAGCACGCCGACATAGTCGAGCGCGCTGGCGATCTTGCCCGCGACCTCGCGGGCCTCCTGCGCAAGCCGCTCCGGGATCGCGGCCGGCGCGCGCGACACTTTCAGGATGTGATCGCGGTGCTCGTTCTCGGTGACGTCGAAGCATTCGACCTCGCCGTCGGCCGAGCGCGCCGCGATCACCGAGATCTCGCGCTCGAACGGAATGAAGGCTTCGAGGATCGCCGACTTGGTGCCGAGATCGGCCCAGATGCGATCGGGATTGTCGCCCTCGCGGATGATGGCCTGGCCCTTGCCGTCATAGCCGAAGCGGCGGGTCTTGAGCACGGCGGGCAAGCCGATCTTCTGGATCGCCGCGCGCAGGCTCGCCGCCGTCGACACGTCGGCATAGTCGGCGGTGCCGATGCCGAGCCGCTTGACGAAGTCCTTTTCCGCCAGCCTGTCCTGCGTGGTTTCGAGGATCTTGCGATCGGGCAGCACCGGCCGCCGCGCGCCGAGGATCAGCGCGGCGGAGGCCGGCACGTTCTCGAACTCGTAGGTGATGACGTCGACGTCATTGGCGAACAGCTCGAGCGCCTCGACATCGGCATATTCCGCGCAGGTCGCGTTCAGCACCACGTCGAAGGCCGGCGAATCCGGATCGGGCGAGAACACCTGGCAGCGCAGGCCGAGCCGCGCCGCCGCCATCGCCAGCATCCGGCCCAATTGCCCGCCGCCGAGGATTCCGATGGTGTCGCCCGGCTTCAGCTTCACCCGATTGGTGTCGCTCACGCCGATTCCTCCGGGCGCTCGGCGACCGCATCGGTGCGCTTCTTGCGCCAGGCGGCAAGCCGCTTGGCGAGCGCGGCATCGTTCAGCGCCAGCACGCTGGCCGCGAGCAGCGCCGCGTTGATGGCGCCGGCCTTGCCGATCGCAAGCGTGCCGACGGGAACGCCGGCCGGCATCTGCACGATGGAGTAGAGCGAATCGACGCCCGACAGCGCCTTGGATTCGACGGGAACGCCGAACACCGGAAGTTCCGTCATCGACGCGGTCATGCCCGGCAGATGCGCCGCGCCGCCGGCGCCCGCGATGATGACCTTGTAGCCTTGCGCCTTGGCGCCCTTGGCAAAGGCGACCAGCCGATCCGGGGTGCGGTGCGCCGAGACGATGCGCTTGTCGCAGGCGATGCCGAGTTCCTCCAGCGTCTCGGCCGCGTGCCGCATGGTGTCCCAGTCGGACTGGCTTCCCATGATGATGGCGATCGCAGCGGGCATTGGGTTAATTCTCTCAAGAATCCAGAAAGTTAGGCCGATTATAGGGTCGGACCTGATGACGGCAAGGCGTGGCAGGGAAGAGGGAATGCACTATCCTGTCTTGGTGAATCCCGGCAAGTCAGGAAATGCAGGCTCAGCCAAAATGCCCATGAAAAAGCGGATCCGGGCTCCAGCACGCAAACCGCGGCAAACAGCGCAAACGCGCCGCGCCCAGGCGGGCGCCGGCGGCCGCGGCAGCGAAAACGACGATCCGGCGGCTTCGCAGCGAGCTGGCGCGGGCGCTTCGCAAGATCGAGGAGCTGCAGGCCTCCGCCGATACCGACTTCCTGCTCGGCATTCCCAACCGGCGCGGCTTCGAGCGCGAGCTCGCCCGCGCGCTGGCCTATATCAAGCGCTATCGCGCCTCCGGCGCGCTGATCGTGCTCGATGTCGACCGGCTGAAGCCGATCAACGATGCCTTCGGACACGCCGCCGGCGATCAGGTGCTGAAGGCGATCGTCGCCGTTCTCACCTCGCAGGTGCGCTCCTCCGATATCGTCGGCCGGCTCGGCGGCGACGAGTTCGCGCTGCTGTTGTGGAATCTCAGCGAGACCGATGCGAAGGCCAAGGCGGCCGCGCTCGAGGACGACGATCGACCGGCTGACCTTTCAGTTCGGGGGCAGCACGATCACGGCCGGCGCCTCCGCCGGCGTCGCGATGCTGGGATCGCATGCGGAAGTCGAGCCGCGCGCTGGAGGAGGCCGACAGCGCCATGTATCTGCGCAAGGCGCAGCGGCGGCATGAGAGGTGAAGGAGCCCGCCTAAGCTCGCTTCACGGGCTTCGCAGGCGCGGGCCGCCGCAGCGCGTGAGCGCGAAGCCGGAAGCGAAGCAATGCAGGAAGCAGCGCCAAAGGCTGGATTGCCTGCCTGCGTCACTCGCAATGACAGGACGCTCATCTCACAGCCCGCTCAAATCGTTCGGCACGTTGCCGTAGGCCCTGAGCAGCTTCGCGTCGCTGAACTCGCCCATCATCGGATCGCCGCTGCGGCTGAACGCGACCGCGCCGATATGGCCGGCGGCGCGCGACAGAATCTCGGCGCGCCGCAGCGCCGTGGCCGCGCTCTGGCATTCCTCGGCCGCGCCCGCGACCATCTCGCCGCTGTCGTCCTGCAGGAACGGCATTGCGACATAGTAGGTGATGTCGGCCATCGCCTTGCCTCCGTCAGGCGGCGTTGCTTTCGCCGCGCTGAGCCGGCAGCGGCGCGCAGCCGGAGGAGATCGCCACCTGCAATTCGGTGAGCTCGGCTTCCAGATATTCGTTGGCCATGATCAGCGCCTTGATGGTCGAGCGCAGATTGCCGTCGCACATCGCGATCGCCTGGTCGCAGGCCTTCTCATAGTGGCTGTTGTCGAACGGGGGCGTGGTGACGGACATGGTGCGATCCTCGGGTCGGCGGTCTGGAGCGCAATGTTCTCTCTTTGTTCTCATTGAGTCAAGCAGCTTTTGACGGCGGCGCACAGGCCGCCTGCGGCGAAACCGGTCAGGCGATGATGTCGGGGGTAATCTGGTCTTCGATGAAGGCGATGCGGTCGCGGAGCTGCAGCTTGCGCTTCTTCATCCTTTGCAGCCGCAGCAAATCCGGCGCGGGCGATTGATGCAGCGCATCGATCGCCGCGTCCAAATCCCTGTGCTCTTGCTGCAGCCGCATCAGCTCGGCATGCAGCTCGCGCTCATCTTCGTCGGTCATGGTGCACGTTAACCGAAAAACGCGATGAGATTGCGAACCGTTGTGGAAAGCCTGTGGGCAATATTGCCCCGGCCGCGCTGTTCCGCAAGCCGGTTACCCCTTCCCAAGATCCTGCAAGGCTTGGCGAAGTCGCGTTTTTGTTCCGCCCGCCATGACGGGTTCCAGCTCACGCTTCTTTACATATGCATGTCAAAAAATGAGGCGGTCGATTCGGATGGCCATCGACAGATTCGGGAAGAGGTGTACACTCGCTGGTCCGTACCGAGTTTGAGAAACTCACCGAGGAGGTTTCGAATGGCGATTCAGGCACATCTCGTTGAACTGGAACGGAAACACAAAAGCCTCGAAAGCGAACTACACGAAGCCCTCATTCACGTATCAACGGACGACCTGCAAATAGCCGAATTGAAGCGCCGGAAATTGATGGTCAAGGACCAGATCGAACGGTTGAAGCACGCCGCGGTCGCCGAAACACTGCACTAAGTATCGACCTCAGCCAGCCGCGATCCCGATGGGCGCGTCGCGCCCAGCGTCTTGAGCTCGTGCCATAAAAAATGCGCAGCACAATCCGCTGCGCATTTTTTATTGATCCGAGCTAGCCCGCGAGTTCGCCGACATGATCCGCGATCGCCAGCGACGAGGTGAGCCCCGGCGACTCGATTCCGAACAGATTGATCAGCCCGTCGACGCCGTGATCGCCCGGTCCCTGGATCAGGAAATCCTGCGAGGCGACCGCGGGCGGCACGATCTTCGGCCGCATGCCGGAATAGCTCGGCATCAGCGCGCCGTCCGGCAGCGTCGGCCAGTATTTGCGGATCGCCGGATAGAACCGCTCGGCGCGCGCCGGGTTCGACCTCGTAGTCGATGTGGTCGACCCATTCGACGTCGGGGCCGAAGCGCGCCTGTCCGGCCATGTCGAGCGTGAGGTGCACGCCGAGCCCGCCGGGCTCCGGCACCGGATAGATCAGGCGCGAGAACGGCGCCTTCTTGCTGCAGCTGAAGTAATTGCCCTTGGCGAGATAGGCGTGCGGGATCTTTTCGATCGGCATGCCCTCGATCATGCGGGCGATTGCCGGCGCATCGAGGCCGGCGGCATTGACGAGAAGATCGCAGGCGAGCGTCATCGGCGCCTCGCCGCCGGCCTCGAGCTCGATCGTTCCGCCGCTGGCTTTGGCACGCAGCAGCGGCGTGTGAAACGCGAAGGCCGCGCCGGCGTCCTCGGCGTCGCCGCGCAGCGCCAGCATGTAGGCGTGGCTGTCGATGATGCCGGTGGAGGGCGACAGCAGCGCCGCGTCGCATTTCAGCGCCGGCTCCAGCGCGCGCGCCTCGTCGCCGGACAGCACCTTCATGTCGAGCACGCCATTGGCCTCTGCATGCGCGCGGATCGAGTGCCAGCTTCTCGGTCTCCGCGGGCGTGGTGGCGACGATCAGCTTGCCGCAATTCCTGTGCGGGACGCCGTGCTCGCTGCAATAGTCGTACAGCGCGTGCTTGCCGGCGACGCACATCCGCGCCATCAGGCTGCCCGCCTTGTAGTAGATGCCGGCGTGGATCACTTCGCTGTTGCGCGAGGAGGTGACGGTGCCGATGCCCTCGGCCGCCTCCAGCACGATGACTTCGCGACCGGACTGCGCGAGCCGCCGCGCCACCGCAAGGCCGATCACGCCAGCCCCGATCACGACGCACTCGACCTTGTCCATGGCTGCTTTTCTTGTCCGGAATTCGCGGAGTGACGCGGACGGCCGCCGCGCTCAGTTGTTTGCTGCCTTGTTAACGGGAGCCTTCGGACAAGTCATTGCCTGACCACGAGAAAGCGGTTCCCGTTAGGGATACGTTAATCATGTCAGGGCAATTGCCACAAATTAAGTCGCATTTTCGCGGTGCGTGGGTACGCGTTTACCTGATCCAAACCGGACAGACCAGACACTCCGCCCTCGAATTCGGCGGGTGACTGATGGCTGACAAGAATTGGCAGGCAGGCAGCAAGAATTTGATTCTTGCGCGGGTCGCGATCTGCTTTGCCGCGGCCGTCCTGCCGTGCGCGCCCGCGCTCGCGGTGTCGGACGAGTTCGCGCCGGCCGAGCTATGTCGGCTCGCTCGATCCGAACGTGCTCTGGGAAATCCTGATCGGCGTCATCGTCGTCGCCGCCTTCATCGCCGCGATCGCGCTGTGGGTTCACTCGGCGCTGCGCAGGGTCAAGCGTTCGCAGGTGCGCCGCACCGCCTATATCAGCTCGGCGCTGAACAGCCTGAGCCACGGCGTGGTGATGACCGATCCGCACAACAGCGGATCGTCTATTGCAACGACCGTTATCTCGAGATCTACGGCCTGCAGCGCTCCGATCTGCCGCCCGGCATGACGGGCAGACAGCTGCTCGAACTGCGGACGCGCGCGCGGCACGCTCGACTGCAGCGTCGACGAGTTCTATGCGCGCGCGACAAAGTCCGGAAGGACTGATCACCGAACTGCCGAACGGCAGGTCGATCCTGGTCAAGCATTTCGGGCTGCCGAACGGCGGCTCGGTCGCAACCCATGAGGATTCCACCGATCAGCGCAAGCTGTCGCGGGAGCTCTCCTCGACCAAGCAGTTCCTGGAATTGGTGCTCGACAACGTGCCGGTCTGCGTCGCCGCCAAGAGCATCGACGACGGCCGCTACATCTTCGCCAACAAGGCGTTCGAGCGCTTCTCCCGCTTCTCGCGCGACCACATCGTCGGCCGCCGCGCCGACGAGATCTTCCAGCCCGAGACCGCGGCCAATATCGAGGCGGCCGACAAGGCCGCGCTGCTGTCGGAGGACGGCCATTACCGCAGCGAGCTGCTGGTCGAGCGCGGCAGCAAGCGGCGCGTGCTCGCCTCCAACCGCGTCATCGCGCGCGACGAAAACGGCCGCCCGGAATTCCTGATCGCGCTGTTCGACGACATCACCGAGCGGCGCTCGCTGTCGCAGGAGCTGGAGAACACCAAGAAATTCCTCGAGCTCGTGGTCGACAACATCCCGGTGTCGCTGATCGTCGAGCGCGTCAGCGACGGACGCTATCTGCTCGCCAACCGCGGCGCGGAAAAGATCCTCAACCGCCGGCGCGAGGAGGTGATCGGGCTGACGGCCGCCGACATCTTCAATCAGCGCGAGGCCAAGCTGATCATCGCGCGCGACACCGCGGCCATCAAGAAGCGCGGCCTGTTGACCGAGGAGCATCCGATCTCGACCAAGGACGGCCTGCGGCTGTTCCTGACGCGGCGCATGACGGTGCTGAACGAGGCCGGCGATCCGCAATATCTGATCAAGACCCACGAGGACGTCACCGACCGCCGCCAGACCGAATCGCGCATGGCGCATATGGCCTATCACGACGGCCTCACCGACCTGCCGAACCGCGCCGCGTTCCTGCAGGCGCTGACCCAGATGATCGAGGCCTGCGCCGGCACCGGCGAGGAATTCGCCGTGCTGTGCATCGATCTCGATGGCCTGAAGGAAGTCAACGACGTGTTCGGACACGCGAGCGGCGACAAGCTCCTGATCGAGGTGGCGCGGCGGCTGCAGGTCACCGCGCGCGGCGGCGTCGTGGCGCGCCTGTCCGGCGACGAGTTCGGCCTGATCATCGACGGCAAGCAGCCCGAGGCCGGCAAGGCGCTGGGCCAGCAACTCGCGGAAGCGATGGCGAGCGAATTCCAGATCGACGGCAGGTCGCTGCGCGCCGGCATCACCACCGGCATCTCGGTGTTTCCGCACAACGGCGCGGACGCGGCCTCGCTGCTCGCCAATGCCGGCGCGGCGCTGTTCCGCGCCAAGGCCAAATCGCGCGGCACGATCAACCTCTATGAACCCGAGATGGACCAGCAGATCCGCGACCGCCGCGTGCTGCATCAGGACCTGTCGCTCGCGATCAAGCGAGACGAACTGTCGCTGCACTATCCAGCCGCAGGCGATGTCGGCCAGCGACGCCGCCGAGAGCGAGGTCATCGGCTTCGAGGCGCTGGCGCGCTGGAACCATCCGGTGCGCGGCTTCGTGCCGCCGAGCGACTTCATTCCGCTCGCGGAAGAGAGCGGCCTGATCGTCGAGATGGGCGAATGGATCCTGCGCCAGGCCTGCCGCGAGGCCGCGTCCTGGCCGAAACCGCTGCAGATCGCGGTCAACCTGTCGCCGGCGCAGTTCGCGCATGGCGACGTGGTCGGCCTCGTGCACGCGATCCTGCTGGAAACCGGGCTCGCGCCGGGCCGGCTGGAGCTCGAAATCACCGAGGGCGTGCTGATCGAGGATTTCGACCGCGGTCTGGCGCTGCTGCGCCGGCTGAAGGCGCTCGGCGTGCGCATCTCGATGGACGATTTCGGCAGCGGCTATTCGTCGCTGAGCTATCTGCAGGCCTTCCCGTTCGACAAGATCAAGATCGACCGCGCCTTCGTCATGAATCTCGGCCGCAATCCGCAATCGGCGGCGATCGTCAGCGCGGTCATCGACCTCGCCCATGGCCTCGACATGTCGGTGGTGGCCGAAGGCGTCGAAACCCCGGAGCAGCTCGCCTTCCTCACCACGGAGGATTGCGACGCCGTGCAGGGCTATCTGATCGGCAAGCCGCTGCCGATCGGCCAATATGCCGAGCTGGTCGGCCGCAAGAGCGGCAATGTCATGGAGCTGCCGCGCAGGACCGGCTAGGTGTAGCGAGGCGAAATTCGCTACACTAAGACGGGCGCATGGCGGACTACGATCTGGCGATCATCGGTGGGGGACTGAACGGCGCGAGCCTCGCACGCGACGCCGCCGGCCGCGGCTTGCGCGTGATCCTGCTGGAGCAGGGCGACCTCGGCGGCGCCGCCTCGTCGGCCTCGCCACGGCTGATCCATGGCGATCTGTCGGCGCTGGAGCGCCGAAGTTTTGCGCGGGTGCGCCGGCAGCTCAACGAGCGGCGAGACCTGGCTCACGATCGCGCCGCATCTGGTGCGCCCGATGCGGTTTGCGATTCCCGCCCATGTCGAGGGACGCCCGCCCTGGCTGTTGCGCTCGGCGCTCTGGCTCTACGACCGCCTGGGACCGCGCGAGCCGGCTGCCGGCCTCCGAGACCATCAACATCACCCACCATCCGGTCGGCAATGCGCTGAAGCGGCCGTTCGGGCTCGCCTTCGAATATTCCGACTGCCTGGTCGACAATTCCCGCCTGGTGGTGCTGAACGCCGTCGATGCGGCCGAGCGCGGCGCCGACATCCGCACCGGCGCGCGCTGCGTGCGCGCCGATCGCGGCGAGGTCTGGCGGCTCGCGGTGATCGACCGCGGCCATCGCCGGATCTTCACCGCGCGGGCGCTCGCCAATGCCACCGGCGCCTGGACCGGCCTCGTCGCCGAGACCGTCCTGCGCCAGCCGGTGCCGCAGACATCGGCCGTGCAGATCAGCCAGATCGTGGTGCCCCGCTTCTTCGATGCCGACAGCGTCTATGCGTTCGAGAACAGCGACAAGCGCCTGATTTTCGCCAGCCCCTATGAGCGCGATTTCGCGCTGGTCGGCAGCATCTCGCGCGCCTTCACCGGCGATCCCGCGATCGTGGCGATGACCGCCGCCGAGGTCTCCTATCTCTGCGATGCGGCCAACCGCTATTTCCGCGAGAACCTGCATCCGGCCGACGTGGTGCGAACCATCTCCGGCGTCAATCTGGCGCCGGGACGGGGCGGCGCGAGCCGCGACGGCTCGGTCGCGTTCCACCATCGCCGCGGCAAGGCGCCGCTGATCACGATGTTCGGCGGCGACGTGACCACGTCGCGGCTGCGCGCCGAGCGGGCGGTCTCGCAGCTGACGCCGCATTATCCGATGTCGCCGCGCTGGACCGCGACCACGCCGCTGCCGGGCGGCGATTTCGCTTGCGAGAAATTCGACGACCAGGTCGAGGCGGCGCGGGCGCGCTGGCGGTTTCTGGACGAGAGGCAGGCGCTGCGCATGGTCTGTGCCTACGGCACGCGGATCGCCGAGGTGCTGGGCGACGGCGCAGAGCCGCGAGGAGCTCGGCCAGGCGTTCGGGCCGGAGCTGACGGAAGCCGAGGTGCGCTACCTCATGACCAAGGAATGGGCGCGCTTCCCCGACGACATCCTGTGGCGGCGGACCAAGCTCGGGCTCACCATGCCGCCGGAAGGTCGCGAGGCGCTGGCGGCGTTCATGGCGGAGGGCGCGGGACAATCCGCTATTCGGAGCCGGGCATAGTTGAGGGGTCGCGCGCCGCGTGGCGGACGGCGTGTATGACGATCTCGTCTCCGCAATCTCGTAGAAAATGAGATACGGATACGGAGGCGTGCCCAGTCGCCGGATCGTAGGGTCATCCGTCGTCGCGCCTATTCTCGGATGATCCAGAAGCAGCTCGATGATCCTTTGGATCCGGTGCTTGACGCGTTCCGCGCCGCGCGGCGAAGCATCGGAAATGTAGTCGAGGATTGAGTTGAGATCGGCGAGGGCCGGCAGCGTGTAACGAATTTCACAGGCCGTGTTTTGCCCAGATGGCCCGGACCTGCGCGTCCGTTGCAAACTCACCTCGCGCCGCGGCTTCCTTTGATCTGGCGATTGCAGCCCGCTCATCGTTCGTCAAGGCGACCGGCGGAGCATCGTCCGCGCCTGCAAGCTGGAGGACCACGCGGCGATATCATCCTGCACATCGGACGGCAGGTTGCGCGCGACCTCAAGGGCCTGTTCGAGAAGCTTGGTCATGTCGGCAAGATATGCCGTTCTCCCTGAAGTATGAAGGGGATTTTCAAGGAGATATCATCCCAACCGGTTGAGCGCCGGCCGTTCCGCCGCTAGCTTCTCGTGCGATGTTGCGGCGGCAGGGATCATGGCTGAGGACGACGCTCCAAAGATTGAAGCGCCTGTGGAAGAGGTGAAAGCCGAGCCGCAGGCTGCGCTGCCGCCGAGTGTGCCGGCGGAAACGGTGGCCGAGCAGGTCTTGCCGCAGACGGCGACGCCGCCGGAAGCGGTGGCCGAGCAAGTCCTGTCGCAGACAGCGACGCCGCCGGAAGCGGTGGCGGAGCAGGTGTTGCTGCAGGCGGCAACGCCGCCGGAGGCCGCACCACCTCCACCCGCACCGGAAGCCGCACCGCCTCCACCTGCGCCGGCACCTCAGCCCGCGCCGGTCGCGCAAGCGCCGAGCTGGGACGGGCCGCTGCTGCGCATCGAAGGCGTGGTCAAGAAATTCGGCGGTTTTCGCGCCGTCGACGGCGTCTCGCTCGACATCCGCGCCGGCGAGTTCTTTGCGCTGCTCGGTCCCAGCGGCTGCGGCAAGACCACGCTGCTGCGCATGCTCGCCGGCTTCGAGACGCCGGACGAAGGCCGCATCCTGCTCGACGGCAAGGACATCGCGCATGTGCTGCCGCATGAGCGGCCGATCAACATGATGTTCCAGAGCTACGCGCTGTTTCCGCATCTCTCGGTGCGCGACAACATCGCCTTCGGGCTGAAGCGCGCCGGCATGGCGCGCGCCGAGATCGATGCCCGCGTCGCCGAGATGGTGGCCCTCGTCAAGCTCGGTGGGCTGGAGAAGCGCAAGCCCGACCAGCTCTCCGGCGGCCAGCGGCAGCGCGTGGCGCTGGCGCGCTCGCTGGCGCGGCGGCCGCAGGTGCTGCTGCTCGACGAGCCGCTGGCGGCACTCGACAAGAAGCTGCGCGAGAGCACGCAGCTCGAATTGATGGAGCTGCAGCGCCGGCTCGGCATGACCTTCATCATCGTCACCCACGACCAGGAAGAGGCGATGACGGTGGCAAGCCGCATCGGCGTGATGGACGCCGGCCGGCTCGACCAGGTCGCAAGCCCGCGCGAGCTCTACGAGGCGCCGGCCTCGCGCTGGATCGCCGAGTTCATCGGCGACATCAACGTGTTCGAGGGCCAGGTCGAGAGCCGCGAGAACAACCGCATCATCGATCGCGACCCGCGACGCCGGCAGCGTCGTCGTCGCCGAGCCGCGTCAGCCGGTCACCAAGGACGACGGTCGCGGTCGCGATCCGTCCCGAGAAGGTCAAGCTGTCGCGGCGCGGGCCCGCCGATGCCGGCAATGCGCGCGCGATCAACCGGCTCGAAGGCGTCGTCACCGACGTCAGCTATCTCGGCGGGCTCACCACCTACAAGATCAAGCTCGATTCCGGCGCCACGTTGCGCTCCTCGATGGCCAACACCGCGCGGATCGACATCGACGCCTACAGCCTGAGCCAGCGCGTGGTGGCCTGGTTCACGCCCGACGATTGCATGGTGCTGGAGCAATGAGCGCGCGGCGCATCTTCGCGCGGCCTGCGCGCTTCGCCGCGATCGCGCCCTATGTCTGGATGGTGCTGTTCTTCCTGGTGCCGTTCGCATTCGTGCTGAAGATCAGCCTGTCGCAGACCGCGATCGCGCAGCCGCCCTATACGCCGGTGTTCGATTTCACGGCGGGAGGTGCCGCGATCAAGGAAGCCTTCGGCGCGCTGTCGCTGGACAATTTCCGGCTGCTCGTCTCCGACAATCTCTATCTCTTCTCCTATCTGCGCAGCCTCGTCGTCGCGGTGACGTCGACCGCGATCCTGCTCCTGATCGGCTATCCCATCGCCTACGGCATGGCGCGGCTGCCGCAGCGCTGGCAGCCGATGGCGATGATGCTGGTCATCGTGCCGTTCTGGACCTCGTTCCTGATCCGCATCTATGCCTGGATCAACATCCTGCAGCATGACGGCCTGCTCAACAAAATCCTGCTTGCGCTGCATCTGGTCTCGCAGCCGGTGGTGTGGCTCTCGACCGACAGCGCGATGTATCTCGGCATCGTCTATTCCTATCTGCCGTTCATGATCCTGCCGCTCTATGCGACCCTGTCGAAGATGGACCCGGCGCTGGAGGAGGCGGCCGCCGATCTCGGCGCCTCGCCCGAACCACGTGTTCTGGCTGGTGACCTTTCCGCTGTCGCTGCCCGGCGTCGGCGCCGGCGTGCTGTTGTGCTTCATTCCGATCGTCGGCGAGTTCGTGATCCCCGATCTGCTCGCCGGCTCCAACTCGCTGATGATCGGCCAGACCCTGTGGCTGGAGTTCTTCACCAACAAGGACTGGCCGGTGGCGTCCGCGATCGCGATCGTGCTGCTGGTGCTGCTGATCGCGCCGCTGTTGCTGTACGACCGGCTGCAGCGCCGGCAGCTGGAGGCGCGGTGATGGCCAAGCGGCGGCATGTCGCGGTTCAACGTCGCCTCGCTGACGCTGGGGCTCGCCTTCCTGTACCTGCCGATCGTGATCCTCGTGATCTACTCCTTCAACGCCTCGCGGCTGGTGACGGTGTGGGGCGGCTGGTCGCTGCGCTGGTATCGCGAGTTCTTCAACGACAAGGCGATGATCGATGCGGCCTGGATGAGTTTTGGCGTCGCCGCGACCTCGGCCACCATCGCAACCCTGCTCGGCACGCTCGCCGCGGTGGCGCTGTCGCGCGGCGAAGGCTTTCAAGGGCCGCACGCTGTTCTCCGGCATGCTCTACGCGCCGCTGGTGATGCCGGAAGTCATCACCGGCCTGTCGCTGCTGCTTGCTGTTCGTCGCGCTCAACGCCGAGCGCGGCTTCTGGACGGTCACGTCGCGCACACCACGCTGACCATGTGCTTCGTCGCCGTGGTGGTGCAGTCGCGGCTCGCCTCGCTCGACCGCAGCCTCGAGGAGGCCGCGATGGACCTCGGCTGCGATCCCGTGCGCGCCTTCATCGCGGTGACCTTGCCGCTGATCCTGCCCGCGATCGCCGCGGGCTGGATGCTGGCCTTCACGCTGTCGCTCGACGATCTCGTGATCGCGAGCTTCACCACCGGCCCGGGCTCGGCGACCTTGCCGATCCGCATCTATTCCGAGGTGCGGCTCGGCGTGAAACCCGAGATCAACGCGATCTGCACGCTGGTGATCGCGCTGATCGCGGTCGTGATCGTGGTGGCGTCGCTGGCCTCGAAGCTGTCGAGCACGGAAGCCAAGAGCGCCGCGCCGCTGCTGACGCTCGTCATCGAGTCGCTTACGACTTCACCGCGCCCGCGGTGAGCCCGCCGACCATGTAGCGGCGGAAGACGTAATAGACCGCGGCCGGCGGCAGCGCGTAGATGAAGCCGGTGGTCATCAGCAATTCCCACGGCGAGTCGTCGGCGGCGAGGAAGTTGCCGAGCGCGACCGGCAGGGTGATGTCGCGGTCGTTGGAGAGCAGCAGGAACGCGTAGAGATATTCGTTCCAGGCGAGCAGCACCGCATAGGTGCCGATCGCGACCAGCGACGGCATCATCAGCGGCACATAGACCAGCCGGAAGATCTGCAGCGTGGTGGCGCCGTCCATCACCGCGGCTTCGTCGAGCTCGACCGGCAGCTTGTCGGAGGCCTGCTTCAGCACCCAGATCGCGTAAGGCGAGGCGATCGTCACCATCGCGAGAATCAGCGCCCAGTGATTGTTGAGCAGGCCGTAATTGCCCATGGTGCGGTACATCGGCACGGCGAGGAACGCCGCCGGGATGAAATAGGTGAACAGCGCCAGATTCATCACCACGCGGCCGCCCGGCACGCGCAGCCGCGAGATCGAGAACGCCGCCGCGGTCGCGATCGAACAGCGTCAGCGCGCCGACGGCGGCGGCGATCACCAGCGAATTCCAGAACTGGATGTAGAAGTCGCGCAGGAAGTAATGCTGCTGTTTGAACACGATCTCGAAATTGTGCAGGGTCGGATGATCCGGCCACAGCTTGCCGGAGAACGCGTCCTCCTTCGGCGAGATCGCGAACAGGAACATGTGGTAGATCGGCACCATGGTCCAGATGAACACGGGAATGCCGATCAGGAGCAGCCGCGCCTCGGTGCCGGCTTCGCGGAGCGTGGGCAGCCTCATCGCGACAACCGTTTCATCATGAAATACACCAGCGGCAACCACGAACGGCAGCGCGCAGACGATCGAGGCCATCGCAAGCGAGAGCTGGTCGAGCCGCAGATACCGGATGCCGAGCGTCGACAGCACGTGGGTGAGGTCGGCCGGTCCGCCGCCGGTCAAGAGATAGACGCTGTTGAAGTCGCCGAGCGTCCAGATCATCGAGAGCAGCGTGCAGGTGATGTAGAGCGTCTGCATCGACGGCCAGGTGATGAAGCGGAATTTCTGCCACCAGGTCGCGCCGTCGACGTCGGCGGCCTCGAACAGATCGTGCGAGATCGCAAGCCGTCCGGTGACGAGGATCAGGGTCCAGAACGGCAGCGATTTCCAGATGTGCACGCCGATCGCCATGGCGAGCGCCACCGTCGGATCGTTCAGCCAGTTCGGGCCGTCATCGCCGGTGAGCTTGAAGATCAGCTGGTTGACCATGCCCCATTCGGGATTGAGCATGAAGCGCACCGACAGGATGGTCGGGATCGACGGCACCGCCCAGGGCAGGATGAACAGCACCGACAGCCATTTGATCCAGCTGCGCTGCTCGACGAAGAAGCCGGACAGGAACAGCGCGATCAGCATCTTGATGTTGATGCCGACCAACGAGGAAGATCAGCGTGTTGACCGCGGCGCGCGCGAAGATCGGATCGTGATAGAGCGCGACATAGCTCGCCGGCTGGCGCGCCAGCCACAGCCCGTAGCCGACCGGGTAGACCACGAAGGCGGCGAACACCAGAAAATAGGGCGCAAGCAGCACGATGCCCCACACCTGCGGCGGCGTCAGCCGCGCCGACAGCGGCGCGCTGGGGACGTCGGAAGCGGAGAGCGTGATGGCCATGCTGTCGTTACTCAATCGAAGATGCCGGCCGCAGCGACGGCTGGTTATCTTCACCTCTCCCCGCCTGCGGGGAGAGGTCGATTCGCGACAGCGAATTTCGGGTGAGGGGGACTCTCCACGAGCTGCCGCTCGTCGAGGAAGCCCCTCACCCCGACCCTCTCCCCGCGAAGAACGGGGAGAGGGAGCGGAAGCACGCTCTAACCCGCGACTTCCTTGAGGCGGGCGATCAGCTCGTCGACGGCCTTGTCCACCGGGACCTTCTCGCTGACCACGCGGTTCATCGCCTTGGCCCAGACGTTCTCGTTGTTGAGGATGGTGAACTTCCAGTTCTTGGTGAAGTCGAACGGCGTGGTGCCGCCGGTGAACTGGTTGTAGACCGCCTTGCGATGCCGGTCGGCCTGCCAGAACGGGCTCGCCTGGCTCGCCTTGGTCACCGGGAACCAGCGGCCGAGCGCGCCCTCGATGTAGGGCCGCAGGTTCTCCTCCTGCATCAGGAAGCTGATGAACTGCTTGCCCTCGGCCTTGTTCTTGGCGGCGGCGAAGATCAGCCCGGTCTTGACGTCGGAGCGGTACTGATGGTCGAGCCGTCCGGCGCCTTCGGGAAGGAGGCGGTGATGATGGTCTCCTCATAGGCCTTCTTGCCGGCGGCGCGCTGCTCGGCGGTCAGCGCCGGGTTGTTGGCATCGTCGAGCCACTTCGCCGCGATCGAGATCGTGAAGTTGTGGGTCATCACGATCGTCTTGTTGTGGAAGGCGACGTTGTTGTCCGGGTCCTTCCAGGTCGTGGAGGAGGGCGGCGTGCAGCCCTTGATGTAGGTGTCGGTGTAGTCCTTCAGCGCGTGGATCAGGCCGTCGCGCACCTTGGGATCGTCGACCAGCAGCTTGCCGTTGTCGTCGACCAGCTTGACGTGATAGGCGTCCATGAAGGTGTAGAACGACTGGAACGAGTCGGTGGATTCCACGCCCATCGGCTGGCCGACGGCGTAGATGCGCTGGCCGGTCGCCTTGCGGATCGCCGGCTGCACCTTGTCGCACCAGAACGACCAGTAGTCCTCCCACTTGGTCGGGATGTCCTCCTGCTTGAAGCCGGCCTGCTCCAGCATGTCCTTCCAGATCTGGACGTGCATGCTCTGCTGCTTCAGCGGGAAGCCGTAATAGGCCTTCTTCTTGGCGACGTCGTTGTAGAGCAGCGCGGTTTCCAGCGTGTTCGGCGCGAACGCCGATCCTTCATCGGCAGCAGGATGTCGGAGAGGTCCTCGAGCTTGCCCTCAAGGCCCACTTGCCCTGCGCCTGCACGTCGTAGCTGTCGGAATAGGCGACGTCGGGCACGGTGCCGGAATCGAGCGCGGCCACCGTCTTCGGAATCATGTCCTGGATGGCGTATTGCGACAGCTCGACCTTGATGCCGGTCTTGGCCTCGAATTTCTTGATCGCCTCGAGCAGCGCGTCGTCTTCGGACTTGTAGAAGCCCTTGCCGAACCAGACCGTGATGGTCTTTTGCTGGGCAAAAGCCGGCGCGGCGATGGCGAACATGCCGACCGCCGCGACCGCGAGTGAAAGCGCTACCTTAACCCTGGATCTCACAGTTTTCTCCCTGAATGACCGATGTTTTTAACCGGTTGGCCGAAACACTAGCCCAGCCCGGTGACACGTGCCAGCCGCTTGTGCTTCGACTGTCGCATAAGTCTCGGCGCGCCCATGCATGGAAACCATTTCCGATCCTGTATCGATCGATGCTTGCCGCGCATCGATCCGCGGACGTGTCAGTCGGCGCGTTCGAATGCGATCGATCGCAAACCGACGCGTACTGTCGTTGTCGCGGCGCGATTTGCGTCCGAATGTTTTTGCGAGGAGAGCGGGCATTGCGCGCGATTTCCGAAAGGCGGAAGTGGCTTCGCGGCAACGCTCGGATGCGCGAGCCCAAACTGGCGTTCGCATGCATCTTATCCCGGAATCCGCCCCTTCGGGACCGCATGACCGGGAACCGAGGGTTCCTCCGGGCGTTGTCGGTCGGGTTCCAACGGGAGTGGTCGTGATGCTGAAATGCGCACTCGGAGCGTCGATATTGCTGTTCGCCATGGCGGGAGATGCCGGCGCCGGCGATCAACAACACGGTTTTCGCCGCATGTCCTGCACCGTCGTTCGCTTCTATGTCGCGAAATACTCGGTTGGGGCCGCTGAATCCTACGCACGAAGCCATGGCGCGAGCGACGCGGACATCGAGACCGCGCGCCGATGCCTGCCGTCGGGCGCCGTGCAGACCGCCAGCTTCTCGAAATAGGCCAGCGTTTCCGGATCATGCCTCACCCCGGAACAGCGTCGTCCGTCCGGCGTTTTCGTGGAAGGCAATGTCGAGGAGCTGCGGACATGGATAATCGAGACCAAACACGAGATCCTGCGGTCGCTCACCTTGAGCACGCTCGCCAGCTGTCCCCGTGATGGCCGGCCTGGGCTTCGCGGTCGTGAGCGGTATCGTCGGCTTCTGAATGCGTCTTAAGCCGCGATGATCGGTGCGGTCATTCGCGCCGGCGGCTGGTAGCCGACAAAATGTCAAAGAAGGTCGTCAAGGTCGAGATCGTTCAGGACGGCGACGCGCGCGTTTTGCTGAAGACCTGTAACGACGGAACGGAAGATCGTACGCCGATCCTGCAAGCGGATAAAGAAAAGCCGCGAGAGGCCGCGTCCCTATTGGCATTGGTCGCTCGGGACAGGACCGAAGGAAGTTCTTGCTGCAGCCGGCCGAATGGGCGTCTCGCAGTCTCCACGAGTCGCCGCATTCTCCCTGAAAAGAAATAGCCCGCTCCCGGGGCTGGCCTGGAGCGGGCTAGTCTCGCCACGGGTCTCGTTGTGCCAAGGCCGTAGCGAATGTCGCCACGTGCCAGCGCGGCACTTGGCGATCCGGTTGCCACTTTTTCCCGAATCATTGCAGAAGTCAATGCGCTGTGTATGTCGAAGATTCGTAGAGCGCGTTCATCCAATCATTACGATATCGACACGTCGGTGAAGACCCTCCAACACGCCATTCACCGCCTATTCAGCACGCGCAGGGTTAGCACGCGGCCGTAACGGGATGGGCGACGATATTTGACGAGGCGATGTGGTGGACGATTTCGACAAAATGGCTGCGGTGGTGGATTGGCTGGACGCTTGCCGCAGCAAGAACCTGGATATGCTTCTCGATTTCTATGCCGAGGATGCCGGCCTCGACTGCGCATGCGAACGTGCCGGCATCAGCGGACGTTCCGCGCTCGCGGCCTATTGGAGGCCGAAACTGTCAGGCGCGTCGGCGGATGCGTTCACCCTGGAGGAGATCACGCCTCATGGCGACGGCGTGGCGCTCGACTATTTGAACTTCGAGAGCAAGCCCGTGCGCATCGTTTTCGGCTTCGATGCACATGGCAAGATATCGCACATGCGCTGCGAACCTGCGCGAGATAGGTAGTCTCACGCTTCGGCCGCTTGTTCGAGAGGAAGCCGGCAGCGGACGATGGTCCGGCCGCCCTCGCGCGACAGCGCGAGGCTTCCGTTCAGCGCCCGCACCCGCTCGTGCATGCCGGTCAGCCCGCGGCCGAAGCTCGGCTCTTTGCGGCAGGCCAACGCCGTCATCGGAGATCTCGATGGCGACCTGGCCGGCGTCGATCCTGGCCGCGACGTCCATCGTCGTTGCCCATGCGTGCCGCAGCACGTTGGTGACGCCTTCCTGGATGACGCGATAGGTGGTCTGCGACAACAGACCATCGAGCTCGTTCAGACGCGGATCGATCGTCGACGTCAGCTTGATGTTGGGCGCCTGCGCCTGCGCGTTGCGCAGCAGGGTCCGGATGCTTTCATCAAGTCCAAGCTCGGCGACATAGAGCGGGCTCAATCCTTCCAGGATGCGGCGATTGGCGTGCTGCAAGGCCTCGGCCGCGCCGAGAATGCTCTCCGCCGGAGATCCGGGCTCGGGCGCGCCGCCGGCTGCGGTTTCGGAGAGCGCGGTGGCATTGGCGCGGATCGCGAACAGCAGCGGTCCCATCTCGTCATGGAGCTCGCGCGCGAGCTCGCGGCGCTCCTCGTCCTGCACCGACACCAGCTTGCGCAAGAGCTCGCGATTGTCGCGGCTCAGACGCTTGAGCGTCGCCGCCAGCTGGTTGGCCTCATCGCAGCTCTTGCGGATTTCCGGAGGACCGGCCACCGGGATGGCAGTGTCGAAATCGCCGTTGCGCATGCGCGTCAGCCCGGCGCCGAGCTGCGCCAGCGGACGAAGCGCGGTGCCGGTCGTGAGGTAGGCGCTGAGCGCGGCCAGCAGCATCAGCACCGAGCCGGACGCGACGATCGCGAGAAAGCCGACCCATTTCTCGAAAATGTCGGCCGACAGGTCGGGGTTGAAGACGATGTCGCCGACATGAGTCGTGCCGATCCTGACGGGATAGGCGGCGCCAAGCTCGGGAATTTTCAGGAGAGCGATGAACCAGGCGGGAGCGTAGCCGTCATGGACGCGTACGGTCGAGCGGTCCGGCATGGGGCCTGTGCCCACGAATTCGATGGACTCCGAGGTTCCCAGACCGTGTCCGAAAGCGTCCAGCGTTTGCTCGGGATTGCCGACAGTCGTCAGCGCAGCATTCAGCGCGTCGGCCACGCGTTGTGCGGATCGCGCGCCTTGCGCGTTCTCGTATTCGAACTGCTCGGGGGAGACGATTTGCAGGGCGAGACCGCCCAACAGCAGCGCGCCGACGATCATCGCGGCCATCGGCAGCAGCAGTCGTTCCCGTAACGAAAGTCTCGTCCACATGCCCTGCAGTTCCACTTCGTTGCGACGGATTTCTCTTTTAAATTGCTTCGCGAAGCCTTATCTATTCGAAAGGTGAGGAACACCGTGCAGGATACGCCCAAAGCGCACGCGACTGTTGATCGTCGACGACCATCCGGTGGTCGTGTCGGGCTGCCGGTCGCTGTTCGCCTCCGACAAGTCGGTGAAGATCGAGGAGGCCGCCGACGCCAAGACCGGGCATCGCGCCTTCACGCAGAAGCGGCCCGACGTGACCGTCATCGACATCAAGCTGCCCGACGTCTCCGGCTTCGAACTGATGCGCAGGATCCGCAAGGACGATCCCGACGCGAAGATCATCATGTTCAGCATGAACGACGATCCCGCCTTCGTGGTTCGCGCGGTCGAGATGGGCGCGCAGGGCTATATCTCGAAGGGCGACGATCCCCGCCTGTTCGTCAAGGCCGTGCGCAAGGTGGCGGCGGGCGAAAAATTCATCTCGCCGCATCTGGCGGAAGCGGTCGCTTTCGCAGGCGCCGCGATCAAGGCCAATCCGGCGACGCAGATGAATGGCCGCGAGCTGGAGATCCTGCGCCTGCTCGGCCGCGGCGACAAGATCGTCGAGGTCGCCTCCGCGCTCGGCATTTCCTACAAGACGGTGGCCAACACCACCTCGCTGCTCAAGCAGAAGCTCGGCGCCAGGAACCATTCCGACCTCGTCCGGATCGCGGTCGAGATGGAGTTGGGTTAGCGCATGATCCGGACCGAAGGGCCGCGTTAGCGCAAAGTGCAGCGGTTTCCTCCGAAAAGCATGCGCATATCAAGAAACGGGAATTGAACTGACCGCGCGATCACGCGGCCAGTTCCCCCATCGCCGAAAGCGCCGCATTCGTTGGGGCAATGGAAGCGACGAATGCGCCCCTCGGCAATCTCTCTTCGCTCACCAGCCGGCGGGCGGCCAGCCGCGCGAATCCGGCGGTTGATAGTTGGCAAAGTGTTGGCCGTGTTCGCGCGACAGCGGCCGCGACGGTTTGGCGCGGCGGCGCGGCTTTTCGGGCGCCTTTTGCGGCGGCGGCTCGAAGGCGTAGGCCTGTCTCACGCGCTCGACGGGCGCAGTCGGGCGCCGCGGCCTCGGCGATGACTGGAGCAGGTGCGGGCATCGGCGCGCGCGTATCCATCTGGATGGCGGCGGGCCATTTGTGGCTGGAATGGATGCGGATGATGGATCGATCGACGTCGTTGTCGGCAACGGCGGTGGCGGCAGTCGATGTCGGAAAATACCAGTCGGCGAGGAACAGCAATCCGAGCAGCATCCCGCCCACAAAGACAAAGTAACGAACGAGAGGCATCGATCTCACCGCAACCAAGGTGCCGGAGCCGCATATCGGCGACCAGGCCGCCGAACAACGGGAAGAAGTGGCAATGGTTCCTGTGGGCGCAAATTGATTGGAAGATGCTCAAAAAAGTGAGGCCGCGCGCGGCGGCCTCACGGAACTCAGACGATCGTCGACGATGGTTACCAATTCGTCCACTTGTCGTCGCGCCAGTAGCCGCGGCCCTCATGCTCACGGAAGCTGAACTTCTCCTCCGGGCCCCATTTCCAATTGTCCTCGTGGACGATGACCCTGGACTCCGGCGGGTAGGTGTAGGTCTCGTGGGTGTGCCAGCACACATTGCCGGAACACACGATGGCGGCGGATGCGCTCATCGCGGACGCTGCGAGGAATCCGGCTCCGAGGATGGCACCTGCGGCAAGCTTGCTCAGTCTCATGTCATTCTCTCCTAAAGTCGAAGGCACATTGCCCGCTTGCCAACAAGGAAGCGTCGCCGCCGTTCCGATCGCCCGGGAAAAATATGCAAGAAGCACAGGAACCGTTCGCCGTGGCCGCGGTTGATCGAACACTAAGACACGATCAACTTCCCGAAAGGCCCCGGCGCGGTTCCCCGAGCGCGCCGGGGCCGAATTTTTTGGCGCGGCAGCGCGCGGCACGCACGCTGCGTCCGTCAATACTCAATCGACGTCACCGTCTCAATTGGCTCAAATGCAGCAAGTGGCGTGCGCGTTGCGGCTACAGCGGAATGATCCGCGTTTGCTGTGCGGCCGGCATCAGCACCAGGCTCTTGGAAGACCGGGATTCCACAAACAGATTGGCCGTGATGAAGAGCGCGAGCGAGAATGCCGCCACCAACGACGCACATGCGAACTGATCACCAACGCCCATCTCGGCCTCTTTCGGATTCGCTCGTGGCAGACAACCCGGAAATGGTGGCGTGGTTCCTATGATCGGGAAAAAGTGGCAACTAGCGCGCAGCGAGATTATCGGCGGTGCTCCGGCCAGCAACTCGCCGAGCGCGGCCTGCAGCTCATGCACCTTGAACGGCTTGTGCAGCACGCGCGAGCGGTCGCTCGTCACCGACCGTATCGCGGCCGTCTCCGAATAGCCGCTGGCGAAGATGATCGGCAGGTCGGGCCGCAGCTCCCTGATCCTCCTTGCGACCTCGGCGCCGTTCATTCCGGGCATCGCGAAGTCGAGGATCATCACCTGAGGGGATATCCGTTCGAGCGTTTTCAGCGCCGCGCCGCCGCCGTCGACCATGACGGCGGCGTATCCCAGACTGTCGAGCGACTCCGTCAGGAAGGCGCGGACATCGGGATCGTCGTCGACGACGAGGATGGTCGCGGCCGCCTCTTGAACCCTGTCGATGGCGTCCTGCTCGTCGAGCTTGCGCGGCAGGGCGTCGGTCCGGCGCAGATAGAGCCGCACGACGGTGCCGCGGCCCGGCGTGCTCTCGATCCTGGCAGCGCCGCCCGACTGGCGCAGCGTGCCGTAGACCTGGCTGAGGCCGAGACCCGTGCCCTTGCCGACCTCCTTGGTCGTGAAGAACGGCTCGAACGCGCGCTCGACCACGTCCGCGCTCATGCCCTTGCCGGAATCGGCGACCGAGAGTTCGACATAATCGCCATCCGGCACCTGCGGGGTCGTCCCGGAAGCGGCAGGTCCGCGTCGCGATCGACGAGATCGCCGCCGTCGGGCATGGCGTCGCGCGCGTTCAGCGCCAGATTGAGCACGGCCATTTCGAGCTGGACCTGGTCGCCCTGGACGTAGACGCCGTCCGTCTTCGAGATCCATGTGGATGCGGATCGCCGGACCGATGCTGCGGCGAAGCATGTCGGCGAAGCCCGCCACCGCGCTGCGAGATGTCGATCGACGTGATCTCCAGCTTCTGGGTGCGGGAGAAGGCGAGAAGCTGGCCCGCCAGACGCGCGCCGCGCTCGGCGGCCTTGAGCCCGGCTTCCGCCCAGCGGCCCACGCGATCCAGATCGTCCGGCTTGCGCCGGATGAGGTCGAGATTGCCGGTGATGCCCTGCAGCAGATTGTTGAAGTCGTGGGCGATGCCGCCGGTCAACTGGCCGACCGCCTCCATCTTCTGCGCCTGCCGCAGCGCGTTATGCGCCTGCTCCAGCTCGCGCGTGCGTTCGTCGATGCGCTGCTCCAGATGCTCGTTCAGCTCGCGCAAGCGCGCTTCGCTCTCGCGCAGCGCCGCCGAAGCGCGCACCCGCTCGGTCGTCTCGCGAGACGATGCACAGCACGCCGCCGACGCTTCCATCCGCCTCGGGGACCGCGGAGTAGGAGATGTCGAAATAGACGGTTTCGCCAAAACCGTGGCGCTCGATGTAGAACGGCCGGTCCCTGGCCGAGAACGTCTTGCCGGTGTCGCGGACGCCCTGAAGCAACGGCTCCAGATCGTCCCACAGCTCGGTCCAGTTCTCCCTGGCGGGACGGCCGAGCGCGCGCGGGTGCTTGTCGCCGATGGTCGGCGCATAGGCGTCGTTATAGAGCGCGACGAATTCGGCGCCCCAGAACAGCACGATCTGGGCTTCCGCCCGCAGCAGCAGGCCGACCGTCGTCTTCAGGCTGGACGTCCATTGCGTCCGGGTCGCCAAGGGGCGATGCGCGACCAGTCGCGATCCCTCATCAGGGCGCCCATGTGGCCGCCCCCTGCCAAGAACTCGGTCTTTTCTGACGCTACCCCCATGCCAATCAACGAGCTAAAAATCCGGATGCCAGCCAAGCCGGATCAATCGCCACACCACCATTTGGTTCCCCAGGTAGCAATGGAAGGCGGCTGTCCGGTTGCCCAGGATGCCCGCACGCCGGGTAGCGGCGCCGCGAGACCAGACCGCTTCGCCGCACCGGCTTTTCAGCGCTTCTCCGGCGCGCGCGCTTTGCTATGGTGCTCCCGGGGAAAAAGCCGCCGGCTTCAGTCCATCACAAGAACCCGCGAAGCCGCAACGCAGCATCAGGGAGGACTGCATGACGATTTCACGCCGGAATTTTGCGCGCCTTGCCGCCACGAGCGGCGCCGTTGCCGTTGCATCGCCCGCGATTGCGCAAGGCGCGATCAAGTGGCGGCTCGCCTCGAGCTTTCCGAAGAGTCTCGACGGCCTGTGGGGCGCGAGCCCGACGATCGCCAAATTCGTCAATGAGATGAGCGACGGCAAGTTCACCATCGAACCGTTTGCGGCCGGCGAGATCGTGCCGGGACTGCAGGTGCTGGACGCGGTCTCGAACGGCACGGTCGAGTGCGGCCATTCCTATGGCGGCTACTACATCGGCAAGAACACCGCACTGATCTTCGACGGCTCGCTGCCGTTCGGCATGACGCCGCGCATGCAGAATGCCTGGTACCTCTTCGGCGACGGCAAGAAGCTGATGGACGAGGTCTACAGCGACATGGGCGTGGTCAGCATTCCCTGCGGCAATACCGGCGGGCAGACCTTCGGCTGGTTCCGCAGGGAGATGAAGACGCCGGCCGATTTCAACGGCATCAAGATGCGGGTCGCGGGCTTCGGCGGCAAGGTGCTGTCGAAGCTCGGCGTGGTGCCGCAGCAGATCGCGGCCGGCGACATCTATCCGGCGCTCGAGAAAGGCACGATCGACGCCGCCGAGTGGGTCGGCCCCTATGACGACGAGAAGCTCGGCTTCGTCAAGGTGGCCAAATACATGCACCTGCCGGGCGTGCTGGAGATGGAGGCCAACTCCAGCCTCTACGTCAGCAAGGCGAAATGGGCGGAGCTGCCGGCGGGCTATCAGGCGATGCTGCGGGCAGGCTGTTCCTATGCGCTGATGGAAATGCTGGCGAGCTACGACGCGCGCAATCCCGAGGCGCTCACCCGTCTGGTTGCGGCGGGCGCGCAGCTGGTCGTGCTCAGCCCCGACACCCTCAAGGCGCTGCGCACCGCGCTCGAGCAGGTGCTCGACGAGGAGTCCGCGAAGAGCGAGCAGTTCAAGCGCGTGTGCGACAACTGGCGGGTCTTCCGCAACAAGCAGCATCGCTGGTTCTCGGTCGCGGACGCCCGCACCGAGATGTCGGTGTATCCGCTGACGGCCGGGCAGAATCTCTAGGCATGATTCGGAAAGCCGGAGCGGGATGGTGACTCCCGTCGCGCTCCGGCGGCCGCTCAGATCATGTAGTGCCCGCCATTGACGTGGATCACCTGGCCCGAGATGAAGCCGCCGGCGTTGCCGGCGAGCAGCACGCAGGCCGCGGCGAGTTCGTCGACATGGCCGAACCTGCCCAGCGGGATTTCGGTCAGGATCTTGTCGCGCGACTGATGCACATATTGCGACCAGTCGCGCACCGTATCGATCGCGCCCGGCGCCACCGTGTTCGCGGTGATGCCGTCCGCGCCGAATTCGCGCGCGATCGCCTTGGCCAATCCATGCAGCCCGGCCTTGGCCGCGACGTTCGGCGCGCGATGCGTGACATGTCCCCAAAAGCCGTCGAAGCCGGAGATCACGATGATGCGGCCCCATTTGTTTTTCTGCATGAACGGAATGGCGCGGCGGCTCAGATAGAATGCGGCCGACAGATTTGTCCTGACGACGTCGTCCCATTCCTCGGGCGTGATCTCGAGGAACGGGCGATATCGCCTGATGCCGACATTCGATACCAGGATGTCGATGCCGCCGAACGCCGCGACCGTGCCGTCGATGAGCGCGTCCGACGTCGTCGTCGCGCGAGACGTCGGCCTTGATCGCGATGGCTTCTCCGCCGCGGCCGCGGATGCCGTCGACGACCGAGGCCATGGCCGCCTCATCGGAGTGGCCATTGACCACGACCTTGGCGCCGAGGGCCGCAAAACTCTCGGCGATCGACCGCCCGATGTTGCGGCCCGAGCCGGTGACGACGGCAACCTTGCCATCGAGCCGAAAACTGTCCGTCGTGATCATGAGCGGGCCCCCGAGTTCAGTGTGGGCCATGTTACGGGCCCTTTCCGCATGAGGTCCAGAAGCCGACTTAGGGGAGTGCGTCGGCAAATCTGCTCAGCGCCATCAGGGACGATTGCGGGCGACTTGCGAGATTGGAGGCGGCGGGTCTTTTTGCTAGACTGCTCCGATAAACGGCCCAAGAGCCGGTTCATCATCGGGAGGCAGCCCATGTGCGTGACCAAAGCGCTTGCACGGTCGACGATGTTCGCTGGCTTGATCGCGTGGGCAAGTCTGACGCCGGCCACAGTTTACGCGCAGCAGTCGGTGCAAGATCGGCGCCACCGATATCGGCGGCATCGTAACCGGCGCGGCAGGTCCTGAAGCTGGCGTCTGGGTGATCGCCGAAACCACGGATCTCCCGACCAAATTCGCCACGATCGTCGTCACCGACGATTCCGGGCCGCTACCTCGTGCCCGATCTGCCGGCGGCGAGCTACAGCGTCTGGGTGCGCGGCTACGGTCTGGTGGATTCGCCCAAGCTACGCGCAAAGCCGGGCCAGCTCGTCAATCACACCGCGGTGCCAGCGCCGAACGAAGCGGCGGCGGCGCATTATTATCCGGCGATCTACTGGTACTCGATGATGAAGATCCCGCCGGCGAGCGATTTCGGCGGCAAGACCGACATTCCCGACAAGCTGACCCAGAGCGACTGGCTGAAGCAGATGAAGAACATCGGCTGCATCGGCTGTCACCAGCTCGGCCAGGAAGCCACCCGCACGATTCCCGCGCGCGTTCGGCAAGTTCAATTCCGGCGCGGACGCCTGGATGCGACGGATCCAATCCGGCCAGTCCGGCGAGCAGATGACCAACCAGCTCGCCGGGAATTTCGCCGGCGTCCCCTTCAAATATCTCGGCGACTGGACCGACCGCATCGCCAGGCGGCGAACTGCCGAAGAGCAAGCCGCCGCGCCCCGCAGGGCGTCGAGCGCAACATCGTGATCACCTCATGGGAATGGTCGACGCCCGACAAATACCTGCACGACCTGATTTCGTCGGACCGGCGCAATCCGACGGTCAACGCCTACGGGCCGCTCTACGGCTCGCCGGAATATTCGACCGACAACATGCCGATCCTCGATCCGAAGACCAACAAGGTGTCGTTCTTCAAGATGCCGGTCGCGGATCCCGAAATGCCGGAATCGCTGGGTCCCGGACACGCCGCCAGCATCAAGCCGCTGACGCCGTCGGCCTATTGGGGCGAGCAGAAACTCTGGGACACGCGCGCCAACAACCACAACTCGATGTTCGACAAGAAGGGCCGGCGTCTGGCTGTCGGCGACGGTGCGCGGCCTGGACAATCCGGCGTTCTGCAAGAAGGGCTCCGATCATCCGTCGGCGAAGGTCTTCCCGCTGGAGAAATCGGCGCGCCAGGTCGCGATGCTCGATCCCAAGACGATGAAGTACAGCTTCATCGACACCTGCTTCGGGACCCATCACCTGCAGTTCGGCTACGACGCCAATGACACGCTGTGGCTGAGCGGCACCGGCCCGGTCGCCGGCTGGGTCAACACCAAGATGTTCGACGAGACCGGCGATGCGGCGAAGTCGCAAGGCTGGTCGCCGTTCGTGCTCGACACCAACGGCAACGGCAAGCGCGACGATTATGTCGAGCCGAACGCAGCCGCTCGATCCGGCCAAGGACAAGCGGATCGTCCCGGGCTCGGACCCTACGCGGTGATGCCTTCGCCGGTCGACGGCTCGATCTGGTACACGGTCGGCATCTTCGGCGGCACGCCGGGGTTCCTGCGCTTCGATCCGACGACCCAGCTGTCGGAAATCTACAATGTTCCCGCGCCGGCCTTCGGGATCCGCGGCGGCGACATCGACAGCAACGGCGTGGTCTGGGGCTCGGTATCGAGCGGTCAGCTCGGCAGCTTCGATCGCCGCAAGTGCAAGGCGCCGCTCAACGGGCCGAACGCCACCGGCAATCATTGCCCCGAGGGCTGGACCTTCTACCAATATCCCGGCCCCGGCTTCGACGGCCTCGGCGAGAACAGCGCCGAGTTCGAGCTATTACACCTGGGTCGACCAGCACAACACGTCCGGCCTCGGCGAGAACGTCCCGATCTCGACCGCCAATCTCAATGACGGCTTCGTCGCGCTGAAGGACGGCAAGATGGTCATGATCCGGATTCCCTATCCGCTCAGCTTCTATGCCAAGGGCCTCGACGGACGGATCGACGATCCCAATGCCGGCTGGAAAGGCCGGGGCTTGTGGAGCACGAACGGCGATCGCACGCCGTGGCTCAAGGAAGGCGGCAAGGGCGCGATGCCGCGCGCCGTGCACATCCAGTTCCGGCCCGATCCGCTGGCGAACTGAGATCTGAAGAGAGCGCGCGCGCGACCTGCGCTCACGCCGCGCCGCGTCGATAGCGTTTGCTGACGATCCGCAGATGGTTGCGGAAATGCGGCCGCATCCGTTCGGTCCACGGTGTATTGGCGGCGGCTTTCCAGGCGTGCGAATTGGGTATTTCGGCGGATGTGAGCCAATAGAGCGCGAGCGAACGTTGGACCGCTGCGCCGGTTCCGCGGTAACGACGCGCACACAATGTTCCGGGAACCGCCGGCAAGCGCTGGAATGTGCTCGGTGTCGTACCAGTCGTTGAACTCGCGCTCGTGCTCGGGAGCGACGCTCATCGCGTTCAGCAGCAACGCGGGCGCGTCCTTCTGAGCAACGCCGCCGGCCGCTGCGACTTGCTCACCTTCGAAGCGCATCAGCATCTTGATGCGAGCCGTCACACGTCTCGACCACGCGGATAGATTATCGCCGCCGCCGCCGTGGTTGCCGATCGCGTTGTAGGCTTCGCTCTTCAGGACATCCACATTGTCGAGTTCGTAGGTGACCACCGATATCCTTCTGGTTATCCGCGCCGATCCACCGCTCGCATCCCACGACGCCCGGCACCCGCAGTCGTTCGGGAATATGTTCGAGATCATACCAGTCGTTGAATTCGTCCTCGGCCATACCGGCGAAATCGATTGCGGGAAGCAGTATTCCGTTCGCCATGTCTGGGCTCGTTCGGTTGCGATGCTCTACTTCGCCGCAGGCGGAGGACCCGGTGGCGGCACGACGGCTGCGCCGACGATCGAGAGGCTCTCTTTGGTAATCATCCATTTTTCGTTGACGCGCGCGAGTTCGACGTCCCACGTCCCTGGCGCGACGACAACGGTGTTGTCAGCCTTCCAGTGCCATGCCTGCACATAGGCATTCACCACCGCTCGATCCGCGCTGGGGAAGGAAACCGAAATGTTGGTCAGGTGATGCGACGTCTTGACGAAACCGCCGCCCTCGAACGCTTTCTTCGCAAAGGCAGCCCTCATGTCGATCGTCGACATGTCTTTCGGAAAAGGACAGCTCTCTCCGGGACACCTCGTCGGCTCTCCCCGGCCGATAAAGGCGGAAAAGCTGAAATTCGGTGCGAAGCATTCCTTCCAGACGGCAAGACCGGCTTCGCTGTCACCTTTTCCGATCTTGTCGATACCGAATGGGTAACACGTCACCCGATTTCGGACAGCCGCATCATCTGCCGGGCCATCCGCTCTGACCGATGTGGATGAAAGAGCCATCGTGGTTGCGACCGCCAGGATCAAACGAAGGCTCATCGAGTTTCCCTTCCTGAATTGATCGGCACGATGACAACTCGCGCTACTTCGCCGCGGGCTGAGCCGCCGGCGCCGCGGCATCGGGCGCCGGCGCTGCCGGGCGCGCGCCGCCGGTCAGCCGCTCGATCACCGAGCGCACGGTGTCGCCGGCCTTGCCGCCTTTCAGCGCATCGAGCAGCGGCCCGACCGTTGTCGAACGGCGGATCAGGCTTTCCGCTTCCGGGAAGATCAGGGGATCGTCCCACGGGCCTGATACGACGAAGGGCAGGTCGAAATTGCTGTCGCCTTTTTGCGCCGAGACCAGGCTCGCGACGCCCTTGAGATCGTATTCGCGGTTCGGCACCGCGATGGTGCCGGTCAGCGTGACGCGCGTGGTGGCGTTTTCCAGCTTCACGTCCTCGGTGGTGGCGATGCCGTCGGCGAATTTCAGCGCCACCGTCAGATTGTCGTAGGGCGTGGAGCCGCTTCGGAAGGAGCCCGCGCCCGACAGCGGCCGGCGTTCGAGGCGCTTGAGCAATTGCTCGACATTGAAGCCCGAGATCGCGCCGTCATGACCGGTCAGCTTCGCGGTGCCGTCGAGCGATTGCACCAGGCCGAACGGACTCGAGCCCGACGCCACCAGCGAGACGTTGAGATTGCCGCGTCCGGACAGGCGGTTGATGCCGAACAATTCGCCGGCGCAGGCTTGCAGGTCGACATCGAGGAACTGGAATTGCGCCTTGACGTCGGCGACCGTGTCGGAGCGCGCGATGCCGAACGAGCCGCGGGCGATGCCGCCATAGACCTGTGCTTCGCCGACCGACAGCGCCAGCGCGCCGCCACGCAAATTGGCGCCGAAGGCGGTGCGGCCGAGCTTCGACGAACCGATGGTGACCCGCGCCGCCGACAGGCGCATGTCGAGATCGGTCGCCGACATCGCATTGAGATCGAACAGCTGCCGGTTCCAGTCGCGCGCGCCGCCGGCGAGCACGCGGAAGGTCGAAATATACGGCGTGAAGTCGAGCGCGTCGGCGGCGAGCGTCGCCTGCAGGGCCTGCCGGCCATTGTTGGAATAGGTCATCACGCCTTCGGCGACATTGCCGTCGAGCTCGACATTGACATTGGTGAGCGCAATCGAGCCGCCGACCACATTGGCGCGCGCCTTCAGCGCGAAGCGGCCGAACCCGCCGCCGCCCGGCGGATTTTGCCCGGTCCATTGCAAAGCGTTGCGCAAGGAGGGGCTGTCGATGGTCAGCGTGCCTTCCATCATCGCGCTGGTGCGGTTGGCCACCGTGCCGTCGAAGGCGAGTTTCAGCGGCGCGCTGGCGAGCCGCGCCTTCAGCCCGGAGCGGTCGCCCGACAAGGCAGCGACGAAGTCGGAAAAGCCGATCGCGCCGTCGATGCGCTCGCCGCGCCAGTCGAACTGGCCGGTGGCGGCAAAGGAGCGCGAGATCGACGGCCAGGCCAGCGACAGGTCGATGTCGTCGAGCTTCTCGCTTGCGTGATTGGCCGCGTCCTCATAGGTCAGCACGCCGTCCTGGATGCGGATCTCGGAGAACGACACCTGGTTGTCGGAGCCGGGTTTCATGGTCCGCACGATGGTCTGGATGAACGGCGTCCAGTTGCTGTCGCCTGCCGCGTCGCGCACCACGCGGATGGTCGGCCGCAGCATCATCACGTCGGCGATCTCGAAGCGCTGCATCAACAGCGGCAGCAGCCGCAAGTTTGCCGTGAGCACGTCGACATGCAGCGCGGGGTCGCCGCGTCCCGCCGCCCTTCAGGCCGACGTCATGGAAGGAGACATAGCTGCCGGGGAACACGGAGACGTCGATCGCGCCGCCGACCGTCAGGTCGAGCCCGGTCACGGCGCGGATCTGCGCCTCCACCGCGTTGCGCAGCGCGTCGCGGTTGATCAGCCAGGAGATCGCGACGAGTGCGATCAGCACGAGGCCCAGCAACGCCGCGATCGGCGTCCCCAGGCGCTTCATTCCTTGGGCCATCGTGACTGCCATGTCGTGGTCGGCCGATGTCGTCGGATCGCGATTGAAGGAAGGTGGGGAGGGTGCGCCGGAACCCTCGCCAACGCCAGCCAACTTGATCGTTTTTCTTGTCGCTTTCAAGGCCATGAGGGCTGCCAAAACCTTCATGTCGCAGGGCAATTGGTCGGAGCGTGAGGTCACGCGAGGCGGGTTTTTGGCCGCCTGCGGCGCGACCAATTGAGCGGGTGGCCGTCATTGACGCACTGCGAAGATTTTGCCTAATAATCCCGCCAATGCCGGCTACTGCCGCCGCTTTCTCCCAACAGGTCATCTTTCATGAAAAAGGTTTACCCCGACGCGAAATCGGCCCTCGACGGCCTTCTCAAGGACGGCATGATGATCATGTCCGGCGGCTTCGGCCTCTGCGGCATTGCCGAGACCTTGTCGGACGCGATCCGCGAGTTCGGCGTGAAGGGCCTCACGGTGGTCTCCAACAATGCCGGCGTCGACGGCATCGGGCTCTCCCGCCTGCTGGAGACGCGGCAGATCAAGAAGATGATCTCGTCCTATGTCGGCGAGAACAAGCTGTTCGCCCAGCAATTCCTCGCCGGCGAGCTGGAGCTGGAATTCAATCCGCAGGGCACGCTGGCCGAGCGCATCCGCGCGGGCGGCGCCGGCATTCCCGCCTTCTTCACCAAGACCGGCGTCGGCACGCTGATCGCCGAAGGCAAGGAAGTGCGCGAGTTCGACGGCCAGAAATATCTGATGGAGCGCGGGCTGTTCGGCGATCTCGCCATCGTCCATGCCTGGAAGGGCGACACCGCCGGCAATCTGATCTACCGCAAGACCGCGCGCAACTTCAACCCGATGATGGCGACCGCCGCGAAGGTCACCGTCGCCGAGGTCGAGCATCTGGTGCCGGCGGGCGAGCTCAATCCCGACCACATCCACACGCCCGGAATTTTCGTCAAGCGCATCGTCGAGATCGGCACCGGCAAGAAGCGCATCGAATTCCGCAACACCCGCCCGCGCGCGGCAGCTTAAGCAGGAGAACCATCATGGCCTGGACCCGCGAACAGATGGCCGCCCGCGCCGCCAAGGAGCTGCAGGACGGTTTCTACGTCAATCTCGGCATCGGCATTCCGACCCTGGTGTCGAACTACATCCCGCACGGCATCGACGTGAACCTGCAGAGCGAGAACGGCATGCTCGGCATGGGGCCGTTTCCCTACGAGGGCGAGGAAGACGCCGATCTCATCAACGCCGGCAAGCAGACGGTCAGCGAACTGCCGACCACCAGCTATTTCTCCTCGGCCAATTCCTTCGGCATGGTGCGCGGCGGACATATCGATCTGTCGATCCTCGGCGCGATGCAGGTGGCGCAGAACGGCGATCTCGCCAACTGGATGATCCCCGGCAAGATGGTGAAGGGCATGGGCGGCGCGATGGATCTCGTCGCCGGCGTCAAGCGCGTCGTCGTGGTGATGGAGCATTCCGCCAAGGACGGCCCGAAGCTCCTGAAGAAGTGCAACCTGCCGCTGACCGGCGAGGGCGTGGTCGACATGGTCGTGACCGATCTCGCGGTGTTCACCATCGACAGGCACGGCAAGGACGGCATGGCGCTGATCGAGCTCGCCGACGGCGTCACGCTCGACGAGGTCAAGGCCAAGACCGAGGCGGAATTCCGCGTCGCGCTGAAGAACGCGTGAGGCTAACTCCTCGTCATGGCGAGGAGCCGACGGGTCCAGCCCGCTTGGGCCGGCCCGATGACAGGCTCAGCGACGTAGCAATCCATCTTCCTTATGCGGAGCTACGGATCGCTTCGCTTCGCTCGCAATGACGAGGTGTCGCGCTCCTCACGCCTTCGCGGCGACGTCCTCCAGGCCGCGGTTGCGCGGCTCGACGCCCCAGGCCCACACCACCAGGATCTGGATGACGACGACGCCGATCATCAGCCAGAGCACGCCGGGTAGCCCCGACGAGGCGATCAGCGCGCCGACGATGAAGGGCGAGACCACGGTGGCGCCGCGTCCGAACATGTTGCAGATGCCGTTGGCGCGCAGCCTGATCTCGGTCGGAAACAGTTCCGGCGGATAGACGCCGTACAACAGCGCGGTCTGCACATAGATCGAGACGATCAGGATGAAGCCGACGGTCAGGACGATCTCCGGATCGGAGCCCGCGTTGAAGCGGGCATAGATGTAACCGGCGATGATGGTCACGATCGACGCACCGATGATGCTGGCGCGCCGTCCGATGGTATCCGACGTGTAGGCGCCGACCGCGCAGCCGACCAGCGATGCGGCCGACAGCACCACCGTATAGGCCAGCGAGTTGGCGATGGTCAGCCCCTGGCGCAGGAAGAACTGCGGCAGGAACAGCACGAAGCCGAAGATCAGCGTGTTGATCGAGATCAGCACCCAGCTGCCGACGATCATCCGCTGCAGCAGCGGCGGCTTCGCCAGGTCGGTCGCCGCGGCCAGCGCGGACCGGCGCAGGCACCACGACCGGCGGCAGCGGCTTGCCGCCCGCGACCTCCGTCTCGATCGTCTGCATCAGCGCTTCGGCCTCGTCGTTGCGGCCCTGCGCCTCGAGCCAGCGCGGCGATTCCGGCAGGTTCTTGCGCAGATACCAGACGATCAGCGAGCCGATGCCGGCGATGACGAACATCGGCCGCCAGCCGAAGTTCGGGATGATGAGATAGCCGAGCAGGGCGGTCGCCGGGAATCCGGCGACCACGATGAACGCCATCATCGACAGCCAGCGGCCGCGCGTCTTCGGCGGAACGAACTCGGTCATGGTGGAATAGCCGACCACGATCTCGGCGCCGAGGCCGAGCCCCTGCACGAAGCGGCAGGCGATCAGCTGGGTCATGTCCTGCGCGAAGGCGGCGGCCAGCGACGCCAGCCCGAAGATCAGCAGGTTGATCTGATAGGTGAAGCGCCGGCCGTATTTGTCGCCGACAAAACCGGTGATCAGCGATCCGATCGTCATGCCGACGAAGGTCAGCGAGATGAACTGCAGGTTCTGCGGCAGCGTCGAGAACTTGGTCTGGATGGCGGAGGCGAGCACGCCGCCGGCGACATAGAGGTCGTAGCCGTCGAAAAACATGCCGGCGCCGACAAGGCCGAAGATCCGGTAGTGAAACGACGAGATCGGCAGGCGGTCGAGACGCGCGCCGGTGTTGACTGCTGTGGCCATGTGAACTTCCCCCCTTTGATTTCGAATGCGGCGCCGGCTTCGCCGGTCGCCGCTACCTGTCCGTTGCTAGTTCAGTCGCCGTTGCCCCGCCGTGTCGCGATACCAGTCGAACGGCGCGTCATTGGTCGCGACCATCACGCTCTTGACGTTGAAATGGTCGTCGAAACTTTCGGTGCCGCATTCGCGGCCCACGCCGGAATCGCCGACGCCGCCCCAGGGCGAGGCCGGATCGAGCCGGTGATGATCGTTGATCCAGACGATGCCGCATTTCACCTGCGCGGCGACGCGATGGGCGCGCGCCACGTCGCGGGTGCGGATCGCGGCCGCCAGGCCGAACGGCGAGTCGTTGGCGAGCCGCAAGCGCCTCGGCCTCGTCCTTGAACGGCGTCACCGAGGTGAAGGGGCCGAACACCTCCTCCTGGAAGATGCGCATGTCGCTTTTCACGTCGGCGAACACGGTCGGCTCGACGAAATAGCCGTTCTCATGACCGGGCACGTTGGCCCGCACGCCGCCGGTGACGAGCCGCGCGCCCTCGTCGCGGCCGAACTCGCAATAGGACATCACGCGGTCGCGCTGCCGCGCCGAGATCACGGGGCCGAGCTGGGTCGCGGGATCGAAGGGATCGCCGATCCGGATGGTCTCGGTCTTGGCTTTCAGCTTGGCGACGAACTCGTCATAGATCGAGGCCTGCACCAGATGCCGCGAGGCGCAGATGCAGGTTTGCCCTGCGCCGATGAAGGCGCCGAACGCGGCATAGTTCACGGCGCGATCGATGTCGTAATCGTCGAACACCATGACGGGCGTCTTGCCGCCGAGCTCCATGGTCTGGTGCGCGAACACCTTTGCCGCCGCCGAGCCCGCGATGCGGCCGGCCTCGGTGCCGCCGGTCAGCACCAGCTTGTCGATGTCGCCATGCTCGGCGAGCATCTTGCCCGCGCTCTGGCCGAGGCCGAGCACGATGTTGAACACGCCGGGCGGCAGGCCGGCATCGGTAAAGATCTTCGCAAGCTTCAGCGTGGTCAGCGGCGTGTATTCCGACGGCTTCACCACGGTGACGCAGCCCGACGCCAGCACCGCGGCGAGCGACTTGCACAGGATCATCAGCGGATGGTTGAACGGCGTGCAATTGGCGACGATGCCGATCGGCGTGCGCAGGGTGTAGTTCAGGTAAGTTGCCCTCGACCGGAATCACCGCGTCGCGCCGCGCCAGCGCCAGCCCTGCGAAATAGCGGAAGAAGTCCGGCAGCCGCGACAGCTGCGCGCGGGTCTCGTTGACCGGCCGGCCGTTGTTGAGCGTCTCCAGCCGGTAGAGCGCATCGAGATTGGCCTCGAACGCGTCCGCGAGCTTGTTGACGAGCCTGGCGCGGGCGCGGATGTCCATGCCGCCCCACGCCTTGCCCTCGAAGGCGGCGCGCGCGCTTTTCATGGCGCGGTCGATGTCGTCTTTGGTGGAGTTCGGAATCCTCGCGATCACGTCGCCGGTCGCGGGATTGCGGACGTCGAGCATCTCGCCGCGGCCGGCCTCGATCTCGCCGCCGTCGACGAAATTGCCGTGGATTTCGACGTCGATGGATTTGGTGGGACTGTTCATGCATCCCTCCCTTCGACAATGACGGCGTTGCGCTTCAACGCCGGCAGCACGCGCTTTTCGGTGGCGCCGATATGCGCCTTGATGATGCGCGCGGCCGCGCGGCGATCGCGCTGCTGCATCGCCTCGATCAGCGCGACATGCTCGGCCACCAGCTTCTTCGGATCGTGGCCCCTCAGGTTGGCGACGCTGACCCGCACCAGCCGGTCGGCCTGTCCGATCAGGTCGCACAGCGAGGCCGCCATGCGACGGTTGCCGGAGGCATGCGCCAGCGCGGTGTGGAAGGCGCGGTTATAGGCGATGAAGTCTTCATGGTTGCCGGAGAAGCGGCGGAACTTGTCCAGCGCCTTCAAGGTGGCATCGCCGGCGTTCTCGATCGCCTCGGCCACGCAGGCCGGCTCCAGCGCGAGGCGAAAGCGCAGGAGATCGCGCGCATCCGACAGCGAGATCGGATTGACCCGATAGCCCTGGCGCGGCTGCACCGTGACCAGATGCTCGCGCTCGAGCCGCAGCAGCGCCTCGCGCACCGGCTGGCGGCTCACCGCATAGCGCTCGGCAAGCTCCTGCTCGCGCATATCATCGCCGGGCGCGAGCGTGCAGGCAAGGATATCAGCCCGTAGCCGTTCATAGACGTTTTCGCGCAGAAGCATCGAAATTTCTCGTATGATAGCATCCGTAGTCTTGCAGTCGTGAAATATCACGTCAAGCCACGAAGGGTTGAAAAACCCGCGCATTGATTTATCAATCGGTCGAACATGTGCGGGAGCGGGCATGGATCGATCATTTGCGAACGGAACCGTCAATGCGGCGGACACGGGCAGGGGCACGCCGCTGGTCCTGCTGCACTCGCTGCTGTCGGATCGCGCGAGCTTCGACGCGATCGCGCCGGAGCTCGCGAAATCCTTCCGCGTGATCGTGCCGGAACTGCCGGGCTTCGGCCGCTCGCAGGCGGTCGGCGGCGGGCTCGCCGAGATCGCCGACCGCATGGCGGAGGCGGTGCGCGAGGCGGCCGCAGGTCAGCCGGCGATCGTGCTCGGCAACGGCTATGGCGGCTTCGTCGCGCTGCAGATGGCGATCCGCCATGCCGGCATCGCCTCACGCTTCATCTTTGCCGATTGCGGCGCGGCGTTCTCGGAAGCCGGCCGCGAGGCCTTCCGCAACATGGCCGCCGCCTCAAAGGCGAAGGGACTTGCCGCCATCACCGATGTCGCGATGCGCCGGCTGTTCGCGCCGGAATTCCAGGCCGCGAATCCGGAGCTGATGGCCGATCGCCGCGCGGCGTTTCTCAGGACCGATGAAGAGGTGTTTCGCGCGGCCTGTGCGCAGCTCGCCGAGCTCGATCTGCGGGGCGAGCTTCACAAGGTGAAGGTGCCGGCGCTGGTGCTGGTCGGCGAGCAGGACGAGGCGACGCCGCCGCCGATGTCGCATGAGCTTGCCGCGGGGCTGCCCGACGCGCGGCTGAAGATCATTGCCGGCTGCGCCCACGTGCCGCAACTGCAGGCGCCACAACGTTTTCCTCGATGCGATCGCGGATTTCCTGCCGGCGCCGCAGTCGGCGAAGCAATCCACCATGCCGACAAATTAATCAGGGCGACCGCTTTATTCATTCGACCTGATCGCGACTGCCGCCTAGTCTCACATGCGGGAGTGAACTGATGCGCGCAATTCTCGGCTACTGCGACGGCGCGATCCGGCGCGAAGTGTCCAAGGGCACCGTCCTGATCAAGGAGGGCGGCAAGACCGGACATCTGTTCGTTCTGATCGAGGGACAGCTCGAGGTGTTGCGCGGCGATGCCGTCGTCGCCGTGCTCTCCGAGCCCGGCGCGGTCACCGGCGAAATGAGCATGCTGCTCGACCGGCCGCATACCGCAACCGTACGTGCGGGCGCCAATTCAACGGTGTTCGAGATCGAGGATGCGGCGGCCTTCCTCAAGGCCCAGCCCGCGGTCGCGCTGTTGATCGCGCAGCTTCTGGCGCAGCGGCTCAACGTCGCGACGACTTATCTCTCCGACCTGATGAAGCAATATGCCGGGCACGGCACCCATCTGGAGATGGTCGGCGAGGTCCTGCAGAGCATGATCAACCTGCCGCCGCAGCAGGTCGCGCCAGGGTCGGATCGGGAATCCGATCCAAGGATGTGAGCCAGTCCGGCGGCTTGCCGACGGCTGCAGCCGGCCGCTGCACCGGCGCGTTGAGATCGATCCACTGCGCTTCGCCCGCCGCCAGCCAGTAGGCGCGTTGCTTCGTCGATTTCGAGAACGATATGCGTCGGCGGCCGGCCCGGCTGCAGCCCGGTGTTGAACACCCAGGTCGGTCCCAGCCGGTCGAACCACGAGCCGTCGCTGATGAACGGCGATTGATGCACATGGCCCGAGATCACCATGTCGGGCCGGTAGCGCTCGATCCATTGCACCAGCTCGGTGTCGCCGAAATAGCGCTTGCCGCCCCAGCTCGTCGGCGAGTTCGCGGGCGGCGCATGATGCACCCAGATCCATCGCTTCGCACGCCGTGCCGCCGCAGCACCAAGTTGCGCGTCGATGCGTTGCCGCAGCAGCGGCCCGTCCCACCACGGGCAGACCGTGAACAGCGTGTCGCCGATCAGGAGATCGTCGCCGTCGCAGGCGATGCCGAGCTCGCGCACCTCGCCGATCCAGCGCGAGTATTTCTCGCCCTCGGTGTTGCGCTCGTCGAGATCGTGATTGCCGGAGCAGAGGATGACGCGGGTCTGCGCCGCCAGCCGCGCGAGGTATTTCTTCACCACGACGATCTGGGCGCGGAAGTCGACCGCCGAGCCGATGTCGAGCGCATCGCCGGCAAAGATCACGAGGTCGAATTGCGCCGCCGCGCTGAGCAGCCAGTCGAATTGCGGCAGCGAGTAGTGCAGGTCAGCAACGACCAGGCAGCGCATCTGCTTAAAAAACCGGCAGGTCATGGAAATACCGCCCGGAGACGGACGGCAGTGGAAATCATAGCAAGAAAAATGCCGCAGCGAATATCGCCCGGCGCGACAGATGCGCGCAGGACGTGGTCAGATCGAAATTGCCCTCCCGATGGGGACGAAGGCTGCACGGATCGATTACGCCCGCACCACCGCCTGCGGAAACACCACCTCGATCAGCGTGCCGGAACGGCCGCCGGTGCGGATGGCGAATTTCGCGCGGTTGGCCTCGACCAGCGCCTTGGTCAGCGACAGGTTGACCGGCGAAGCGTCGGAGGCATTGTCCGACGGCGGCGGCGTGCGGAACGGCTCCATCGCGGCTGCGACTTCGCTGTCGTTGAGGCCATGGCCGGTGTCGCGCACGCGCAAGACCACCTCGCCGAAATCGGACAGCGCGGTCGAGACGATCACCTGTCCGGCCGGATTGGCGAGATGGATGGAGTTGCCGATCAGGTTCAGCGTGATCTGGCGCAGCGCGCGCGCGTCCGCCACCACCGGCGGCAGCGCCTGCGCCAGCGAGGTGCGGATGATCTTGCGCTCGCGGTTGGCCTGCGGCTGCATCGCGCTGACGCAGCTTTCGACCAGCTCGTTGAGGTTCTGGCTGGCGAAGGCGAGATCGAGCTTGGCCGGTCTCGATCCGCGTCAGCTCGGCGAGATCGTTGAGGATCGCCAGCACGCGCTCGCCGGAGGCGCGGATGTCCTTCATGTATTCGAGGTAACGCTCGTTGCCGACCGTGCCGAAGCGCTCGCCGATCATCACCTCGGCAAAGCCGATGATCGCGTTCAGCGGCACGCGCACCTCGTGGCTGATCCGCGCCAGCATGTCGGTTTTCGCGCCCGCCTCGCGGTCGGCGAGCCGCTGCGCCTGCTGCAATTCGTTCTCGCCCTTCCTGACCTGCGACAGATCGCGGAACACGGCGAAGAAATTCGCACCCCCCGGCCGGGTGCGTCCCATCGTCGCCGACAGCGGAATGATGCCGCCATGGCTGACGCGGCCGAGCACGTCGCGGCCGTGATCGAGCAGGCTCTCGACGCGCGCGCCCTTGACGCTCTCGAGATATTCGAGAATGGCGCGCCGGCTTTCCGGCGCGAACAGGTCGGTGAGATTGTGCCGGACGAATTCGTTGCCGTCATAGCCGAACAGCGCCTCCGCGCTGCGGTTGCAGGCGTGGATGTTGCCTTCGGCGTCGAACATCACGATGCCTTCGGCGGTGGTGTCGAGGATGGCGGCAAGATCCTCGGCCATGACATGGCCGGCCGCGGGCTCGATGACGATCGCAGGCGGCTCGGCCGCGGGCGCTTTCGCTGTCTTCGACGGGCGCGAGGCGGCGCCTCCGGCGTGAACATCAGGGCCAGCGCGGACTCGCCGTCCCATGCGATCGTGAACAGCCGCGCGGCGCTCGCGAGGCCCGCGGCATCGTGGCTCGCGGAAATCGTCACCGGCGTGCCGGCTTCCGAGGTGCTGCTCGTGGAGGAGACGCCGGCCTCGACATAGAGCGCATCGAGGCCGCCGGCCTGCTCCAGCGCATGCAGGCTGTCGTAACCGATGCGCTTGAGGAAGGTGGGGTTGGCATAGAGCAGCCGGTCGAGCCGGTAGATCAGGATGCCGGTCGGCAGCAAATCGAGCAGCGTGCGGTCGCGCTGCAGTTCGCCGCGCGCCGGCGGCTCGGGCTCTTCCAGCCATTCCGGAGCAGGTGCGCGCGGAACCTCAGTTGCCGATGTAGCTTGCTCGACCGGTTGATCTTTCACCTCGTCGATCACGCTGCCTCGCCTGCATGGCCGTTCTCGAGCCGCGCCGACAATTGCCGGGCGAGCTCGTCGAAGGCGTGGTTCTCGACCGGCGTGAGCACGGGCGGTCGCGTCTCGCCAAGCGGACGAAACGGCAGGACGTTTTGAGACACGACGTTTTGGGGCGTTTCCACGGGCGTATCCAGATCGGTTGGTGTTGAAGTTTCATCGGGGGTCGACGCCGGTACCGCGGAGGGCGGCATCACAGCTTCATCCACGGGCGGATGTGCGGCGACAGCGTGCGGCGATTGGGCCGGAAGGTTGTCAGGAGGAAGGGACGAAGATTCTTCAGATGGTTCAGCGCGGCGCAGCTCGGCCAGATGCGCGAGGCTGTCGAGATCGCGGCAGACGCCGAAACCGCGATAGCCGGCGAAATTGCGCTCGTCGTCGTAGACCGGCAGTCCCGACAGCTCGACCGGCAGGCGGCCGCCGTCGTCGACCGGCCAGTAGACGGTGATGCCGGTCCAGGTGTCGCGCGTCGCAATCGCTTCAGCGATGCGGCCGGCGGGATCGAGCCCGAAGGTTTCGGCAATCTCGTGCCATGGCCGTCCGAAACCGGTGGCCGTGCGCGCGCCGATCAGCCGGGTGAATTCATCCGAGCCGAGGAAGAAGCGGTTCGCTTCATCCATCTGCCAGGTGAAGCGCAGCGGATGAAGCCGCGGGATGAGCGCGCTTTCGGACGCAACCTCCGGCGCTTTGGCGGGCTCCGGTTCGTCAGCGACGGCCTCGATAGAGGGTGACGGTTCGTGCGGCGCTTCGGCGATGGCCTCACTTGAAGCGGTTTCGTCGAGCGGTTCGGCGAACACGTCGACGAGTTCAATTCCTGCCGGCGCTCGTCTCGCGGTCGCGGCATCCGGCGCGATCAGCGCGACGATCCCGACATCATTGCCGCTACCGACACGATGCAGCACCATGTGTCCGCCGTCGATCGCAACGTCCGCGCGGCCTCTGTCCAGCGCCTCATCGCGCGCGGCTTCGGAAAGATCATGAAGACCGGGCAGCGCGCGCGCGGCTTCGCTGGCGCCTGCAAGGGTGCCGTCGGCTCGCAAAGGCGGCGACCGGACTCTCGACGCCCTCGACCAGAAGCCGCAAGCGCTCGGTCAGCGGCAGGCTGCGACCGGCCGGCTCGGTTGCCGCGATCAGGATGGCGTGATGGCCGTCGGGAAAATCGAGCCGCATGCAGGCGCAGGTCATGAGCTGGCCGAGTTGCGCGCCGAAGCCGCGCAGCCGCTCCAGCCGCATCGCGCCGATGGAGGCGAGCCGTGGCGCGAGCTGCGCAACCTGCCGCCGGTGCGCGTCGGCCGGACCGAGAGTTCGCCTTGCGAGTTCAGCGGCGTTCGCTGCGCCGAACAGCTGTGCTCCGACCGGATTGGCCCACAGGATCTGCGCGCCGTCGGTCGACCACAGCCATGCCGGCGACGCGCTCGTCGCATGCTGCGCGAGCCGCAAATCGCCGGCGAAATGCAACTGGAAATCGGTGACGCCCATGCCGTGCTGAACCGCAATTTTTGTTACCATCGATGTGCCGCCGTGAGGATTTTCGCGGCGGAACAACGACAGAGGGTGAGTATCGCCCGCCGCCCATGGCAGGTCCATCGGCGTGGCAGGATTGCTGCCGCATAAGGAGAGATAACCTTAATCCGCCTCGTTTTGTTTCCGCCGTCGCCGAACCGCAATGGCGACTCTCGCGTTGGTGTGTTGCAAATCACGACAAGGAGTCCATTACCGGGACTGCGCATTGCGTCATAGCGGTGCAGTGTTCGAGCCGTAATGTCGGGATGAGCAGGGGCTGCAGGGAACAAGGGAGCAGCAATGATGAGCGAAAACGTCCGTTTCGAGATTCCCAAAGAGATGCGCTCGATGGCCGAGGCCAGTTTCGAGCAGGCGCGCAAGACCTTCGAGAAATTCATGGACAGTGCGAAGGAGACCGTGGGCTCGGTCGCGGAACGCAATGAGACGGTGCGCGCCGGCGCCAAGGACATCAGCGCCAAGGCGATCGCCTATGCCGAGAGCAACGTGCAGGCCTCGCTCGACTATGCCGAGAAGCTTCTGCACGCCAAGGATCTTCCGGAGATGATGCGGCTCCACGCCGAATATGTGCAGGCGCAGATGCGCTCGCTTGCCGAGCAGGCCAGCGAGATGGGCCAGACGCTCGGTCGCACGGCGATGGACGCCACGAGGTCGAAGCACTAGCGGAAGGCGAGGCTTCGCGCCCCGCAAGACCGGCGGTTTCCTCGGGAACCGCCGAACGGTGGCGTCTGGTATAATGCATTGCAGCAATTAAATAGTTGCAATGCACAAAATTGACACTATACCGGTGTATGGAATTGCAGCCCCGACAACGGGCAACCCCACCGTGAATGTAACCGCGACGCTCTCCTGGCACGCGGCCGCCAGGCGGGCACACCATTTTCTCAACCCCACAAAGGACCACACCGCATGACCCAAGCCGATCCGTTCTCCGCCTCCGTCATCCCCTTCGAAGTCCCCGAGCAGATGCGCGCCTTCGCCGAGCGCGGCGTCTCGCAGGCCCGCGACAACTACGCCAAGTTCAAGGACGCCGCCGAGACCCACAACGGCACCATCGAGGCGGTGTTCACCTCGGCCAGCAAGGGCGCCAGCACCTATTCCGCCAAGGTGATGGAATTCGCGAAGGCCAACACGTCGGCGAATCTCGATTTCGCCCAGGAGCTGTTCGGCGCGAAGTCGCCGACCGAAGCGCTGGAGCTGTGGACCGGCCACACCCGCAAGCAGTGGGAAACGTTCGGCAGCCAGGCCAAGGAATTGGTCGAACTGGTGCAGAAGGTCGCGAGCGAGACCGCCGAGCCGATCAAGGCCATCGCCTCGAAGCTCTACAAGCCGGCCGCCTGATCGCTGTCGTCTTCCGCGTATGATATCAAGCCCGGGCGAACAGCCCGGGCTTTTACTTTCGGCCTCGTTTGCGGCTGACAATTGCGGCGTTGGCGGCCTTGCCAAAGGCCGGCCTTGCACCTAGTTTCCGGCCCGTTCGGCGCCCCTTTTTTGAGGGCGGCCGCCTCGGATGCAGTTGTAGCTCAGTTGGTTAGAGCGCCTGTCTGTGGAACAGGAGGTCGGTGGTTCGAGCCCACCCAACTGTACCAGGCTCGGCAATTTCCCATTTTCCCACGCGCAATCTGACGCAGCATTTGCGGCCGCCTCCGCTTGCCATTCTTTCCCCCTTCACCCACAATTGCCGCGGGCAAATCGGTTGGGGGGCATCATGCGGAACATCGGCAGTCTTGCGCTGGGCGTGGCGCTCGCGGCGCTCATCGTCGCCGCACTCCCGACGCGCGGGCCATGCCTATACCCCCGAAGAGCAGGCGGCCTGCCAACCCGATGCGTTCCGCCTGTGCGGCTCCGAGATTCCCAACATCGATCGCGTCAAGGCCTGCATGGTCGCCAGGCGCGCGCAGCTCTCGCCGGAGTGCAAGCGCTTCTTCCGCCCCGATCCCCGAGCCGGTCGCGGTGACGACTCCGCCGGCGGGCCGGCCCGTCAACATCAGGCCGAGGCCTGCTAGAAGCCAGCCAAGCCGGTTGCCGCGAAGTCGGCATCCACGAAACCGGCGATCGGCGAAGAAGCCGGCGGCGCCGAAGACCAAGAAGCCGGCCAAGCCGCCGCCGCGACCTGATCGCGCCATCCGCGCTTGCGAGGGACTCGTTCGCGGACTCCTTTTGTTCACGAGCGGCATCGCGCTCGCGTGACGTGTGACTCAAAAGCACGCCGAATCCTGCTTTCGTCGCTTATGTCACAATTGCTTCCAGATTTTTCTTTCGCGAATCAGCGCGCTGATTCATTTTTCTGGCCCTGGGGTCAATCTGGAGGCAGAGGTATGAACGTTATTGTTTTCGCGTCGCGCAAGGGAGGCTCGGGCAAAAGTACCCTCGCAGCCCACCTCGCGGCGCAGATCAAGTCCACAAAGCCATGCCTGCTGATCGACGCCGATCCGCAGGGCTCGCTCACCTTGTGGCACAAGCTCCGCGGCACCAACGAGCCCGCGATCAAGACCGCGGTCAATTCGGTCGGCGGCATCCTCGCCAACGCCGAGCGCGACGGCATCGAGTGGGTGCTGATCGACACGCCGCCGAACCTGTCGGCCGTGGTCGGCGACGCCATCAAGAACGCCACCATGGTGGTGATTCCGGCGCGGCCGGGCGTGTTCGACGTCAATGCCGTGCAGCAAACCATCCAGATGTGCCGCTCGGCGCGCAAGCCCTATGCAGTGGTGCTGAACGGGGCACCAGCGCGCAGGGACGATGCCGAAAGCCCGATCGTGACGATCGCACGCGAGGCGCTGGCGAAATTCCGCGCTCCGGTGTGGGGCGGCCAGATCACCAACCGCGCCGATCTGTTGATGGCGCTGGGGCAGGGCGAGGGTGCGCGCGAATATTATGCGGAAGGCCGCGCGGCCGCCGAGATCGGCCGGCTGTGGGCGGCGATCGAGCGCTCGGTGAAGGCGATCTGCGGCAACGCGTCTTCGAGCGGCGCGATGCACAAGCAGGCGGCGTAAGTTTTTCAACGCCTCCACGCCACCTGTTAAAAAAAACGCGCGGTGTCCCGCGCGTTTTTTGTTTGTGCTTCTCGTCATTGCGAGCGAAGCGAAGCAATCCAGACCGTCTCCGCGGAAATAGTCTGGATTGCTTCGTCGCTATCGCTCCTCGCAATGACGATAGCCTTACGCCACCATCAGCATGTAGAACACGATCACCGGCGACAGGCAGACGATCACCGACCAGATGCCGAGCGCCCAGAGAATGTCGGCCCAGGTGAAGCCCCGCACCTCGATCACCGACGGAGCCTGAGCCCGAATCGGAATCTGAGTGGGAACCGGCGCCGGCATCACAGCCGGAATCGGCACCAGATTGTCTTGAGTATCCACAAACGCCCCCGCGTTTTTTGTTTTTGTTGGAGCGACGACTACGCCAAAGCTTTTAAGAAGCCGGTCGCGATCTCGCTCGAATTTCACCACAGCTGCTACCGCGGATTAACCGTGGCAGCACCTGCTGGCTCAGCTTGCAAGGAAATGGATGGTCGCGACCGGCACGAATCCGAGCATCATCGCCCAGAAGCCGAACGACGACACCATCAGGAAGTCCTGCACGCTCTCGCGCACCTTCGCTTTGGTTTGAGTAGCCATTGTTTCCCCGCCCAATGTGTTGTTGACGGGGATTCAATACGCTTCAAGTTTTAAAGTTGGTTCCCGGCAAACCGGCGAATGCGCGCAAGCGCCGTTACCTTGCATTAACCACGCGCAATTCCGGTCTGGTTCGCCATCGCAATCTCGCGATCGAGCCGCGCGGCCAGCTCGGCCGAGACCTCCACCATCGGCAAGCGGACCTCGGCGGACGCGATCAAGCCGGTGCGCGCGAGCCAATGCTTGGCCGGCGCCGGGCTCGGCTCGGCGAACAGCAGCCGCGTCAGCTCGGCGACGCTCTTGCCAGGCGGCGAGCGCGGCCTCGCGGTTGCCGGCCTTCATCTGCGCGAACACCGCGGCGAAGGTTTCGGTCTCGACATGGGCCGACAGCAGGATCGCGCCGTCGGCGCCGTCATCGAGCGCGTCGAAATATTCCGCGTCCTCGCCGGTGAGGATCGCGAAAGCCCGCCGGCCTCGCGCGCAACAGTTCGCGCGACTGCGCGCGATCGGCGCCGCAGTCCTTCATGCCGACGATGTTGGGATGCTCGGCGAGCCGCAGCAGCGTCTCGTTGCTGAGGCCGACGGAGGCGCGATAGGGAATGTTGTAGAGCAGGATCGGCCATGAGGCGTGATCGGCAAGCGTGGTGAAGTGAGCAAGAAGTCCGCGCTGCGACGGCCGCACGTAATACGGGCTCGAGATCAGATAGCCGTCGATCGGCCAGGCCGCGGTCTCGTCGAGCACCTCCTGCATCTTGCGGGTGGAGGCGCCGGCCATGCCGAGGCAGATCGGCAGGAAGCGGCGCCGCGCGTCGAGCTCCTCGCGCACCACATTGACGAGGCGTTCGAGCTCGGATGTGGAGAGCGCGAGTCCTTCGCCCGAGGTCGCGGCCAGGATCAAGCCGTCGATCGGGCCGCTTGCGTAGTGCGCCACCAGCCGCCGCAGCGAGGTCTCGTCGAGCTCACTGTCACGGAACGGCGTCACCAGCGGCAGCCACAGGCCGTGCAGATAATTTCTGCAGATCATTCATTGGTCCATCTCCTTTTTCGGTGAAGCGCCGGGAGATGAAGGCAACAAAAAACCCCGCATCTCACGGCGGGGTTTCGGGTTTGGCTTGTGTTGATCGCTATCGCGCGCGCCGAACCTTAACTCCCCCGACGGGGAGCTTTTTTCGACGACAGGGCTGCGCACGAAATCGTGATCATGTGGCGATGATGAGGGGCGCCGAAGAGTTTGTCAACGGGAATAGCGGCGCGCGCGGTGAGTAACGACGCAAAGGCTCACCAGACCGCGCTCCGTTACATGATCGTCATCCTGCCAACTGCTGCAAAGCGTGACCGCAGAAAAAAAGCCGGGCTCATAAGAGCCCGGCTTAGGTATGGCCACGTGAGGCCGACACAATCACCTTCCAAGAGGGATTACTGAGCGCCCGCGTCACTGGAGGAGGGGGACAAATGCGCAACGCGAATGCTCAGCGTGCAAACATTATTGTCTCCGCCCGCGCCCTGCAGCAACCGTCCGGGAAGCATGTCAGTCATGCGCTATCCGGGACGGCCGATCAGGACGGCCAGCGCTGCGCCTTGCTCACCACGAAGTCGCGGAACACCTGCACGCGCGCCACGGTTTTCAGCTCTTCCGGATAGACGAAGTAGGTGTCGACCTGGATCGAATTGGACTCGCCGAACAGCTGCACCAGGCCGCTTCTTTCTTCGACCAGATAGTCGGGAAGCGCGGCAATGCCGAGGCCCTGCTGACAGGCGCGGACAAGGCCGAGGATGTTGTTGACCTTGAAATAGGCTTCGCGCGGTCCGCTGCCGTTGCGTCCGGCCTCGATCAGCCAGTTGCGGTTGGAGAGATGCGCCGGCACCTGGGAATCGCCGAGCAGGATGATGCGATGCGAATCGAGCTCGTCGATCGTGCGCGGCGTGCCGAAGCGCTTGATGTATTCCGGCGAGCAATAGGCGTGAAAGCCGATCGAGAACAGCTTGCGCTGGATCAGGTCGGGTTGCGTCGGCTTGCGCGCGCGGATCGCCACGTCCGCCTCGCGCATCGACAGATCGAGATCCTCGTCGGTGACGATCAGCGCGATCCGGATGTCGGGATAGAGCGTGGTGAACTCGCCGAGCCGCGGGATCAGCCAGTTGATGCCGAGCGCGGGCGGCGTGGTGATCTTGAGATCGCCGCTCGGCCGCTCGCGGCTGTCGGTCAGCTTGGCGCGCGCCGCCTGCAGCTGCATGAACACGTCATGCGCCGTGCGGAACAACAGGTCGCCCTGCTCGGTGAGGATCAATCCGCGGGCGTGGCGGTGAAACAGCGACACCGACAATTCCTGCTCCAGCGCGCTGACCTGGCGCGACACCGCCGATTGCGACAGCCCGAGCTGCTCACCGGCATGCGTGAAGCTTCCCGCTTCCGCCGCTGCGTGAAACACCTTCAGCTTGTCCCAATCCATGTCCGTAAATCCGTCGCGTGATCTTGCCATCTCGAATTCATTCCGCCGCGGCGCGCTCGCTGGCGCGCAGCGCCAGGAAACGTTCGGCTTCCAGCGCCGCCATGCAGCCGAGGCCGGCCGCGGTCACCGCCTGGCGATAAACCTCGTCGGCGACGTCGCCGGCGGCGAACAGGCCGGGCACCGAGGTCGCGGTCGAGTTCGGCGCGGTCTCGACATAACCGGACGGCTTCAGCTTGACCTGGCCCGCGACCAGCTCGGTCGCCGGCGCATGTCCGATCGCGATGAAGACGCCGTCGGCCGGCAGCTCGCGTCAACGCGCCGGTCTTGACGTTCTTCAAGCGGATGCGCGTGACCTTGGCCGGCTTCTCCTCGCCTGCGATCTCGTCGATCGCGCTGTCCCAGATCACCTTGATCTTCGGATTCTTGAACAGGCGATCCTGCAGGATGCGCTCGGCGCGGAAATGATCGCGCCGGTGCACGACCGTCACCTTCGAGGCGAAGTTGGTCAGGAACAGCGCCTCCTCGACCGCGGTGTTGCCGCCGCCGATCACGAAGACTTCCTTGTTGCGATAGAAGAAGCCGTCGCAGGTGGCGCAGGCGGAGACGCCAAAGCCCTTGAACTTCTCTTCCGAGGGCATGCCGAGCCAGCGCGCCTGCGCGCCGGTCGCAAGGATCACGGTTTCGGCCAGATAGACGTCGCCGGAATCGCAGGTCAGGCGGAACGGCCGCTGCGTGGTCTCCAGTTTGGTGACGAGATCGGTGACGATCTTGGTGCCGACATGCGCCGCCTGCTTTTCCATCTGCTCCATCAGCCAGGGACCCTGGATGACGTCGGCGAAGCCCGGATAGTTCTCGACGTCGGTGGTGATGGTGAGTTGCCCGCCCGGCTGGATGCCCTGGATCAGGATCGGCTCGAGCATCGCGCGCGCGGCGTAGATCGCGGCCGTGTAGCCGGCCGGGCCGGATCCGATGATGACGACCTTGGCATGGATCGGGGCAGGCATGGGCTGGATGGTCTCGCTTAGCGGGGGTTCGGCGGCGCCGAAATTGCCTGAAAAGGCATCACGGCGGCGCCGAAAAGTCTCAAATCCAACTTTAAGGTATCTGGCGAGCCATGCAAGAATTGCAATCCATCTCGGCGATTTTTCCCCGAAGAGCGGCTTTTGGCGCGGTGCACACGTAATAAAATTGCGTCGAGACATTAAATTGCGCTAGGAAGTGTTGCGGGCGCGCGGACGCCTGCGTCTTGCCTCCAGAGCGCGGAAGTCACGTGTCCAAGAATCTCGACGAGATCGACCTCAAAATCCTGAGCGAGATCCAGGCCGACGGCCGAATCACCAATGTGGAACTCGCCAGGCGCGTCGGCATCTCGCCGCCGCCCTGCCTGCGGCGGGTGCGGACGCTGGAAGAGGACGGCTACATCCAGGGCTATCGCGGGCTGCTTGATCCCAGAAAACTCGGATTCGACGTCACCGTATTTGCATCGGTGCATCTGTCGAGCCAGGCGGATGCGGATTTGCGCGCCTTCGAGGCGTTCGTGCGCAAGGAACCGCTGGTGCGGGAGTGCTGGATGCTGTCGGGCGAGGTGGACTTCATCCTGAAATGCGTCGCGCCCGACATGACGACGTTCCAGGATTTCGTCACGCATCTCACCGCCGCGCCGCACGTGCGCAACGTGCGCACCTCGCTGGTGCTGCACAATTCGAAATACGAGGCGGCGGTGCCGCTGGAAGCGAAGACGAAGGGTTAGCCGCGTAGGATGGGCAAAGGCGCTGTTGCGCCGTGCCCACCTTCAACACTCAGTTGGCTAATTCTTCACGCCTTGCCGCGCATCGCGTCGACGCCGTAAGGGCCACCGCCGGCGCAGAAGATGTACAGGCAGCAGAAGCAGAACATGATGGCGTTCTCGCCACCGTTCAGGATCGGGATGAATCCGCGGGGAAAGTGCGCGATGAAATAGGCGAACGCCATTTCGCCGCACAGGATGAAGGCGACGATCCGCGAGCCCAAGCCGAGGATGAGAAGTCCGCCGATCACGAGCTCGATCATGCCAGCGCACCAGAATAGCGAAAACGGCGCCACCTTGTCGAACGGCGGCACGATCGGATATTTCAGCACCTTGGCGACGCCGTATTGAAACAGCAGCAGGCCGGTGATGATCCGGAGGATGCTGAGGGCGGCGGGCTGAAAGCGCGCGAGCATTGCGTTGAAAGCGTTCATGGTTGCTGCTCCTTACGTGCGCTTGGTTGCGGCGTCGACGCTGATCGGGCCGGCGCCCGCGGTCGCGAGATAGAGGCAGGCGAAGCAGAAGACGATCGCCAGCGTGCCGCCGTTGAGCAGCGGGAAGAATGGCTCTTCGGATTCTTGAACATGTGCCCGATGAAATAGGCGCAGGCCATTTCGCCGGACAGGATGAAGGCGACGATGCGCGTGAACAGCCGATCATCAGCAGCGCGCCGAGAACAGTTCGATGAAGCCCGCGGCGCCGGATCAGCGGAACGGGAGATTGGCGAACATCGGCACGACCGGGAATCCGATCAGCTTGGCCACGCCGTACTGGAACAGCATCAGGCCCGATGATGAAACGGAACAGGCTCAGCGCAATCGGCTGATATTTCGACAACGATCGCATCCATGGTCATTCCCCCCTTGGTTGAACCCCAGAACGTAAGACAGTATCCGCAATACGCGGCGCTCGTCACCGGCGTGTGAAGTCAACCCCACGCCAAATGAATCATTCCGCCGCGCAATATGTCCGCGCGGTGAAATGATTGCGGCGCAACAAAAAAGCCGCGTTCCAACGCAGCGGCTTTTTGCTTGCGGTTGATCGTGGCGTTCGATCAGCGCCACTCGACCTTGGTGATCTCGTAGGCCTTGGCGCCGCCGGGCGCCACCACTTCCACGGACACGCCTTTCTTCTTGCCGATCAGCGCGCGCGCCAGCGGCGAGGTGATGGAGATCCTGCCCTTCTTGGCGTCGGCCTCGACCTCGCCGACGAGCTGGTACACCGCCTTCTTGTCGGTGTCCTCGTCGATCACGGTCACGGTGGCGCCGAACTTGATGGTGTCGCCGGAGAGTTTCGAGATGTCGATCACGTCGGCGCGCGCGAGCTTGTCCTCGAGCTCGGCGATGCGGCCCTCGTTGTGCGACTGCTCTTCCTTCGCGGCGTGATACTCGGCGTTCTCCGAGAGATCGCCATGCGAGCGCGCTTCCGCGATATGCTCAATGATGCGCGGACGCTCCACCGACTGGCGGCGCTTCAGTTCGTCCGTCAGCGCGGCATGGCCGGCTGCGGTCATCGGAACCTTGTCCATTGTCTTCGTCCTTCGATCGCGCATGCTTTGGAAGGCATGCGCGCAACTTCTGTCAGATCGGGCCTTCGTGCCTCCGAACACGGCACTCAAACCCGTTACGCGCCGGCCCCTGCGAAGGGCCATGCAACATTCATACGTGGCGGAGAGTTCCAGCCATATTGGCTTTATTACCAATCGCCGAGGGGGCGTTGCCGCCCGGTCCGCGATCAGTTGTCGGAAAAGTAACTCTGAAGTGTGCGAACCTCAAGGTCCCCGTCGAGATAGGCGCGGATGCCCTGGGCTGCCGCCTTCGCCCCTGAAAGAGTGGTGTAATACGGCACTTTATGCAAGAGGGCAGCGCGCCGCAGCGACCGGCTGTCGGCCAGCGCCTGCGGCCCCTCGGTGGTGTTGAACACCAGCTGGACCTCGCCATTGGTGATGGCGTCGACGATATGGGGCCGCCCCTCCAGCACCTTGTTGACCTTCTCGGTCGGCACGCCGTGATCGGCGAGATAGCGCTGGGTGCCTGAGGTCGCCATCACCTTGAAGCCGAGCGAGTGCAGCTGCCGGACCGCGTCCGCGATCCGCATCTTGTCGTCGCCGCGCACCGAGACGAACACCGTGCCCTTGCGCGGCACGCGGGTGCCGCCGCCGAGCTGGCTCTTGGCGAAACGCGATCTCGAAGGAGCGGTCGAGCCCCATGACCTCGCCGGTCGAGCGCATCTCCGGACCGAGCACGGTGTCGACGCCGGGGAAGCGCGCGAACGGAAACACCGACTCCTTGACGCCGACATGCTTCAGCGCGGGCTTCTTCAACTTGAAATCGGCGAGCTTCTCGCCGGCCATGATGCGGGAAGCGATCTTGGCCACCGGCATGCCGATCACCTTGGCGACGAACGGCACCGTGCGCGAGGCGCGCGGGTTGACCTCGAGCACGTAGATATCGCCGTCCTTGATGGCGTATTGCACGTTCATCAGTCCGACCACGTCGAGGCCGAGCGCCAGTTCGCGCGTCTGCCGCTCCAGCTCCCCGATCATGGTCGCGTCGAGCGAGTGCGGCGGCAGCGAGCAGGCGGAATCGCCGGAATGAATGCCGGCCTCCTCGATATGCTCCATGATGCCGACGATGAAGGTGTCCTTGCCGTCGCACAGGCAGTCGACGTCGATCTCGGTGGCATCCGACAGATAGCGGTCGAACAGCAGCGGGTTCTTGCCGAGCACGGTGTTGATCTGCCCGGTCTTGTCGTTGGGATAGCGCGCCTTGACGTCCGATGGCACGAGCTCGGGCAGGGTGCCGAGCAGGTAGTCCGAGAGCTGGTTCTCCTCGCGGATGATCTGCATGGCGCGGCCGCCGAGCACATAGGACGGACGCACCACCAGCGGCAGGCCGAGATCGGCGGCGACGAGGCGCGCCTGCTCGACCGAATAGGCGATGCCGTTCTTCGGCTGCTTCAGATGCAGCTTGTCGAGCACGCGCTTGAAGCGGTCGCGGTCTTCCGCGATGTCGATGGCGTCGGGCGAGGTGCCGAGGATCGGCACATTGGCCGCCTGCAGCGGATGGGCGAGCTTCAGCGGCGTCTGGCCGCCGAACTGCACGATCACGCCATGCAAGCGTGCCGTTCTTGCGCTCGGTGTGCACGATCTCGAGCACGTCCTCGGCCGTCAGCGGCTCGAAATACAACCGGTCCGCGGTGTCGTAGTCGGTCGACACCGTTTCCGGATTGCAGTTGATCATGATGGTCTCATAGCCGGCGTCGTGCAAGCGCGAAGCAGGCGTGGCAGCAGCAATAGTCGAACTCGATGCCCTGGCCGATCCGGTTCGGGCCGCCGCCGAGGATGATGACCTTGTTCTTGTCCGAGGGCGCGCTCTCGTCGACGGTCGCGCCGGCGAACAGCGATTCATAGGTCGAATACATGTAGGCGGTGGGCGAGGCGAACTCGGCCGCGCAGGTATCGATGCGCTTGAACACCGGACGTACGCCGAGCGCATGGCGCTTGTCGGTGACCTCGGCTTCGGTGGCGTCGGTGAGCACCGCAAGCCGCGCATCGGAAAAGCCCATCGCCTTCAGCGTCCGCATGCCGAACGCGTTCTGCGGCAGGCCGGCTTTGCGGATCTTGTCTTCCATCTCGACGATGCCGCGCATCTCGTTCAGGAACCAGGGATCGATCCGGCACGAGGTGAAAATGTCTTCGTTCGACCAGCCGAGCCGCATCGCCTGCGCCACCTGCAGGATGCGGTTCGGCGTCGGCGTGCCGAGCGCTGCGGCAATCGCATTCCTGTCGTCGCCGCGCCCGAGACCCTCGATGTCGATCTCGTCGAGGCCGGTCAGCCCGGTCTCCAGCCCGCGCAGCGCCTTCTGCAGGCTCTCCTGGAAGGTGCGGCCGATCGCCATCACTTCGCCGACCGACTTCATCGATGTCGTCAGCGTGTGGGAAGCGCCGGGGAATTTCTCGAAGGCAAAGCGCGGGATCTTGGTGACGACGTAGTCGATGGTCGGCTCGAACGAGGCCGGCGTCGCGCCGCCGGTGATGTCGTTGGCGATCTCGTCCAGCGTGTAGCCGACCGCGAGCTTGGCCGCGACCTTGGCGATCGGAAAGCCGGTCGCCTTCGAGGCCAGTGCCGAGGAACGCGACACCCGCGGGTTCATCTCGATCACGACCATGCGGCCGTCGGCCGGATTGACGCCGAACTGCACGTTGGAGCCGCCGGTCTCCACCCCGATCTCGCGCAGCACCGCGATCGAGGCGTCGCGCATGATCTGGTATTCCTTGTCGGTCAAGGTCAGCGCCGGCGCGATGGTGATGGAATCGCCGGTATGCACGCCCATCGGATCGAGGTTCTCGATCGAGCAGATGATGATGCAGTTATCTTTCTTGTCGCGCACCACCTCCATCTCGAACTCTTTCCAGCCGAGAACGGATTCCTCGATCAGGACTTCGTTGGTCGGGGAGGCATCGAGCCCGCGCTCGATGATGTCCAGAAACTCTTCCTTGTTGTAGGCGATGCCGCCGCCGGTGCCGCCCATGGTGAAGGAGGGCCGGATGATCGCGGGCAGGCCGATCTCGGACAGCGCCATCAGCGCTTCGGCGAGCGCCTGTTGCTGGTAGCGCTTCCGCCGCTCGTTCTCGCCGAGCGACCATTGCCGCTCGAATTCCTCGAGCGCCGCGCCCGTGAGTTTGGCGTGGTCGGCGAGATATTTTTCGCGATCGGATTTCTTCAAGCCGCTGGCGTTGGCGAGCCGCGACTTCGGCGTTTCGAGGCCGATCTTGGTCATGGCCTCGCGGAACAGCTGGCGGTCCTCGGCCTTGTCGATCGCGTCGGCCGTGGCGCCGATCATCTCGACATCGAACTTGTCGAGCGTGCCGTGCCGGCGCAGCGACAGCGCGCAGTTGAGCGCGGTCTGTCCGCCCATGGTCGGCAGCAGCGCAAAGCCGCCGGGGACGACGTTGCGTTCCTTCTCGATGATCTTGCCGACGATCTCGGGCGTGATCGGCTCGATATAGGTCGCGTCCGCCAGCTCCGGATCGGTCATGATCGTGGCCGGATTGGAATTGACCAGGACGACCCGGTAGCCCTCTTCCTTCAGCGCCTTCACGGCCTGCGTGCCCGAATAGTCGAACTCGCAGGCCTGGCCGATCACGATGGGACCGGCGCCGATGATCAGGATGGTGGAGATGTCGGTTCGTTTGGGCATCAGGTCTCGGCGGGTGGAGAATCGGCACAAAAAAGGGCGCGCTGGTCGCGCGTCCCTCGAGCTACAGCGTGAGGGAGGCCCCTCGCGCGCTGGCGGTCTTTAGACCAGATTCCGAGGCCGTGTAACCCCCAAAAGAGGGCCATCAACCGTGATTTTGCAGCGATTTTTGAGGGCGGACCGGTCCGTCTTCGCTCTCATTTCATTCGAGCTACGCCGGACACGCTTCACCCTTCGGTCCTGCTGGCTGCGCCACGCGTAGCCCGAAGGGCGAAGCGTGGAGACCCGGCCTGGACTTGAACCAGGATAAAGAACGTTGCACCGCTCTCGCGTCGACGCTTCCGCCACCGGGCCAAGGCGATCATTGCCCATCGTGACGGGTGGGGCCATCGCTAGGTGGGGTTAACCCTAACCCGCGTCAGTTTCGAGCAAGCGCCTGCCGCGCGACAAAAGTCATGCGCCACGGATTGTGGCCGATGTTGAAATGCGCGCGCGAAACCGTGAAGCCGATTGCGGCGAGTTTCTCGCTGATCTCGTCTTCGCTGTAGCGCTGCAATCCGACGCGCGTGCGCAATTGCCGGTAGTCCGACAGCGCGGTCGAGGCCAGTCCCTTCAGCGCGTCCTTCAGGAAACCGTGCTTCGCGGCAAAGCGTAACAGCGCGAACACGTCGGTCGCCATGCCGATCTCGGGCTTGAGGATATCGCCGAGCACCAGCCGGCCCGAGGGTTTGAGGATGCGGCGGATGTTGGCCGAGCGCCGCGTCGAACTCGTCCGGCGTCATGTATTGCGCCACCGAGTTCATGATCACGAGATCGATGGATTTTTCCGGCATTTTCCTGACGTCGTCGAGCGAGCGCACCCGGATTTTCGTCATCGGCGCAAAACGCGCGATCAGCCGGCCGCGCACGCCTGGCGCCGGCTCGGCCAGGATCAACTGGCCGCAGGCGGCCGCGACCTTCGCCGCCGACAGCGCCTCGCCGCAGGAATAGTCCAGCACCACGGCGTCGGGCGAGGTGATGTAGCCGACGATGTCGCGCGCGATCAGCTCGAAATGCAGGTCGCGATGCCGCTTGCTCGCATAGATCGTATGCGTGGAATTGTAATAGTCGATCCAGTCGTCCATGGTCGCCAATGGTCTGTCCCGGCGGTTCCTGCGATTGGAACCCGCGTTGAGGTGATGCGTTAACGGGTTCGATAATCCCTGTCCATTGCCGGTTCGTTACAGGAAGGTGCCCCGTGAGCAAAGCCAACGCCAAGAACGACAACAAGATTTCCCCCGACCTCGACACCCCCACCGACATGCCGCCGGAAGCGGTCAACAAGATATCGGCGGCGCTGAACGTGCTGCTGGCCGACGCCTTCTCGCTCTACCTGAAGACCAAGAATTTCCACTGGCATGTCAGCGGCCGGCATTTCCGCGACTATCATCTGATGATGGACGAGCAGTCGGATGCGATCTTCGCCACCACCGACCAGCTCGCCGAGCGCGTCCGCAAGCTCGGCGGCACCACGCTGCGCTCGCTCGGGCATGCCGCCAAGCTTGCGACCATCAAGGACAATGACGAGGATTACGTGCCGCCGCGCGAGATGCTGCGCGAGCTGATGGAGGACAACAAGCACATGGCCGCCGCGATGCGCAAGGCCCACAAGCTTTGCGACGATCACGAGGATTCCGGCACCGCGGGCCTGCTCGAGCTTTTCATCGACGAGACCGAGCGGCGCACCTGGTTCCTGTTCGAGGCCAGCCGCCAGGAAGGCAGCAACGCGGCGTAGCCGAAATTCGTCATTGCGAGCGAAGCGAAGCAATCCACGTATCCGCTTGCGGCACTATGGATTGCTTCGTCGCTCCAGCGCAAAATGACGCTGGGAAGGCAGCAACGCGGCTTAGGCTGCTCGCAAATCAAAACTGTCGTCCCGGCCAAGCGAAGCGCGAGCCGGGACCCATAACCCCAGGCCTTTGTTTTACGAAGGACGACAGTGACCGCATTCTCATCGATGGATTCCGCGGTATGGGTCCCGGCGTTCGCCGGGACGACATCGTTGCGGTTCAAACGCTCTTCCACAACCGCACCAGCGGCCCATCCCCGCCCATCACCGGATCGGTCTTCGGCAGCGCCACCATCGGAATCGTCTTCAGCGCCTTCGCGTGCGCCTCCGGCGTCGGCCGCACCAGATCCATCGGCGGTCCCGGCGGATAGGCGCCGACCACGGAGAAATCATCGCTTGCCGAGAGGCATTGATGCCCGGTGCCGGCGGGCAGGATCGCGACGTCGCCGGCGGAAATCTCCAGCACCTTGCCCTTGTCGCCGCCGAAGCGGACACGGGCGTGTCCGCGCGCAATACCGAGCACTTCGTGCACGGTCGCATGATAATGCAGGAAGTCGTAGACGCCGTTCCGCCACATCGCGCCCCAGCCATTGGCGCCGAACAGTTTTTCGATGGTCGCCTCGGGCTCGCCGCGATCGAGCGCGACGACGCCCTTGTAGACCAGGAACGGCATCGGATTGTTCGGCACGAGGCCGTCGTCGGCGAAGTGAATCGCTAGCGGTTCGATCTCGTCGCGACGACGGACATGGATTTCAAACCATTCGCTCGAAAACCGTTCCTACGAAATTTTGAACTTCATCACCTCGTCCTTGAACTTCAGCCCATGGCCGGGCCGCTCCGGCGCGGTGATCATGCCGTCCTTGATCGCGGGCGGATCGACCCAGAGATCGTCGAGCAGGCCCATGTTCTCGCACCAGATGCCGTTCGGGATCGAGGCGAGCAGATGCACGTTCAGCTCCGGAAACAGATGCGGCGCGATGGTGACGCCAAACGTGTCGGCCAGCGTCGCGATCTTGCGCAGGTCGGTCATGCCGCCGCGCATCGGGTCGGGCTGCAGGATCGGCAGGCAGGGATTGAGGAAGAACGGCCGCAGATCGTAGCGCGTGAAATGGGTCTCGCCGCCGACCACGCGCATGTCGAGCGCCGCGGCGATGCGCTGGTAGCCGGCGAAATCATCGGCCGGCACCGGCTCCTCGAGCCAGTAGATGTCGTACTTCTCGAACTTGCGTCCCATCTCGATCGCGAGATCGGCGCTCCAGCCCATGTTGACGTCGATCATGATGTCGATGTCGGGGCCGACCGCCTCGCGCATGCGGCGCACATTGTCGAGGTCCTCGGCCGGCGAGCGCACATGCGCGACCTGCATCTTGATCGCCTTGTAGCCCTGCTTCACGTAGTGCAGCGCCTTCTCGATCATGCCGTCGCCGCCGGCGCCGCGGAAGCAGCCCGAGCCGTAGATCGGGATTTGCGAGCGGTAGTGGCCCCACAGCCGGTGCAGCGGCAGGCCGGCGCGTTTGCCGACCGCGTCCCACAGCGCGATGTCGAGCGCCGACATCGCCATCGCGGCGATGCCGCCGCGGCCATAGGTCATGGTCGCGGTCCACAGATCGCGCCAGATCGCCTCGATCGCTGTGGCGTCCTTGCCCTTGACCCGCGGGATGATGCATTCGTCGAGACACGCGGCGATCGATTTCATGCCGGGGCGGAACAGGAAGAGATAGCCCATGCCGGTGATGCCGCCTGCCGTCTCGACCTCGCAGATCAGGATGTCGCGATGCGCGCCAAGTGCTGCGCCCTTGAGCCAGGGATCGTCGGCCCAGGGCATGCGCAGCATCGTCACCTTGATGTCGCGGATGGTCATGTCGGGGTTGGTCATTGGCTGCGCTCCCTGTTGCCCGATCATGTTCGCCTGATCTGGGACGAGGGAAGTCAATCACAGAAGGGCGCGGCTGATCCAGCGCCGTCCTCGTCATGCGCGCAGCGACATGCGGCGAGCAATCCGGCGTATCCGCTTGCGCTCACGGATCGCGGCACCCGCTACGCGTCGCTCGCAATGACGATGACGGCTTACGCCCGCTTGTTCGCCCGCATCAAATCCGCGAAGCGGTCGAACAGATAGTGCGAGTCGCGCGGGCCGGGCGAGGCCTCCGGGTGATACTGCACCGAGAATACCGGCTTGCCGTCGAGCGCGATGCCGCAATTGGAGCCGTCGAACAGCGAGATATGCGTCTGCGTCGCGCCCTTGGGCAGCGTCGCCTGGTCCACCGCAAAGCCGTGGTTCATCGAGGTGATCTCGACCTTGCCGGTGGTCTCGTCCTTGACCGGATGATTGGCGCCGTGATGGCCCTGATGCATCTTCATGGTCTTGGCGCCGACGGCGAGGCCCAGCATCTGGTGACCGAGGCAAATGCCGAAGGTCGGCGTGCCCGAGTCGATCACCTGCTTGATGACAGGCACCGCATATTCGCCGGTCGCGGCGGGATCGCCGGGGCCGTTCGACAGGAACACGCCGTCCGGCTTCATCGCCAGAATGTCTTCGGCCGAGGTGGTCGCCGGCACCACGGTGACCTTGCAGCCGACGCGCGCGAGCAGGCGCAGGATGTTGCGCTTGATGCCGTAGTCGACCGCGACCACGTTGAACTCCGGCGCGGTCCTGCCGGCCGAATCCCTTGTCCCAGATCCAGGGCGTCTCGTCCCAGGTGAAGCGCTGGCCGGAGGTGACCATCGGCACGAGGTCCATGCCCTCGAGCCCCGGCCATTCCCGCGCCTCTTCCTTCAGGCCGTGCAGATCGAACTCGCCGTTCTTCGCGTGCGCGATCACGGCATTCGGCATGCCCTTGTTGCGGATCAGCGCGGTCAGCGCGCGGGTGTCGATGCCGGAGAGGCCGATGATGCCGCGGGCTTTGAGCCACGCATCGAGATGCCGCGTGGCGCGGTAGTTCGAGGGATCGGATATCGCGGTGCGCAGGATCACGCCGCGCGCGCCCGGCGTCGCCGCCATGTTCACCGTCTCGATGTCGTCCTCGTTGGTGCCGACATTGCCGATATGCGGGAAGGTGAAGGTGATGAGCTGCCCGGCATAGGAGGGATCGGTGAGGATCTCCTCATAGCCGGTCATCGCGGTGTTGAAGCAGACCTCGCCCACGGCGTGGCCTTCGGCGCCGAGGCCAAAGCCTTCCAGCACCGTGCCGTCGGCGAGCACGAGGAGCGCGGTCGGCTTGTGGTCCGGCCAGGCGGCGTCGTTTTCTGATGTTGTCATGAGGCCTCGTACATAGTCGCGCGGGCAGCCGCAGTCAAAGCCGCAAGGCCCGGATTCACATGCGTTTCCCGCATATTTGGATGCCAGCCGATTGTCTGGGGGCTGCGAACGGCCTAGATCAGGACCCGACGCAATAAAGGAACAAAACCATGCTGCGCGACGACATCAACAACGCGGTCAAGGAGGCCATGAAGGCCAAGGCGGAGCGCAAGCTCTCCACGCTGCGCATGGTCAACTCGACCATCAAGAACGCCGATATCGCCGCGCGTGGGGAAGGCAAACCGCCGCTCAGCGATGCCGATCTGCTCGGCGTGCTGCAGAAGATGATCAAGCAGCGCCAGGAGGCGGTCGAGCTCTACGACAAGGGCGGCCGCGCCGAGCTCGCGGCGGCGGAGCGCGAGGAGATCGCGATTATCTCGGCCTATCTGCCGAAGCAGATGTCCGACGACGAGGTGAAGGCCGCGATTTCTGCTGCGATCGCCGAGACCGGCGCCGCCGGCATGAAGGACATGGGCAAGGTGATCGGCGTCTTGCGGGCGAAATATGCGGGACAGATGGATTTCGCGAAAGCCAGCGGCATGGTGAAGGCGGCGCTGAGTTCTTGACCGTTGTCGTCCGGGCAAGCGAGCGCGCTTTATTTTCGCTGTCGTCCCCGCCTGGTGCGCAATTGCGCACGGGAGCGGGGAGCCCATAACCACAGGCCGTTGTTGTTCGAAACGCTCGGGGCCCGAATTTTCGCAACACTTCATCCTGTGGATATGGGTCCCGGATCGCGCTCGCGGAGCCTGTCATCGGGCGCGCATTCGCGCGACCCGTTGGCTCGCTTGTCCGGGACGACACCGAATAAATCTCACGGCACCGCAATCCCCAACGCCTTCAGCGCTGCCAGCATCCGCGCCGGCGGGCCCATCTTCACCGCCAGCGGCTTGCCGGTCTCAAGCACGCTCTTCAGGCTGGAGAGGATCGCGGGCCAGCCCTGTCGGCCGCCGGACAGGATGTCGTCGGACAGCGGCCGGTCGTGCGACTCGCTCATCGTGAGCTTCACGGCTTCTCCAGCCTGCTCGATCTCGTAGGTGACGAGCGTCGGTCCGAGCTTCTCGATCAGCGCCGGCCAGTTGACGTTGAAGGTGAAGGAGAGCCGCCGCGGCGGATCGCATTCCATCACCTCGCCCGTGATATGCAGCGCGCCGTCCGGCGTGCGCACGATATAGGCGCCGCCGAGGCGCTGCTCGATCTCCACCGAATTGCCGAAGAAATACTGCTTGCTGAACTCCGCCGATGTCAGCGCCTCCCACACCTGCTCCGGCGTGGAGGCGATGTAGATGGTGTAGACCGTCATCGGCTTGAACGTGTCGATGCTCATGCCGGTTCCTTCTTGCCGAGCGCGCCGCGCGGAATCGCCAGCGCATCGCCGGTCTCCAGCAGGCTCTTCAGATTGGACAGGATCGCGGGCCATCCGGTGGAGATGCCGGCGAGCAGCTTGTTGTTCGTGAACCCTTCATGCGTCAGCGTCAGCTTCACCAGATCGCCGTGCGGTTCGAGCAGGAAGACCACCTTGCTCGCCTTTGGCTGGCGCATGTCGTCGTACAGCACGTGATCGAAGGTGTAAGACAGACGCCGCGGCGGATCGGCTTCCAGAATTTCGCCGATGTCGCTCGCCTTGCCGTCATTGACCAGCGCAAAGGACGAGCCGACCTTCCAGTCGGATTGCAGTTCGGTGCCGAACCAGTAACGCCGCGAGAACTCGCTCGAGGTCAGCGCCTGCCACAATTTCTCGGGCGTGGTCCTGATGTAGGTGACGTAGACGAATTCCGGCTTACTCATCGCGCTTCTCCAATCGCCTTTTCAACTCATGAAGCGCGGTCAGTTTCCCGCGCTCGAATTTCTTGATCCACCGCTCGCCGATCGCGTGGATCGGCACCGGGTTGAGGTAGTGCAGCTTCTCGCGGCCGTGCCTGATCGTGCTGACGAGGTTGGCCGCCTCCAGAATCGCAAGGTGCTTCGTCACGGCCTGACGCGTCATGTCGAGGCCGTCGCAGAGCTCGCCCAGGCTCTGGCCGTTGCGGGCGTGAAGTCTGTCCAGCAGCGACCGCCGCGAGCTGTCGGCCAGCGCCTTGAAGACCTCATCCATGCGCTCACAATAGGCAACCAAATGGTTGCATGTCAAGTGACGAGCGAAAGATGATTTCAGTTTCGTCATGGCCGGGCTTGACCCGCCTGCGCGGCCGAAGCCGCTTCGGCGAGGCGAAGGCCCGGCCATTCACGTCTTTCTTGAACGCGGCACCAAAGACGTGGATGGCCGGCGCGCAGACAAGTTTACGCAGTCTGCGCAAGCTTGACTGCGGGCCGGGCATGACGAGCTTTGCAGTTTGAGCTTGCGACTATTTCCCGAGCGCCCGCGCCCGCGCATTGGCCGGCCGCGCCAGGCACGCGTCGAGCCAGCGTTTCAGGTCGGGCCAGGCCGACAGGTCGAGCCGGACGATCTTGCCCCATGACAGAATGCTGGCGACGTTGAGGTCGGCGACGGTGAAGCTGTCGCCGGCGATGATAGCTGCGGCCGGCAAGAGCGCCGTTGAGGATTCCAAGCGGCTTCTTCAACAACAGCTCGTTGCGCTCGACGACGGAGATGTCGCGGGCATGTTCGGCGAGCAGAACGCGATGCTCCAGCATATGCAGCAGCAGCATCTCGACCTCCAGCATCGCCCAGAAACTCCATTGCGCGGCATGGCCGAGCACGGCGGCGTCCGCGCAGTGCATCGGCCCCGGATATTTCTGCGCCAGATAGAGATTGATCGCCATGGATTCCCACAGCACCACGTCGCCGTCGACCAGGGTCGGGATCCGCGCATTCGGATTGAGCTTGAGATAGTCCGCGCTGTGCAGATCGTCGGCGCGCAGGCTCTTGTCGACGAGCTGATAGGGCTGTCCGACTTCCTCCAGCATCCACAGACACCGCATCGCGCGCGATCTTGGATTTCCGTAAAGCTGCAGCATGGTGGCCTCCTGCCGTATCGGGTGCGACGATCGCGTGGTATGCTCGTCGCGGAACGCGTGCAACACCTTGATAGCAGGAGACCGCCCATGCCTGCGAGCGTGATGTATCACGACGGGAACCGGCAATTGCAGGACCGGTTCGACAGCCGCCGCATTTCCGACCGGCTGGAAGAGAAGCTGACGCGCAACGGAGTTCTCGGCCGACGACAAGGCCTTCATCGAGGCGCTGCCGTATTTCTTCCTCGCCACCGCCGATGCCGACGGCCGGCCGGACTGCTCGTTCAAGGGCGGCCCGCCGGGCTTCGTCCGCGTGACGGGACCGTCGGAGATCGCGTTTCCCGACTATGACGGCAACGGCATGTTCAAGAGCCTCGGCAACATCGTCGTCAATGCCGACGTCGGCCTGCTGTTCATCGCCATGCATGGCAAGCCGCGGCGCCTGCGCGTCAACGGCCACGCCAGCGTGAGCGAGAGCGATCCGCTGTTGTCGGAGACCGTCGGCGCGCAGCTGATCGTGCGCGTCACCGCGCGCGCGATCTTTCCGAATTGTCCGCGCTATATCCCGACCATGGCAGTCGGTCGAGCCGTCGATCTACATGCCGCGCGCCGGCGAGGCGCCGCCGGAGCCGAAATGGAAGGGCTTTGACGACTTCAAGGATTACGTTCATCCGCGCCAGCCCACGTTCAAGGGCTGAACTACGTCCACCGTGCAAGCAGGCCGATTATCGCTTCCGTCCGAACACGCGCGACCTGGTCTGCGCGGCCTGCCAGTTGAAATATTCGTGGGTGCCGGACCAGCGATGGACCTCGGTCTCGCAGATGCTGCAGTTGATAACTGCCGGAGCGTTTGTCGCGGTGCTCCTCGCGCGTCGCGGAGTAGTCGACCCCGCAGCCCGGGCAGGCGAATTGTTCAATCGTCCATATGCTCTTGGTCATGTGGCGGCCTTTTCATTCGGCATTGGCTTGGTCGATCGAATGCGCGAAACCATGGCAAGCAGCTTGCTTGCGATGGTTCGTGTTGATCCGTGGCGGAGAGTGTACTGCGTCGCGAATTGATGGATGCTTGCGGCATTTGTCGCGCTTCCGGGAGATCGGATTAACACGCCGCTAACTGTGTCCGGCTGAAACGCTCAGACCCGCCGCACCATGTCGGGCGTGATGTCCTTCAATGACGGCGCGCCGAGCTGCTGCATGGCCAGCCGCGTTTCGTAGCGGAGGATGCCGAGCACGCGCTCGACCCCGGCCTGGCCGAAGGCGCCGAGGCCCCAGAGATAGGGCCGGCCGACGCAGACGGCCTTTGCGCCCAGCGCCAGCGCCTTGACGATGTCGCTGCCATGGCGAAAGCCGCTGTCGACCAGCACCGGCATGCGGCCGCCGACTGCGGCGACGACGTCCGGCAGCGCGTCGATGCTGGCGGTGACGCCGTCATCCATGCGGCCGCCATGGTTGGAGACGACGATGCCGTCGACGCCGGCGTCCACGGCCAGTTTCGCATCCTCGGCGGTGAGGATGCCCTTCAGCAGCAGCTTGACCTGTGACCATCTCGCGCAGCCGCTTGATGCGTGTCCCAGGTCAGATTGGTGACCGCGGTCGACGAGGTGCCGGCGAGATCGATGCCGGTGAAGTTGGGCTTCTTCGACAGATAGTCATTGGCGCCGTGGCAGCTGCCGCAGTCGCGGGTATCGGTGCGCCGCAGCCGGACGAAGGTCGGCCATTTCGCCGGCCGAGCGCACATCGAGCGTCACCGCGATCGCCGGTGCGCCGGCGGCCTGGGCGCGCTTGACCAGGCCTTCGGCGACTTCCCAGCGCTGCGTGGTGTAGAGCTGGAACCAGACCGGCGCGCCGCGCGCGGCGATCGCATCCTCGATCGAGGTGCTGGCGACCGTCGACAGCATTTGCAGATGATTGCCGGCCTTCGCCGCCCGCGCGACCGCGACCTCGCCATCGGGATGGAAGGCGCGGTTGCAGCCGGTCGGCGCGATCACGACCGGGCTGTCATATTTCGCGCCGAACAAGTCGAGGCTCATGTCGATGTTGCTGACATCGACCAGCCGCCGCGGCCGCAGCGCGTAGCGGTGAAAACTCTCGCGGTTGGCGCGGAGCGTCATCTCGTCGTCGGCGCCGGTCGCCATGTAGCCGAAATGCGCCGGCGGCACGTTCTTCTTCATGACCGGCTCGAAGTCGAACACGTCGAGCGCTTCCTTGGGATCGGCGATCAGCCTGGCGAGATCGCGCGGCGCCCAGTCGACGGGGTCGGTGCCCTCGGCGCCTTCCGCCGACGCCGTGCGCGCGAACAGCGGGCTTGCCGCCACGAATTGCAGGAAACGGCGGCGGCTCGTGCTCGAACGTGATGTCGAGTGACATCCTGTATTCCCCCCGAATGCTCGCGATATTGTGTTTTCGGGAACGCTTAGTGCAAAGCCCGTCCGCTCGGCTATGATGGATTGTCGAACGAGCCAACGAAGATTGGCCAAAAAGTGGGTGGAAAGCATGGGCGGTCGCGTCAAACTCGCAATTCTCGTCTCTGTTCTCTTGTGCGGCGGCGCTGCGGCGCAGCAGCAAAAGATCGGCGCGCCGCCGGAAGCCTCCAACATGAAGCTGGTCGGCTACAACGACCTGCAGGCGCGCAGCGCCTATCAGCCGACCATCCATCATCAGGGCGACCGCTGGATCGCCTATATCGGCCATCACGGCGGCACCGACGAGATTCCCGATCCGGTCAATCCGCTCACCGGCAAGGCCGAGCCGAACGGCACCTCGATCGTCGACGTCACCGATCCCGCGCAACCCGAAATATCTCGCGCACATTCCCGGGCGAGGAAGGCGAAGTACGAAGCCGGCGGCGCGCAGATGGTGCGCGTGTGCGACGGCAAGACCCTGCCGAAGGGCGACAAGAGCGCGGTCTACCTGCTGCGCACCTTCGGCAACGCCGCGCACGAGATCTGGGACGTCACCGATCCCGCGAATCCCGCGCTGGTCACGCGGATCGGCGAAGGCCTGAAGGACACGCACAAGAACTGGTGGGAGTGCGACACCGGCATCGCCTACCTCGTCTCCGGCGCGCCGGACTGGCGCACGCGGCGCATGACGCAGGTCTACGATCTCACCGATCCCGCGCATCCGCGTGAAGATCCGCGACTTCGGTTTGCCCGGCCAGGAGCCGGGCTCGACCGGCGCGGTGCCGACCGAACTGCACGGGCCGATCTCGCTCGGGCCCGAAGGGCAACCGCGTCTATTTCGGCTACGGCACCAACAAGGGCGGCTTCATGCAGATCGTCGATCGCGAGAAGCTGCTCAACGGACCGAAGGAGCCGACCGCGGACAATCTGCGCTATCCCGAGATCTCGCGCATGGCGATGTCGGCGATCAACGGCGCGCACACGGTGTTTCCGATGCAGGGCATGCCGATCGCCGAGTTCGCGCAGGACAAGGACGGCCAGAGCCAGCGACATCGTGATGATCGTCGACGAGGCGATCCTCAACGAATGCCACGAGCCGCGGCAGATGGTGTGGATCGCCGACATCACCACCGAGGCGCGGCCGATGATGATCTCGAGCTGGACCGTGCCGGAGGCGAGCGGCAATTTCTGCGAACGCGGCGGCCGCTTCGGCACGCATTCGTCGAACGAGAACATGACGCCGGTCTACTACAAGAAGATGGCGTTCATCGCCTTCTTCAATGCCGGCGTGCGCGCGCTCGACATCCGCGATCCCTATCATCCGAAGGAAGTCGGCTATTTCATTCCGGCGATCACCGACAAGACCGACAAGCGCTGCGTCACCGTCGACGGCAAGGAGCGCTGCAAGGTCGCGATCCAGACCAACAACGTCGAGATCGACGACCGCGGCTACATCTACATCGTCGACCGCGCCAACACCGGCATGCACATCCTCGAGCTGACCGGCGATGCGCGCGCCGTCGCCGGGCTGAAATAGGAGGCGTGCATGTCCGGTCGAGCCATCCTGATGCCGATGCGTTTGACCGATCTGGTGGCGGCCCCGCCGTGTCGCGCGACCAATTTCAGGTTGCACTTGCGGCGCTCGTGCTCGTGGTCACCGCATTCTCGTCGGTCGCGATGGTGCATTTCGCCGCGCCAGGGAGTGGCGGCGCGGCCGTGCTATGGCGCGAGATATCGTGGCCGTTTCCGCGCGACGGCTGGCCCGCGGGCCGCGCGTTCCGTTGCGACTCTTGCGGCGGCGAACTCGGCGGAGTCGAGCTCTATGTGCGGCCGAAGATCGGCTTCTGCAATTGCACCACCGGCGTCGCCGATGACGACGAGGTCGACCGCGTCGCCGATCTCGATCTGATCAGCCCGCAATTTGCGCCGCGCGAGCCGGGCAGGGCGGTGCGTGTCGCGGGACTTGTCGGGCCGCTCGCGCGCCTACGATCTGGCGATGGCCGATGGCGCGCGCCATGCCGCGGTCGGCATCGCGCTGTCGCAGCGCTGCGATCTGCTGGTGGCGGTGGCGCAGGGGAGCGCGGCGCCGGTCGAGCTGCAGCGCGTGGCGTTCGACTATCTCGGCTCGCGCGAGCTGCGTCGCTGGATGATGGCGGCGCTGGGCGCGCGATAGCCGCGAGTTCAACTCGTCGTCCCCGCGCATGCGGGGACGCCATGACCGCAGGCGAAGTCGTTGCGAGCGTGAGCGGTGCTAGCCTTCGCAGCACGATGTCCTGTGATTATGGGTCCCGGATCGCGCTCGCTATCGCTCGCTTGTCCGGGACGACACGAATGCGGATGGCAGCGACTTCCACTCAGCTCGCATCGTGCATTAATAGCGACATCGTCCTCCTCCACCGAGTCCCCCATGTCCCTGCAAGTCTATCTCGCCTTCGTCGCCGCCTGCATCGCGCTGGCGCTGTTGCCCGGTCCGATCGTCACGCTCTGATCGCCAACGGCCTCCGCCACGGCACCCGCGCGGCGCTGACCAATATCCTCGGCGTGCAGGCGGCGCTGCTGATCGTGATCGGCATTCTCGCGGTCGGCCTGACCTCGTTGATGGCGACCATGGGCTACTGGTTCGACTGGGTGCGCTTCGCCGGCGCCGCCTATCTGGTCTGGCTCGGCATCAAGCTGATCCGCTCGCCCGTCGAGGGCATCGACGCCGACGCGCCGCCGCCTCCGCCGCGCGGCGGCTTCTTCCTGCAGGGATTCGTGGTGGCGCTCTCGAACCCGAAGCTGCTGGTGTTCTTCGGCGCGTTCATCCCGCAATTCATGGACATGAACCAGGATCACCTCTCGCAGGTGCTCATCCTCGGCGTCACCTTCATGGTGCTCGCGGGATTGACGGACGCCATCTACGCGCTGCTGGCCGGACGGGTCCGCACCATCTTCTCGGCGCGGCGCACGCGGTTGGTGTCGCGCATCTCCGGCGGCTTCATGATCGGCGGCGGCATCTGGCTCGCGCTGACGCGGGCGCGCTAGCGCATGATCCGGAAAAGTGCGCGAGCCGGGTTTCCGATCCGCCTCACGCGCAGAGATCAAGCTTCACCTCTCCGAACAGCGTCGCCTCGATCTCGCGGAAAATCCGCGCGAGCCACTCGGCAAATTGTTGCTGGCCGCTCTCGTCGGCGATCAGATCCTGCCTGATCTCGATGCCGGTGTTGACGAGGCCGCGCGCCTCGCCATGCACGGGAATGGTGTAGTCGGTGGCGTCGTTGACCGCATAGGGCTCGTTGTCGCCGACCACGAGATCGCCTTCGGCGCGGAACGCCTGCAGCAGCAGCGGCGGCAAGGTCGTGTCGCGCTGATACAGCGCGGCGATGTGCCAGGGCCGCGCCACGCCGGCATAGACCGGCGTGAAACTGTGCAGCGACACCAGCACGGTCGGCCGCTTCTCGCGCGCGCGGCCGTTGATCGCCTGGTCGATGCGGACATGATAGGGATCGAAAATCTCGTGCTGCCGCGCGCGTCGGCATCCTCGCGCGACAATCCTTCGTTGCCGGGAATTGTCGGTCGCTTCGCTGAAGACCGGGATCGAGCTCGGCGCGCCGATCGGGCGGTTGCAGTCGATCACGAGCCGCGAGTAGCGCTGCGCGATCAGATGCGCGTCGAGATGATCCGACAGCGCGCTCGGCGACGCCGGCAATGCCGATGTCCCAGGCGATGTGGCGCGTCGAGCTCGCTCTCGGGCAGGCCGAGATCGCCGAGCGTCTTCGGCAGCAGCCGGCCGTAATGATCCGACGTCAGCAGGAACGGCGAGCGTCCGTCCGCATTTCTCTCGAGCACCGGCGGAACATCGTTCGGCGCCCAGCAGCAAGGATGTTTCAAGCGAGACGCCGGAATCCATGTTTCATTGCCTATTCAAGCGGCAGGACGATCTGGAATTGAGCAGCAGTTCCTATAGATTAGGCCGCCTGGAATCACGATGATCGATTGACGATGCCGCTGCTCCGATTCATCACAAGACCGAATATCGCTATGCGCGTCCCGTCGCATTCGGCGAGCACCGCGTCATGCTGCGGCCGAGCGACAGCCACGATCTGCGGCTGTTTCTTGCCGAGCTCGAGATCACGCCGAAGCCGGCCTCGCTGCGCTGGATCCACGACGTGTTCGGCAACAGCGTCGCGGTCGCCGCGTTCGATGCGCGCGCGGACCGCCTCACCTTCACCGCCAACATCATCGTCGACCACAAGCCCGCGCCGGCCTTCACGCTGACGGCGGACGATCCCGCTTATTTCTATCCGTTCCTCTACGACAGCGAGGAATATCTCGATCTGCAGCACTACGTCACGCCGCAGACCAGCGATCCCGACGGCAAGCTGTCGGCCTGGGCGCGCAACTTCCTCGACGCGGAGCTGCCGACGCCGACCTTCAAGATCCTGAGCAGCATGACGCATGGCATCCGCGACGCGCTGCGCTATCGCAGGCGTTACGAACCGGGCACGCAGCATCCGCTCGACACCTTGCAGACGGGCTCGGGCACCTGCCGCGACTATGCGCTGTTGATGATCGAGGCGCTGCGCCGGCTCGGCATCGCCGCGCGCTTCGTCTCCGGCTATCTGTTCGACGGCGACAATGAACACGCCGGCGGCGGCGCGACCCATGCCTGGGTGCAGGTCTATTTGCCGGACGCCGGCTGGATCGAGTTCGATCCGACCAACGGCATCGAGGGCACGCGCGATCTGGTCCGCGTCGCGGTCGCGCGCGATCCCGTGCAGGCGCTGCCGCTGCATGGCACGTTATCTCGGGCCGGCCGACATCTTCATCGGCATGGAGGTGAACGTCAGCGTCACCTCGGTCGACCAGGCGATCGAGATGGAGGCAGAGGGCGTAGCGATGGAGATCAAGGTCGGCTTCGAGATCACCTATGCGGCCGCAGCGCCGACGCCGATGGTGATCATGCTCTCGATCCATCCCTCGCGCTATTCCGACATCATCGGCACCGAGACGCATCGTGACCGAGCCGGACGTGCCGATCGGCTTCTATCGCGACAGCTTCGGCAATGTCTGCGGACGCCTCGTCGCGCCCGCCGGCGGCGTCACGCTGAAAGGCCACGCGCTGGTGCGCGATTCCGGCCTGCCCGATGTGGTGGTGCCGACCGCGCAGCAACTGCCGATCGATCAGCTGCCGGACGAACTGCTGCTCTATCTGATGCCGAGCCGCTATTGCGAGACCGACAAGCTCACCGACATCGCCTGGTCGCTGTTCGGCTAACACGCACGCCAGGGTGGGCCCGAGTGCAAGCCATCGTCGCGTTCGTGCACGGCCACGTGACGTTCGGCTATCAGCATGCCAATGCGATGAAGTCGGCGCATGACGTCTACGAGCAGAAGGCCGGCGTCTGCCGCGACTTCGCGCATCTCGCGCTTGACCTTCTGCCGCTGCATGAACATCCCCGCGCGCTACTGCACCGGCTACATGGGCGACATCGGCATTCCGCCGGAGCCCGAGCCGATGGATTTCTCCGGCTGGTTCCAGGTCTATCTGTCCGGCCAGTGGTACACCTTCGACGCGCGCCACAACGTGCCGCGCATCGGCCGCATCCTGATGGGCACCGGCCGCGACGCCGCCGACGTCGCGCTGACCACGAGTTTCGGGCGGATGACGCTGACGAAATTCGTGGTGGTCAGCGACGAGGTGGTGGCGGCTTGACGTTGCCCTCACGGTCGTCATTCCGGGGTCGCGAAGCGAGAACCCGGAATCCATTGTGCCGCTGGAAGCTCGAAGAATGGATTCCGGCGCTTCGCGCCGTCCCGCAATGACGAGATTATGCATGACCTCCAACCTCTTCGTCTACGGCACCCTGATGCGCGGCTATGTGCATCCGATGGCGCGGCTGCTCTCGGCCAATGCCGACTTCCTCGGCGAGGCGACCTGCCGCGGCCGGCTTTACATGGTGAAGCATTATCCGGGGCTCACGCTCTCCGACGACGCGCACGACATCGTCCATGGCGAGCTCTATCGCCTGCGCGAGGTCGACGCGATGCTGCGCGAGTTCGACATGTATGAGGCCTGCGGCGAGGGCTTTCCGGAGCCGACGCAATATCTGCGGCAGATGCTGCCGGTCACGCTCGCCGACGGCAGCGCGAGCGATGCGTGGACCTACATCTACAACTGGCCGGTGGAGAAGCTCGTCCGCATCGAGTTCGGGGCGGTTTTTGCAGAAGTAGTTCCGCTCGTCATTCCGGGTGCGCTCCCCGGCGCAGGTGAGGGCGAGCTCGCGCGAATCCGATGAAGCCCCCGGCCTGGTTATCGATTCCGGGCCTGCGCCTTCGGCGCCATCCCGAAGCGGGAGAGGTGGACGAGCGCCCTGTGAATAGCCCGGACAACGCTGATAATCTTCGTATTTTCGCTGGGCCTGCACCTATATGCCTGATCCCGTTCGCCCAACTCAGCGGCCGCGTCAAACTCACCCCATGCGCTTCACCCCCGAATTCCTCGACGAGCTGCGCGCCCGGCTTCCGGTCTCGGAAGTCGTGGGCAAGCGCGTCAAGCTGAAGAAGGCCGGGCGCGAGTGGAAGGGGCTGTCGCCGTTTCAGCAGGAGAAGACGCCGTCGTTCTTCGTCAACGACCAGAAGCAGGCCTGGTTCGACTTCTCCTCCGGACTGAACGGCAACATCTTCGACTTCCTGATGAAGACCGAGGGCGTCGGCTTCCCCGAGGCCGTGGAGCGCTGCGCGGCGATGGCGGGCCTGGCGCTGCCGGCGGTCACGCCCGATGCGGCGCGGCATGAGCAGCGCCGCAAGACGCTGCACGACATCATGGAGCTCGCGGCGAAATATTTCGAGGATACGCTGGCCTCGCGGCTCGGCGCCAAGGCGCGCGGCTATCTCGGCGACCGCGCGATCTCGCCGGCGACGCAACTGCAGTTCCGCCTCGGCTATGCCACCGGCGAGCGCTTCGCGCTGAAGGAGCATCTGGGCGCGCAGGGCGTCTCCACCGAGGACATGGTGGAAGCGGGGCTGTTGATCGGCGGCGAGGACATTCCGGTGCCCTACGATCGCTTCCGCGACCGCGTGATGTTTCCGATCGCCGATCTGCGCGGACGCGTCATCGCCTTCGGCGGCCGCGCGCTGGAAAAGGACGCGCAGGCGAAATATCTGAACTCGCCGGAAACGCCGCTGTTTCACAAGGGCGACAATCTCTACAATTTCGCGCCGGCGCGAAAGGCCGCGCATGACGGCGCGCAGCTCGATCGTGGTCGAAGGCTATGTCGACGTCATCGCGATGGTGACGTCGGGCTTCGCAGGCGCCGTGGCGCCGCTCGGCACCGCGCTGACCGAGAACCAGCTCGCGCTGATCTGGAAGATGACCGACGAGCCGATCCTCTGCTTCGACGGCGACCGCGCCGGACAGAAGGCCGCGTATCGTGCGGCCGATCTCGCGCTGCCGCTGCTCAAGCCGGGCAAGAGCCTGCGCTTCGCGCTGCTGCCGGAAGGCCAGGACCCCGACGATCTCGCGCGCTCGGGCGGCCGCGGCGCGATCGAGGAAGTGATCGCGGCGGCGCGTCCGCTCGCCGACATGATCTGGTCGCGCGAGATCGAGGGCGGCAATTTCGCCACGCCCGAGCGCCGCGCGGCGCTGGAGGCGCGCATCGGCGAGCTCGCCAATTCCGTGCGCGACGACGTGGTGCGCCGCTACTATCGCGAGGACCTGATCCAGCGCCTGCAGCGCACCTTCGCGCCCGAGCCGGTGCGCTTTCCCCGCGCGGCAATTTCCGCGAATCACCGCGCTTCCAGCCGCGCAGCGGCGGCGGCCGGCCAATTCCAGAAGCGCGGCTTCGCGCCTCCGCCCGCCTTCGGCCGCGGCCCCTATCAGGCGACCAGCCCGCAGCTTGGCCAACAGCCCGATCATGCGCGGCCAGCGCTCGACCTTGTCCCGCCGCGAGGCGCTGATCCTGCAATGCCTGATCAATCACCCCTGGCTGCTGCACGAGCATCTGGAGGAGGCGGCTGCGCTGGAGTTCGCCCATCCCGAGGCCCACAAGCTGCGCGCCGGCATCATCGCGGCCTTCGCCCACGAGCATCACCAGCCCCACGACGCCGAGCAACAGGCCGAGAAAATGCGCGCCGACCTCGATTCGGCCGGATTTTCGCAAATCCTTCAAAGGGTTGAGCGGGCGATCACGACCGGCGCGGTGTGGGGCGCGAGATCCGGCGCCGCGCGCGACGACGTTTTGTCGACCTGGCACCAACTCGTTGTCTTGCATCAGAAAACCCACGCCCTACTTAGGGAAAGGAAGGACGCCGAGGTCGCTCTGGGCGAGGAGCCCAGCGACGCCAATATGGCCTGGCTCAAGGACGTCAGCCTTCGCCTGGAGTCGCTGGAGGGGACCGAGGCCCAAATCGAGGGTTTTGGCGAGCTTTCCGGCCGGTTCCAGAAAAGCGTGTGATTGAATATCCGGAACACTCCGGTGTTTGATTGAAAATTAATGCGGATGGCCGCGGCCAGACGCGCAAAAGGACTCGCCAAACCCATGGTTTGGCTGCAAAAACAGGGTTAAGCGAAGCTTAAGTCCGCGCCGCTATCAGGCGCGCACCATCGATACACATAGGGTAGGGGGTGGCGACGATTTGCGCCGCCCTTTTGCGCGTCGGACGAGCCGCGCACCGAACAACTGCGGCGCGACGTCACGCGACGCTCCACGTGACACGCGTTTGGAGAGCACTGAATGGCCACCAAGGCAAAGACGCTGCAGGCAAAGGACAAGGAAAAGGACGACAAGGCAGCGGACGCCCCCGAGAAGGATGGCGCTGAGGCTCCCTCGCCGTTGCTCGACCTCTCCGATGCCGCCGTCAAGAAGATGATCAAGCAGGCCAAGAAGCGCGGCTTCGTGACCTTCGATCAGCTCAATGCCGTGCTGCCGTCGGACCAGACCTCGCCCGAACAGATCGAGGACATCATGTCGATGCTCTCGGACATGGGCATCAACGTCACCGAGGCCGATGAGGCCGACGGCGAGGAGGAAAAGGACGAGGGCGGCGACGACGAGACCGACAACGAGCTGGTCGAGGTCACGCAGAAGGCCGTCACCGAGGTCAAGAAGAGCGAGCCCGGCGAGCGCACCGACGATCCGGTGCGGATGTATCTGCGTGAAATGGGCACGGTGGAATTGCTGTCGCGCGAGGGCGAGATCGCGATCGCCAAGCGCATCGAGGCCGGCCGCGAGGCGATGATCGCGGGTCTCTGCGAAAGCCCGCTGACCTTCCAGGCCATCATCATCTGGCGCGACGAGTTGAACGAAGGAAAGATCTTCCTTCGCGACATCATCGATCTCGAAGCCACTTACGCCGGCCCCGACGCCAAGAACAATCCGGGCATCGTCGGCGCTGCCGTCGGTCCCGACGGCCAGCCGATCGTCAACGGCGGCGACGGCGTTGCCGTGTGGCCGCGCAGGCCGCGCCCGCGCATGTCGCCCCGCCCGCCGCGCCCCCGTCGCCGACCCCGTTCCGCAGCGGTCCTGCGGCCGTGCCCGGCGCCACTGAGGGCGAGGAAAAGGATCCGGCCGAGGCCGCCGCCGAATCCGACATGGACGACGACGACGAGTTCGAGAACCAGATGTCGCTCGCGGCCATCGAGGCCGAGCTGAAGCCGAAGGTGGTCGAGACCTTCGACAAGATCGCCGACAACTACAAGAAGCTGCGCCGCCTGCAGGAGCAGGACATTGCCAACCAGCTGCAGAACGACTCGCTGACGCCCTCGCAGGAGCGCAAGTACAAGAAGCTGAAGGACGAGATCATCGTCGAGGTGAAGTCGCTGCGGCTGAACCAGGCGCGCATCGACTCGCTGGTCGAGCAGCTCTACGACATCAACAAGAAGCTGGTCTCGTTCGAGGGCCGGCTGATGCGGCTCGCCGACAGCCATGGCGTCGCGCGCGAGGACTTCCTGAAGAACTACCAGGGCTCGGAGCTCGATCCGCGCTGGCTCAACCGCGTCTCGAAACTCTCGGCCAAGGGCTGGAAGAATTTCGTCCATCACGAAAAGGACCGCATCAAGGATCTGCGCCACGAGGTGCAGTCGCTGGCCGCGCTGACCGGGCTCGAGATCGGCGAGTTCCGCAAGATCGTGCACGGCGTGCAGAAGGGCGAGCGCGAGGCGCGCCAGGCCAAGAAGGAGATGGTGGAAGCCAACCTTCGGCTGGTGATCTCGATCGCCAAGAAATACACCAACCGCGGCCTGCAGTTCCTCGACCTGATCCAGGAAGGCAACATCGGGCTGATGAAGGCGGTCGACAAGTTCGAGTACCGCCGCGGCTACAAGTTCTCGACCTATGCGACGTGGTGGATCCGGCAGGCGATCACCCGCTCGATCGCCGACCAGGCGCGCACCATCCGCATTCCCGTGCACATGATCGAGACCATCAACAAGATCGTGCGCACCTCGCGCCAGATGCTCAACGAGATCGGCCGCGAGCCGACGCCGGAGGAACTCGCCGAGAAGCTCGGCATGCCGCTCGGAGAAGGTGCGCAAGGTCCTCAAGATCGCGAAGGAGCCGCTGTCGCTGGAGACGCCGGTCGGCGACGAGGAGGACTCGCATCTCGGCGATTTCATCCAGGACCCGAACGTGGTGCTGCCGATCGACGCCGCGATCCAGTCCAATCTGCGCGAGACCACGACGCGCGTGCTGGCCTCGCTGACGCCGCGCGAGGAACGCGTGCTGCGCATGCGCTTCGGCATCGGCATGAACACCGACCACACGCTGGAAGAGGTCGGCCAGCAGTTCTCGCGTGACGCGCGAACGCATCCGCCAGATCGAGGCGAAGGCGCTGCGCAAGCTGAAGCATCCGAGCCGAGGCAGGAAGCTGCGGAGCTTCTTGGATAACTGATCTCGTGCCGCCCGGCGAAGCCTCGGCGTAGCCGTGTCCCGGCGCGGCGCAGCTCGAAGCGGTGCGCCGGAGACCCGGGACCCACACTTCGGCATTCACGAACGGCGGGCGAAAGCCCGCCGTTTTTGTTTGGTCGGCTGTGTCTGCAAAATTATGTGGGTAGATCTGAAGTTTGAGTCGGACCCCAAGTAGGCTGATGAGGCACGAATGAGTACTGAGCCGTGTGCAATTTGCGAAAACTGAAGCGCAATATTGAGAATGCCGGCGACTGTTACGGTCTTCAGATGTCCCCGCGTATGCCGGTGGCAAGTCTGGATACAGCTCGGCAATTACTCAGAGTCTGGCTGCCCGCGGCTGACGGATTGCGACGCGAAGCGCTGTCAGATTCAGGACCGACGCTGCTCGTCGGTTTGCGCACAGACACCAATCTTTGCGGGCGTCGGAAATACCGAAGGTGCGGTCCAAGGTGTCTGGACTTGAGCAAATCGCGTTGACGTTGGCAATTTTGTCAAATGAAGTTCGTCTTCAAGATCTCGGACGGAAAATCGTTCGACTAGGAATTCGCAGTATCAACAAGGACGCCGACGTTCATGTCTTCGAAGTCCTGCTGAAACAGTCAATGCTGACAATCTGAGTGAAATTCTATTGGCTGCATATGCTGAAGCGAGCGGTATCGTTGAAGGACTCATGCAAGCGATGACTGCAGCGTCCGTACGGCCGAGGATGGCAGCATTGACGATGCGTTCGCCGACCAATATCCTCATCAGACGCTCTATGGCTATGTGGTTTGGGCGCATCATTGGTCCGAGATGAGCGCGCAGCATTGACGGATAATCACGTTAAGAGAGTGATGTCCATTGGGCGGCGGTCGATGGCTTATCGGCAAGAAATGACAGTCGACATTCGGGTATCACGCATCAACGAGGCCTGGCGCGATCGGACTGCAAATCTTCTTCGAAGTGCAGCTTGCAAAGTTGCACGTAGCGGACGAAAAGCGCTGAACGGGCTTGCGCGGCGAACCATTGCTACGGCTTCAGGTCATATCTGCGTGCACGTCCGGCGAGGAGTGTCGATCTCGAGCGCCTTGATCGCCAGGCGCAGTCGTGAAGTACTGCGATCCAAACGATCTTGCGCGCAAGATCGATTCGATGCACGGATATGCTCGACAAGGCCTTCAATCGCCGGGAAGGGGAGGCTACGGACTTTGTCCACGGTCGCTTGTGATCGGAAAGGACTGGCTGCCATGTGGGTTCACCTGCAGTTTCTGGTGAAGGTCAATCTGCGCCAAGAATTGCGACTTGCGTCTCGAGAATCATTTCGCCGAGTTCGGCCTTACTATCTCGGTTCGATATGAGAAGCGAGATTCGTGGTTCTCGCGTAAAAATCAATTTCCTAAATTCCTTCAATCGCTTTGCGCATTCAGGTCTTCGACGCTAAATATTCCTCTTGCCGAAAACCAGAAACACTGCTAAATATCCGAAATCCCGCCTCGTGAAGAGGGACGTTTCGGCCAATCGTCACGATACGTGAGGCGGGGAGCGGTGGACGCGAAAGCCGGCGAGACGATCGCAGGCCGACGCGTACGACCAAGCTGCGTGGTCCTGTCCCCTCGACGCTGGGGTCAAGTCGATCGATGGATCGATCGAAACGCCGAGTCGGCGACGGTGGCTAAAAAGCCCGACACACCGGGGAGAGCGCAGAGTAAGTCGTAAACCATCGCGCAGGGAATGCCGGATTGTTTCGGCGAACCTGTGGTGACTATGCCGGTGGTGGTTTGTTCTTTCCACCCACGGGCCGCGGGTGCGGCGAGCACCCGGCATTCCCTGCGCCCTCTTCACTTCGAAAGGCGCAACGCTTCCCGCAAAATCCGGGCGCGATCGCGCCGCGGCAACGCGGAAGCCGTGCCTGCCGTGCTGCCGCCGCCGCATCGCTGGCACATGGGATAATATCCGGCAACAGGCCGTCGACCCTGGCCTGAGGCAGGCGAACCGATTTGCGAGGCGCATGATGAAACGGATCGTACTTGGCGTGATCGTCGTCGCGGCGTCAGCGATGCTGGCAAGCGCCGAACCGGCAAAGGACCGCTACGTGCCCGGTAGCTACGTGCCAGGACTTGGCGAGTTCATGACGGCGACCCAGCTTCGCCACGCCAAACTCTGGTTCGCCGGCAAGAACTCGCAACTGGGGTCTGGCGGCCTACGAAGTCGACGAGATCAAGGAAGGGCTGGAGGACGCGAGCAAGCTTCATGCGACCTTCGAGGGCATTCCCGTTGCCGAGATGATCAAGACGATCATCGAGCCACGCTCGCGAAGCTCGAAAAGGCGATCGAAGCGAAGAGCGCCGAATTCAGTCGTCGCCTTCGACGATCTCAGACGGTTGCAACGAGCTGCCACGCGGCAGCCGACGAAGCCTTCCTCCGCATCCAGCGCGCCGACGGCGCCGCCGCTGAGCAACCAGGATTTCGCCGCCGAAGGAGCTTGCGAACGGCATGCGCCTGCTTCGCGCTGACGTCCATGCGCGCGGACAGCAGCAGCCGTTCGGCTTCCGGCTCATCGAGCGTCACCGATCAGTCGCCGCCGTTGAGCGGGCATACCAGACGATGGCGTCGACGAATGATCGTGGAGGGCGCGATCGCGCCGCGGCAGCGCGAGCCATGCCCGATGATCGACAAGCTCTCAGGACGCCTTCGCCGCAATCTCCGGGATCTCGTCGGTCCACACCTTGAAGCTCACCAGCGTGTTCGGCCCGAAGGTCTGGGTGATCGGAACGTCGGAGGCATCGCGCCCCTGCGCGATCAGCACGCGGCCGATCCGCGGCTCGTTGTTGCGCGGATCGAACGTGTGCCAGCGGCCGTCGAGATAGGCCTCGAACCAGCCGGCGAAATCGCCGGCCGCCCACGGCTTCGGCGTGCCGATGTCGCTGAGATAGCCGGTGCAATAGCGCGCCGGAATGTTCATGCAGCGGCAGAAGGCGATGGCCAGATGCGCATAGTCGCGGCACACGCCCTTGCCTTCGTTGAAGGCCTCCCAGGCCGTCTTGGTGGCGCGGGCATGCTCGTAGCCGAACGCGATGTGACGATGGACGAAATCGCAGATCGCCTGGACGCGCGGCCAGCCCGGCGGCGTCGTCTCGAACAGCTTCCAGGCGATGTCCGACAGCCGGTCGGTCTCGCAGTAGCGGCTGCCGAGCAGGTAGACCAGCGTCTCCGCGGGCAGATCCTCGACCGCGTGCTGGCGGGCGGAGGCACGCACCGGATCGGGCAGGCCGCTGTCGCGCACCACGCCGTCGGCGAAAAGACGCATCGCGACCGGCCGGCGCCACGATGCGGCTGCACCAATTGCCGAAGCCGTCGCGATAGGGCGTGATCGGCACGACCGGGCTGGTGGTGAGAAAGTCGGGCACGATCACGTCGGACGCGCGCGTGAAATGCGTGCCCAGCACCATGATGACAGGCGTCGGCTGCGGGAAGTCGTAGATGCATCTCGTATCCGACGCGCAGCTTCATTCGAACGATGTCCCCGTGTCGTCGACTTCGAGATGGCTATGCGGCCATCGAATACAAGGCGAAGGCTGCCGATTTCAGCGCCATTGGGCCGGGCAAAAAACGCGCAGCCGTTGCGCGTCGCGGCTCGTGGCCGTGCGAGATTGACGACGGAAGTGATTGGAGGACAGCGAATGCAGCGCCGGCTTGCCGCGATACTGGCCGCAGACGTGGCCGGCTACAGCCGCCTGATGGGAACCGACGAGGTCGGCACGCTCACCGCGCTGAAGGCGCATCGCCGGCAGATCGTCGATCCCGGCATCGCCGAACATCACGGGCGCATCGTCAAGACCACCGGCGACGGCATGCTGGTCGAATTCGCCAGCGTCGTCGATGCGGTCGCCTGCGCCGTCAATGTTCAGCGCGCAGATGGCCAGGCGCAACGCGCAAGTTCCGGACGACAAGCGGATCGTGTTCCGGATCGGCATCAATGTCGGCGACATCATCATCGACGGCGACGACATTTTCGGCGACGGCGTCAACATCGCCGCCCGTCTCGAAGCGCTGTGCGAGCCCGGCGGCGTCTGCATCTCGCGCGCGGCCAACGACGAGGTCAGGGACAAGCTCTCGCTGTCCTTTGCCGATCTCGGCGAGCAGGCGGTGAAGAACATCGCGCGCGCCGTCGGCGTTTACGGGCTGGGCGCGCGCGACATCGTGGCACTTCCGGACAGTGCGGCGCTGGGCGCCACCGAGCCGGACCGCGAGTCCGCCGCCGCCGAGCAGGAGATCCACTTCTGCCAGACCAAGGACGGCGTGCAGCTCGCCTGGGCCAGGACCGGCCAGGGTCCGCCGATCGTCAAGACCGGCAACTGGATGACGCATCTGGAATATCGATCTGGAAAGCCCGATCTGGCGGCATCTCTATCGCGAATTGTCGCGCGATCACTCACTTGTCCGCTACGACGCGCGCGGCAACGGCCTGTCCGACCGCGACGTGCCGGACGTCTCGTTCGAGCGTTTCGTGGACGATCTCGAAACCGTGGTCGACGCCGCGGGCATCGATCGCTTCGCGCTGCTCGGCGTCAGCCAGGGCTGCGCCGTCTCCGTCGGCTATGCGGTCCGGCATCCCGAGCGGGTGTCGCGCCTGATCCTGTTCGGCGGCTACCCCGTGGGCTGGAAGAAGCGGGCAAGGACGCAGGCCGAGAAGGACGCCGGCGAGGCGATGCTCACCCTGATGCGTCTCGGCTGGGGGCAGGAAAATCCGGCGTTCCGCCAGCTCTTCACCTCGCAGTTCATTCCCGGCGGCACCAAGGAGCAGGCCGACTGGTTCAACGAGCTGCAGCGCATCTCGGCAATCGCCGGAGGACGCCGTCCGCAATCTGATGGCGAACGGCGAAGTCGACGTGACCGCGCTGCTGCCCCAGGTTCGCGTGCCGACCCTGGTGATGCATTCACGTCACGAGGCGAGGGTGCCTTTCGAGCAGGGACGGCGGCTGGCCGCGGGCATTCCGGGCGCGCGCTTCGTTCCGCTGGAAAGCCGCAATCACCTGATCCTCGAAGACGAGCCGGCCTTCGCGCGCTTCCTCGAGGAAATCAAAGTCGTTCCTGAAGTCCGACTAAGCTCGTCATGCCCGGGCCTCAACTCACCGTCTGGTACAACACCAGCTGCCCCGTCTGCGACGCCGGCATCGACTGGCAGCGCAACAGGCTGCTGGCGGCGGTGCGCGCCGGCACGGTCGAATTCAAGGACATCAACGAAGCAGCCCGACGCGCTGGCGCGCTTATGGCGCCGGCCTCGACGACATCAGGCGGCGGCTGCACGCGACCGACGAAGCAGGGAGCGCTCATTGTCGGCGCGGATGTCGCGATCGCGCTGTGGCGGCTGACGCCGGGCGAGGGCTGGCTCGCTGCGCTGCTCGGCAATCGCGTGACGCTGCCGGTCACGCGCTTCGTCTATGACCGGTTCGCCGACCTGCTGTTTGCCTGGAACAAGCGCAGGCGGTGTAGCATGCGCCGGCGACAAGCTGGCTGAAAGCTGATGCGCGCTCACGCCTGGCTAGCCTTGGCCCTGCACCTTTTTCTTCTTCGCGCCGACCCGGCTGATGCTCTTGATCTCGAGCGCCGGCCGGCCGCCTTTTTCGGCGATTTCCTGGTCCTGCGCGTGGATGAAGGCGCGCGCCGGCTCGTCGCCCTCGAGCCCGCCGAGCAGCTCGGTCGGCACGCGGCGGTTGGAGCGCAGGCGAGTCGTCCTCATAGACGACGTCGAAGAAGGCAAATTCGCCTTTGGGATTGGTTCCGGGTTTCTTCGGCATGCGCGGCTTTTGGTCGATGAACGCCCGCCAGTCAATCGAAATACGGCCGCGAATCGCACCGCACAATACGAAACCGTGTCCGCCCGCGACCCCATGAACCTTCCGCCTCGGAGGGCCGTCGTATATGAAGGATTTGCCGCCGGAACGGGATACGAATCGGCGGCGTTGGACCAATCATCGCGGCGCGACCCGCGATTTTAAGGGCAAGCGGACAGGAACCGGGGCTGGCATGGCAATTCGACTGACCTTGGCGGCACTCGCCGCCCTGACGCTGCTGACCGCTCCCGCGCTGGCCGCGAAAAAGCCGGCGGAGCCTGTGGAAGCCACCGCGCCGCGCGAGGCCGGCGAGCCGATCATGGCTGTCGTCTCGATCAAGAGCCAGCGGGTCACCTTCTACGACGCCGACGGCTGGATTTTGCGCGCGCCCGTCTCGACGGGGACCACCGGCCGCGAGACGCCGGCGGGCGTCTTCGCCGTCATCGAAAAGGACAAGGACCACCATTCGTCGATGTATGACGATGCCTGGATGCCGAACATGCAGCGCATCACCTGGAACGGCATCGCGCTGCATGGCGGGCCGCTGCCCGGCTATGCCGCCTCGCATGGCTGCGTGCGCATGCCGTTTCCCTTTGCCGAAAAGCTGTTCGACAGGACGCGGCTCGGCATGCGGGTGATCATCTCGCCGCTTGACGCAGAGCATTCGGAGCCGGTCGATATTTCGCATCCCGTGCTGTTCCAGCCGAAGGCGGACGCGATTGCGGCGGCGCCCGCGCGCGCCGAGACGGCGGCCCGCGAGGCCGCGGATGCTGCGAAAGACGCCGACGACACCAAGAAGCTGGCTGCGACCACGGCGCGTGAGGCCGCGCCCGTCACGGCGGCGCTGAAGAAGCTGGAATGGCAGAAGAAGAGCACCGAGGCCGAGGTCGCCTATGCCGACAAGCTCATCGCCAACGCCAAAACCGATCAGGCCAGGGCGAAGGCCGAGGATCTGAAAGCCAAGGCCGCGCCCAAGGCCGAGCAGGCGGCAACCGCGCTCGACGCTGCGAAAGCGGATGCGAAGACCAAGCTCGACGCCGCGGCCGCCGCCAAGGATGCTGCGAAAGCGGCCGTGACCAAGAAGACCGAGACTGCGAAAGCGGCGCTCGATGCCAAGCTCGCGCTGGAACCGGTCTCGGTCTACATCAGCCGCGCCACGCAGAAGCTGTACGTCCGCCGCAACACCCACAAGCCCGCGCCTGATGGCGGCGGCGAGGTGTTCGATACCTCGATCGAGGTACCGGTCACGATCCGCGATGCCGGCCGGCCGATCGGCACGCATATCTTCACCGCGATGGCGAAGACCGATAGCGGCCTGCGCTGGAGCGCGGTCACCATCGACTGTGGCGACGACGCCAAAGACGCGCTCGACCGCGTCAGCATTCCCCGAGGGCGTGCTCGACCGCATCGCGCCGACCGCGCAGGTGCGCTCCTCGATCGTCATCTCCGACGAGCCGCTCTCCAAGGAGACCAACTATCGCACCGAGTTCGTCGCGGTCCTGAACAACCAGCCGCAGGGCGGCTTCATCACGCGCAAGCCGACGCCGCCGGATACGCTGATCGCCAACAGCAACTCCTGGAGCGAAAGCCCGATCTTCGGCGGTTTCTTCCAGCCCGATCCGCCGCCGCAGCCCGTCAACGCGCGGCGGCGCGGCGGCCAGTATTATTATCCGGATGGGCAGCCGGGCTATCAGCAGCAGCAACCGCCGCCGACCTTTTATCGGCGACAGGGCTGGTGAGGCGGCGCGTACGCGAGGCCGCAGGATCGCATGAATTTTGCCAAACGATCTCTGCTGGCCGTCGGTATCGTCGCAATGGTTGCGCTGGTCGCGCGCAATGTCTGCGCGCAGGACGACCAACCGCCCGTCGACGCCAAATCACCCGTTGAGTCGAAGCCGCCGGTCGAGCTGCCGCATGTCGACTTCCCCTCGCTCGACGGCACCACCACGCTGATCACCCATCTGTTTCGCCCCGAGGGCGATGAGCCGCGACCGGCGATCGTGATGATGCATGGCTGCTCGGGCCTGCTGGCCAAGAATGGCCGCTTCTTTTCGATGTACCGCGCCTGGGCGCGCGAGTTTCTGAAAGCCGGCTACGTCGTGCTCGTCGTGGATAGCGCCAAGTCGCGCGGTTTCGGCGAGACCTGCTCGGCGAGCGAGGCGCGCAAGGTGATGTGGCGCGACAGGCCAAAGGATGCCTATGCCGCGCTCGGCTTGCTGCAGGCGAAGCCCTATGTGAAGCCGGTATCGCGTTCGGGCCACGTTCAGCGACGGCATGGCCGGTGACAGATTTCGCGGCTGTCGTCAAAGAAGGCGGCCCGATGGTCGAGCCGCTGCGCGATCCCTCCTATTTCGCGCGCGTCTTCCTGCGAAGATGGCGCGCCGACGCTGGCCGAACGGGTTCGACGCCGCGCCCGGCTGGCTGCGCCGGGAAATCGAAGCCGCCGGCCACTGCTCGCGCGCGATGCCGGCGGCCTGATCACATCTGATTCTCCCCGCCAACGCTTGGATCGCGCGTGGTTTCGGCTAGGGTGTTGCGAGCAGTACAAGGAAATCTCGATGATCAAGAGCAAGCAACTGACGGCCGCCTTCGCCACGCTGGCTCTGCTGGCGTGCCTCGGGTCGGCCGCCCACGCCGCGCAATGCGGCAACGGGCCCGGCGGCTTCGAGGCCTGGAAGCAGCAGTTTTCCGGCGAAGCGCGCGCCAAGGGCATCGGCGGCAACGGCCTCTCGGCGCTGATGGGCGCGAACTACGCGCAGGCCACCATCAATGCCGATCGCGGCCAGAAGAGTTTTCGGCTTTCGCTCGACCAGTTCCTGGTCAAGCGCGGCGCGGCGGCGGTCGTCGCCAAGGGACGCCAGCTCAGGCAATCGCAGGCGGCGATGTTCGCGCAGCATCCAGCAGCGTTACGGCGTGCCGCCGGGGCCGCTGATCGCGATCTGGGGCATGGAGACCGCCTTCGGCACCCAGCACGGCAACCAGAACATGCTCTCCTCGATCGCGACGCTGGCCTATGACTGCCGGCGGCCGGAATATTTCACCGAGCAGCTTTACGCGGCGCTGCAATTGATCGACCGCGGCACGCTGTCGCCGACGCCAGCGCGGCTCGATGCATGGCGAGGTCGGCCAGACGCAATTTTTGCCGAAGAACATCCTGGCCTATGGCGTCGGCAATCTCGAGAGCTCCTGGGTGCGTTGTCCTCGACCGCGAATTTCCTGAAAGCGCACGGCTGGCGCGCCGGCGCCGGCTATCAGCCGGGTGAAGCCGAATTTCGCGGCGATCCAGGAATGGAATGCCGCCGAGGTCTATCAGAAGGCCATTGCGCTGATGGGCCGGCAGATCGATGGAGGTGAGTAGGAGATTGGCGGAGACGGGTTCTCTTATCCGTCCCCCGCGAGCTCGGCAGCGCACTTGCGCGCCTGAGCGAGCGTGGGGAGGGTTGCCGAGCGAAGCGCAGGCGGGTGGGGGTGTTTCAACTTGCACCGTGCTCGCGATTTCCCCCACCCGTCTCATCGTTCGCTCGCGCTCACGATGAGCCACCCTCCCCACAAGGGGGAGGGATCGCACCGAGTATCGCGGCGCGGAGATCGCTACTTCACCTCCGCATTCTCCGCGCGCCTCTCGAGCGCGCGGCCGAGCAGCCTCCAGTAGGTCGCAGGCCGCAACCGTTGAATGATCTCCGCGAACTTCGCGTCGCTGCCGATCAAAAGCCGCAGCTTGTTGGCCTCGATGGCATTGGCAATGTGCATGGCGGCCGCGGCCGGCGACTTCTTCGCCAGCTTGTCGAAGCGGTCGATCGCCTCGGTGCGGCGCGCATTGTCGGTGACGCCGGTGCCGCATGCGGGAGTTGCGCGCGATGTCGGTGGCGATGCCGCCGGGATGCACCACCAGCACGCGCACCGGGCTCTCGGCCATCTTCAGCTCATGCCGCAGGCTTTCGGAGAAGCCGCGCACCGCGAACTTGGCGGCGCAGTAGGCGGTCTGGCCGGGCGGGGCGATGATGCCGAAGATCGAGGACAGGTTGACGATATGCGCCTCGCGCTGTGCGGAGAGATGCGGCAGGAAGGCGCGGGTGCCGTGCACCACGCCCCAGAAATTGATGTTGATCAGCCACTCCATCTGCGCCTGGTCGACCTCGGTGAAGTTGCCGAGCAGCGCCACGCCGGCATTGTTGACCAGGATATTGAGCGAGGGATGCGCTGATATCGCGGCCGCCGCGAACGCCTTGATCTGCTTCGGCCTCGCCGACATCGACCTTGTGCGTCGTGACCCTGGCTTTGCTGCCGATCTCGGCGGCGACCGCCTTCAGTCCGGCTTCGTCGCGATCGGCGAGCGCGAGGCTCGCGACCCCGCGCGACACCATCTCCAGCGCCAGCGCGCGGCCGATACCGCCGGCCGCGCCGGTGATTGCCGCCGCCGCGCCCTTGATTGCAGTCATCGAAAACTCCCGGTTCCCATCAAATCGGCGGGGAACCTATCGGGATGCGCGGTCGGCGCAAGTCCGAAACGGCATTCCGACACCCCTCGATCGCTCAGGAAATGAGCAAATCGGCTCGGCGTGCCGGATATTTGCGGATTCTGTCAGTTTCCTGAATTTGGAACCGAACCATCCGCGGCGGCCGTCTTTAACTCATGTTATTTTTGTATCACGCGCACATTATTTACGGGAGGCGGCCCAATGGGACAATCAAAACCCTTTCGCGCGACTGCGCTTGTCGTCGAGGACGACGCGATGCAGCGGGAGATGCTCGCTTTGTTGCTCGAGGAGAGCGAGTACGACGTCGTGCAATGTGAAAGTGCGGAGGCCGCCGAGCTGGTGCTCGATCGCATGGGCAGCACGCTGTCGCTCTTGATGACCGACGTCAATCTGGCCGGCCGCATGAGCGGCGCCGAGCTCGCGGCGATCGCGCGATCGCGCCATCCCTCGCTCGACGTGGTCGTCACGTCAGGCAAGCCGCTGAACGGCAGCCTGCCGGACGGCGTGAAGTTCTGGGCCAAGCCATGGGCGGCGCTCGACGTGCTGCGCGAGGCGGAACTGGCGCAGGCGGAGCGGCAATCGGGCTCGCATTAACACGCAGGAATCAAAAAGGCGGGCCAGGCCCGCCGTCGTTCCATCCAGATCAGGTGCCCGGGCGGAGCTGAGCACCCCACCCGGGCTGAAGAATTACTTCTTCTTACCCTTCTTGGCCTTCTTCGCCTTCGCCTTCTTCGCTTTCTTAGCCATAGTATCCTCTCAGGGTTTAATGGAGTGAAACGCGACACGAGAGGCATGCTCGGCGGAGGGCCAGCCTCGCAAAATCCTCGATTGACACCGAAACAGATTCGCAGGCCGCGTGCATCGCACTGTCACCTCGGTGTCATCGCGTTATCCACAGTTGTCTGCGTTTTGAGGCGCTTTCCGGCGAAAATACGCGGCCATGAACGCTTCGCGGGCCGCAGATCGCACCGCGCGAGGCGTTGATGCGCAGCCGCCCGCGGCATGGCTAACGCCGTCTTAGCGCAACTTCCGATTCCGTCTTCATCAATTCAAAACCACGACGCGCTTTCCGCGCCGGCGGTTGAGACTCCATTAAGCCGCACGGTCGCATCATGCCCGCAATAAAACGGAGATGGCCGGGCCTTCGCCGCCGAGATGCGGCTTTGGCCGCGCAGGCGGGGCGGGCCGTCCAAAAGACAGAGGGGGCAGGACGTCAAATCCTGCAGTCGCGATGCTGAACCTTCCCACCTTGTGGACGGTGTTCGTCGTCAATTTCCTTTCGGTCGGCCTGATCTGGGCCTACGTCGCGCGCAGCTATCCGAAGCTCGACGCGGCGCGGTTCTGGGTGGCGTCGGCGTTCACGGCCGCCTTTGGCGCGCTGCTGGCGAGCGCCGTCATGGTCATGCCCGGCTCGCTGTTGCCGCTGCTCGCCGGCGGCACCGTGATGATCTTCGCCGCCTTCCTCGCCGCGATGGGCATCCAGCGCTTCTACGAGCGGCCGGTCGCCTGGCGCCTCGCCTGTCTCGTGACCGGCCTGACCTTCGCGGCCCTGTTCGTCTTCGTGAAGGTCTACGACAGCATGACCATGCGGGTGCTGGTCTATTCGATCGGCCAGTCGCTGCCGTTCGCGCTCACCTTGAAGCTGCTCATGACCAGGCATGACGGCCGCGCCCATCCGGGCGCCCGGCTTGCCGGCGTCATCTCCTGCCTGATCATCGCGATCTACGCCGTCAGGGCGATCGGCAACCTCGCCGGCATCGATATGTCGTTCGCGCGATCCAGCATGGGGCAGGGCGTGCTGACGCTGGGGCTGATCTTCCTGTCCATGGCTTTCAATTTCGGCTTCCTGTTGATGGCGATCGACCGGCTGCGCAACGAGGTCGCCGACCTCGCGCTGCTCGACGACCTGACCGGTGTCGGCAACCGCCGCCTGCTGGTGCAGCGTCTCACCGAGGAATGCGCGCGCTCGGAGCGCAGCGGCGAGCCGTTCGCGCTGCTCGTGATCGACCTCGACGGCTTCAAGCAGGTCAACGACACCCATGGCCATGCCGCGGGCGACGCCTGCCTGCAGCATTTCACGCTGATGGCGCAGACGCGGCTGCGGCCCGGCGATCTGCTCGCGCGCACCGGCGGCGACGAGTTCTGCATCGTGCTGCCATCCTCGACCTTGCGCGAGGGCGCCATGATCGCCCGCCGCGTGCTCGAGGTCTGCCGGCAGGATGCCGAGGGCTGCAGCGGCACGGACATTCCGATCGCGGTCTCGATCGGCGTGGCGCAATGGACGGCCGAGATCGGCGCGTTCCCGGACCGGCTGATCGCGGCCGCCGACCACGCGCTCTATGCCGCCAAGAAGGACGGCAAGAACCGCTATTCGGCTCACGATCCGTCGCCGCCGCTGGCGCCCGCCGAGGCAGACATGCTGGCCGAGCTGCCGGATGCGCAAAATCGCGTAAGGCGTGCTAGGAGGAAGGCCTCACAAGGCCTTCCGCATGATCCTTCGTCTGCTTGCGATCGCGCTCACGCTTCATCGCGCTTTCCATTCCCGCTTCGGCCGAGCAAGCCGACATCGCCAGCGCTCGCGAAACAATCCGGCACGCCTGATATTCCCGGGCTCAAGATCGTCTGGCTGTCGCCCTGGGTCGAGCTCGCCAAAGCCCATCCCTGGAAGAACATCATCGTGCACCAGACCGAGGGCCCGGCGGGATCGGCGCGCGGCGGCGCGGCCGAGCAGCACAAGAATCCGACGCGGCGCGGCGTCATGGTCTGGGTCGAGACCGACGGGGTGGTCTACTGGGCGGTGTCCGACGATCTGGTGCCGACCCACACCGACGGCGCCGACCGCAACGACAACAAATACATCGACAACAGCAAGACCTTTCACCAGGTCAACAAGGACACCTCGATCGGCGTCGAGTTCGCCGGCAACTATCCCGACGTGACGCGGCCGGCGACGCAGGCGCAGATCGATGCGTGGAAAATCCTCGTGCAGGTCCTGCGCGCGCGCTACGACATCCCGCTCGATCGCGTCTATGCGCACAACTGGATCGACTACAAGGACAAGCGCTATTGCGAGGGCTGCGCGCTCGCGACGCTGGCGCGGGAATGGGGGAAGTGACGCGTGAAGCGCGTTGGATTTGGGCGATAGCTGCGCTATATTCGAAGCATGAAGACCCAGACGATTGAAATCGACAGCGACACCGCGACCGCTCTCAAGGAGCGTGCGCAGGAACAGGGCGTCACAGTGTCCGAACTTGTGGCGGAGTTGGCGACGTTGGCAACCGGTCCGGTTGAGGCCGACCAGGACGAGATTGCCGAACTGGATCGCCGCTGGGAGGCCTTCAAGGCGCAGGATTCGGTTGCCTCGAGTGAGGACGTCGTGCGATGGCTCCAGACTTGGGGTACGCCGGCCTTTCGGAGTTGGCGCCGTCGATGAAGGTCGAATGGTCGGACGCGGCACTCGCCGACCTCAATCGTTTTGTTGAATTCCTCAATCAAGCACGTCCGTCGCTGGCTCGTGCGGTCGCCGCCGAAATCATCTCCAAGGCCGAGGTATTGTCCGAACACCCTCGGCTCGGACGGCCTATCAGAGGGCGCGAGGACTATCGTCAGATCGTGCTGCAGGTTCTGCGCGCTTCATACGTGTTTCAATACCGCTTCGACGGCAGTCGCCTTGTGATGCTGCGTGTGTTTCACGGGCGCGAGCTGCGCGAATAGCAGCATTCATTTGGGGTCCAACAAAAAAGCCGGCGTTGCCGCCGGCTTCCTTGTTTCAATCAGCTTCGCGATCCTGCGATCAGCGCGACCGCTCAGTGCGCCGCTTCCAGCGTCGCCGCTTCCGCCCTCGCGATCGTGCCCCTGACCGCGGACTGCACCTTCTCGAAGGCGCGGACCTCGATCTGGCGCACGCGCTCGCGCGAGACGCCGAACTCGGCTGCGAGATCCTCCAGCGTCATCGGGTCGTCGGCGAGCCGGCGCGCCTCGAAGATGCGGCGTTCGCGGGCATTGAGCACGCCCATCGCGCCATGCAGCGCGTCGCGGCGGTGATCGTACTCCTCGTGCTCCGCCATCAGGACTTCCTGGCTCGGCGTATTGTCGACCAGCCAGTCCTGCCATTCGCCGGCTTCGCCGTCGTCGCGGATCGGCGCGTTGAGCGAGGCATCGCCGCCGAGCCGGCGGTTCATGTCGACAACGTCCTGAGCGGTGACGCCGAGCCGCTTGGCGATGACCTTCACCTGGTCGGGGCGCAGATCGCCCTCGTCCAGCGCGTTGATCTTGCTCTTCGCCTTGCGCAGGTTGAAGAACAGCTTCTTCTGGTTCGCGGTGGTGCCCATCTTCACGAGCGACCACGAACGCAGGATGTACTCTTGAATTGACGCCTTGATCCACCACATGGCGTAGGTGGCAAGACGGAAGCCTTTCTCGGGTTCGAAACGCTTCACCGCCTGCATCAGGCCGACATTGCCTTCCGAGACGACCTCGGAGATCGGCAAGCCGTAGCCGCGATAGCCCATGGCGATCTTGGCCACGAGCCGGAGATGGCTGGTGACGAGTTTGTGCGCCGCGTCGCGATCGTCATGCTCGCGCCAACGCTTGGCGAGCATGTATTCCTCCTGCGGTTCAAGCATGGGGAACTTGCGGATCTCGGCGAGGTAGCGCGAGAGGCCGGATTCTCCGTTGAGAATCGGCAAAGTAGCTGTGCGGGCCATTACAGCGCCCTCCAGTATGGTTCAGGCCCCCGATAGCGGCGGGCCAGGCAGAACGACCCCTTCCTTTAAAGCCGGTCGGACTGCGATGTTCCGCGTCGGATATTTGACGCAGGTGCACAATACGCTACATGCACCTGCATGGGAAGTTAACACGCCGTCACCTTCCTGTGTGTCTGGTATAACTTTTTGGAATAACAGTGCTTTTACGAAAGGCCTGCGTCATCTCGCCGCTGTCAGGGCGCGCTTTCAGGGAAAGCAAATCCTCCGGCAGAGGCGCCTCCCAGCGCAGAATTTCTCCGCGTTCGCGGGTGCTCCAATACCAGGAGCCAGGCGTGCAGCGCCTGCCGGTCGAGCGCGGCCAGCGCCGCCCGACTCAGCGGTCCAAGCTGGGTCGCCTTGGTCTTGAAGTGCGGGCCATAGACGGAATCGCCCAGCAGGGGATGGCCGATATGGGCGAGATGGACCCTGATCTGATGCGTCCGCCCGGTCTCGAGCTTGAGCGCCAGCAGCGAGGCGACCGGCTTGCCGTCCTGACCGTTGAAAGTCTCCCTCACTTCATAATGGGTCACCGCCTCGCGGCCACGCTGCGCGCACCGCCATCTTCTCGCGGGCATGCGGATGGCGGTCGAGCGGCGCATCGATGCTGCCGCGCGGCCGGTTGGGCACGCCCCAGGCAAAGGCGAGATAGCCGCGTTCCATCGCGCCGGTGCGGCCGTGATCGGCGAACTGCGCCGACAGCGATGCATGCGCGCGGTCGTTCTTGGCGGCGACCAGCAGCCCCGAGGTGTCCTTGTCGAGCCGGTGCACGATGCCGGGCCGGCGCACGCCGCCAATGCCCGACAGGCTCGCGCCGCAATGGGCGATCAGCGCGTTGACCAGCGTTCCCGTCGCGTGGCCCGCGGCCGGATGCACCACGAGGCCCGCGGGCTTGTCGATGACGATGATGTCGTCGTCCTCGTAGACGATTTGCAGCGCGATCGCTTCGCCCTTGGGTTCGGCTTCGACCGGCTCCGGCAGGTCGATTATGATCGTCTCGCCCGGCGTGACGTGATAAGCGGGGTCGCGGACGGCGGCGGTTCCGATCCTCACCTGTCCGTCGAGGATCAGCGCTTTCAGCCGCGAGCGCGACACGTCCGTGAGATGCGCCGCGAGCACGCGGTCGAGCCGCACGGAGCCTTCGTCGCCGGAGACGGTGACGCTGTGCTGCGCGGCGTGATTTGAAGACGAGCCTTGCATGACCGACACATTCTATCCCGAACCGAGCCCCGAGCAGGCCGCGCTGATGGCGCGGGTGCGCAAGCTGATGCTGATCGCGGGCATCACCACGGCGGTCGCGATCGGCGCCATGCTGGTCGCCATCGGCTATCGCCTTTTCACCTGGAGGGAAGCGGGACGACGACCGACATCACCGCGCGGCTGCCCAAGGGCGCCAAGATCTACGCCACCGCGGTCGCCGGCGACCGGCTGGTGCTGATGCTGGACGTGAACGGGCAGACCGAAATCCGCACCTTCGATGCGCACACGCTGAAACCGGCCGGCAGCCTGAAGTTCACGACGGAGCCGTAGCCTCTCTCAGCTTCGTCATGGCCCGGCACCCGTTGCCGCCAAGGCTTCGCCGGGCCAGCGGCCTAGGTCGGCCGCCGAAGCTGCAGCGAAGTCGGCAATGCGCCGGCATCACGAGGTGTCCGCCGTTCCTCCTTGCGCATCGCAGCCATCTCCGGCTATTTCCTGACCCTCACGCGCTTGCTCCCTTCGTCTAGCGGTTAGGACGCGGCCCTCTCAAGGCTGAAACAGGGGTTCGATTCCCCTAGGGAGCGCCAGCAAACTCAGGCACTTAGGTCGCCGTCAGCCGCGTTCGTTGAATAATGGTTGAATAAGACGCTGGTGAACAGCGGCGAACGCTTGGGGAATTTGCTGCCGACATTAGCAGACTAGCCTCGGCGCGATGCCTCACTGTGGCTGGCGCATTCGCGAAAAATTTCCTCGTCGCCCTTGGTGTCCGGAAATATTCAAACCGCCGCTGACGTGCGCTGTCGTACGCGAGCGCCCTCGGATGTTCGCATTGACGTTGCTCGTCGCACAATCAACTGTCTGTCGAGCTTTGTGCGGATACGAGGGCCACGTGAGATACAATCGACGAGAGAAAACCGGCGGACAACAGTCACAAGTTAGTCTATCCGCTCCGAAAGCCGCAGAGCCGAGCGCGATGCCATTCGCCCAGCGGCTCACCTGCACGATTGACGATGCATGCGAAGTGACCGGCTTGGGACGCACGAAGCTTTACGAGTTGATAGGAGCTGGGCGTATCGTCACAACAACGATCGGACGTCGGCGACTAGTAGTGGTGCGCTCACTTCTGGCGCTCCTTGACAGCAACATGTCGAACTAATTGACGTGCGACTTAAGGGAGCAACCCCACTTTGAACTCGCTTTTCCTCAGGCACTCATTTTGATTACACGACCGTGCTCCCTTAGCCCGTTGAACTCGACCGCCCACCACCGCATCATTCGTACATGCTCCTGCCATCAATGAAGGGGATGTCTTCTCTTCCGATACCGACAAGAGTACCAGCGATTACCAGCTCATCGGGCTCATAACCTGAAGGTCGCAAGTTCAAATCTTGCCCCCGCAACCAAGCCTAAGTGCTGATAATTCAGCATCAAACCATGAAGCCCGCCTCGAGGCGGATTCTTGGCTTTTAAAGAATCGCCACCGGGTTGCCGCGCCGGAGCTGAGCAACTGACTCTTAATCAGCGGGTCCCAGGTTCGAGCCCTGGTGCGCCCACCAAGAAGCTCCTCTCTCCCAGTAGTTTTTAGGGTTTTTGCAAGTGCATACGTGGTTGTTTACAACTAAAAATAACGATTAGTCAGCAATTAGTCAGCAACGTCTGACACTGCTTATCGCGCAGCCGACACGCGGCGTCCTCAAAATATCGCAAATTGACTCCTTCCCTTGGGGAAGAGGAGAAGGCCGCCGGCAGCGTTCAATCGCGACTGCCACTCGGGTTAAAACTTCCGCACGCTCAGAAAATTTTGCGAGGAGCGCGGGCTGGCGCTTTCAAGTCACGGCCATACGGTCGTTTGGGAACATAACTTTTATCAAGTCTTCATGTTCGCGACGGACGAAGACGCGGAGGTAGTCCGTAAATTGTTTGACGGCGAGCAGGGTACCGGCAAGCATTGGTCAGCTTGGCGCAAAGGAATTTACAAACAGAAGCGTACTTGAATCTTCGGGTCAAGCGGTACAACTTCAAAGCAGAGCCGTTGCGGGACAATGACGTGCGCGACCTAATGCGCCGCGGCATTGACTATGGCCGAAAGTTCGGCGCAGCTTTCAACCTGTTCATCGAGATCAGTCGCCTTGGCGAAAGCGCAATGGAGCGTCTTAGGATGGGGCCAAACTCCTTTGTGGAATTGGATAGAGCGTTGATACACGTATCGCCGGACCTTCGGTCAGCCGGAAGTGTCTTGTTGCTCATGAATCGGCATATCCGCAATTCAGTCGGCGAACTGCTCCTGTGCGTTGATAAGCTCAATGCTGAACTAGGGGCGAGAGGTTCTGTAAGAGCATCGTTCGACAGCTCGGTCCAGCCGGATTTGAAGCACATCAAGGAACTCTGCGACGAAGTGTGTCAAAGCTTGAAGGATATTCTGGATCGAGAACCATGATTCGAAATGTGCGCCGCTCAAATCCAAAAACAACCTTAGCTCCTCAGTGGGTAGAGTTTGTGAATTGATAGATTGAAGATGCGCCCCCTTTCCCCCGGGTGATGCGGTTTTTAAAAGGCGAAACCATTTTCCCGGCGCGGGGAAATTGGTCGGCCTAGTGGAAAGAGAAGCGTACACGCTACAAAGACTGCCCGGTAACAGGATGCAAAAGAACGCAGGGCCGCCTGGAAAGAGCCGTGCAGAGCGGATGGAGCGCGAGGCATAGAAAAAGGAAGCAGAAGTGAGGTCCAAGGCGGGTGCCGACGCGTTAAAGGAAGCCGTGCGCGAGTTCAATGAGCGTATGGACGCGAGCAGGGGACCTGATACAACTTCCTCGGAGCCAAACGAGGGGGAGTAAATGGGGTTCTTCACGATCGTCGGCGCGGTCGTTGGCACTGTCGGCGGCATCATTGGCGCCATAGGCGGCCTGCTGTCGCTCCATGATTGGTACGTCAAGGGACGGCCGATAGCGTCGCTGACGAGCAGAATGCACGGCAGCCAAAAGTTGCTTACCATTCGTATCAAGAACACGACCGAGTACGACATTATCATCGATGGCGCGACCGAGGCCCGCGGCGTCTACTTCCTCGCCGAAGATTTCAGCACGGGCAACATCGTCCGGGGGCAGGTAAAGGAAGGCATGTTCCCGCCGTTTATGCTCAAACCTACGGAGAGCAAAGAGCTGATATTGATGCCGAAGTACCAGGGCGGCGTCGCCGTCGAGGCTCTGGGCAAGCAAGATATCGAGGTCAGCATCAACTGGCGCAAGGGAAACGCGTCTTCACGCAAGCAACGGCCGATAGTAATAAGCGCTGATACCCAGACGCTGCGCCGCATCGCTGGGGTCGAATAGTGTACGAAAACTTCGAGCTATGCCCCGACCTCAAGGCGAAAGAGATTTGTATAGTCGTGCGCGAATACCACGAAGGTCACTTTTACCTGCGCTTTCACGAGCACATTCCCAGGCATCGCGTCTCGGACGAGAACTTAAGCGCTATGCTTCAGGCGCTGGTGCTCAAGTTTCAAAACAACGAGCCGCTGACAATCGTGAGGAGCTTCCTCAACAAGCGCGGGAAGGAGCCGTCGGCTTACACGTTCATGTGGCAAGTGACGTATCCGGAGCCGGGCGTCTTGCGGAAGTACTGCGGAACCAACGTGTGCGCCTGGGCCGATCAGGTCATTAGGCCGCGCGACTTTCGAAAAGAGGCTGGCAATGAGGTGCAGATTTCTCCATCTTAATCTCGATGTATTCGAATGGCGGCAGACGATATGCGCTCTCGATCATCGTGCGTTTCCGAGTTCATGATGCAGCACCAGAGCATCCAAACGACACGCGTGATGAGCGCTCATTGACAATATTTTCGCTGAGCTGTGTGTCGGGCTCCAGCGAGCGGGCATTCCCGTCAAGCGGGCGTCGCGTAATGAGCGGTTATGGAATGACAGCTTCTGGCCACCCATACCGGACGTTCGCGGGACGGCGGCGCAGTCGCTGACCAAGCGATCTGTTGGATCGCTGCGCCAGAAGGCGCTGAAGCTCGGAATCAGATAGGGCATAGGCGCTAGAGGGTAAGACATGGCTCTGTTCAATAAAGTGTTCTCGACAAGGACGCTGATGCTAATCGCCTGCTTCCTTGGTGGAGTCCTTTTCATGAAAAGCCTGGGCGCCTATTACGATTTCAATTGGGCAACTGCTCTGGCTAGTCAATAAGGGCGATAGCCCGTTCGCACCCAAGCGGACTTCCGACGGTGTTGAGCGATGTCCTTCTGTGGATGGCTCCCGCGTTGCAAGGGCTAAATTGACGCAGTGGCATTGGTCGGGTGCAGTCTTCTGTCCGGCCTGTTGATGCAGTCGGTTGAGACTGCTGGCCCTGATGGAGTCCGCGAACAAGGTCCCATTCTGTTAATCAGGCTATGACGCCTTGGACATCGGTTGGGTTGTCCCTGTTCCCGGTCTGACCGGTCTGCCATCACATCGCATCGCGCTCGCAACCTCGTGAAGCTGATCTCCTCTTCAGCTAAGTCGGTGTATCGTCGTTTATGCCGCCAGTGCCGGTCGGTGGCCGGTACGATAGGTCTCGCCACGTGTCATGATCGCCCAGATGATCCGCGCGGTCTTGTTCGCCATCGCGACGGTGGCGACCCTTGTGGGCTTTCGCGCGAGCAGATCCGCCAGGCGTGGATCGATCTTCGCGGGATTGTACTTTGCACGGCGCACAAGCGACGTCATGCCGACAATGAGCAGCTTGCGCAGGTATTTGTCGCCCATCTTGGTGATACGACCGAGCCGCTCTTTGCCACCGCTCGACTTCTGAAGTGGCGTCAGTCCCAACCAGGCAGCGAACTGCCGCCCCGAGCGGAACTGATGCGGATCGGTGACCGATGCGGCAAGTGCCGTCGCGCCGACCGGCCCGATGCCGGGGATCGTCATGAGACGACGTGCAACATCGTTGCCACGTTGCCAGACGGCTAGATCGCGATCGATCTCGCGGAGCCGAACGTGGGTGTCGAGCGCCTGCTGTGACAGTGTGCCGACGATCTTGGCAGCTTCAATCGGTACATCTGGTGCTTTACCATCGACGATCTGTCGCGCCATCAGCAGCGCACGTTCCAGTCCCTTGGGGATGTCGACGCCAAATTCGGCCAGTAGACCGCGGATCATGTTGATCAGCTGCGTGCGCTGCTTGACCAGCAGATCGCGCGTCCGGTGCATCGACAGCGCCGCCTGCTGCTCGGGCGACTTGACGGGCACGAACCGCATTGTCGGCCGAGTCACTGCCTCGCAAACCGCTTCCGCATCGGCAGCGTCGGTCTTCCCGCGCTTCACATACGGTTTGACGTAAGCCGGCGGCATCAGGCGCACCTCATGGCCTAGCTTGATCAGCTCGCGCGCCCAGTGATGCGACGTGCCGCACGCCTCGATGCCGACCAGGCAAGAGGGCAACTTGGCGAAAAACGGCAGCATCTGCGACCGTCGAAGCGACTTGCGAACCACAACCTGACCGGTCGCATCAACGCCGTGGACCTGAAAAACGCTCTTGGCCAAGTCGAGGCCGATCGTGGTAATCTGCATAGCGGATGGCTCCCATTTTGCTCGTGAACGCCTGATGGCCTTCACACTTTGGCACCCAGATGCCGTGAGCGGGAGCCATCCACCTCATCTGTTATTGGATGAACAGCGGAAGATATTTGCTCGCCAAGAGTATTTCCGGGTTTGACCCACAACGGACGTCGAGCAGTCTATATCTCGCGGCGATGCGAGGTGTTTCCTGATATGCTAGAGTTGTCGCCCTAGGGTGGGCGGAAGGCCAATGAAGCGACGCGAAGTCATATCATTGATAGGCGGGGCGGCTCTTGCGGGACCGTTCACTGCACGAGCGCAACAGTCCTCGATGCCCGTGGTTGGGTTCATTAGTGGTCGCTCGTCGACGGATTCTGCGGCGGTGGTCGCTGCCTTTCGGAAGGGATTACTAGAGACCGGCTATGCGGAGCCACAGAATATCACGATCGACTTCCGTTGGGCGGAAGGACAGTCCGATCGCTTGCCTGAACTAGCAAGCCAACTGGTTCATCGGCCGGTTGATGTGATTGCGGCTTTGGGCGAGTCTGGACCTGCGGCAAAGGCCGCAACGCGGACTATACCCATTGTCTTTGGAAGTGGGGGCGATCCGGTTCAAACTGGATTGGTTATCAGCCTTAATCATCCCGGCGGTAATGCAACAGGCGCAACTTTCATGACCGCGAACCTTGGAGCAAAACGTCTTGGACTGCTGCGCGAACTTGCCCCAGACGCAGAGGTCGCTGCACTGCTGGTAGACCCCGATAAGTCTGTCGGCCAAGTGCAGATTCGGGACGTAACCGAAGCCGCGCGTTCGCTAGGACAAAAGCTTCTCGTCCTGGAGGGTGGTGACGACCATAAGATCGAAGCTGCCTTCGTAACCCTCGGGCGGCAGCATGTCTCTATCCTTATGGTCGGAGCAGACCCGTTTTTCGATACAAGGCGGGACCACATAGTGGCCTTGGCGTCGCAGTATCGAATAAGGTGCCTGACCACTCGACGTTCTCAGCCAATCGTCACGGCCGGTTCCGCGACAGCGATCTGTTTCGCCAGATATTCGAGGCAGTGGTGCGAACGTGCATGGACGCGGGGCTGGTCAAGGGTGAAGCCTTCGCCGTCGATGCCAGCGTCATGGAAGCGGATGCCAGCCGTTATCATGGCAAGGCTCCTGACGAGATCGACTGGTCGGCGCCGGAACGTCAGACGCGGGCGGTGGCCGAGTTCCTCGGAGCCCTTGATGACGAAGATCCCGACGCCGATCGCAAAGTGCCTAAGGCGATTTCTCCAGTGGACCCGTGTTCGGCCTGGACCGCGAAAGCTAATAAACGCGTCCAATTTGGTTACGGGCTCAATTACCTGATCGACATCGAATATGCGATCGTCGTTGACGTGGAAGCCACTCCGGCCCGAACCTACGACGAAGTGGCCGCGACCAGGACCATGATCGTGCGCACCGAAGAGACCTTGGGCTTGAAGCCCGACCGGCTGGTGGCCGACACGGCATACGGGACAGGCAAGTTCCTCGGCTGGCTCGTCGGCACCGGCATCACCCCATATATTCCGGTGTGGGACAAGAGCGATCGAGAAGACGGGACCTTCTCACGCAATGACTTCACGTTTGATCGTAAGCGTAACGTCTACGTGTGTCCCGCGGACAAGCTGCTCAAGACTACAGGCTACGTCGGCAGCGACCACAAGGTGCGCTATCTTGCGCTTAAGCGGGACTGTGGCGCATGTCCCCTCAAGCCGCAATGCTGTCCAAACACGCCTTCGCGCAAGGTCACACGCGACGTCGAGGAGGACGCTCGCGATTATGCGCGTTCCTTCATCGGTACGCCGGAGTTCGATAGATCACGTGACGAACGTAAGAAGGTCGAGATGCGCTTTGCGCACCTGAAGACCCACCATCGGTTCGAGCGCATGCGCCTGCGCGGGCTCTCCGGTGCGCGCGATGAGTTCCACCTCGCGGCTATTGTGCAGAACCTGAAGACGCTGGCAAAGCACATCTGGCGGCCGAGACCTCACGAACCGACGGCCTGTCTTGCATGAGGGGTTGTAGCGTCCACCCCCGCATCAACGGTGGGACGCGACAGCCGAAGGAGTAGGCAAACAGGACGGATGCTGTCTCGCAAATGCTCAAGTGACGAGCCAAACTGAAATATCGGAGCCTTTTTCAACACCATCGACCCGAAGCGGACATGGCCTGTTCTTCCGATGCCGCCTTTGAACGGCTAGTATAGTATCTTCAGAGCTTGGGAGACGGATGTGAGGCGACGTGAGTTCATCACGCTGATCGGTAGTGCCGCCGCCGCGTTGCCGTTTGCCTCGCGGGCGCAGCAGGCCGACAGGAAGGTGCGCGTCGGTTTGCTGTCGGTAGCCGGAACGTTTTCAAATTCAGTGTTTTTGGCTTTTCTTCAGGAGATGCGACGGCTGGGCTATAACGACGGCCGGATCGCCTACGAATTTCGATCGGCCCCTGACAATGTGACCCGCTTGCCTAAGCTCGCCGCCGAACTCGTCGGATTGCCCGTCGATGTCATCGTAACCGACGGAACCCCCGCCGCCCGCGCCGCAAAGGAGGCGACAACGCAAGTACCCGTTGTCATGGCAACGGTCGGCGACGCGGTCGCATCGGGAATTGTGGGCAATCTGGCACGGCCCGGAGGCAATATCACCGGCTTCTCGCTGCTGTCGCTCGATCTGAGTTCGAAACGGCTCGAATTACTGAAGGAGGTTGTACCCGCGGTGCGCCGCATCGGCGTCTTGTGGAGCCGGGCCAACTCTCCCCTCCAGTTTGCGGCGACGCAGACGGCCGCACGCGCGTTCGATATCGCTATCGAATTGGGCGAGGTACAAAATGCGGATGCGATTGCCACTACAGTCGATGATCTTGCCGGCCGAGGCGCCGCCGGTTTGCTTGTGCTGCCGGACGCGCTATTCTGGAACCAGCGCAAGACCATCATCGCCCGCGCAACGGCACATCATCTGGCCGGCGTCTACCCTGAGCGTGAATATGCCGATGACGGCGGCTTGATTGCCTATGGGCCAAGCGTGGTCGAAAATTTTCGTCGCGCCGCAGGTTATGTCGACCGCATTTTGAAGGGTGAAAGGCCTGCCGATCTGCCCGTGCAACAGCCGTCGAAGTTTGAGTTGATTGTCAGCTCGAAGGCCGCAAAGGCCATTGGCCTCGAAGTGCCACCGACCCTGCTCGCCGCCGCCGACGAAGTGATTGAATGAGTGCGTTCACTTCCGAAATTGGCACGTTTCGGACATGACCGGTCTGGCTGATGATGTCCGCTTCCGAGAGGATAGTGTTGCAAAAGTCGAAACTTGTAGCGGTCCAAATTTTCGGCGAAAACCTGAAGCGCAAAGAGGTCGCTGATTCGCATAGTCTCAGTCGCGCCACCGAAGTCGCCCACGAATTTGGCGCAAGGCTATGAGGTCCCTCAGATTCTTACACGAATAACGCGCCAGTAGCCTCCAGAAATTTCACATCTTCTGCAAAACGACTTTTGCAACACTATCGAGAGTGAACCGGACCTTCTTGTAACGCGGACCGATGTCTGAAAATGACTCTTAGCGGCCATTCCCGGAATTGGAATTTCTAACCGGGGCGGAACCGCGTCGTTGCCCCTTCCTGCCGTCCAATTGATCGCTTAAAATGTGCGCCTAATCGCGAGATCGGCCCAATGTTTTGAACGCTTGGAAAAGGCGCTGCGACTTACCAATTGTGGCAAGCGGCGAAGGGATATCCTCGTGCGCTGTAGTAAATGCGAAAGCGAAAATCGGCTCGGACGCCTGTTCTGCGCATCGTGTGGCACGGCTCTGCCGGTCGCTTGCGGGCATTGCAATTTTATCAACGAAGCGAGCGAACGCTTTTGTGGTGGTTGCGGTCGCCCGAGCGAAGCCAGGGCTGCGCCCGCGAAATCGGCTCAGGCGGTCGATCAGGAGGGCGATCGCCGGCCCGTGACGGTATTATTCTGCGATCTCGTCGGCTTCACGAAGCTGTCCGGCGCGCTGGACGCAGAAGATGTTCGCGCCCTGCTTGAGCGGTTTTTCGCAACGGTCGATTCGACCGTGGCAAGCTTTGGCGGCACCATCGACAAACATATAGGCGACGCGGTGATGGCCTTATTCGGTGCTCCGCTCGCTCACGGCAATGACGCCGAGCGCGCCGTCCGCGCGGCGCTCGAGATTCAGCGCACCGTGCCGCAGCTTGATTCTGGCCCTGCTCATGCTTTGGCCGTCCACATCGGAATTGCGACAGGAGAAGTGATCGCAAGCTCAGTCGGAAGCCAGCATCATCGCGGCTATACGGTCACGGGCGAGGCTGCCAACATAGCCGCCCGACTGCTGGAAAAAGCTGGGGGCGGAGAAACCGTCGTGTCCGACGCGGTCTACCAGGCCACGCAGCAGGCTGCGTCATACGAACCTCTGGGGTCCCTCGCGCTCAAGGGCATCCAGCATGCGGTGACTACTTGGCGGCTGCTTGGCGCGAAAAGTCAGGCGTCCGCAGCGCGCGAGATCGTCGGCCGGCGGGGCGAAATTGCGCAGTTGCGTGCCGTGCTCGCCGCGGCGTCCAACGACGGCACCGGCGCTACGGTCCTCATTCGCGGCGAGGCCGGGATCGGAAAGACCCGGTTGATGGATGAATTGCAGTCGATCGCAACTCTGGCCGGCACGTCCTGCACGTCAGGACATGTGCTGGATTTCGGGACCGCGCGCGGACATGGCGCCGTGCGCACGTTGGTAGCGGGTCTTTTGGAACTGGGCACCGACGCGAAGCCGGAAGCTGTCGAGCAGGCGATCACCGGCCAGTTGCAAGCCGGCACGATCGAGCCCGATGACGCGCTCTACCTGCGCGACCTTCTTGAAATTCCACAGCTCGAAGCCTCCCGGAGCCTCTATGAGGCGATCGACCCTGGCGCCCGAACCGCCGGCAAGGAGCGCGCCCTGACCGCCCTCATCAAGGCGTCCGCGGATCACCGGCCACTCCTGTTCACGGTGGAAGACGTGCACTGGGCCGATCCGGTAACGCTGGGACCTCTTACCGCAATCGCTCGCGCTACCGCGATGACGCGAACCGTGCTCGTCATGACGACCCGGGTTGAAGGCGATCCCTTCGATGCAAACTGGCGCAGCAGGGCGAGCGGCAGCTCCATCATCACCATCGATCTTTCTCCGCTCTCGATATCCGACGCGCTTTCGATTGCGCGACGATTCATCGACGTCGCTACCTTTGCGGAGCAGTGCGTCGAACGCGCAGGCGGCAATCCGCTGTTTCTCGAGCAATTGGTACGAAGCGCAGGTGACCTGACCGACGGAAGGCTGCCGGCCTCCATTCAAAGCGTGGTGCTGGCACGAACCGATCTTCTTTCGGCACGAGATCGCCGTGCGATCCAGGCCGCATCAATTCTCGGTCAGCGCTTTCGGCTGCCGCAGTTGAGGCTGCTGCTGCGGGAACCGAATTATGAATGCGATGGGCTGGTCCGCACCGTGCTGTTGAGGCCAACGCCGGATGGATTGCAGTTCGCCCATGCCCTGATCCGCGATGGCGTTTACGGGTCGCTCACCAATGCAAGAAGACGGGAATTGCACCTCGTCGCAGCGGAAATCCTTTGCGATGACCCGGTGCTGCGCGCCGAGCATCTGGATCGGGCTGGCGACGGACAAGCCGCGCGGGCCTATTGTGCCGCCGCCAAGGCCCAGTCATCCCTGTATCGCCAGGACCAGGCGATCCAACTCGCGACACGCGGGTTGGAGCTTGCGATGGAAACGCGCGACCGTTTCGAAATCGCTCTTCTGTTGGGCGATCTGCAATCGGACGCCGGACGCGGGACGGAGGCTCTCGAAGCCTACACGGTGGCTCAAGTCACGGCCGAGAGTGACGCGGACCGTTGCCGCGCGCTACTCGGAAGCGCCGCGTCCAATCGACTGATTGCCCGACTGGACGCTGCCTTTGATGCGCTGGCGGAGGCAGAGCCGCTGGCGGCTTTGCTGGGTGACGACCGGGCGCTTTCCGAAACCCACTATCTTCGCGGCAATCTTTATTTCGCGCGTGGGCGTCTCAGCGAGTGCCGCGGCGAGCATGAGCTGGCACTCGAAGCAGCACGGCGTATCGAATTCTCCGGAATGGCAGGCTCGTGCGCTGAGCGGCCTGGCGGATGCGATGTATATGGATTGCAGGATGGCCACGGCGTTAACTCATTTCAGCGAATGCGTCGCGCTGTGCGAAGCTCACCAACTGAACCGGATCGCCGTCCCCAATCGCGTCATGATGGGGCATTGCCGTATCTACACCTGCGCGTTCGATCGCGGGTTGGAGGACATGCGGACCGCGCTGGAGACCGCCGCAAGGATCGGCAACCGGCATGCGGAAATGTTTGCCACGCATTCCATGGGCTTCTGTCTCACGGCGGCGGGACGTTACACGGAGGCTGACAGCGTCCAACCAAAGGCTCTGGATCAGGCACGTGCACTCAAGGCACGCCGATACGAGGCGATAATCCTGGCTCATTGTGCGGAGGTCGCGATCTCAAAAGGAAGCAAGATGCAAGCCCTTTCGCTTGTGCGATTGGGGCACCAGATTTCCGAGGAGACGGGTCGCGGGTTTGCCGGCCCGGTCATCTACGGTCTTCTGGCTCTCCTCGAAGAAAAGCGAGACGATCAGCGGTCCGCCCTGGCAGCAGGCGAATCGCTGCTTGCGGGAGGGTCGGTTGGCCATAATCATTTCTGGTTCAGGCGCTACGCGATCGAACATGCGCTGCTGGTACAGGACTGGGCTGAGGCCGATCATCAGGCTGAAGCCTTACTGCTCCGAACGGCGGACGAGCCGCTTGACTATGCGTCGCGTATCGTTGAGCGGGGCCGTTTTCTTGCAAACGAGGGACGAAGTGGGCCCGGAAAGCTGGAACATGCGCTCACTGTGTCGATCCCGCTAGATACGATGAATATCGATGCGCTCAGTATTGCGTTACGCTCCTGATAAAACAGCAGGGCGGATTGATTTTAAAGGGCTGTTAGCCACTCCATCGAGACGCATCCGACGAACCTAAGGTCCCATTTTATTGGCTAACCCCTATCCAATTTGCTGCACCGCATGAGTCCGATTGTGATGCTGTTGTCTAATCGCTGCTGAGGCGTCAAGCATATAATTTCGTTCAGGGGACGCTGCCGGGTGCATGGTTGTCTTCGCGGTCGACATTAGCCGCCGCATGATGGAGCTTCGCAGGACGAGCCTTCAATGTGGACGACGCACTTTGCTGAGTCAGCAGTGCAACAGCATCAGCGGAATGGCTCGGCTCACGTCCCGGCAGGGACACCTTAGGCGTTCAGGTTCTGAACGCTATCGGGACTTATGCGGTGGCTCCGGCATTCGGATTGAAGAGTTCGCCAGTCTTAAGCATCGTATGCATTATAACCGCCAGTTTGCGCGCCACGGCCACGGCAGCTCTTTTGAAGCCGATCCTCTCCCGGAGCTTCAGACCCCACGTGCGCAGAGTGCTGTCGGTTGAGCTGCGCGTCAGAATGACCGCCGCCGCTTCGTAGAGAAGCCCTCGCAAATGGCGGTCGCCACGTCGGGATATATGGCCGTCATAATCGACTTCTCCGGATTGGTAGCGGCGCGTCGTCAGGCCGATCCAGGCGCCACGAAGCGGTCGTAGAACCTGCTACGATGCTTGTCGAAGTGTATCAATAAGGCCCTCGCTGCATGCCACAAATCCTACTATTTTCCTCGGCTCATGTTTTGTTGCGGGCAACTCGAACTCCTGTTGGGGTGTCGCCAAAACATCGGCGAAAGAGCCGGCCGATATAGGAGAGATCTCGGAATCCACAACTAAGGGCGATGTCCGTCACGCTCTCGCTTTTGGATGGCCATCGAACACCAGCCGACCGCGGCCCAGACGTTGACGAAGTCGGTGGGGATGCCGAGCCCGCTTGCCTCCCGGATCCACATGCCCGAGACGTAAGCCGCCGGGAGATAGCAGGCGTTGATCACGAGCAGCGCAAAGCAGGCGTTGAACAGCGCGGGTGGAATCGCGTGAGGCGCTGACGCCGGGCTCGTTTGCTGTGCGGCCATGCCGAAATCCTTGGTCGCGCGCGAGTGAGTGCCATGGTCAAGCAATAGGCCGGAACGCGTTGAGGAAATCTTAAGGTTTGGCGCCGCGGACGCAGACGTGGCTGCCATTTTAGCCGCAAATGCCGTCGAGTTTTTCTGCGCTGCCGGTCGCAGCATTGTTGCCGGCCGCTAACCTGAGCCTGTGGCGGCTAGACAGGCAATCCCACCCTAGCGAACATGCATGAGGGTCCGCTGAACAAGCGCTGCAAGCTCCGCCTGGTGGCTTGTGCCGGTCTTTGCAAACACCTGTTGTAGCTGGCTGCGTGCGGTCGTAGGAGCCACGCCCATGGCCCGCGCGGCCGTCTTCAACCCGTGACCACGAGCAATTGCGATCGCGGTTTGAGCTTCGCGATAAGTGAGTTCGAACGCGCTCCGAAGCAATTCCACGCTTAAGTTTTCGCTCTGGTCAGGATCGCTGATGAACAGAACGCCGTACCCTGTTTCGCGGGGTGGGGCGGACAAGTCGTGCGTGTCGCCTGGTTCCAGGGGAGCCGCAATGAGCAGCAGTGGTCTTAAATCTTCCCGCTCGATTGGCAGAAGCCCAGCCTCCCCGCGATCGACCGCTCGAGCGATGAGTTCGCGGATAGACTGTGTGCTCGCGGCATCTCGCCCCGTCAGTCGCTGCCCGACGAGGGTTATAACCTTCGGATCGCTAACAATCTCTGCGGCTCGCCGGTTGTGCCAGATCCTGGCGCCGGCTTGATCGACGACGACGACCCCGACTGTCAGACGATCGAGAGCGCCTGATACTAGTTCGGAACGGAGTATCACGAGATTAAGGCGTATCTGAAGTCGGGCGGCTCGGTCGAGGTGGGGTGCCAGAAGTTGCATGTACTGCAGGTGGCGATGATCGAACATCAGGCCATCCTCCCACATGGCAGCGATAAGACGGCGGGCGACTTGGCCATCCGACCGAGATGGTTCGCGACTGTGCAAGTAGCGCCGAACGATACGCGCTCCTAGCACCTCGCGAGCACCAACCTCTTTTTGCGACCAGAGGACGCTGAGAAAGACCAGTCTGAGAAAACGGACAATCAGATTGTCGAAATCGGCTGCGTATTGATCCAATGCTCTGAGGTCGGCCCGGGAGAGCAGAAACGCGCCACGGCACCCGGCTTCCGATGCCGTGGGGTTCGGCTGTGAGTTGGATGCACCTAAATCCGCGGACCAGAAGTCGCTTCGGCCGCCAATCAGGCGACCGATCTCGCCGATGGTCTCGGGCCACAGCTCCGGTCGCTCCACCGATGCGTAGATACGGTCGATCAGCGAGGCCAGCTCCTTTTCCCCCGCCGGCAGGGCAGCGTCTGACATCCAAGGTCTCCGATAGGGTCGAAAATAGCCCCCGGCCGGCCGCACGTATTCATCCATTTGTATGAAGACGAGCTCGAACGGTTCAGGAAGCATAGCCGATGCGAAGCCTCATGGATCGGGCGAAATGAGATTCCCGTCCGGGGCAAACCACAGTGGAGACAGCACCGATGGACCGGCAGGTAGAGATCCAGCTCAACCCTCGCGGCACAGAGCACGGCCACGCAAATCACACTGCCATTCGATCGCATTTGGCGGCTCGCAATTACGACGGCTTGATCGTTCTTGTAGCGTTCGCGACAGTCGCGATCGCCGCGCTCTACCTTGCATCCGGTGGCCCCGGACTCACTGAAGCCGAAATGGCGATGGCAACAGTGTTCCCGTGACGAATTCATGGGTACGACGGGCCGTCTCGGAGCCCGAGACGGCGTGCAAAACGGACCAACTCTTAGGTCTACCGGCAATCCTTTGACTGAAGACGTTTGGAGGAATTGGTGTGCTTGAACAAATTGCCCGTGTGATGTTCTGGCTTTGCGTAGGTGAGATTGCCGCAAGGTCCGGTTTGTTGCCGCTCCCTGCACCGGTGACCGGTTTGATGCTGCTGTACGTCGAGCTCGCCGTTCGAGGAAAAATCCCCGACGATCTCGGTGTTCTTGCCGATCGGCTACTCCAGTTTCTGGGCATGCTATTTGTGCCAGCAGGCGTGGGCGTGATTGCTCATCTGAATGTTTTCAGGACGGAAGCTTTGCCGATTTTGGCAGCAGTGATTGGAGGTACGGCGATAACTCTCTTCGTGACGATGGTCGTGGCGAATTGGCTCGGCATCACGATCGCGAACGACCACGAGCGGGAGCCCGTGCGCCTTGAGGGAGCCGTTCGCGATGTCAACTCTTAGCCAATTGACGAGCCTGAGCTGGGCTAGCCTGGCTGATAAGCCGGTGTTGGAGACGGGCGCGACCGTGTTTGCCTTTTTGGTCGCCACCCGCATATCGCGCCTGGGCGGCAACCACCCGCTGCTCAATCCAACCCTGCTTGCAATCATTCTGATTTCTCTCGGCCTGGAAGCAACGCATATCCCCTACGAAGCCTATTTGCGCGGAGCTGACGCCGTACATTTCATGTTGGGCCCCGCGGTCGTTCTGCTGGCAATACCCCTATTTCGTAAGAGGGCGGTGATAAGCGCCTCCGCGCGTCTGATCGCGGTGGGATTGGCTGTCGGATTGCCCGTCGGAATCCTGAGCGCAGTCGGACTTGCATGGATCTTGGGAGCGAGTTCGCAGACTATTCTCTCCCTAGCACCCAAGTCGGTAACGGCTGGAATTGCGGTCGGCATATCCGAACAGATCGGCGGCTTGCAGACGCTTACGGTCGTACTTGTCATCATGACAGGCATAACGGGCGCCGTTCTCGGGCCGATTATCGCGCGCGTCGCTCGTATCGATGATCCGCGTATCGTGGGCCTGACAATGGGCATTGCCTCGCACGGGATCGGAACCGCCCGCGCGCTCCAGATCAATGAGGTCGCTGGCGCCTTTGCCGGACTAGGCATGAGTCTGAACGGCGTACTCACTGCCATCCTGCTTCCATTGATCTACAGGCTCCTCTGAGTTTTTTCGGAAATGCACAACGCTTACCCCCGAGCAGCATGTGGATGAGAGCAAGACCCGTCGGCGGCGTCACACACATTTTATTTTCGGCCGCGCGCGCCAACTGTGCGCGTCCCGTGTGATGGGCGTGAAAGGAAATAGGGAGTCAGCCTTTTTAACATTTCTTGAGGTGTGAGATTGATCACAGCTGGGCCGCGCGGCCGGCAACATCTTGGGTCTTGTTGAATTGCGAGTCGGCGTTTGAGTGCGGCAGTTCTTGGTGTTTTCTGAGCACGTATCGTTGCTGGTGTTTTTTCAAAGGAGATTACTGCATGAAGAACGAGCAACATGATCACGGCGACGCTGGACTAGCCGAAATCTGGCGCAACGCAAATCACCGCCGCACGCAAGATGTCCGGTGGTTGATCACCAGGATTTTCAAAACAGTGGCCGTTCAGATCACGCGTAGCCGAAACGAGAATGCGCTGGGTAAAACTCTCCTGGCATCAGGAGACAGTTCGTTCGCTCCCGGAAAGACCAGAATGACGGGAGGACAAAGTGGGTCATGATCTGCCTTTTGCGGTGTTTGGTCTGAGCGGAATAGCAGCGGGATTTTTCGCGGGCCTGTTCGGCATTGGTGGCGGACTCATCCTGGTGCCCGTGCTGGTTTACGCGTTCACAACGACCGGGGCCGATACGCAACATGCGGTGGCGATGGCTCTCGGGACGTCGATGGCCGCGATCGTGTTCTCCGCGGCGCAGAGTGCCTACGGCCATTATCGTCGGGGCAGCGCCTCCACCGGAATGCTCCGCCGTGCCACGCCCTGTGTGATTCTCGGTGTCACACTTGGCAGCGCCGTGGCTGCGGAATCGCCAGCCGTTCCACTGCTGTCTTTTGTGGCCTGCTTCCAGCTGTTCGCGGCAGCGTTGATGATAACAGATGTGTCGAAGCTCGGAGCGTTGCAGACATTGGCGCGGCGCGACTCGGCACTGAACATGTTCAGCCTGGCTTTTGGCGGCGTCGCTGCGCTCGCCGGGATAGGAGGCGGGACGTTGTTCACGCCCTATTTCAAGGCTGCCGGCATGGAGCCGAAGCTTGCGATCGGTACTTCGGCAGCCATCGGGTTGCCGATAAGCCTGGCGGGTGCGCTCACCTACGCCTGGGAAGGTCGCAATGTGCCCCTTGGTCATTGGATGATCGGCTACATCAATTTGCCTGCACTTGTAGCCGTTGTTGCAGGAACCCTGTTGACGGTGCGCCTTGGCGTGGCGGTCGCGCACTGGTTGCCTGCGGGGGTACTGGCACGGCTCTTCGCCTTGTTCCTGGTGCTGAATGGCGCCCATATGCTGCATTCGGCTTTGGTTTGACTGTTGCTGATTTGCCGCGAGCATCGTTGCATCGGATGGCGGTTAACATCACTGTGGGTGCCTGCGACGATCTGACTGATGCACATTAAAATGTTGCAAGTCTGCTTTTGGCAGATAGTGTTGCAAAAGTCGAAAGTTGCAGCGGTCCCAAATTTTGGCGAAAACCTGAAGCGCAAATATGTCGATGATTCGCCTGGGCTCAGTCGCGCTACCGAAGTCGCCCTCGAATTTGGCGCAAGGCGATGAGGTCCCTCAGATCATTACACGAATAACGTACCAGCGACCCTTAGAAATTTAACGTCTTCTGCAAAACGACTTTTGCAACACTATCGGCACGAAACGGACATTGCATCCGCTATCGCCGATGTCTGTTGTTGGGCGGATAGTGTTGCAAAAGTCGAAACTTGTAGCGGTCCAAATTTTCGGCGAAAACCTGAAGCGCAAAGAGGTCGCTGATTCGCATAGTCTCAGTCGCGCCACCGAAGTCGCCCACGAATTTGGCGCAAGGCTATGAGGTCCCTCAGATTCTTACACGAATAACGCGCCAGTAGCCTCCAGAAATTTCACATCTTCTGCAAAACGACTTTTGCAACACTATCGGGCGTAAAGCAGACCTCGTCCAGTCGTCCGCCGATGTCACCTTTTGACCAACTTGGACCTTGAGCCGATTGAACGATCATGGCTTCTGGTCACAAATATAGGGTTGTAGCACCGGAAATGACCACCCCTTGTTGAATGAAATGATCGCCAAGCGAAGGGGATGGCTCTAAGGCAGCGGGACCTTGCTGCGCTATGCCGAGGTCGGGGCTGCCACAATCGCTAGAGGCCGCTCCTGCATAACACTCAGCGGAATGTTTACCTCGCAACTCAGGCCATCGGGTTCAAATCTAAGTCGAGCCTCGCCCTGTAATTGGCCCGGTAGCGCTTGTTCTATAAGTCGAGAACCGAAGCTCTTTCGAGTAGGTTCTCGGACAGGAGGGCCACCGCGCTCTTTCCAATGCAGCTTGAACCGCGGCGGGTGATCTTCGGACACGGTCCACGAAATTAAAACGCGTCCGTTGGGTGCTGACAGCGCGCCGTGTTTCACAGCATTCGTGCAGAGTTCATGAATTACCATTGAAAGGGAGATAGCAGGGCCGGAAGAAATTGCGATGTTATCCCCGGCGATTTCAAACTGATCAAGGCTTTTAGATTGAAAGGCCTTCACGGCACCTTCGATCAAGGTCCGACATCCTGCGCCAGTCCATCGCTCGCTGACCAGCAGGTCTTGCGCTACTCCCAACGCATGAAGGCGCTCTCCTATCGTTTTAGTGGCCTCTTCTAGGCTATTCGCTGACTTGAGACTTTGAGACGTAATTGCCGAGACAATCGCCAAGCGTATTCTTCATCCGATGATGAAGTTCCCCAATGACGACTTCCTGTAGCTTGGCGGCGACACTGGAAGCCTGCGCGTCGATACCAGCCTGAGCGAGCAATTCCTTTAGATAGTCGGGTTCGTCTTCAGCATGGCGTGGCTTCGCGACCAAGGAAGGCTCCTGCGTTTGCGAACTTCTTGGAACGTCGCAAATTAGCTCGCGCTCTTCAGTTTGCAAGAGGCGGAGCGTTCTTGTTGTTGCCCAGAGGGAACCAAAACGTCTAACGCGCAGCGGTCACTTCCGAAATTGGCACCTTTCGGACATCGAACCAGAGACTGGCGATGTTTGCTTTGCGGGGTAAGGCAGACATGCGGGCAGTACCAATGGGGTTTTAATTAAGCTCCGGCGTCCCCACATACTGATCGTGACCCAATGGCAACCATCACGCCGCGAACCGGCGAAGACTAAGGCCGAGCTGCGCGAGATGCTGGCGGAGGCCGTCCGTAATACGCAGCCCGAGCAAAGCGTGCGCCGAAAGCCAAAAGAGAAGCGGCGTGAGCTTGCGCGCGAAAGATTGGCGTAGTCCTCGCCCCAGAAAAAGCCGGCGCTCAAATCTAGCCCTGCCTATCTCCTTAACGTGTGGATTTCTTCGACTTCTTCTTTTTTGCAGTCTTTTTGGTTTTCTTCGGGGTTTTCTTTGCCGCCCTCTTTGCCTTTTTGACTGCTTTTTTAGCAGTTTTCTTCGGGGCCTTTGCCGCTTTTGCAACGGCCTTTGCCGCTCGCTTGATCGGTTTCGGAGTATTCCTCACCACGGCTTTCTTGGCGCGCTTGGCCACCGCCTTCACAGCAGTCTTTGCAAGTTCGCCGGCTGCATCCGCAACCACGTCGGTCATCTGATCGACCAGCGGTTTGTCTTTCTCATCCTTCACGTCGTCCATGATCGGCTCTTCCTTTGCAGGTTGGGGAACGGTGGCAAGTGGCGTGAGAAGGGGGTCTGGATAGTCCAGCGGGACACCCGTTATGAGCTTCGCAGTATCTATGGCGACGCTCGCCAGCGTGGTCGCGCGATTGGGGTTCTTCTCGTCGTCCTCGGGTTTCATTACCTACCTTGTCCACGGTGAGAGCGTAACCACTTCGCGAGTGGTCCCTCACGCAACACGCGCCCACAGCGGTAGGATGTGTTCTTACACCATAAGAAGGCTTTTACCCAAGGTCTCAAATTGACCAATTATTTCCTGGGGGCAATCCGCAACACCGCTCTGAACCGCGCAACCCTGTGGCACACTGAGCGGCAATCGTCCCGGAGCAACAACATGGCCGAAGTCGAACGAACCTCTGCGGGCCTCCAAACTATCTTCCCCGGCTGTGAGCGGCGCACATTGCCGAAATCGACGACGCGCGTGGATGAAAACGGCCAAGGTCTGCTTCACTTCTACAAGCCTTCGAGCCTTCGTGAACAACTTGCGAGCCGAGCGGATGCGCCTTTGGCGCCGAAGCGCGGGCAGAAGGCGTTGGCGAGTGGTTTGTTTGGCTCGCAGGGGGCTGTGTGGGTAGCCGTCGGGATGGTTCGCGTAAACCCAACGGATATCATCACAGCGGGAACACCCCATCATGGCCCTAACCCCTTGAAGAACGGGTGCCGCACCTTGCCCTCGGCCGACTTCGCCCGGTACTCGATCTCGGCCAGCAGCTCCGGCTCGACCCAGATGCCCTTGTGCGCGATCTTCTTGGCGTAGGGCTGGGTCTTGCGGATCAGCGGCGTCAGCTTCTTCCGCAGCTCCGCCGCCGAGGTCTTGTCGAAGCCGTGGTCGACCTTGCCGGCGTAGACCAGGTTCTTGCCCTTCCGGCGGCCGAGATAGATGCCATCCCATTTGCCGTCGTCGAGCGCGAAGCCCGCGATGGTCAGCGTCTCGCGCTGCGCGCAGGTCTTCTTGACCCAGTCGTTGCCCCGGCCGGAGCTATAGCGGCTGTCGCGCACCTTGGAGACGACGCCCTCGAGCCCGACCGAGCAGGCGTGCTTGTACATCTCGGTGCCGTCGACCTCGAAGCTCTCGCAGAACTGGATGTCGGTCTTGGCGATCAGCTTCTTCAGGTGCGGCTTGCGCTCGACCAGCGGCAGCTTCCGCAGATCGTAGCCGTTGAGATAGAGCAGATCGAAGGCGACCATCACGATCTTGGTGGACTTGCCCCTCAGCTCGTTCTGCAGCACCGAGAAGTCGGTGGTGCCATCGGCGGCGGGCACCACGATCTCGCCGTCGATGATGGCGGAGCTGGCGTTGATCAGGTAGGCGTCGGCGGCGATCTTCTTGAAGCGGTTGGTCCAGTCGTTGCCGCGCCGGGTGAAGACCTTGATGCTCTCGTTGCGCGATGTGGAGCTGAACGCGGTAGCCGTCGAACTTGATCTCGTGGAGCCAGCGTTCGCCGGAGGGCACCTTCTCGATGGACGACGCGAGCGCAGGCTCGATGAAGCCGGGGAACGCCGCCTTGACGCCGATGGCCGCTGGTTTCTTCCGCTGGAACGCCACAAGAGGACTCCATACGACCCCGGCGGAAAGAGCGTTCCACCGAGGTCGCCAACCTTGGAGGTTGATGCTCCCAGTCAGGGTAAGGAAGCCGGGAGCGCGACTCTACGCTTGTCTGGCCTCCACGGTTCCATAACGCAGCGACGAGACCTGGTGTCACCGCTGTCGACGGGCATATCGGAAATAACTACGCGCGACCTCATCTATCACAGTCGAGGGTAGCTCATCAGTTCCTGACCCTCGTTTTTGCTTAGCGTCGCGAACAATAGCAGCGGCCTCGTCTTGCCACGCGAGCAAACCCGCGTCGTCGCCAATGGGCGTTTCCTGCTGAAGCCTGGCCCGCGCCCGCGCGCGGCCGCGTTCAATTCGTGAGGACATGACGACCTCCAAAAGTTTTGAGTTTGATCTTGAAGGCCGCTGCGGCGGCCGATTTTCCCAAGCCCGATCAATAACGGTCGGTATTCTTTTGGGACGCCGGTGATGACCGGCTCAGAAGATCGTCAGAAGCAACGGTCTCGGCTATGTCAGGTTCCGGACACTGTAGATAATTCAGTCACGGTCTCACCTCGACGTAGGCTCGACTCCAAGTTCCTTGATGGCAAGCTCGGAAAGCTGCGTAGCCTCACGGACGCCGCGCTGACCAAGTTCTATGTCGTGCGACCAGTTCTGTGATCGGATCCTTGCGGTCAACAAGGCTGAGCTTTCGCAAGGTCTGCCCATAAGCGTCGGTCAGCACCTTGATCTCCTCCGGGCCCAACGGAGAGTTCTGCAACAAGCGGTAGATGGGCATGCCCTGCACCCCTTTGTTCCTCATCATGGAACAAGAGCGAGACGCCGGGAAGACCAATTAACTGCGGACAGGTCAGGCGAACAGCTCCGCACCGGCCTCGGTGAAACTTCAGGTAGGTGCCGGACTCGTGCTTCCAGAGCCAGCCCTTGGCGATGGCGTAGTTGAGCGCGGCCTTGTACTCCGCAGGCGTGCCGCCTTCCTTGCAGGAAGGGTCCGTTGTTCTTCTCGATGTGGATGCGGGCGTCCTGGCTCGGATCCACCGCGTTGGCGAGTTCGAGCAGCTTGCGCGCGGCCACGGCGCGATCGGAGAACGGGCGGTCACCGACGAACTTCATGGCGTCATCGTTCTCCCGGCCACCATATCGACGGCGGATCACTCGCTGAAATCTTCGTTGGCCGCAGCGCAACCAGATGGCTCCGCTTGTACGGATAGCGCCGGACTTCCGAGCAATCCTTGCAGCGCATGTACCGCTCCAGCTCATAGATCGGCGTAGTCTTCGGACGGCGGACAATATCGAGCGCCACGGTCTGATGAGTGTCGCAGCCGAGGCAGCGGACCTCAAGGTAGCCGTAGCCAGCGTTGAGCGCATCGCCGAGCGTTGGTGACGGCTGCGCCGGTCCCTTGAAGCCAAGCATTCGCTGGTTCCAGGCGACGCAGGCCAGCTTATCGGCTTCCTTGCGTGCCTCCTTGGCGCGCTCCGCCGATGCGCGGACAGAGGCGCCGTAGAGATATTGCCGGGACTTGGTGGTCATGTCCTATCATCGCGCCGGGCGCCCGCGAGCGCAAATCCTCAAGGCGGTCAATTTGTTCGAACAGGTCAACGAATTTTGAGACTAGGCCACTAGAGGTCGAAACAGGCGAAGTGCCACGGCCGGCGGAATGAACGAGGCCGCCTGAGGCGGCCTTACCTTTTAAGTGGTATTTTTCGGGAGGCTTCCGACGCCTTGTCTCGGTCAATCCCGACGGCCAGAGCGGCCCACGACCGAGCCATGGCCAAGGCTTGACTACGGCGTTTGATTGCCACAGTAGGGTCGGTGCCAAGCATATAGCTCTTTTTCGCGTAGACGCGACACTTTCTGGCGGAGATGGTCATGATGGCGTCCTTGCCAGCAGAACAACCGGCGAATAGCTAGTCAATTCCTTCCAACTTCTTGAACTCGATGTCGTGATGCTGGGCCGCGTGAAACGAAAGCGCGTGCCATTCGATTGCGATGTCTGCCCACGCAAGCGCGCGATCGGTTGCTTCTCGGCTAAGCTTCTCGCAGGAAGCCGCTTTGAGACGATAGTGTTCGGACAGATTCATGTCGCTCTCCGCTTGGCGGGAGCACAACACTCTCTGTCACCGGCAACTACCAAAGCGAATCGGCGATAAATTTATCGTCTGCTAGTTGTGAGCTTAAAGATAGCCGTAATTCCGGTATTTCAAATTAAGCCACTAGCGGGCTAAACGGGCCGGACATTCGGCGTGTAGAGCCGTTCTGGCGGGCGGTTGCCGCTACCTCCAAAAGAACCGTCCACCTCAGTTGTACTGTGGAACTTCGGTTCGCACGTGGGCGTTGGTCCATATGGATAAGGTTGATGCAATATTAGGCTCTGTAATCCCGACTATTTTGGCACTCGTCATCATCGATGGCCTTGTTTGGAGCATTGTATAACGCAAAAGCGGCCCATGGATGAGAGGTGGCTTGCCGTTTCGGAGTTAGCTTGAGGACGGCAAAGCAGGAGGTCGGAATGGACGGGCTGACAATTTTCAACAATGACGAGGAACGTATTTTGCGCCGCATCGGTGCGGCTGTCGTTGTTCTCTGGAAAGACTTCCCCGAGTTGCAGCAAAGTCGCATCATTCAACAAGCAGTGTCCACGCGGGATAGGGTTCGCACCGTTCAATTGAATGAACAGGTTACTGCTTATATCCGAAATCATCAGAAATCGGCCTAATGGGTCTAGCGTGAAAGTTGCTAGGGTTCCCGTTCAATGGCGGCTGGCGCGACGGGGCAGATTGTCCCGCATCTGGATTTGGCTCTCGATCAGCCTTTTGAGAGACTGCGCGACCTGCCATTTCTGATTGCGCTCAGTGCCAGGCGGCAGCGCGCGGGCTTCTCGTGCTTTCTCTAACCGAATTTGGATTAACTCTCGCACACTGAAAGGCTCTCGATGTGGTAGCATGGCGCTTCTCCTCTGGATCAGGCGGGAGCGCGATACTCTCAGTCACCGATGGATGCCGAAGGCGGGGCGGTGATGTCCCCTATGTGGTGATCGGGCGTCACAAATACATGACCCGCTCAAATTTTGATTTCGACATGAGCAAAACAGAACAGCACGGCTGATGGGATCGTGGTTGGTAATGTGGCGGCGGTTCAGCCTGCCCGGTTGCCGCCCAAAGTAGACGGCTCCAATCTGTACCCCCGGTTGGAGCCGTTTTTTTGACCGAGGCCTCAGTCCGACCCCTCTAGGGCGTGGGTGTCCTGCCAAGCCTTGTTTCGGAAAAGGGTGCGCAAGGACGCGGCGATCTGCCGCCGCTGGTTACGTTCCGGTCCGGGCAGCACGGCGCGTGCGGCGCGAAGCATGTCGCGGCGCAATCTCACAAAATACGCCATGGGGTAGCGGGTGTCGGTTCGAATGCGTTGAGGTGCTGGCACGTTGCCGCTCCGTTGAGTCAGTAAGGGCATAGATTGGAGCGGCGCCCCGCTTCGGCGCTGTTCAATTTTGCTCACTTTCGTCAGAAATTGACCGAATTAAGCCAGCCCGCACTGAGGCGGCCTTACTGCGCGAGGATCGCGAACGCGAGTGCGCCCGATACAGCGGCGCACCATGCAATTGAAATCGCAAACAACCATGTGCGCGTCATCGGAGGCCTTACGTTGGCGCCCGCAGTTCGCCATGGAGCCATCCTTTTGTTTCGCGAGATTTCATCGGGTCGGCAAGCTCGACCACGCCAACATAGTCACAAGCTGGGCATTCGAATGTCCGAATGTAAAGGCCGAACGAACCGGGCGTGATCCGCGCCACCATCGTCATCGTTTTGCAGTTCGGGCATGGCGGTCCGTAAAACGCGCTCATGATGTAGTCCCTTACATCGGGCGGGAGCGCAACACTCTCAGTCACCGGTGAATGCCGTTTCGGGGCGGTGATGGGGACAGTTTGGAACGACGGCCGTTCCACCGCTGTTCTGTTTTGCTCACGTTCACAAGAAAATTTTGGGCTTAAATATAAACGCCGAGAAGCGGCAAAACCCTTTGAAGGATAGCCGCGATACAGATCAGTATCACAAGGAGTTTAAGGAGCTGCGCCAATCGTCGATCATTTGCAAACTTGTCTATCGCCCAGAAGCAGATGGCGCCGATGACAACAATAATCAAAACACCAATCAAAGCTGAAAGCATGGCGATCCGCCTTTTGCTGTGATAGCCGATTCCATCAAAAGCATAGCCCCGCCGTCACGCGCGCGAAAGCCGCCCGTGAGGTTTGGCAAAAGAGGCCCGCCATTTGCGGCGGGCGCCAAGTTTAGGGAGAAGCCGCGCACATCGCGACATTCACAACTTAAAGCGATTCGCGGTTTTGACGTGTGTCGGAATCCACACAGCCGTCGAGCGAAAGCTGCCCGTGAGGACCTATCGCCAAAGCCAAGCGCCATCTCCCTCGATACTCCGATCTCGGGCGCGGTTGACACGGGAACCGTCGCCATTTTGCCGTGTTACCGCGGAATGAAGATCAAGAGGATTTGGACCGAGTCTGAGATAGCACGCCTGCTCGAACTAGTTCGCTCAGGATCTAGCCCGACCGCTGCCGGTCTTGAACTTACGAGGTCGCCTCGCGCCGTGCAGTTCAAGGCGCGAGAACTTGGCGAGAGGTTTCGGGGCCGTGCTTTGTCAGTTGATCGCGAGCCGGGGCGGTCGCGCGCTGATGAGGCCGCCAACTGACGTGGCCTCATTTTCCTGACTGCGGCTCCTCTTGCCTTGCTTTGATGGCGTCAATCATTATTCGAAAGCGCCCGATTTCCTTGAGTAACTCATGGCGTTCGGGTCCGTGTGGAAGCTGGCGGACGGTCGCAAGCAGCTTCGCAAGTTTCTCTTCCAGGTCGCGCATTTTTGGTTTCCCACGATGTTTCGCCTTGCGAAACGCCATTAAAAGGGTCCGTCCAAAAAATCAAAGGGACTATTCAATCGAAAGGGTGACGCATGGGGCCAAGCCCAAAAATTCGGCACGTCTGGAACTTCGTTCACGCCCGGAGAACTACGGGTAACACGAAGGCCGCCCGCAAGGGCTTTCTCCCGCACTTACGGCGCGGCGGCAATCACTATGCCGCGATCAGTTGGTCTAGTTCGGTCTCAGTGAGTAAATCGGCGGTTAGAAGAATCTGTGCAACCCGTTCGATCTTCGCCCAATGCTTCAACACCATCTGATCTGCTTCGTCTTGCCAGTTTCGGAAGATCGCGTCCGCACTCTCTAGCACGTCGGCGTCGACGTTTAGTGAGCCACCATCTTTGGGAACGTCGTAGCCGGCCAAAAGGCATGCAACCAGGAGAGCGGCATTTTTGGCGACCCCGATATCAGAACCCGCGCCGCTTGACCTCATGCTCTTTCCCAAGAGCCGAACATTCGAACTTGGCCCAGCCAAAGCGATGATGCCATCTTTCTTCGCACCTTCAATGCGGGCCTCTCGGCACCCGTCTGCACTATGAGCGGCGGACTTCGTCAACGCGCCGGCCCCCCCTTCGTGGTCGGTGCGGAACATCATGATTCCGAGGCACGGCACGTTCAACAGCCTCGCTATGACAGCGTGAGCAGCTTCATGGTGAGCGAGGATTTCACGCTTGTGTTTGCGTTTCATTTGCCCTTCGCCTTCAACCCGATTTCGACCAGGCGGGCGGATGGCTTCGGAATGCCCCGAAGAGATTAATTCTCGCGCGAGCCGCAAGGATGATCCGCGTGCGCTGCTATTTGTTTTCAGGCGGTTTGTCGCCAGGCCGGGCTCTTCTGTCCGGGTTCGATCGCCTATCGCCTCCGGATCGGCGTTCGCCGACGAGTTGCTTCTCCGCTTCTGATCGCGTGTCCGTTCCGGATCGTCGTTCTTTCGAGGTTCGCCTACCGTCGCCCGACCGCTTCTCATCGCTGCCCATCGTGGTCTCCGTGGGGTTGCCGAGAATCATGCTGGATCGCGCAGGACTATCGCACGAAAGCCGCCCGTGAGGGCTTGGCAAAAGAGGCCCGCCATTTGCGGCGGGCGCCAAGTTTAGGGAGAAACACCGTCAGAGACGGCGATAAAAACATAGCTTGATTCGCGCTCTGCTAGTGTGCCGCAATCCACACACGCCGGGCAAAGCTGCGTTAACTCACGCATCCCACGAATCAGTTACGCCTTCCGAGCTGTATCTTGGAAGGTGAACCCGTGGCGGACACTCTCGATCAAGATGTGCAGGCGTTGAAGGAATGGCTCGCGAAGGCTTGGCGCTATCTAGCTCAGCCAGCGCATACGCGCTTCGATCGGCAGGAAATGCGCCAACAGATGAAGTTGGTTGAGGCGAAGTTGCGCATCGGGCTTCACAAAATGGCCGCCAAAGGCAGCAGCGTTCGCGAGGGCAATGCGGGCCATTCAATGACCCCGCGACCGCATTGGCGGCTCCTAAAGATCGACGTATGAATAGTCGGGGCGACCTCGTCACCCAAGCCCGAGCTGAGCAGCGCCGTTAGCAGGGCTGCCTCACCAACCGAACGAGTGCTTGATCTGGCGCAGCACCGTCAGCGCATTGTCGGTGTAGTAGCCGTGGTTCCAGTATTGGTCGGCCACGAACGCGGCGACCAACACACCTATCGCAGTCCAACCGAATTTGCCCATGAAGCGACCTCGCACGCTTCCAGTAGTCGGAGTTGATCGCGAAGCTCGTCTTCAAGATCGCCGATCATCGCCGCTATCGAGCCGTCAGGGAACTCCCGCTCAAGCTCGAGGTATCTTGCGAGCTGGGCCTCAAGTTCCGCCTTCGTTGGTGGCATGGTCATTGATGTATGACTGTATCAGCCGCCATAAGGTTCACTGCGGTAGGGGAAGACAAAAAACGGCCCCGGCGCGGGGTTCGCCAGAGCCGTCAACCTTGGGGGTTTTCCTCCGGCTTGGGGATAGGGGGATGAACCGGAGGCAGTCGACGCGGCAAGGCAGGGATCGTTCGTTGGTAAAACGAAAAGAGGGTGACTGGCGACTGCCGGCCAAAGTCAATCGATCCCCAGCTTCATGAGGGGCGCTCCCCATGGACACACTGGAGTGGATCGTTCTCTGCATCGGCGTACTTTGGGGACCGAGCCTGCTCTTGGGCGCCTACCTTATCAGCCCACGTCGGCTTAGATAATTTTCGTCCCGAACAACCAGATCAACCAACACCAGCCTAGCATCGCGAACACGTTGGCGACGATATAGTTCACGATCAGCCAATTTTGGCGCCAACGTCGTCGAGGCACGCTGACATCGAAAAATGGCAGTGCGAGTTCGCTGCTCAAGGTTCACCAACCAAGCCTGGTTGAACGTCGCCCTGATCGTCAGACCTACGCATCGTTCTTTCTGCCTCGGCTGCCGCTACCTGTTGGCGCAAGGCTTTCACATCAGACAATTGAAGTCTGAGTGAGAAGGCAAAGCCCGGCCGCTCGGATGATGTTTTGGTCGAGATCAATTTCTGTCCTCGTCAAACGTGGTGATCCTGATGGCAGGCGGAGTGCGTAGGCTGTTACTTCGGCCATAGGGGCGACTTCACCCAATCGGTGAGTTGGGATGCGGTGTCGGCCAGCCTAGCTCTTCGGAGCAAGTCATCTCTCTCCTTGCCGGGTGGAATTTGAGAAGCTTTCTCTCTGATGCCCCGCGCGAAAGATGCGATGCGATCTTGGAGAGATACTGTCTGACTGGACGGGGGACTTGGCATCGTGGCTCTCCGCATTTGGTCAGGCGGGAGCGCATTGAGGCGTTCTCATCACCGATGAGTGCCGGAAGCCGTGCGGTGATAATCGCAATATGGGGACGACTAGGCTCTCAAACTAGATTAGTGCGAAATTCAATTGCCCGCCTACCAAGGTCTCCGCCATGTTCCGCCCCAGCTTCCTCCCCATCGGCTCTGTCCGCGGACCAGTCTGATGATCAGGAGCAGCAATACTGCACCGATCGCGGCACTAATGATCGCTGAGACAATGCCCGAGCCGAGATGGATTCCGAGCTGCGGAAGCGCCCAGCTCGCAATAAACGCCCCCGCTATTCCTACGATCGAGATCGCCAACGAGGCCGAGGCCGGTGCCCTGTACGATCTGACCGGCAAGCCAGCCGGCGACGAGGCCGACAACCAATATAACGAGGAGACTTTCGCCGGATATGTTCATCTTTGCTTCCTCCACGATCGGACAGCCGTGCCGCCGCCGCGAGTTTTCACGATAGCTCCAGAGGCGGAGACGGATACTGAGCAAAATTGCTCAGATGTCAGTCGTTCGATGCGACGTGCCGTTCACTATCTGGTGTGAACCATTTCCGCCGACAAAAACGTGAGCAATTTTGCTCAGCGACAGCCGCCGATAGTCGATAGATTCTCGTAGTCGGCCCCCTCCGGACCCTTGCCGGCCAATCCACTTGGCAATTGAGGCGACCACGAGCAATCCAGGTTCGTGCGGGAGATATCACTTTGACCATCAGAACAACGCGGACGACCGTTTCGTTCGGTAGTCCATTCACCCTTCAGAACCTGGACGGCATTCAGCCCGCCGGTGAATATGTCGTCCTGATTGACGACGAACTGATCGAAGGGCTGTCAAGGCTTGCCTATCGGCGAGTGGCCACCCTGTTTCAAACGCCGGCCGTGTCCACCTCGCAGCGGCTAACCCAATCTTTTGCGGTCAGCCAAACGGAGCTGGACGCTGCGCTCATGAAGGACCGGCATCAGACGGTTGTGATGCACTGAGCGTAGTAAGCCGTATCGCGATTTACACCGCTTTTGTGGCCCGCATTGCTTCGCAATGACCTCGCCAACGGAAAGATATCGGTGACCCTGCAATTTCCGAATCACAGTCGAAGCTATGACCAAACCCGGCAGGCTGTCCGTTTTTGGGGATATGACACCTCGATCGAATATTCCTTCTTTGTCACGGTCGGGGCTCTCCAGAGGGTGGAACCCCATCTCAGGCCTGACGAAGCAGGCTTTCTCGGTGCGTTCGACGCAAACCGCGATCTGATTTTCCGGACGGCGGCGGCCGTCCATGCGCAGGGTCGAAAGAACTACGAACTGGTTGGTGCGGATTTTTAGGCAGGTTCGCTGCGGATGAGGTACAATCGGGTACCGAGGACATCATGCCGAAAGCGGCGAGAGACCTATTTGATCCAAAGCTGTTTCTCGCCAAGGTCGGCGAGGGTAAGACCATTTTGAAGTTTGAAAGGAACAAGGTCGTCTTCGCGCAGGGAGACGTCGCAGATACCGTTTTCTATATCCAAAAAGGAAGGATCAAAGTCTTAGTCGTCTCGGAACAAGGCAAGGAGGCAGTGGTCGGAATCCTGGAGCCGGGACAGTTCTTTGGCGAAGGATGCCTTAACGGCCATCCCTTGCGGATTTCAACCAACACAGCCATGGACGAATGCCTGATCACCGCCATCGCAAAAGATGCGATGCTGGCCGTTCTCCACAGCGAGCCGAAGTTTTCAGAGTTGTTCATGGCCTATCTCCTGAGCCGCAACAGCCGCATCGAGGAAGACCTGATCGACCAATTGTTCAATTCCAGCGAGAAGCGGCTCGCGCGCCTCCTTCTTCTGCTGGCAAATTTCGGAAAGGAGGGCACGCCCCAACCTATCGCGCCCCACGTCAGCCAGGAAACGCTGGCAGAGATGATCGGCACAACACGCTCCCGCGTCAGCTTCTTCATGAACAAGTTTCGCAAGCTCGGCTTGATCTCCTACAACGGAAAGATAGAGGTCCATAGCTCGCTATTGAACGCAGTTCTGTACGACAAGCCGGAGATAGAGCGTGATGAGTGAGGAGATTCGCTGCAATAGATTTCGCCGAATGTCCGAGAAAGGTAACAACTTCGTCTCTTGCTATCCGACAGTGGGAACGTTTACGGATACGGCGAGTTTGTGCCAGCTGGGAGCGAACGACCAACGAGGATTTCATGGCAAAAGAAGAACACAATAAGGCTGCCGAACACCACGACAACGCAGCCAAGGCACATCGTTCCGCCGCTGAACATCACGGCAAGGGCGATCACGCCAAGGGCAAAGAGCACGCCAGCAGTGCCAAGCAGCACTCGCAGACTGCAAACCAGCATAGCGAGCAGGCTCATTCAAAGAGTCAGCAGCAGAAATAGCGAGACGCGAAACGGCCCGGGTGATTCCGGGCCTTTCGTTTTCGCCCGGAGCAACCGACGGTTAGTGAGGATTCAATGTCGAAACATGGCCACATGCCGCCGATTCCACCGGCGAACCGCAGTCAAAAAGGTCCGGGCGACCATTCCGAAACTCCATCCAGCGAGCACCCGAAGAAGACCGACGTAAATCCGGCAGAGCAAGGCGAAACCGCAAACATAAGACAGAACACGACGAACAAAGGCTTCTTCAAAGGGCGTCGTGTCAAATAATCAACGTAGTCCAGGCGGAAAAACAACGGAGAGTGCGGGATGCTGATCGAGGTCAGGACGGACGGAAATATCAATGGCAGCGTGCAGCTTGCCGATTACGTGAAGGCTGAGGTGCGTACCGCGCTACACCGGTACGACGATCGCATCAGACAGATCGATGTGCACCTCAGCGACGCGGTCGGCAACAAGACCGGCCGTGACGACAAATGCTGCATGATCGAGGCGCGCCGCGATGGCCGTGAGCCTATCGTCGTAACGCACCAGGAGACCAACATGGATCAGGCGATCCACGGTGCCGTTCACAAGTTGAAGAAGTCAGTCGACAGCGCTCTTGGAAAAGAATCCACCCAGGATCATCTTCGGGATCGCCACTAGGCCTCAGGTGGAAAGCACCTGGCCACAACACCCCGCCGTCCATTTCAACCTATCGATCCTTTTGGGTATTGAGCTGGTTCGGCCCCTGATGTGGTGTTCTAGGCAGTTGCGCGCGCTGGAGCCGATCTCTCTCGACCGGTCAATTCAACGTTTCAAAAGAGACGGCCTGTGAGAGGCGTCCCGCACGCCTCAGCTTTTGATCGGCCGGCCATTGAACCACCGACTTATTAGTTTCGGCAAGTGAGCAATATTGAGCAGCAATTTCGGAACTCGGCGGCGCATGTTGACTGTATCGCCGCCCCGCCTGCGGCATCCATCGGTGAGTGAGGGTCTGCGCTCTCGCCCCTCCAAATTGCGGACAAGCGCGATGCGGCTGTATCCTTCCAAACAGACAGAATCTCTTCAAGATCGCATCGCATTTTTCGCTCGGAAGATCAGAGAGAAAGCCTCTGAGCTTCCACCGGGTGAAGAGAAAGAGGACTTGCTCCGGAGAGCCCAGCTGGCCGACACCGCATCCGATATGAGCCTTTGGGCCAGTTCGCCGAGATCGCAGCCGCCGGAGTAGCGCCGCCTCAGTTTAATTAGTTGTGTGTCCGTAATGCGCGCGCGGGCGCGAGGGTGTTCATGCCGGGCGACTAAATCTTTTGAAGTGAGCAATATCGACCAGCAATCCGAAAACTTGGAGAGCATGCTGGCTGCATCACCGCCCTTTATCGGCATCTACCGGTGACTGAGAGTGTTGTGCTCCCGCCGACTTAAGGCGAAGCATCATGCCATCACTTCAGCTTACGCCTGCAAACGACCAGACTCGGTATACCAACTCGCAACTTCTTCAATTGCGCCGCCAAATGCTGCGGCACGCTCGGTCGTGGCCGAGAGGATCATCTGAACGGAATCAACGTCGGCAGACCGCCGCTTCGTTCCGTAGTCTCTCTGGAAACAGGGAATGGCTTGACGCGCACACCGTTTTTCTCTTTCGGAAAGACGTTCATCCGCGCGTGGTCGCACTTGTCGATCCGATGAAATCGTCGGACAACGTCAGGCTGGCTCCGGGGCGTGCGAGCGCCAACATAACGCCACCTCGTCCGCCCGCCTCAAAAGAAACGGCCTCAATCAGGGGCGTGATTGGAGCCGCCTACTTGGATGTTCTCATCAATTCAACAGGCTTTTACGAGACAGCTCTGAACGGGGGTTGCCGGTCAATATTGCTCACTTTCCATAAAGTTTTTAAACTAGAGAAGCCACGCCCAAGGAACCTTCATGTGCTGACTTTACTTGCTCCCGTGTCCAATCACTGGACGCGCGACAACCGGTAAAACACAATGAAGAAAGTTCTCCTAGCGACGGTCGCTGTTCTCGCATTCTCTGCATCTTCCTTCGCGGCTGAACCGGCAAAAACTGTCGGTCAAGCCCCTCCGTCAACAGCTTCCTCGTTCTACTTGGCTCAAGATACCGCGACGATGAAATGTCAAATCGTTGAGACCCAACCTGCTGCTGGCAGCAGCGTGAAGGTCGTCGGCGCTCCTCATCCGACAAAGGCATCAGCAGAAACAGCTCTAAAAGCTGACAAAGCCTGCGCGCAATGAAGTGACGGCCCGAGTCTTTAAGGAACCAAGGTCGTCACTCGCAAGTTAGTGACGAACTACCGGATGCACGGTGCCCCCCAAGCATCCGATTGATGGCGGCCTCAGCCTGTACCCCCGAGCTGAGGCCGTTTCCTTTTGGCAAAAGAGTGTTTCCGGCAGCTATTGGGAGGCTGCCAGCGCGCGCAGACTTCACCCAAGGGAGGCCGCCATGCCAGATTATTTGTACGACGAAAACATCGCGCACTTCGAGAGGCTGGTCGCGGACAGCGTGGCTAATTCGTCACGGGATGAGAAGCGCCACGCCATGTTGCTGCGATTGCTTGCCGAAGAAAAGGCGAAGCGCAGCACGCCACAATGAAGCTATTGCGCCAACTTAGCTGGTCGTCGACGGAAAATCGTAGTCAAAAAGAATAGCCTCAGTCCGGGGCGGAAAAAACTGAAGCCATTCTAAGGGAACGCGCGATAGCGGCCCGCTACGTTCGGCTACCAGCCAATTACATCCCGTTCGCCTTCGCTGTTCAGTTTTGCACACCCTTCACCGATGTTTTTGTTCGTTCCGCCGCCGCTGGTCAATTTAGCCTACTGCCCCAATTTGATCTATCGAGCGGCTGTCCCTTGGTTCTCGGAACAGGATGCACCTTCGAGGCATTAGTCTCGCATCACCGTCCCATTTTTGGCCGCTACCGGTGACCGGGAGTTTTTATGCTCCCGCCAGATTCTTAGGGCGGGCAACACAATGCCACAGTCTATCATCGCCGATTCCAACCGCATTGAGATTGAACGACCACCATGCCCGAAATGCCACGGCCCGATGACGTTTGTAGGTGCAGTATTGGGATCAGACGGTCTCTACGTGCGCACGTTTGAGTGCACCTTATGCAGATGCACCGAGAAGGTTACCGTTTTGACGGGATGAGGAAAAACTGCAAGCTGGTTTGTGCGCGCTATAACCGAGCAATCGAGGATCAATCATGCAAAAGTTTTTTTTCGATATGAAAGACGGCGTCCCGATGAGAGATCGCGTCGGCATGGAGTTCAACGCAGATGCTGATGCGATCAAGCACTGCAAAGCGATGGCGCTTGACTTCCGCAATCACAGTCTGCGGGACGATCAGGACCTTGAAATCCTCGTTGTAAACGAACTCGGAAGAGAGATTTATCGCGAGTTTGTTCACCGCGAGCCGGAATGAATAAAGGGGGCAAGTCCGATTTTCCTCTGCGCGGAGCCGTTTTGAACAGCATGGTCGGATGATGATGATAAATAACTCAACTCACGAATTTGAACGCTTATTGGGTAAGGCCGCACTCGCATTGTGGTCTGACTTCCCTCGGGATGTGCAGGAGATCCTTTTCGAAACGGCTGTGGGCGGGGAAATCATAATTCGAAACCATTTGGCTTCGTACCTGCACGATCACCACCCGAAAACGGCGCACCCAGCAAAGCCGACGCAGTTAGCCTAGGGCACAGGCTAGCCGTCACGTCGAGGGAATGCCGACTATTGTTTTGGGGCACTTTTCGGACACGCCGCCGCAGTCGCTGCGCCGCTGCTTCTGGCGAGAGCGTTGGTCGCCAATGCCAATCCGCGTCTAATCGAATGGTTGGATCGGGAATGTTCTTTCCTGACGCTAAAAGCGAACATAAGAGTTGATTGAGCTACGTTGCTGAACTAACGCAGCTGCGACCCAGATCGGCCTGCCATCAATGCCTGACGGTTCCGCTACCGCTCACGTGTACCGCCCCAAGCTCGCAACAGTATTCAGCGAGGGCTACGGCTTGATCCCTTTCGGAAGGATGTGGTAGCGTCGCTTACTGTCGCCATCGTTGCTCTCCCGCTTTCGATGGCCATCGCAGTGGCCTCCGGCGTTTCGCCGGAACGGGGTCTGTACACAGCAATCATTGGCGGATTTCTGGTGTCCGCGTTGGGAGGCAGCCGGTTTCAGGTCGGTGGACCCGCTGGCGCTTTCATCGTTCTGGTCGCAGCTACGGTGGCCAAATTTGGCGTTGAGGGCCTGCTGCTCACGGTCTTGCTCTCGGGATTGATGCTGACCTTGATCGGCCTGTCGAGGTTAGGCTCGCTTATTCGCTATATTCCGCATGCTGTGGCGGTGGGCTTCACCTGTGGCATCGCCGTCACCATATTAGCGAGCCAACTAAAGGACATTGGGGGCCTGACGCTTCCTGGCGTCGAACCTGGGCCGTTTTTTCCAAAGCTTGCAATGATCGGCCAGGCGTTGCCGACCCTTAGCCTCGCCGCCTTCAGCGTCGGTGCGGGTTCGGCCGCACTGATATTTACTCTACGACGCTGGTGGCCAACCTGGCCTGGAATGCTGATTGCAGTCGTATCGGCGTCGATTGCCACGCTGCTGCTCCGTCTGCCCATTGAAACAATCGGCAGTCATTTCGGCGGCGTTCCCCATGGCTTGCAGATGCCCAAATTACCACTGGTCACGGCGTCACGCTTGCTGGAGATATTGCCGGCCGCGTTGTCCTTCACGCTGCTTGGGGGAGTTGAGAGTCTGCTCTCGGCAAAGGTTGCTGACGGCATGACCGGACGTAAGCATCGCTACAATATGGAACTCGTGGCGCAGGGCATTGCGAACATGGCCTCGGCTCTGTTTGGTGGAATCAGTGTGACGGGAACGATCGCGCGCACCGCCACCAATATCCGGGCGGGGGCGCGAAGTCCTGTCGCCGGAATGATGCATGCCGGTTTCCTACTGATCTTCATGCTTGTGGCGGCACCTTTGGCGAGTTTCATCCCACTCTCCGCCCTCGCGGGTCTCCTGGTGGTGGTTTGCTGGAACATGGCAGAAAAGAAGGAGTTTCTGGGTCTGCTACGCGACTGGCGCACGGCTTTAGTCTTGATCGCAACTTTTGGGCTCACGCTTGCTGAGAATTTGACCGTAGGCATCATAGCTGGATGTCTGCTCGCAGCTGTATTTGCGATTTTTGATCGCGCTATCCCGAAGGAGGGAGACTAGAGATCCGACTTTTTTGCGACGTCCATGATTTTGGTCAATCGATGCCAGCGTTGCAATCATTTGGATCCTCTCGTCTCTGATATTCCTTTCGGAGTTTGACAATATTGATCAGTGGTCCCGTGCGGCTCCTATCGCCGGGCGCAGCGGCAAACCGCGCGGCATGGCTTCGTGTTGCTCAGGGCTGGCCCTCTCCATCGTCGGGAACTTCAGGTGGGGCTTGACCCCATACTGAGGCGGAAAGGCCAAGCTATGCCGACGAGCGGCAGCGGCTCTTCGGCGCCGCATGCCAATGCGTCGCCCCAGCACAAACGACGCGCCAATGTGGTGATCGAATTCATCGATGTCTGTTCTGGCACTTTGCAGACGTGGGCGTCGCCCGGATCAATGCCCGCTACTCCGTCTATGCCGGTGCGTTCCGTTAGGTGGCAGTGGTGAGGCTCGCCTTCTCAAGTGTCCGGCAAGCCGGCCTTGCGGATGCCAGCCGCTCCGAATCTTCAGGCCTCTTGTAGACGGCGGTGAGCTTTTCATCGCTCGATGGCGAAGTCAGGCTCGATCCGGCGCACCTCGTCAGCGGCGGCGCGGGCTTCGCCTAGCCGATCCAGCTGGACGAAGGTAGGGGCGAGCCAAATTGGGTGATGCGCAAATCGACATTCGCCTCGCGCTCTCGCGCAGCGGTGTTACGGTGCATAGAGCCGACATCGAGCATCTGTGACCGGAGTTCTGCGTTTTGACGGCCCCTGCAACGCTGTTCAAAACAGTTAAAAGCTGCCGATCAGCAGGCCCCGCAGCAAAGGACCAAAGTCCCAAGGTGCAGGCGGAAACGACGCGGACGAGGTTACGAACATGCAGCTCGTACTCCGCCTCGTCTGTTGTTCTTATCAGTCGTCATTGGCGCTGCCCTGCCAGCAGCCGTCGGTCGGGTGAACGCCCAAATCATGGTGAAGGCGCGGCATTTGTGTCCCGCAGCGATGCCGATGCAGTGATCGGGTTTGAGGGCTTCCCAAGCGGACCTGCGACACTAATCCTCCGATGTCTGCTGTCGAGGGTTGAACGGACTTGCTGTTCAGTCGGGCCAACTTCCGCTTTTGACCCTGAAGGAGACATTCGGTCCGATCTATTTGAGGGCAGAGGCGTGCGGTTTTTCGTTAGCCGTCCCGTCACAAAGTGCTATCTTAAAATTGTACCTGGTCTGAAAAACGGGGCCGCGTTTAGATCAGAGCTTTTACAGATTATTCCGTAGCGTTCCCTTGGCCGCTGACCACGAAAGCGTGGCAAGACATCCGGATGAGGACACTATGGATTGGATCTATTTTCTCGTCTTACCGGCGGCCATCTACGTTATCATCTCGCTTCGCGTGTTGAAGCAGTACGAGCGCGGGGTCGTCTTCCTTCTCGGCAAATTTGCAGGTGTCCGCGGGCCAGGACTAACGCTGATCTTCGTTCCTATCCAACAGATGGTGCGCGTTTCCTTGCGCACTGTCACCATGCAAGTCCCCTCGCAAAAGATAATTACCAAAGACAATGTTTCGATCGATATCGCAGCGGTCGCGTACTATCACATTACAGATCCGGAAAAGGCAGTGATCGCAATTGAGAAAGTCTACGACGCGATCAATCAAATCAGCCAGACCACCGTTCGCAATGTCGTCGGTCGGTTTAGCCTCGATCAACTTCTCTCGGATACTGCGAGTATCAACAACCAAATCAAGAACGTCATCGACCAGCACACAGAGCCGTGGGGCACTCAGGTGACGGCGGTTGAAATCAAGGACATTACGCTACCGGAGAATATGCAGCGAGCGATGGCTAAGGAAGCCGAAGCGGAGCGCGAGCGTCGCGCCAAGATTGTCGCCGCCGAGGGTGAATACCAAGCAGCAGTCAAGCTTGGCCAGGCAGCCGATATCATCACGCAGCATCCAGTGGCACTTCAGCTTCGCACGCTTCAAACGATGGCAGAAATCTCGGTTGAAAAGAACTCTACCATCATTTTTCCTGCACAGTTTATGACGACAGTACAGGAAGCTATCGCGCTGTTATCAAAAAACTCAGGGTCGAAATAACCTTAAAGCACCATGCTCGGTATAGTCCCAACCACTGATAAGCGGAATTCGCCAGATGTAACGTGCCATGGTCAATCCGAGTATTTGCGTCGCAATATAGGGTGCCGCCGGTACGGCGGCCGCTCCGATCGTCGCGAAAAACCTTCTACTTGTCCGGCAAACTGCGCAACGATCCATTCGCGCGCGGCTTCAGATTAACGCTTTGAGAGGCGCGTTACAGCTGGCCCCGTCATTGGATGCGCTGTCGGGTGTAAGGAACCGCTCGTGATGCGCAGGGGTCGGGGTCGAAATACGCAGTCATCATGCCACGCACTTTGATGCTGCGCGGAGACGCGGATCAATGCAGGCCGATGGCAAGTTGGATCTGGGAATTAGTGCCCCATGCCGGGCATCACGGTGCCGTTGTAGATATCCGGATTTGGCGCACCCTCGACGATCAAAAGACCGGCAAGCCCTCGCTCCACGCGGGCCAGCGCGTGATCTACGATCGTGTAATTTCCCGGCACATGAAGCTTGAACTCGGTGATCACAGCGCCGCCAGGCGCCACTGTGACGGTCTGAATACCTTCGAGTGGCGGGTTTGTCAGACCTCCAAGATTGTAAACCTTGTCGAAGATTTCACCGATGACGTGGAAAGACGAGGTGAAATTGGGACCGCCCACGCCGAAGAAAAGTCTCACCGTTTCGCCGACCTTGGCATGCAGAGGATGCAGTTTCGAAATCGCGCCCACCGAGCCATTGAAGACGAAATATTCGGGTCGTTCATTCAACAGCTTCTCGACGCTGAACTCCTGACTTCCGTGCTGGCCGAACGCGGCCTCCGTATAGATTTCGCCTTGCATGACGTAAAATTCGTGGTCGACCGGAGCAAGGCCTGCCTCGGGCTCGACCAGGATCAATCCATACATGCCGTTGGCGATGTGTTCGGCGACCATCGGCGTCGCACAGTGGTAAACGTAAAGGCCGGGAATAAGGGCCTTGAACGTCATCGATTTTTCGGCGCCCGGATCGACCTGCAAAGCCGCAGCACCTCCGCCGGGTCCGGTTGCCGCATGAAAATCCACCGAGTGGATCATATTGCTGTCGGCCGAATTTTTCAGATGGACGTCGACGGTGTCGCCAACGCGAACGCGGACGAACGGTCCCGGTACTTTGCCATTGAAAGTCCAGTAGCCGAATGTGGTCGCTTCCGCGAGCCGGCCTTCTTGTTCAACGGTGAACAGATCGAGCCTGACCGTCTTTGGATCTCGCTTGCCGATCGGCGGAGGAAGATCGGTAGGTTCGCGGGAAATGTCGGCTTCGACCAGCGTCTGCGGGGCAAGGAGAGGCGTCACCAGGAACTGACCCTGCATACCCGCCAATCGGTGACCGGGAACGCTGCAGAAATAGATGAAAGTCTCCGGATTTCGTCGCACGGAACACGATGGTCGTGCTCGCGCCCTTGCCGTTCACCCGTGGCGACTTCGCGTCCTGATCGGGAAATACGATGTCATGTTCGGTGCCCTCGCCATTGATCAAGGTGAGTTGCACGATTTGTCCTTCGGCCGCGGTCAGAACGGGATTTGCCTTCCCATCGATCGAACCGCCAACACCCAGAAAGACCATTTTTCCTTCCGCGATTCCGGTGCGCAGGGTGTACTTCGCGTCCGATAAATAGGCGGGTTGCTTGATTGGGCTTGCGGCGCGGCTGTCGCGGAAGCGGTCGGCGCGGCGGCTTTCGCAGCGGTCGGCGCGACAGGAGGGGAAGCGGGAGCTGCCAGGAATGCGATCACGTCTTTGCGGTCATGATCGGTCTTGAGGCCGGGAAACGGCATACGGTTGCCGGGCACGATCTTCTGGGGATCCATCAGATAGCTGTCGAGTGTGGCCGCATCCCAGGTCAATGCTGCCTGCTTCATTGCCGGTGAATAGTTGAAATCAGGTTCAGCGGCCGACTTTCGGCCGACGATCCCGGCCAGGCTCGGACCCAGGATGGTCTTTCCAGGGTCCAGAGAATGGCACGCCTGACATTTCTTGAAGACCTGGCGCCCGGCGACGGCGTCGCCTTGCGGGCTTGCGGCATCAGTGGCCGCTTTTTGCGGTTCTTTATCCGGCTTTACGGAGCCTTGAACCGGAGCAGGCGCAGCAACAGCCTCAGCTTTGATCATGGGGTGATCGTGCATCGGCGCCGGCTTGGCCGCTTCGCTTGTGGTAGCGGCTGGAGGGGGCGCTGCTGCCGCAGGGACTTTCGCCGGCTTTGTCTGCGACAGAAGAAGATTGCGGCGCAGCGGGTTGAGAAGGAGGCGCGGTCGAGCCTTTCTGACCGTTGGTTGCCACTTGAGTGGATTGCGACGATGGCATCTCAGCCGGTCTCGAATTGGTCTCCGTCCGGGAATTCGCGGCCACAACAAGCATTAGAATGATCAGAGAAATCCCAATGGCACCGGGCACCCAGTTTTTCAAATGCTCCCAATCGAGACGTGGACCCAATCGGCGCATGCTGAATTCCCCTTGTTTCAGGAGGTAGCCGCTCGAAAGCGGCCGTCGCGATCACGCGCATCGGCCAAGCGATTATCTCAGGTGGCTTCCGCGAGTCGCGGCTGCTAATGCACAAGGCATCCAGGGCTGCGGAAATGTTCAACCGGCATCGTGGACTCGCGTCGCTCCGGCCCATCACATCCCCGGCGCTTCAGGTTACACCCGGTATCAAGCAGGGTCTGTATAGAATTGATCACCATTCGCTAGGCGCGCCGCGGTCGTATCTATCTCGAACTTGCTTAAGGGTCCGCCTGCACCAGGCGGTTGGGACCACGAGTTATACGGCGATCGGATCCGATCTGATCGCTTCCGGATGACGAGTCGTGACTACATGAGGAGCTTACATGCCGCGAGAAAACTCCGATACCTCCAGCGATTGGGACCAGCGTCAACGTGCTTTGTCGCGATGGGACAACGAAGGAGGCGCGGGGCCCGAGGGGCCTGCCAGGGGTTCGGTGCTCGACACCGGGCGAATTGCAGTCCCGGATCTGACCAATGCTGAACTCGTGACCCTGCGTATCCGTGTCATCGCGTTGGAGAATCTGATGATCTCCTTGCTTGCAACAGCCTCGGATGACCAACTCCGATTGGCTCGTGAAATGGCAAGCTATATCTCCCCGCGGCTCGGCTTTACCCAGCATCCTCTGACAGTTCATGCGGCCGCTCACATGGTCGATCTGGTGGAGCGCGCCAATCATTTTTCGAGACTCTAAATCTTGATGGCTGCTCGTTCAGACGGTCGCTCGTGCCTTAACAACAGACGCGACGGCACGCGTTAAGGGCGCTCGAGCACTTAACGGCTTGCCGATCCGTCCGTCCGATGTCCCCTCTGAGGGCAGAGTGGACGTCCCGCCTTTGGGCTTGAGGTCAGCTTTTGACTCAGAACCGACATTCGTCTGCGCAGCGGGCCAGGGAATGTTCTGGTTTCCTTGTCGAAGACTTCGCGACGGGGAAACCGACTACTGGGAATCGAGCTGGGAGGGTCGTTCACCAGACTTGCTGCCAAACTTGGCAATCCTGCGGGCGTGCTCCCATAGCTCCACATTGTTAACGTTTGTCATTTGCTCAGCGCGCATCTTTGCCGCGTCATCGTCGACACACTCAAGGTCGACAGCTTTAATGTGATGGCCCTCAGGGGCGATAAGATAAGCTTTATAGTGTGACATGGCCGACGCTCCTTGATTAGGCGGGAGCATGTAGGACTCTCTGTCACCGATAACAGCCAACAGCATTCGGTGATGGGATCAACCTGCTCCGCCTTTATGTTCAGAACACGGCCCAATGGAACTTCATGAGGATTTCTTCGGTCGAGTGACGTCTGAAAATGACCGTGAACGAACGTATTCGCGTTGTGCGCAGCTGGCCCTTGTAAAATCGCATCTCGCCGGTTCCCTGAACCGCGTCGAAGTGGAGCCGAACGACGCGGAGTCTTATCCAGCCGCTTCCTGTTTGGTCCGCTTGTGGTAGCTGATCAATACTGGCCCGAAGGATATCGCAAACCCAACGAAGGCCGAAGCCCAGGCAAACGCCGCGAGATGGAGAAGCGGTACGCTATGAACCGGTTCGATCACCGCACAAATGCGTGCCAGAGCCGCAACAATTGCCGCAACATAGATGGCTTGGGTCGAAACGGACGCGTTCAGTTTCTGACCGGTATGGCCCAGGGTCGCCCGGGTCATCACGGCAAGCGTCATGACACCTGCGGCTCCCACCATCCAGGCGTGGATTCCGGCGCTCGCAGGGACCATGCCGAAAGCGGATGCCGCATTTAGCAGAAATCCAATCGGAACGAAGGCGTAGCCGACGTGCAGAATGAGCACCAGACGCTCCCGCCAGGTTCGATCGCCAGCCCAACGGCCCAGACGGATAAGGTGCAGGCTGCCAGCCAGCGCAAGAACATATCCCGCTGCGGCGCCATTCGGCCGGACGATCCAAGACACAAGGGCTAACCCGCCGATCGCCACCGCAAGCATATCGAAACGGGCGAAAGGCGCTGGCAGACGACCCGGGTTCTCGCGCGCGAGCCAATTGCGGGTAAAGCTTGGAATGATGCGGCCGCCAATCAGAGAGATCAGCATAACGACAACCGCCATGCCGACGCGAATGCTGATATCGGCGGCACCGTTGAAATGCGCTTCGAGGTGGAAGGCAACATTGCCGGCAAGCAGAATCAGGACCAGAATCACGACGTTGAGATTACCCCACTTGCGTCCGGCTATGATCTCGCGAGCAGCCGCCGCCGCGACAAGCAACAGGAAGCATGTATCGATAAGCATCGCAGGCAGCCATCCGGTCTCAACCGAAAACGCCACGCAGGCACGGCCTGCAAGCCAGAGAACGACGAGGCCAAGCAACGGCTTGCCTTGAATGGGCAATCGCCCCGTCCAGTTTGGAATCGCAGTGAACAGGAAACCGGCAATTATCGCGGGAAGGTAGCCGTAGAGCATCTCATGGGCATGCCAGTCGCGGGGCACAAAGGCCGTAGTCAGCGTAAGTTCACCCATGAAAACCGGGAGCCAGACCAGGATGGCGAGACCAGCATAAATTGATCCCAGCAGAAAAAAGGGGCGAAAGCCGCTTGACAAAATTGGCCAGCCTTCATGAGGCCGAAGTCTGGGAACCAGTGTCATGATTTACCTACACGAAATAGCATGCCCGCGAAGTCAGAATTGACCGTCCTTTGTGGACCTGCCGGCTCAACCGGCCGACGCAACACAGGCGTTAAATCTCTCTGCCGGGGTTTCAAATCGCAAGGTCTCACGTGGCCGTTCGTTTAGCACCACCGCTGGATTCCCCGGATTCCCAAATTTACAAAATTTCCTACCTGAATTCCCTGATATGTCGGGACGGAGTCCCCGGAGACGGGCGAGGTCAGTACTGCGGCGCCAGCGCGGAAGTCATGTTCGAACTCGCATATTCCGTTTTCCCATTTTGCGGACACGCACAATTCCTTGGATACCGCGGCTTGCAATCGCTAGGTCGAGACACCATACTCGCGATGCATCTCGACGAAGGCTGGCACCTTCACCAACCTGCCATTACTGCGGCAAGGTGGTTCCACACAAGTGGGATGTGGTCGCTATAGCGGCAAACTTAGCAGAGCGGTGCCAGCCCTCGTTGTGAAAAGGAGGGCTGTATGACGGCGCCGATCGTTGTCCCCGACCGCAATCTCGTAACACGTAGAAGCATCTTCATCGGTGCAGCAGCCTCGCTGTTGTGCGCCCCCGCCATCGTGCGGGCCGCAAATCTTATGCCGGTACGCCGCTTGCCATTTCCGTATGGGCCTCAGTATGCAGGGTTCGTCGAGCGCCTGTATCTTTCACGCGCTCGAAAGTCACGTGAGAAACCTGAGAGCGGACCAAACGAGTACAATTTTCAATCGGCAAATCAGTCTGTCAACGAAGTGCTCGCCGGACAAGTAGCGTATGCGCAGGCACATGGATTTCTGCCGCCGTACATTTGCATCTACCGTAATGATTGAGGGGCATTTCAAAAATGGCAAATATCAAAAACCGCGCAAATCGCGGTTCTTCACATCCCACACTCGTCTCGGCAGGTGCCCGCGGAGGAGCGACAAGCCATCCTCTTAGATGATGCGGAGCCTCAACAGCGAGCTGTTGCGCATGACGGATGCCTATACTCCGCAGCGTCCGTCTGTATAATTTTGACCAGTCTTGCACATGGCTCAGTCTTTATCTGCCTGGCAGGTGGGTAGGAGCTTTCGCACAAAGTCGCTCGGCTACGGTAGCTCAAAAAAACTGAGGCGACGGAACTTTGCAGGTTGACGGGCATTCACACCACATGTCTGTCTTCAAATTATCGATTGCTCTCCTGCTTCTGTCGGTTACGAGCGGTTCATCTCAAGCTGAAAAGGGGATGGCTTCTTTTTATAGCGTCGGGCGCACCGCAACCGGCGAAGTAAGCGGGCCGACGGAGTTGACCGCGGCTCATCGCAGTTTGCCCTTTGGAGCGAGCGTGCTGGTTACAAACGTTAGCAACGGCAGGACGGTGGTCGTGCGCATAACTGACCGCGGCCCATATGGTCATGGCCGGATCATTGATCTGAGCCGTGCCGCGGCAGTTAGACTGGATATGATCGACAGCGGCACCACAATGGTCAAGGTGGTGCGTCAATAAAGCCCAGGCAAGCCAATTAAGGGCGCAAGTCTTAACAATCGAAGCGCTCAATGGGACTTGTGGTCCGAATAACAGTTGCCCATCGACGAACCGAGTCGCTCCACGATTTGAACCTCATAACTTTTCAGGCGAAAATCATCGAGTGACTCCAAGATCAGGGAAGAATGAGCCATTGCGTGTCTTCATTCTCGTGTTTTCAGTCTTGGCAATTCTCGTCGGTGCAGATGCTGCCAAAGCCGGTCCGAGTACAACCGTCCGTGATCAGCTGGCATCCGTCGACCCGGCGATCTTCGCTGGCGCCACCCAGGAAACTGAAGATCAGATCGGGCTCAACAAAGCAACGCGTCGTGACATCCAGCGAGGACTGACGCGCCTCGGTTTCGATATCAAGGCGAACGGAAAATTCGACGAGCCGACTCGAGCCGTTATCTCGCGGTGGCAGGCTGCGCGCAGCTATCCCGAAACTGGCTTCCTCAACATGGTGCAGCATACGGCACTACAGGCCGAAATCGCCTCTGCCGCGCATGCCAGCGTTAGCGGCACCGACAAACCCGATGACGCCCGTCGTCGCGGCGGGGGCAGTTCTCGACCTCACCGCAGCAGCGGCGGTCCCGGCGGCCTGATCGGCGGCGTGGTGGGCGGAATATTTAGATGATCCATCGATCCTTTCGGCTGTGCGCCCAGCCCGAATCGCGTGCGCCGTCTTGGCATGCTCAGTCAATCTTAAATGGGCGAAAGAGCTTGAACCTCGATTTACCAGCGAGGATTTTCTGCAGTGGGCGACACGGTCGTTGAATAAGTCGCCGTGATGTCACCTGTTGGCACGAACCGGACCTGACCGTGAAGCCTAGCGATGTCGGCTATCGGAGGGATAGTGTTGCAAAACTCTTCAGGTCTCGATCGCATGGCTCCGTTTTGAGCGCTGGCAGTTCGTCGGTTGCGCTCCCTGGTGTGGGAGCTGCGCTGCTTGACGCGACGCCTACGCAAGGCAGGCCTGTGCCAAAGGTGGCGGGGCACGGCAGAGAAGCCTGGCGAGCCGCCTGAGGTTTTGCGCGGTTGCTGTCAGCAGCACTTCGTCCCTGACGCCGCTCAAGCCCCGCAGCCGGAAACGGTCGAGCCGGAGAATGCGCTTCATGTGCGCAAATCGCATCTCAACCTTCTTGCGCTCCCGGCGGGACTGCTGGAAAGCTTCCGTGTGGGCCAAGGCGCGGACACGATCTCGCACATCTTCGTTGATGTCACGGGTGACTTTGCGCATAGCCGCGGTCGTACACTGCGGCTTTAGCAAGCAGGCCGAGCAGTCCTTCTTGTTGGCCCTGTAGTAGACGATATGACCCTGGTCGATGTTACCAGTGCTGGTCAGCTCCGCACCACCCGGGCAGACATAAACATTGCGCTCTTGGTCGAAGACAAAATCGGCGCGACTGAAGGTACCATCGGAGCGCGCCGACTTGTCCCACACCGGTACGTGCGGTGTGATGTTGCGATCCACCAGCCATTTGAGCAGCCTGACCGCGCCATAGACCGTGTCGCCCGCAAGCCGCTGGGGCCGCAGATCGAAGCGGCGTTCAACACGATCCACCATGGTCTGGGTGATGGCAATCTCCACGGTTCGGTTTGCCCGAGTGCCCACGGCATCGATGATGATGCCGGCCTTGTTGTCGATCAGGTAGTTCGCATCATAGGCAAAGAATGGATCCAGGCCTGGCCTCGCAACCCATGTCGCTTGCGGATCGGTCAGCGAGACTTCCTTCGGAGGCTTGTGTCGATCGCCGCCTTTGCCTGAACCTCCAGCATCTTCGCCACCGTCCTCATCGCCGCGGGCGGTATCAAGGGCGGTGAGGTACTCGCGAACCGCATGGGATGCCTCCTCTGCCTTCGGCCATGCAATCGCCTGGTCGCCGGGCACACGCTTCTTCTTGTCTACATCCGCCTTGATCAGGCTCGCATCGATCGAGAACGCTTCGCCCCCAACCATGCCGGCTGCAATGCACATCGCCACGACACCCTCGAAGACCCGACGCAGAGCGTCGCTCTCCCGGAAGCGTTCGTGCCGCGCACGGCAGAACACAGAGTGATCGGGGATCCTGTCCTCAATGCCAAGCTTGCAGAACCACCTGTAGGCCAGGTTGACCTGGACTTCAGCGCATAGCCGGCGCTCCGAGCGGAGCGCAAACACGTAGCCAACGATCAGCATCCGGATCATCAATATCGGGTCGATCGAGGGCCGACCCGTGTGCGAGTAATAAGGCCTCAACTCCTTGTGCACCCAACTCAGATCGAGAAAACCGTCGATCTGCCGCACCAGATGATCGGGCGGAACAACCGTGTCGAGATCAAACGAATAGAAAAACTGTCCCTGTCCTTCTTCCCGCCGCCCCATCATGCGCCGCTCCCGCCGATGCCGTCTCCACCAACGGAATCATGGTTCGCGATTCGCATCAAAGGGAGTTTTGCAACACAATCGGAGGTAGACCGGACGTGCCGCACCGGCGGGTCGAGGCCTCAGTTTGACCCATTGCGGACATCAGTTGATCGAAGCCGTCGTCACGAACGATTGCTGGGAGCATGGAGCTTGCCTCTTACCAGCATCGAAGGGGCGAGATGAGGGGCGGCGTCATCGGCAATCGATTGGTCAGGCGCTCACGGTCAGGCGCACCTCAAAGAAATGCAACGGCGCGAGTCTTCTCGGTGGTGCGGCCGCATGGCTGTTACGTCGCGGGCGAGCGTCTTTCGCTCCGTCGTACTGAGCGACCTTGACGAAGCCTGTCGGATGACGGGTTGTTCGACTGAGGATGCTTCATGGTGAGTCATCGCGAGGCCAAGTCGACGTTACCCATCACCCAAATAGCCACGGCCGCAATGAGCCCCGCGCTGGCAAACATTCCCGAGACTACAGCCGCGCTAAATAGAATCATTCCTAGCGCATACGCGATCCTATTGAGTGCCCATCGTGTTACTCCGATGAAGCGGCCAAATATCCAATAGAACAAATACATGTATGAGCAAGAGCACTAGAACGAGCACTACAATCTTCAAGATCGGGGGCTGCCTAGATGCGTACCGAGAAGCCGTGAGACTTGGCTGATGCCCCAGAGGCACCCGAACACAATCACATCGACGAGCCAGCCAAAGCCCTGTTTGAGCCATGCAACGAACTCCTGAATCAGCGTGTTCCATAGACAAGTCTCAACGTGAGTTTTCCAGCCGACCAACGCCTCAAGGCGCAAATATGTTTCAAATGCCATCACGATTGCGGGATGTCCACTCTCTAGCGATGAGAGCCGTCCACACATGGCACTTTTCGGACATGCGCAGTCGTCGTTCTATGTATCCGTTATCGGGTGAGAGCAGACGTTATTTGCTCGTAGCGAGGTATTTCCGGTTTTGACCGATACTGTTGAAAAAGTCGCTCGTGATTATCGGCGAATCATGATTCCGTTTCGTTGAGGCTTTCAGCGGCGGAGGCGGATCATGATGGGTCGGCAGACGGTCGATCAGAGCCAGCTGTTCTATCTCTTCAACCTCGAGAAGCGCATCCCGGAACGCCATCTCCTTCGCCGCATCAATCCGATTGTGGGTCGGATATTGGCTGAGTTTCGGGAGAAGCTGGCGCCTTTCTACAGCGAGATCGGGCGGCCATCGATCGACCCCGAGCTGATGATCCGCATGCTCATCGTTGGCTACTGCTACGGCATTCGCTTTGAGAGGAGGCTTTGCGAGGAGGTCGAATTGCATCTCGCCTATCGCTGGTTCTGCCGCCTCGATCTTGACGACAAGGTTCCTGACCACTCGACGTTCTCAGCCAATCGCCACGGCCGGTTCCGCGACAGCGATCTGTTTCGCCAGATATTCGAGGCGGTGGTGCGAGCGTGCATGGACGCGGGCCTGGTCAAGGGTGAAGCCTTCGCCGTCGATGCCAGCGTCATGGAAGCGGATGCCAGCCGCTATCATGGCAAGGCTCCTGACGAGATCGACTGGTCGGCGCCGGAACGTCAGACGCGGGCGGTGGCCGAGTTCCTCGGAGCCCTTGATGACGAAGATCCCGACGCCGATCGCAAGGTGCCGAAGGCGATTTCTCCAGTGGACCCGTGTTCGGCCTGGACCGCGAAAGCCAATAAGCGCGTCCAATTTGGTTACGGGCTCAATTACCTGATCGACATCGAATATGCGATCGTCGTTGACGTGGAAGCCACTCCGGCCCGCACCTACGACGAAGTGGCCGCGACCAAGACCATGATCGTGCGCACCGAAGAGACCTTGGGCCTGAAGCCCGACCGGCTGGTGGCCGACACGGCATACGGCACAGGCAAGTTCCTCGGCTGGCTCGTCGGCACCGGCATCACGCCGCACATTCCGGTGTGGGACAAGAGCGATCGAGAAGACGGGACCTTCTCACGCAGTGACTTCACGTTCGATCGTGAGCGTAACGTCTACGTGTGTCCCGCGGACAAGCTGCTCAAGACCACTGGCAACGTCGGCAGCGACCACAAGGTGCGCTATCTTGCGCTTAAGCGCGACTGTGAGCGCATGTCCTCTCAAGCCGCAATGCTGTCCAAACACGCCCTCGCGCAAGGTCACACGCGACGTCGACGAGGATGCTCGCGATCATGCGCGTTCCTTCATAGGTACGCCGGAGTTCGATAGATCACGCGACGAGCGCAAGAAGGTCGAGATGCGCTTTGCGCACCTCAAGACCCACCATCGATTCGAGCGCATGCGCCTGCGCGGGCTCTCCGGTGCGCGCGACGAGTTCCACCTCGCAGCCATTGTGCAGAACCTGAAGACGCTGGCAAAGCACATCTGGCGGCCGAGGCCTCACGAAACGACGGCCTGTCTTGCATGAGGGGTTGTGGTGTCCACCCGGCATCCGCGGGACACCACAGCCAAAGCCACTGATGCCACCACAAGGGAGTGGGTAAAAAAACCAAATGTTGTCCCGCAAATGCTCAAGTGGCAAGCCGAGCCACAACATCGGGGTCTTTTTCAACACTATCGACCCACAAGCGGACATTCTCGATCACGACCGACAATCACAAAGAGCGCGGCGTTCTTCGATTATTTCTTTGTTGATGCGTGCCCGCCTTTAACCCCACTACTCCGGTTATAATCCAGGTAACTTAAAGGAATCCGGCACAAAATGGTCAATTTTGACCGGAGGCGTGCCCCCGACGAAGCTAACCTGCCTCCACCACTAAGGAGGGAGCCATGACAAAGGCTGTTTCAACTTCGATCACAAGACGAAGTGCAGTCGCTGGGCTGGCGCTGGCCGCGGCTCCCATGACGTAGCGGTGGCGGATAACGCTTACGCGCAGGCCAAGCCGACCGCGGCTGAGAAACCCGCGGCTGAGAAACCTTTGTACGAACGGCTGGGCGGAGTCTTCGCCATCGCGGCGGTCGTGGATCACTTCAGCGATGCCGTCGTGAAGAACCCGATGGTCGGTGCGAAGTCCAAGAACCCGCAGCTTCAGGAGTGGCACACCAAGAACTTGGGTCGACTGCCCGGCCTCAAGTTCATGCGAACGCTCTGGGTCTGCAGCATTTCGGGTGGACCATTCCAGTACACGGCCACCAGGCCCGGCACGACATCGCTCGGCCTTGAGGAGGCCCACCGAAACCTCAAAATCTCCCCCGCAGAATTCGATGAGGTCGCAGCGGAACTCGGACGGACCCTGGACTTCTTCAAGGTTCCGAAACCGGAGAAAGGTGAAGTCCTGGCAGCCTTCGCCGCTCACAAGGATGAGGTCATCGCTGGTTACACCGCCGCCAAGCGCGGCTAAGGATCCTGCTCGATCCCGCCCGGCTCTGGCTGGGTCGGGAGCGCGCTGCTCCACGAACCCTGCGCTGCGGAGCTTCCGAACATGGAACATCGTTCCACAATAGAGCCGCGTGGAACCTGAACGACGAACGATGGTTGAAAGTGCATCGATTGCCGCTTTTGGAGGCATCCATGCCAAATCCCAAATCGACTGCCCAGGTAGCCGGCCACCCCATTCACCCGATGCTCATTCCCTTTCCCATCGCATGCTTCGTTTTGACCTTGTTTTCCGATCTTGCGTTCTGGAAGACATCAAACGACTTTTGGGCGACCGCTTCACTTTGGCTGTTGGGTATCGGCCTCATCATGGCCGCGCTCGCGGCGGTAATGGAACTCATCGACGTGCTCGGAGATTTTCAAATCCGCAATTTATCTGACGCATGGTTGCACGCCGGAGGCAACGTCGTTGCAGTGGTGATCGAACTCTACAATTGGTATTCCCGCTATGAGCATGGAACTTCTGCAGTAGTCCCGACGGGGCTTATCCTGTCTTTTGTCGTGGTGCTGATTCTGCTCTTCACCGGCTGGAAAGGCTGGGAAATGGTCTATCGTCATCGCGTCGGCGTCTTAGATCATCTGCCTTAAACTAGCTTTACAAGGCCCGCTCTGTCGGCGGCCTCCCTAGTCTTTCCGCAGTTTCTCGCGTTCAAGCCGCTCAAGGAAGTCAGCTAAGGCAACGTTGCCCGCGAACCGCGCGGCTTCGTAGCTGCTGAAGCCCCCAGCTTCGAGCAACACTCCCATGGGGTTGCCCCGGCGAATAATTCTCCATCGCCACGAAGGCGGATTGGTCAAATCGCGGATCGCTCTGACGTAATAGCCCCAGTCTTCTCGCTCGCGAACCATGGCCGCCGATTCAAAGCTCATTTAGTCAAAACGCCCTTCAAAGGGCTGTGCATGGTAGTGCGAGAATCATACTTAGAAAACCCTGCCACTTAGGCATCGAGTATATCTGGCCGACTTCCGGTGTTGGCACTTTTCGGACGTGCCGACTTGATCGCGTGATCGGCGGGACGGTTAACTTGGATGAGGCAAAACGGATCGGCCACCGCTTGCTTTCGATCACAGAGGGAGCGCCTAAGGGCTTCCGTGTCGTGAGCCAAGCTCACCAACTGCTCTACGAATGGCACGTCGCGGATGAACCAAAGAACTGAGACGATAGAGGAGCTTTCAGAGCTGCTCGGGACCTTGTGGTTCACTGTTCGCAGATTGCCTCCGGGACCAGAGCGACACGCAGCCCTTAAGCAGGTCGGATTATTTCAAGTGCGGCTGGATACGCTTGCAGCGCAGATTCCTGGAGTGGAGTCCGCTTTGCGCTTCTAAACGCATGGCTGGCAAGGGCTATGGCGTTTCGCGGGGCGGCGCAGATGCGGCTGCCTTTGTAAATCTCGGCGGCTTTCCGGTCCACTTCTGCCTGCCGGATTTCTCTGGCTTCCCTCAGTGCCCGACGCATGAATGGGTCTATAGTTTCTTTTGTGAGAGTTAGCAGCTTGCCGCAAGCGGCAGTTCAACTGAGCGCCATCGCGAACGCGGCTGGCCTTCTCGCGGAAAACGCGAGTGCAACTGCACCGAAGCTTGACTTTGTCGTCTATGACCACGGCGGAACCTTTTAAAAACGAAACGGGTAGTTTAGGCCGTGGCCGTTACGAAAGCCTGAAGGAACCGGCGAACAGTGCGAACGGCTGGCGACCCGCTCCATACTGCCAATAGTTGGCAACACGGCAAGGTCGGGAGGTAGCTATCCCGTCAGATCGGATGGCGATAGTTCGCCCAAGCTGCGGATTAAGGACTGCACAGGTGTACGCAGCTTTGTCGGGAGCAGGCTAATGGCTTGTGCCATTCGCAAGTTGATCGAAGTCAGCATTATTGACTTCATCAATCTTGAGCGGTTTGCCTTTCCAGCCGAGCAAGTAATTCGGGTCTACCTGAAGCACACGGCAGAGTTCTATAAATCGTGATCCGGATATTCGGTTTGTGCCCTTTTCATGCTTCTGTACCTGCTGAAACGTAACTCCGACTACTTTGCCGAGTTCTTGCTGTGACAGCTTCAATTCAACTCGCCGCATTCGAATGCGTAAACCTATGTCCGCGTCGTCGCTCGTGGCAGATCGTTGATTTTTATAAACAGACTCCTTGCGTTTTGCTTTTCTAGCCATCGCTTTCCCCTTGGTTGTTTGACGCCATACTTATCAGCGGCAATCAAACGGCCAAACATCCGTGGGTAGACGATCGCCACGTGACCAACCAGCACCGCAATGCGCGTAAAGCAAGGCATGCCTTTCCGGTGTTGGCACGTTTCGGACATGCCAAGGCGGTCTGACGATGTCCGTTCATTGGGCGATAGTGTTGCAAAAGTCGAAAGTTGCACCGGTCCAAATTTTTGGCGAAAAACAGAAGCGCAAAGAGGTAGATGATTCGCATAGTCTCAGTCGCGCTACCGAAGTCGCCCACGAATTTGGCGTCAGGCGATGAGGTCCCTCAGATTCTTACACGAATAACGCGCCAGCGGCCCTCAGAAGTTTGACAACTTCTGCAAAACGACTTTTGCAACACTATCTGGGCTAAAGCAGACCTCGTCTAATCGCCCGCCGATGTTGCGTTTTGACCCTGAGCGGTCATCGGGAAGCCTCGTACATGCGGACTTGGTCCTCACAGCCAAGGCGGTCGGACCTAGTTGCCCAACCGCAACAGTTGCCCAGGAAATGACCTTCAGAGCTCTAGAAACAGAGGTTCCGAGTTCGCAACAGTCCCCCGAGCCCACTAGGGTACAAGGACTCGATTTTGGGGAGACTTTCATGAAGACACGTTTTGGATGGGCACTCGCGTCGGCGATGCTGCTTGGGGGCATCGGCTCGGCATACGCTGCGGATATGGCCGTCAAGGCTCCTCCGCCACCTCCTGCGCCGATCTGGACCTGGACCGGCTTCTACATCGGCGGCAGCGTCGGTGGTAAATGGAACGACACCCGCGTCGACGACTACCCGACGGGCTGTTTCCTCACCAGCGCGACCTGCGGTCTCGGTACGACCCCCGGCGTCAACGCGATCCGCTCCGACTCGATCACCTTGAACCAAGGCCGGTTCATCGGTGGTGGGCAGGCCGGCTATAACTGGCAAGCTGGCAAGTGGCTCTTCGGCGTCGAAGGCGACATCAGCTGGACCGGCATCAACCAGACGGTCATCACGACCAAAACCATGACGCCGCCGCTTGCTGGCTTCATGGTGCACGGCGATGCCATGAAGGAGGATTGGATCGCGACGTTCCGCGGCCGTGTCGGCTGGGTTGTGGCCCCGAGCTTCCTGCTCTACGCGACGGGCGGTTTGGCGGTTGCCCACGTCCAGACGGCGAGCGCGGTCGCTTTCACCGTGACGCCGGACCTCTACGCCGGCAGCTTTGACGAGACCCGGGCCGGCTGGACGGTCGGCGGCGGCGGCGAATGGATGATTGCGCCGAAGTGGTCGATCAAGGCGGAATACCTCTATGTCGATCTGGGCAAGCAGACCGTCAATCTGGCCTGCGTGAACACCGGCATCTGCGGCTCGCCGCCCCAGGTTGCGCCCGGCGCAAGCTACGCCGCCGATTACCGCTTCCGCGAGCACATTGCCCGCGTCGGCCTGAACTATCACTTCGGTGGCCCGGTGGTCGCGAAGTACTGATCTCAAGGGTTCTCCCTGACTTGAAGCCCCGGCATCGCCGGGGCTTTTTGTTTGGTAGATGCGCAGGTAGTCTGTCGAGAGTCAGTTCAGAGAGCAGGCTTCATGAAGCCAGCTAAGCCTTATTCGACGGGCCTGAAAGAACTAAGGCTCAAGCTCGGCATCAAACCGTCCCCAACACAGACGGAGACGGACGAGCGCGCGGCTGCATTCAGACAGCGCGTGGATGCGGTTATCCAAAAATCGAGGAAACGTTCAGAAATCGCGAATGATGGGATGCGGGGTCCGCTTTACCGGTGGAACTCCAGAGGAGGACCGAAAACTATGGAAGCTGCGTGCATCCGGCATGGAACTGGCTTTGATAGCAAAAGAGCTCCATAGAAGCCGTCGTGCCGTTCAGAACAGGTTTCTAAGGCTCCTCCAAAAACGGAGTTGGCCGTAAGGTAAACCGGATCGACGTCAGGTATTGGCACTTCGCCGACATGCCGCGATGTCTGACTTGAGTCTGTTATGCGATCGATAGTGTTGCAAAAGTCGTTTTGCAGAAGTTGTCAAACTTCTGAGGGCCGCTGGCGCGTTATTCGTGTAAGAATCTGAGGGACCTCATCGCCTGACGCCAAATTCGTGGGCGACTTCGGTAGCGCGACTGAGACTATGCGAATCATCTACCTCTTTGCGCTTCTGTTTTTCGCCAAAAATTTGGACCGGTGCAACTTTCGACTTTTGCAACACTATCCGATCAAAAGCGGACATCGTTCAACTGCTCTGCCAACCATGTCACGGGGACACCGGGCGGATGCACGATCGCGAAATAACAACTACCCGGATTGTGGATCGACGCTCTCGGATTCGGTGGGATCGAGACTCCCAAGCCATGCTCGTCGGCAACGGCGTCCCATATCCGGTTGTCGCTGTAAGGCTGGCCCGCCAGCGCCACAGCGCGGCCCTTACGGTCGAGAAAGCAGATAGGGTGGTCCCATGGGTTGGTCGTTGGAAATTGCCCCGACAGGTCGCTCCTGCCGATGTCCTCGGGACCGAAAGGCAGCAGGCTGACCGTCCATCCGTTCAGGCGGGCCAGCTCTACTTCCGCCAGACGTCTCAGCCGATTTGCCCGGACTTCCATGTCTCGACCAATAAATTTGGCGATCAGGCCCAGAACGCCCGGCACCGGATCGTGATTAGAAATAAGTGTGGTTTGCATGTCCTCACAGTGACCCCTTCGGAGTTGTCGTGCGCCGGCAATCACGGCCGACGAAAAATAAGAGCGGCACGCAGCACGCAGCATGTGAAACGGTTCGCAAATGATCACGTTCGGCGATCCGCCGGCGTCAGTCTGTTTCAATGTTGATCGCGGCCCAGGTTCGTTCATCGTCCAACCGCACGGATCTTCGAGCCCGCGCAACGCCAATATGTACAGCTCGTCGGGGAGCAGTCCCATAACCCCCAGTCGATGGTTTCCGGCGCTGGCGGCATTGCGTTGCTATGTGCGGACATGGTCGTTATGCGGCCTCGTCCGCGACCTCGGGCCCATTCAGAATATTAAATGCGCTCATCGTCCCATGCCAATCGCACACCCTTTCCATTATGTGAAGCGTGAACGAATAAATTCGTTCGTTGCGAAGGCTGACGTGTTCTTCATGCAGGTCATCGGCGGTGTCACGTTCACGCATCAACTCGCGCGCCTCACTCAGTAACGGCCCGATCTTGTGAGCGAGCAGGCGGCGCTTGGCCAGCGGCTTTGCCGCTATCATCTCCTCGAATGCCACGTCCAAAAGTGCGAACGCGGCTTTGGTTTCGCGGTCAAGCTCTTCGACCTCGGAGGACATCGAAAGCGGATGGTTGATCGGCGCTTGAGTATTCTTGTCTGTTGCTGAAATGATTGTCTTCATCGACCACTTCGCAAGGCCCGACTGAATGACATCGGGTTCGATGCCACGCAACGCGCGCGTGACGGTGCGCCGTGATCGCGACAAGGCGTCGGCGGCGGCGGAAATGCTGAAGAGATCGGGCGATGATTTGCGCGGCATTAGTTTTACTCCTGCTGTTGCGACGGTGACTCCCGTCAAAATTTCTGCAATATTCTGAGGGTAGCCTCAGTAATCCATTACATAATCGTTGCACTGCTACAATTTTAGTAGCGACGACGGTGACCCCAGGAAAGTGTTGTGCCTAGCCGCCAACTGCGCGTGGCGCCCAGCGTGAGCGCCCTGCGGGCGACCAGGACCCGAGCCAAATATAAGCACTCAGATTCCCTTGGCGGAGGGATGCCCGCTCATTGGCACCCGCCACCGTCGACTTCTCACTCAGCCGCCCCGACCTGCGGCGACGCACGCACGATTTCGACGGTTCCAAAATGATGGTGATGATGGGGATTGATGGGGATGAATAATGCAAGAGCGAGAAATGTGTCAGATTACTTTCATCAGGGGTTCTGACACTTTGGCCGGCACCAGCCAAAACATCACCATCAATCCCCTTCATCCCCATCATAAATGGAACTTTCATCATGTCTTTTCGACCCACCACGTCGCGGCGCCGCCCCTGCTGCTCGGCTGATTTGCGAGCCGAAGCCCATCGACAATCCGGCCTTTATTAGCCCTGCACCATAGACCGAACATCAATGGGTCTACCTTCGAACCGAACGACTTTACTCCGGCCGCGGAAGCAGCGGCGCGTACGGCCGCATTGAGGTCCGGGAATTGAAACTCGCCTGTTTCTTGACCACCCATCTTCTCGAGTTTCATCGACTTTTCGATGATGACAGCGAGGGTCACATCACTGCCTCTTCCGGTGCTATGATCATTAGCCCAAGCATGCAGCAAATCACTCAGCGCCGCCCGCTGCGGGTCCTCAGCTCGTATGCTCTCCATGGTCTCGATCGCGTCGGCCTTGCCGAGCCACACCAACGCCGAGCGCACGGTGTCAGACCAGCCTTCGAACGATGCTAACCGAGGCAGAGGTCCCGGTCGCCCTGCGACGATGTAGGCGCGACATATGGTCAAGCATGCAGCGATGTATGTACCGCGATCGTCGAGAATCTTGCGGATAGGGTTGTTTTTAAACTCCTTGAGCTGCGGATTTTCCAACTTGGCATCGAGCCGCGAGGTAATGGTGCGTCGGCATAGGTCACCAGCGATTGTGATATTGTTTCCGGTGGCGAAGATCGTTACGCCGCCCGTTTCGATGCGAGCAATATCGGATCGACCAAGCGGGCGAATATCGAGTACATGTTGTTCGATTGCCTGGCAGAGAAAGTCCCCCTTCAGTTCGCCATTGACGTTGTCGATACTGACCAACGGTTGCCCAGTTAACATCACGCCAATCAGACGCTTTTCAGTTTCTTCCGCGTTGCCTGCCGCAATCACGGGTATACGCTGCTGCCCCGTCGATATCGCTGCAACCAAATCCCAAAGGGAAGATTTTCCAGAGCCGGCCACCGGCGCCGAGGACACGTGCATTGGTGCGACAGGAAATGCACCCCGAACAACGGGGGTGATGAGACCACTCAGGGCAACTGATCTAGATGGCTTATCGTCAAAGGGCGATTCGCTGATCAGTTCCTCAAGCAGGCCCAGTGCCCCTAGCGCATCATCTCGCGTCGGCTGGTCAGGGATCGCCGGCATTTTCGGAGGCTCGATCAGAAGCAGCCGCGTCGCTGGGTCATAGCCTTGCTTAACGAGAAGCGACCCATCTGGTCGCATTGTGGGTGTCGCGATGACACCGACGATTTCAGGAAATCCCCACACGCCATCGCGCTCAAGTAAAGTTGTAGCGACGTTCATTGGCGCCATTGTTTTCAACCAATCCTGTGCTCTTTGATCAAATCGCTCCCAGTGTGCGTGCCGGCACATAGTGTCGCGCATGAAGATCGGAACTATTGCTTTGAGTTGTGCAGTTTTTGTCAGGCGACCGTGCGCCGCCTTAACGGTCCGAATGATCGGCCGCACTAGTTCGCCACCGCGTTGGTAGAACGGCACACGCGAACCGATCAGCATTTTCTGGGTACGCGTTGTCAGCACAGAAATGCGTGGGTTGATGTGAATCACTGGTAATTCAGCAGACACTGGCGCCTGGTTGGCGACGCGCTCTTCACCTTCCTTGAGGTCCGATTCCGCGGTGACACCCTCTTCATCGCCGTCCGGCTCGTCCCATTTCGCACGACCACCCTGGATCAGCTCCGCAAGATCGGGATCATCAGCGCCACCGTTGCAGTACTGCGCGCACGTCAACTTGATTTGGAGATCCGACCAACTTCTACCGATCATCGAGGCGACTGCGAGCAGCATCGAGTTATGCCAGCTCTTGGCGTTGCGCGTCGCTTCCAGCAGATCAACAATCTCGTCGTCGGTACGGCCTTTCTTGTCAGAGGTACCGGCATAGTCACTAAAATGGTCGTGACCGGTGCGACTGCTATCGGTCGCTCCCAGCGCGCTTAGTGTCTCGATGCTATAGCTAGGAGAATCAGACGCCAGGCGCAGCGTCGTCAGCTCTGGAACGTAACCATATTCGGGCCCCATCTTTTTTGGCGACGGATAGTTGACGGTGCCGGCTAGGCGCATCACGCGATCGGCGTTTCCGACATCGTCAGTGCCCAGCAGTTTCTTCAGGCCGGCGCCCATTGCGGTGAGGTCCGCAGGTGTAGCAACGCCGTCGATCTGAAAATACAGATGATCGCGCTGATCGGGAATCGTGCCGGTCGTAACGACAATCGCCGGCCAAAGCAGGTTGGCTTTGCAGATGACGTGGACGCGCTCGGCATCGCCTTTGCCGTCATATTCGGCCCAGGCGTAGCGCGCCGTGATGATATCCTCACCCTTTGCTCTGCCAGATTTATGCGATCCGACGCGCAATGCCGGCGCGATGTAGACGTTGAAGCCGGCCGTATTTTTCCGCTCGGCAAACGCCGCCGCCTTCTCCAAATCAAACGCCGAAAAGATCTCGGCCTTGTTGACGGCGTTGCCGGTCTTGGGATCGGCATATGCAATTTCGATCTTGGCGTCGGGATATCCCTGCACGAGTGCCGGGGCGAACAGCGCATAGAGGTGCGCGTTGATGTCGGCGAGGTTTGGAAGTAACACCCCGGTCGCGCCGGGAGTATTGGTGCGGTGATCCATCACGCCACCCCGCTGAAGAGTGGAGGGATGAAGACCGTCGCGATGGCGACGTTGGCTTGGTTGCACTCAAATGTCCTGGGTCGCCGAGCGGTAATGAGCTTACCCGTCGCGCGACAATTCGTTGATGTCAGCATGTTGGTTGTAGTCCTGCAGCTGTCGTACTTGCCGGACTAGAAGCGACTCGCCGCAGCGGAGGCTCCATCTAACCATTTTTCGTTTCAGTCCGATTACCGTGGCAAATGGTCGGAGGAAACGTGCGGAGGACCAATATCCGCCTCAGTCATTTTTCAAAAGTCATAATTCTACTGTCAGGAATTCCCGAGTGCTGGAATCCTGGGCGGCTTTTCGCGAGCGATCGAGGATGGTGTCTAGCCACATTCGGCCACAAGACGACATTGCTCATCGAGGGACGTATTCTCCGGGGGCAAGGGATCACGCCCAGAATGCGCGCGACGCCATTCTGTCGGTGCTTTTGGCGCGGCCGGGCGCCGACGCTTATCAAGCCATGAAGCGTCTTGCGGAGGACCCGGTCTTTGCGCTGCGTTCGCATCGGTTCCGCGAGCTAACTCGCGGAAAAGCCGAGCGCGACGCCGAAAGTCCAGCTTGGAGCGAGGTTGAGGCGCTCACGTTTCAGCGTCAATTCACGGCTCCCGCGAAAACCGGCGCCGATTTGCTTCGGGTCGTCATGGGCGTTCTCGCCGACATTGCGCAGAACCTCACACATGGCGATGTGACTTCGCGCCCGCTGCTGGCACGCGCGAAAGATGAAGACGAAGTTCAGCACTGGCTCGTCGAACAGATCAATGCGCGCGCGCGTGGCCGCTTCCATGCCTTCCGTGAGGCCGAGGTCGCCATACGGGATAAGCCGGACGTCATTATCGCCTCCACCTCCGCGCCCTGCGAGGTGGCCATTGAGGTCAAGCATGGCGGCAAGGGATGGTCGGCGCGCGATCTGGAGAGCGCGTTGCGAACGCAACTCGCGGAAGATTACCTCAAGCCAGAGAGCAGGCGTTATGGCGTGCTGGTCGTTACTCACCATCGCGACCGCCGGTGGTTGCGCATTAGCGATAACAAGCCCATTTCTTTTGCGGACCTCATCGCATGGTTGTCCGGTATCGCAGCGTCGATGACTGAAAACGCGGTCGGCCAAATTGTGGTGAATTGCGTCGGTATCAATGCCTGGAAAGATGTGAGCCGTCCAGTTTCTCCGAAGAACGCTAAGAAGAAAGCGAAGCCGCCCGCCAAACGGTCCGTTGCCCTCACGAAGAGCCGAAAGGCCGCTCTGAAGAAGAGATCAGCCCGAAAACGCTGATAGCGCACCGGTGACGCTGCCCGATGGGCCATCACAATTTATGGAGTCTTTTTCAACGCGATCAAGGATTTTTGGATGGCCGAGACCTTAGCTTCCAGCTGAGCATTTTCCAAGCGACGAGACGCGATTACATCGGCAGCGCCAGCTGTGGTTCCGCGTCGTCGACATGCTGCAGCGCGGACAGCGAAACTCCCAGAAGCCGGACCGGCTTGGGGACCGGCATCTCGTTCTGCAGCAAAGCGACCGATAGGCGTTCGAGGTCGCTGCGGCTCGAAACCGCGACGGGGACGGATCTGCTGCGCGTGATGATCTCGAAGTCGTTGAACTTCACTTTCAGCGTCACCGTGCGTCCCCGGTTGCCGGCGCCTTCGCAGTATCGCCAGACCTTGTCGATGAGCGGCTGCGAGTTCGACGACCATGGCGTCGAAGTCGGTGAGGTCGGTGGAGAACGTGTTTTCGGCGCCGACGGATTTGCGGATCCGGTCGGCGCGGACCTCACGGTTGTCGACGCCCCGCGAGATCCAGTAGTAGTAGCTTCCGGCCTTGCCGAAGTTGGTCTGCATGAATTCGAGCGACTGGTTGCGCATGTCGAGGCCGGTGTAGAGGCCGAGGGAGTTCATCTTGGCGCTGGTCGCCGGCCCGATGCCGTGAAACTTGCCGACCGGCAGGGTTTCGACGAACGCCGGCCCCATCTCCGGCGTGATGACGTACTGGCCGTTCGGCTTGCGGTGGTCGGAGGCGAGCTTGGCCAGAAACTTGTTGTAGGAGATGCCGGCCGATGCGTTGAGGCCGGTTACCTCCTTGATCTTCGCACGGATCGCCAACGCGACGTCCCGCGCCAACGGAATGCCTTGCAGATTTTCGGTCACGTCGAGGTAGGCCTCGTCCAGCGACAGCGGCTCGATGATCGGTGTGTGCTCTGCGAAGATCTCACGGATCTGCTGGGAGACCGCCTTGTAGACCTCGAAGCGCGGCTTCACGAAGATCAGATCGGGACATTGCCGCTTTGCCGTGACCGACGGCATGGCCGACCGCACCCCGAACTTGCGGGCTTCGTAGCTGGCTGCCGCCACGACGCCCCGCTCCTGGGATCCGCCGACGGCGACCGGCTTGCCGCGGAGATCCGGATTGTCCCGTTGCTCGACGGACGCGTAGAAGGCGTCCATGTCGACGTGGATGATCTTGCGCTGGCGGCCCGGGGGAACTGCCTGGTCGTCATCGTCCTCGACGGTCACGTTGTCTGCCCGGCCGGATCTTCCTTGACGCCGCGGGCGACGATTTTGAGCGACCCGTCCGGAAGCGGCCGCTGCAGCTTCAAGACCTCGTCCGGAGGAGCCGTCATCCAGGTCTCGACTTCGTCCGGCGTCGTCAGGATCACCGGCATCGCCTTGGGGTGGATGGCGCCGACCTCGGCGTTCGGCTCCGTCGTGAGGAACGCGTAGAGGTCGTTGGTGGTCTCGCCTTCCTTGACCTTCCGGACGGACGTCCAGTTGGTCCAGATGCCGGCGAAGCAGGCGAGGGGGCGGGTCTCATCGAGCGCGAACCAGATGTCGCCGCCTTCGGCCTTGTTGAACTCGCTAAACGAGTTGAACGGCACCACGCAGCGGTTCTCGACGCCGAGCCAGCGGGTCCAGTGTTTGCTCTTCACGTTGCGGATGTTGGTCGTGCCGCCGTCCGGCTCCATCCGGAGCAATTCCTTGAAGTCGACCGGCTTGCCCTTGGCTTGCAGCTTTTCGGCTCGTTTCTTGGTGGCGTCCATCAACGCCTTTGATGACGATGGCATGCCCCACCGCGCCGTGGCGAGTTCGCGGCCCCCGGGTCCGTTGCGCACGATCGGTGCCTTGTAGTCGGGAAACACGCCCGGCATCGGCGCCAGGTTGCCGACGTATCGGTTGACGACGCGAAACAGCGCGATGATGGCGGCCTGGTTGGTGGTGATCGAGTAGAGATTGCACACGGGCGTCTCGTCTGCTTTGACGGCCGCACGAACGGCCCTTGAACGGCGTCGAATCCTATTTGCGCGAGCAGGTGGTGTCGCTGATCTTGTACCTGCCGCCGGAGAATTTGGGCCAGTCGCACGCGGTGCCGGACCTGGTCATCTGTTCCGCGATGTCGACCTTGTCGAGGAAGCACTGTGCCACGATGCGGTCCCGGCTGGTAGGTCGGGACCGCCCGTCGCAGACGGTGCCTTCACCCACTTGCAGGCAATGGACCGTCTTGCCCTCGATCATGCTCGACAGCACGCCGGCGGCCTGTCCGTAACCAGCTTGCCCGCGTTCGGGTGCGTCGATTCCGCAGATCCTCACGCGTACCTTGGCGCCATCGGCTTCCATGGTGAAGGTGTCTCCGTCCGACACGGCTAGAACCTTTCCCAGGTAGTCCGCCGCTATCGCTGGCGAACAAACAAATGCGGCGACCATTGCGGCGAGTAATCTCATTTCGGTATCTCCCGGCTACCGCCACATTCCGCGCATGCGGGCGCCGATATCCACCTTGGGTCCTTGGCCGGCGGTGCGCGCCGCGGTACCGGCGGGCACAAGAGGCCAGGCCGTCCGCTCGAACAGACCCAGCAGCTTTTCGGGAATGAAGCGCGTCCTGGAGGCATAGAGATGGCGATCGCCCTGCGCGTGCTGGCCGTGGACGAAGAAGCGCTGCGGCACGACCAGATGAAGGTCGTCCTTTGCGCGGGTCATGGCGACGTAGAGCAGGCGACGTTCCTCCTCGATCTCGGCCGAGGTGCCGGCACCGAGGTCGGAAGGCATGCAGCCGTCGACGACGTTGAGCAGATAGACCGACTTCCACTCCTGGCCCTTGGCGGAGTGGATCGTGGACAGGATCAGGTAGTCCTCGTCGAGCAGCGGCACGCCGGCCTGGTCGCTGGTCGCGTCGGGCGGATCCAGCGTGAGTTCGGTCAGGAAGCGTTCGCGCGAAGGATATCCGGAGGCGATCTGCTCGAGCTGGAGCAAGTCAGCCCGCCGGGTCTCGGCGTCTTCATGGATGCGATCGAGATGCGGTTCATACCACAGGCGAGCCCGCTCCAGATCGACGGGCCATTCCGAATATCGGAGATTGCCCAAGGTCTCGACGAAGCCCTTCCAGTCGTCGCCGGCGCGCGGCGGCGTCGGTATGCCCGCGAGCGCCGCGATCGGGTCGGCGGCCTCCGCCATGCGGTCGAGCACGCGCTGCGCGGTTGCGGACCCGATGCCGGGCAGCAGATGCAGCAGACGGAATCCTGCGACACGGTCGCGCGGATTTTCGACGAACCGCAGCAACGCCAGCATGTCCTTGATGTGGGCGGCGTCGAGAAACTTCAGTCCGCCGAATTTCACGAACGGGATGTTCCGGCGCGTCAGTTCGATTTCAAGCGGACCGCTGTGGCTGGATGTCCGGAACAGAACGGCCTGCTCCTTGAGGAGCGTGCCGGACTCGCGGTTCTCCAGGATGCGCTCGACGATGAAGCGGGCCTGGTCGGCCTCGTCGCGGACGGAGACGAGTTGCGGCTTGGCTCCGGAGGTCCGCTCGGTCCAGAGGTTCTTGGTGAAACGCTCCTTGGCGAGACCGATAACGCCGTTGGCGGCGGCGAGAATTGTCTGCGTCGAGCGATAATTGCGGTCGAGCGTGATGATGTTCGCAGGCGGCGAGAACTGGTCGGGAAAGTCGAGGATGTTGCGCACGGTCGCGGCGCGGAACGAGTAGATCGATTGGGCGTCGTCGCCGACGACCGTCAGGCCGCGGCCTCCGGGCTTGAGCGCCAGCAGGATCGAGGACTGCAGGCGGTTCGTGTCCTGATACTCGTCGACCAGGACGTGATCGAAGCGGCCGCCGATGTCGTCGGCCAGGCCGGCGTCGCCGACCATCTGCGCCCAGTAGAGCAGGAGGTCGTCGTAATCGAGAACGTTCTGCTTCTGCTTGGCTTCGACGTAGGCCGCGAACAGTTCCTTCAGCTCCGCCGCCCATCCGGCGCACCATGGATACGACGTGCCGATGACCTGCTCGATCGGCATCTCGGCATTGACGCAGCGCGAATAGATCGAGAGGCAGGTGCCTTTGGTCGGGAAGCGGCTTTCGGTCTTCGAGAATCCCTTTTCATGCCTGACCAGGTTCATGAGGTCGGCGGAGTCTTCGCGGTCGTGAATCGTGAAGGCGGGGTCCAGGCCGATCTGTTCGGCGTACTCGCGCAGCAGCCGGGCGCCGATGCCGTGGTAGGTGCCGGCCCAGGTCAGCGCGTCCGTCATGATCCCGGCGTTGTCGCCCAACACCTTGCGCGCGATGCGTTCGACCCGCTTGGTCATCTCGGACGCGGCACGCCGTGAAAACGTCATCAGCAGGATCCGGCGCGGGTCGGCGCCCTGAACGATCAGATGGGCGACCCGATGGGCGAGGGTGTTGGTCTTTCCGGACCCCGCTCCTGCGATGACCAGCAGCGGCGGCGCCGCCAATCCTCCCGCAGCCCCGTGCTCGACCGCACGCCGTTGCTCGGGATTGAGGGTTTCGAGGTAGGCGGTTGCCGTCTGCACCTTGGGCGTCCGTTCATGGTTGGAATAAACGACGGTCGATGATTCCTGCTGTGATCGCAACCTAGACCTCCCCTCGAGGGTGACGCGGCTGCCAACCAAGTTGGAGCAAGGTCGCGGACGGACGCCGCCCGGCCTTGGCGCACTTGCGGCAGCGCAGACGGCTTGCAAGATCGTGCACGAAGGTGGTCGGCGGATGCTTGAGGGCTGCCAGATCGACATCGTTCGGGGTCTTGCACCGCGAACACTGGATTTCCAGCCAGGGAAAGCCGCCGTTGATCGCCTGGTCAATTGTTGGCGAGGGGTCGATCGGCTCGCCATCGCTCCACATCCGCTCGTTCCAGCTTTCGCAGAGCAACCTGTCGGCCTGCTGGATCAGCGCAGCGCCCTTGGCTCGCATCTCTGCTGATTGCGCAGCCAGAATGCCGGTCATCGCGCGTGCTTTCCCCAATTCCTTCGTCAGAGCCTTTCGGTCTCCGCCTGACAGCGGCGTGGGGTGGTGTTTTGGCGCCATCCGGACATCCAAGCGCAGACCAAACTCGGGGTGCAGGCTAGGTCATGTCAAATCCCGGCCAGCACCCGTCTTCTTCGTGTCTGCCGGTGCGCTGCTGGCAGGTGTTGTCGAGCAGTCGCTGCGCGACGTCCTTCCAGACCGCGTTGCCGCCATACAATCGGACTGCATCGGCGGTCTGGATTTCGACGGTCCGCTCGCAGCGGCGGCAGGAGATGCGCAGCACGTGGCGCTGAATTTCGGAAAGACGTCGCTGCCGCATCTGGGCTCCGGTCGCGTCGGCGCGAGGGTCTTTGAGGACCGATTCCCAGTATTCGGCCGGGAGGGGCGCATCCGGAGCCGCAGCGGAGGGGCCCGGCCTGCGGGCGGCTTCAGCGGCCAGCTTTTCCATCTGCTTTGGGGTCGGCATGCGCCAGCTCGCGGGTCGATCGGTCATTCCGAATTAGAACATAAAGAGAACAAAAGTCGAGTCCGATCGAGGCCCGCTCCGTGAAAAAATCCTCCTGTTGGAAGGGTCGCGATGTCGGAACCAAGCCGGGCCATTCGTCTTGAATCCAGCATCAGTATTGGAGTTCCCCCGTCATGGCCCCCCGCGCTAACTGGAAAGGCTTCCTGCGTCTTTCCCTCGTCACCTGTCCGGTAGCGCTCTATCCGGCCACGTCGGAATCCGAAAAGGTCTCCTTCAACCAGCTCAACCGGAAGACCGGCCACCGCATCAAGTACGCCAAGGTCGATGCCGACACCGGCGAGGAGGTCGCCAACGAGGACATCGTCAAGGGCTACAAGGTCGACACCGACACCTTCATCGAGGTGACGAAGGAGGAGCTCGAGAACGTCGCGCTGGAATCGACGCGAACCATCGAGATCGACGAGTTCGTCGACCGCAGCGAGATCGATCCGCGATATCTGATCCGTCCCTACTACCTGGTGCCGGACGGCAAGGTCGGCCACGACGCCTTCGCCGTCATCCGCGAAACCATCCGCGAGATGAACAAGGTCGCGATCGGACGCGTGGTGCTGACCAACCGCGAGCACATCATCGCGCTCGAGCCGCTGGACAAGGGCCTGATGGGGACGCTGCTGCGCTATCCTTACGAAGTGCGTTCTGCGGACGAGTATTTCGACGACATCCAGGACGTCAAAGTCACCAAGGACATGCTCGATCTCGCCAGGCACATCGTCAATCAGAAGGCGGGCCACTTCGAGCCGGACAAGTTCGAAGACCAGTACGAAACCGCCCTCCTCGATCTCATCAACCAGAAGCGCGCCGGCAAACCCATCACCGCGAAGGAGCGTCCCCGCGGCGAGAACGTGGTCGACCTGATGGACGCGCTGCGCAAGAGCATCGGCGGAGGCGCGGCGGCAGCGACAGAGGCGCCGAAGAAGCCAGCCAAGAAGGCGCGCAAGGCGGCGGCCGGGCAGAAGGAAATGCTGATGCCGATTGCCGGCAAGAAACCGGCCAAGGAGGCCGCGGCGAAGAAGCCGGCGGCCAAACCGCAGCGGAAGTCGGCTTAAGGTATCTTTGCGGTGGGTTCACGGAAAGCTCGCTCCGACACGCCGGATGCGTCGAGATATTTCCCGGGCCGGCCGCTCTGTTCGCCCGCTTTGGAAGTTCTCTGCTCGCGAGGTAGACAGCACGGCTGATCGCATGGCAGCGGTCAGTGGGCGGTGCGGGGAAGCGTCTCATGGCGAGAAAACTGAAGACCTACCAGACCTCGCTGGGCTTCTTCGATCTGGCGATGGCCGCTCCCTCCATGAAAGCGGCTCTGGAAGCGTGGGGCGCAGACAGCAATCTCTTCCACCAGGGCGCGGCGAAGGAGAGCCACGATCCGGACGTCATCGCCGCGACCATGGCAAAGCCCGGCGTCGTTCTCAGGCGCCCGGTTGGAACCGACCGACCTTTCAGCGAACATGCCGAGCTGCCCACCGATCTTGGCGGCGGCGGACCAACGAAAGCCGCCCGCAAGTCGAAAGGCCCAAAGGCGAAGAAGCCTTCCTCTCGCCCCGTCGACAAGGCTGCGGAGCGAAAGGCCGCTCTCGCCTACGAACGGGAACAGAGGCGCCGCGAGCTTGAACGGGCGAAGGAAGAGGCCGCCAGGCAGAAGGAGCGTGAACGCCGTCAGCAGGCGGTCGACAAGGCGCAGGCTGCGTTGGACAAGGCCGAGCAGGAGCACGCGAAGCGGGCCGCCGCCATCCAGGCCGAGGTCGAGGCTCTCGAGAAGAGATCGCAAGCCGAAGAAGCCCGCTGGGATAAGGAGAAGGAGCGATTGGAAGCTGCGCTGCGGCGCGCGCGGGGTTAGTTTCTGTCATGCTCGGCGCCGGTCCTTCTAATCAGGAGGGCATTCTGGGCAGGTATCACCGATCGAGTTCAGCACGTCGCGAACCTCGGCCGCCGCTGCATCAGGGGAGACGCCTGCTGGCGGGTCTTCACGGGCGATATCGAAGGCCCGCTCCCGTGCATGCGGATCGGCGCGGTCCTGCATCCAACCGTGCTCCTCGCACTCGCGGATGGCGCCAGCTTCCTGGAGCACGTCAATCGCCCATCCGCGCATCGTCCGTATCGCCGGCCTTCGTTCACTTGTCATCAGCATGGAAATGGCTCCTGAACGGCGAATTGTTTTGTCCGTCATTCGTTCCGGCTGATAACACATGGCTGGGATTCGCAATGGCGGGAGCTCAAGGTTTGGAGTCGATACCGCCCGCGAACCCGCGAGGAAATCCAAAGTCCCTGAACTAGCTCTTCAGCTTTCCGTTTGTGCGCGTGCGGCAAGTGCCGCACCGGGCTCTCGTGAACCGAGCCGCGTTGCGTCTCGGCCATCCGGCTTCGATCCCTCGCGCAAGAGCTACGGAGCTCCTCGCCGGGGGCACTCGGGAAAGGGGCCCGCCGTCATTGAAGTATGCCGGCGTCGCTATCACTGCCCCGTTCCCGGGTGCCCTCTTAACCGGTCTCGTCGCTGCACTCGGTCCCGCGTGCCGCCTTCGGCGTCGCTATGCTCACGCTCCTGCGGGTGCCATTTCTCGTGAGGCGATGCGCCCTTGGCGCACGCCCTGATCGAGGCCCGCGGCCCTAGGCACATCAAGCAGGCCAACCGAGCTCGTGTAAGCCGACCCACGCGGCGTCTGGGTCACACGGGCGTCAACCCCTCACGCAAGAGGCTGAGAGTAAGAGTGCGGACCGGGTTTGCCGTGACGGGTTGAAGGCTGCGAGAGAGGCTCGCGGCGCCCGTCGCGGAGATCCGCGATGTCCAAACCATACTGCTCGCGCTCGCGCCGGCCAGGACCGGACGAGCCTCTATGACGAAATCACCGACAAGATCATCGCCGAGCTGGAGGCCGGCCGCGTGCCCTGGGTCCAGCCCTGGGGGACGGCGGCGGCAAAGGCGCCGCTCGCCATGCCGAAGAACGCGTCGACCGACCGCGCACTACTCCGGGATCAACGTTCTGATCCTCTGGGGAGCCGTCATCGAGCACGGCTTTCCCGGCCAGAGCTGGCTCACCTTTCGCCAGGCGCTCTCGCTCGGCGGCCACGTCCGCAAGGGCGAGCGCGGCACGACCGTCGTCTATGCCGACCGCTTCATGCCGGACGACGAGAAGCGGCGCGCCGCCGAGACCGGCGAGGAAGCGCAGGCGCATCCCGTTCCTCAAGCGCTTCACCGTCTTCAACACCGACCAGTGCGACGGACTGCCCGAGGAGATCGCAACCGCCGCGCCGCCACCGCCGCCAGGCCTGATCGAGCCCAGGGTCGAGGCGCTGATCAAGGCGACCGGCATCGATTTCCGCATCGGCGGCAATCGCGCCTTCTACGCCCCGGCCGACGACTATCGTGCAGGTCCCGCCGCCGCAGGCCTATTTCGAGCCGATCAATTGGCACCGCACCGCGCTGCATGAGCTCGGTCATGCGACCGGCCATCGCTCGCGCCTCAACCGCGACCTGTCCGGCTCCTTCGGCTCCAAGAAATACGCCTTCGAGGAACTGGTCGCCGAGATGAGTGCCGCCTTCGGCTGCGCCTCGCTCGGCATCGTGCCGACCGTGCGCCATGCCGACTACATCGGCTCCTGGCTCGAGGTGCTGCGCGAGGACAATCGCGCCATCGTGCGCGCGGCATCGCAGGCGAGCAAGGCCGCCGACTATCTGCTCGGCTTCGTTCCCGATCCCGTCGCAAGCGCGCCGGCGGAGCCGGTGGTTGGCGATCACGAGGCGGCGTGATGCTCGACCTCGCCGTGGTCGCGCGAGAGTGAGAGGAGGGGCCGTCTTTCCGCGACGGGTTGGAGGTCAAGAGAGAGTCTCTCGGCCGCCCGTCGCGGAGAATCCAACATGACAACAGCCGTTCAGAAGATCACCCTGTCGCCCTCGCGCGACATTCCCTTCAACAAGCTGGTGCTGAGCCAGTCCAACGTCCGCCGCGTGAAGGCCGGCGTCTCGATCGAGCAGCTGGCCGAGAACATCGCCCAGCGCACGCTGCTGCAGAGCCTGAACGTCCGGGCGGTCCTCGATGCCGAGGGCAACGAGACCGGCATGTTCGAGGTGCCGGCCGGCGGCCGGCGCTATCGCGCGCTCGAGCTTCTGGTCAAGCAGAAGCGCATGGCGAAGACGCAACCTGTTCCCTGCGTCGTCCGCGAGGGCGGCATCGCCGAGGACGACTCGCTCGCCGAGAATGACGAGCGCGTCGGCCTGCATCCGCTCGATCAGTTCCGCGCCTTCAAGACCTTGCGCGACGCCGGCCTGAGCGAGGAGGATATCGCCGCCCGGCACTTCGTGACGCCGGCGATCGTGAAGCAGCGGCTGCGGCTGGCGTCGGTGTCGCCGAAGCTGCACGACGTCTATGCCGAGGACGGCATGACGCTCGAGCAGCTCATGGCGTTCTCGGTCACGGCCGACCACGCCCGCCAGGAGCAGGTCTGGGAGAACGTCAGCCGCTCCGGCTACGACGAGCCATACCAGATCCGCCGCATGCTGACGGAAGAAGACCGTCCGCGCCTCCGACCGCCGCGCGCAGTTCGTCGGGCTCGACGCCTACGAGCAGGCAGGCGGCGGCGTCCTGCGCGATCTGTTCGAGCACGACGATGGCGGCTGGCTGCAGGATGTCGCCCTGCTCGATCGTCTCGTCACCGAGAAGCTGACGGCGGAGGCCGAGACGATCGCCACGGAGGGCTGGAAGTGGATCTCGGTCGCCGTCGATTTCCCCTACGGCCACACCGGCGGCTTGCGCGAACTGGAGGGCAAACCTGCCGATCTCACCGCCGAGGAGCAGGCGACCATCGACGCGCTCAACGCCGAGCAGGCCAAGCTCGAAGCCGACTACCAGGACGCCGACGAACTGCCCGACGAGGTCGATCAGCGTCTCGGCGAGATCGAAGCGGCACTGATGGCGTTCGAAGACCGGTCCGTGGTCTACGATCCGGCCGAGATCGCCCGCGCCGGCGTCTTCGTCAGCATCGATTCCGAAGGACGGCTCTCGGTCGACCGCGGCTATGTCCGGCCGGAGGACGAGGCGCCCGCAGTCGGATCCGGAGATCGGGCAGGGCGTCGATGCGTCGTCGACCGAGGGCCAGGCGGCCGGTGCTTCCGTGCAGCGCACGGTCATCTCGGTCGCCGGCGGCGCCGGCCGAGACCGAGGAGGATGACGAGGACGCGGCACAAGCCGCTGCCGGATCGGCTCATCACCGAGCTGACGGCACACCGCACGCTGGCGTTGCGGGATGCGCTGGCAGAAAATCCCGCGATCACCTTCCAGGCGGTGCTGCACAACTTCGTGCTGACGGCCTTTTACCGGTTCGCATCGTCCGGAAGCTGTCTCGAGATCGGGCTTCGCACGCCGACCTTTCCCGCTCAAGCTCCGGACTTGAGGGAAAGCGCGTCTGCGAAGGCCGTCGAGGCGCGGCATGAGGCCTGGAAGGCACGGTTGCCGAAGGACGAGAGCGGATCTCTGGGATGCGCTCACGGCATTCGACGGCACCGCTCAGGCGTCCCTGTTCGCCCACTGTGCCTCGTTTGCCGTCAACGCGCTCTACGAGCCGGCCAACCGCTACAATGAGGGCCGCGTCTCGCCCACGGCGTCCGCACTCGGCTCGACCAGGCCGATGTGCTGGCCCGCGCCGTCGGGCTCGACATGGTCCAGGCCGGCTGGAAGCCGACGGTCGACAACTATCTCGGCCGTGTCACCAAGCCCCGCATTCTCGAGGCGGTGCGGGAGGCAAAGGGCGAGCCGTCGGCGCAACTCATCGACCATCTGAAGAAGGGCGATATGGCCAAGGAGGCCGAGCGGCTTCTCGATGGTTCCGGCTGGCTGCCGGAGCCGCTGCGCCTGGTCGACGTTGCATCAGCGCCGGCCGAGCCGGAGGGGGAAGCGGGACCATTGCCCGAATTCCTCGCCGATGATGAGGAGCGGGAGGCCGCGGCCGACGACGATCGGCCGCAACAACTCGATGCCGCCGAATAGACATCACGTCGCGGGACGGCTCCGGTCGTCCCGCGTTTGCAGCAGTGGATGGGGGCCGGCGTGCAGCGCCGGTCCCCATTTCTTATTGGTGGAGACCCAAGAGGAAGAGGCGGGCCGGGAAGGGTTTGAGCCGCCGCGGTCTTGAGGAGAGCGCCGGGCGGTTCGACCCGTTCCCGCTCTCCCAGAGAAATCCCCCATGACCGAATCTTTCGTCGGCGGCGCCACCGCCGCGCCGCTCTCGATGCGTGCCACCGCAGCCGTTGCCTCCGCGGTCGTCAGGGCTGCGCGACAGCTTTTGACCGATCTCGAACGCGGCCGCCGCATCGACGCCGCCGCTCTGCGCACCGCGATGGAGGCGGCCTTCGGCGCCTCCGATGCGACCGGCGCCTGGGACTGGAAGACCGCCTATGACGCCTGCGAGGCGGCGACCGTCCTGTTCCTGCGCAAGTTCGGCGCCGCCATGCGCGCCAAGGCGGCGTCGCCGGCCGCCATGCTGCCGATGCTGGCGAAGATCGCGAGCCTGCTTCCGACCCACACGCGCCGCTCCGAGGAAAGCGAGGCGCTCCAGCAGTTCTCGACACCGATCGCGCTTGGCTTCGCCGCCAGCACCGCCGCCGCGATCACGCCGGCCGACGTCGTGCTGGAGCCTTCGGCCGGCACCGGCCTGCTCGCCATCCTCGCCGAGCTCGCCGGCGCCTCGCTCGTCCTGAACGAGCTCGCCGAGACCCGCGCCGGCCTTCTCGCTCAGCTCTTTCCCGGCGTCGCCGTCACGCGCTTCGACGCCGCGCAGATCGACGATCATCTCGATGCCGGCATCGTGCCGAGCGTCGTGCTGATGAACCCGCCATTCTCGGCCGCGGCCAATGTCGATCGCCGCATGGCGGACGCGCGCTTGCGCCACGTCGCCTCGGCGCTGGCGCGTCTTGCCGACGGCGGCCGGCTGGTCGCCATCACCGGCGCGAACTTCGCTCCCGACAATCCGGCCTGGCGCGACGCCTTCATCCGCCTGCAGGAACGCGGCCGCGTCGTCTTCTCCGCGGCGATCGACGGCGCGGTCTATGCCAAGCACGGCACCACCATCGACACGCGGCTGACCGTCATCGACCGAGTGCCCGCCGACGATCCGACGCGTCATTCCCGGCGTCTCCCGGCATGGCGCCCGACGCTGCCACGCTGCTCGGCTGGGTCACGCAGCACGTGCCGCCACGGCTGCCGATCGCGACGGCGGTCGCGGTCGTCCGCCAATCGCGCGTCCGCGCATTCCGCGAACCGTCCGCGCCTACGCCATGCGCCAGCGTCCGCCATCGCGCGCTGCCAGCATCGGATCTCGTGGCGACCGAACTCGCCTACGAGACCGTCGACTGGACGCCGGCCGAGGGCGGCCGGCTCACCGACGCGCTCTACGAGGAATACGCGCTTGCAGTCGATCCGCATTCCCGGCGCGCAGCCGCATCCGACCAAGCTCGTGCAGTCGGCCGCGATGGCCTCGGTCGCGCCGCCGAAGCCGTCCTATCGGCCGCATCTGCCGGCCAACGTCGTCGCCGACGGCCTCCTGTCGGACGCCCAGCTCGAGAGCATCATCTATGCCGGCGAGGCCCATTCCGGGTTTCTCGCCGGCTCCTGGACGGTCGACGCGACCTTCGACGTCGTCGCGGCCGCGCGCGACGATGCGGAGAACGCCGTTCGCTTCCGCCGCGGCTGGTTTCTGGGCGACGGCACCGGCGCCGGCAAGGGCCGGCAGGTCGCCGGCATCCTGCTCGACAACTGGCTGAAGGGCCGCCGCCGCGCGGTCTGGATCAGCAAGTCCGACAAGCTGATCGAGGATGCGCAGCGCGACTGGTCGGCGCTCGGCATGGAGCGGCTGCTCGTCACGCCGCTCTCGCGCTTCCGCCAGGGCACGCCGATCCGGCTCGCGGAAGGCATCCTATTTACCACCTACGCCACGCTGCGCACCGACGAGCGCGGCGAAAAGCTTTCGCGCGTCCAGCAGATCGTCGAATGGTTGGGCTCCGACTTCGACGGAGTGATCGTCTTCGACGAGAGCCACGCCATGCAGAACGCCGTCGGCGGCAAGGGCGAACGCGGCGACCAGGCGCGCCTCGCAGCAGGGCCGCGCGGGCCTGCGCCTCCAGCACGCCCTGCCGAATGCCCGCGTCGTCTACGTCTCCGCGACCGGCGCCACCACGGTCCACAATCTCGCCTATGCCCAGCGGCTCGGCCTCTGGGGCGGCGAGGACTTTCCGTTCGCCACCCGCGCCGAGTTCGTCGAGGCGATCGAGGAGGGCGGCGTCGCGGCGATGGAGGTGCTGGCGCGCGATCTCAAGGCGCTCGGCCTCTATGCCGCCCGCTCGCTCTCCTACGAGGGCGTCGAATACGAGCTGGTCGAGCACCAGCTCACGCCCGAGCAGATCCGCATCTACGACGCCTATGCCGGCGCCTTCGCGATCATCCACAACAATCTCGACGCGGCGATGCAGGCCGCCAACATCACCGGCGAGACCGGCACGCTGAACGCGCCAGGCCAAGTCCGCCGCGCGCTCCGCCTTCGAAAGCGCCAAGCAGCGCTTCTTCGGCCATCTGCTGACCTCGATGAAGACGCCGTCGCTGATCCGCTCGATCGAGCGCGATCTCGAGGCCGGCCATGCCGCCGTCATCCAGATCGTCTCGACCGGCGAGGCGCTGATGGAGCGCCGGCTCGCCGAGATCCCGACCGAGGAATGGGGCGACGTCCAGGTCGACATCACGCCGCGCGAATATGTGCTCGACTATCTCGCCCATTCCTTCCCGGTCCAGCTCTACGAGCCCTTCACCGACGGCGAGGGCAACCTCTCGCTCCCGGCCGGTCTATCGCGACGGCCAGCCGGTCGAGAGCCGCGAGGCCGTCGCGCGCCGCGACCGCCTGATCGAGAAGCTCGCCTCGCTGCCGCCGGTGCCCGGCGCGCTCGACCAGATCGTGCAGCGCTTCGGCACCGACATGGTCGCCGAGGTCACCGGCCGCTCGCGCCGCATCGTCCGCAAGGGCGATCGCCTGCTGGTCGAGAACCGCGCCGGCTCGGCCAATCTCGCCGAGACCGCAGGCCTTCATGGATGACGACAAGCGCATCCTCGTCTTCTCCGACGCCGGCGGCACCGGCCGCAGCTATCACGCCGAGCTGTCGGCGCGGAACCGGCGCCTGCGCGTCCACTATCTGCTCGGAGCCCGGCTGGAAGGCCGACGCCGCCATCCAGGGCCTCGGCCGCACCAACCGCACCAACCAGGCGCAGCCGCCGCTGTTCCGGCCGATCGCGACCGACGTGAAGGCCGAGAAGCGCTTCCTCTCGCACGATCGCGCGCCGGCTCGACACGCTCGGCGCCATCACCACGCGGCCAGCGCCAGACCGGCGGGCAGGGCCTGTTCCGGCCCGAGGACAATCTCGAAAGCCACTACGGCCGCGATGCGCTGCGCCAGCTCTACATGCTGCTGGTCACGCGGCAAGGTCGAGGGCTGCTCGCTTCGAGACGTTCGAGGACGCGACCGGCCTGAAGCTGACCGATGCCAACGGCATCAAGGACGAGCTGCCGCCGATCACGACCTTCCTCAACCGGCTGCTGGCGCTCACCATCGACCTGCAGAACATCCTGTTCACGGCCTTCGAGCAGCTGCTGACCGCCCGGATCGAAGGCGCGATCGCGTCCGGGCACCTATGACGTCGGGCTGGAGACGCTCCGCGCCGAGAGCTTCGTCGTCACCGACCGGCGCACGATCTACACCCATCCCGGCACCGGCGCCGAGACGCGGCTGCTCACCATCACCCAGCGCGAGCGCAATCGTCCCGTGACGCTGGACGAGGCGCTCGACCGTCTCTCCGATCCGCGCGCCGTCCTGCTGGTCAACGAGCGCTCCGGCCGCGCCGCCGTGCAGGTCCCGGCGCCGAGCCTGATGCTCGACGACGGCGAGATCGAACGGCGCGTCCGGCTGATCCGGCCGATGGAGCAGCACAGCGTTCCGCTTGAAGATGATGGCGGAGAGCCATTGGGTCGAAGCCGACCGCGAACGCTTCGCCGCGCGCCTGGCAGGCCGAGCTCGCCGAGGTGCCCGAGTTCACCGACAGCACGATCCACATCGTCGCCGGCTTGCTGCTGCCGATCTGGAAGCGGCTGCCGAACGAGTCGACGCGGGTCTATCGGCTGCAGACCGACGCCGGCGAGCGCATCATCGGCCGCAAGGTCTCGCCCGCCTGGGTCGCGAACGTCGCTTGCAGCCGACGCGCCGACGCTGACGCCGGACGCCGCCTTCGCCGCGCTGCTCGACGGCCGGACCGTCCTCGACCTCGCCGAAGGCCTCCAGCTTCGCCGCGTCCGCGTCATGGGCGCGAACCGCATCGAGCTGTCCGGCTTCACCGACACGATGCGCGATCGGCTGCGCGCCTACGGCCTCTTCGGCGAGATCATCTCCTGGAAGCTGCGCATGTTCGTGCCGACCGACGCGAGCGGCGCCGCGGTCCTGGCGAAGGTGCTCGATCGCTATCCGCTCGAGCGCATCGCCGAACGGGCGGCCGCGTGATGCCCCGCGATGCCTCCGAACTGGCACACCGCCTCGCGCGCGAGGCCGAGGCGGTGTGCCGTCACTATCTCTCCAACGGCCAGCGCGAGGGCCGCTACTGGCTGGTCGGCGACGTCCGCAACACGCCGGGCCGCTCGATGTTCGTCCGGCTCCAGGACTCGCCGAAGGGGCCCGCCGGCAAGTGGACCGACGCCGCGACCGGCGAGCATGGCGATCTCCTCGACGTCATCCGCGAAAGCCTGCGGCCTTCGTCGACTTCCGCGACGTCGCCGAGGAGGCACGGCGCTTTCTGAAGCCTGCCACGCCCCGAACCGGAACTCGTCGCCGAAACGCCGCTCGTCCCGCAGCACCGGCCGGATCGCCAGAAGCCGCACGGCGGCTGTTCGCCATGTCGCAGCCGATCGCGGGCACCCTCGCGGAGACGTATCTGCGGCGCCGCGGCATTACCGCACGTGCACGACGGCGGCAGCCTGCGCTTCCATCCGCGCTGCTACTATCGCCCCGACGAGCACGCTGCCGACCGAGACCTGGCCGGCGATGATCGCCTGCGTCACCGACCTCGACGGCACGGATCACCGGCGCGCACCGCACCTGGCTCGATCCGGACGGCTTCGATCGCGTTCGGCTCGGCAAGGCGCCGATCGACACGCCGCGACGGGCGATGGGCGATCTGCTCGGCAACGCCGTCCGCTTCGGCGTGGCGGACGACGTGCTCGCCGCCGGCGAAGGCATCGAGACCATGCTGTCGCTGCGCTGCGTGCTGCCGACCTTGCCGATGGTCGCTGCACTCTCGGCCAATCACCTCGCCGCCATGCTGCTCCCGCCGACGCTTGCGCCGGCTCTATATCGCCCGCGACGCCGATGCCGCCGGCGACGCGGTGCAAGCCGTTCTGATCGCAACGCGCGCGAAGCCGCCGGCATCGAGGCGATCGCGCTGTCGCCTCGGCTGGGCGACTTCAACGAGGATCTGCACGTCTTCGGCCTCGACGCCCTCCGGGCAGCGTTGCGGATCCAGCTCGCCCCGGAGGACGTCGTCCCGCTTCCTGCTCTTGTCGGCCACCGTCGAGATAGGCTGACGTTTGGCTGCCATCGACGTCGACAGCTCGGTCGGCGGCGGCCCAATGCCGGACGAGGCCGCGCCCACGGCCTTCTAGAGGGCGATCGGACGGCAGGCGGCCCGGCCCGGCAATGGCTGGCGCCCGGCTATTTTCCGCCGGCCCTCTACGGGCCTTTGCATCGCGAAGCAAAATAGCCGCCCCCCGCCATCCTCCGCTGCGCTTCGGCCCTCCGCTGTCGCTCCGGGTGCAGGCCCGCTCCGCCCGCCGTCTGGTGATCGCCACGAAGGCCGCGATGGGCGCGGCCGATCCGGCAAAGGACCTCATCCCATGACCGATCACGACGACATCGAACCGCCGCACGCCTCATCTCCGACCGACCACGTCCTCACCGAACTGCAGCTCTACGGCTACCGTCCCTTCGAGGACGAGCCCGATCCGCGACCGCTGCCCGAAGGCAAGATCGATCGCCGGCGCCGTCGCCGACATCTTCGACGCCCTGGTCGCGACGCTGAGCGACACCCGCCTCGAACCGGACCTCGAGGATCTGCTCTGGTCGACCGTCAATCTCTTCCACCGCGCCGCCGACCGCATCGAACGCGAGCTCGACGACAACGAACAGGCGCAGCGCAAGAGCCAGCGCGAGCAGAATGGCTCGGAGGTCCGCTCGGTCGAACTCGAGCGCCTGACCGCCGAGGGCATGACGCTGATCGAACGCCGCAACGCCTGGAGCTCTTCCGCGACCAGGCCGCCGAGCACTTCGAGGTCCACACCGGCTCATCCTGGCGCCCGCGCTCGGATCGCTGGTCAACCACCGCACGCTGACCGCGGCAATGATCGACAGCCGCGATTTCCTCGCCGCCAAGCGCCGCGCCGAGACCGAGGTGCATGTTGCCGCCGGACCGAAGATCGCCCTCACCGGCGGCCTCGACTTCAACGATCACCACCTGATCTGGGATCGCCTCGACAAGGTCCACGCCAAGCATCCCGACATGGTCCTGCTGCATGGCGGCTCGCCGAAGGGCGCCGAACTGATCGCCGCCAAATGGGCGACCACCCGCAAGGTGCCGCAGATCGCCTTCAAGCCGGACTGGACCAAGCACGCCAAGGCCGCGCCGTTCAAGCGCAACGACGCGATGCTCGAAGTGCTGCCGATCGGCGTCATGCATTTCCCCGGCACGGGCATCCAGGACAACCTCGCCGACAAGGCGAAGCAGCTCGGCATCCCGGTCTGGAAATTCGGCGGCGCGTAAGCGCCGTCTTGCTCACCTTCCGACACCACCAAGGCGGAGTTGCATCGCCGCAACTCCGCCTCGTTTCGACTGCTATATCCAAACTTGCGCCGCGGTGGTGGTGGAAGGCGCGACCGTTACACCTTTGCACATGGAGCCACCACCATGCTCGCCCTTGGACTTCTCCTCAACACCGTTGGCCTCGGCTTGTTCTGCTGGCTGATCTTCACGCTGGCGGTTTACGCCTTGCCGTTCTTCGTGGCGATCAATGCCGGCATTTGGGCCTTTCACAGCGGCGCCGGCGTGCTCGGCACGCCGCTTGTTGCCGTCGCCGCCGGCGGCATGACCCTTGCGATCGCTCAAATCGCGTTCGCCATGACCCGGTCTCTGATCTTGCGTGCCGTCATTGCGGCCGTGTTCGCCTTGCCGGCCACACTCGCCGGCTATCATGTCGTTCTCGCGATGGCGCAGATCGGCGTGCCGTCGCTCGCTTGGCGGGAGGTCTTCGCTTGCGTCGGCGCGGTCTTCATCGGCGGCACGGCGTGGACGCGATTGACCGTCTTCACGGAGCCCCGCCCCGTCGAACCGGGCAGGGCGGTCGGCGACAGTCCTCAGCCAGTTCTCGCGGCCGCCACGCGCGAGGGATGATCTCTTCACCCTCGTCGTCGAACAGGTTCGCGTAAATCGGCGCGATGGGCGGGTCGCGAGCTTGATCGAAAGAACGCCATTGTCTTCCCCGGCGCACCTCGACCGGCGTGGAGTGGATCTCAGTCCGGCTCCGCATAGACGTGCAAGCGACGTTGCTCTTGGCGGTCGCTCTCGGCGACAATTCCGCCATTTCCCGCACTGCGTTTCTTTCTCTTCGCCGAACCGTTCCGACCTCTTGTGCAGCTCAACCGAGATTAGCCACCTCTTCTCCCGAGATTGCTGTTCAGCACGCGACGCACCTGGCCTCTGTGATGGCTTGATCTGGCCGAAGACCGGCTGCGCCTCGATCGCCTGAGCCGCAACGCCGTCGGCGCGACTTTCTTCCCCTGGGCTTCGCCCATTCCTCGCGAGGCAAGAAAGTCTCGCCGCCAGCGTCCTCCGCTGCGCTCCGGCCCTGCGGGTGCGTCGTCGATCGTCCTCGGCCTGCCGATCGCCATCGAGGCCGCGGTGGTCGCGGGCTCGAAACACAACAGGAGAAGTGACATGGCTAACATCGGTTCTTTCAAGAAGGTCGGCAACGATTTCCAGGGCGAGATCGTCACCCTGAGCCTGCAGGCCAAGGGCGTCCGCATCGTCGCCGAGACCAACCGCTCCAACGACAACGCTCCCAGCCACCGCGTCTACGTCGGCCGGGCCGAGATCGGGGCCGCCTGGTCGAAGCGCTCCGAGGAAGGCCGCGACTATCTCTCGCTCAAGCTCGACGATCCCTCCTTCAACGCGCCGATCTACGCGAACCTGTTCGACGACGAGGACGGCGAAGGCTACACCCTGCTCTGGTCGCGGCCGCGCAAGAACGGCGAGTAAGGCTCGCGCCGCCAAGCCCCGCCCGGCCAACCCGGGCGGGGCTTTCGTAGTGCTCGAAATCGGGAAGTCCAGAGTCTAGCCATTCGCCAAGGCCCAAGATTCTCGATTTGCGAGGCTTACGCGCAAGCCGTCGTGTCCGCTGCAAAGCTAACTGCGAGCCCTCGACGCTTTCTCGTCCAGCAAATCCACGTGGCCGCACCTCGAGCGCCTGGGCCGTTTCCCAGATCGTTAGCAGTGTCGCATTTTGCAGCCCTCGTTCCATGCTGCTGATAAAAGCGCGATCGACACCCATTCGCTCGGCGACAGCTTCTTGGCTCAGCCCCAAAGCCAAGCGGAATTTGCGCGCGTTTGCTCCAAAGACCTTGCGAATATCCATCCGCAGGATACGGAGGCAATCGCGTATTTCAACGCTACGTGTTATAATCACGCGGAAACGAGCTGCACGTCATGATCGCACAGCGACCAGAAGTCGTTCCGACGAATTATTTAATCTCTGCAGCGCACAGAAATCTGTAGACCGGTTGGGCTGCTAGCGAGAAGATAGCTGAGGTGCAGCCAGCATTCGCCAGGTCGAAGCTTCTAGGCCGATAGGAGTTTCCTGCAGTGCCGCCGCTCAATGCCAAAGTTGTAGATCTGGCGCCTGATGAGCCGACACTGACGCCCTATGATGAGCAACATGCCGTCACTTATGCGCGTCTTCTCGATGCCGAAGCAGACAACGCCGATTGGCGCGAAGTCGCGCGTATCGTTCTTCAGATCGATCCCGACACTCGATCCGACTCGCGCTCGCCGTGCTTTCGACAGTCATCTGGCTCGCGCGAAGTGGGTGGCGCGCCACGGCTATCGTGATTTGCTTCGCCGCGGATGGCCGAAGGGCGAATGATGAAGCTTGTTTGAAGCAAACGTGACGTCTTGCTGACGATCCAATCGAAGAGACAAATTGCTCATTTGATCCGACCGCATGCACTGCAACCAGAAATGGTCACATTTGTCGTGCTGCAATTCCTCCATCGTTGGCAGTGCAGTGGGGAAGTCGTCATGTCAGCTGTCGATTGGAGATCAGAGCAAGCTTACGCAAACTTCGAGAAGGCAGAAGCGGCGGATATTGCCTGGGAGTGGCTCCGCCGCGATAGCGAGTACCAGCGGGATTATCAAAGCTCTGACAGCCGCTGCGCAATCGAATGCGGCGCACTCGACGACTTCCGACAGAAATGGGGGTTGTCTTTTCGCAGCTGATCCGCAAAAGGCGTTCGACCGACAATCGATTTTCTGGGCACCTGAGGCTCTCTCGACCGTCCTGTCGCTCCGTCAGATTCGGCGCGTCCAGCGATGTCTGGGCAATATGCTCTTGATCTGACCAGGCTTGCCTGGCGGCGAATTTCGTCGTGCGCCAGATGGATGGCATGCAATTGTAGCCGCTGGGAGGCGCAATCCATCGCCTTTACCTGCCAGCAATACCTGCCAGAGGCGCACCGCTTGCCGTCGAACTGCCACTCGACGCCAATTTCGACATTCGTCTGCAGGCGGCAAACCGATTTTGGTTGGCGCTCGAAGGCCGCCGTCCTGGTGCATCCTCCTCTTGCGCTCTGCCTCTCCGAGCGTCGTCGGCGCTTCATATTGATGATGCGAGCCCTCGATGGCTGGTTGGAGGGAAATAGCTATCGCGAAATCGCAGAGGGCTTGTTCGGCAAGGCAGCGCATTCGCGGCCGCTCCTGGAAAGACCATGATCTTCGCAGCCGGACCATCCGCCTGGTCAAGAACGGCATCGCTCTGATGCGGGGCGGCTATCGCGCACTTTTGCGTTCGCCATCTCGGAAGAAATAGGCGTTCTCCCGGGGGTGTCGAAAATAGACCCCCTCATCTTCGGCATCCCCCTTCGAGGCCCTTCTCCGTCATTGTCGCCGTCAACGCGCCACTGAACTCGCTGGCGCTCCACACGGCAACGGAGCTTGTCAGATGCCCGACGCTAGCCTCGCTATCTCGCCACGATACCTGCGGACTGCCGAAGCAGCCCGATATCTCAGCCTTTCACCCCGCACCCTCGAAAAACACCGAACCTACGGCACCGGTCCCGCTTACCGGAAAATCGGCGGTCGCGTCGTGTACGCGGTGGCCGATCTGAACGCATGGGCAGACATCGGCACCAGAACCTCAACCAGCGATCCAGGCGCCGGCACCGTACTGCCGGCAAAGCGGCACGCTCCCATCCCCTATGCGGGAAAGGAGCGGCGCTGATCCATGAAGAGACACGCTCACACCCCCGAAAGATACCCGACCAAAGAAGTCACCGTGAGCGACCTCACGACAGTTGAACTCTTGTGGCTCGAAAAGCGCATCGAGAACCGCGTTCGGTTTGGTCGCGCCGTGTCGGAAAGCATCCTGGACCGCAATCGACGCATCCTGTCTTTCGCTCCAGGGAGCATCTTCGCGTTTGTCCGTTGGACGTCCAACGACTTTGGGACGGTTCTATCCCGCATCGATATCCTGCGAGCGGCGATACCAGGGCAGAGCTATTCGACAGTGCCGTGGATCAGGCCCGGCGGTGAAAGCCTGTTGCGACTATCCGGCTGGCCAAAGGTCGAACGGGTTCTGCAATTGATCGATGCCGTCGAGGCGCTCGACATTGATCCTGCCGACGCAGCACCCGACTACTGGCACCACGTTCATAACCGATTGTCGGTCAACGAAACACCTCGACCATATACCCGATCCCGTCACCAGGCCTGGCTCCATCGGCGGAGGGTCTCGTCATGAGCGCCCGGTGTGCGACAATTTTCACGACATTTGCAACGGCCGTTCTTCTCCTTTCGACGGTCGGAGGAGCAACGCCGCACTACATATGGAACGCATCAAATAGCGTTCCGATCGGCCTTTATCGCCTTCGGCCCGTGACAAAGTTGACCGTGACTGAACTTGTTGCCGTTCAGCCACCCGATCTTCTCGCCGCATTCCTCGATCTCAATGGGTACCTGCCGATCGGCGTTCCCATGCTCAAGCGCGTGCTGGCGCTTTCAGGACAAACGGTCTGCAGACACGGCGTAGCGATCGTTGTCGACGGTATCGACATGGGCCAGGCACGTGAACGCGACGGACGAGGCCGTCCGCTTCCAGCCTGGCACGGATGCCGCGTCATTGCTGATGGCGATGTCTTTGTCATGAACTGGCAGTCCGCGGACTCACTCGACGGTCGTTACTTTGGACCGCTGCCAGCATCCGCAGTCATCGGCAAAGCGGTTCCGATCTGGACCGACGAGGAATGATCATGCGCGTCCACTCGCTGCCTATCATCCGATCGTTGTTCCCATCTTTGGTCCTCGATCTTTCCCTCCCGGCCGGAGCTCAGCAGCCGTAATCCTCTCACTCCGCACGCAACGGCACAGCTATGCCGACGCAGCTGACCGGGCATCCAAGTGCTTAGGTTCGCTTTCGCCGATCGCTCGCATTATTCGCTGCAGTCGCGCTGTTCATGTGCCTGATCGCGGCCTTTTCTGCTCTCGGATCACCAGCGTCAGCGCAGAATCCGTCGCGAGCTGAATCAACCGATCGGCTTGCGAAATTCATCGAGGAAGCGTCCGATCGTTTTGCCGTGCCGGCGCGCTGGATTCGTGCCGTCATCCAAGTTGAAAGCGGAGGCGACGAGCATGCGATCTCGCCTCGCGGTGCAATGGGCCTGATGCAACTCATGCCTGGCACCTGGGTTGAACTCAGCGTTCGCTACGGCCTCGGCCTCGACCCCTTTGATCCGCGCGACAACGTATTTGCGGGCACCGCGTATCTCAGGGAGATGCACGACCGCTTCGGATCGGCAGGCTTCCTTGCGGCCTACCACGCGGGTCCGTCGCGGTATGAACAGCACCTCGCAACAGGCCAACCGCTTCCACCGGACACCGTGGCCTATGTCGCTGCAGTCACGCCGTTGCTCGGCGACGAGCAGGGAGAACGCACCGCATTTGGCGGCAGGCGTGCAGTTCCTTGGCGGCAGTCTCCGCTGTTTATCGACCGCGTGGACGCACGCGACTGACTATCGGTCGTGCATTCGTCATGCAGCAACGTCGCAATTCATCGTCAGTTCACGGCGCGTTTTCCACGCCGAAACGGCTCCCAGCCGAGCTGTCTCTCAATCCCACTACATACGAGGATCAACCGCAATGACTGCATTTGCATTTTCTCGCGAGTGGCTGCGAGTCCCTGGGAAGTTCAGGCTTGGAGGATGGGCGCTGGGAACGAGCGACCGAGGAGGGCAGGATAAAAGCCGCAAGGTGCGGACGGTCGGTTGGGTGAGGAACAGCGCCAAATTCAGACTTGTTCGCAAACATTGCGAGCGTCTCTCGCAACTTGCACTTTTCGACAACGCGTTATCGGCGCTCAGCTTTCGACACCCTGCGGAGGCGATCGATGAGCGGCAACGACGATTTCCGCGTCCGCCCAGGCAGAATTCGCTCGACGCGCGGGCCGCGAACAAAACCGTTCCTGGCGCAGGCGCTCCAGGCCGCGCAGAAGGCCGGCGGTCTCTCACGCGGCTCTGGTAGCCGTAGCAGCAGGTTCGGGCGCGGACGCGCCGCGAGCCTTGCCGCGTCGCGGATGCTGCAAGCGCGCGGCCGCGGCGCCATGGTCAAGGCGCGCGTCGTTCGACAGATGCGTTCGCCCGGCGCGCTGCGCGCCCATATCGGGTATCTCAAGCGCGATGGCGTCACCCGCGATGGATCGCCCGGGAAATTGTTCGATGCCGCCGGAGACGATGCGGACGGCCGGGCTTTTGCCGAACGCTGCGAAGGCGACCGGCATCATTTCCGGTTCATCGTCTCGCCGGATGATGCCGGCGAGCTATCGAGCTTGCGAAGCTTTACCCGGGAACTGATGGACCAGGCCTCGCGCGATCTCGGCACGCGGCTCGACTGGGTCGCCGTCGACCACTGGAACACCGAGCATCCCCATATCCATATCCTTGTGCGCGGCCGCGCTGACGATGGCTCCGACCTCGTCATCAGCCGGGATTATATCGGCATCGGGCTTGCGCGCCCGCGCCGGCGACCTCGTCACGCGCGAGCTCGGTCCGCGATCGGAGCTGGAGGTTCGACGCGGCCTTGAGGCGGAGGTGACAGCAGAACGCTGGACACGGCTCGATCGGGTGCTTGCCCGGGAAGCGGGAAGGGCGGAGGGGGTGATTGATCTTCGTCCCGACCGCGATGCCGCGGGCGATCCGTTGCGGGAGGTCCGGATCGGTCGGATGCGGACGCTCGAGCGGCTGGGTTTCGCCGAGCCCGCCGGTCCAGCGCGCTGGGTTCTGGCCACCGGACGCGGAGCAGCGCTTGCGTGCGCTCGGGGAGCGCGGCGATATCATCAAGCGGCTGCATAAGACACTCGCAAAGGACGGCGCAGCTCGCGCGCCATCGTCCTGGGCGCTCGAGGGCGAATCCCATGGCGAACCCGATCATCGGCCGTCTCATCGCCCGCGGCCTGGATGACGAACTGCGGGGCACGGCGTTCGCCGTTGTTGACGGAATCGATGGACGCGTGCATCACCTCAAGCTTCCCGACATCGATATGGCCGGCGACGGTCCGATCGGCGGCATTGTGGAATTGCGCCGGTTTGAGGATGCGAGGGGCCGGCAGCGGATCGCGCTCGCGGTCCGCTCGGATCTCAACCTCGATCAGCAGGTGGCAGCGGAAGGGGCGACCTGGCTCGACCGGCGCCTGGTCGCCCGAGAGCCTGCCGAGCTTTCGCGCGCCGGTTTCGGCGCCGAGGTCCGCGCCGCGCTCGATCGGCGGATCGATACCTTGGCGGAGCAGGGGCTTGCCCGACGCGATGGAGATAAGGTCACAATCGGGCGCAACCTGGTCGGTACGCTGCGCAACCGGGAGCTCGATGCGGTCGGCCGGCGTCTCGCCTCGGAAACCGGGCTGGCGCATCTGCCTGCTGAAACAGGAGAGCACGTCTCAGGAGTTTATCGCCGGCGACTGTCGCTTGCCTCCGGCCGCTTCGCGATGATCGACAACGGCTTGGGCTTCCAGCTCGTGCCCTGGATACCTTCTCTGGAACGCGAACTTGGCAGGCAAGTGAACGGCATTGCCGGTCCCGGTGGCGTTGACTGGAGTTTTGGACGCAAGCGCGACCTCTCGCTCTGACCAGCCGATTTCTACGCCATGGTGCGCATCATCACGACGGCGAGCGGATTGTCGTTGAATGTTGCGTCGGAGCGCGCATCAGCTCTGCGCATGTCCGCAACCAAAATCCTCTGGGGCCAACTGCTCTTCGTCGTCGGTGGTCGTGCTCGCCTTTCTCTGGGCGGCGACCGAGTGGACCGCCTGGCGCCTGGCTTTCCAGCCGCAGCTCGGGCCTGCCTGGTTCATGATCGGGCGCTGGCCGATCTATCAGCCGCTCGCCTTCTTCATCTGGTGGTTCAAGTTCGACGCCTACGCGCCGAAGATCTTCATGCAGGGCGGCGTGCATCGCCGCAAGCGGCGGGATCGCTGCCATGGCCGTTGCCATCATCCTCTCGGTCTGGCGCGCGAAGGAAGCCCAGCACGTGACGACGTATGGCTCGGCGCGCTGGGCCGATGCACGGGAGGTTCGGCGCGCGGGACTTCTTGGGCCGGACGGCGTCGTGCTCGGTCGCTTTGGTGGCAGCTATCTCCGGCACGATGGTCCGGAACATGTGCTGTGTTTTGCGCCGACGCGGTCCGGGAAGGGCGTCGGTCTCGTCATCCCAACCCTCCTGACATGGCCGTATTCCACGATCGTCCACGACATCAAGGGCGAGAATTTCCAGTTGACCTCCGGTTGGCGTGCGCGGTTTGGGTCCGTGCTCCTGTTCGATCCGACCAATCCTGCGAGCGCGGCCTACAATCCGCTGCTCGAGATCCGCAAAGGCGACTGCGAGGTACGCGACGCGCAAAATATCGCCGACATTCTCGTCGATCCCGAAGGGGCGCTCGAGCGCCGCAATCATTGGGAGAAGACCAGCCATTCCCTGCTCGTCGGCGCGATCCTGCATGTCCTCTACGCGGAAGCCGACAAGACGCTCGCCGGCGTCGCCAACTTCCTGTCGGATCCGTCACGCCCGATCGAAGCGACGCTGAATGCGATGTTGGCGACGCCGCATCTCGGCGAGCGCGTTCATCCGGTGGTGGCCTCGGCGGCGCGCGAACTGCTCAACAAGAGCGAAAATGAGCGCTCAGGGTGTTGCGTGTTGTCGACGACGATGAGCTTCCTGGGGCTTTACCGCGACCCCGTGGTCGCCAAGGTGACGGGGCGGAGCGATTGGCGCATCCGTGACCTGGTTGATGGAGCTCGACCCATCTCTCTGTACCTGGTGGTACCGCCCTCCGACATCGCCCGCACCAAACCGCTGATGCGCCTCGTCCTCAACCAGATCGGACGGCGACTGACCGAGAGCCTGGATACCGATCGACGGCGGCAGAAGCTCCTGCTGATGCTCGATGAGTTCGCAGCGCTCGGCCGCCTCGACTTCTTCGAGAGCCAGCTTGCCTTCATGGCGGGCTACGGCATCCGCAGCTTCCTGATCACGCAAAGCCTGAACCAGCTCGAACGCGCCTATGGGCCGAACCACGCGATCCTCGACAATTGCCATATCCGGATCGCGTTTTCGACCAATGACGAGCGCACCGCCAAGCGGGTGTCGGATGCGCTCGGGACCGCGACCGAGATGCGCGCCATGAAGAACTATGCCGGGCATCGCCTCTCGCCATGGCTTGGTCATCTGATGGTCAGCCGCCAGGAAACATCGCGTCCGCTGCTGACGCCCGGTGAAGTCATGCAACTCTCGCCGAACGAGGCGATCGTGATGGTCTCCGGCGTGCATCCGGTGCGCGCCCGCAAGGTCCGGTACTACGAGGATCCGCAGTTCCAGCGCCGGATTTTGAAGCCATCGCGCGCCGTGCCGATCGACTTGGTCGCGCGACCGGACGAATGGTCGGGACATGCGCCAATTCCTCCTTCGGCCAAACTGCTTGCGGCGCTCACAAGAAAGGTACGCGATCAGAATGGCGGCATTCGCCGCGAGCCGGAACTGCCGCAACATGAGGAGGTCGTTCTCAAGGCGCCGCTCGCCGAGAACGAATTTGATGCTGCGCCGGACGAGGGCGATGCCGATGCCGTGCAGGCGGCGAGCCTTGAACCGATCGATGCAGGGCCTCGCACGCGCTGTCAGCCTCGACCCGGACGACAAGATGGGCCTATGAGCAGGCGAGATGAAAAAGGCTCAGCTCAGCATCTACCTCGATCCAGAGATCTTCGCGAGCCTGGAGGCCTACGCCACAGCGTCAGGGCAAGCCGAAGTCGCTGGTTGCCGAGGCCGCGATCGCCTCCTTCCTTTCTCCTGACGATTCCGATCGGCGGGAGGCTGCGATCGCCAAGCGGCTGGACCGCATCGTGCGAGTGCTCGAGCGGCTTGAACGCAACGACGGCATCACGCTCGAGACGATAGCTCTGTTCATCCGTTTCTGGCTGACGTCAACGCCGGCACTCCCGGAGCAATCGAGCCCTGCAGCGCGCGCCAAGGGCGCCGAACGCTACGATCGCTTTGTCGAAGCGCTCGGCCGACGGCTCTCCAGCGGATCGACGGTTCTCAAGGAAGTCAGCATCGAATTGCCCGACATTGGAAACGTGGCGCAAGTCAAAGGATCAGGCCGGCTCTCCTTGAGGAGGACGCCATTTCATCTTGAGAAAGATCCGGGCGCCCATAAAGCCTCACTCGTGAAGGCGATTGCTCACCTATGGTGAGAGTCGATCTTCGTTCGGCTCTGGTGATCGTTTAGCTGGCAATCCGTTCAACAGACGTTGCCTTTGCACCGATACTCAGTTGCCGGTCAGCGCGATTCCGCATCTCCTTTCTTTTTCTACGCCAGAGCATGGTCTCCAGCTCTGCTCTGTTGAAGCCAATGCTTCGCCTGTCCTTTCTGTAATTCCCATCAGATCGGTTCACCTCATCAATCGTATCGCGAAGCCGCGGTCTCGATCGTGGGGCTTTTGGGGATTATCAGAAAATGCAACAGCTGGCCGATCTGGATGCGCAAGCCGATCGCGTTGACGTTCGACCGTCGCGCAAGCGCAAAGCCTCGGCACGTCGCAAAGTGACGGTTCGGCTGAGTGAAGGCGTCTGCGGTCGGCTTGACGTCGCAACCGACCGACCGGGCGTCGGCAAGAGCATGCTGGTGGAAGCCGCTCTCGAGCATTTTCTGAACCCCGCCCCATCGGTCGAAGCTCTGCTGCGGGAGCGTCTCGACGATATGCACGCCAGGTTCGACCACCTCGAGCGCGATATGCGGATGATCGCCGAGACCGTCGCGCTGCACGCTCGATATCATCTGGCCGTCATGCCGCCGGTTCCCGAATCGCGACAGCGCGAGGCGGTCATTCTCGGCGACGAGCGCTTCAAAGTCCTGGCCGAGCAAGTCGATCGGCGCGTTCGTCAGGGCCGGCCGCTCATGCAGGAGACGATCGACCGCCTAAACTCCGCACGAACACGAAGAATCGGATCCGGCAACAGGCGAGCGGCCGACGCACAATTCGACGCCAGCTCACAAGGAGTCGAGTGCTGCCTCTGAAGGCGTTAATCTCGAGCAGACGCCGCCCGCGTCAGCCAAGACAGGGCGCCGCAATCCGGGCTTTTCCCAGCATCCGAAGGCTGACTGCCGACCGGACCAGAACCTGCCTTGGATCGAGGGCCAAACCCGCCAGCCGCGCAAAATTCCGATCCAGAATCATCAACGGCAAGGCTAGAGGCTTTGCGCGAAAAGCCGCTGTCAAAATGGCGGCTAATCTTCTCAGTTTTTTTGCCCTTTGCTGCAGGTTACTACCTTGCCTACCTGTTTCGGACGATCAATGCCGCGATCTCGCCGGCATTGGCCTCCGATTTTGGGCTCGATGCCGCCGAGACCGGGCTGCTCGCGTCAATCTACTTCCTGGTGTTCGGATTGACCCAGATTCCAATAGGGGTGCTTCTGGACCGACTTGGGCCGCGTCGAGTCCAAGGCGTGCTGCTGGTCATCGCGGCTGGCGGCGCAACGCTGTTCGGTACCGCCTCGAGCTTCCCGGAGCTTCTTGTTGCGCGCGCCATGATCGGACTTGGCGTTGCCGGCTCATTGATGGCCGGGCTCAAGGCCATCGTCACCTGGTTTCCGAGAGAGCGCGTCGCGCTCGCCAACGGCTGGATGATCATGTTGGGATCGCTCGGCGCGGTCACGGCGACGGCGCCAACCGATTGGTTGCTGAATTATCTCGGTTGGCGCAGCCTGTTTGAAATCCTGACGATCGGCACGGTCACAGTAGGTGGACTCATTTATATGGTCGTTCCGGAGCGTATCGCGGACTCAGAGATCGCCACCTCCGCTCGAAAGCCACTTACGTTGTGGTCCATCTATTCAGATCCGCGTTTCCTGAGAGTTGCTCCGCTCTCGGCCGCCTGTATTGGCTCGTCCTGGGCGCTACAGTCATTGTGGGCTGCAGCCTGGCTTACCGACGTGGAAGGATTCGACCACCACAGCCGGGCCACTCAAATGTTCCTGATGGCTGTTGGCCTAAGCCTTGGAGCCCTCCTGCTTGGTGCCATGGCCGATCGCCTGCGCAAACTTAATATAAGAACGGAAGTCCTGTTGGCGGGCGTGGGAGCGCTGTTCATCGTGGCCGAACTCGCCCTGGTTTTGCGCATTCCCCTGCCATCACTTCTGCCTTGGTCCATTGTGTCGATCGCTGGCGCCGCAACAGTGCTAAGCTTTGCGGTCATAGCCGATTACTTCCCGAAGGAATTTGCCGCGCGCGCCAATGGCGCTCTGAATCTCCTGCACTTTGGCTGGGCGTTCACGATGCAATACGGCATTGGGCTCGTGGTCGAGCAATGGCCGTCTCAGGACGGACATTATCCGGTCGCGGCCTATCAGGCCGCATTCGGTCTTAGCCTTGCGCTTCAGGCCGCCACGCTGGTGTGGTTTGCAATCCCCTGGCTTCGGACGTTCGGCAAACACTTCTACTTCTTGTTCGCGCCGCCGCCTGCGGAGCGTGACAGCCAAGTCGCACTGGTCACGGCGCCGCTCGACGGAGCTGTCCTTGAGGCCTCTCAAGGTGTGGAATGGTGAGACAAATGCGGTGGCAGACCGGTGGATGCATTACAGCTATTCGAGCTTTTCCGAACCTTCAAGCATTTCGGAACCTAGATGAACCCTTGCCCACGGCAGGGGAGTATCGAGATCAGCGACGTGTGACCAGGCCTCGCGCGTCGAATTGCGAAACGCGAAGCGTCGCCACTTTTCTCCTTCGCGAGAAGGCGGAGACGACCGCCAGTCACTGCCGGTCATGACCGCGGATTGTGCGGCAGTTTCGTGCGACGCCAAGCGTCAACCCGCGGCGATTGATTCATGTGCCATCGTTCATACTGCTGATATCCCTGCGCTAGAGTTCTCGTCGTACCTCAATCTTTCTTTTTGTACTCCATGGCACGAACGAGGTCAGCCACTTGTTGCGCGAAGCTAGTTTCTGCCTTTTCTAATCATCCCCATCCGAGGCCGCCTGAAGCGACCTCGGCTGTTGGGGGCGGCGGTGGCAGATCCATTCCTTTCAGTCGGAAGCAATCTCGCGCGGTGCGCGCATGCTGCGCACGGCATTCGGTCCTGCGATTGCACGCTTTCTGGAAGATCCTGCGATCATTGAGGTGATGCTCAACCCCGATGGCCGGTTGTGGATTGACCGGCTGTCGGGAGGCCTGGCGGAGACCGACCGAACGCCTGTCCGCTCCCGACGGCGAACGCATCGTTCGATTGGTCGCCCATCATGTTGGCGCTGAGGTTCACGCAGGCAGCCCGCGCGTCTCGGCCGAGTTACCCGAGACGGGCGAGCGTTTCGAGGGACTGTTGCCGCCAGTGGTCGCGGCCCCGGCCTTCGCGATCCGCAAGCCGGCGGTCGCCGTGTTCACGCTCGACGACTACGTCGCCGCCGGGATCATGACCTCGGGCCAGGCCAGCGCTTTGAAGGTCGCGGTCGAAGCACGCAAGAACATCCTCGTCGCTGGCGGCACCTCGAGCGGCAAGACGACGCTGACCAATGCGCTGCTGGCCGAAGTCGCCAAGACCTCCGATCGGGTCGTTCTGATCGAAGATACGCGCGAGCTTCAGTGCAAGGCGCCGAATCTCGTGGCGCTGCGTACCAAGGACGGCGTGATCTCGCTATCGGACCTCGTCCGTTCATCGCTGCGCCTGCGGCCCGATCGCATTCCGATCGGCGAGGTCCGCGGTGCCGAGGCTCTCGATCTGCTCAAGGCCTGGGGCACGGGTCATCCCGGCGGTATCGGTACCATCCACGCGGGCACCGCGCTCGGAGCGTTGCGCCGGCTCGAGCAGCTGATCCAGGAAGCCGTCGTCACGGTCCCGCGCGCCCTGATCGCCGAGACCATCAACGTTATCGCCGTTCTTTCCGGTCGCGGTGCCGATCGCCGCCTGGCCGAACTCGCCAGCGTCACGGGGCTCGGACCTTCCGGTGACTACAGCCTTTCAGCATTGGGGGACCAATCATGAGTGTTACATCTTCGCTGGAACGATGCGTCATTTCGACGACCGTATTCGCGACTACCTGTCTGACCGTCGGCCCAGCCTTCGCGGCTGGCTCCAACATGCCGTGGGAGCAGCCGCTCAATCAGATCCTGCAATCGGTCGAAGGTCCGGTCGCGAAGATCATCGCGGTCATCATCATCATCGTCACAGGGCTATCGCTCGCGTTCGGCGATACGTCGGGTGGCTTCCGCAGGCTGATCCAGATCGTGTTCGGCCTGTCGATCGCGTTCGCAGCGTCGAGCTTCTTTCTGTCGTTCTTCTCGTTCGGCGGCGGAGTGGTGATCTGATGGATGAGCAGATCCCAGGCTTCGTCGCGCCCGTTCATCGCGCGCTGACCGAGCCGATCCTGATGGGCGGTGCGCCGCGCTCGATCGCCATCGTCAACGGCACGCTCGCGGCGGCGCTCGGCATCGGTCTGCGGCTCTGGATCGCGGGTCTCCTGCTCTGGTTCGTCGGCCACATGGCCGCCGTCTGGGCCGCCAAGCGCGATCCCGACTTCGTCGATGTCGTGCGCCGACATCTGCGCATTCCCGGTCATCTCAACACGTGAGTTCTGTCATGATGAACCTCGCCGAATATCGCCGTTCGAACACGCGCCTCGCGGATTTCCTGCCTTGGGCTGCCCTGGTCGATGAGGGCATCATCCTGAACAAGGATGGCTCGTTCCAGCGGACAGCAAAGTTCCGCGGACCTGATCTCGATAGCGCCGTGCCGGCCGAACTCGTCGCCGTCGCCGGTCGCCTGAACAACGCCCTGCGTCGTCTCGAATCCGGTTGGGCGATCTTTGTCGAGGCGCAGCGCCATTCCGCAGGCAGCTATCCGCCGAACACCTTTCCGGATGTGGCGTCCGCCCTGGTCGATGCCGAGCGGAGGGCACAGTTCGAGGAGGCCGGCGCCCACTACGAGTCGAGCTATTTCCTGACATTTCTCTATCTGCCGCCGGCCGAAGGCGACGGCGAGAGCAGAGCGGCTGCTTTATGAGGGCCGCAATCGCACCGTCGACGCCGATGCGCGCGAGGTCCTCCGCGGGTTCGTCGACCGGACCAACCGCGTGCTGCAGCTCGTCGAAGGCTTCATGCCGGAGTGCGCCTGGCTCGACGATCAGGAGACCCTGACTTACCTGCACTCGACGGTCTCGACCAAGCGGCATCGCGTCCGGGTGCCCGAGATTCCGATGTATCTCGACGCGCTGCTGGCCGATCAGCCGCTGACCGGCGGGCTCGAGCCGATGCTGGGCTCAGCGCATCTGCGCGTTCTGACGGTTGTCGGGTTTCCCGACGGCGACGACGCCCGGAATTCTCGACGACCTGAATCGCCTGGCATTCGCGTATCGCTGGTCGACCCGCGCGATCATGCTCGACAAGACGGATGCCACCAAACTCCTGACCAGGATCCGGCGGCAATGGTTCGCCAAGCGGAAGTCGATCGCCGCGATCCTCAAGGAGGTGATGACCAACGAGGCTTCGACGCTTCTCGATACCGACGCCCACAACAAGGCGATGGATGCCGACGCCGCGCTGCAGGAACTGGGCTCCGACCAGATCGGAGAGGCCTTTGTCACGGCGACGGTCACGGTCTGGGACGGCGACCCCGCGCACCGCCGACGAAAAGCTCCGGCTGGTCGAAAAGGTGATCCAGGGCCGCGATTTCACCTGCATGATCGAGACGGTGAACGCGGTCGAGGCCTGGCTCGGCAGCTTGCCGGGACATGTCTACGCCAATGTGCGGCAGCCGCCGATCTCGACCCTCAACCTGGCGCACATGATTCCGCTGTCGGCGGTGTGGGCCGGGGAGGCGAGGGACCACCATTTCAAGGCGCCGCCCTTGTTCCTGGCCAAGACGGAGGGATCGACCCCGTTTCGCTTTTCGCTCCACGTCGGCGACGTCGGCCATACGCTGGTGGTCGGACCGACCGGTGCCGGCAAGTCGGTGCTGCTGGCGCTGATGGCGCTGCAGTTCCGCCGCTATCCGAACTCCCAGATCTTTGCGTTCGATTTCGGCGGATCGATCCGGGCGGCCGCCATCGCCATGGGTGGCGACTGGCATGATCTCGGCGGCGTGCTCGTCGGGCGAATCCTCAGAATTCGTTGCGCTGCAGCCGCTGGCCTGGATCGACGATCCGTCCGAGCGCGGCTGGGCGACGGAATGGATCGGCGCGATCCTGGCCGCGAGAAGATCGAGGTCACGCCGGAGGCCAAGGATCATCTCTGGTCGGCGCTGACTTCGCTGGCCTCGGCGCCGATCGCAGAGCGCACGCTGACGGGTCTTTCCGTTCTTCTGCAGTCGAACGCGCTGAAGCGCGCCCTGCAACCCTATTGCCTTGGCGGTCCCTATGGCCGGCTTGCTTGATGCGGAATTCGAGCGCCTTGGCGAAGCCTCCGTCCAGGTCTTCGAGACCGAAGGATTGATCGGAACGGCAGTCGCGCCGGCCGTCCTTGCCTATCTCTTCCATCGCATTGAAGGACGTCTCGACGGCCGGCCAACTCTTCTCATCGTCGATGAAGGCTGGCTCGCGCTCGATGACGAGGATTTTGCCGGCCAACTGCGCGAGTGGCTGAAGACGCTTCGCAAGAAGAATGCCTCCGTCATCTTCGCCACCCAGTCGCTTTCGGATATCGACGGCTCGGCGATCGCGCCGGCCATCATCGAGAGCTGTCCGACGCGCCTGTTGCTGCCGAACGAACGCGCCATCGAGCCGCAGATCACGGCGATCTATCGCCGCTTTGGTCTCAACGACCGCCAGATCGAGATCCTCGCCCGGGCAACGCCGAAGCGCGACTATTACTGCCAGTCGCGCCGCGGCAATCGGCTGTTCGAACTCGGTCTTGGCGAGGTCGCGCTCGCCTTCACGGCCGCTTCTTCCAAGACCGATCAGGCTGCGATCGCAGCAGGTCCTCGCCGAACATGGCCGCGACGGCTTCGTGCCGGCCTGGCTGAAGGCACCGCGACGTCGCCTGGGCCACCGATCTCATCCCGCATCTCGCTGAATCTGGAGACATCGACATGAACCGCCTCCGTCATCTCGCTGCCGCCGGCGTGCATCGCGCTTGTCGCGTTGCGTCCCGAGCCCGCCTCGCGCGCAGTTGATCGTGTTCGATCCCAACAACTATGCCCAGAACGTGCTGACGGCCGCTCGCGAGCTGCAGCAGATCAACAATCAGATCACGTCGCTGCAGAACCAGGCGCAGATGCTGATCAACCAGGCGAGGAATCTGGCAAGCCTGCCGTATCTCGTCGCTGCAGCAACTGCAATCGTCGATCCAGCGAACCCAGCAACTGCTCGCCCAGGCCCAGCGCATCGCCTACGACGTCCAGCAGATCGATCGCGCGTTCTCGACCACCTATGCGCCGGCATCGGCAAGTCATTCCAGACCAGGCGCTGATCACGAACGCGCAATCGCGTTGGCAGAACTCGGTCGCCGGCCTGCAGGACGCCCTGCGGGTGCAGGCCCGCGTCGTCGGCAATCTCGACACCAACCGTACCCAGATGTCGGCGCTCGTGACCTCGAGCCAGGGCGCGAGCGGCGCGCTGCAGGCGAGCCAGGCCGGCAATCAGCTCCTGGCGCTGCAGGCCCAGCAACTCGCCGATCTCACGGCCACCGTCGCGGCCCAGGGCGGGCGCAAAGCCTTGAAGCCGCCCAGCGCGCCGCCGCTCAGGACCAGGGCAGGGAGCAACTGCGGCGGTTTCTGACGCCGGGCGCCGGCTATCAATCCACAAACGTGCAGATGTTTCACTGATGAACGCGAAAAGATTGAAACGGCTCCCGACCGTGGCAGCAGCGGATGCTCATCGTCCTCGTGGTTGCCGCTGCGCAATCCAGCTCCGTGACGACGAGCGCCAAACTCCGCCGGCTGCGTCGGCAGATCAGGCATCCGATGCACTCACGGCAAAGCTCGCGAGTGTCGCACTGTCACCTACGAGCAGAAAGATGCTCTGTCCGAGTGCCGGAAGGCTGGGCCGAGAACCGCCGTCAGTTTCTCGGGCAGAAGATTTCACCTGCATCGTCCGACAATGCGCGCTCCTCAAGAAGGCTCCTCGTTGTTTGTGCCGCCAAAGGATCAGAGCCGGATGTCGCCCGGTTACCCTCCGATTCAGCAGCCCGGAAAGGAGTAAGCCATGAGCGGCACCGGCATTATCGATCAGTTCCTGGAAACGTTCACCCGCTACATCGATTCCGGCTTCGGGCTGCTGGGAGGCGAAGTCGGATATCTCGCGACCACGCTCGCCGCGATCGACATCACGCTCGCCGGCCTGTTCTGGGCTGGGGAACGGACGAGGACATCATCGCCCGCCTCGTCAAGAAGACGCTGTTCGTCGGCGTCTTCGCTTACCTGATCGGCAACTGGAACAATCTGGCCCGCATCGTCTTCGAGAGCTTTGCCGGTCTTGGGCTGAAAGCCTCCGGCACAGGTCTGTCCTCGGCGGATTTCCTGCGGCCGGGAAAGATCGCCCAGGTCGGCCTCGATGCCGGCCGACCGATTCTCGATTCGATCTCGGGCCTGATGGGCTACATCAGCTTCTTCGAGAATTTCGTCCAGATCGTCGTGCTGCTGTTCGCCTGGATCGTGGTGCTGCTCGCCTTCTTCATTCTGGCGATCCAGCTCTTCGTCACCCTGATCGAGTTCAAGCTGACGACGCTTGCCGGCTTCGTGCTGATCCCCTTCGGGCTGTTCGGCAAGACCGCCTTCGCCGCCGAGCGCGTGCTCGGCAACGTGATCTCGTCCGGCATCAAGGTCCTGGTGCTGGCCGTCATCGTCGGCATCGGCTCGACGCTGTTCTCACAGTTCACGTCGGGCTTTGGTGGCAATCAGCCGACCATCGAAGACGCCATGGCGCTTGTGCTCGCGGCGCTGTCGCTGCTTGGCCTCGGCATTTTCGGTCCCGGCATTGCGAACGGCATCGTATCCGGTGGACCGCAACTCGGTGCGGGAGCTGCGGTCGGCACCGGCTTGGCCGCTGGTGGCGCCATCGTGGCTGGCGCGGGTCTCGCAGCCGGTGGCGCCGGACTCGCAGGCGGCGCACTCGTCGGCGGTGCTCGTGGTGCGGCAGCGATAGCAGGCGGAGCCGCAAGCGCCTACCGTGCCGGAGGATTGGGCGGCGTCGCGAGTGCAGGGGGCTCGGCGATAACAAGCCCGCTGCGCCGCATGGCTACCGGGCTTGGCGGCGGTTCGTCGACAGCAGACTGCACCACCGGCCTGGGCGCGCCGCATGAAGCGCGCGCAGACCGTGAGCCAGGGTGTGTCCGCGGCCACCCATGCCGTCCGCAGCGGTGACAGTGCTGGTGGCGGATCCTCCGTTGATCTGTCCGATGGAGGGCACTGATGTTTAGACGACCATCCGTGCATTACGGCCGCACGCCGGAGCCGGTGACGCCGTACCAGAAGGCGGCTCAAGTCTGGGACGAGCGCATCGGCTCGGCCCGCGTCCAGGCCAGAAACTGGCGGTTGATGGCATTCGGATGCCTGTTGCTGTCCGGAGGGCTTGCCGCAAGCCTCGTTTGGCAGTCCACCCAAGGCACCATCACGCCATGGGTGGTCGAAGTTGATCATCTCGGCCAGGCTCAGGCGGTCGCGCCGGCCAATCCCTTCTACCAGCCGACCGATCCGCAGATCGCGTTTCACCTCGCGCGCTTTATCGAGGATGTGCGAGGCCTGCCGAGCCGACGCCATCGTGCTGCGGCAGAATTGGCTCCGCGCCTACGACTTCACGACTGATCGCGGAGCTGCTGCGCTGAACGACTATGCTCGAACCAACGATCCCTTTGCCAAGCTTGGCAGTACGCAGATCTCCGTCGAGATCTCCAGCGTCATTCGTGCCTCGCCGGAAAGCTTTCGGGTCGCATGGACGGAACGCCGCTACGACAGCGGCCAACTCGCTGCGACCGAGCGCTGGACCGCGATCCTTTCCGTCGTGATCGAAACGCCGCGCGAGGCCGATCGCCTGCGCAAGAATCCACTCGGCGTCTACGTCAACTCCATTAACTGGTCGAAGGAGCTCGGCTAGTGAAAAAGCCCGTACCGAGATCGATTAACCCGAAGGGCATCGGCACGCCGCCCTTGCGTCTGGCGTTGCTTCTTGCTCTCGCGCTCTCTAGCTGCACGACCTTCAAACCACCACAGATCAGTTATGATAACGAGGTGCCGCCGTCTCCCGATCTACCGTTGCCCACGGACGAACATGCGCGCGCCTTGCATGTCCCTCCAGCCTGGATGCCGACCCGCGGCGGCCGGAAGGGTGATGAAGAAGCCAAGGAGCCGGCGGAGCGGATCACGACGGCCAACGATGTCGCCCGGGTCGAGCCGCGGCGAGCGGGGTATTTCAACGCGGTCCAGGTCTTTCCATACAGTCCCGGGGCGCTCTATCAGATCTACGCTTCCCCAGGGCAGATCACGGATATAGCGCTCGAGCCGGGCGAGCAGCTAACAGGATCGGGGCCGCTCGCCGCCGGCGACACCGTGCGCTGGATCGTCGGTGACACCGAAAGCGGCAACGGAGATACCAGACGTGTCCACATCATGGTGAAGCCGACAAGGCCCGCCATCGAGACCAACCTTGTCGTCAACACCGATCGACGAACCTACCTGATCGAGCTGCGCTCCCGCGAAAAGCCATACATGCCGTCCGTTGCCTGGTTCTACCCGGAAGACCGATCCGGCCGTTCAAGGGCTTTGCCACCAACTCCGATCATTCCGGAAGTGGATCAGCGCCGCTACCGTTACGTCATCGAGGGCGACAGCCCGCCGTGGCGTCCGGTCAATGCCTACGATGATGGCCGCAAGGTCTATATCGAGTTCTCGCCCGGCATTGCCCAAGGCGAAATGCCGCCGCTGTTCGTCATCGGCCAGGACGGCAAGCCCGAACTCGTCAACTATCGCGCCTACAGGAATGTACTGATTGTCGACCGTCTGTTCGCCGCGGCTGAGCTGCGGCTCGGCGGAGAGAAGCAGCAGAAGGTCCGAATTGTCAGAAACGACGGGAGGCGATCGTGACGAGCAATGGGCCAAACGAGAGCGCCGATCCCGTATCGGGATCAGCGCCATCGACCGATAATCGCGGCAGACTCTGCGTCTGCGTGCAGAACGCCCAAGGATCACAAGGCTCTCCCGCAAAGTACTTGCGGGCGGCAGCGCATTGGCTTTGCTGCTCATCTCTGGCGCGGTACTGTGGGCGCTGAGGAGCAACCGCCCACATAGTCCCGCGCCGGACGAGCTTTACAGCACCGATCATCACAACGTTGCAGATGGCCTGACAACATTGCCGCGGGATTACGCTGGGATTCCCCGCGACGTCCCCCGGCTTGGGCCGCCATTGCCGGGCGACTTGGGACGTCCAATCGTTACGGCGGAAGGCCAATCAGCACCGATCGGCCTTGACGCCGAGCAACAACGTGCCAACCAGGAAACCGAGGCGGCCCGGACCAGCAAGGTATTTGCGTCGACAACTGCGCCCGTTGCACCACCGCATGCCGCATCTCAGGAAACGACGACCAAGACTGCGTCATCTTCTGATGAAACCTTCAGCTCAGAACGGGCAGGATAGCAAACTTCTCTTCGTCAATGCCCCGGTTGATCGGCGAACTACAGCGCCCGACCGGCTCTCACGTCCAGCGTCCCCCTTTGTCGTGCAGGCGGGGACGATCATCCCGGCGGCTCTCATCACCGGCATTCGCTCGGATCTTCCCGGACAAATCACAGCGCAAGTCACCGAAAATATCTATGACACCCCAACTGGCCGCGCCCGCCTGATCCCGCAAGGAGCTCGCCTGATCGGTGTCTATGACAGCCAGGTCGCGTTCGGCCAATCGCGAGTGCTGTTGGTGTGGACCCGGCTGATCATGCCGAACGGTCGTTCGATCGTTCTGGAGCGGCAGCAGGGCGCAGATGCCGGGGGCTACTCCGGTCTTGAGGACGAGGTCGACAATCATTGGGGCGAGTTGTTCAAGGCCGCGCTGCTGTCGACGTTGCTTGGCGTCGGAGCGGAGCTCGGGTCCGGTGCAGATACCGGAAACAATACAGCCATTCTTCAGGCGCTTCGCTTGGGCGCTGCGAATTCGCTGAACCAAACCGGGCAGCAGGTGGTTCGACGCAATCTCAATATTCAGCCGACGCTGACGATCCGGCCAGGATTTCCGGTGCGCGTGATCGTCAATCGCGATCTGGTGCTCGAACCCTACAGGGGATGAGAATGACCAAGCTAAAGATTGGCTCGATCGAAGATGACAAGCCCGTCAGCTTGACCGTAAAGCTCCCGGCAATGGTCTATCGCGATTTGACGGCCTATGCGGAAATCTTGAAACGGGAAGGCCGACAATCGACTGCAGACCCAACGACGCTTGTCGCGCCGATGCTGGCACGATTCATGGCAACGGATCGCGCGTTCAGGAAGCTGCGTCGTGGAATTCAACAAAAAGGGTCAGCAAGCGCCGTCGCAAAATCCGAGTGAGACAGCTGACTGTTCAGATAAATCGCCAATGCGAAGACTCCTTGGCGTCCCGGGTTGCGGCGAAACCGAGTGCCTTGGTCTCGTTCAATGGGCGTTCGCTGTGGCAGAGTTCAGTCGGTCCGCGGCTGAGATCGCGTCCAGGACAGTCAATCTTTCCGCCGACGCGCAGAAGATCGCGCAGAACTGCAGTCGCCTTTCAGTTCACGAGGAGACGCGCGGGGTGCGCAAGCTGAAATTGCCTCAAGCTTTGATGTCACTTGCGCTTTCGGCGGCAATAAAATGCGTGACTATCGTCTCGGCCTTGAGGAAACGCAGCACATGTGACTGCAGTACGCGATCTGCATTTGTCACGCGCTTGTGCTGACGGAGGTGCTCTAGCCATGAATCGAGCAAGAAGGTTTCCAAAAACCGGCCTTCGTCGGCGGTGTCCTGGAATACGCCCCACGCATAGACGCCATCACGTTTGCGCTCGCGCGAGACCGCTTCGAGCGCTGTAAGAAAAGCTTCGCGGCTGGCGGGGTCGATGCGGTATTCGACGGTTACCATGACTGGGCCTGCGTCGTTTTCGACTGCGTTCGTTACGATGGGTTCTGGCCAGTGCATGGACGGCGATAGATCGATGCCTGCGCCGGTCTGCAATTTCCAGCGTCGCGTCAGCGGTATCGCCAGAAGTGCGCCTGCGGCTGCGACGAAATGCGTGATGGGTAATCCCGTCAGGCCGGCCAGTTCTCCCCACAGCACACTGCCCGCGGTCATCGTTCCGAAAAAGGCCGTTACATACATCGCAAGTCCACGACCGCGAACCCAGTCCGGCAACGAGACCTGGGCCGACATATTAAGATTTGCGACAACCACAATCCATGACATCCCCGCAATCAGGCTTGCGCAAACGGCCATGATTGGTTCGCGGGCAAGTCCAAGCAGAACCAGCGTGATTGCGGTGCCAACTTCACCCAACGTCACTAGCCCGTTGGTGCCGATTTTTGCCTTCAGACGCGGCAACATGAATGCACAACCCACCGCGCCACATCCGATTGCGGCCAGCAGGCCGCCGTAAAGTTCGGGACCGCCGGCGATCTGGTTGCGCGCCACTAGTGGAAGCAGCGCCCAGTACGCGCTGGCGAACAGGAAAAAGCCCACGGCACGCAGGAGAGTGGCCCGCAGACGCTCGTTGTTCAGGGAATAACGGATGCCAGTCCGGATGGCACTCTTGAAGCGTTCCGCGGGAAGCGTGCGTAGGTGCCCATGAGAAGTCCGCCACCACAGAAATACGGCGATCACACCGACGTTGCTGAATGCATCGAGCCAGAACGGCGCGGCGATACCAAATCCTGCGATAATTAAGCCCGCCAGCGCCGGACCCACGGCACGGCTTATATTGACGCCTACGCTATTGGCAGCCACAGCCGCCGACAGATCTTCCTTGGGCACAAGCTGCGGTACGATCGATTGCCAGGCGGGCCCCTCAAGGGCGGAGAGCGTGCTGCTGACGAACATGAACAGCAGCAACGTCCATGCGGTGACGAGATGGGTAGAGACCAGGACCGCGAACACCGCGGAGACCAGAGTGACGAGAACCTCAAGAGCGAGAATGAAGCGGCGCTTGTCGATGATGTCGGCAAGCGCGCCCGCCGGCAGCGCGAACAGGAACATCGGAAAGCTCGCCGCCGCCTGTACAAGAGATACCATCAAGGGATCGGAATCGAGACTGGTCATCAACCAGCCGGCGGCGGCATTGTACATCCAGCCGCCGATGTTGGCGACGACGGTGGCCGCCCAGAGCAGTCTGAAGACGCGTCCGCGAAACGGGCTCCAAAATGATGCCGGAGGCCACATTTTGCGGGGGCGCTTCTTTTTTCTTCCCCGATTTCACCGCGCTCTCCCATAACGATACACGGCCGGACCATAGTAGCAGCGAGATGACGATTTGCTACCATTTGCCGCAAAATGATTAGGATGACGGTGGAAGACCAGCCCGCAGGTGCAGCGCGCGAGATGAAGCTTCGGCTGCGAGCGACAGCCGCAGCGACGATGTCATCGAAAGCCGCGCAAACTCGGTAACCACGGCGCCAATCACTCGCTAAGATACTCGGGAAATTGGGCACGAATTTCGGCGAGATATCAGCAAGGACGAATTGCGTTTCTTCAACACCTCGCTCGACATGGCCTCAATTTCGATGCGTTCCTTTGTGCTCGCCTAGGTCAAATGGGGGTCGGGTTCACCGATTCCTTGAACTCGACGAAGCACTTGTTGAAACCGGTCTCGTTTATTGGTCCGCATCAGAGAAGCAAGATCGCTTTGGCGTCGCCGCGGCATGGCCGGCGATGACAGCCGCAAGCGCGGACGCGTTTGTGGCGTCGCCCTGCTTGACGGTCATGCCGGGACGAACTGCTATTTCCCCCGGTTTGCGTACTATGCCGGTGACTTGATGGCCTCGCCTGAGAAGCTCGGTCGCGAGTCGTGACCCCACTCGTCCGCTGGCCCCGATCAGTGCGACTTTCATGGTCTTGCCATCGCGGTTGTTTGCATCAGTCGGCGTCGCGACGGCTGATCAATCACATACACGTGTTATCAGCGTCGCAATGGTTCGCATACATTTGAAGAACATCAGCCCGTCAGGTGGCCGTGTCAACAAGCATTCGAGGAGTCCGGGCGTGTTTCGGTGATCGACGAACCGGCAAAAGCTCGTCGGAGAATCAAGAGGCCGACTGCGATATTCTGAGAATGCCACCACGAAGGAGTCGTCAGATGGGTGTCCATCATTACCATGCGGTCATCTGGATCGATCATCACGAAGCGCGCATTTTCCATTTCAATCCGAATGAAAGCGCGGAACTCGTCCTGCATCCGGACAATCCGACCCGGCATATTCATCACAAGGCCAATACGACAGGAAGCGGGCACGCCGTGGCGGATCAAAAATATCTCCATGCCGTCGCTGAATCGGTGGCTGATGCCGGTGCTGTCCTCATTGCCGGGCCAGGTAGCGCGAAGACCGAACTGGCGGCGCATATGCGCTCGCACGAGCCGTTGTTGGCCCGAGCAATCGTTGGGGTTGAAACGGTGGACCATCCCAGCGACGCGCAACTCGTTGCGTTGGCCAGGAAATACATGAGAGCGGCCGATCGGATGCGGCCGCAAGAGTCGTAAAGGAATGCCTGTATGCAAGGCGGCCGCGCGCCGAGGTGTTCGAACGCGCGATAGCTTGCTCGACGGTTTGCCGAGGGTCGCGGCCCGCACGTTCTATTGTACAGGATGCGGATTGGCTGCTCCGCCGCAATCGACAGAACCATTGTTTCTCTTTGCATTGTATCATCGGAAACGCAAAGCTATAAGGATGAGGGAACGTTAAGAACAACTTGAGCCAGGCACCCGTGCGTGGAGCGGAGGAGCAATCGCGAGCTCGTCATCGTCTTACTTGGTCGCTAAGCAATTATAGGATGCCATAACCGCGCGAACGATTTGAAAGGCTAGATGTTCATGCTCGCCGCTGGTTGATCGACGAATAGAATCGAGGCGGCTCGATCATAGTCGGCTCCTGAATTCTTGCATCGCAATGGCTCGGAGGCTCGATCGTGAAGATTGGAATCATTGGTGCGGGACACGTCGGATGTGCTTGTCTCATGGCCGCGGCCATGCGCGGCAGTGCGCGCGAAATCGTACTCGTTAATCGGACCCGCAAGACCGCCGAAGCGGTAGCCACCGATCTTAGATATGGGATGCCGTTGGGGCCGAAGGTCGATGTCGTCGGCGGCGACTACGACGACCTGAAGGGCGCGAGGGTTGTATTAATCACCTCCGGGATAAACGAGAAGGCCGGTCACGCCACAGACCGCAACAATGCGGGCGGCAGGCTGAATCTGCTCGCCAAGAACGCTGAAATCTACCGCGACATCGTCCCTAGGATCCTGCGTGCTACATCTGACGCGGTGTTAATTGTGATTACAGACCCACCAGACCCTCTGGCGGATATTACGAGAGAGATCGCGGGTCACGAGCGGGTGCTGAGCGCCGGAACCTTTCTCGACAGTGAACGCTTCCGCGTCCACCTAGGCGCTCACTTCAGCATCGACCCTGCGCACGTCGACGCGCAGGTGATCGGCGAGCATGGAATTTCACAGGTGTTTTTGTGGTCCTCAGCCCGCATTGGGGGTGTACCCATTGCGGGGCTGATCAAGCGGCGCGGAGAGGTTTTTGAACAGCTAAAATCGGCTGTCGAAGACGCGGTTCGGTATGCAAATATCGCGATCATCGAGGGAAATGACGCCAGTCAGTATGGCATCGGAATTGTGTCAGCCCGTATTGCCGAAATGGTGCTCAGTGACGAGCGTGCGGTGGTTGCGGTTGGGAGTTATCAGAAGAAGTTTGGCGTCACCCTCTCCCTGCCGAGTATTATTGGACGGGAGGGCGTTGTCGAAGTGCTTGAGCCGGATCTGTCGGATCAAGAGTGTCAGAAGCTCGACGAGAGTGCGAATCAACTCAGGCAAGCCTTGGCGCGCCTGCAAAGAACATGAATCTTCCCCCTTCAATCGTTCGCGAATTCCGTCAGGGAGAGGCAGACAGGGTAAGCCGATTGGTGACTTGAATCTCGAAAAAGCACTTGTACTAATCAGTCCGGAGAGCCGCTATGTCAGATGCTGAACTTGCTCAGATATAACGGGGCATCAATGACCAGTTGGAAGCTATTCGCGTGCAGTGGCTCAGACTTGCGACAGCGGATTTCGATGCTGTCGAACGAAAGAAGATCCGAAACCAAATAACGACTGACGAAACTCGTCTCATGACCTTGCTTGAAAGCAAGTGGTCGCTCCAAGCCAAACAAAGGTAATTGAATGCACGTGCGACTGCTAAGCGACTTTTCAACCTTCGGCGATCACCTGGAAAGAGCTGCTGCAGTGCAAGAGTGGCGCGAAAGATCATGATCAGAGTATTCACTGTCAAACCAGATACCCCGGCGGCAACCAGGCGAAGGTTGCGTTTGCCGCCCATTAAGCAAAACACTTGCCCGCGTTGACCGGCCACGCGTTCGTCGAATGAATGGCTGAATTTCCACATATTGGAGTTCCCAGGAGTGGAAGCCCATGTCCCTAGAAAGTCCGCGCGGAAATTGTCTAGCACTAAAACACACGTGGACCGGTGTGCGCGTTGATAAAGCAAAGGCCGCGTACCTTAGGCTGGCTTACTTCGGAAATCACTTCCTCTCCAACTTTTAAATTGAACATGGGTACCGGTCTTTCCGTGCGTTTTCGACGTGATGCGGCGTAATCGGCAGTCCCCTTCTCGGGAAACTCTACGACAGGGCCGCACCACCAACTCGGTGCAAACGAAGGATGAAACGGGAGATGCGTAACGCACCATCACCAGGGCTCCACTCGTTCGAAGAACGATCATAAATAATTCCAGCGATATTTTCGTTGTCGAATTTCGCGACCGGACGAAAGCGCTTGATGTGGCACGTCAACCAGGAAAAAGCGAATGCCGAACGAGGGTTTCGAAGCCAAATTGTCCCGCAGATCGCTGCTGTATTCGACAGCGGCTTGTTTGCTTGTCAGTGCGACGAGTGGGAGCGCTCGAACGATTTCGGGTGCGATGCCATGGTCGCCGGGCACGGCCACTCCTCCGCTGCCGGTCCGCCCCGGCCCGTGGATGTTCTTCACCGCCGATGAAGCGGCGCTGATCGAAGCCGCGGTCGATCGGCTGATTCCGCCCGACGATCGCGGTCCCGGCGGCAAGGATGCCGGCTGCGCAGTTTTCATCGACCGGCAATTGGCCGGACCCTATGGCCACGCGGCCGGCCTCTATATGAGGCCGCCATTCATGCCGGGCGCGGCCACGCAGGGCTATCAGCTGCCCGACTGCGCCGGCGGCACGCTATCGCGCCGGCCTGAAGGCGCTGGCCGACTACGTCAAGGCGACGTTCGGCGGCAAAGCCATTTCGCGAACTCGCGCCCGCCGATCAGGACAAGGTGCTGTCCGGCTTCGAGAACGGATCGATCGCACTCAAGGACGTCAAGAGCGCGGACTTCTTCGCGCTGCTGCTGCAGAACACCCAGGAAGGCTTTTTCGCCGATCCGATCTATGGCGGCAACCGCGACATGGCGGGATGGAAGCTCGTCGGTTTCCCGGCGCGCGTTACGACTATCGCGACTGGGTCGAGCGCCACAACGAAGCCTACCCGCTGCCTCCGGTCAGCATCATGGGCCGTTCCGACTGGACAGTGAAGGAATAGCCGATGGCGCGCAAACTCCCTCCGAAGGACGTCGTGATCATCGGTCTCGGCTGGACCGGATCGATCCTCGGCTACGAACTCGCGAAAGCCGGCCTCGATGTCGTCGCGATCGAGCGCGGACCGTGGCGCGATACCGCGACGGATTTCCCGCCGGCCTACGCGCAGGACGAATTGCGCTACGCGGTGCGGCTGGATCTGTTCCTGCGGCCCGAACAGGAGACGCTGACCTTTCGCAACAACGCCAGCCAGACCGCGCTGCCGATCCGCAGCTTCTCGGCTTTCTTCCCGGCAATGGCGTCGGCGGGGCGGGCGTGCACTGGAACGGGCAGACCTGGCGGTTCCTGCCAACCGACTTCAAGCTCCGCAGCCATCTCGAAGAGCGTTACGGCAAGACGCTTCTGCCGGCCGACATGACGATCCAGGACTGGCCGCTCAGTTACGACGAGCTCGAGCCGTATTACGACCGCTTCGAGAAACTGTGCGGCACGTCCGGCAAGGCCGGCAATATCCGCGGCGTCAAGCAGGCGGGCGGCAATCCGTTCGAGGGCTGGCGCTCATCGGAATATCCGACGCCGCCGTTGAAGCAGGGGCTTGGCGCGACGCTGTTCGCGGAAGCCGCGCGCAAGACCGGGCACACGCCGTTTCCGCAGCCGGCCTCGAATCTCAGCGAGGCCTACGTCAATCCGCTCGGCATGAAGCTCGGCCAATGCACCTATTGCGGCTTCTGCGAGCGCTTCGGCTGCGGCAATTATTCCAAGGCGAGTCCGCAGACCTGCGTGTTGCCGGCGCTGATGCGCTTTCCGAATTTCATCGCGCAGACCGAATCCGAAGTGACCAGGATCAACATGGATTCCACCGGCAAGCGCGCCACCGGCGTGACCTATGTCGATACATCGGGCGAGGAATGGGAACAGCCCGCCAACATCGTCTTGCTCTGCGCGTTCTCGTTCTTCAACGTGCAACTGATGCTGTTGTCGGGCATCGGCAAGCCCTACGACCCGCAGACCGGACAGGGCGTGGTCGGCCGCAACTACGCCTATCAGACGACGTCAAGCGTCAGCCTGATCCTGAAGGACAAGATCCTCAATCCGTTCATCGCCACCGGCGCGCACGGCATGATGATCGACGACTACAACGGCGACAATTTCGATCACAGCGGGCTCGGCTTCGTCGGCGGCGGCTACATGGGCGCGGGACAGACCAGGCGCGCGTCCGATCCAGACCCGGCCGGTTCCGAAGGGCACGCCGAAATGGGGCGCGCAGTGGAAGAAGGCAACGGCGGAAACCTATCAGCGCGCCTTCAGCCTTTCGACCCATGGCAGTTCCTACAGCTACAAGGATTGCTGGCTCGATCTCGACCCGACCTACAAGGACCGGTTCGGCCGGCCGTTGATGCGGATGACGTTCGATTTCCACGACAACGAACTCAAGATGTCGGCTTATCTCACGGAACGCCTGGCGGAAATCGCCAAAGCCATGGATCCGGTCGAGATGACGCCAAGCCCGCGCAAGGGTCCTTACGACAGCACGATCTACCAGACCACGCACAACACCGGCGGCACGGTGATGGGCGCCGATCCCGCCACCAGCGTGCTGAACCGCTATTGCCAAAGCTGGGACGTGCACAATGTGTTCGTGCCAGGCGGCGCATCGGTATTTCCGCAGAACCACGGCTACAATCCGACCGATACGGTCGGCGCACTGGCCTACTGGACGGCAGATGCGATCAAGAATCGCTATCTGAAAAATCCCGGTCCATTGGTGTGAGGAGAGAATGATGCGCTTCTCCCTTGCAACAGCCGTCGTCGCCGTCTCGCTTTGCACCGGTCTTGGGCCGGCTTGTCGAACGCCGCATTCGCGCAGAGCAATCAGAGCTTCGATCGCATCGAACGCGGACGCTATCTCGCGGTGCTCGGCGATTGCGCCGGCTGTCACACCGCGCCGGGCGGCCAGCCGTTCGCCGGCGGCCTCGCGCTGCAGACGCCGTTCGGAACGATCGTCGCGCCCGAACATCACGCCGGACCGCGACACCGGCATCGGCAACTGGACCGATGATGAGTTCGTGGCGGCGCTGCATGACGGCCGGGGACACAACGGCACGCGGCTTTATCCGGCGATGCCGTATCCGGCCTACACCAAGATGACCGATGACGACGTGCTGGCGATGCGCGCCTATTTCGCGACCGTCGCTCCGGTCCACAACAAGGTGATTGCGAACCAGTTGCCGTTCCCGCTCAACATCCGTTTCGCGATGGTGTTCTGGAACTGGTTGAATTTCACGCCGGGCCGCTACCAGCCCAATCCGCAGAAATCGGCGGAATGGAATCGCGGCGCCTATATCGTCGAGGGTCCAGGGCATTGCGGCACCTGTCACACGCCGAAGACTGTTCTCGGCGGCGACAAGACCGGCACGCCGCTGGCGGGCGCGACGCTGCAAGGCTGGTTCGCGCCCAATATCACCACCAATTCCCACAAGGGGATCGGCGGCTGGTCGAAGGACGATCTCGTTCAATATCTGAAGACCGGCACCAACAACTGGACACTGGCATCCGGACCGATGGCCGAAGCGGTGACTCATTCGACGTCTCAGATGACGGACGAAGACATCGCCGCTATCGCGACCTATCTGAAGGACAGCGGCGCGGGCGACTCCGCATCAAAGCCCGCGCCCGTCGCCGCCAATGACAATGCGATGCGCGCAGGAGCCGCGATCTACAAGGACAGTTGCGCGGTGTGCCACAGGGATTCAGGCGAAGGCGAGAGCCATCTGTTTCCGCGGCTCGCAGGCTCCGCGCTGGTGCAGTCCGACGATCCGACCACGCTTGCGCACGTGGTCTTGCAGGGGACGCGGGCGGTGGCGACCTCCGACCAGGCCGACCGCGCCTGCGATGCCGGCGTTTGACTGGCGACTGAACGACGCGCAGGTCGCCGCCGTCTCACCTACATTCGCAACAGCTGGGGCAACGCAGCTCCGCCTGTCTCCGCCGACACCATCGCGAAACAGCGGACCTCATTGGCGAACCAATGACAGCGAAATCCCACGGGAACGATGAACATGGTCTGTCCCTTTACCGATAAAGGATATCGACTACCGATCATCGATCGCAGGCTTACCGACCGATCGGCCTATTTGTGCGAAACACCGTTCTGATCTCTTGTCGAGAGTGTGAATGTCGGTGGACGCTTTGAAAGATATACCATCAGCCACGTCTGAAGAGTACGATCATCATGCTCACTTAGATGAATACCACCAACAACTGACCTCGAGGACCGAGGAGCTCGGCCGTCTCAGTCCCGATACCATCAGGGCATATGTCGGACTCAGTGCGGCTGGGCAAAGAAAGAATTTACTGGGAGCCAAAATGCGTGAGTTGATTGCACTCGCCGTCGCTGTAACGGTCCGCTGCGAACGCTCAGCCGCGGGACGCCAAGCCTAGGTTCGGCTGTCCAAGATTGTAGAATCGAAATTAGCGTTCCGCCGCAGGAACAATTGTGCTGTTGCGGGCATACAACAGGATCCCGGATCACCCGGCCACCGGCTCAAGGTGTGCGGGTTTGCTGACCTCGTTGGCGCTTGGGCGATCGAGCGCCTGGTGCTAGGGTCGCGCCGCCTCCGTCGCGCGAAACTTGCAGGAAGGAGAAGACCATGGTCGACCCGATGCCCGCTATCTTCTTCGGCCACGGCAACCCGATGAACGCCTTGAGCAGCAATGCGTACACCGGCGCTTGGCGGAAGATCGGCGAGCAGACAAGGCGGCCCAAGGCCGTCCTTTCGGTGTCCGCGCACTGGTACGTCCCCGAGACCGGCGTCACGGTCACCACGGCGCCCCGAACCATCCACGACTTCGGAGGCTTTCCCCGCGAACTTTACGAGGTGCAGTACCCCGCGCCCGGCGATCCCGAGCTCGCCCGCCGCGTCCAACAACTTCTCGCCCCTCTCGAAGTGAAGCTCGACAATTCATGGGGTCTCGATCACGGCACATGGTCCGTGCTGCGGCACGTCTATCCCGCCGCCGATATTCCCGTCGTGCAACTCAGCATCGACGAGACCAAGCCGGCGTCGTTTCATTTCGAGATCGGCAAGAAGCTCGCACCGCTTCGGGACGAAGGCGTGCTGATCGTCGGCAGCGGCAACCTGGTGCACAACCTCCATACCTACGCATGGGGGCGCCATCCGAGCGACCCCTACGACTGGGCGGTTCGTTTCGAAAGCGCAGCCAGGGACATGATGCTTGCGGGCGAATACAAGCCGCTCGTCAACTACGACACGCTGGGGCGCGACGCGGCATTGTCCATCCCGACCCCCGATCACTATCTGCCGCTGCTGTATGTCCTCGCCGCCCGGCAGAGCAAGGAGCGCGTCAAATTCCCGGTGGAGGGGGTCGACGGCGGTTCGATCTCGATGCTCTCGGTTCAGATCGGATAGCCGCAGCCCGCTCCCGATCGAAGAGCCATCGGTTATCTTCGGAGATTTCAAAAACATCGAAAGGAATCCGCATGGACAAGCCCCGAGACGTCGCCGTGATCGTCGGCAGCCTCAGGAAGGATTCGATCAACCGCAAGGTAGCCAACGCGCTCGCCGAACTGGCGCCCGCCGGGCTGAAGCTCGGCATCGTCGAGATCGGCCAATTGCCGATCTACAATCAGGACGGCGATGACGATCCGCCGGCGGAATGGACGGCGTTCCGCGAGCGGATTCGGGCGGCGGACGCGGTCCTTTTCGTCACCCCCGAGCACAATCGCTCGGTGCCTGCCGCGTTGAAGAACGCCCTGGATGTCGGCTCGAGGCCTTACGGCAAGAGCGCCTGGAGCGGCAAGCCGGGCGCCGTCGTCAGCGCCTCGCCGGGCGGCATCGGCGGCTTCGGCGCCAACCATCATCTGCGGCAGTCGCTGGTGTTCCTCAACGTGCCCGCGATGGCGCAGCCGGAAGCCTATATCGGCGGCGCCGACAAGCTGTTCGACGCGAGCGGAAAGCTCGTCAACGACGGAACGCGGAAATTCCTGGAAGGCTTCATGCAGGCCTATGCCGCATGGGTTTCCGCTAATGTTGTCCACTGAGCGTGCGCGCATGCAGAGAAACTGTGAACCAGCTAATTGGCGGGCGCCGTTCCGGGACCCCCAGCAGACGACCAAGGTGACCCATGTCGCGTATACTCGCTGGCTCCAATTATTCGTCGCGGGAGTTACTGTGCTCTCCGTTCATGCCCATGCCCAGGAGCCGCCGATGAAGATCGCGCCGCCGGCGAATATGACGCGCGTCGGCACGATCGACGAGCGGTACCAGTCCTACAACATCGAAATGCTGGAAGTCACCGGCGGGATGTTCTGGAAGCCGTATGGTTCGGTTTCGAGCGGCCAAACGAGCGGTGCTCCGGACAGATCGGGCGTCCCCGCCGGCATGGACGCCGATCTCTATGAATACCGCCCGCCGGTCGATCTTTCGAACAGCAAGCTTCGCAGGCTCGCGGCGGCACTGGGACCGGCGTACGTCCGCGTGAGCGGCACGTGGGCGAATACGATGTACTTCGCGGACGCGGACCCGGCGCCATCGTCGCCGCCATCGGGCTTCAACGGCGTGCTGAGCCGTGAACGGTGGAAGGGCGTCGTCGACTTCGCGGCGGCGACCGATGCAAGGATCGTGACGTCGATGGCGATCAGTCCCGGGGTTCGCGATGCCGCCGGCGTCTGGATGCCCGGACAGGCCAGAGCGATTCCTCGATTACACGCGTTCGGTCGGCGGCGACATCGCGGCGGCTGAATTCATGAACGAGCCCACGATGGCGACGATGGGCGGCGCGCCGAAAGGCTACGATGCGGCGGCGTTCGGCCGCGACTTCAAGCTCTTCGCGTCGTTCGCCAGGCAAGCGGCTCCGGGCATGCGCATCCTGGGCCCCGGCTCCGTCGGCGAGACGACCGCTCCGGACGCGATGATACACTACGGGTCTCAGGGCGTGATCGCGACACGCTGACATGCTTCAGCAGATGGGTACGGACATCGACGCGTTTTCCTACCATCACTACGGGGCGGCCTCGCAACGATGCGCGGGAACGCCGGAATGCCGCAGACGAGCGCGGATGCGGCGCTCTCCGAAGAGTGGCTCGCCCGCACCGACCAGACGCTCGCCTTCTACCGCAACCTTCGTGACGAGTTCGAGCCAGGAAAGCCGATGTGGGTTACCGAGACCGCCGATGCGGCCTGCGGCGGAAATCCTTGGGCCTCCACCTTCCTCGATACCTTCCGCTATCTCGACCAGTTGGGCCGCCTGGCCAAGCAGGGCGTCCAAGTGGTGATCCACAACACGCTGGCGGCGAGCGATTACGGGCTCCTCGACCAGAAGACACTGAAACCCAGACCCAATTACTGGGGCGCGCTGTTGTGGCGCAGGCTGATGGGAACGACAGTTCTGGATTCCGGCGTCGAAATCGCGGAGGGGCGGCATGTCTACGCCCATTGCCTGCGCGGCGCGCCTGGAGGCGTGACGCTTCTTGTCATCAATAATTCACGGACCGAGACCGTCATCGAGATGCCGCTCGAAAGCAAGCGCTACACGTTGTCGGCCGAGCCGCTCCAGAACGGCGACGTCGAACTGAACGGGGCAGCGCTCAAGGTCGACGACAGCGGCGATCTTCCGGCGATCGAGGGCGCGGCGACCGCCGCGGGATCCGTATCGTTTGCGCCAGGCACGATCACGTTTCTGGCGATCGAGCGGTCCGGAAACTCCGCTTGCCGCGGTTCGTAACAAGACGTGGATGGTCGGGCGGGCTCTCCGTCAGCGCGGCGCGGCCATCCGGCGGTACGTGCCCGAGGCTTCCGGTCGCCGATCAAAATCCGGTTTGACTTGCGCTTTATTCGGCTCTATTTGCTTGCGCCGGATAAAGAAACGGGCAAAGACTTCGTTGCCTCAGTCATGCGATGGAGAGGCCCATGAACACCACTGCGGCGAACTCTTCCGATCCGGCATTGGGCAATCTCGAAACTCTCCTCCCGGACTTGGAAGCTCTTTACAAGGATGTGCACTCGCATCCGGAATTGTCGATGCAGGAGACGCGCACGGCGGCGACTGGCGGCAGATCGTCTTCGCGCGGCCGGCTTCGAAGTCACGACGGGTGTCGGAAAGACCGGCGTGGTCGGCCTGCTCCGCAACGGCGACGGGCCGACCGTCATGCTGCGCGCCGACATGGACGCGCTGCCCGTCGAGGAAGCGACCGGGCTTCCCTATGCCAGCAAGATCACGGCGAAGGATCACGACGGAAACACCGTCCCCGTCGGTCATATGTGCGGCCACGATATGCACGTGACCTGGCTCGTCGGCGCCACCAAATTGCTCGCCGAGGCCCGGACGACGTGGCGCGGGACAATAATGGCGGTCTTTCAGCCCGGCGAGGAGACGGCGGAAGGCGCGCAGGCCATGATCGACGACGGGCTGTTCAAGCGCTTCCCGAAACCGGATGTGGTCCTCGGCCAGCATGTCATGGTGGGGCCGTCGGGCACGGTTGCCGGACGTGCCGGTGCGATCACCTCGGCGGCGGACAGCTTGCAGATTCGCCTGTTCGGTCGTGGCGCGCACGGATCGATGCCGCAGGCGAGCATCGATCCGGTGGTGATGGCGGCCGCGACGGTGCTGCGGCTGCAGACCATCGTTTCGCGCGAGATCGCTGCTGCGGAGGCAGCGGTCGTAACCATCGGCGTGCTGCAGGCGGGGACGAAAGAAAACGTCATTCCGGACGAGGCCATCATCAAACTGAATGTGCGGACTTTCGACGCCGGCGTAAGGACGCGCGTACTGGCTGCGATCGAGCGGATCGTCAATGCCGAGGCGGCAGCCTCCGGTGCCCCTCGCAAACCGGAGATCACGTCGCTGGATCATTATCCTCTCAACGTGAACGACCGGGAGGCCAGCAAGCGGGTGGTTGACGCGTTCCGAGGACATTTCGGCGCCGAGCGCGTCCGGGAAACGGGGCCGGCCCCCGCCAGCGAGGACTTCGGATCGTTCGGGACCGAATGGCACGTACCCTCGGTTTTCTGGTTCGTCGGCGGCACCGATCCGGAAACTTACGCAAAGGCGAAAGCGGCAAACAAGCTCAACGAGCTTCCGGTGAACCACAGCCCGAAATTCGCACCCGTTCTTCACCCCACGTTGCAAACCGGTGTGGAAACGCTGGTCGTCGCGACCCGCGCCTGGTTGCCGGCATGAGGATGCCGACCGATCTCGCGGCGATCAAAGCGTTCGTCTGACGCCGGAAAGCGGTATCATGGAGAAGCTTCCGCTTGTGCTTGATCTGACGGGCACCTTCGTCTTCGCGCTTAGCGGGGCGTTGGCGGGGGTCAAGCGAGAGCTGGACTTGTTCGGCGTTCTGGTGCTGTCGTTCGCGGCGGCGAATTCGGGAGGCATCACCCGGGACCTCCTGATCGGCGTCGTTCCTCCCGGCGCGGTCGCCGACTGGCGCTATCTCGGCGTGTCGCTCTTCGCCGGCCTCATCACCTTCTACTTCTCGTCCTTGATCGTGCGGATGTCGAACTCGGTCCTTCTTTTCGACGCGGCAGGTCTCGCGCTCTTCGCCGTCACAGGCGCATCGAAAGCGCTGGCCCACGGACTGAATCCGGTCATGGCGATAGTGCTCGGCATGGTGACCGGGATCGGCGGCGGCATGGTCCGTGATGTGCTGCTGGCCGAGATTCCGACGGTGCTTCGCGCAGAACTATATGCCGTCGCGGCACTGGCAGCCGCAGCCATCGTGGTGGTCGGGCACATGCTGCAGTTGCCGGTCGCTCCGGTGACGGCGGTAGCGCTGATTTCATGCTTCTCGCTCCGCGTCATGGCGATCAGGCGCGGCTGGCGGCTTCCGGTTGCGAAAATCAGGGATCAACACGATCCGAGTGTCGCAAAAGTCGGTTCGAAAGGTCCCGAGAAATCCTAGCGCCGGATGCATTCTGTGAAGGATGTCGACGCCCAGTGCCGTGGAGTAAGTTCAGTGCCAGCAGCGGAGGCTTACAATGGCGAAAACAGTCATCATCTGCGGAAAACTGTTCGACGGCCTGAGCGACACGATGCTCGGCCCGACGGAAATCTTGATAGAAGACGACACCATCGTCGAGGTATCGAGCTCGGTCGGCCGTCCCGGCGGCGCGAACGTCCTTGATCTGAGCGACCGCACCGTTTCTCCCGGATTCATCGACACTCACGTTCATCTCTGCGTCGACGGCTTGAATCTGGCGCGGCAAACGCTGCAGTGCTCACCTGCCAAGGCGCTTGCAGGACTGCACTACGCCCAGCAATACATGCGCTACGGCTTCACGACGCTTCGCGACATGGGCACGCTGGATCCGGAATGGCCGACCGTCAACCTGCGCGACGCCATCGACAGCGGCATGGCTCGCGGACCGCGTCTGATCGTTGCTCCCCACATGATCAGCGCAACCGCGGGTCACGGCGACATGCAAGGCATGTTCCCGTGCCGATGCCATATGGGACTGTCCAGGGTTGCGGACTCGCCGGCGAAAATTCGCGAGCTGGTCCGCATGGAGCACGCGTTCGGCGGCAACTGGATCAAGACCATGAACACCGGCGGATATATGAGCGCCGGCGACGATCCGGCCAGAGTGACCTGGTTCGAAGATGAAATGCTGGCTCTCGGACAAACCGCGCAGCAGCTTGGCCTGCCGCTGGCGGTCCATACCGGAGCCGCGGAAGGATGCAAGCAGGCATTGCGCGCCGGCGCGCGCAGTCTCGAGCACTGCTACCTCATCGACGACGAGGGCATCGCGATGGCGGAGAAGGCGGGAGCGTTTCTCGTTCCCACCATGCAAATGACGCGCGAGGACAAGGCGCTTCTGATGGCGGGAAAGCTTCCCGAGCATGCGGTCTGGAAATTCCGCCGCGACGTCGCGGCGATCGAGGACGCGCAGAAACGCATCGCACGAAGCAAGGCGAAAGTAGCCTACGGAACGGATTGCGGCATGTTCCCGTTCAGCGAAGGCGTTCTCGAGTTTCAGGCGATGGTGGCGGCGGGTCTCACTCCCGCGCGCGCGCTGAAGGCAGGCACAAGCGTCGCGGCCGAACTGTTGCAGCGCGATGATCTCGGTGCGATTGCGCCGGGCAAGCAGGCCGACATCGTCGCGATGCCGGGAGATCCGTTGGAGGATATTGCCGCCACGGCGAAGGTGGACTTCGTCATGAAGGGCGGCCGGATCTACCGGCATGGATCTCTCGATATACTCCAGTGAGGAGCCCTTCCGCGCGTGACGGCCCGCGTTGCTCCCGATATCAGTTCGCCTCTCGCCGTCCAGGAGTTCACTTCGACAAAGACGAAGGATGTCCAAATGACCGACGCGACCTTGAGCCTCACCGCCGCACCAGCCTACGAAGGTACGAACCGGTTGATCCTGGGAATTGTCCTGGCGGTCGTTACCTTCTGGCTCTTTGCCCAGACGACCTTGAACGTTGCGCCGACCATGCGCGACGATCTGCACATCACCAACAGCGAGAGCAACATCGCGGTCAGCATCACTGCACTGTTTTCCGGTATTTTCATCGTCGTCGCCGGCGGACTGGCCGACCAATTCGGCCGGGTCAAGCTGACCAATATCGGCCTCGCCTTGAGTATCCTGGGTTCGCTTCTGATCGCGCTCTCGCCGCCCGGAACCGCGATGTTCCTGATGGCGGGGCGCATCATCCAGGGCATTTCCGCCGCCTGCATCATGCCGGCGACGTTGGCGTTGATGAAGGCCTATTTCACGGACAAGGAACGCCAGCGGGCGTTGAGTTTCTGGTCCATCGGTTCGTGGGGCGGCTCGGGTGTCTGCGCGCTGTTCGGCGGCCTCGTTGCGTCGACGATGGGGTGGCGCTGGATCTTCTGGATGTCGATCGCCGTGGCGATCGCGAGCTTTCTGCTGATCAGGGGCACTCCGGAGAGCAAGGTCGAAACGAAGGAACGCAAGCCCTTCGACTGGTTCGGACTGATCACATTCATCGTCGCCATGGTGGCCGTGAACGTCGTGATCGGACAAGGCTCGGCACTCGGTTGGTCGAGCCCGACGGTGCTGCTTCTGACCGCCCTGTTCATCGTTTCGGCCGTCGTTTTCCTCAGGACTGAAAGCAGCAGCCCGTCCGGCTTCGTCGACCTCACGCTGTTCAGCAACACAACGTATAGCGGCGCAACATTGTCGAACTTCCTGCTCAACGGCGCCGCCGGGACCCTGCTGGTGACATTGACCCTGGTTCAGCAGGAGGCCGGGTTGTCCTCGCTGCAATCGGGTCTATTGACCGCCGGGTACCTGATCGCCATCCTGTCCACGATCCGGGTCGGCGAAAAACTTCTGCAGAAGATGGGGCCGCGAAAGCCGATGCTGATCGGCTGCTGGATCACCGCGGCCGGAATTCTGCTGACGACCTTCACCTTCCTGCTGGCGCGTCGAATATCTCGTCGCGGCCTTCGTCGGATTCACGCTGTTCGGGATCGGACTGGGACTCTACGCCACGCCGTCCACCGACGCGGCCCTGTCCAATGTTCCGCAGGACAAGGCGGGATCGGCCTCCGGCATCTACAAGATGGCCTCATCGCTCGGCTCCGCCTTCGGGGTCGCGATTTCCGCGGCGATCTTCACTGGCTTGAGCCATTTGCAAGACCTCGGCCCCATTGCCGATATCGCGATGGGAAGGACCGACAACGTCAACGTCCGCTTCGCCGCCAGCATGGCGCTGATGTTCAACGTCGTGATGGTCGTCATCGCCATCGTCGCGATCGCGATGACCGTTCCGAAAAGTCGTCTCCATTAATGCGCTCCCGGTTTTCCTGGGCAAAGCTCGTCGACACCCCCTATCCCTAGAAGCAACAGTAAACGGGGTCTGCAACCTGACGCTGGCACGGGCCTTGCCGGACTCAACAATTCGCGCTGCGGTTCGCTGATCAGATGTTACGGAATCTCGAATCGCCCATTCATTGCTTCGGACAACTTATGCGAGTCATTTCCCTGCATCGTTAATAAAAGCGCTCAGAATTCGGCATCATCGAGATTCGATTCACGTCGCGGCCAAGCGACTTATGGGGTCATCCTGCAACGGAGGGCACATCATGCAACAGGTCACATGACTCAAGAGATTCCATATTCTTTATGCGAATCCAATTCCCATTTTGACTCACGTCTCTCGTTGCAGCTCCGAAACTCGCTGAGATCCTGGTTAAGATCAGGCCGATATTGTGGCTGCTAACGCTGGGCTCGAGGTCAGGTAAAAAGTGGCACCAGATGAGATATGGGGTCATCCGGGAACAGAAGGGGCTCTTGCAAAAACGCCATGTGCCCTAGCGCATGCGCTCTCTCCCAAATTTGAAAAAACATTCTAAAAAAAGTAAAAGGGCCCAGGCAAAAAGTTGCCGACTTTCTCTCTTGAATTATGAAACGGTGTTAGTCATTCATCCGTAGGACTTTATAAAAAGCGTCACGTGAGTGACCGATATTGGTGGCGGGAACACACTGAGACCAAACCGTCGTCTATTGGCGATCAAAAACTCAACGCCGATGCCGATTCGAAGTACCGATCGCCTGGTCAATCTACAAGTGATCAATTTTGCACAGACGCGATCGGTCGGCCGAAGTCAAACTTCGCGGCGTTGGAGGCATTTCACTTCTTTCACAAGGACCCGATGAAGAAGAAAATGTTGAAAAAGTCAAAACCTGGAAGGCTTAATTGACCGATGATTTCAACGCATGGCAACTCGTACTTCACGGCAATACAACGCTATTTGCAATCGTAAGGCTTTCGCTCGCCGTGAGTTTGAGTGCGGTGGCGCTGGCCGCCCTTGTCGGAATGCCGCTTGGTGCAACTCTCGCGTTGACGCGCTTTCCCGTACGGTCTGCGCTGGTCGTCCTTCTCAATGCTTTCATGGGCCTGCCACCGGTCGTGGTCGGTCTTGCGGTCTACCTGCTGCTTTCACGATCGGGGCCTCTGGGGGAGATGGGCATTCTGTTTACGCCGACCGCGATGGTCATCGCCCAAACCATCTTGATTGTGCCGATCATCGCCGCGCTGACGCGTCAGACCGTCGAAGATCTCTGGGTCGAGTATCGTGACGAATTGACCGCGATGGATGTCGGTCCCGTCGATCGCGTGATGACGCTGCTGTGGGATTCGCGCCTCAGCCTTCTGACGGCATTGCTCGCCGGCTTTGGCCGCGCCGCTGCTGAGGTTGGCGCGGTCATGATCGTCGGAGGCAATATTGAAGGCTCCACTCGCACCATGACAACGGCGATCGCGCTTGAAACCTCGAAGGGCGATCTTCCGCTGGCGATGGGATTGGGTCTGGTTCTTGTCAGCCTGGTTCTCGTGATAAACGCATTGGCTTGGGGCCTGCGCGTCTGGTCCGAACGGCAGGCAGGTTGACGATGCGGGCACCATCGGCCGAACTTCCCGTTGTGCTCGAGCAAGTCTCGTTGCTGGCGGGCGCAACGGCGATCCTCGATGGCTTGAGCCTTACGATCGCGACAGGCATGCCGACACTTGTTATCGGACCAAATGGTGCGGGCAAGACGACCTTGCTGCGGCTGTGCATGGGTCTCACAGTGCCATCGGCGGGCCGCGTGACGTGGGGTGGCCGTACCCATATCGCGCCAGCGCGCCGGGCGATCCTGTTTCAGCGGCCGGTGATGCTGCGCCGGACTGTTGCTGCCAACATCGCCTATGCGCTGGTGGCCGCCGGCGTTCCACGCAGCTGCCGGGCAGCGCGGGTCGAAGAATTGCTCGATCGCGTCGGCCTTTCGGATTTGGCGGCGCGACCGGCGCGCTGCCTTTCGGGTGGCGAGCAGCAAAGGCTCGCGCTGGCCCGCGCGTTGGCGCGCGATCCGGAACTGTTATTGTTGGATGAGCCCACCGCCAATCTTGACCCTGCTGCGACACGCAGCGTCGAGGAGATCATCCGCACGGTGTCGCGATCCGGCATCAAGGTCATGATGGCGTCGCATGATTTGGGCCAGGTGCGCCGCCTCGCCAGCGACGTATTGTTTCTGGTCCGCGGCGCGCTGCGCGAGCAAGGTCCGGCCGAAAGCTTTCTCAACGCCCCATCGACGTCGGAAGCTGCGGCCTTTGTACGCGGCGATCTCGTGATCTGATCTAACCCCACAGGAGCATGACATGGCAATCCGTTTCCTGTCTCTCGCGCTTGCATTCTGGCTCAGCGCCATTACCAACGCCGCACCAGCGACTGCACAGGACCGATCGATCGTGGTGGCGTCGACCACATCGACGCAGGACTCCGGGTTGTTCGGCTATCTCCTGCCGATCTTCAAGGCGAAAACCGGCATCGACGTGAAAGTGATCGCGCTGGGCACCGGGCAGGCGCTCGATACCGCAAGGCGCGGAGACGCCGATGTGGTGTTTGTTCATGCCAAATCGCAGGAAGAGAAATTTGTCGCCGAGGGTTTCGGCGTCAAGCGCTTCGATGTGATGTACAATGACTTCGTGTTGATCGGGCCGAAGAACGATCCCGCCGACGTCAGGGGATCAAAAAACGTCATCGCCGCGCTCAAAGCGATTCAGGGTAAGGGCGCGCCTTTTGTGTCACGCGGCGACAGGTCGGGAACGCATGTCGCCGAACTTAATCTTTGGAAACAGGCTGGAGTTGACATCGTCGCGGTGAAAGGGCCGTGGTATCGCGAGATCGGGCAGGGCATGGGCGCTGCGCTCAATACCGCGGGCGCCATGGGCGCCTATGTGCTATCCGACCGGGGCACGTGGATATCGTTCAAAAATCGCAGCGATCTCGAAATTATTGTTGAGGGCGACAAGCGGCTGTTCAACCAGTACGGTGTTACGCTGGTCAATCCGGAGAAGTATCCCACCGTGAAAAAGGAGCTTGGTCAGATATTCATCGACTGGCTTCTTGCGCCAGAAGGACAAGAGATCATCGGCTACTACAAGATCGATGGGCAGCAGTTGTTTTTTCCCAATGCCAATGAAAGGAAGGGGTCTTGATCGAGCCCTGGTCGTAGCGGCGCACAACGGATCCAATCGAATTCGATGAAGCTTTCGCGCATGTGCTCGAAGAGCAACTCAGTCAGGCTGCATGGGTTGAAGCGGAGGACGGAGAGCTCGGTGACAAGGTTGAAAACGTGATCGCAGAGAGCGCTCCGATGGGCTGCGGCTGCACCTTCTCCAGGGCGACGGTCGCTCGAGCCAATGGCACGCCGAAGGTGGGTTGCCGCGTGGGGCGCGCCAAGCACTCCGGCTATGCCCGCGGCGACCATCATTTCTGGTGACAACGCGAAACGCACTGAATCCGGTCTGCTGGATGACGGTCGACCGGGCAGAAGCCCACGTCCGTACGACTATCACGGTGAAGCTGTCATTCTGCTCGGCCGCTGCTGGCAGCAAGTTCGCATCTAACTAAGAACCTAGTTGTTTCGCGTTCTGGCTCAATGCGCATCTTTTACTGTCATCAACGCGCCCAGCCGCGATCGCTTTACACGGGGCTAAAATTGGGGCCGGAATGTTTGCCTGATCTGTGTTAGTCTTTGTCTGCCTGATCAGGGAGAAAAGCCATGACATCCAAATTGAATGAAGACCACCTCAATATGGCTATCCGTAAATTTCTCAAGCATGTCGGAGTTACATCGCAGCGTGAAATTGAGAATTTGGCGCGTAGTGGACAGGTAAAGGGTGGCAAGCTCAAACTGCGAATGACCCTGACCGCTGAAGGAACGCCGCTGAAGCACGTGGTCGAGGAAACGGTTGCACTCTGACGATGATTCCGGCTGTGTTGCGATTTTTTGCCGGAAATCGAAATTATCTCTCGGGAGGTGACGATCGACGCTCTAGAACCGTCCGGTCGACACCATGAACATTGGCTGGCATTCAGAATGCGATGACGACCGCGAACGACTAGATTAGGAACGACGGCGGCGACTGCACGACGGCTCAGCCCAGTTTCATGGGAGAATGCATTAACCAACGCCCCGCACTGCGATCCCAGCTCGTTCCAGACCAAACCGGATGATTGGGAATCGTCTTGACCTCCAATGCGTTGTCGGCTGTCAAGATAACGGCCTTACGTTCGAAATTTCGCCGTTTCCCGCGACGGCAGTATTCGTAGCATCTGGTGGCGAAGATGATCGTGCCGGCTATGCAACGCTCGTCTGGCCAGGATTCATTGCCAGCTTTCTTCCAGACGAAGCGCTCGGAGTTTTGCCCGACTATGCAGTACGACCCCTCGTTTGCCCAACAGTTCGACGGCCCCTTCGTTTTGCAGCTGCGATATTGTCCGCGAAACCGTCTCGACGCTGAGGCCGAGATAGTCGGCGATATCTAGCCGCGACATGGGCAACGTCATCGAGCCGACCGGCTGCATGCATTCGTCCATCTCCAGGAGGAATGTCGCGACCCGCTCGGTCGCCGTCTTGCGTCCAAGGAGCATCATTTGCTCCTCTGCGTGATTAAGATTGCGGGCTGTCACGGCCCAGAGCCACCGGGCTACATCCAGGTCGCGCGCGGCCAATTGTTCCAGTGTCCGCCGTTTGAACGCGAGCACCGTCGTTCCGACGACTGCTTCCGCCGTGAACCGGTGTACTTCTCCAGCCTCGAATCCAAACAAGTCACCTTCGAAGTGGAACGCTCCGATCTGTCGGCGTCCATCGCTCAACAACTTGTGAGTTCGCACTGCGCCAGTCATGACCTTGTAGAAAGCCAGAGCCTTCTCGGTTTCCCCGTAGATCTCCTCATCGTGCTCATATTTGACGCTCGTTCCAACAAGCTCTGGATGACCTGAAAGCAGGCACAGACCCTGACCGCACGGATCCGGCGCAAATCCCTGCAATGAGCGTGTCATCGTTGTATGTTCCGTCTGAGCCACCATGGGAGCTATTCCTGTGCGTCTGTTTTGCTCCTCATGCATATTCGTCGCTGGCCGCGGCCGAAATCTGTGTCATTCCTTATGTAACCCTCCTTAAGGGATTCTACCTAGTAGCCGGACGGGCAAGGCGGCAGCCGTTAGTCGACGGCTAGCACCCGCCTGATTTGGTTGACCAAATTGTCATGAAAAATAATCTTATCGATGACTCCGGCGAAGCCGGCGGCGAGGGCGTGTTCACGGACCATCTTATCCGCGTGTTCGATGATGAGGACCGCCGGAGCCAATATCTGACGCTTGCGCAAGTGATCGAGCAGTTCGATTCCGTTCATGATGGTCGTGCGATAATCCACCACTAGACAATCTACTTCGGGCAACCGCTCAGCTTCGAGAAGACGAATGACACTATCAAATGGGCATGTCTCGAAACCCCCGACTTCGAGCATGAATTTCAACGAATCCAAGACTGCCGGATCCTCCTCAATAACGAGAACGAGGGGGCCTGTCCGCGACATCATTTCAACCACCGATCAGATCTCCGCCGAAACCTCCTCGCGCCGCATCGGCTCAGGCTAGCCAAAATCGAGAGTCAATTCGTTGACATACCTCAAATCAGGATAGACCAGCCTTGATCGCGATCCGGACGAGTTCGGACAGGCTGGTAGCTCGCAGTTTTCTCATGAGGTTGGCGCGATAGATTTCGACGGTCCGAGGACTGATGTCCAGATCGCGTCCGATGTCCTTGTTGGATCGACCCGCCACCAGGCCATCGAGCACGTCTCGCTCACGTGCCGTCAAGCTCCTGACCAGTTCGACAATCTCGAGCGCTTTCCCGTCGCGTTGAGAACTTGCCTCTGCGTTGTTCAGAGCGGCGCGGATCATCGCCAGCAATGTCTCGTCTTCAAATGGCTTTTCGATGAAATCCGAGGCGCCCAGCTTCATTGCTTCTACCGCCAGGGCTATGTCACCATGCCCGGTCATCACTACAACTTGCAGATTTCGGCCGCTGTTTTTGATCCGACGCAACAGTTCCATTCCGTCCATTTGGGGCATTCGTATATCGGTCACGACGCAACTTTCACCAATGTGCGGGGGAGCGTCCAGAAACGCGAACGCCGACTCATAGGCCGCCACTCGAAACCCCGCCGCTCTGAGACGGAATGCGAGCGATTTGCGCACGGATTCATCGTCGTCAATGATACTAATGAGGGGGTTAGGCGGCATCGGTCTGGCTATCTGTCGCGGCTTGGAGCGTAAAATGAAAGATCGAACCTCCGCCTTCGTTAGGCTCAGCCCATATCCTGCCGCCATGAGACTCGACAATTGTCCGACTGATCGGTAGCCCCACTCCCATCCCATGAAGCTTCGTGGTCATAAATGGTTCGAACAGTCTGGATGCTATGTCATCAGGTACGCCCGTTCCGGTATCGGACACCGAAAACGTTACCATATTGGGTTTGGTGGGTGCGACAACGAGCGTCAATTCGCGCCGTGTCGAGTGCTGCATCGCTTCAATGGCATTGCGAAGCAGGTTGATCAGTACCTGTTGCACTTGTACCCGGTCAGCGAAAACAGTGTTGACGCCAGGATCGATCGCGAATCGCATTTTGATGCCTTGTTCGCGCGTTCCCACGAGCGCTAGGGCGCTCGCCTCCTCGATTAGCTTTGCAACGCGCTCGATCCGCTTCTCGGTTTCGCCCCGCGCGACAAAATCTCGCAAGTGTTTGATGATCTGACCCGCACGCACAATCTGCTCGGCCGCCTCGCCCAAGGCGTCTTGGACCTCCGATAAGACCGGATTCTGGCTGCCCTCCAGGAGTTCGCGGCAGCCGTTGAGATAATTGCCGACGGCGGCAAGCGGTTGGTTAAGTTCGTGCGCGAGTGTCGAGGCCATTTCACCCATCGCTGTAAGGCGCGACATGTGTGCGAGTTCGGACTGCAGTTCTTGCAGCTTCGCCTGCGTCTCCTCACGTTCCGTCAAATCGCGCACGAAACCCGTGAAGTGACGACTCTCGCCCGAGCGCGTTTCAACGAGCGACATATGCATCGGAAAAGTTGAGCCGTCCTGACGCTGGCCAGTAACGACTCGCCCGACTCCGATAACCCGAGCCTCCCCCGTGTCGCGGTATCGGGCGATGTAACTATCGTGACGGCTGCGATCGGGTTCTGGCATTAGCATCGAGACATTCCGACCGATAGTCTCCGATGCCGCAAACCCGAACAGTCGATTGGCTGCCGCGCTGAAGGATCTTATGATCCCTTTATCGTCGATAACAATTACCGCATCCGGCACGATTTCGAGGACCGAGCGCCAATGCTCCTCGCGGGCCTTTAGCTCAGCTTCGACCTTCTTCTGTTTGCTTATGTCGAGGACAACACCGCGCATATGCGTCGGGAGGCCATCTCTGTCCGAATAGACTTGGCTTCGCTGGTAAAGCCAGCACGTTGTCCCGTCCGGCCGCCGCACCCGATAGTTCAACTCGCAGGCCCCACGCTCCTTGATGCAATGCTTGATTGCCTTTGCCGCGCTTTGACGATCCTCCGGGTGCAGCAAGGCCAGAACGTCTTCATAGGTGACTAGAGCCTCGCAACCGACCCCGAACAAACGTGCGGCGGTGGCAGAGCAGCTGATTGCGCCTGTCAGTAAGTCTACTTCCCAAGTTCCAATACCAGCGTCTTCGACCACCTTTCGCATACGCTCGTCACCCTCTGACGTTTGAGCTCGGTATCCTCGTTGCCAATCCGGCTGAGGTTCCGTGCGCGGTCCATGCCGATTGCTCCACCGAGCTTAAATGCGACCATATTACGGCCTTTTCATGGATCGCTCAACGAGCCCGTCACAATGGAGTTGAAAGAGATGAACGCAAAAGCTGACTGGTTAAACCGTAACGGAGAGCCACAAAGAAACATATGATGTGCATCGACCAAACATTATTCCATTTGGCGGATCCTCGGGCGGCCTTATCGAGCCCGATGCTCGGTAGTTAGCATTTCTAAAAACTGTGTTTGCGAACGTTTGAATGTCGGCCATTTTTTCCTGGATGACTCTTCAGGCGGGATAACCGTGCTGGAGAAGCGAGTTATCTTCAGCGGACCGCTCGCCGGAAATGTACCCTCCAATTCTCTATGCAGTTGAAGATCCAGTCTTCGCTTATCTCGCTGCTTGACGGTTTCTTTGGTCACGGCGTGCGTCCCTTTTTGATGAGCGATGTGTAGGCTATCTCCGCAGTACGACCCGGGAAACGGTCGCGAATCGACCTTCACGACATGACAACTACTCAACCCGTGGCAACACCTCGAATTGATGAAACGGCGGCGGCGAGGACAGCGTCCATTCGAGCGTGGTCGCACCAGGCCCCCACGGATTGTCCGCCGCCTGCTCCTTGCGGATGAAGGCATAAGCCATGCCCGCAAAGAATACGATCAGTCCAACTGCGGAGATATAGGATCCAACAGACGCAATCTGATTCAAGCCGGCAAACGCGTCCGGATAATCAGCGACGCGTCGCGGCATTCCCGACATTCCGAGGAAATGCATCGGAAAGAACGCCAAGTTGACGCCGACGAAGGTCAGCCAGAAGTGCAGCTTGCCGAGAGTTTCCGAATACATGTAGCCCGTGATTTTCGGAAACCAGTAGTACCAGCCCGCGAAGATCGAGAACACGGCGCCGAGAGACAGCACATAATGGAAATGAGCGACCACGTAGTAGGTATCCTGGAACGTCCGGTCAATACCTGGATTGGCGAGCACGACACCGGTAACTCCCCCGATCGTGAACACGAAGATAAAGCCGATGGCCCACAACATCGGCGTCTTGAAGGTTATGGAGCCGCCCCACATGGTGGCGATCCACGAGAAGATTTTGATACCAGTGGGCACCGCGATCACCATGCTCGAGAGCGCAAAAAAAGCCTGCGCACCGCTCGACATCCCGACGGTGTACATGTGATGGGCCCAGACCACGAAGCCGATGAATCCGATCGCGACCAGCGCATAGACCATTCCGAGATAACCGAAGATTGGCTTACGGCTGAATGTGGAAACCACGTGACTGATCATGCCGAAGCCCGGCAGTATCATGATATAAACTTCGGGGTGACCGAAGAACCAGAACAGATGTTGATACAAGACCGGGTCTCCGCCACCTTCTGCCGCGAAGAACGTCGTTCCAAAGTTGCGATCGGTGAGGAGCATGGTAATCGCACCGGCGAGGACGGGTAGCGACAACAACAACAGAAAAGCCGTCATCAGTACCGACCATGCGAACAGCGGCATCTTGTGCAGGGTCATGCCCGGCGCGCGCATATTGAAAATGGTGGTGATGAAATTGATTGAGCCCAAAATCGAAGATGCACCAGCCAAGTGGGTCGACAAAATGACGAAATCGACCGCCGGCCCTGGATGGCCGGAGGTCGACAGCGGCGCGTAAAGTGTCCAGCCGGTGCCGGCGCCATGCGAGCCCGGCTCGCCTTCCACGAACATCGAGATGATGAGCAGGGCAAACGATGCAGGCAACAGCCAGAATGAAATGTTGTTCATGCGCGGAAATGCCATGTCTGGCGCGCCGATCATGAGCGGTACCATCCAGTTGCCAAATCCGCCCATCATCGCCGGCATGAGCGTGAAGAAGATCATGATCAGGCCATGGCCGGTCACGAACACGTTATAGGTATGCGTGTTGGTGAAAATCTGCAGTCCCGGGTGCTGCAATTCTAGCCGGATTGCGACCGAAAGGATGCCGCCAATTAATCCGGCACACATCGCAAACACCAAGTACATCGTGCCGATGTCCTTGTGGTTGGTCGAGTAAAGATAGCGTCGCCAGCCGATTGGATGGCTTGGCGCGTCTCCAAGCGTGCTGTCAGGAATTGCGGTAACCGACATGTTTCACACTCCGTTCAAGCCGTGTGGCCGGCCCAAGACTTGGCCTTCTGACCTCGGACCACATTTTCCAGCATGATTTGCACGTTCCCGAATGCGCCAAGAAAGACCGGAAAACGCGTCGAGCAACGGGCAGGGAGAGCTGGTCTCGACGACATCATTGCTTCGTTCTACGACTTTAGTTCGGACGCGACCTGATTGGCGCGCTGCTCCAGGCATAGGACAAGGCGCAGTCGCGGCGATGCTTGGTTTGGCAAACATGCGATATCTCCCCTGTACCTGAAGCTAGGGAGTTGCCCCGGCGACGCATTCCTGCGCGTTAAACGACACACGCGAATGAGAACAGGTCTAGCTCGATCACACCAAGGCTCGTGTTCTCGAGTCAGGTTGCATCTGGCGAAACGATAGGGGCGCCTCGACCTGGTGACTGATCAAAATTGCTCAGACTCTTTGGGGAAAGTAATCGAAACTGAACGTCGCCAATACGAAGCGAAAAGCCGACATGCGAAGGAGATTTTTTTGTGTCCTTGCAACGGTCCACCGGTGAAGTGGGAACAGCTATCATCTTCTGTACTCGCTGCGGCGAAGCGATGAGACTAAAGTTCGTTGCTCCGAGCTATTTTTGCAGAAACGAAGAGATGCAGACGTATCAATGTACTGCCTGTGCCAACACCAAGGTGTTGAAAGCTCGTCTCGGACCTAAATCGGAAGGCTGACCGAACGGCTCACAGCTCGACAGCTGGGGGAGCCCGGCTTCGCTTGCGGGCTCTGAGAAACGAAGCAAGACGGCCCATTGTCAGCCGCCCGCGCGGCGGATGCGACCGACCCTGGCAATCTGCACATCGCGAAGCCGATGCAAGTGCGCGCCACTTCGCCGACCGTCAAGCCGACCTGTCGCCGAAGCCAGTCGCGCCTGACCTTTGATGTTGCTCGGTATCGTTTGAGCTTCTGATTTGTCATTCAAAAGCACCCTAAAGAGGGATTTGTGAACTTCAATGTGTCGTTTGTAGTCGATGAATCCAAGTTTTCGAAACCTGTTCATAAAAAAACTGACGCGCGCGCGAGTGGTGCCGATCATCTCTGCCAGCATCTCCTGGCTAATCTTCAACGGAATCGAGCCGACTCGACCTTCCTTGTCAAAATTTGCCAGCGACAGAAGGACTCGAGCCAACCGTTTCTCGCTCGAGTTGAGCAGATTATCGACCAGATCCTCCTCTGCTTGAATATTCCGAGCGACAAGATGCGATATGAATAGCTCGGCAAACGCTGGCTCTTCACGAATTACGCGGATGACGCTTGCCTTTGCCAACCGTACGATTACGCTTTCCGTCCTGGTGGAGACTGTCGCTTGGCGCGACGCCTGTCCGGCCAGGCATCCTTCGCCGAAGAAATCGCCAGCCCCCGGAAGCCAAACGATCGCCTCCTTTCCTCGTTCTGAGTAGACGGTAACCTTGGTCGTGCCATCCTGAATATAGAAAACGGAATCTGCGGGATCACCCTGTGAGTAGACAACTTCATTTGCGCGGTAGCGAGAGATGGTTCGCGCATTGCCCGCCTTCGAGAGAAAAACCCGAGGATCGAATTGGATATTTGCTGCGCAATTCCTGGCAATATCCTCCGTGAAGGCATCACTGCAACTCATCTCGTTCTCCCAGGGCTTGTCGTTACCAAAATCGCGAAGGCTGTTGGATCAGATGCTGCTCGATCTTGTGTATCGGAAGTGCCCGCATAGGAATCGCTGTGCCCGGCTGTGCAGCGCAGAAAACTGATCGCTTTGGCCAGGTCGTCTTCACAATAGTTTCTGATCATGGCGCAGATCACATGTTCCTCGTGATTCCTACGCAGGAAAGGCGATCCGATCTTTGCAGGCCATGACTTAAGTCATGCAGGACACGCCAGGATCGTGGCAGGATGATCGATGCCGGTTGGATCCGCGGTTCCCCCCCGTCCGCCCCCCGGCGAAACTTGCCCCGGCATATCCTGCCGGGGCAAGTGTTTGACTGATCCTACCGAAGGCGTTTAGCTGCACAGCAATTTTCGAGTTGTTGATGATGTTGTGTGGCAGCTCGACACATGGCTTCGGCGGTACAACATTGCGGCCTGCGCGAGCGCGGAACATGTGCTGGCGACGCGTTTCTGATGCACTGACTGAAGTGCTGGGTGCTGAATTCGACGGCTTATTGGCATTTGTGATCGGTACAGCCGTTGGCGGATAGCGTGGCCTGGCTGTACGCCAACGTCGGAAAATGCTTGTTATCGCCCGCTGTGCAGGCGAGATTTCCAGCAAGGCGTTCAATAGCCAGCGTCTTCAGCGAGCGGCCTTATGCTGCCATCGGCACCTATCTTGGATAAACTGGAAGAAACCTCCAGCACGGTAAGTCGTTGTTCTATCCCCGCATCGATCCAATTGATCGACTGCCCCGGCCCAAGCCCGAGAAGCGCACTTCCCATCGGGGTCAGCACAGAAATGGAGCGACTGTCATTCGTTTCGTCCGGATAGGCGAGTTTGCAGCGTCTGATCCTGGGCAACCGATGATCAGTAAACTTCACCTCCGAGCCCATGGTCACCGAGCCGGGTGCGCCCTCGGGAACGATGTCGGCCCGCGCAAGCTCCTCGTGCAGGAAGCGAGCAACGTCCGGATTATCTCGCGTTGCTGCATCTGCCAGTGCTGCGAGACACGCGCGGTCTGTTTCGGTAAGCACGATAGGGGGTCTTTCGAATTCATGTGGGTTAAAGGTGGTCACGATGCATCTCTGGTCGGCTCGACGTCGTCTTGCACTGCGCACGCGTGCTTCGCAGCACAAAGCGCCAGTCGTCAGCTATGGCAGCTGAACGCGCTTCGCAAGCAGTGACACGAAGCCGCGCGCTGGATGCGACGATTAGCCTTTCTGTCACTGCAGCGAACCAAATCGCGCCCGACGCCACAATAGCCGGGTTCTTACCTGCAAATCGTTGAAGGCGGTGCGGACATCGAAATTGCGGACTTTGTAAAAATGTCATCCGGGTGGTAAGCGCTTCGAGTTGCCTTGCTTTGCCGTCGGTTACCTCATTGTCAAACTAAGCCTTTGCAGTAGCCGTTAGACTCGGCTTCTCGTCTTCTTTCGGTTGATTTGCACTTCGTTGGTCCAATCCCATTGTGAGCGCTGCTAGTCCGGCCAAGCCACCGAGCTGCATGGTTTCCACAGCCGAGCTCGGCACGATGACAATCGTGGAATTCTGCTTCAGGCCCTCATAAAGCATGTTCATTGCCCTGAGATGCAGCGCGATGGGATCGTTGACGTAGGCCTTTGCTGCGTCGCCAAATTTCTCCGCGATCTGCCGCTCCGAATCTCCCAGAATCACGCGGGCCTGACGTTCTCGCTCGGCTTGGGCTTGCATCGACATTGCATCTTCAAGGGCTGCCGGAATAAGGACATCCTTGACCTCGACTGAAATCACATTGATGCCCCAGGGCTCCGTGCGCACGTCGATGATCTTCTGCAATTCGTCGCTAATTTTTTCTCGACCTTCCAGCATATCCGAAAGCATGGTCTTACCAATCACGTCGCGCAAAGCGGTTTGGGAGGCCCAGCTGATCGCGCTGTCATAGTCGGCAACGTCAAGCGCCGCTTTTTTCGGATCGACGACCTTCCAAAACAGAACGGCGTCGACGTCTACCGGGACCGTATCCTTAGTAAGGGTCTTTTCCGCCTTGAAGGCACTGGTAATCACACGGGTGTCGATCCAGTAGGGCACTGTCTCGATGATTGGGATAATAAAAAACCAGCCCGGTCCTTCAAGAGAGCGGAAGCGGCCCAGCCGCAAGACCACTGTCTTTTCCCACTGATCTGCAATTTTGATCGAGTAGGATGCCGCAATAGCAATGATGAATGCGGCGACCGCGATTGATGTGCTTTCGGCAGGCGCCGACACAGCATATCCGAGATATGCCAAGGCCAGGCCGACGCCAAAAATGACGACAAAGATTAATCCCGATAGTGGGCTGGTTTTCCGCATTATGAAACTCCTCGCAGGTGTCGAAGATCGACTGCAATTGTGGAACGAGACCGGAATTGCTCTGAGCGGTCCTTCCTTCACTCCGGCAAGCTGCTGTTTCTTTCCCTCAAGTTGATCTCGATCGGTCGCTTTTTCACGATCGGATGGAACGTCTCATCAAGCGCGCGATGTGTGGCACGACAGCCACGCCCGCTGGAGGCCAGACGAACCGGAACACGTCGCTGGGTAGCCGAAGGCAGTCCCACACATCGAATTTTCAACGAGTCATTCGGTTGACGCAGCATCTGGTGCGAAGCTCCCAAGCTGATTTTGTGAACCCATACGCGTTTTGTGAGCCAATACGTGGCGGTGGTCTGTGCAAAATCGAACAGGCGGTTCCATGATGCTGTCATCCGCTTTTTCGTCTGCCAGAAGCCAAGCCGCAAAGGAGCGCTGTTAGAACCTGCGAATGCCAATTCTCGAGGTACTCAGTGCAGCAACGCCGAGGCCCAACCGTGACTTTCATCAATGAAATATCGAGGAAACACAAAAGGAGCGGAAGGCGTTGAGGCGTCAACGTCGACAAGGCTATTTTGACTTGAGTCATTCGGCTGGTGTGTGTTTGCGAGTAGTATCCAGGCACAAATGCTGATCTCCGGTGCGTGGAAATCACGCAGCGATCGAGCCGACCGGTAATTACGAGCGTCCCTTCTCGTTCCAATGGATCCCGAGCTGAATTCGGACAGCTCAACCCCAGAAGCGCGTTTTCGCTTCTACGGCTTGCGCTCAAGGAAAGCTCATCATGAATGATCGTGCTTTGGCTTCAATCCTGTCTCCCGAATATAACGACTTTCTTTTCGCGGTTATCGACGAAGGTCCTAATGGAACGCAGCTGACCGTTCTTTCCGCGTTAGCGCAGGCCAATGTTGATCCGTGGGAGGAGGCAGCGCGTCTCTCGGCAATGTCCAAGGTGACCGCCGAAAAGGCGCTCGTTTCGGTGTTCGACAGAGTCCCTGGGCGCAACTGGAGCCCATCGGAAGAAACGACGATTGCGGCGCGGCTGGTCGAGCGTCTTCCACCGCGCGGCGGTGGTGGTGTGGAAACAGCAGCGATGACCGTGGGGAGGACCGGTATATCGCTTGTCTGGTTAGCTTGGGTAGGCTTTGCGATAGCAGCCTCAATCCTGTCGGTATCCCGGCATCCGGCTGCAACAGTGGACTCAAATATCTCGGCACCATCCAGTCCAACAGTTGCATCGAAAGGCGGCAGCGCTGGCCCCGTATGGAAAAATGCGGGTGGCGGTGATCACAGCGTCAATCCGAAATGATGGCAGCACTCCGTCACAGCGCACCCTCGTCGCGTTGATATCAAATGGCAGGACCGCACAGATGTCGCGGCGCGAGATTTGATATGGTGTTCTTGCGCAGGTCAGTGCGGCTGCGGAACAAGGGCTCAAGTCAATCGGTGACCTCACGGCATCAGCCGGCCAAGGGATAGCGTCCAGTGCATGCAAATACCACTGCAGGCGCATGTCACGCTTGCGCGTGTCGTCGAGGTCACCCGAATTGCGATGCCGACATGCCGGATCGAACGGATTCTTGAGCGGCTAACGAAGGCAAATGATCCCTTCCCGTCGACGAGTTCGCCGTCGTTGTAAATGTCTCGCTTGAAGTCTCGGCGCCGCGGGGCTGGCGAACCTGAGTTGTGGCGAAGAGTCCTCGGCCCGGACTCGGTGACGGATGATCTTTGACAAGAACCAGGGGATGATCTTTGACAAGAACCAGGTGACTGGTTACGGCACCGAGAGCCACAGTTTTGCGGTTTGCACAATGTTTGCCAGATCAGTTAGATCGTTCGGACTGGCGATCGACGACCCGCGTGAGGGTTGCCGAACCAGTGCTGTGGTCGCGCCTTACATTGTCAATTGGGGCGCAACGTCGAGAAGGATATTGCGGTCATCCAAGATGCTCGTCGGACCAATGTCGGCTGTTATGAAAGCGTGGCCACGGTCGCTCGCCCCTCAACCCTGGCATATCGGCCTGTCTCGCCCTATATGCAGATAACGAGCTGATCCTCCTTGATGGTACTCGAGACATCGGCATATCGAGTTGGGATTGGCTCGACCGAGCGATCGGGAAGGACATGGCGAGCGCGAGAAAGTCACCCGAGTCCTATTCGCGTGTACGCCGATCACAGAAGCGCAAAAGCCGCGAGACGTCGGTGACAGTCTCAGAGGGCGGCGCGACACGCCACGAGAGGAAGCATGCATGTCGGACACACTATATCCGTCGAATACCCGAGAGCTTGCGCACAAGCGCAGGGAGTTGTCGCCTGACACTGAGGCGGCCTTTCAGGCATTCAGCCAGAAAGTCTTCGCGGACGGCGCGCTCCCTGCGAAGGTCAAGCAGATCATAGCCGTCGCGGTGGCGCACGTTACCCAGTGCCCTTACTGCATCAAGGGACACACGAAGGCGGCGTTACGTCAGGGTGCCTCGGCGGAAGAGCTCATGGAGGCGATCTGGGTCGCGACTGAAATGCGAGCAGGAGGGGCTTACGCTCATTCTGTACTCGCAATCGAGGAGATGGAAAAAGCGGCAGCGACAGCCGCCTGAGTGGACGACAGGTCTGGCTTGTGATCAAGGGGAATCGATTGACGTTCGGTGTCAGCGCGCCCGCTAACACGGGCCGCCGCCCGAGTATACGTCGTGACCGAGGACCACAGGTCTGCATTTGTGGAATACAGAAACAGCGATTGCCAATCCGGCAGGGCGCCATAAGCCTGGCCTGTATTATCAGGGATCATTTAACGCAGCATCCCCCGTCCAACCCGCACCGTTGACCGAGGGTGGCTTTCGCGGATCTCGAAATGGCTATTCCGCTGGGGTCGCGGTCGGTTGCCTCCGCGTGTCGTTCGGCCCCGTGCGCGCCTTTTCCTCTTCGAGCCACAGACTGTGGTGTTCCTTGGCCCAGTTGAGATCGACGGTGCCGGTCCCCATGGCTTCGAACGCGCCTTCCATGCCGATGGTACCGATGTAGATGTGACCGAGCATGGCGGCGACGAACAGCACGGCGACGATAGCATGCACGATTTGAGCGACCTGCATGTTGTGAATGTCCGTGCCATAGAACGGGAACATCAACACGTAGCCGCTGACCGCCACGGCAGCGCCGCCGAGAACGACGATCCAGTAGATCATTTTCTGACCGCCGTTGAAGCGGTAGGCCGGCGGATGATCATGCCCGACGATGCCGCCGCCGCGCTTGAACCATTCAACATCGACCCGATTGGGGATGTTTCCGGCGATCCACATGAAAAAGATCAAGAATGACACCGAGTCGTGAACGGGAAGCTCAGATAGTTGTGGGCGTATTTCGCCCATTGCGACCAGGCGGTAAACGCGCTCGGGACCGATGAGAGGCAACAGCAGAGGCCTGCCGAAGGTTATGTTGAGCCCGGAAAGGGCGAGAATGATGAAGCAGGTTGCCGTCATCCAATGCACGAACCGTTCGAAGGCGTTGAAGCGCACGATGGTGCGGCCTGAGCGTCCGCTTTCGATGCGCACCATGCCGCGCCAGAGATAGAAGACAATGAGTACGGCCAGAATACCGATGATGACGATGCCGCCGATCCAACGAAGCGTCACTTCGTGGAAATGGCGCCAATCACGGCCGGCGGGCTGCTCGATCGTGCAGGCCTTCTGATCGGGCATGGTGCAGCGACCGGAGATGCGATTCAGCTCCTGGAAGAGCTGCTCTTCCTTCACGGCGCTCGCCTGAGGGTTGACCGACGTCGGCTGCTGGGCGCTCGCGGGCTGCGCACCGATCGCCATTACGAGGAGCGCCAGCGCTCCGACGATGACGCGGAATTTGGCGAGCAAGCATCGTCATGCCACGTCCTCCCGTGAGGCTTACGCCTTGACACAGCAGTCGCAGTCTTCACTGTCGCGCTCGTCAGGATCAAGATGCGATGGTCTCGTGATAGGCGGTCTTCCAGCCCCAGGCGCCGGAGCCGTAACCGCGCTTCATCACGCGTTCCTTGTAGATCTGCGCGATGATCTCGCCGTCGCCGGCGAGCAGCGATTTGGTCGAGCACATCTCGGCGCATAGCGGCAGCTTGCCTTCGGCCAGCCGGTTGGCGCCGTATTTCTCATATTCTTCCTTCGAGCCGTCCGCTTCCGGACCTCCGGCGCAGTAGGTGCACTTGTCCATCTTGCCGCGCGAGCCGAAGTTGCCGACGCGGGGATATTGCGGCGCGCCGAACGGACAGGCGTAGAAGCAATAGCCGCAGCCGATGCAGAGATCCTTGGAGTGCAGCACGACGCCATCGGCAGTGGTGATAGAAGCAGTTCACCGGACAGACCGCCTGGCACGGCGCATCCGTGCAATGCATGCAGGCCATCGAGACCGATCTCTCGCCCGGCTTGCCGTCATTGATGGTGACGACGCGCCGGCGGTTGATGCCCCACGGGACATCGTGCTCGTTCTTGCAGGCGGTGACGCAAGCGTTGCACTCGATGCAACGGTCGGCGTCGCAGAGGAATTTCATACGAGCCATGGTGTCGCCTCCTTATGCCGCGCTGATCTGACACAGACTGACCTTGGGCTCCTGCATGCCGGTTGCGGGATCGTAGCCGTAGGTCATGATCGTGTTGGCGCTTTCGCCGAGCACTATCGGATCGGCGCCCTGCGGATATTTGGACCGCAGATCCTCACCGGCGAACCAGCCGCCAAAATGGAAGGGCATCCAGGTCACGCCCTTGCCGACACGTTCGGTAACCAGCGCTTTCATCTTCGCCTTGGCGCTGTTCTCGGCTCCGGTGACCCAGACCCAACCGCCATCCTTGATGCCGCGCTCGGCCGCGTCCGCCGGACTGATCTCGATGAACATGTCCTGCTGCAGCTCGGCGAGCCACTTGTTGGAGCGGGTCTCCTCGCCGCCGCCTTCGTATTCGACAAGGCGACCAGACGAGACGATCAGCGGGAATGCCTTGGCGATGCCTCTGTCGACGGCGGCTCTTCTGCACGGAGAAGCCGATATTCGGCAGTCTGAACTGCTTCGCGTCGGGCAACGTCGGGTACTTGTGCAACGAGATCGACGCGCGGCGTGTAGATCGGCTCGCGATGGACCGGGATCGGATCGGGCAAATTCCAGGCGACCGTCCGCGCCTTGCCGTTGCCGTAGGGCGAACAGCCGTGCTTCATCGCGACGCGCTGGATGCCGCCGGAAAGATCCGTCGACCACGACACCGTGTCGATATTGTCGGGGCTGCCTGCGACTTTCTCGATGGTCGCAAGCTCTGCGGGCGTAAGATCCTTGTCCCAGCCCAGCTTCTTGAAAACACCCATCGTGAATTCGGGATAGCCGTCCTTGATCTCCGAACCCGGCAGATATGAACCTTCGGCCAGCAGCGTCTGGCCGTTGCGCTCCACTCCAAAGCGCGCACGGAATCCGTTTCCGCCGTCCATGACAGCAGCGTCGGCGTTGTAGAGGATGGGGGAGCCGGGATGCCTGATCTCCGGCGTGCCCCAGCACGGCCAGGGCAGACCGTAGAAGTCGCCGCCAACCTCCGGATCGTCCTTGGGCGCGCGCAGCGTCACCAGATCGAACTTGTGCTGGTTCCTCATGTGCGCCTTCAGCCGCTCCGGCGACTGCCCGGTGTAGCCGGTGCTCCAGCTTCCTCGATTCATTTCGCGCAGGACGTCCTCGGGGACCGGACGGTCACCTTCAACCTTGATGTTCTTGAACATCAGGTCGGCGAAGCCAAGCTTCTTCGCCATCAAATAGAGAACTTGATAATCGTCCTTGGACTCGAAGCTTGGTTTAACGATCGGCTCGCCCCACTGCAGCGAGCGATTGGACGCCACGCGCGAGCCGGAGGTTTCGAACTGGGTGCAAATCGGCAGCAGGTACATGTTGTCCTTGCGCCCGGCCGCCACGGCAAGCGAGGCCCAGGTGGTCGGATGCGGATCGGCGACGACCAGCAGATCAAGCTGCGGCAACGCTTTCATCGATTCCGGGATACGCGTGATGCTGTTGCTCGCGTGTCCTTGTACGAACATGGCTCGCACGTTGTCCTTCTGATCGACCTGATCCCTCGGCAGAAGAACGGCATCGAACCAGCGCGTCAGCGGAATGCCGGGAGTTTCCATCATCTTTTTGGAATCGAAGCGGGAGACCAGATAGTCGTAGTCGACCTCCCAGACACGACCCCAATGTTTCCATGCACCTTCGGTGAGACCGTAGTAGAACGGCGTCGTCACGGTATCGACGCCAATGTCGGTCGCGCCCTGCACATTGTCATGGCCGCGGATAATGTTGGCGCCGGTCCCCGGCTTGCCGACGTTGCCGGTCGCCAACAACAACATGCAGCTGGCGCGGACGTTCGCGGTGCCGACCGTGTGCTGGGTCTGGCCCATGGACCAGAGCAGGGTTGACGGCTTCTCGGTCGCGAACAACTTGGCGACGCGCTCGAGCTGCACGCCGGGAACCCCGCTGACGCGTTCGACCTCTTCAGGATTCCACTTGTCGATTTCCTTGCGCGCTTCCTCGAAACCGTGGACGCGCTGCTTGATGAACTCCTTGTCCTCCCAGCCATTCTTGAAGATGTGCCACATCATCCCCATCAGCACCGGAATGTCGGTGCCGGGACGGATGCGGACATACTCGTTCGCATGCGCGGCGGTGCGCGTCAGCCGCGGATCGATGACGATGAAGTTCGCCCTGTTGAGCTCCTTGCCTTCAAGCATGTGCTGCAGCGAAACCGGGTGCGCTTCCGCCGGGTTGCAGCCCATGAAGATCATGGTCTTGGAGTTGCGGACGTCATTGAAGCTGTTGGTCATCGCGCCGTAGCCCCAGGTGTTGGCCACGCCGGTGACGGTGGTCGAATGACAGATGCGCGCCTGATGATCGTTGTTGTTGGTGCCCCAGAACGCGGCAATCTTGCGGAAGAGATAAGCACCTTCGTTGGAGAATTTCGCCGAGCCAAGCCAGTAGACGAACTCCGGGCCTGATTTCTGACGGATCTCCAGCATCTTGTCGCCGATCTCATTGATGGCTTGATCCCATTTGATGCGGGTCCACTGGCCGTTGACGAGCTTCATCGGATATTTGAGCCGGCGGTCACTGTGCACCAGTTCGCGCACCGAGGCGCCCTTGGCGCAATGCGAGCCCCGGTTGATCGGGCTTTCCCAACTCGGCTCCTGGCCGATCCATACGCCGTTCGAGACTTCGGCGGTGACCGTGCAGCCGACGGCGCAATGCGTACAGATGTTCTTGCGGATGGTCACCGCCGCGCCTGGCGCGGGCGGTGGACCGGCCTTCGGCCTTGCGCACGCTCGTGAGCGGCAGCGTGCCCAGTGCCGCGAGACCGCCGGCAGCCAGACCCGAGCGGCGCAGGAAGGTGCGACGATCGAGCTCACCATTGGCGTCACCGGCAAAGGCGGCGAACGAGTCGTGTCGCGATTGACGTTCTGTTCTCTTGATCAGCACGGACGCCTCCCTCAGCTCGGATATCGATTGACCCGGTAATAGGCCTTCGACGTCGTCGGTTTCCTTGTAGCGAGACTTGCGCTTTTCATCGTTGGTCTCGCTGTCGGCTCTGGCTTCGATCGCGAGCGGGGCCACCGCGGTGACCGCCGCGCCAGCGCCAAGCGCACGAAGGAAATGACGACGACCGAGCGTCAGCTTGTGGTCCGATCTCATTTCGCGTCCTCCAGGTTTCCGCCGCTGCTCGTTTAGAAGGGCAGGGCGAACGCTTCGGTTTCGATGTCGATGAACAGACGTCCAACTCGTCGCTACGTGCCGGTAGAAATTTGCCCTCTTCAGCCCCTCGAGATCAGCAAAAAAGCGACCGATCCATGGAGCAAGATGCTTCTCAAACAGCCGCTTTTGCGCGCCCGGTGCCGCTGCAAGGCCTCCGCCGGCCAGGCCCGCCATTATTTCGCAAAGGATGGCGGCGTGATCTTCCGGTTCGTTCTGTTGTTCGTCGCGCACGATTCCGAACATGCGCAAATCGTCGCGCAGCCGTGCCAACGGGCGCTCGTTGAGAAAGCCGGTGAGATAGTAGGAGCCGTAAGGCAACAATTCGCCTCGGCCGACACCGATGAACAGCTCGAAAAATTCGCGCTCAAGGAGTTCGCAGTCGGCTTCTTCCGCAGCTCGCGCCAGTGCCGTGTGCGCGGCTCCGAGTTGCGTCGAATCGCCGCGAATTCCGGACAGCGCCTCGAGCAACGTCGAATCTGGCGCGCGCCTCAGCAGCGCAGCAAGCAATGCGTATTCTTCCATGCGTGCGATGTCGACGTCGTCGATGCGAGGATGGCTCTCGGTTGGCGGTTCATTCGCTGCGGATCGATTTGGCGTCGCTCGGAACGATGTCGGAAAGCGGCGGAGGGACGTGATCGACCCTGTGTGCCGGCTCAAGAGCATCGTCGGCAGTCTGCGCCATTGTTCCAGCTTCCTGATTGCTCATCGTGACCCTCAACGTCGCATGCGATGAACGCATCCGAGCTTCAGCTATGGCGATCGAACGATCAGTGTGTGGCAACTGCAGCGTAGATGATGTGCAATATTGAACATCTTGTTTTTTTCTTGCTTTTATAGATGCCGGTAGCCCGTCGATGTCCCGGGAGCGATCCTCGCTTGCGATTGGGCGGAGTCGGGAATACGAGGCCATCGTGCAGTCTGGTCTTTAGGCACTGCAGCAAATCGGAAGCGTCGATGAGGGATTTTTGGCTGTCCTGCGGTCACCACCTGACCGATCGTGACGCCGGTGGTGGTCTGCTTGTGACCAATGAGTTTGTGAAGAGTTATCTGGCGCGACCGGAACTGGTTCCACCGCGTGAAGCCTGCGCGGCAGAACGTGCGCTGCACGCGATGTTGCTCGCAGATCCGCGGCGGCGCGTTGCGCGCGAAGAGATCGCTGCATTGCGCGACGCAGACGCGCGGGAGAACTGGGAACTCGTAATCGCCTTTCGCGATCAGCTCAAGCAGCATAGGACGCTGGAAGCGAGCTATCTGGACCTGATCCGTCGCGGTGTCGGGAAGACGCCACCGTTGTTTCTAGATCAATTGGTGCATTTGATCCTCCGCAACGTGTTCGATGGTTGCGATGATCCGTTTGTGCTTCGCGCCGCCGAATTGCTGTTTCGCCCGCAACGGCTGACGCTGCATGAGGGGTCGTTGATCGCCGCCGACGACGAGACGATCGCCGGCACGGCCAACACACCCTTGTCACCGCTGGTATCAATGCTCGGCCCCCCGACGGAAGCCGAGATCGACGTCATGGTCGAGGATAATGCCCATACCTATTGGGAGCGCAGCGATGCATTTGACATGGCGCTCGACCTTACCGCTGGGCGGCGCGGATTGGAAAAGCTCGGTGAGGTGATGACGCGCTGGATCAGTCATATGCTGGCGATCGATGTTGAGATCAAGCCGATGACCGAAATGCGCGATGTCAGCTTCAACTGGTATTTGGGTTTGGACGCTGTGGGTACAAAAATTGGCGATACGTTGTGGAACAGCAGCTCTCTTGACCCGAGAGACGAGGCCAGTGTCGTCGGTCTCTACCAGTTGAAGTTCAAGGACCCTGCGGTGGTTGCCGAAAAGATCGGATCGGAGCCCGTGTACCTGATCCTGGCGATGACGCCCGACAAAGTGCTGCATATGAAACCCCAAAATCTTTTGACCGGCCTGCCTATCCGGCATCCGGAACCGGTCAATTGAGGTGACGGCGCCCCTCTCGCGTATTCCGATCGGTGTCGTCATCGAACGACGAAAGACGAGGTCCGAGTGGCTGGATGTCATTTGGCTGCCCGTTGCGGTGCTGAGCGGCCTCCCGGACGCTGCTCCATGGACGCTGCTGTCGAAGTGACGGAGAGGTTTCAATGTTCTACGCGGGGGCGGCCGAGATCGAGCTTTACAGATCGGAGACCGGAAATTATCGCGACAATCTGAACTCCGGTATTCCATCCATCTGGATTTCGCTGCAAGGCGACGGGTGGAGACCCGCCATACCAGATCGCAGCCGTGACCGTGGACCCCGCGGAAGGCGAGAGCCTGACCGAGGCGGGGAGTGCGATCGTCGAAGCAGTTGCGATGCCGGAGCCGGTCCGCGAAGCCATTGCCGCTTTCGTGTTGCAGCACCATGTTGAAACTGTATTCCACAAGCGGAAGCGTGATCGCGCCGATCCGGAGGCGATGGCGCGTCGCGGACCTCACCGAGGAAACGACGATGACCGGTCCTGAGAGTCTTCTGGCGCGGTGGTCCCGTCGCAAGAGCGATGCCCGCACAAGCGAGGGTGATGCCGATAACGCGCGTCACGATAGTGAGGCTTTCGCTACTCGTTCCGGCGTCACCCAGCCAGGTGATGTCCCGCCGCCGTTCGATCTGGCGAGCTTGCCGACCCTTGACTCAATCAGTGGCTAAGACCGATCTTCGCGCGTTCCTCGGCAAAGGGGTTCCGGCTGAACTCACAGTTGCGGCACTCCGGCGCGGCTGGTCTGCGGATCCGGCAATTCGAGACTTTATCGGGCTCTCGGAGAATTCCTGGGACTTCAATGACCCCGGAGGAATACCCGGATTTGGCACTTTGGAGCCTGAGGAAATTCAGCGGCTGCTTGCCCGGTTGACCGGTGCGGATGAGACGAACGAGGTCGCTGCGCCGGCTTCTGCGGCTCCCTTGTCGTCAGAACAGGCTACGTCACAACCGACTGAATGCGACGCAGGTTCGGAGCTGCCGCAGGACATATCCGACAACGACATGGATTCGCATTCGGCACAGAATATTCCGCAAGATCCCGATCTTACGCAAATTGCTCCCGCAGGTGGTGTGGACGCGGTGACATCGACAGACTCTGCCCCCTCAAGACGAGGATGTTCGGACGCCTTCTCACCGGAACGGTCACGGCGGCGCACTGCCCCGCTTCGACGTAACTTAGTTTCGATGTACGAGTGGCAGTCCTGTCGTCGGAGATTTCACTTTCAAAGCGTAGACGATCTCATTTCGGGCCAGACAATCTGCGCATTTTCGTCATATTCACTCGATGACGATACGCGGCGCGGGCTTGCCGGCTCGTCCCGTTGACAACGCCAACCAGACTTCGCCGGGCGATGCCAATGTAGAGTTTGGCGTGCACGCTCTCGGGTTCGGTCGCAACGATCGGACGCCCGTCATCCGACGTCGCGCGAATCTGGATGTGCAGCGGTATCTCGCCGAGGAAGGGCGCACCGATCTTTTCGGCCTCGATCCGCGCGCCGCCGTGGCCGAAGATCGGCGATACGTGCCCGCAATCCGGACAGCAGAAGCTCGACATGTTCTCGATCACGCCGAGCAATGGCACATTGACTTTCCGGAACATGGCGATGCCGCGCCTCGTATCGATCAACGCAATGTCCTGCGGCGTCGAGACGATCACCGCGCCTGCGAGCGGCGTCTGTTGTGCCATCGTGAGCGACGCATCGCCGGTGCCCGGCGGCAGATCGACGACGAGCACGTCTAGATCGCCCCATGCGACTTCGCGCAGCATCTGGGTGATGGCTGATATCACCATCGGCCCGCGCCAGATCATCGCGAGGTCTTCCTCGACCAGAAAGCCGATCGACATGACTTTCACGCCGAAGCGCTCCATCGGCTCCAGCGTGCGCGTGCCGATCAGCCGTGGCTTGCCACGCAGCCCGAACAGTTTTGGCTGCGAGGGACCGTAGATATCCGCATCGAGGATGCCGACCTTCAGCCCGAGCGCGGCGAATCCAAGCGCGAGATTGCACGACGTCGTGGACTTTCCGACGCCGCCCTTGCCGGAGGCGACCGCGACGACATGCTTGATACCCGGAATGCCAGCTGGCTTCGACGTCGCGCGCGCCTTCGCTTCGGTCTCGGTAACGGACACACAAATCTCCTGACTGACTTGCTGCAGCGCGTTTGACGGCGTTCGTGACTACTTGATCGGATCGTCCTTGCTCGCCTCGCGGGCGCGCAAGTAGTCCTCGGTGGTCACGGTCGGCGGGCGCGGCACCGCATGAGGATCGAAACTTTCGTTGACGACGGCCTCAACACGGCAGTCCTCGCACATCTTCACGACGTCGATGCGCCGTGCATTGGCACCGGTAAACATCCAGTGCTTTTCCTCAAGCTTGGCGACCACGCGTTCGATCGTGCTTTTCGTGCCGAACGGCTTGCCACATCCGATGCAATGGAAGGGATCCTCTTCCTTCAACACCCGCTGCGGCGCGTTCCACGCCTGGAAATCGAGCCGCGGTTGCAGCGTAATGGCGTCCTCGGGACAGGTCGCTTCGCACAGCCCGCATTGCACGCAGATGCTTTCGGTGAAGCGCAGCATCGCGCGGTCGGGATTGTCCGACAGCGCGCCGGTCGGGCAAGCGGTCACACAGGAGTGACAGAGCGTGCAGCTTTCGACATTCAGCAACACGCCGCCGAATGGCGCGCCGGGCGCAAGTGCCACGACATCGACGGGCACCGGCGCCGCGAGATGCAGTTCGCGAAAAGCGGTTTCGAGCAGGCCGCGCTTGGCGCCGCGCGGAACGAAGGTGGCGGGCTTTTCGGGTTGCAACGCCAGCCGGCGCTGCGTCCAGCATGGCACGGAGTTGATCGGGATCATCGGTCTCGATGATGCGCACCAGCCCATCGCCGAAGCCGAGCGCTGCGACGATGGTTCCCGACGTCTCAACAACCCGCCGCAGGCCGAGAGGATCGTGACTGGGTTTTGCACGCGTCAGCAACGCGACGCCGGCTGCGCCGTAAGCGAACAGCGCAGCAATCGCCTCGGGCCCAACCTGCGTGACTTCGTTGACCTGGACCGGGAGTACATTTGCCGGCAGGCCGTCGCCGAACCGCGCCAGCGCGTCGATGAGCGGCGCGCCATGGTCGCCATCATGAAGCAGCACGACGGCATTGGTACCGCCAGCCTTGCGATAGGCCTGCACAAGCGTGCGTAACCGTCGCATCAGCACATCCGCGGCCGGCAGCGCATAGGATGCCGCTCCGGTCGGGCAGGCCGCGGCGCAGGAGCCACAGCCTGCGCAGACGGCGGGGTCGATTGCCACCGCGTTGCCGTTCGGCGTGATCGCGCCAGTCGGACAAAGGTCAAGACAACGCGTGCAGCCGGTGATTCCCGAGCGCGAATGGGCACAGAGCGATTCGTCGAACTGGATAAAGCGCGGCTTGTCGAACGTGCCGACCAGATGGCCGGCGTCCGCGATCATTTTTTCGACTGCGGCGCGGTCACGGGGATCGGCGCGCAGATAGCCGGGCCGCAATTCGTGCGCGGGAAACAGCGGCAAGCCGCCGCTGAGATCCAGCACGATGTCGCAGGTCGAGACCGCGCCATTGCGCGGAACTCCGAACTCCAGCCGGCGGCGCGACGAAGGCGCGGGAAATGCATAGTCGTCGATCGTGAGTTCAAACTGGCCGAGATGCCCACGCGCATTGCGCACGCTGCCCTTCAGGACCGGAAACTCGTTTGAGTGGCGAGGGGTCACGTCGCCGGGCTTGGTCAGAAGCACCGTGATGTCGAGACGGTCGGCAAGTCGGCGACCGACCTCGATCGCGACTTCGTCGCGGCCATAGATCAAGGCGACGCCGTTGCTTTCGAGCGTCACCAGCGCGATGGGCGGCGTATCCTCGGCTGCCGCCGCGATCAGCGCTGCAGCCTTCGGACCAGCCGCGGCCGCATCCTTCGACCATCCGCGCGGTCTCTCGAATGTTGACGAAGGTGAGCGCGGAGGAGGGGACGAGATCTTCCGCCACTTCCCGGAACAAGGGTGCTTCCTGGGTACAGGCGACGGTAACAGGTACGCCATCGGCGAGTGCCGCCTTGAACCGGTCGATTTCGAGCCCGCAGAGCTGGTTCGCCTGGGTGATCCGCCCCGTACAGGCGCGGCCGATCGCCCGCGCGTCCAGCGGCATGGTTTTCTCGCAGGTGCAGATCATCAGATGAGGTGCGGTATCACCCATCATTTCCTCCCGCGGCGCCGGTCCTTACAATCGGCATGGCCAGACTTCCATGCTTCGATGATGAGCCGGAATTGGAGACGTCATCGGCTTGACCTATGTCATCATACCCTGCCCAGATAAAGCACACAGGACATTTTGCAATGGAGCAGAGAGCAGTTTGCGACTTTCGATGAATAGGTGCCAAGGAGGACGCGTCGCATGATGTCGCGAGTCGAGAGGCCGAGCGGGCGCTCGACCTGCCCCCTGGTTATACTCTGGTCTCGTTGCGCGAGAGCGGCGACGCGTTTGCTCATGGCCTCGCGATTGCGGCGCAAGCGGGCGCCGGAACGCTGATCTCGGTCGGGCGCTACGACCTCGTCGAGTTTGCCGTCGTGCTGGAACCCGCCGAGCCACTGGTATCGGCGCGGCGTGCGCTATTCGTCGGCATGAACGCGACCGCCGACGCCATCGCGGCGCATTGTCCACCCGAGCGGGAGGTCAATTTTGCGTGGCCCGATTCAATTTTCTTCGATGGCGGACTGCTGGGCGGGGTGCGTCTCGGCTGGCCGAAGGACTGCGCCGAGACCGACGTGCCGGCCTGGCTGGTGCTGGGCGTCATGCTGCGCGCGGCCGATTTGGTCGCTATCGAGCCTGGCGCGATGCCAGGCACGGTATCGCTGATGGGAGAAGGCTTCGAAATGGTTCAAACTGACGCGATCGTGGGAAGTTTCGCACGGCATTTGATGATCGGCTTCGACCGGTGGAACGAAGCCGGGTTCGACCCTGTCGCCAGCAATTATCTGGCGCGGCTGCCCAAGAACAAGGCCGGCGAGCGCCGCGGCATCGACCGCGACGGCGATCTTCTCGTTAACGCGCCGCTCGATATGGGAACGCCGGATCGGACCAGTCTTCTCGATGGTCTCGCTCGCGCGGCGTGGTATGATCCCCACCTCCGCGGCCCCAAGCTCGCTTGAGACGAAGATGCTGAAGCTTCCGCGCACCATCAGGCTCGACCCGTCGGACACATTCGTGTTCGAACGAGCGGCAGATCCAGGCGAATGGGCCGTCTCGGGGGCTTTCGTGTTCGGGGACTGCAACGATCCAACCGCTCTGGGTCAGAAACAACGTGTGGCCTTGCGCTCGGGCTTCCTTGGTATCGACAGTCTTGGCTGGTCAACGCTTGCCATCGTAACCGAGGCGACCGAAGCGGACATGCAAGGTGCTGTTGAGCGTCTCGCCGCGCACTTTCTGGCGCAATTCGGCGCGCCCGATCGTCAGGCTGCTCGCATTGCAGCAGAAGAAGAGGTCGCCTTTGCGGCTTCGCTCTGCGATCATTCGCCGCAGACGCTGCTCGCCGTGCAGCGCAGCGTCGAGAACGGCGAGATCCGCGAGCGGTTCCGCACATTGAAGCCACGGAAATCCGCGCCGGGAGCCGATCGGCTGCATGCGCAAGCGCGCGCCTTCACCTTCCATGAGATCGAGGGTGAAGAGGTATCTGCCGAACAAGTCGATCTTCTCGGTTTGATAAAAACTGATCGCATGTGAGAAGCATCATCGGCCGGAAGTCTCTTCTTTTTGCCGATCACTCATCGGAGAACCGCACGAAGGCGATTGATCCGGTGGGATGCAGCGCGGGGCCGGCAAGGGGCGACGCCTCTCACCCAATGTTTTCACCGCGAAACCAGCTCAAGAGGGCTCCGCGGTCAATTTTCCGAGCAAGCAAACTAAATGGCGCGACCCACCAGCGTCGTCGCCATACCTTGCGCTGAAAGACGGTTATTTCTAGTTCATCCCGACGAGATTATGTCCGGGATCGCCGACGCGCGCGCCGCTTGTTGAAAATGCGACGTCGACCGTCTCCTGTTGCAGATGGAGCACATAGGACGCCCCAACCCCGATCGCTGCCGCGCAAATCACTGCCGCAATAAAAGCTTTCATGACGCTACCTCCAGAGGGTGATATCTTTAACAAGGTAGTGCAAGCAAGGTGCAAAGCAATAGAGGCAGTTGTCGTAACTTCAGACCGAACGAAATGAGGTTGCTATCCTCGAGGACGCCATTGCCGGGAAACTGGCCACATGAGCGGTCAGCAGGTCCTCTGTCGAAGTGGAGGTGCGATTTGATTCAGACGGGCGCTAACTCACCTTGGCCGGTTGAAATCCGCCTTGCGAAGGATCGTCGCACGCTGAATGTTGTGTTCGACGATGGCGCATCCTTCGAACTCTCCGCAGAACTGTTGCGCGTGATAAGTCCCTCTGCAGAAGTCCAAGGTCATTCTGAATCCGAGCGCAAGACGATCGGGGGCAAGCGTAATGTTACGATCCTTTCAGTCGATCCAGTCGGCAACTATGCAGTACGTCTCGGGTTCGATGACATGCACTCGACCGGGATTTTTTCCTGGGCGTTTCTGCATGAGATCGGGCGGGATGCGGGACGCCGATTCCAGTCGTATCTGGATGATCTTGTCGCCAAGGGCCTTGATCGCGACAGGCCTGGCGTTCGTTAACGGTTCAGCTGCGGTCTTCGTGTTCGCGCCGCAGATACGCGAGCTGCTGCTGCGCCGAGGTGACAGGTATTTCATGCTGCGCGCCGGCGTGCAATTGCGATCCAGCGGCGGTGGCCGTGGTGCATGATCACGGTTAAACATCAGAATGCCTTTTGACTTCGTGAGCGTTGCGCGGTGGGGGCCTAGTGGTCGCTCGATTGCCGACCCAGATCCTCCAAAAGTCCGCGCATCGCGTCGAGCTCCGTGCCAAAGCCCGTCCAGTCTCCAGCTTTCAAGCGCTCCATTGCGTGATTGTAGCAAAGATAGCTGAGACGCCCAGGATATCCTTACATTTGGCGAAACGAGAGTAACCCTTCCTTCGATGCATCTAATTTCACCGGTCTGTCTTGCGTTAAATCAAATGCCCGTCTCTTCGATGCGGTAGCGTGCCCTAAACAAAGGCAAGAGCATCTGCCCATGAGCCAACGTGCTGTCGGTTTCGTCCATCTGTGGATCACTGCCAACGTTCATCTGAACGACGTCATCGTTGCACGGTGCGATGCCGGACCTAGGAATGCGGCATGGCAACTGAAGAAGTGAACGTGGACGAAGAGCAGCCGTCTCCAACAGGGCCAGATCTCGCCAGAGGCGTCGCAGTAAATGACTTCACCGGCGCGAGCCTTCTCGGCCACGTCGGCGATCAGGCCGTTTTTGCTGGTCCGCTCCGGCCCCGAGATCTTCGCCATCGACGCGTATTGCAGTCATTATCACGGGCCGCTGGTAGACGGACTTGTCGTCGGGGACCGGATCCGATGTCCCTGGCATCACGCCTGCTTCGATCTGAGAACCGGGGAGGCCACACGCGCGCCGGCGCTTACCGCCTTGGCGGTCTGGCAAGTCGAGCACGACGGCGATCGCATCTTCGTTCGGCAAAAGCACAGCCAGCCGAAGTCACGCGGCAAGGGGCCGGTCGAGATGCCTGACCGGATTGTGATTGTCGGTGACGGCGCCGCGGGTTTCGCCGCAGCTGAGATGCTGCGGCGGCAGGAGTTTCGCGGCAGCATCGTGATGCTGAGCCGCGAAACGGCGCCGCCGGTCGACCGGCCGAACTTGTCGAAGGATTATCTCGCCGGCCGCGCGCCGGAAGACTGGCTGCCGCTGCGCCCGGAGAGTTTTTACGCTGAGGCCGGCATCGATATGCGGCTCAAAACCAAGGTCGGCTCGATCGACGCCAAGGCGCGCAACGTCGTCATCGCGGGTGGTAGAAATATTCCCTATGATCGCCTGTTGTTGGCGACAGGTGCGGAGCCGGTGCGACTGCCGATTCCCGGCGCTGATCAGTCCCATGTCCATACCCTGCGCTCACTAGCGGATTGCCGATCGATCATTAATTCCGTCAAGGCCGCGCGCCGCGCGATCGTTAATAAACCTTCGCGCTCCCGTCCAACCAGCGTTATGGGGAGCCGCTACCCGTGTCCAGCGATGCTGATAGATCCAAAACCGCGTTCGTCTTTGCAGGCGCAGGCAGCTTCGGCGCCATTCACGTCGGGATGTTACGTTCGCTCGCCGGCCATGGCATTATCGCTGATATGGTCGTCGGCTCAAACGTCGGCGCACTGAACGGCGCCTATTATGCTGGCGACCCCACAATGGAGGGGATCCAGCGACTGGAGGCGATTTGGCGCAGTTTGCACCGGAACGATCTGCTTCCGTTGACGTGGAGGACAGTGACAAGCTTCTTCTGTCGACGGGATTTTCTCATCGTGTCAGACGCGTTACGGCAACTCGTCGACAGGAATCTTACTTACCGCAATCTGGAGGATGCAAAGATTCCGATTCATATCGTAGCGACCAATATTTTGTCGGGCGGTACCGTCGTGCTGTCGAGAGGTTCGGCGGCGCAAGCCGTAGTCGCGAGCGCCGCAATACCGGAAGCTTTCGCACCGGTACGTTCCAACGATCTCTATCTTGCCGGTGGGGCTGTATCGAGCGGCACGCCGGTCAGCGTAGCGGTCGAGCATGGTGCGCGGCGTCTGATCATCCTTCCAAGCGGTTACGCCTGTGCCATCGACAAGCCGCCAGTTGGGGCTGTCGCAACCGCCTTGCACGCACTGACTTTGCTGATTGCGCGACAACTGATGAACGAATTGCAAGGAATCGATAGCAGTATCGATTATTTCGTCGTGCCGCCGCTGTGTCCGCTGACTGGATCGCCGTATGACTTCTCCCAGACAAGCAAGCTGATCGATCGGGCTACCATGAGCACTGACGCCTGGCTTGCAGGGGGCGGCCTCGATCATCCGGGCGTCTGTGCAGGCTTGAACCGGCATACGCACTCGCACTAGCTCGCAAACGCGGTTGTCTACTATTTGGCGGGTCGATGCGGTGTGTACCGGGGACGCGAACCCGAACGCAGTAGTGACTGGGTTGCCGAGGGTCCGATGTGAACGAACAATGCATTGAGATGAACCTGGGCGAGCGACTGCGCGTCTCCGCGCGATGCGTTCTGCTTCCGTCCTAATAGAAGGGGCGCGTTGTCCTGAGGCCCATGTTTAGAGGCAAACATACGTTTTGCCTAAAGTCCTTCGCGGGCTTCCATGTTGCACGCGCATTGCGATGATTTCACCTAGATGCGCTCCGTTCCTTAAGCTGTACGTTACGGATGTAGGGGAGATGATCGTCTGCTAAATAGCGACAAATCGGCACGGCGTGGACCGAAGACTTGATTTCGTGGCCTGCCTCCCCAACTATGGGAGATGATTATTGTCGCGCTTGATAAGACGTGGTCTCGTCACGCGGGCCGCTTGCAAATCGGCAAGTAGCCCGGGCGGCCTCTCGTCGCTGTCCGGGCTGAGTTTTTCCATTGAAGCAAATGCACCTCTGCTTGACCGCGGTTTGCGGAGCAGATGCGTCATGAGCCTCGTGCTTGAGCTTTAAGAAGATGCATCGCGACACGACGAAAAATGCGATTAAAAGCTGAGGTTATGAAGCCTGTCGTCTGTGCGGCCGGGAGATCGATCAATGTGGCTGCGGGAGTGCGCGATGATGGAGACCCGTGATCGATCGGCGGCTTTGTTACACCGGCAATCTACGTCGATCTCGTCTACAAGATGTCGAGGGCTTCCGAACGCGAGCGGTCGTGGCAGGCTGCGTGATCCTTTAACAACAAATGCAAATCCGTGGATGCCACATTGGGAGTCGATATGACCGAGCACTTGCCTCCAATCATCATCGCACGGCGAGACTACGCGCGTCTTGAACGGCTGGCCGTGGATGCCTTAAGAGAACGTCATCCGGTTAGCAGGTTCTTGATGTCGGAGATCCGTCGGGCCGTCGTGTGCGACGCTTACAAGATGCCGCGCGGCGTTGCACGTCTCAACGAGTGGGTGACGTATAGGATCGATGACAGTAAGCAGACGGAAAGCAAAATTCTGGTCTGCCCGGAGGAGTTCAGAAGCGCTGCAGATAAATCTGTCAGTGCTTTCGCCATTGGGCGCCGCCGTTCTCGGAATGAGCGTTGGGAATTGCATGAAATTCTTCAGTATCGAGGGTGGACTCACTTCGTGATTGTCGAGAGCGTCGTCGCTCCGGCGGGAGCGCCCTTGCTGTTTCCGCTCAAGGCGCGCCGCGCGGCAACTCAGGTTCCATCGGCCTCTGGGCCCGATGACGAAGGTCCCAGGGCTGCCTAGACGTCGGCTGCGACAGACCGGAGCAGCGCGACTTGGATTGACTTATCAGGAGCGTGACATGCACAGCGATAGCGATAACCGAAATGAGACCGCCAATTGCGATCGATGCGAATCACTTTGCCAGGCTTTCCGCGCTCTCGTCGCTGACAAGCGGGCCGATGATGGATGTATGCGAATATCTTCGTGAGGAACTCGATCGCGCGCATATCCTTCCGGCGGAAAAACTGCGTCCTGACATCGTCAATCTGGGCAGCCAGGTCGAATTTCGCGACGAACAAACCGGGAAGATTCAGGAAGTCATCCTGGTTTATCCGTTTGATGCTGATATTGCGCGCCGGCGCGTGTCTGTCTTGACGCCGGTCGGCGCCGCGCTTCTGGGGCTTTCCGTCAATCAGACTATTTCATTCCATACCAGAACAGGCGAACGTCGCGAGCTGACCGTGCTCAAGGTCAGCCGCGCGCCTGACAATTTGGCATGATATCAAGAGCATCGTTCTCCATTTGAGCGAGCACGCGCCAGGGGAATTGAGTACAGTCCGAATTTAGTGCGACATCAGGATCGGCAGTGGCGCCCAAGTGAGGATCTGTTGGGTCGCTCCTCCCAAAATGAAATCCCGCAATCGGGAATGACCAAACCCGCCCATAACCATCAGGTCGGCGTTGACGGCGGCTGCCTGGCGAAAAAGCGCATCGCCAATACTCAGGTTTCCTCGCAAGGCTTGATCGACCACCACCGCCACGCCGTGGCGTGCGAGGTGACGAGCGAGCTCGTGGGCGTCCATACGCGGACGCAACTCCTTATCGTCGGTCACGGTAACGATGTGGACCCGCTTCGCATTCGTCAGCAGCGGCATGGCGTCGGCGACGGCACGCGCAGCCACCCGGCTGTAGTCCCAAGCGATCAAAATCCGATCGATCGCAAAGGTCGTTTTCCCGTCGGCTCGGGATAAGCATTACCGGCAGACCGGAGCCGAACAACAACGCCTCAATGAGCGACCGCTCGATCGGCAGCTTCTCGCGGCGGTTTGGAAGAATCGCGATATCTCGAAGTCGCGCGTACTCGACGAACGAATCGATTGCTTCGTCAGGTAAGCACGTCTCCATGACACCAATGAATTTTGATGTCCCTTGGTCGAAGATCCGTGTTGCATGCGTCATGGCAACCATAGCGTCTTCACGGCTTTTCTCTCCTAGCTTCTGAAACAACTCGTCGGGTAAGCGCGTATAAAGGCTGGCCGGGTACGCCATGTCGAATGCAAAGGTCAGACCGGTGACCTCGGCTCCGAAATGTTGGGCCATACCAGCCGCAAAGCCGGCAGTCATCTCGCCTCCCGGCGCCGGCGAAATATATAAAAGCGCGTCCTTGATGGTCATATAGGCTCCCGCTGGATGCTCGCGCCCTCGTCTTTATAACAGACAAGTGAAACTGATGGGTTGAGCCATATCAAGATCGGAAGGGCTGTTTCTTTTACACGGACAACCTCATTCACGTTGGCGCAGTAGCGTGATCTCGACCATGGCCGACGATGCGTTCAAGAAACATCGACTTATCCGATTATTCCAAAACGTTTCATAAGTGTGCAATTTTTGACAGTTGTCACGCTCGAAGCGCCTAACTATCGGCGGTGAACGACAGATAAAACGACGAGGCACCGTCGCCTTTTTTGGCCGCGCGTTGTTGGGCCGTTTGTAGTCGATAATGCCGGTGCTGACAGACCAAAGCTGCCTGAAGAGTATTGCGGCTTCATGTAGGAGAGCAATGACCGCTCGATATCATCCTGAAATCGCGACTGCGACATGCACCATGCAAGCTTTCGGTTCCTCGGCGCCGCTTGAAGATATGCCGAAGGAAGTCGGTTTTACCGAGGAAAAGTGTTCGAAGCGGTGGGTGGAACTGCAGCTTGCTAAAGCCAGGAACATGCAAACATGAACCCACTCAGACAGCTCGAGACATGCGGCCAGTCGCTTTGGCTGGATTATCTGAGACGCAGTCTGATCGAGAAGGGCGAGTTGCGCGTGCTCGTCGAGCGCGACGGGTTGAAAGGTATCACCTCGAATCCTTCCATATTCGAAAGAGCGATCGGCGAGACCGATGAGTATGCGGACGCGCTGAAGCAATTCCAGATGCTGGGTGACCACAGCATCTCCGAAATCTATGAACACCTGGCGATTGACGACATTCGTGCCGCCGCCGATGTGTTACGTCCGGTCTACGAGCAGACAGAGGGCCGTGACGGCTATATCAGTCTGGAATGTTCGCCATACCTTGCCAACGATGAGGAAGGTACAGTGGGAGAGGCGCTGCGGCTGCGGGAAGCAGTTGCCCGTCCCAATCTGATGATAAAGGTACCGGCGACGCCGGCCGGCATTCCCGCCATTCGCCGCCTGACCGGCCGTGGACTGAACATCAACATCACTTTGCTCTTTTCGGTGGACGTCTATGAGCAGGTTGTCGAAGCTTATATCTCGGGGCTCGAGGATCTGGCGCGGACCGGCGGCGACATCTCCGGGATCGCCAGTGTCGCCAGCATTTTCGTTAGCCGCATTGATACTGCCATTGACAAGCGAATCGACGAACTCGGTGACAAACGGGCGGCGGCTCTATTGCGTGGCAAGGTGGGAATCGCCAACGCGCAAGTCGCCTATGCCCGCTACAAAGCTCTGTTCGCTGCGCCGCGGTGGCAGCGTTTGGCTGCATTGGGAGCAAAGACGCAGCGCTTGCTCTGGGCTTCCACTGGTGTCAAAGACCCCGTCTACAAGGACACGATGTATGTCGAGGCGCTCATAGGTCGCGACACTGTGAACACCATTCCGCCCGCAACGATGGACGCATTTCGCGGTCGCGGTCAGATAACGCTCGATGCGATCGAACGGAACGTTGTCGCCGCGCATTCGCTACTTGCCGAGTTGGAGAACTGCGGCGTTTCACTGAAGGAGGTCACGGAGGTAGAACTGATCAAGGAAGGCGTACGGCAATTCGCGGATGCGTTCGACAAGTTGTTTGGTACCATCGCGCGCCGCCGCCGGACGCTGCTCGAGGGCGATCGCGCCCGACTGGAGATTGGCCCGGGTTCATCAGAGATAGCGGCAGCCTTCAAAGAAGAAATGGAGGTATGGCGGAAAGAAGGGCGCATTCGCAGGCTTTGGGCCGGTGACAAGTCGCTCTGGTCAGGAACCGATGAGAGCAAATGGCTCGGTTGGCTGAACGTGGCAGATCGAGAGCTTGCCGATATTGGCCGGCTGCAGAACTTCGCGGCAGATGTGAGGAATCGCCGTTTCACTGATGTCGTTCTTCTCGGCATGGGAGGATCGAGTTCTGGGGCCTGAAGTATTGGGCGAGACCTTCGGCCGGCAGTCCGGTGGGCCGCGGTTTCAAGTGTTGGACAGCACCGATCCTGCGCAGATCAGGGCGATCGAAAGCACAGTCGATCTCGGCAAGTCGCTGTTCATCGTCTCCTCCAAGTCAGGCAGCACGCTCGAACCCAACATTCTTATGGACTATTTCGTCGATCGCGTCGGCGCAATGCGAGGCAAGAATAGGGCTGGCGAACACTTCCTCGCGGTAACCGATGCCGGTTCCTCGCTGGAGCGACGCGCCAAGCAACTAGGGTTTGCCCATATCTTCTATGGCGTGCCCTCGATCGGTGGGCGTTACTCCGTGCTGTCGAAGTTCGGGCTGGTACCGGCGGCGGCGCTCGGTCTGGACATTGAATGTCTCCTCGAGACGGCGCGGAAGATGCAACGAGCCTGCGGCGCTGACGTGCCGCCGGCTGAGAATCCAGGTATACAACTCGGTGTTGCTATGGGCATTGCAGCAACACGCTTCGGCCGCGACAAGGTGACGGTCGTGACCTCGCCGGGGATCGCCTATCTCGGTGCCTGGCTGGAGCAGCTTCTGGCCGAAAGCACAGGCAAACACGGCCGCGGGCTGATTCCCTTGGCTGGAGAACCGCTCACCGCACCAGAACGTTATGGGGGTGACCGTTTCTTCGCTTACCTGGAGCTGGATGGGCAGGTCGATCCATCGCAGCGCGAAGCAGTGGCAGCACTGCAGCAGGCCGGCCATCCAGTTGCGCAGATCCGCATCAAAGATATCGGGCACATCTCCCAGGAGTTCTTCCGCTGGGAGATCGCCACGGCCGTGGCCGGTGCGATTATCGGTATCGACCCGTTCGACCAGCCGGATGTGGAGGCGAGCAAGGGCAAGACGCGCACGCTCACCGAGGAATACGAGAAGTCGCACAGCCTTCCTAAGCAGGAGCCAGTATTCCGCGAGAACGGCGTAGCCCTCTACGCCGATGCGCGCAACGCAGCCGAGCTGGGTCGACACAACACACTGTCCGGCTATTTGAAGAGCCATTTCGGCCGCGTGCGCGCCGGCGCAAGTTTGGGCGACTATGTGGCGCTGCTGGCCTACATCCAGCGCAAACAATCACACACGCGGACGCTGACCGCGATGCGAACCCGCATCCGCGACAAGACTCATGCCGCAACCTGTCTAGGCTACGGACCCCGCTTTCAGCATTCGACCGGGCAAGCCTACAAGGGCGGCCCGAATTCCGGCGTGTTTCTCCAGATCACTTGCGACGATCCCGCGGACCTCGACGTGCCCGGCCGGTCCTACAGCTTCGGTGTGGTGAAGGCGGCGCAAGCCCATGGCGATCTTGATGTATTGGTGAGCCGTGGTCGGCGCGCCCTGCGCGTCCACCTCAAGGATGTCGAGGCGGGACTGTCAGAATTGGCTCGCGTTGTGGATGAAGCGCTCCAGTAGCGCAGCGTTGCAAGGATTGAGGCAAATACAGATCAGCGTAATCGGATAACACGTGCACGACAGCCAATCACTCCAGATTCCTCCGGCCGCCCGGGTAGTCGAGTCACCGCCACGACGCCAGCCGAGCCCGGCCGATCCTTGCGCCATGGCGATCTTCGGCACCGGTGGAGACTTGACGAAACGCCTGGTGGTGCCCGCGCTCTGTCATCTCTCGCCCACCAAGACATTGCCGGAGAAATTCGCGCTGATCGGCGTGGACCTGGCGGAGGGAGCCGCGGAAAGCTGGAGCGAGTATCTTTACGACATGCTGAAAAGTTTCGTCGGTAATGCCGCCGCGGCCCAGCGGAGCGTGAGGCCGATTCCCGACAACGGATCGGACGCATGGGTCTACACGGAGGATAAGTCGCTGATCCGAAACCTGACGTGAGGACAACGGGCGTGCAAATCATCGGTTAGCAAGAAGGACACGGAGGTACGGCGATTGGGCCAATTCGTTGCGACGGCCGATAGCGCGAGCATGACGATGGAGGCTCGGGACGAACTTCGAAAGCGGATTCTCGATAGTGTCGGGGTCGCGATCGGTGCGTTAGATGGCGACCCGATCCGTCGCGTTCGTGACCAACTTGACGATTTTGGCGGAAGACCGATCGCAACCCTGATTGGCGGTGGCAAGACCGCGCCTGATCGTGCTGCCTTCTACAATGGCGCTCTCGTGCGCTATCTCGATTTCATGGATAGTTATATCGCCAAAGGCGAGACGTGTCACCCGAGCGATAACCTCGGCGCGGTCCTTGCTGCCGCAGAATATGCCGACCAGGACGGCAGCACGTTTCTTGCAGCGATGGCTGTCGCTTATCAAGTGCAGTGCCGCCTATGCGACGTTGCACCTGTTCGGGCAAAGGGCTTCGATCACACGGTTCAAGGAGCCTACGCTGTCGCGGCCGGCGTGGCGCGAGCTCTCGGGCTTGATGCCGAGAAGACGGCCAACGCAATCGCCATCAGTGGCACGTGCAATAATGCGCTGAGAGTGACACGCACAGGCGCGCTGTCGCAGTGGAAAGGCCTAGCTTACCCTAATACAGCATTTGTTGGCACTCATGCATCGTTCCTCGCTTCAAGAGGCATAACAGGCCCGGAAGAAGTCTTCGAAGGCAACAAGGGGTTCAAGGAGACTATCGCGGGCCCGTTTGAAATCGAGTGGGACGAGGAAAACCTCGAAGCGGTTAAAGATACGATTCTCAAGAAGTACGATGCGGAGATCCACTCGCAATCGTCTATTGAGGGTGTCCTGGAACTACGAGCGCGTTATGGATTTAGAGTCCCTGATATCGCAAGGATCGAGATCGAAATATTCGATGTTGCTTATCACATTATTGGCGGTGGCGAGGAGGGCGACAAGACAGTTATTCGCACGAAGGAGGAAGCGGATCACTCACTGCAATATATGGTTGCCGCTGCGCTGCTCGATGGCAATGTCCTGCCGGCGCAGTACAGGCCGGAACGGCTTACGGGTGTTGATATTCAGGGCCTGCTGAGGCGCATCGTGGTGAAACCCAACGAGGAATACACCGCTCGCTTTCCTGCTGAAATGTGCACCACCGTCACCGTTATGTTGAACGACGGGAGCAGGTATCGAATCGACAAGTCCGATTACGAAGGCTTTGTTACGCGCCGGATGGGCTGGGAGTCGGTGATCGCCAAATTCAACGACGTCACAGCCGCTTTCACGTCCGAACGCGCTCGAGCACGAATTGTCGACGCTGTGCACAACCTCGAGAAAATGCGGGTTCGCGATTTCACCGCGATCCTGGCCGATCTCACGCAATAATGCGGAAGCAATCCTTAGGAAGGAATGGCAAAATGACAAGGTCTCAATCCGAAGTATGGCAGAAGCGTTCCTTTCCCTACGTTCCGATGAACGACCGTGATCCCAAGCCACGCTCGAAATCGATCACTGAAATTCGTGGGCCGTATTACGCCTCCGTTACGCCTACCTACACGAAGGAATTGCTCGAGGGAATGGGGGAGCATGTCGACGGCTACAAATATGCTGGTGGGTCATTTTCGCTGATGCCGGCCGACTATGTGAAGAGGATGAACCGTATCTGTCATGACCACGGTGTGTATGTTTCGACTGGCGGTTGGATCGAAAATATTCTTGCGCGTGCTGCGCACCACGTCGACGATTATATCGCCGAGTGTAAGACGCTCGAATTTGACATGATCGAGCTGTCCACCGGATTCATCCAGCTGCCCATTCCGGATCTGCTTCGGCTGATTGAGAAAGTGAAGAAGGCAGGGCTTAAGCCGAAGCCCGAGATTGGTATCCAGTTTGGCGCCGGTGGTGACACGAGCCAGGCGGAGTTGCAGGCCGAAGGTACCCGCGATCCACAGATCCTGATTGACACTGCAACGGAATGCCTAAGCGCTGGCGCTTCGATAATCATGATCGAGTCCGAGGGTATCACGGAGAACGCAGACCCGTGGCGTACGGATGTTGCTGCGAGGATCATCAAGCAGGTCGGAATGGAGAATGTGATGTTTGAGGCAGCCGATCCGCCGGTTTTCGAATGGTACATCAAAAATTACGGCATCGACATCAATCTGTTCGTCGATCACAGTCAGATCGTGCAGTTGGAGTGCCTGCGGCGAGGCATCTGGGGAACGAAGAGCACATTTGGACGTATCACGAGCCATCGGTAACGTGCTAGCCCGAACTGGGCGGAACATGGGAGCTCACAGATGAAGGCCTTACCGCACAAGCGTGCTTCGTCGCCGTGGACATTGTTGAGCTGGACTGCGGATCAGGTTTCGCGCGACACGGCAGCGGCGGAGCCGAAACATCGCGCCGGTCAGATCGCGGCTATGGTTGCCGAGAGCGGTAATCCGCAGGGAACGTAGAATCGAGAGCATGCAACAGGCTAACGTTGCAAGCGGCATTCTGCAGATTTGATATGTCTGATTGCCAACGCTGGCTGTTGCCGCGGGGCTACCATGGTGAGATCCACATTCATAGCCCATTACTGAATATGCTGTTGTACGATCAGCCTGAGATTAGGCGTTGAACAACATAATTTTTCGAAAAACGTCGCTTCTCAAGGCGGCTGTCCGTGACGAATTTAATGATAGCCAATGTCGGCGCGTACTTTGCCTCGAAACACCCAATATGACCATCCAGTGTACATAAGGATGATCGGCAGCAGAAACAGCGTACCGACGAGAAGGAAGGCTTGTGTGCTTTCAGAGGAGGCCGCCTGCCATAGACTGAAGCGGTGCGGCACGATGTTGGGCCATAGGCTGATGGCAATGCCAACGTAGGACACCACGAAAAGACCGACGGCAGCTGCAAAGGGAGCTATCTCGGAATCGTTGTTCAGCGAGCGCCACTCGGCCCACGCCAGCAGCGCCGTGATGATCGGTACGGGCGACAGCAACAGCAGATTGGGCCAGGAGAACCATCGCTGCGCGATGTCCTCGTGAACGAAAGGCGTCCAGAGACTGACAACGCCGATGGCGACGATGACGCCAATAAAACACCACCGGCCGTGACGGCGCGCCCAGGCCTGCAGGTCCCCCTCCGTTTTTAAGACGAGCCAGCCGGCGCCGAGCAGTCCGTAGCCGAACACGAGCGCAATTCCGGTCAGAACCGAGAATGGAGTGAGGAAGTCGAACGATCTGCCGGCGAACACGCGGCCCTCGACCTCGAATCCCTGGATAAACGCCCCGAGGACCATACCCTGTGCGAAAGTTGCGATGGCAGACCCGTAGACAAATCCATAGTCCCAGAACGTCTTGTGTTCCGCATCGCGATAGCGGAACTCGAATGCAACGCCGCGAAAGATTAGCGCGAGCAGCATGACCAGGATCGGGAAATAAACTGCCGGGATGATAATGGCGAAGGCGAGCGGAAAGGCTGCAAGAAGTGCAAGGCCGCCAAGCACGAGCCAGGTCTCGTTACCGTCCCAGATGGGCGCGATGGAGTTCATCACAAGATTGCGGGACGGCGTATCCGGCGCGAGCCCGAACAGCATTCCGACCCCAAGATCAAACCCGTCGAGCAGCACGTAGAAAAATACACCAACGCCGAGGATGAATGTCCAGATCGGCACGGTGTCGAGCACCAAGGAACTCATGGCCTGGGCCTTCCTGAAGCGGTTGGAAGCGGGCGGACCAGGAGGTCGGGCCTGCCACTTTCGATGGGACTCTCGCTAACTGTCGAATCGACCGGTCCTCTGCGGACAAGACGGCCCATGATCAAAATCCCCGCGGGGAACATGATGAGATACGCCAGGATATATCCCGCAAGAGAAATCCAGACGTCCATGCCCGTCAGAGAGGGAGAGACCGAATCCGCCGTACGGAGCAGGCCGTAAACGGTCCAGGGCTGGCGCCCCACCTCGGTCGTGATCCACCCGGCCAATACAGCGACGAAGCCAAGCGGGGCCACGAACTGACATGCTCGCAGAAACCAGCGTGTTTCGAAAAGACGCCCCTTGAACCTCAACCACCAACTCGCCACGACGAGGCCAAGCATGATGACGCCAATTCCGACCATGATGCGAAAGGCAAAGAACGGAATTGCCACCGGCGGGCGATCCCGTGGCGGCCAATCCTTCAGGCCCTTGATCGTCGCGTTAGGATCGTGGCCCAGGATAAGACTCCCGAGGACCGGAATTGCGACTGAGTAGTGGTTCGTCTCATTGATCTCGTCGGGAATAGCAAACAGATTCAGTGGAACCCGGCTTGCCGTTTCCCAGTGAGACTCGATCGCAGCGAGCTTTGCGGGTTGATGTTCAAGCGTGTTGAGCCCATGCAAGTCACCGAGCAAGATTTGCAGGGGCACAAGGATGCTCAGAAGCCACAGCGTCATCGAAAACATGACGCGACCCTCTTCGACAAAGCGACCGCCTCGAATCAGATAGGCCGCCACAGCAGCGACGACGAAGGCGGTGGTGACATAGAAGGCGACAATCGTATGGGTTAGCCGGTACGGGAAGGACGGATTGAAGACGATTTGAAACCAATCCTTGGGGAAGAAACGTCCATCGACAAGCTCGTAGCCGGCTGGCGTTTGCATCCAGCTATTGGCGGAAAGGATCCAGAATGACGACAGAAGCGTTCCGAACGCAACCATGAGGGCTGCGAAAAAGTGCGCCCATTGTGGCACGAGCTTTCGGCCGAATAGAAGCACTCCGAGAAATGCCGACTCGAGGAAGAAGGCCATGATGGCTTCGTAAGCGAAGAGCGGCGAGAGAACGTTCGCGGTAACGTCCGAAAATCGGCTCCAATTGGTTCCGAACTGGAACGGCATTACAATTCCGGAAACCACGCCCATTCCGAATGAGACGGAAAAAATCTTGATCCAGAACATCGACGATCGGAAATACACGTCACGCCCGGTCGCGAAGTAGATGCCTTCAAGCACCGCGATGTAGGACGCCAATCCAACGGTGAAGGCCGGCAGAAGAATATGCCACGCGATCACCCAGGCGAACTGCAGGCGGGACAGGAAAAGCGGATCGGACAGCATGCGATCTCCACACCTCTGGTGACTGGCAACTATGCGCTCACCAGGTCACGAATTACATTCGATCCTCACGTCGAACTCCGCGAACCCATAAATCCAGCGGCTCATTTCATCGGCATCTTTGCGAAGTTGAAGGGTGAGCGAACGATCTTCTGTGTCAAAATAGCTTCGATCGTCGGGAACGACTTGCTGCGCGGCTGGCGGAACCGGCTTCCAGTTATGACCCTGGGTCAGGTAATAATCGAAAGGCAGCGCGCCGGGGCCGACGGCGCTGCCGACGATAAGCCGCCCCACCATGCCGGCCTCTTCGTGCGGTGCGCAGAAATAGTCGTAGATGCCCTTCACTGTGAGCGTTACCTCGAAGGTCTGTTTGGGCAGGAGAAAATCGGATGCCCATGGCCGGGCGTTCGTCGGGATACGCAACGAATGATTATCGTTCTTCGGGACTGTAAGCCGTCGTCGTATGCACGTTGTCATCGCAGATCCAGCGCACCGTTTGGCCGGGTTGCAATAACACTCCGATTGGATCGAACCCGACGATCCCGCCTCCAGGGTCGCTTTTCATGTGAATCTCGATGAGCTCGGCCGCGTTAACCGGAACGAGGTTGGAAAAGCCCGCATTCGCCAGGAAGCCGCCGCCGACACCGAGTGCTGCTCGCCGCGTCAGCATCTGGTTATTTCTCGACCAGCTTCTCTTGCGCCTTCGTCACATGCCACAGCACGATGTGATAGTGCGGCTCGGCCACACCTGGATGGCCGGCGTTGTAATACAACGAAACGTGGTCGACATTGCCGCCGGGCGCCTTCAGATCGTCGATCGTCTTATGCCCGTCGATGTCTTTAAGGGGGATCATGTAAATTGTGCTGACCAGCTTGCCCGCACGATCGTAAGCGAGAAACGGCCCGTCCGGCAACGTCGTGGGGTCGACATACAGCGTCCCCATACCGGGTAGAAAATCGGGAAGCTTAACGAGCTCGCTTACCTTTTTGTAGGGAGCCGGCGGCGGCGACTTTTCAACGCTTTCTGCAGCGACCGTCGGCCCGGCTACCAACATCATGATCCCAAGGGTCATCAGCGCTTTTCGAAACATTTGCATCTCCCATCTCGCACACGTGAACATCGGTCGGCAAACGTCGCCGCGCCCTACGATAAACGAAATGCGAATCTGAGTCTGTGCAATGTTGCACACTCCGTCGTGCCGACGCTGTTGCCGCAGTCAGCGGTCGTGATCTCGACGCCCGAGGTGTGTGCTAACATTTGGGAGTGTCGGGCGTTTTGCCGAGATCGCCTTGTTCCGGGGCGCAGCGATTGTTATCATTATAGATAGCAGCTTGAGCATTCACAGGCCGCATAGTTTCGAGGCAGGCCGGATGCTCGAGTTGGCAGGCGTCAGCCCGATCAATTGCTCGTGACTTCATGTCCGGATCTTTGCCGCACCGGCTTTTCCGAACGTGTGAGGTTGTGAGCCGTGTTGACAAGCGCGATGTGCGAAAGTGCCTGGGGGAAATTGCCGACTAACCGCTTCGTCTGTGGATCGTATTCTTCGGACAGAAGTCCGACATCATTCCTGAGTGCAAGCAGCCGTTCGAATAATTGCTGTGCTTCCTCGCGCCGCCCCGTTGCCAGCAGGCTATCTGCGAGCCAAAAGCTGCAAGCGAGGAATACGCCTTCGCCCGGGGGCAGGCCGTCGCGGGTGTCCGCGGTGTCATAGCGTCGGACAAGACCGTCGGCCAATAAATGTTGTTCGATAGCGGCAATAGTGCTTCGAACCCTTGGATCATCGGGGGGCAAGAAACCAACGGCTGGAATGAGCAGCAAACTGGCATCGAGAGTTCCCTGATCCGTACGACTGCACAAAAGCGCCAATCTTCGGATCGAATGCGTGACTGCAGATCTCTTCGTGGATTTTTCCGCGCAAGGCGCGCCAGCGCTCGACTGGCCCTTCAAGACCGAAGTCTTCCGCACCTTTGATGGCGCGGTCGAACGCCACCCAGGCCATCATCTTTGAATAAGTGAATTGTTGGCGACCGCTACGAATTTCCCAGATTCCTTCATCCGGCTGATCCCAGATTGTCTCCAGGTGATCGAGAAGCGCGCGCTGCACGGCCCAGGCGTGCTCCGTCCACAGCCAGTTTCCCGTTGCGTCCCTGATAGAATGCATCCATGACCTCGCCAAAGATGTCGAGCTGCAATTGGGTGGCGGCGGCATTGCCAATTCGCACCGGTTTGGATCCCTCATAGCCCGGTAGCCAGGGGATCTCCCATTCCGTCAGACGTCGCTCGCCCAGCAGGCCGTACATGATTTGCACTTGCGACGGCTGGCCAGCCACCGCACGCAACAACCACGCCTGCCATGATCGTGCCTCTTCGTAGTAGCCGGAGTTCATCAGCGCGAGGAGAGTAAAAGTGGCATCCCGCAACCAACAAAAGCGATAATCCCAGTTGCGTCGGACCTCCAAGTTGTTCTGGCAGGGATGTGGTAGGAGCGGCAACGATACCGCCTGTCGGACGATAAGTTAGCGCCTTCAGTGTGATGAGTGAACGGCGAACATCCGCCGACCACTTGCCCGCACTGGTGCAGCGACTTATCCAGTGACGCCAGAACTGTTCCGTATCGACAAGAGCTTTCTGTGCGTCAATGGGGGCAGGAGGCGACAGGTGCGAGGCAGAATAGGTCAGGACGAACGGAATCGTTTGGCCGGCCGATACGGTGAAGTCACCGATTGTCGTGAAATCCTTTCCTCGCAGTCGCACTGGCGTGCGCAAGACCACCATGTCTGGTCCGGACACAGCCAGCAAACCGCCATCCTCCATCCGGGTTACCCAGGGCACGAGTGAACCGTAATCGAAACGTAGAATAAACTCGCTACGCATTGCGACGCGGCCGCGACGACCGACGATCATGCGAATCACGTCCGAAGTTTTCCCGCGTGGCGGCATGAAGTCTACCAAGGTGACAGCGCCATCCGCCGTTTCGAAATCAGTCTCCAGAATAAGCGTATCGTCGCGGTAGTGCCGGGAAATACGTGTAGCCTTGTCCGTTGTCGTGATCAGCCATCGACCGTGCTCACGCCCACCGAGCAGTGCCGCGAAACATGCACAGCTGTCAAAGCGCGGCCAGCAAAGCCAGTCGATTGATCCATCACGTCCAACGAGCGCGGCAGTTTCGCAATCTCCCAAAAGTGCATAGTCTTCGATTTTCGAGGACATGACAGGCGACTCCGTGTCGAGCCACTGAGATGCACGACCTAACACGATGGCATTTATGCCGTCGTGACTTATGCTCGGTGCTACAAGTAGGCACTGCCGCGAAGCGCTGCAATCGTTATCGGCTGTCTTGGCAAGGTTTACTCAGTAGGCTGAGCATGCCATACAAAGTGCATGTGTCATGCAGCGCAGATGCGCCTTCCATGAAGAGCCGGTGTTGGCGACTCGGCGAAGGGTCTTTGCTTTACTTTGCTCTCTCTGCAGCGAAGTGTGCAATTCTGCACAGACCTCGACTTGGTGTTTAGGTCATCATTGGGCTCCTTTCGTGCAGGTTCTGCGTATTGACCTGCATGCAATCTAACGCATCCGCTCGTGCAGCATTTCATGCGAGCACCGCTGCCTGGAAGCTTAGAGATCGAGATGGTCCTCTATGGCCGAAAAATTCAAAATTGGCGATCACGTGACCTGGAACTCAGAAGCGGGGTATGTCAGCGGTATGATCATCAAGGTCCACACCAGAGACGTGGATTACAAAGGCTATATGCATCAAGCGAGCAAGGACGATCCGCAATACGAAATCAAGAGCAACACGACTGACCACATTGCAATGCACAAAGGCACTACACTGAAGAAGGCGGATTAAGATTGAATACCATCCGGAAGCAACACAAATGAGCAAGAGCATTACCGCAGCCAATGTCCGGTTGAAGCGGGCATATGAACCTCCCGCTCGCGGTGACGGTGCCCGGATATTGATCGACCGGCTTTGGCCCCGCGGCATGACAAAGAAATCGGCGGCCATCGATGAATGGTTCAAGGATATCGCGCCCAGCACCACGTTGCGACAATGGTTCGGACACGATCCAGCTCGGTGGCAGGAGTTTCGGCGCCGCTATGCCGGCGAAGTGCGTCAGAATCCTGAGCATCTCGGCAAGCTACGCGCTCGGGCACGGCAAGGTCCGATCACACTCGTGTTCTCGGCTCATGACGAAGCTCATAACGACGCCGTTGTTCTGCGGGACTTGCTGTTGGGAAGGAGCGTGAAGTGAAAGCCCAAGGCTGGGTCGCCGGCAACGTCGGTCATCGGGATCAAGGGACGCTGGCGCGCTGCCTAAATCGTTCGGTCGGCGCATCGATTCTGCAACGTCCGCCATGCGGCGTGCTTGTAGCCGAAAAGTCTGAGCAAATACGAATAATGTTACCCCTGTCCAAAAATTGAAAGCGCGTGGCAAAGGAGAAAGTGTGTGTTGAAAACATCCAGCTTATCAGTCTCATTGTTGGTAGCCGCTGCCTTTGCGATGTCGTCAAGTGTCGCTTCCGCAAAGGACATTGTTTTGGGAGCGTCGGTACAGCTGACGGGGCCGGTCGCCAATACCGGCCGCTACTATCGCGACGCTTATCAGCTTGCGATCGACAAGATCAACGCAGCGGGCGGCGTCAAGATCGGCAATGAAACGCACAAGCTCGCGCTCAAGCTTTACGACAATCAATCCGATGTCAATTTAAGCGTGCGGCAGTACACTCAATTGGTTTCTCAGGACAAGGTCGATTTTTTGTTGGGACCGTTCGCAAGCAATTTCGCGCTGGCGGATTCAGCAGTGTCTGAAAAATACAAAATTCCAATGGTCCAAGGCGGCGGAGCCTCTGACCAGATATTCGCGCGCAAGTTCAAATATATCTTCGGAACACTGGCGCCGGCAAGCAACTATTTTGGTTCGACGGTGGACATGTTGAAGGGGCTCAGCCCGGCTCCAAAATCCGTCGCCCTGCTTTACGCTGACGATGCCTTCGATGTCTCGGTTGCGGACGGGACGCGGCCCAAACTGAAGCAGGCAGGCCTCACCTTAGCCATGGACGCGCGTTACAGCACCAACGCAACCGACTTCAATTCGTTGCTCTCGCAAATCAGGAGTAAGAACATCGATGCGGTCCTGGTGGCCGGCCATGAGACCGAGATCCTCAATTTCGTGCGACAGGCGAAGAGCCTTGCGGTCGCGCCAAAGATGTACTCCTTCACGGTGGGCGTCCCCAGCGAGGATTTTCGAAAAGCCTTGGGCAAGGACGCCGATTACGCCTTCGGTATGACTGCGTGGTTGCCTTCTGCCGCACTGAAGGATCGCTGGTTCGGCGACGCCGCGCAGTTCGCCGCGGCCTATAAGACGAAATTCGGTTATGACCCGGATTATCATGCGGCCTCCGGCGTCGCCGACGTGGAGGCATTGGTGCAAGCCGCCGAAAATGCGGGCTCGACTGATCCCGGAAAGGTGCGAGATGCGCTGGCGAAGGTGAAGTTTGACAGTCTTTACGGTCCGATCGCCTTCAACGAGAACGGTCAGATCGATCTGCCCCAGACGGTTATTCAGGTTCAAGGCGACGCGCTGACCGCAATTTACGGTGCCGGCGGCAAGATCGCGGAACCGAAATATCCGATGCCCGCCTGGGACGCGCGTTAACGATGTTGTCTAGGGACATCGATCAGACCAGGGGAGCGATGTGGATCTGCTTGCGCAAATCCTGATCAACGGAATCCTGTTGGGCGGATTGTACGCCGTAATGGCGCTTGGTCTCGCACTGGTTTGGGGCGTGTTGAATATCGTCAATCTGGCACACGGCGCATTCATCATGCTCGGCGGCTATATATCGTGGTACCTTTACAGTTACGCCGGTATCGACCCGTTTCTCGGATTGCCGATCACCGCGGTGGTGATGTTTGCCATCGGCTACGGTGTACAGCGCGACCTTTTGAACCTGATCGTCCGCGCCCCCATGTTCAATACGCTGCTGATAACCTTTGGGCTGGAAGTCGTGCTGACCTACCTGGCCCAACTCGCGTTTTCGGCTGACTTTCGTACCATCAACCCCGCCTATGCAGGCAACAGCATTGCGTTGGGACCGGTCGTGCTGCCGGTAGCACGTCTTCTGGCTTTCGGCGTTGCGATGGTGCTGACGATCACCATGTGGCTATTCCTTTTGCACACGAGGCTCGGGCGGGCCATCCGGGCCACTGCGCAGAACCTGGTGGCTGCTCGGCTCTACGGCGTCGAGCCTCGGCATCTCTATGCGGTGACGTTTGGCATCGGAATTGCGCTCGCCGGAACCGCAGGAGGCCTCTACGGAACTGTATCGCAGATCAATCCGTATATCGGTGCGGCGCTAACAGCAAAATCGTTTGCCATCTCCATTATCGGCGGACTGGACAATCCGCTCGGCGTAGTCGTCGGCGGTCTGTTTCTGGGTATCCTGGAATCGTTGACCGCGCTCTATGTAGGATCGACCTACGCTGACGTGGCAAGCTTTGGCGTGCTGGTGTTGGTGCTGATCGTGCGTCCGAACGGTTTGCTCGGGAAAGCCGCGTGAAAACGCTACGCGCCGCGCTCATTCTAATGGCGTTGGCCATTCTCGCGGCGGTGCCGTGGTTCGGGTCGGATGTACTGATCCAGTTTGGCATCAATGCCCTGTTGCTCGCCGTTCTGGCGCAAGGCTGGAACATCATTGGGGGTTACACCGGCTACGCCTCTTTCGGCAATTCGGTGTTCTACGGGCTCGGCAGCTACGGTGTGGCCATCGCGATGGCGCAGTGGCAATTGCCTTTCGGTGTTGGTCTCGTGTTTGGCGCGGCGCTTGCAGTGGTCTTCGCTGTTCTCCTCGGGGTACCGGTTCTGCGCCTGAGGGGACATTATTTCGCGATCGCTACGCTGGCGCTGGCTCAGGCCATGACCGCGATCGTCTCCAACGTGAAACTGGCTGGCCAGAATATCGGTCTTGTCTTGCCGCCGCTCAACAATGACCGTCTGTTTTTTGAGTTGTCGCTCGGACTCCTGGTGCTGGCTACGTTGACGATCTATTGGCTGACGCGTACCCGATTCGGTTTTGGATTAATCGCCATCCGCGAAAACGAAGAAGGCGCAGCGGTGATGGGCGTCAACACTACCCTATACAAGACGCTGGCATTTGCCTTGTCAGGGGTTTTCAGTGCGCTGGCAGGCGGCATTCACGCTTACTGGGTCACGTTTATCGATCCGGAGAGCGCATTCGATATCAGCCTGAACGTCAAGATGATCATCATGGCAGTATTCGGCGGACCGGGTACCGTTCTCGGACCTGTCGCCGGGGCATTCTCGCTCTCGGCCATCTCTGAAGTTCTTGTCGAGCGAAATCACCAGCCTCGCAGGCCTGTTCTTTGGAGTTGTCATCGTTGCCGCGGTTGTGTTGATGCCGCGCGGTTTGGCCGACATGTTGCGACGCTTCCGCAGCGAGGGGTGGCGCTATTTCGCCGAGAACATACGGACGCACCGGCTGTGACCGCAATACTCGAAATTCAGCACGTGACCCGACGCTTTTCAGGCCTGATCGCGGTGCACGATGTCAGCTTTACGCTGCTGCGGGGAGAGATCCTCGGCGTGATAGGTCCGAACGGTGCAGGCAAAACCACGCTAGTTAGCCTGATCAGCGGGACGTTGGCTCCAAGTTCAGGCGATATCCTGTTTGAAGGACGGTCACTTGCCCGCGTGCCCGCTTATCGTCGTGCACGGCTGGGCGTAGGACGCACGTTTCAGATCATGCGCCCGTTTCCGGGCCTGTCGGTTCTCGATAACGTCGCGGTGGGCGCCCTCTTTGGGCGTGGAGGCGGACAAGCCCAACTGGCGCAAGCCCGTGAGCAGGCGCGCGCTCAACTGGATTTCGTCGGACTTGGCAGAAGTGTCGATCAGCGCGCGGATGAATTGGGGGGACCCGGCCGCAAGCGATTGGAGCTGGCAAAGGCTTTGGCGATGCAACCGAAGGTTCTCCTGTGCGATGAGGTCATGGCCGGGCTGAACCTGGTTGAAATCGAAGAAGTGATAGAGATGATCCGCAAGGTCCGTGACGCGGGTATCAGCATTCTCGTTATCGAACACGTCATAAAAGCCATCAAGAGTTTGTCCGATCGGCTGCTGGTGCTGCATCATGGCGAGAAAATCGCCGAGGGCGAGCCCTCCAGCGTGCTCGCAGACCAGACCGTGATCGAGGCCTATCTTGGCAAGAGGCGGGCATGAGAGCGGAGTCGAATGTCAAAACGGCCCCTCTGCTTGATGTGAGCGCGGTGAGCGCGGGTTATGGCGGAATGCCGGTTCTGCACGACGTCACCCTGCAGGTTTATCCGGCTGAGATCGTGGCGCTGGTCGGCAGCAACGGAGCGGGCAAGACCACCTTCTTGCGCGCATTGTCGCGCGTTCTTTCCTGCACGGGCGGCATCGTCATGGACAGCCATGATCTCGTGCCCATGACGTCCGATCAGGCCTTCGCAGCGGGTTTGGTTCAGATTCCGGAAGGCCGCCAACTCTTCGACCGCATGAGTGTGCAAGACAATTTGCTGATGGGTGCCTTCAGACGATCCGACAAGGCGGCGGTCGCACGCGACCTGGAAAAAATGTACGTGCTCTTTCCACGCTTATCGGAACGCCGCCGTCAGTTGGCGGGAAGCATGTCGGGCGGTGAACAGCAAATGTGCGCCATGGCTCGTGGCCTGATGGCGGCACCGGTATTGCTAATGATCGACGAGATGAGTTTGGGACTGGCACCGGTCATTGTGGAACAGTTGATGGATGTTCTGGCAACAATCCGCGACGACGGCGTAACGGTGTTGCTGGTCGAACAGGATGTCAATCTGGCGCTGTCAATTGCCGATCGGGGCTACGTCATGGAAACGGGTCGCATCGTTCACAGTGGCCTCGCCAGGAACCTCGTTGACGATCCTGAAGTTCGGCGCGCCTATCTCGGACCTTGAGACGCCACACTGATGATAGAAGAACCGTCGTGAGCAGCGTCTGTTCGAAGTCACTCGGCCAGGCGAGAGGACGATGAAATTGGTAGTCTGGTATCAAGTCGCAAAGCAGGCAGGTTGAAATGTTAGCTACCTCCAAATCGCGTGTCGAACACTTCAAGGCTAAGCAGGACGCGATTGAGAAACTTCACTCTCTGCAAAAGCATGGCGGCGAAGACGGCTCCAATGTGCACGTGAACGCGGACATCGTTCTCTGCGACTTCCTCGAAGCAATCGGCGATGGAGAAGTTGCGCGCGAATTCCGGAAAATTCACAAAATATATCCGACGGTGACCCCTCGATACTCGAAGCCGTCTTGGCGGTTGTAGGCAGGTTTTGAATAATCGCCTGTTCTAACTTGGGCGAACATCTTGAGGTGAGCGAAGGGTCTTGAGCCGCTTGCTTTTGCGCGTCCGTTCAAAGTATTCACGTATATAATTTCTCGACTTGATTTGCGTCAAGATAAGCGACTTCGGTCGCAGTAGTCTTGGATAGAGGGTCGGCTGAATTGCCACCGGAAATCCAGTCAGGAGACTTGCATGACACGATATATCGCCCGGTTTATGAAAGATGTTCTTGGCGCAAACGGGCATGCAGCTGAGATCTGCCAGCGTTCGATCGAGATCGAGGCCTCAAGCAGGGGGCATGCCGTCGAAATGGCGAAGGTAAAATTCTGTGAGAACGAGAAAGTAAGAGATTGGCTGCTCCATGCCGATCGCGTTCGCATTACTCGATGCGAAATACCGTCTTAGCAACACAAAGAAGCAACGAGCTATCGCTGGCCTGAGTATTCAGTCTTTGGAGTTCGACTGCGTTGAGCTTGTGGGTATTCTGCCTACAAGCGGAAAACGCCGCATTCGATAGATCATAGGCAATTTAAAGTTTCGCAGGGAGGGCGCCATGATGCATGACTGGTGATCAGATTCGCTGATCCTAGGACGGTCGCAATAGCTCCTTTCATCGAGATGGCCGCGTGGGTTCTTTATCCGCAATGGCTCCTGCGGGCTTGGGAGCCTGACCACCACCCTTTCGAAGCGGAGTCACACGGTCTACGTCGATCGAGAGAATTCGATAATGCGAGCTATTCACGTCTTTCGGCGCCTTCGTCGCGATCGGCCAATGCAGGGGTTCGTGGTGGGACTTTTCCTCTTTGCGATCGCTAGCATTGTTCGGCTGTTGCTCGGTGGATTGAGCGAAGGACTCGGTCCCATGACGTTTCTGCCAGCGATATTGCTGGCGAGCCTTCTCGGTGGAATCCTGGTCGGTTTAGGGATTGCAACCCTTTGCGTGCTAGTCGGCTGGATTTGGTTTTTTCCTCCTTACGGAACGTTCGTGCTCGCAGGTCGTGATGCAATCACGATGGCGATCTTCATCGTGACCTCCGGTCTCGAGCTTTACGTCGTTCGCATGCTCAGGCTTGCCATCGATGATCTGGCAGTCGCGCGCGAGCGATCGAACACGCTATTTCGCGAATTGCAACACAGGGTGGCGAACAATCTGCAATTCGTCGCCGCCCTCCTGTATTTGAGTAAGAAGACGCTCGAAGCCGACAGCGCCGGCGCGCAGGCGCTGGAATCGGCTCGAAGCCGGCTCGACTTGATGGCCCGTATCCATCGCCAACTCCACGATCCGCGCGCGGTTGATCTGCCGGTGGCGCGCTATTTGAGAGAACTGTGCGCAGATTTGATCAAAGCCAGCGACAAACCGGGTATACGTTTGACGGTCGAGGCTCCCTCGGTTGCTGGGTTCGATCACGAAACGCTGATGTCTGTATCGCTGATCGTCGCCGAACTCGTGACCAATAGCCTCAAACATGCATTCCGTGGTCGGTCGGAAGGGAATATCTTGATTCAGCTTGACGTGAAGAGGCTGGACTACGTCCTCACGGTTGCGGATGATGGTTGCGGTCCTCCAGCGACCTTCGATCAAAATAAAAGCGATAGCCTCGGGCAGGGTATCCTCCAGAGCCTCGCTTCCCAACTCGGTGGTCAGATTTCGTTCGAATGTGGACAAGGGACCATTGCACGACTGGTCTTCTCGTCCAACCGGACGAACCTAGTTACCGGCCTAACCCGGGCCAAAGGCAACGGCAACGATCAGGGCGAAGGGCATTACCATTTCAAACTGGCTGTTACGAGTGATGCGAGCAGGCTTGGCGAGAAGCTCGATTAAGACAACACGGGACCTCCAAGCTGAGTACAGCCGCTGACGCTGCCGCCAAAGTCTTTCAAACGGGGATCATCAGCGAGTTCAGCCCCCCGCAATCACCTATCCCGGGCCGGCGCCCTTATTCCAAAAGATCAGAGGCGGGCGGCTGGACGCGATCGACGCCAGGATTTTGCTGCGTCGGCGTTGCCGAACAAAGCCGAGGCGGCACATGTTTTGGAGCGGAACCGCCTGGTAAATTACCTTACGAACCCGCTGCGATACCAAGTGTTGCGAGGATACCCACGACGGCGAACGCGAAGCAGGCCAGCCGCACCATGATTACGGCCGCAAATCTGCTGCCGGAGTGAACGTAGTCCTCGATCACCACCTGCAAACCAAGTGCCGCATGATAGAACAGCGCGATCAGCAACAGAACCATCAGGATGTCGGTGATGGGGCTGCGCAGCCAGGCGACAAAAGCTGTATAATCGTCTCCGGTCTGCACGATGATCGCAGCGATAAACCACACAGTGAGCGGGACGAGTGCAATCGCCGAGACGCGTTGCATCCACCAATGTTGGACTCCGTCCTTTGCGGAACCAAGTCCGATAGCACGCGCCAGAGGTGTGCGCATGTCGTCGGGTTCCATCGCGCTATCTCCCCATGTAAAAGCTGGCGACCCAGGTAACCACCGTCATCACAACGCTGGCGGCGACGACGGTCCATCCTGACATGTAGATAGCCCGAAGTTCGAATCCGTGCACGGTGTCCCAGACAAGGTGTCGGATGCCGCCGAGCAAATGCAGGAAGAACGCCAACGTAAATGCGAACAGAATGACTTGCCCTATCCACGAGGCGAGAGCCACTTTCACGATCGTGTAGGCTTGGGGGCCTGCTGCTCCTGCGGCAAGCCAAATCACCAGCGCAATGCCGGCGATGCTCAGAAGTATGCCGGTCAGCCGATTGACGATCGAAAGCACCGACGTCAACTGAGGTCGGTAGAGCTGCATGTTCGGCGAGAGCGGTCGTTGCTGCTCGGCGGAAGACTTGGATGCCATCGGGATTTTACCTCCTGCGACGATCAGCTCTGGCGCTCGATCATCATCTTCTTGATTTGCGCTATGGCTTTGCCCGGATTCAAACCCTTGGGGCAGGTGCGCGTACAATTGAGGATCGTATGGCAGCGATAGAGACGGAAGGGGTCTTCGAGCTTGTCGAGACGCTCCTCCGTCGCTTCGTCTCTGCTTTCGGTCAACCAGCGCCAGGCCTGGAGCAGAACGGCAGGTCCCAGGAAGCGATTGCCGTTCCACCAATGGCTTGGGCATCCGGAGGTGCAGCAGAAGCATAAAATGCACTCGTAATAGCCATCGAGTTGGCGGCGCTCTTCGACCGATTGAAGGCGCTCGCGCTCGGGGGCGGGTGTCCTGGATTGGAGCCATGGCTCAATCGCAGCGTACTGAGCGAAGACGTGCGTCTGGTCGGGAACCAGGTCCTTGATGATTTTCATGTTGGCAAGGGGATAAATCCTGGCCGGGCTTTCCATGTCGGTAATGAACCGCGTGCAGGCAAGCCAGTTCGTCCCGTCCATGTTCATGGCACAGGATCCGCAGACACCCTCGCGGCAGGAGCGCCGAAAAGTGAGCGTTGCGTCGACCTTGTTCTTGATCCAGATCAACGCATCGAGAACCATAGGCCCGCAATCGTCGAGATCGACCTCAAAGGTGTCCATGTGCGGGCCGCGCCCTGAATCCGGCTCGTATCGGTAGATTTCGAACGTCCTGGTGCGTGTTGCTCCTGCCGGCGCAGGCCAGCTCTTTCCGCGACCGATCTTCAATTCCTTCGTCACCCCGAAGTTCGCCGGTATTGGAAATCGTTTGAAGAGATGGTTGCGGGAGATTTGGCTGGAAGATTTTATGATCATCGACGCCTTCCCTGTGCAATCTCGATCGAAACGTTGGAACAAGCCCAAGAACTGGATTTATGAATTATGCCCAAAGCCCTGCAGATCGGATTGGAATTACGCGTTCTTAGATTTCGCTTGCCAGTAAAATTGTTGCTCCCGCGTGATGTGCCGGTTGCTCATTTGACCCGGGCCGAGGTGAGGAGGGGTCCGTAGTGAATGAGAAATATACCGAATGCCGCAATCCACAGCGCCGCCGAAAGCTCCAACAATGGCATGTAAGATGTCGTTGCGAATGCGGCGCTGATCCGCGCAATGGCCGCCCCGGTGATCGTCGCATACATCAGGCTGGTCGCGCGGTCCGCGTGCAAAGGCCGTCCGGTGTGACCGAACGATACACGGGTCATGACAGCGAGGATCATCGTTCCAATCGCGCCTGCGGTCATGGCATGGATAGCGGCCGACAGCGGGATGATGTCGGTCAGCATGCTCGCACCGAGCAGGCCTGAGCCGCCGATTAGCCAAAGGTATCCGACATGCAGGATCGCAAGGAGTGGCTCCGCAAACGTACGCAAGCCTTGCCAACGCAAAAGCCTTAGACAATTCGCGATCGCGGCGAGGACCAGCAGGATCCCAAACGATCGGAACTGCGGAGCGAAGGCCCAGCCGATCAGACCGGCATGAAGCAAGCCGAGAGGGGCACGATCGAGCAAACCAAGAGCTGCAGGAAGAGGCGCGGAGCGGCGGTTGACGAGCCAGTTCCGCGTGAAGGCCGGAATGATGCGGGCTCCTACGACAGAGATTAGGATCATGATGGTGGCCAGCCCCAGTCGCCATCCCAGACCGGGGGGAACCGCTTCGCCCGCTATTTCCAAATGCATCAGAAGATTGGCGGCAGCCAATACCGCGACGGGAACAGGCATCGCAAGATTGCGCCAGTTCCGGCTGGCGATGATCTCGTTTGCCGCCGTGGCCGAGAGCAGCAGGAGAAAGGACACATCGACGGCGATCGAAAGCCATAGGGGAAGCCAGCTGGAAACGAGCACAGCGAGGCGCCCAAGAATCGATACACCGGAAAGAGCCGCGAGGAGCTCACCTTGTATGGGTCGTCGACCCGTCCACGTCGGTATTGCGGTCAGAAGAAACCCAGCAATTGCCGCGGGCACGAACCCAAACAGCATTTCATGGATGTGCCAGCCGAGCGGATCGAACCGGCTAGGTAGCGTCGTCCCGGCCGAAAGCAAGACGATCCATATTAGCAAGGCAATGACGGACCAAAGGGCAGCCGCGAGGAAGAACGGTCGAAACGCCAGCGTTAGCAGAGGCGGTACCGCCACGTCCCTCGGCCTTAGCGACGCTATCGTCATGAACATCTCTCTTATGGCTGCTGTTGGCTCGGCTTCCACGGAGCGATTTCGAGCCGCGATTGCCGCATGTAAGGCCCAGGGCGAACTCGCTCCGTGCTTTCAGTATAAGTCGCCGAAAGTCGGTCGATTTGACCTAGCGCAAATGCGGACTGACGAGGTGCAGTTCTGTGAATGATTATTGCTTTCTCCTCCGTCCAGCGAGGTGTGCAATTCGGCACAGACCCCGGTTTGATGTTCAGGTCATGGTTGATTGATCCTGACCGTTACCAACTCGGTGCTGAGCTTCTCGGTATGACCGGCGAAATCAAATGAACCAAGAAAATGTAGAATTCGGCGGGCAGATCTCGCGCAGGGGGTTGAGATTTCGACTGTTCCTGATGGAGCCATGTTGCAGAGCGCGGTCGCTCGTTCGCTTGATGCCAAACCTTGGGATGCGAGCACGATGCAGACGCCTCACGGCTCGGCGACCTAGAGAGGTCGACTTGCTCGCAAAATCCATACCCCTAGATCGCTCGCTGTGAGGTCGCATTGCTGCCTCTGTTGTGGCTGCATTGGCAAACAATTGGAGGAGATGTCTGATGAAAAAATTTGGAACGGCTGTTTGGCGCGGTGGGATCAAGAACGGGAAAGGTGCCGTCTCGACTGAGAGCGGCGCTCTAAAGGATTATCCATACGGTTTTAGCAGCCGATTTGAGGGAAAGCCTGGCACCAATCCGGAGGAGCTGATTGGAGCTGCCCACGCGGGCTGCTTTACTATGGCGCTGTCGTTGATTCTGGGCGAAGCAAAATTCGTCGCGGAGCAGATGGATACGAAGGCGGAAGTCACCCTCGTCAAAATCGGTGACGGCTTTGCCATCACATCCATACATCTGACGTTGAGCGCCAAAATTCCCGGCATCGACCGAGGAAAGTTCGCAGAACTGGCGGACAAGGCCAAGTCGGGCTGCCCGGTGTCAAAATTGATGAAGGTCGCCGTCACGCTCGACGCGGCTCTTATCGATTGATGCCCAATGTTCGCCGTCTCACTAACGACGCCATACCTCATACCTCAGGGTGAGGCGTGTGCTTTCCGCGCCGTTTGTGCAAGGGCATGGTTGCCGGCTGCTCTTGCTGCCTTCGTCCTGTTGATGCCGCTTGCCGCGAGCGGTCAGAGTGCCGCGCCCGCGTGGCCGGCAGCCGCCTCTGACAACTCCGACGCCGAGACGCCTGCCGCTGGCGGCCATGCGGCGACGGACGGAGCAGCCCCTCAGGCCCGGTCCTCCCAGTCCCCCGGCGCCGCACAGGACGCCAACACCGTGGAGAGCAAGAGCCTCACAACGAAAGCAATCGGCATGGTCAAGCAGGTCACGAAATCGGCCAACGACATCTTCACGCGCGTCCCCTGCCTTCCGCCCAAGGGGGGCGTGAACCCCGTCGGCACCTTGCCGCATATCGCGGTCAAGCTGGCGGCCGGCCAGCCGGTTGTCATCGTCGCCTTCGGTTCGTCGTCGACCGTGGGCTTTGGCGCGACGTCGCCGGAATACACCTATCCGAACCGGCTGGCGGCACAGTTGCACCGGCAATATCCGACCGCCGATATCACCGTCGTCAATGCGGGACGCGACGGCGAGATTGCCTCGGAAATGATGAAGCGGCTGCAGAGCTCCGTACTCGATCGGCATCCTGATCTCGTGATTTGGCAGGTCGGCACCAACGCGGTGCTGCGCCATCTCGATCCGGACAAGACAGCGAACCTGGTGTTAGATGGCGTCGCGCGCCTTCAGGCTGCGGGCAGCGACGTCGTGTTGGTGGACCTACAGTATTCGCCACGCATCACCGAGCATCCGCACAGCGCGCGCAGGATGGTGAGGCTGCTCGGAAAGGTGGCGCATCTCCGCCACATCGGCATATTCCCACGCTTCGAAGTCATGCGCGGGTGGCACAAGCAGCAGGACCTGCCGATCAGCACTTTTGTATTTGGCGATGGCCTGCACATGAACGACTGGGGCTACGCCTGCTTCGCGCAACTGCTCGGTGACGATATCATCCGCTCGGTCGGCCAGATCAAGATTCGACGTTAACGTGCCCAAATCGGCCTATGAGAGAAAAAGCGGCCTGGATAGCACGGCGACGTTCCGGGCCAGCCGTTACTCCCGCGGCTCTAGCTGAGTCGGGAACAGTAACGTTGCATTTGCATTTCAACGCCGGAAATAGGCTTTTCGCACGAGCGGATCGTCGATGAGCACACCTGCCGGTCCACTGTGGGCCACGAATTCCCTTTCGATGACATAGCCGCGGGTGGCATTCGAGGGCGCGAGATGTGCGTCCTGTTCCGCCAACAGCACAGTAACGCCATTCTCGCGAATTTCCGCAAGGATCCGCATCAACTCCTCAACGAACAACGAGCACATCTGTTGGTTACACCCGGACATACTCCCGGCGAGTCGCCGAAGTCGCCGGTCCAGCTCTGGAAAAAGGATACATTCTCTCTAGGCCAGTCAGATTGCCGCTTTATCCCCGCGGCGATAACTCCCCATTAGGATGTCATCCTCGACAGTCATGCGATCGAAGAACTGGTAATCTTCCTGATCTTGAACGAGCCCCGCTGCGAACACCTGGTCAGGCGTCATTGGAATCATATCTGACCGTTGAAGATGATAGATCGAACATTGCGCTTCAATTATCAGATCCGAGCTTGAGGAAAAGAGGTGCGCTCGAGGTACGAAGGCTCAAACTCCGCCAGAATCTGCAACGCGGGCTTGTCCAGGATTGTGATCTTATGATTCTCTATGCCAATCAATCCTTGATGCCTGAGCTCCCTGAGCATGCGATTCACGTGGGGCGCACTCAATGCGACAGCATCGCCGATGCCTTCTTGAGAAAACGGTAGTTCAAACGTGTCTTCTGACGCGCATCCAACGACCTTCATGCGAAAGTGTGTCTCCAACAGAAAATGCGCAACCCGTTCGACTGGCGATCTACGACCGGCATTCACAAGATGATGCGCATATATCGATGCTTCACGGGCCGCGAACCAGATGACCGCGACTGCGATGTTGGCTCTTTCCCTGCAGAGGTTAGCAAATGCTTCAAGAGAAATTCGATGCAAACTCATTTCGGTTGCTGCCATCACTGAAAAGATCGAGCGCTCGAAGAAGGATGCAGGGAAGCCGATAATATCTCCCGGCAGCACGGCATTGATGATCTGCCGGTCGCCTTTATGCAGCAACGTGTAGCGGATACCGACCCCGCTCTCGACAATGCTAAGAGTGTCGTATTCGTAACCTTGGACGATGATGTCTTGTCCCTTCTTTACGGTCACCTTGCGACCGAGTATGCGATCAAGGGCTTTCAGGTCGTCGTGATCGATATGTCCATGGGACATGAGCTTGACAACGAAAGGATGGTCCTCGATCGTCCGATGTTTGGCGGTGTCTGCTCTGGCAGCGTTTAGGACGCGCATACCGTATTCCTCCGCAAGATTGCTTGAAATAATCTGGAAATCCATCCGCGGCACGATTCCAGAAGACCTGTAATTCGACGGTCGGCAGAAATCTTTTCCGTAATGCTAGATGGCCGGTCGCAGATAAATGTTAGATTTTACGCCGGCTTCTTCGCATAAACCATGCACCAGCCTTGCGCGGCAACCGTCCCATCCACGATTTTGCAGGTTGACGGGGGCTCAAAGCGCACGCAGTTGTCGCACCGTTGCTCCCCCTTCGGAGTGTCTTGATACTTAACAACCTGTTGCGACACCTTGGCCGCCTGCGCGGACTTCGATGTGCCGACGACCGCTGCCGCGCCTGTGACCGATGTCCCGACAGCGCTGGCCGCGATGGCCAAGACTCGCCGCCGCGAAAATCCCTGAGATCCTGTCATAACACGTCATCCTGATAAGAGGCAGTCAACAATATTATCGAGGCTCCGCACGGCGCGCTTCCTCGCGAGCCCAACGCTACGTGCGACATCAGGGCGTTTCTGTATAAAACTGATCACATGCGTTTTAGCGCGGAGCCCGTTCAACCGCTGTGAAAAAAGATAGAACGTTCCCTTCAGTCGCACCTTGGGTGCCCCGAAAGGATGCATTTTCGTTTTTGGAGGACATATACTCCGGGGCGCAACAGGAAAGGAACGCATGGAAAGTGGGTGCCGGCCTGATCGTCGCTGGCGCCTATGAGTGGATCCTCGGCGGCGTGACCAAGCGCCTCGTCAACCCGTCAGCCTGCTGTTCTCTGCGGTTGCGTGGCGTCGCGATCACCAACCGCTTCGTCATCTCGGCGCAGGCAAGGTAGCCGATCACGATCACCAGAATGCCCCAACCAAATGCCGCACTGATGGATGGTTCGACTTTGATGACGATGCGCCGGCGGCACGTGGCACCCAATATTCTCCGCGTAAGCATTGATTTCTCAGCTTTGTTTCAAAAAAATCGAACGATAGGACAAAAACTCGCAGAGACTCGGTATGGTCGTCTTTTCAAACCGTCACTCATAGGCTGTCGCGCAGCATTAATGCGACATAAGCGCCGGGACGGTCATGGAACGGAGCATGCTGCGTGTCACGCCGCCCAGAATGAGCTCGCGCAGCCGCGAATGGCCGTAGGCGCCCATGACGATGAGGTCCGCGCTGCTATCGGCTGCATGTGACAGGAGTGCGTCAGCAACGTCAATCTTCTCACGAATGATGTGGTTGATCTTCACATCAACCCCGTGACGGGCGAGGTGTTGACCGATGTCGATACCATCAAGCTCATCCTCCTTCTCAGGCTTATCGGCGACAATGACCACTTCAGTGCGTCCTGCCAGCGCCAGAAGCGGCATTGCGTCGGCGACCGCGCGCACGGCGGGCCGGCTGCCATCCCAACAAATCATGATCCGATCGAGCTTGAACGGCTCTGTCTGGATGTAGGGGACGACGATCACCGACCGCCCGGAGTCGAATAGGGCTCCCTCGACAATCATGTTCTCGATCGCGGCTCCCTCAGATTCGGGTTGAGCAACGACGGATAGATCAAAACGTCGTGCGATGCCGCCGAACTGGCCACCAATGCTCGTAAGATCGATGGGGAACATTAGTCGTTCGGACGAAATGGCCGATCGATCTGCCGCTTCGCTAAATCGGTCGAGAGTTGCATTTGCTTCGCCTCTATAATCGAGCAACTCCTGTTCCACCAAACCGCTGCCCATGTAGCTCAATTGCGACATAAGCTGGATTGGATCGTACCAGAACGTGATGCCAGTGATGTGCGCTTGCAGCGCAGCGGCCATTGAAATTGCGTATTTTTCGGCGGGCGATCCCCGCGTACCCACCTTCAAGTTGACCAAAATGTCTTTGATCACGGTATCCTCCTGCTATCGGTTCGCACGGCAAAACCCCTCAGCAAGACGAACGTCATTTTGACGTAACGTCAAACCCGAGCTTCAGCCAAAGACGTGGGTCGCGACTTCCGCACGCAATCGCTTCAGCTCCTCGAACCGCTCACTAACGTCACGAAGGATCGCAGCCATTCCCAGTATGCGTCCGGTACGGTCAGGGAATGGTAGGATAGTGAATTCAATCGAGATGCGCGTTCCATCCTTTCGTAACGCCGGCACTGCAAGGACATCACCGGAGCCAAAGCGCGTCTTTCCGGTTCGAATAGTTTCGGCAAAGCCATCCCAATGGCGTTTTCGGAGAGTCTCCGGGATGATGAGGTCGAGGGATTTTCCTTTGGCCTCCGACTCGGAAAATCCAAAGATTCGTTCCGCACCCCTGTTCCAAAAAGTGATAGTGCCCTGCGCATCTGCATAGATGATGGCATCAGGCGTTTCGCGTACGAGCGTTCGATAGAACCGATCAACGTCAGGGGTCATGAAATCACCTCCTGGTAATCTGCCTCGATCGTGTGATCACGGCCACGGTCGGGATGCGAGATATTTAGAACCCAAGTGAGCGCCACCGAGACCACCAAGTTGACGATCAGAGACGCGAGCGCGGCATAACAAGGAACCGTGAGCTCTCCAATCTGCAGCGGAAACACCGATGTGGAGAAGCCGAGCGACGCAACCATCGTAGTGCCAACGATGATCCCCGCCGCCCAGCCGACGAGCAAGGCATGTCGGTGGAACCAGCCCGTATAAAGTCCCAGCACGACCGCCGGCAGGGTCTGAATGATCCAGACGCCGCCCAACAGCTGAAGCTGAATTGCGTATTTCTGCGGGAGCAACAGGATGAACGCGAGAGCGCCAAACTTCACGACCAGAGAAGCAATCTTTGCGACCTGCGACTCCTGGGCCTTGGTGCAGTCCGGTCGGAAATAGATCCGGTGAATGTTGCGCGTATAAAGATTCGCGGTTGCGATCGACATGATCGCGGCGGGCACGAGCGCGCCGATCGCAATGGCTGCAAACGCGAACCCAACGAACCAGGATGGAAATGAAGCGAGGAATAGCGCGGGCACCGCGAAGTTAGGCCCATACTGCTTGAAGTTCGATGCGAATCCCGGCATATCGCCGACGCCCGATGCAATGGCCATGTAGCCAAGCAATGCAATCAGGCCCAGTAGGAATGTGTACGCGGGCAATAGCGCCGAGTTGCGCATGATGGCACGCCGGCTGCTCGCACTGAGCACGCCTGTCACGGAATGCGGGTACAGGAAAAGCGCGAGGGCCGATCCCAATGCCAGCGTGGCATAAGCACTGTACGAGCCAAGAGACCCGGCGGGAGGTTCTGGAAGGATGAGCTTGCTTAGTGGGACGCTCGCAAAGATCTTGCCATAACCGCCGAGTTCGATCGGAATCACGATCACCGCCGCGAGGACCGTCGCATAGATAAGGATATCCTTCACCACGGCGATCATAGCAGGCGCGCGAAGCCCACTCGTATAGGTGAAGGCGGCAAGAATCACGAACGCGATAATCAGTGGAAGGTCGCCGACGAAGCCGCTACCTGAAATCCCCATGCCGGCGAGCACAACCTGGATCCCGACCAATTGCAGGGCGATGTAAGGCATTGTGGCAAAGATGCCGGTAATTGCGACAGCAAGCGCTAGCGGCCGGCTGCCGAAACGGCCATACACAAAATCGGAGGCGGTCACGTAGCCGTGCTTCTGCGAAACGGACCAGAGCCTCGGAAAAACGACAAAGACGAACGGATAGACAATGATCGTGTAGGGAAGCGCGAAAAACCCAATCGCGCCGGCGCCGAAGACCAGCGCTGGCACCGCGACGAAGGTGTATGCCGTGTAGAGATCCCCGCCCAACAGAAACCAGGTGACGAGGGTACCAAGCCGCCGGCCGGCGAGCCCCCATTCGTCGATAAGGTCAAGATCGCCGCGCCGCCAGCGGCTCGCGATAAATCCAAGCACCGTCACCAGCACAAATAGCGTGACGAAGACCGCAATGGCAACCCAGTCCATGGATGTCCCTCTACTTCCGATGATTTTCGTGATGGTCTTGCCGGATGGCACGCAGCCGGGGAGCAACTTTGAAATACACGAGTGCCGTCACAATCGCGCTAATGACAACCCACAGAAACTGGTACCAGAAGAAAAATGGAATGCCCCACAGCTTCGGCTCGATCCTGTTGAAAAACGGCACCCACAAGACGCCGACGAACGGTGCGAGCAGCAGGACGAGCCACCACTGATTTTGCTTGCCGTCGCGTGGTTGTTTCAACATGAAATAAACTCCGGTCCGCATCGCCGCGGCTATTTGCACGGCCCAACCGCCATCCAGCGTGGTAATTCAGCTAAGTTACCTTCGCTCAGACCGCAGTGCTTCATTTCCAATCATTGCGCCTGCGCAATGTGCGGGGATCGAAGCTGGTCTAATCACTCGCGACGGACGTTGGCATGAAATTCGGCGGCTCGCGCCCAGTCGCCTCCTACGGTGGCCATGCTGCCCAGGGGAGGCCAAAAAGAATGGTCGTCGGTTACAACCACATGACGTACGACGATTGTCGCTGAACGGCTGGTTCAAGAATGATGGCTCCCGCCTCCACCGGCAACTGCAGGACCGTCGCTTGCTGACCGCTGCACAGGCACGTCAGAAGCACAATCTCGCCATCCGGAAATTCCAGCGCGTCGTGATGAACGTGGGGATCGTCCTGATTAATTTGACGAAAGATTGCCGTCTTATGCCTGATCATTTTTCGGCGCCAAAACAGGAGGCCTCCTCGCATGCACTCGACTTCCTCGGCAAAGGCCAACTCAGTGCCAGGTCTGAGACAGACGGCTAGACTCTCGCTTTCTGAAGCTGCGAACCCTCGCGTGCCGGTGCCAAACTCGGATGTCGTCAGCTGTTCGCCAACTCTTGCGGGTCGAGACTTTACGTTATGAAGGCTGTAGTCACACATATCAGGCTCCTTTGTGGTAATCTAAGCGAACCGTCGCCGTCTTAAGAACATCAGCTAAATCCTTGACTGTCATGCTCGGACCAGTGGACGAGCGAAACGCACGTGCCTTTGGTGCTGCTCTTCAATAGAACTCGAGCATCCAGCTCCTTAGCCAGCGCTTCAACAATCCTCGTGCCGTATCCAGACTGGCCGGTGTTTATGGCTGGATTTGAAAGGCCGACACCGTTGTCCGATACGGAAAGGCTCCAGCCCGATTCCATCGTATGGTAGGCTACGACAATCTCGCCATGTCGCTCCGGTGGAAAGGCATGCTTGACTGCGTTGATGATGAGCTCAGTCATGATCAGACCGATTGCTACCGCTCTATTGGACTCGATCTTTGCGGCTCCATCGACGACAACAAACAGACGTACTTTCTCAGTCAACGACGCCGCAAGGCGTTCGCTCAGCTCCGAAAGATAATCGTCGATCTGGATCATGCCGGCGTGTCGCGAAACCAAAAGCTGCCGTTGCGCGGCGGCGATGGATATAACGCGGCTATAGGCGTCCATCAGATGCGACCGTGCGGCTTGTGGTGTGACCATTCTCGCCTTGAGAGCGAGGATGCTCGCAACAATCTGAAGACTGTTGGCCACTCGGTGCTGCATTTCTCGAACCAGCACGTCTTGATCGATCTCGAGATCAGCGTCTAAAGACATCTCCGAGTGCTCTATCGTGCGCTTCGCATTCCGTTCAGAAAGCGAAACAGAACCTTCGCGCTCAGACGACCAGTACATTGAGCATCTCCCAGTGCTAGCATGTTGCCATTCACCGCTTCGGACTCAGCTCCGCTTCGGACCCAGGCCGAACCTTGCATGTCCAAGGACGCTTCTTCTCTGTCGCAAAACATTGTTCCGGCGCAATATCGACCGACAATGCAACGCTTCGGTGACTACGCAATTGCCAGCGCGAAAATCAGGCAGTTGACGAGCATTATTCCGGAGGTCTGGAATGCGAATGCGGAATACGGTGTTGCACGGTCACGTTGATGACCCGAAGCGGACGTGGTTGTCCTATTCGCTCTGATTGGGTTCGCTGCGGGTGCTGGCGAGCTGGGGCGAAAATCAGACGACGTTCAAGGCCGGATCTCGAATACGCAGGGCCGTGCAGCCTTTCGCCAGGCTCGGACGGTAGATTGACAATTCCCCAGCGAACGGTCTTAGAATTCCAGCTTGTCCTGCACCGCGACGACGCCAGCCTTTGCGCATGCCTCGTCTTTATCGCCGCCCGGAGCGCCCGCGACGCCAACGGCACCTAGGAGCGAACCACCGGCTTCGATCACCACCCCTCCAGCGAGCGGCGTCACGCCTGGCAATCCCGCTAAGCCCGCCCCTATCGTGCCGTCTTTGATTGCCTTCACAAAATCGCTGGTATTGCGCGTGAACGTTATACTCGTCCAAGCTTTACCCTTCGCAATGTCGAGTGCACCCACGCCGGCGGGAAAGCCCCATGAGGCGGCGCCAATTCATCACGCTATTCTGCGGTTCGGCAGCATTGTCGCTGGCGGCGCGCGCAATAGGGCTGCCGCTACATGTGGTCAAGGCAGCGACCGAACAAGAGCTTGATGCGGCTTTCTCGAGCCTCGCGGAACGCGCGTCGGCCGCTCCAGTTAATCGGCCGAAGGTACTGCCATGAGATTTGGAACAGCGATTGTCCTGTTAGTGCTGATCGCGACTCTGACCATGAGCACGTACATGGCCTATTCCGGGCTCGGTGATATGCCCGCGGCGGGGTGGATCGCGATGATAGCGGGCATCGTATTCTCGCTAATCGTCGGCGTCGGTTTGATGGCTTTGGTATTCTATAGCAGCCGCCGAGGTTATGACGAGCCTCCGAACATCGAAGACAAAAGTGACCGGTGACTATCCACCCTCACTGCAAAATCTGCTTTCGCATACGGCGTGCGAGGGCGCCTAGCCAATGCCAGGGCCGCCCAGTTCACAAGAGTTGGTGCTGCCCTAATTGGGAAGCCGGTGCTGACGAATCAGGACATCCGGAGTCTTACGGGCCAGAAAAGCGGTTCTTAACGCGGTCTCAGTCGCTGACGACGAGCCGCGCCCCACGAGAAGTTGCGCCGGATTTATGTGATGCTGCAGCCTTGCCAGAACGACTTTCACGCGATGCGGAGAACTCCGGATCCTCCGCGACGGCATCGAGCCCGGCCATAAAATCGGTGCCCGCCCGCATGACATGCTCGGCCGCCAGCGTCGCAGCGGCGCGTTCGTCGCCATCGATGATGGCGCGCAGGATGTCCGCATGCTCGTTCCAGGACCGTGATTGGCGTGACGGCGACATCGGTGCAAACAGCATCGCGGTGCGGTTGCGCAGCTTCTGCAGCATTTCACCGAGCACCCTGTTCTGGCCGGCGGCGGCCAGTGCGTCGTGATATTGCTGGTTCAATTCGAACAGCGGATCGAAACGGCCGGCGGTGACCGCGGCCGTCCCCTTCTTCAGGACAGCTTCGATGCGCTTGATCAACTCCTTGTCCTGCCGCCGTGCCGCAAGCCGCGCGTTCTGTCCTTCCAGCAGGGCACGTACCTCGATGGTCTCGCGTGCCTCCTGATCGGACATGATCGCCACCGAAGCACCGCGCCGCTCGGCGATGTCGACCAGACCTTCCGAAGCGAGGACCCGAATGGCCTCACGCACGGGATTGCGCGAAACGCCGAGTTCGTCGGCAAGCTTTCCCTCGACGAGCCGTTCGCCGGCCTTGAGTCGCCCGGTCAGGATGGCCTGGCGCAGTTCGGCAATCACTTGGCCGTGCAGCGAGGAATGCTCCTCACCGATTCGGCGCTTGAAAGATCCGGAACTGGCGGCCATGACGACTTGCCCAACTTATGTGAATGCTCCGCGAGCATGAGCTGAATAGTCGCGGTCGCAACGAATCGGAGATAGCGTTTCCCGCCGATATTACAAGCTTTTGGCTCTCCGTGGTGCGGAAACGTCGGCCGGCTCGCGCATGGCAATCGCCAGCATCATGGCTCGGTCCGGTTGTCGGCAGCCGAATGCGCCGGCGCTACGGCGCTTGCGGAAGTTCGTGCCGCGTTGGCTCCACGCTGTGCCAGAGGAATCCAGGACACGCTGACGTCGCCGTTCAGAAAGGTCTGGCAGGCCATGCGGTAGCCCTGCCGCGAACTGCTTCCTCGGTCAGGTGCTTGCGCTCCTTCGGCTTGATGGCGTCGGTGTTCTCCAGCCCGCTTTCGATCCGGCAGCTGCAGGTGCCGCACAGTCCGCCGCCGCATTTGAAGGGGATGCCGCCCTGCTCGCGCAGCGACACGCGCAGCAGATTGCTGTTCTCCGGCGCTGTCGACGGTCTTGCCGCTATTGGTGAGGAAGGTGACCTTGATCATCGCTGGCCTCGGGCAGTTGTCACGCGGCGGCGGCAGTCGCCGTCTTGCGCAGGCTCGTTTCCATGTGACCGAACGTCGTCAGATGCTCGAGTTCCCTGAAGGCGCGCTCGCGTGAGTCTCGAATTTTTCCAGGAATTTGCAAGGCACGTCGTTGACGATCTCGCTGGCATCCTCGACCACGCGGATACGCGTGTCGTCCTCGCACCAGCTCGGCGATGACGAAATGCGCCTTCTTCACGCCCGTAGAACAGGTAGTCGTAGGCCTCGAGCGGCCGCAAACCTTCGATGATCTCGGTCCTGAATTGTCCTGGCTTGCTGGTCAGGATCACATACATGGCATCCTCGCTTCAAAATCTATTGCAGGCGTTACGGTTGCTGAATGGTCGACGCTGCGGCCGGCGCTTCAGCTTTTAAGGGCTGCAGCGGTTCCTTGTCCTGCTCGAGCTCGATGTCGTGAGTGAGCCAGAGCTGGCAGATCAGGCGATAGCCCGCTTCGAGCTGCGGGCCGAGCCGCTTCTTTTCCTTCCAGTTCGGCTCCGGCAGATGCTCAGCACCCCTCGAGCACGCGGCAGGCGCACTTGGCGCATTTTCCCATCCCGCAGCCGTAACGCAGATGCGGATAGGGAAATTGCCTGATGCCCGCCCTCACGACGAGATTGGTGTTCTCGTCAACCTCGCCCTGATAGGTCTGGCCGTCGCGATGAAGGACGACGATGCGGCACCGCGTCACGCCTGCAGCACTTGCGCTCGGCTGGCACCTTGTCTCGAGCTCGCTCGCATCGGAATGTCCTTGGCGACGTAGTCCCAGTACAGCGCGGTGGTGTAGAGCAGGCGCATCTGCGCGCCGATCTCGCAGATCTTCAGGCAGCGCTGCTGCAGCTCGACTGTGTTGGCGTGCTCGAGCACGATCTGATAGCCGCGCTCGCCGTGGATTTCATCGGAGACGATGTGCAGGTCGAAGAACTCGACCTCCTCGTCGGTGAACTTGTACTTTTCGCGCAGCGTCGGCGTCTGCCGGCGATAGATCGACGGCACCTGCGACTCCAGGCCGACGACGAGGCCGGCGACGGCGACGATCGGATCCTCGCGCATCGCCACCGCATAGCACCAGCTCTGCAGGCCGCGGGTGGTCGCGGTCATGTTGTCGGGATCGTTGACGCGCTCGCGCGTGGTGCCGCAGGCCTCGGCGAAGCGGATCAGCAGGTCGGTGTGACGATCGCCGCCGATCTCCTCCTCGTACATGTTGGCGAGCAGGAAATCCTTGGCTTCGGTGATAGCGGTCCGGCATGCGCGCGTAGACGTAGGCGAGATAGTCCGCGAACGGGCCGACATAGTGATAGTGGTTCTCTGCCCAGCGCGCGAGATGCGCGCGGCTCAGCTTGCCGCTGGCCCAGGCGATGCTGAACGGCGCCTTGTTGGCGCTCTTGCCCTTGATGGCGTTCTCGAGGGCGGTGCGGAATTCCACGTGATTCATCAATTCGGGCATGTCGGGCGCTCCCTGCTGAGAGATGGACTTGCAGAATCGCTGATGCGACCGGGCTGCAATCTAGCAATTGTATACAGTATACAAATTTGATCAATGTCAATGCGGTTGATCGAATCGCCTGCTTGGTATGGCATTCAGCACTTCACAAACTGAGGCAGATTCGCACGATTGCCAGGTCCAATGCAAGTCGATCTTGCAAATACTGGAATACTAGTATACAAAATCGTTGCATCGAGCGGGAGCTGCCAAATGACCATGCAGCCGCACGTCATCGATCACCGCTGCGCATTGGGTCTATCTGGCCGGCGTTGTCGCCATCGTCCTGACCATGATCTGCGCGCCAATGTCGTGGTGCCCTCGATCGTCGCGACCTTTGTCGTGGCGCTGGCCTGGACGCACAAGTCCGGTGCAGCGCTGTCGGCAGCATTTTCAACGCGAGCTTCGCGGCCGCCAAGGAGCTGTTCAACATCTTCCTGGTGATCGCGCTGATGACGGCACTGTTGAACGCGCTGAAGACGCTGCGCTCGGACATCCGCATGGTGCGAGCCGTTTCGCGCGGTCATGAACAACGGCCACCCGGCCTTCTTCGTCCTCGCCGCAATCACCTATGTGATCTCGCTGTTCTTCTGGCCGACGCCGGCGGTGCCGCTGGTCTCGGCGGTGCTGTTGCCGGCCGCGATTGCCGCGCGGGCTGTCGCCGCTGGCGGGCGCGATGGCGATCGCGATCGCCGGTCAGGGCATGGCGCTTGTCCTCGGACTATGTGATCGGGGTTGCACCCGGCATCAGCGCCAAGGCCGCCGGGCGCGGCGGTCAGCGCCGCGGCGGTCGCCGACCGCGCGCTGGCGCTTTCGCTGATCACCGGCGTCATCGCGCTGCTGCTCGCCTATTTCTCGATCGCGCAAGCTGATCCAGCCCGGCGAGCGAGGCGCTGCTCGAACGATGGCAGGCGACAGTCCGGCAATGGCGACGCTGAGCGCGCTCGAGGCCGAGGGCACCTTCGACAAGGCCGAGATCGCGCGCGGCACGAGCTACGAAGAACCGCTCGCGATCGACGACAAGCTGCGCCATCACCTGCCGCTGACTGACAAGCGGCGCGCGGGCTGGTCAAAACTTTTTGCCATTCTCACTCCGCTCGGCTTTGCCGCCGTGATCGCCGTGATGGTGCTGCCGAAGACTCGGCCTTCATGGCGTCTTCCCCGACCTCAAGGGCGGCGACGCCGCCGCGCTGGTCGGCGGCATGGGCGCCGTCCTGATGATCCTGCGCCACGTTCGCCGCCGAAGGCGTGCGCAAGAGTCTCGATGTCAGCGCCGACCACGTCACCGACGGCTTCGTCTTTGCCTTCAAGGCGATGGGCTCGGTGCTGCCGATCGCCGGCTTCTTCTTCATGGGCGCCGGGCGGCGATCTCGCCGCGGGCGTCCTCAATGTGCCGGCCGGCGCAGGCTCCGCCGCTGCTGTTCGATCTCATTCAGGCCGCACAAGCCTGCATTCCGCACAACCACTTCCTGGTCGCTTTCGGCGTGCTGCTGGTCGGCATGATCACCGGCATCGACGGCTCGGGCTTCGCCGGCCTGCCGCTTGACCGGCTCGCTGTCGGGTGCGCTCGGGCCCGCGCGTCGGCCTCGATCACGGCGACGCTCTGCGCCGTCGGCCAGATGGGCGCGGTGTGGACCGGCGGCGGCACGCTGATCGCCTGGTCGTCGCTGATTGCGGTGGCCGGCTTTGCGCGCGTGCCGGTGCTCGAGATCGTGCGCGCGCTGCTGGTGCCGGTGCTGGCCGGTCTGTTCGTTCCGACCATCTGCGCCGTGCTGTTCTGGAGCTAGACCAAATGCAAGACCATGGCATCGCTTGCCGAAGCGCGCCCGTTCGCGCGCGCCGACATCGAAGACTTTCAACAACTATATCGACGGCGAATGGGTCGCAGGCCTCGAACGGCCAGTGGTTCGACAATATCAATCCGGCCGACATCAACGACATCGTCGGCCGATTTCCCGCCTCGACCGCGCAGGATGCGGAAGCCGCGGTACGCGCGGCGGCCATGCGCTTTCGCGGCCTGGCGAAAGACCTCGATCTCGGCGCGCGCCAAGATCCTCAACACGGCGGCCGATTATCTGGAGGCCAATGCCGAACGAGTTCGCCGCCGAGATGACGCGCGAGCAAGGCAAGCCGGTCAATCTCGCAAGGACGAGTTCCTGCGCTCGGCGCAGACGCTGCGCTTCTATGCGGTCGAGGGACAGTCGTTCGCCGGCGAGGTCTTTCCGCACGATGATGCCGACATGATCGTCTATACCGAGCGCGAGCCGCTCGGCGTCGTGTCGGTGATCACGCCCTGGAATTTTCCGGTATCGATTCCGGCGCGCAAGATTGCGCCGGCGCTGATCACCGGCAACACGGTGGTGTTCAAGCCGTCTTCGGACGCGCCGCTTAGCGGCTATCGGCTGACCGAGGCCTTCGTCGCGGCCGGCCTGCCGAAGGGTGTTCTCAATTTCGTCAGCGGTCGCGCCGGCGATGTCGGCGCGGCCATCACCGCTCCGCCGGTCGTGCGCGCGATCTCGTTCACCGGCTCGACGGCTGCCGGCGAGCAGATCCACCGCTCGGTCGGCTTCACGACGCGCACGCAGATGGAGCTCGGCGGCAAGAACCCGCTGATCGTGATGGAGGATGCCGATCTCGACAAGGCGGTCGATCTCGCCGTCAAGGGCGGGCTCTCGCTCACCGGGCAGGCCTGCACCGGCACCAGCCGCGTGCTGGTGATGCAGCGAGGTCAAGGCGGCGTTCACCGAAAAGCTGCTGGCCAAGGTGAAGGCGCTCAAGATCGGCAGCGGCATGACCGCGGGCAACGAGATTGGCCCGCTGGCCACCGCGCGGCAGCTCGAGACCGTGCTGCGCTATGTCGAGATCGGCAAGCGCGAGGCGACGCGGCTCTGCGGCGGCGAGCGTCTCACCGGCCCTGGCTACGACCGCGGCTATTATGTTTCGCCGGCCGATGTTCACCGACGTCACGCAGAACATGCGCATTGCGCGCGAGGAGATCTTCGGACCGGTGCTCGCGCATCATCGAGGTGGACGAGCTATGCGGACGCGATCGCCAAGGCCAATGACACCGAATACGGTCTTTCCGCCGCGATCGCGACGCGCAATCCGGCGCTAATGCATGCATTTCGCCCGCGACATCGAAGCTGGCACGGTCAAGATCAACCGGACGACGACGGGCAACCTGATCAACGCGCCGTTCGGCGGCGCTCAAGCGTTCCTCGCACTTCGACGTTCCGCGAGTCCGGACGCACCGGGCTTGAGTTCTATACGCAGATCAAGACCGTTTATCGCGGCATCTAGCGTAGACGAGACGACGATATGCGACAGGCATTCAAGCTCGAAAGCTGTCGAGGCGCGCACGATGGCGGCGGCCGCAATCGCGAAGGCCGCGGAGATCAAGGTGCTGGAAACCGTCTGCATCGCCGACGACGGCGGTTATCCGATGCTGATCGAGCGCATGGACGGCGCGCGCATCACCGGACCGCAGATCGCCTGGAACAAGGCGTTCACCGCCGCAGGCCACAAGCGCTCGACGCATCTGTTCAACACAGGCACCGGCCGGACCGGCGCTACCGGGCAACGAGGCATTCGGCATCCAGCTGGAGCTTCGAAGGGCGGTTTGCGGTGTTCGTCGGCGGCTTCCCGATCGTCGTCGACGACGAAGTGATTGGCGGCATCGGCCTGAGCGGCGGCAACGGCGAGCAGGATACCGCCTGCGGCGTTGCTGCGCTCGAGGCGCTTCAGCGACATTTCGGCGCCGAGCATCGCGTGCTGGTTCAGGCTGACATCAAGTTTTGACAAGGCCTCTTGAGCTGCGGTCGATCGCCCAACAAAGTCCCGACGGTGAAGTAGCAGCGAGTTTATCAACGATCGATCAGGTTGCCATGCCCGTTCGTGACCCGAAGCTGACCTTTCGCTTCAGACCCCGCATGTTTGCTTCCGGGGAATAAGCCGACCAAGGTCGAGCAGTCTGGTGAGGTCTGTTGGTGACCCAGAACAGCCACGGAGCGCCTGCTTTGCGATCGAGGGTGCAGACAGCCCTAACTATCGGCAATTTGTTTCGATCACGGATAGCCATCCGCCGTCGTCGGGAACCCTTTCAAGGCGGCCAGCGACCACACCACTCGCCGCAGGCTTGTTGTCTGAGCAACCTGGGCAAGCGGCGATGGGCGGGCAAATCCGGCGCAGAGCACAAGCAACACGAACGAACCAGCGCCGAACAGTGCATAGGTTGTCCGCCAGCCATACGCCTCGTTCAGCAGTGCGGCCACAGGCGGCATCAGCAATGTCCCGCATCCGGTGCCGGCCGCAGCCAAACCCAGTGCCGTCGTGCGGTGTTTGGTGAACCATCCGCCGACCAGCGCCAGGGTTGGGACATAGGCGCAGGAAGCTCCAATGCCGGCGCCAGCACTATACGCCAGGTAGCCGATCCACATCCGTGGTGCTGCCGCCGTAAGGGTCAGCCCCGCTCCCATGATGACTGCGCCGGCCGTGATGATGCGCCGCGGACCGAAGCGATCGCTCAGCCGGCCGGTGATCGAGCCAAAGAAGTAGAAGAGCATGCCCGTCATCGCAAAAAAGACAGAGGTCCCGGTGCGGCTGGAGTGAAACTCCGCCTCCATCGGAGTGAAAAACACACCGAAGCTGTACATCACCCCGAAGACGACAAATCCGGCAATGAAGGCGGACAGCACGGCAAGCCAGCCCGCGCCGGAATCAGGCTCATGTGCAACGGCGTAATGTCGGGTCTGCACGTAGGTATATTCCTGGACGGAAAGACGACACAGGCCCGCTGGATACTCCGTCCGTTGTAGCGGTCGAGGTGCGTGGGCTTGTACGGATACTTCTTGCTCGACGGGGAGGAAAGACGCTGACAGCTTATATCAGCTCCCTGCTTTTGCCCAACCTACCAAGGCGAAGCACGGCTTTCTAAGCCGAGCGAGGAACCAGTGATCGGCGCATCTTGGAGAAATGTAGGTCACTCCGGGGAGGAACCTGCTGCTAATCTCCAGGCCTATGCAGCGCTTGCGGCAGTCTCCGCTGACCGAAATCGATAACAGAGCGCCGTAGGACACGGCCAGACCTGTCGACGCTCAGTCGAGCCCGGCGGCTGCGGTAGAAGAAGCTCAGCCGAAATTCCCCTTGATGGGCATCAATACCCCGCTCGCAAAGGCTAGTGATGGCATGCGCCCGCATGAGGCTCGGGACATCAGCAGGGATGACGTCCAGGAGATCGCCCAGCAACGCAGCATCGATCAGAATATCGTCACCGGCGATTTGAACCTGCGCGAGGCGATCTTCGGCTATCATTTGCGCCTCCGGTGGGACGGGACCTCCGCCGGACCACGTGCAATCCAGGAGGGCAGGTCGCTTGCTGGGAACGATTCCCACGAGGCTTCCGACACTGTATCCCATTCAAACTGCTTTTGCCGGAGGGTCTTCTCCTCAGGGGGGACGGTTGGCGCATTGTTGCAACTCGGCTGCGCATGTCTGGTCATAACCGGTCCTCTTGTACAAAGAGGCATCTATACTGCTTGCAGCGGAATGCAATGGCGGCAATGAGTAATGCCGGGTCCATGGCCCCGGCCAAACCAAGCCCTACGAATGATCTGAAGGTCCCTGCAAGATGTATGTCCCCACTAGTTCGCGCTGCGCCACCTCTCAACTTCGAAATCAAACCGCGCCCGCAGCACAGGGCCGTTCGCGTCGCGTACTTCGATCGCCAACTCGTGGCTATCGCCGTTGCCGCCGGTTTGAGTGTTGAGTTGCGCACCATGTCTGCTAGCGAGCCGCGCGGCTTCCTCTTGCACTTTCTTTATGGTTTTAAACTCGCGACCTTCTTCGTCACCCGCATCGCGCTACTTAGGCAGTGCATAGGCAACCACCTCGTCGCCGACCGGCGTCTCCATGAAATGGTGACCGCCCGCCATAATGACGAGGTGCTGGCGCCCGTTCTCTTCGTAGGTCATCGGCGTGGCCTGGCCACCGGCGGGAAGCTTGGCCTGCCAGACCGTCTTGCCGCTTTCGATGTCGATGGCACGTATCAGGTTGTCGGTCGCGGCTCCGACGAAGATCAGGCCACCGGCGGTGACGACGGATCCGCCGTTGTTGGGCGTACCGATAGTAATCGGCAGCATCGAGGGAATCTTGAACGGGCCGTTGGTGCGGGCTTCGCCGAGCGGCCGGTCCCACAAGGTCTTGCCGGTCCGCAACTCGATGGCGCGGG